>NZ_BPQJ01000020.1 GCF_022179185.1 Methylobacterium frigidaeris | reverse complement strand
GCGATGAGCAGCCGCATAGGAGCGGAGCTTGTCCGTGACCAGCACCTCTGGCGCGAAGCCCTGCTTCTTGATCAGCTTGCGCAGGAGCTTCAGGGCGACCCTCTTGTCGCGCCGGGGCTGCACGAGGAGGTCGAGCACCTCGCCTTCCGCATCCACGGCGCGCCACAGGTACAGGCGCCGGCCCTGGATCGAGACCACCATCTCATCCAAGTGCCAGGTGCTGGCCAGCCGAGGCCGCAGCCGGCGCAGGTTGCGGGCGAAGGCAGGCCCGAACTTCAGGACCCACCGCCGGACACTCTCGTAGGCGACGCTGATGCCGCGCTCGGCCAGGAGTTCCTCGACATCGCGGTAGCTGAGCGTGAACCGGAGATACAGCCAGACCGCGTGGCGGATGATCTCGGGCGGGAACTGGTGGCGGGCGTACGAGACGGGCTGCATGCCCCGGCCCTACCCCGCCCCACAGCGCGCCGCTACTCCTTCGCGTGACAGTGCCGCCCCAGGCCCTGCTGTGCACCGATCCGACGCGAGAGCCCGCGCAGATCGTGGGGTGGTTCGTGCGGCGCTGGACCGTCGAGGTTACCTTCCAGGAGTTGCGCGCCCATCTCGGCGTCGAGACGCTGCGGCAGTGGTCGAACACGGCAATTGCCCGCACCACGCCCTGCTTGCTCGCCCTGTTCTCGATCGTCACACTGCTGGCTGCACGGCTCCCGGCCCGCCAGCGACAACGGATCGCGGCCGCCGCGTGGTACCCCAAACCGCGTCCGACCTTCGCCGATGCTCTGGCCGCCGTGCGCTATGCGGTCTGGCGCGAGCGGACTTTGGCAACATCACTGCGTCGGTCCGCCCGAACAAAACCCCGCTTCCGCCTCCCCGCTCCCTGGGCCTATGCCCTCTGCCACGCCGCATGAATGGCTAAAGTCGAGCTAAGCCGCAGTCGCCGCAAGTTGCGGGAGAAGACAGGCCCGAACTTCAGGTCCCAGCGTCGGACACTCTCGTAGTGGTCTCGGTTCCGCGCTCGGCTAGGGGCTCCTCCACGTCGCGGTAGCTCAGTGTGAAGCGGAGGTACAGCCAGACCGCGTGGCGGATGATCTCGGGCGGGAATTGGTGGCGCGCGTGCGAGACGGGCTGCATACCGCTGCCCTACGCCGAGCCGAGACGGCCCACCACCGCTTCGTGTGACAATGCCCGTCGTGGACACGAACCGCGCGGCCGGCCCACGTATGCCATCCATAGACGATAAGGCCGTCGTCGCCAGCGCCGGTACTATGGGTCTTGTGGTGAGAGATTGTACAACGAGGAGCGGCCTCACCAGGGCCGGTGGTGTTTCGGCAAGACGCCGATGCAGACGTTCTTTAACGTTGTCCTCCCTGTCTCAGGCCAAACTGATCGCCGCCTGATCGCCAGCAGGCAGATGAGACTGACCACTTCCAGATGCTGTATGTCCGATCAAATTCAAACTACCACATGTCATTACCGCGACCGCAGCTCAGTTCCGATGACATTGCTCTCATGTTAAATTCAGCATCCGACCCGATCGCAAGCCCATCGCCCGGAAATTTGTCTCGGTTAATTTTCTCAGACGAGTTTCGACTTTCAGATACACCCGATGCTCGGTAGCGGTGACAGCGCCAGCTAACCCCGTCTGGGCTAGCCAAGTTGCTCGCGGCGTGACAAGCCTCCGAGGAGGGCAGTCGATCTTTACGCGAAAATGCTTATATCTTTGTTGCACGAGTGCCTCAAGGAGGAGCAACTATGCCGCAAATACTAGTTTCGGGCGGGCTTCCTGACGATCAGAGCAAGGCTGATGACGTCATTGCGTTCGTCAGGGCGCTTAGTGCTGAGCTAATAAGAAAAGGACATAAACTTCTAGGTGGATGCCAAACCGATTTAGATAAGGAGGCTGCAGTTGCCGCCGAGGCTGCCGTGCGGGCTTTAGGGAAGTCTCCTGATGATTACGTGATATCATATGTTGGAAAAGGAGCTGAACCAGTTCACAAGATTGGCAGCATTCGCCAGTCCGCTTTGCCAAGGTGGGATCTAATTGGGCATCGGCTGATCTTTCCAGAACCAATTGTGCTCGCAGACGCCACCGTTCTCGTCGCAGGCTGGGAGGGAACTCACAGGGCCGCGAATTGGGCCAGGATCGCTGCAAAGCCACTACTTCCAGTGGCAACCTTTGGACTCGCCGCGGAGGATATCTACCAAAGCGAACTCGACCAGTTCGATTTGCGTTACGCTTCAAGGGTATCAAGGAGCGCCTATGAACAACTTAACCGTGTTCTCGTCGAGCATTCACCCGAAGCTTTACAATCATTTGCGGCTCAGATAATTGCATTGGCGGAGAACATCATAACACCGAATTCGGCATTTGTGATTATGTCCTTTGGCAAGGACCCTGATTTAGAGGATGCTTACGAGACATTTTCTGACACCTGTTCAAAGTACGGCTTTGATGCATGCCGTGTAGATCAGCATATCGATGAGAACAAGCGAATACTTCCGGAAATTATAGAAAAAATCCGTCAGTGCGCATTTGCAATTGTTGACGTAAGCGAGCCGCGGCCGAACGTCTATTACGAGCTCGGCTGGGCTCAAGCACTTGGGAAGCCAGTCATGGTTACGGCTAAAGAGGGAGTCAAACTTGAGTTCGATATTTTCGATGTTCCGACGATATACTGGTCTAACCAAAAAACATTACGCCAAGGATTGTCAAGAAGAATCGAAAAAATTGCGCAGAAGTTTGGACGGGACACGATGTTGGCAAAATGAACGTGGAGAGGCTTGTGTACCTAACGCGGATTGCTGACCGGCCGGCCGTCATGACTGAGGGAACGCTGTCATGTGAAGGTGGCAGGTTCGCTCCGCTCGGGTCGGGGTACGGCGGAGGGGGGTGTCACGTTGGGCGGCGTCCCGGCTTGCCGGGGCCGATCGAGCACCGTAGCTGGTCGGCATGACCGGCTTGCGGCGGCTGATGGGGCGGCGTAGCCGCTCGGGCGTTGTCACGGGAAGTGGAATGCGGTCGCAGGAACGGCAGATCGCGTGTTCTCTCAGGCCGCGGGGGTTGCCGTTTGCCACGCACCTGCCGCCTCAGCCCTGAACAGGCGCAGCGTGGGGCGGGAGATCAGGTGACGTTGAACGTAGAAGGTGTTCTGGACTGCCGCGTGCATCGAGAGAAACCGTTGGGCTGACCCCGGCGACTTGAAGCCCTGCTGTTTTCGCTCTCGGCGTCGGACCGGCTGGTGCGAGTTCTCCGCCCTGTTGTTCTTGCGAAGGCCCTGCTCGTGGCGGCAGGAGAGACGCAACTCGCGTCGCGCCGCGCCGTAGGAGCCGAGCTTGTCGGTCACCAGCTCCCCGGGAGCGAAGCCGAGCTTCTTGATCAGCCTGCGCAAGAGCTTCACGGCTGCCTTCTTATCACGCTTGGGCTGGATCAGCAGGTCGAGCACCTCGCCTTCCGCATCCACGGCTCGCCACAGGTACATCTGTCGGCCACCAATCCGGACAAACACCTCGTCCAGGTGGCATCGCCCGTGCGGCTTCGGACGTGAGGCGCGCAGCCGTCGCGCGATGGCGGGACCGAAGCTGAGCACCCAGCGCCGGATACTCTCGTAGGCGACGCAGATGCCGCGCTCGGCCAGGAGTTCCTCGACATCCCGGAAGCTGAGGGTGAACCGGATACATCCAGACGGCGCGCTGGATGATGTTGCGCGGGAAGCGATAACCGGAGTACGAGAGGGGGGCTCATGCCGCCCGGCTACGACGCTCCACCAACCTCGGCAAGCCGAGGGCTGGTTAACGTGACAAGCCCCTCGTGACAACGCCACAAAATCCGCAATCCAATCAGAGGGGCTTCTTCGCGGCCTCGGGTTCTCTCCGAATTTCGTAAGTGCAGCTGAACGCGTCGCGTGCGACGCGGTACGTGTCATTCGGATCGTTAGGATCGCGGACGATGGCATCACCTGGTCGCGCGATCATCGGCTCTCCCCAAGGCGCGTTGAAGGTGAAGTTTCCATCAGCCTCGCGGACGATGAAGTACAACATGTCAACCCCACGCGGCCGATAAGGCCTCCAGCCATCAGCTCGTTCCGCCTCAAGCGGTCCCTCATACCGCTCCGCGAAGCTCCCGGCCTTGACCAGGTACTCCTCATGACCCGTAGCCTCGCAGCGGTTTTGCACCACCATGTCCCCGACCTCGGCAGGCTTGCTCCGGGTCTCCTCGCCCTCGCCCGCGATGATGCTGATCACGATCTCACCTGGTATCGCTGGACGAGCATCGATCAGCTTTGACTTGCGGGCTACGCCGACGCGGCCCTCATGTTGCGCGGTTGCGAACAAAGATGGGACGTCCATGATCTCTGCTCCAAGGGTGGACCATGTCCAAAACGCCGGATTGCTGAGCAGGACTGCTGCGAATTGTATGATCAGCCTGTTCATTCAGCACTCCAGACGGGCAGGCGGCTAGGACTGCCACAACTACGTGACATCCGGTACGTCAGTTTCGCACACATTCCCGTGTCTCGCCGAAAGCTGGTTCGGAAGTGAGGCGCATGGTCACTCTCGTGCCGAGAGCGTCCGAATGGATGATGTCACCACGGCGACGGTGCCGCAGTTCGAAAGAGACCCACACCACGTCGGTTACGAAGCAATCAGCGTCTCGGGAGTGGGTAACCCTCCGGACGAGCTCGGCCGAGTGGACGACCCGTCTCAGGATCCCGCTCCAGCAGCCCCCGCGAGCGCGGCGAGCCCGACCACTCCACGAACTGCACCAGACTGTCCACCTGGTCGTCGTACCGCCCGCGCGGGAACGCCAGAACCTCGCGCCGGAACGCCTCCAGCCACGGCGCCTGACGCGGAAGCAGGTAGCGCCCCGTCTCGAGGTGCCCCGTCTGACCCTCGAACCGCGTCTGCTTGTCGAGCTTCACCTTCACTCCCTGGTACACCCGCCTCCCGCCCTCCTCCGCCCGCAGCTGCTGCAGCAGCGGGATGCCCGAGCCCGCATGCTCGATCAGCACCAGGTCGGCGTTCCACCGCCCCGCCTGCCCCCGCACACGCTGCTTCAGCTCGGGAAAGTCCAGCCGCTCGCGCACCACATCCAGCAGGTGCCAGTGGTCCTCTCGGAAGCCCCACGTCTGCCCCACCGAGTAGTCGCTCGTCGGCTCCGCCGTCAGCGCCGTGTCCCAGCTCTGCACCACCCCCTGGTACGCCTCGCGCCCGAGCACCGCCGCGTAGCTGCCGAGCCACTCCCACCGCACCCGATTGCCGCCCGGCGGCACCGGATCCTGCTGGTACTGCGCCGAGAACGCGTAGGCGCCCATCTCCCGCCGCAGCCGCTCCAGCACCGCCGCCGGCTCGCGCTCGGGGCAGAGCGCCTCGTCCTTCGCCCGCCAGTGCACCTGCCCGAAGCCGATCGGGACGCTCTCCTCGCCGGTGGCGAGGGCCGGCAGGTTGAGGTGCTCGAACTGGCCGCTGGCCACCAGGTAGCCGGCCAGGTCGTCCTCGTGCAGCCGCTGCTGGATCGCGACCACCCGCCCAGCGCCCTTGTCGTTCAGCCGCGACAGCAGCGTCTGCTCGTAGTAGCTGCGCACCCGCTCGCGCTCGACCGGCGAGGCGGCGTCGGCCGCCTTCATCAGATCGTCCACGATGATCAGGTCGGCCCCGAACCCGGTGGCGGCTCCGCCCAGCGAGATCGCCTTGCGCCCGCCGCGGGCGGTGGTCAACTGCTCGTCCTCACGGTTGCCGCCCGGCGCCAGGCGGGTGCGCGGGAACAGGGCCTGGTACCAGGGCTGGGCCAGCACGGCGCGGAAGTCGCGGGCGTGCTTGGTGGCGAGCTCGCCGCCGTAGCTGGCCACCATGATCTTGAGGGCGGGGTCGCGGCCGAGCAGCCAGGCCGGCAGGGCAACGGCGGTGCAGATGGACTTCAGGTGGCGGGGCGGCACGGTGATCAGCAGGCGGCGGCACTCGCCGCGGGCGAGGCGCTCGAGGGCGTGGGCGATGGCGCGCACGTGCCAGGCCGGGGTGAACGCCTGGCCGGGATGGAGGGCGGCGAAGGTCTTCCAGGTGAAGAAGTAGAGGTGCTCGCGCAGGAGTGCGTCGCGCAGGGCGGCGTCGGGGATCATGGCGCGGGCTCCTCAATGCCGGGACGACGTCGGGACGAGAACGAGGCTGCTCTCGCCGGGATCGCGGGGCTGCAACGCCGGAGGCCCGTCGTCGGTGGGCAAGGTGGCGCCCGCGCGGATTATCGCCGCGAAGGCGGCGATGATCGCCTGGTCGGTGCTGTCCGGTGGTGCAGCCGCGGCCGGACCTGGGTCGGCCGACGCGCCCTGGGCCGAGGCGACTGACCCGGTGATGTCGCGCACCAGGCGCAGGGCGCGCGCGTCGCCCCGGCAGGCGTCGTCCACCACCCGCCGGGTGATCACCTCGCGCTTACTCAGGCGCCTCTCGCGCCCGGCCTCGCGCACCACGATGGCGCGGTCGAGCTCGCGCTCGAGCGCGGCCTGCAGCGACTTCGGCTTGGTCGGGCGGCCCCGCGGGTTGCCGCACTGGCCCGGCTTGAACTGGCTGGCGCGGGGCGGTCGGCCGTAGCCGACCTCGTACTCCGCGGGGTGGTCGGCGCGCGGCCTCTTGGAGCGATGCTCAGACATGGACCGCCCCCTCCCCCACGAGGCCGGCCTGATCTCCCGCTCCGGTCGCGTCACCGTGGGTCTCGGCGGCACTCTGCACGGTAGGCTGAAGCCGCCGGAGGGCGAGCGCGTCGAAGGCTTCGCCCGAGGCGTCGTGGATCGCCCGCTCGCCCGTGAGCGCCTGCCAGCGCCGCACCGCCACGTCGACGTAGACCGGGTCGAGCTCGATGCCGTAGCCGACCCGCCCCGCCCGCTCGGCCGCCACCAGCGTCGTGCCCGAGCCGCAGAAACCGTCCAGCACAGCCTCGCCGCGCCGGGAGCAGTCCTTGATCGCGTCGGCCACCAGCGCCACCGGCTTGACCGTCGGGTGCGAGCTCAGCTCCTCCATCCGCCGCCGCCCGAAGCTGTTCACGCCCGCGTAGTCCCAGACGTTGCTGCGGTAGCGGCCGTGTCGTCCGAGCTCGATCGTGTTCAGGTGCGCCGCGCCGGGCTTCCTGAGCACGAAGACGAGCTCGTGCTTGGAGCGGTAGAACGAGCCCATGCCGGCGTTGGTCTTGTTCCACACGCACAGGTTCAGCTGCTCGAGCTCGCAGGCACGGGCCGCCGAGGTGAGCTCGAAGACGTGGCGGTGATCCATGGCCAGGTACATCAGCCCACCCGGAACCAGGCTGTCGCGCAGGTGCGTCATGGCGGTGGCGAGGAAGCGGGTGAACGCGTCCGGGCTCATCTCGCCCGAGGCCATGGCGAACTCGCGGTGCTTCACGCGACCCGATCCGCAGACGTGGCCGGCGACCGGCACGTTGTAGGGTGGGTCGGAGAACACCGTGCGCACCGGCCGGCCGCTCAGCAGGCGCGCGTAGCTCTCGCCGTCCAAGGCGGAGGCGCACACCAGGCGGTGGTCACCCAGGCGCCAGAGGTCGCCGGGCTGGGTCACGGCCGGACCGGCGGCTGGGACGGCGCAGTCGTTGGCGGGATCCCGCTGTTCCGAGGCGTCGCCGTCGAGGATGAGGTCGATCTCGGCGGTCTCGAAGCCGGTGAGTTCGAGCTCGAAGTCGAGCACGAGGCCGGTGAGCTCGGTCAGCTCGAGGGCGAGGGCGTCGCGGTTCCAGCTGGCGTTCTCGGCCAGGCGGTTGTCGGCGAGGCGGAACGCCCGCAGCCGCTCGGGCGAGAGGTGGGCGGCGCGGATGACGGGCACGCTCGGCAGGCCGAGTTGCTTGGCGGCCATCCAGCGCCCGTGCCCGGCCAGGATGGTGGCGTCGGGCGCGGCGACGACGGGGACGAGGAAGCCGAACTCGCGGATGCTGGCGGCGATCTGGGCGACCTGCTTGTCGGGGTGCTGACGCAGCTCGCGGGTGTAGGCTTTGAGCTCGGTGGTGGAGACGAGTTCGACCTGCTCGGGCAGGACGGTGGTGGACGTGGCTGGAGGAGCGGACCTGAGGCGGGAGCGGGAACGCGTGGACATGGGAGACCTCGATCGGTCGCACGGGCGGGCGGCGCGTGCGGGGGGATGGAGGATCTCGCTGTCGGAGGGCGTGGCAGCACGGCTGGACGAGCATCGACGCTCCCGACCTCCGACGAGGAGATCCAGGTGGTCGTCTGCTGCCCGATTGCTAACCCGCTGCGAGGTTCGGTGCTGCTGACTGGGAGCGCCGGTGTGAGCCCACTCGCGCGGGCTGAACTCCTGAAGAGGAAGGCCGTCGCTCCTGCGGAGGCTTATGGCGCAGCTGGCTCGGGGCGTCAAGAACGGACGCGGAACATTTTCGCTGCATCACTCCCTGTATCGGGTCCGCGCGTTCCCTGTTTCGGCGTGCAGGGAACTCGCGGCTAAGTCGTTGCTGGGCTGACGGGATCCGCGGCGGCGGACGCCCGCTCGAGCCTGTTTTCCGCGCGCATTCCCTGTTTTTTCCGCGAGAACAGGGAAGGGCGGGCAGAGACGGGTACGAAGCCGACTGGTCGCACCACCAACACGTTCAACGGCTTGAGCGGCGTCAGCCTTCTTCCTCCGCCGTTCCGCCAATGAAACCACCAACGTTGCTCCGCCCGGCGCCGTTCGCTGAAAACCTCGGCAGCTCGCTTCAGCGGCGCATGTGAGCGAGCAGACGGTCAGTCAGTGGCCAGACGGTGACGGCGTCGGCGACATGCAGCGGGTCCCGGCCTTCGTGCCGGAGCCCGCCAGGAAGCACCGGGAGACCAGCGGCTCGGCGGCGCGATCACCGCAGCGGCAGCAGGCGGATCCGGCGCTGGTCTGCCAGCCGGGTCGGAGTCCCGAGCGCTTCCGCGAGCCCGAGAGACTGCAGGGCGGCGAGGGCGGCGACGATCTTGACGTGGCTGGTAAGGGTGAGACCCGCTGCGGCATCGACGTCGAGGGTGACGGCACCGTCAAGGTCGCACCCATACGCGCAGAGCAGCAGATAGGTCTTCAGCGCAGCGAGGTTGGGCGCCTTCCGGCAGGTGAGACCGTGCAGGGTGGCGATCGGCATGCCTGGCCGCGGCCCGTGCAGGAGGGACACCGCGGTGGAGGGGTGCAGGCCCGTCAGCCGGTAGGCGATCGTCCCGCCCGGCCGATCGCCGCAGGTGGCGACGAGGCCCTGATCGAGGAGTGCCTTCTTGTCGGCGCAGATCAGCGGGTCCGAGAGGCCGGACAGCGCGGCGATCCGCTCGTAGGACAGGAGGATCGGCGCCGGATCACCGCCGGCTGCGTCCTGGCTGACGACCAGGGCGAGGTAGAGCTTGAGCGCCGCGATCGAGCGCCCGAGGTAACCGGCATCGGCCCGGAAGGCGCGCAATCCGCCCTCGGTGATCCAGTCGGCCGGCAGGGGAGACGCCCGGCCCTCGCGCGCCCGCTCCACGGCCGCGGGCGGCACGGTCAGCCGGGCGCGGGCCGGGATCCGGGCCGGGTGGAGGAGCTCCGGATGCATCATGCGGTCGTCGGCCTCCCTACGGGCCTCGCAGCCGGGGCGGGCCGGCGGCACGCCGCGCGGCGCGTGCGAGATCATCGGCGGTACGATGCCGCTTTGCGGACATCAATAGGATGTCTCCTGCCGATGGTGCAGGCTGCCCCACCCGGCGGCGTCGCGCCGGGCCAGCGCACAAGGGTGGGTTGTGGTCCGGCAGCCGCGCGCCGCATTGCGGCAGGCACGCTCCGGAGGGAAGAGGACGTTGCGATGGGCTCCCGATGACGATACCGGCCGATGAAGGTCCCGTAATCGAACTCGGGCTCGGCGGCTCGCTGCGGATCGGCCGGGCGCGCATCGCCGTCGCCGAGACGTTCGCGCTCCTGCGGGCGATCGCCCGGACCCGCTCCGTGCAGGGTGCGGCCGCCGAGATCGGCCTGTCCTACCGCGCTGTCTGGGAGCGCGTCCGGGCGCTGGAGGCGGATGTCGGCCGCCCGCTCGTGCGCAAGACCCGCGGCCACGGCACCACGCTCACCGAAACCGGCGCCGCCCTGCACGAGGCACTGGCGGGCGCGGCCGAGGGCCTGGCCCTGCCGCTCGCCCGCGAGACCCGGGCGATGCAGGCCCGCCTCGCCGCCCTGCTTGAGCACCCGCGGCGCCTCGCCCTGGCGGCGAGCCACGACCCCCTGCTGATGGAGGTGCTGGCGCAGTGGGGCGGGGCCGAGGTCGCCGTGATGGGCAGCCGGGACGCGGTAATGCGGCTCATGGACGGGCGCGCCGATGCGGCGGGCTTCCATTGCGGGGCGGTCGGGCCCGCAGCGGCCGGCCCGCCCTTCTCCGACCTCGTCGCCGACCCGGCCTTCCGGGTCCGCCCGCTGTTCGAGCGCGAGCAGGGATGGCTCGTCGCCGCCGGCAATCCGCTCGGGCTGGAGACGACCGCGGACCTGCGCGCGACGAAGGCCCGCTTCGTCAACCGGCAGAAGGGCTCGGGCACCCGGGCTTGGTTCGACCGGCTGCTCGCCGAGACCGGGATCCCGCCGGAGGCGATCGTCGGCTACGGGCTGGAGGAGTTCACCCACCAGGCGGTGGCGGCGGTGATCGCGTCCGGCGCGGCCGATGCGGGGTTGGGCGCCCGCGCCGCGGCGGAGCGGTTCGGCCTCGGCTTCGTATCGGTCGGCTGGGAGGTCTACGGCCTCGCCGCCAGCGCGTCGCTGCCGGGGGACGGGCTCGACCGGGTCGAGGCGATGCTGAGTGAGCGGATCGGGGATGCTCCAGGGTATCGGTTGCCGGCGCGAACGGCAGCGTAGCACCCCCGACCGCGCGGGGGATTGCACGCAAGCGGATGACGGGCGTCCGGGGATCGCGCGGCGGGACGGTCTCGCCGCGCTTGATTCGACCGAATGTCCGATCATCATGCCGGCAGGGGCGTGCGACACCGCTCCCCGTGCCCCACCGCCCCGAAGAGTGCCGCCATGCCCGCGCCCGCCGCCCCCTCGACGATCTACGACCACGGCCTCGACCGGAACCCGGCCAACCACCAGCCGCTCACGCCCCTCACCTTCCTCGAGCGGGCGGCCACGGTCTTCCCCGACCACACGGCCGTGATCCATGGCGGGCTCACGCGCAGCTACCGCGACCTCTATGCCCGCTGCCGGCGCCTCGCCTCGGCGTTGAGGGCCCGCGGGATCGGGCGGGGCGACACGGTGGCGGTGATGCTCGCCAACACCCCGGCGATGATCGAGTGCCATTACGGGGTGCCGATGGCCGGCGCGGTGCTCAACACCCTCAACACCCGGCTCGACGCCGCGATCATCGCCTTCTGCCTCGATCACGGCGAGGCCAAGGTGGTGATCACCGACCGGGAATTCGCCCGCACCATGGGCCCGGCCCTGGCGCAGGCCGGGGTGACTCCGCTGGTGATCGATTACGACGATCCCGAATATGACGGCCCGGGCGAGCGCCTCGGCACGGTCGAGTACGAGGACTTTCTCGCCGCCGGCGACCCGGCTTACGCCTGGCCGATGCCGGGCGACGAGTGGGACGCGATCACGCTCAACTACACGTCCGGCACCACCGGCGATCCGAAGGGCGTGGTCTACCACCACCGCGGCGCGTCGCTCCTGGCCGTCGGCAACGTCGTGGCGGGCAATCTCGGCCGGCACCCGGTCTATCTGTGGACCCTGCCGATGTTCCACTGCAACGGCTGGTGCTTTCCCTGGACCCTGTCGGTGGTGGCCGGCACCCATGTCTGCCTGCGGCAGGTGCGGGCGAAGGCCATGTACGACGCCCTCGCGGATCACGGCGTCACGCATCTGTGCGGAGCGCCGATCGTGATGTCGCTCCTCATCAACGCGCCGGAGGCCGAGCGGCGCGCGCTGCCGCGCCGTGTCGCCTTCCTCACCGCGGCGGCGCCGCCGCCGGAGGCCGTGCTCGCCGGCATGGCGGAGGCCGGGTTCGACGTCACCCACGTCTACGGGCTGACCGAGACCTACGGCCCGGCGGTGGTGAACGAGTGGCACGCCGACTGGGACGCGCTGGCTAAGGACGAGCAGGCCGCCCGCAAGGCGCGCCAGGGCGTGCGCTACCCGCCGCTCGAAGCCCTCGACGTGCTCGATCCCGAGACGATGCAGCCCGTCCCGGCCGACGGCGAGACCCTGGGCGAGGTGATGTTCCGCGGCAACGTGGTGATGCGCGGCTACCTCAAGAATCCGGGTGCCACCGAGGCCGCCTTCCGGGGCGGCTGGTTCCACTCGGGCGACCTCGGGGTGAAGCACCCGGACGGCTACATCCAGCTCAAGGACCGCTCGAAGGACATCATCATCTCGGGCGGGGAGAACATCTCGTCGATCGAGGTCGAGGAGGCCCTGTTCAAGCACCCGGCGGTGGCGGCGGCCGCGGTGGTGGCCAAGCCCGACGAGAAATGGGGCGAGACGCCGTGCGCCTTCGTGGAGCTGAAAGGCTCCGAGATGGTCTCGGCCGAGGAGTTGATCGGCTGGTGCCGGCAGTCTCTCGCCGGATTCAAGGTGCCCAAGCACGTGGTCTTCACGGAGCTGCCGAAGACCTCGACCGGAAAGGTGCAGAAATTCGTGCTGCGGGAGATGGCCAAGGCATTGTGACGAAGCTTGCGCGGGCTGTCAGTCGCGGGCTCTCCCATGGGGCCCGCCGCCCGCTCTGTCATGCCTGTGGATCGTGCCTCTGGGGCAGGGGCCGCCGCGTCGAACGCTGGCGCGGCGGCACTAACGGGTTTTTCTGGGCTAGTGCATCACGCGGGTGGACGTCGTCCGCAGACGACTGATCTCATCCTTCAAGTGAAGCTTTCGCCGCTTGAGCTCTACAATTCGCAAGTCGTCGGTGGAGAGGTGGGTGATTGCGTCCTGGATCTCGCGCTCCAAGGCTTCGTGCTTACGCTCGAGCTCGGAGAGATGCGTGTGCAGCGACATCAGCCATTGCCTCCTGTCATGTAGGTGACACACCCAACCTGCCACAGCCCGCGGCCGATGTCGAAGGTATTTGTTGCTGCACCTGCGTAATGCGCCGCAGGCGCGGCGGGCCCGAGAGGGGCTGCACAACCCTGCCGGCGCCCTTGCCGGAGGCCGGGGGCTGGTTCATGCTTCGCCACCTCTCTCCAGGGCTGGGGCGGCGATGGCGTTCGAGTTGAGTGCGGAATCGACGGCGGAATTCGAGAGCGAGCTGGCGCGGCTCCGGGAGGAGCATCGCGACCTCGACGACGCGATCGAGGCCCTGTCCGGGGTCATGGCCGGCGACCGCCTGCAGCTCCAGCGCCTCAAGAAGCGCAAGCTCGCCCTGCGCGACCGCATCACCTTCCTGGAGGACCAGCTCACCCCGGACATCATCGCCTGACGGGCGGGCCTGGCCAAGCGTTTGCGTTTGCGTTTGCGTTTGCGTTTGCGTTTGCATGCTGCTTGCACGAATGCAAACGCGTCGCTACTGCGGGAACCATCGGCTGCGGCCCGCTCGCGGCTTAGCAGCGCTTTCTAGAGGATGCGCTTGACGATGGCGGCAGCGCCCCCCGTCGCGGTGATCATGGGCAGCCAGTCGGACTGGGCCACGATGCGCCACGCGGCCGAGACCCTCGACGCGCTCGGCGTTCCGTACGAGGCCCGCATCGTCTCGGCCCACCGGACCCCGGACCGCCTGGTCGCCTTCGCCAAGGGTGCGAAGGCCGCCGGCTTCCGGGTGGTGATCGCCGGCGCCGGAGGTGCGGCCCACCTGCCCGGCATGGCGGCCGCGATGACGCCGCTGCCGGTCTTCGGCGTGCCGGTCGAGTCGAAGGCGCTGTCGGGCCAGGACAGCCTGCTGTCGATCGTGCAGATGCCGGCCGGCATCCCGGTCGGCACGCTCGCGATCGGCCGGGCCGGCGCCGTCAACGCGGCGCTCCTCGCCGCCGCCGTGCTGGCCCTGACCGACGAGGCCCTGGCCGAGCGGCTCGACGCCTGGCGCGCCCACCAGAGCGCGGCGGTGGCCGAGCACCCGGATACGAGCGCCCCGTGAGCACGCCCCCTATCGCCCCCGGCGCGACCATCGGCATCATCGGCGGCGGCCAGCTCGGCCGCATGATCGCGGTCGCGGCGGCGCAGTACGGTCTCAAGGCCCATATCTACTGCCCCGATCCCGACAGCCCGGCCTTCGAGGTGGCGGGACGGCGCACGGTCGCGGCTTACGACGACGCGGCGGCGCTCCAGGCCTTCGCCGATTCCGTCGACGTGGTGACGTACGAGTTCGAGAACATCCCCCGCGCCGCCGCCGAGATCCTGGCCGCCCGCCGGCCGCTGCATCCGAGCGCCTCGGCGCTGGCGACGACGCAGGACCGGCTGACGGAGAAGAGCTTCGTCGCCGGCCTCGGCATCCCGGTGGCGCCGTTCCGGGCGGTGGACGATGCCGCGGGCCTGAAGGATGCCGTCGAGGAGATCGGCCTGCCGGCGGTGCTGAAGACCCGGCGCTTCGGCTATGACGGCAAGGGGCAGGTGATGCTGCGCGACGCGGTCCCGGACCCCGCCGCCGTGATGGCCTCGCTGCGCGACCAGCCCTGCATCCTCGAGGGCTTCGTCGCCTTCGAGGCCGAGGTGTCGGTGGTGGCCGCCCGCAACGCGGAGGGCGGCTTCTCGGCCTACGATCCGTGCGCCAACGAGCACCGCCACCACATCCTCGCCCGCACCATCGTGCCGGCCCCCGGCATGACGCCGGAGACGGCCGCCGAAGCGATGGCGATCGCCCGCACCATCGCGGATGCGCTCGACTATGTCGGCGTGCTGGCCGTCGAGATGTTCCTGGTGCGCGGACCGGACGGCCGCGCGAGCGTGGTGGTCAACGAGATCGCCCCGCGGGTGCACAATTCCGGCCACTGGACCATCGAGGGGGCCGAGACCTCGCAATTCGCCCAGCACGTCCGGGCGATCTGCGGCTGGCCTCTCGGCAGCCCGGCCCTCACCGGCCGATCGGTCGAGATGCTGAACCTGATCGGCGACCAGGCCGGGGACTGGACCCGGATCCTCGCCGAGCCGGGCCGCCACCTCCACCTCTACGGCAAGGGCGAGGCTCGCCCCGGCCGCAAGATGGGCCACGTCACCCGGGTCACGACCGGGGCTTGAGCGAAGCCGGAATCCGATCGTTCGGATCCCCGATCACCCCCCGCGGTGCGGCCTTGCGGCCACACCCTGCCGGCGCGGCGCCCTCCCCTGCCCCAGCGGCGGCGCGAGGCCACACCTTCGCCACATCGTCCCGCACAAGCGTCGAGGACGCATCGCTTTAAGCCGGCGTTCACCCCGATCCGGAATGGTTCTCCGGCACCGGGACCGCGGCTCAGGCGGGGCGTGCGTGCGAATGGCGAAGGTGCGCGGCGCGACGAGGATGCGCCGCCCCGGGGGAGCGGGCGATGAACAACGTGATCGGCTTGAGCCGCGTGACACCGGCGGCCCGGGTGCTGGGGGCGACCGTGCTGACCGCGCTGGCGCTCGCCGGCTGCGACACCGTCAGCCGTGCCACCGCGACGCGGCAATTCGCCGTGGTCGAGGCCGACAAGTCCGGGGCGACCGAGGTCAACATCGCCTCGCTGTCGGACGTGATCCAGCGCAATCCGAGCGACGCGGCGGCCTACAACACCCGCGGCGCGGCCTATGCCCGGGCGGGCAACTTCGACTCGGCGATAGCCGACTTCACCAAGGCGATCCAGCTCGACCCGAACTCGGCCTCGGCCTACGGCAACCGGGCCCTGGCCTACCGCCAGTCGGGCCGCAACGATGCGGCGTTGCAGGACTTCACCAAGGCGATCACCGCCGATCCGAACTACACCGCCGCCTATATCGGCCGGGCCAACCTGCAGCGGGCGCAAGGGAACTTCGAGGCCGCCTACAGCGACCTGAGCCAGGCGATCCGCCTGACGCCGGAATCGGCGGAAGCCTATCACGCCCGCGGCCTGGTGCGGCAGGCACAGGGCCAGCATCGCGCCGCGATCGGCGACTTCGATGCCGCCATCGACCGCAATCCCTTCGTGAGCGCGCCCTACGCCGCCCGCGGGCAGAGCCTGATCGCCACGAACCAGTACGACAAGGCGATAGAGGACTACAACGCCGCCCTCAACGTCAACAACAAGGACGCGGATTCCTGGGCCTACCGGGGTCTCGCCTACGAGAAGTCCAACCGCCGCCAGGAGGCGACGGAGAGCTACCAGCGCGCCATCGCCATCGACCAGGGCAACGCGATCGCCAAGCAGGGCTTGGGGCGGATGCAGGGCGGGATGGCGTCTTTGTTCCGGTAGAAGCAGCGCGGATTTCGCGGATGAACGAGGCTTCCGGCGACGCGTCGGGAGCCTTTCTCGTCTGCACGGACGCCGCGAAAAACCCTCCCCCTCCGCGGGGAAGGGTGGCCCCTGCGTCAGCAGGGGCCGGGAGAGGGGACGCCGCTTCCGGAGAGATCGTGACCGTGGTGACGAGCGCTCCCTGGATCGGCGTCGCGCTGCCACTCTCCCGCCCCGCATCCGCAGGGCACCCTCCCCCGCAGAGGCGGAAGGGTTTTTCGCGGCGCGCCGCTCGGCCGGAACTTACAAGATCTTCCGGTACTGGATGAATCCGGGCCGGTCCGCCAGCGTGTCGTACAACGCCCGCGCCGTGACGTTGGCCTCCTGGGTCAGCCAGTACACCCGGCTCGCCCCCGCCTCCCGTGCCGCCGCGTAGACCGCCTCGATCAGCGCCCGCCCCGCCCCCTTCCCGCGGGCCTCTTTCGCGGTGAACAGGTCCTGCAGGTAGCAATACGGCCCGGCGGTCCAGGTCGAGCGGTGGAAGATGTAGTGGACGAGGCCGATCACGCTGCCGTCCTCCTGCTCGGCCACGAGGGCATGCATCGGCTCGGCGGGATCGTGCAGGTGGGCCCAGGTGAGATCGCTGACCTCGGGGGAGACCGTGGCGCCGTAGAAGGCGAGGTAGCCCTGCCAGAGCGGCTCCCAGGCGGCGCGCTCGTCGGGGCGCAGCGGGCGAATGGTGAGGGTGGGCATCCGGCGGCGGTCCTGTCGTGGGGAATCGCCGTCAGGGTCGCGGGGAAAGGCCCCCGGATCAAGGGCCGCGCCGTGACCACGGCGCGGCCCTTGATCCGAAAGGTCCTACTTCAGGTGGAACTTGTCGAAGTCGCGGTGCTCGGCCTCGATCCGGCGCACGGTGCCGGTATGCGAGCGGTAGACCACCGTCTCGGTGCGGATCGTGCTGCGCCCGAACTTCACGCCCTTGACCAGCGCCCCGTCGGTCACGCCGGTGAGCGCCACCACCACGTCGCCGCGGGCGAGGTCGTCGAGGGCGTAGAGGCGGTTCGGATCGGAGACGCCCATCTTGGCGGCGCGGTCGCGCTTCTCCTCGGTGTCGAGGATCAGGCGGCCCTGCATCTGGCCGCCGATGCAGCGCAGCGCGCCCGCCGCCAGCACGCCCTCGGGTGCGGCGCCGATGCCGAGATAGATGTCGATGCCGGTCTCCTCCGGCATGGTGGTGAAGATCACCCCGGCCACGTCGCCGTCCGAGATCAGGCGCACGCCCGCGCCCGTCCGGCGGATCGCCGCGATCAGGTCGGTGTGGCGCGGCCGGTCGAGGACGAGGGCGGTGATCTCGGCCGGCGGCACGCCCTTGGCCTTGGCGAGCGCGTGGATGTTCTCCTCAGGAGACGCGTCGAGATGCACCGTGCCGGCCGGGTAGCCCGGGCCGATGGCGATCTTGTGCATGTAGACGTCGGGCGCGGCGAGCAGGGTGCCGCCCTCGGCCATCGCCATCACGGCGACGGAGCCCGGCATGTCCTTGGCGCAGAGGGTGGTGCCCTCCAGCGGATCGACCGCGATGTCGACCTTCGGGCCGGAGCCGTTGCCGAGGGTCTCGCCGATGAACAGCATCGGGGCCTCGTCGCGCTCGCCCTCGCCGATCACGACCGTGCCGTCGATCGGCAGGCGGTTCAGCTCGCGGCGCATTGCGTCGACGGCGGCCTGGTCGGCGGCCTTCTCGTTGCCCTGGCCGCGCAGGCGCGCCGCCGCCACGGCGGCCCGCTCGGTGACGCGCACCAGTTCGAGAGTCAGGATGCGCTCGATGACCTGGCTCGGTCCCGGCTTCTTGGCGTCCGACATGCGTTCGTGATCCTCGTGCTCGTCCTTAGGCCCGGGTCTTAGAGGAGAAACCGGCGCCGCTGAACTGAATTTTGTCAATGACCGGGTCGGTTAGCGGTGGATTGCGCGGGATGGTTGTCCGGTCAATCCGTCGCCACGATGGATGGCGACTTGCTGGGACCACCCGCCGGACTCACTCGCGCTCGATGCGGATGAGCTGGGGCGGCTCGGAGAGGAGGCCGTCCGCCGCCATCGCGTCGAGGCTGGCGCGGATCGCCGCCTCGGTCGCCGCGTAGGTGATCAGCACCAGCGGCACCGGCAAGCCCGAGCGGCCGTGGCGGTCGCGGGCCGCCGCGCTCTCGGAGCGGTGTTGCAGGATGCTCTCGAGCGAGATCTCGCGCTCCGCCATCTTCGTCGCGACGCCGGCGGCGACGCCGGGGCGGTCGTGCACGGTCAGCCGGATGTAGTAGCCGCCCTCGTGGCGCTGCATCTCCGCCCGCGCTGGGGCCGTGAGGCTCGCCACGGGGCGGCCGAAGGTCGGGGGCGTGCGGCCCGCGGCCACGTCGGCGATGTCGGCGACCACCGCCGAGGCGGTGGCCTCGCCGCCGGCGCCGGGGCCGATCAGGGTCAGCTCGCGCAGGGCATCGGTGTCGATGGTGACGGCGTTCGTCACGCCCATCACCTGGGCGATGGCCGAGGATTTCGGCACCATGGTCGGGTGGACCCGCTGCTCGATGCCGGCCGCCGTCGCCTCGGCGACGCCGAGCAGCTTGATCCGGTAGCCGAGCTCGTCGGCCATGCGCAGGTCGAGGGGGGTGATCGCCGAGATGCCCTCGACCGAGACGCCCTCGGCGTCGAGCTCGGTGCCGAAGGCGAGGCTCGTCAGGATCGCGAGCTTGTGGGCGGTGTCGAAGCCCTCGACGTCGAAGGTCGGGTCGGCCTCGGCGTAGCCCAAAGCCTGCGCGTCCTTCAGGCAGGCCTCGAAGGTCAGGCCCTCCAGCTCCATCCGGCTCAGGATGTAGTTGCAGGTGCCGTTGAGGATTCCGTAGACGCGGGAGATCCGGTTGCCGGCGAGCGCCTCGCGCAGGGCCTTGACCACCGGGATGCCGCCCGCCGCCGAGGCCTCGAAGGCCAGCGCCACGCCGGCCGCTTCCGCCGCGCGGGCGAGGGCCGGGCCGTGCCGGGCGAGGAGCGCCTTGTTGGCGGTGACCACATGCTTGCCGGCCGCGAGCGCCGCCTCGACGGTCTCCCGCGCCTTGCCTTCCGCGCCGCCGATCAGCTCGACCACGCAATCGACCTCGCCCGAGCGGGCGAGCGCGACGGGATCGTCGAACCAGGTCACGCCCTGGAGGTCAAGGCCGCGGTCGCGCCCGCGGTCGCGGGCCGCGACGGCGGTGACCCGGACCGGCCGCCCGGCGGTGGCGCCGATCGCCTCGGCGCGGCGCGCGACCATACGGACGACGGAGGCTCCGACGGTGCCGAGACCGGCGATGCCGAGGCGGAGGGCTTGAGTCATGGCGAACAATCCGGGCAGTCAGGCGCCGGGCCCGAATGTCGCGGCCCCGCAGCCGGGTCCTTCTGCAACGGTTTCCGGACCCGTGCAAGGAAGCGGACACCTAGGTCAGGCAGGCCTCGGGTCAGGCAGGCCTCGGTCAGGCAGGTCCCGCGCGGCGGGCCGCCCGCACCAGGCCGTAGAGCACGCAGGCGTTCAGCAGGTGCCAGAGCCAGTGAGTGCCGAGCGGCAGGATTGGGCAGAGGGCGGCGTCGAGGGTGCGCGCCGTCAGCGAGACCAGGAACAGCGCCCCGATCCCGATCAGCGCGGCGCCATCCCGTTTGCCGAACCGCCACGATGCCGCGCCGACGCCGAACAGGGCCAGCGCGGCGGGCGCGTAGGCGACCGAGCCGTTGCTGAGGGCCCCGAACGGCTGCCCGGCGAGGCGCGACAGGGCAGGTTCGAAGAAGGCCGCGGCCGCCGCGAAGGCGAGGGTGCCGGCGAGCGCCGCCAGGGCGGAAAATCCGAGGAAGCGCCGCAGGGCGAGGAAGAAATAGGCGTGGATGAACAGCGTGATCGGAATCACGTCGGCGAGCATCGCCCATTGCACGGCAAGCGTGTGGAAGACCGCGCTGCCGAGGCCGATCACCCCGATCAGCCAGGCGAAGCCGTCGGCGACCGGGTCCGGCGCCCGGCCGCGCCGCAGGAGCAGGATCGCCGCGATCACGAAGGCGGCGTTCGAGACCGCGTTCGACGGCTCGGCGAGGAGCCCCGGCCCGGAGCGCTCGCAGTAGTCGCGCAACGGCTCCCACCATTCCGACGCCATGCTGCCCGGTCCCCACCTCGCCGCCCCCCGCGGCTTGCCAGCGCTGCGCGAAACCCCGATGACGGGCGCCTCACACACGAGTGCGGTTGCGAGCGGCGCGAGACGCGATGCGGATCACCACCTGGAACGTCAATTCGGTCAAGCAGCGCTTAGCCCATCTCCTGGCCTTCCTGGCCGAGGCGCAGCCCGACGTGGTCTGCCTCCAGGAGCTGAAATGCGTCGACGACGCGTTTCCGCGCACCGAGATCGAGGAAGCCGGCTACGTCGTGGCGACCCACGGCCAGAAGGCGTTCAACGGCGTCGCGCTGCTCGCCCGCCGGCCGCTGCCGTTGCAGGAGATCCGCCGCGGCCTGCCGGGCGACGCGAGCGACGAGCAGGCGCGCTACATCGAGGCGGTGATCCCGACCGCGACCGTGCCGGTGCGGGTCGCCTCGATCTACCTGCCGAACGGCAACCCCGTCGCCACCCCGAAATACGATTACAAGCTCGCCTTCATGCGCCGGCTCCAGGCCCATGCCGTGGCCTTGCGGACGCGCGAGGAGGTGCTGGTGCTCGCCGGCGACTACAACGTGATCCCCGAGCCCGAGGACGTGGCCGATCCGGCGGCGTGGACGAGCGACGCGCTGTTCCTGCTCCAGACCCGGGCGGCGTTCCGCGCCCTCCTCAACGAGGGCTTCACCGATGCCTTGCGCGCCTGCGACGGGCGGCCGGGCGTCTACAGCTTCTGGGACTACCAGGCCGGCTGCTGGCCGCGCAACCAGGGCATCCGGATCGACCACCTGCTGCTGTCGCCGCAAGCCCTCGACCGCCTGGTCTCGGCCTCGGTGCAGAAGCACCTGCGCGGGCTCGACAAGCCCTCCGACCACGTGCCGGTGACGGTGGAACTCGATCTCGGCTGATCAACCGGCGGCGGGCCGGAGGTAATCGGCCTGGAACTCGGCGATGGCCTGCAGGCCGGCGAGGTCGAGGATCTCGACCCGCTTGCCGCCGACCTCGACCAGCCGCATCAGGCGCAGCTGCCGCAGCACCCGGTTGACGTGCACGTTCGACAGGCCGGTCGTGTCGGCGAGGTCCTGCTGCGTCAGGGCGAGGTCGTAGCCGGCCCTCGTTGCCCAGCCGACGGCGCGCAGCCGCTCGTGCAGCTCGCACAGGAGATGCGACACCCGCTCGATCGCCGAGCGGCAGCCGAGATTCATCACCCACTCGCGGGTCGTCTCCTCCTCGGCGAGCTTGGCGTAACGTAAGGCCCGGGCGATGCCGGGATGCCGTTCGGTGAAGCCCGCCAGCACCTCCCGCGGGACCCGCGCCACCCGGCAGGGCCCGAGGGTGCCGACGCTGTGGTTCAACCGGCTCAGATGCACGAAGTCGGGGTCGCAGAGGTCCCCGGGCACCAGGTAGGCGGTGATCTGGCGGGTTCCGCTCGGGCGGTGGCGGTAGCGGCAGACCACCCCCTCCAGGACCAGGACGGCGCTGTCGGGGGCGCTGCCCTCGACCAGGAGGTCGAGGCGCCCCTCGACCCGCTGCGCTCCGGCACCGAGACCCGTGAGCGCCGCGTGCTCCTCCGGGTCGAGGGGGCCGTAGGCGGAGAGCTTGCGCACGATCGGGTGGAGCAGGTGCCCGCCCGGGGATGGTGCGGCGGGATGGTGCATCGTCAGTGTCGTGGACGTCGCAGTCATGGTCGCGCCTCGCGGGCGAGCTGACCGAGCACCAGGACGAGGTCCCGGTGCCAGGCCGGCTTGGTCAATCGGGGCGCGGCGCGCAGCTCGGCGCAGGCGGCAGCGTCGCACGCATCGTCGGCGTGAACCAGGAACGGCACGCCCCTCCTCCGCAGCGCCCGGGCGAGGCGGCTGCCGTCGCCGTCCCGGAGCGGAAGATCGAGGACGGCGAGGTCGGGCGCGCTCCGGGCCATCCAGGCCAGGGCCTCGGCCTGACTCGTCAGCGGCCCGGCGACCCGGTAGCCGGCCTCCGCGAGCGTGTCGCCGACCGCGAGGCCGACCAGCGGATCCTCCTCGATCAGCAGCACCATCGGATGGTGGTCGTCCTGTCGCACGCTCGCCCCCGGTCTCGACCCGCGGATGCGCGCCGTTGCCAAGAGTTATAGGCGCACGATACCGCACACGTAAGAGATCGCGCAGTTCGGTGTTGTATCGTACAATTGCAGCACACGATGGCGGTTCCCAAATTAGCGCAGGATATCGAATATATTATTTTCGGTTGTCAAATGACATTCTATATATCATT
This sequence comes from Methylobacterium frigidaeris, assembly GCF_022179185.1. Lineage (GTDB taxonomy): Bacteria > Pseudomonadota > Alphaproteobacteria > Rhizobiales > Beijerinckiaceae > Methylobacterium > Methylobacterium frigidaeris. The sequence goes on along the minus strand of NZ_BPQJ01000020.1, from coordinate 109,989 downwards.
TGTTATGATCATTTGTTGTTTGATGCTATCGGTTTGGGTTATTAGAAACTTCCTGCTAATCGGCGACGAGGATTCCTGTTGGGACAGCACGCCTCGGCTGTCGACCGGCGAGGAGGGATCCGTGCCGCAGACCCGGCAATCAATCCTACGCAACCGCCTCCTGCGGGCCATGGCGCCCGACGATTTCGAGCGGCTTCAGCCGCATCTCGATCCCATCGCGCTGCAGCTGCGCGAGGTGGTGATCGCCCCGGACGCGCCGGTGGACGAGCTGTTCTTCCTTGAGACCGGCATGGTCTCGATCTCGACCGCCCATGACGAGCGCCGGATCGAGGTCGGCCTGATCGGCCGCGAGGGGCTGGTCGGCGCGGTGCCGGTCGCGCTCGATTGCACCACCACGCCGCATGTCTTCTTCGTCCAGCTCTCGGGCGAGGGGTTGAGCATCGGCCGGGACGCGTTCTGCGCCGCCATCGCCGAGAGCCCGGCCCTGCGCCGGCTGCTGCTGCGCTACGTCCACACCCTGATCGTCCAGATCACCCAGACCGCCTACGCCCACGCCTCCTTGAGCCTCGAGGGGCGCCTCGCGCGCTGGCTGCTGATGTGCCACGACCGGTCGGACAGCGACGAGCTGGTCCTCACGCACGAGTTCCTGTCGATGATGCTGGGGGTGCAGCGGGCGGGGGTGACCCTGGCGATCCAGAACCTGGAGGGCGCCGGCCGCATCCGGGCCAAGCGACGCCGGATCGAGGTGCTCGACCGCGGCAAGCTCCTGGCGCTGACGAACGGCAGCTACGGCACGCCGGAAGCCGAATATGCCCGGCTGATCGAGGGCGCCTGATGCCGCTCTACTTCTTCCATCTCCGGCACGGCCCCGACCCGAACGGCCTGGCGCAGGACCTGGAGGGGGACGAGCTGGCCGGCCCGGAGGCGGCGCGCGACCATGCCCTCGCGGTCGCCCGCGACCTGATCGCCCGGGTGCGGCTGCACGCGGTGCGGGACTGGTTCTCCTGCACCTTCGAGGTGACGGACGAGGGCGGCCACCTGGTGATGACCGTGCCGTTCTCCGACACCGTCACGGAGGAGGACGAGGATTAAGCCCGGCGGCGAGGCGCCGCGCGATCCAGGCCTCCGCCGCATCGAGATCCACGAAGGTCTCCGCCTGCGGCGAGGCCAGGCTGCCGAAGCCCGCTTCGAGGAACCACAGGCCCGCCTCGTCACCATACTCGTCGGAGAGGCAGACCAGTACCGCCGCGAGGGTACCGTCGACGAAGACGAGCAATCCCTGCTCGGCCTCGCTTCCAGTCCTGACGCGCACCGGCTGGAGCGTGAGTTCCATAGCGGGGCAACGAGGCGCGGCTTGCTTGGTTCTGGTGCGTTCCGGGCATGGCTGCCTCCCGGCGGGAATGGCCGCCTCCCGGAACGGGGGTAGCCGGCGCCGATTGCCCGTGATGCCCGCCTCGGAGCGGGGCGCTTCACGAAGGAGCCGGACATGAAGGCCAGGATCACCGATGTCATGACGATTGCCGTCGCACTCGTCGTCGGCAGCACCGGACTCGCCGCGGCACAGGGGGCGGGCGGATCCGGCGGGGGCGGCGTCGGCGGTGGCACGCTGGGCGCGGGCTCCGGCAGCCCGAACAGCACCGGCGCCGCCGGGCAACCAGGCATCAGCCAGGACAGCGGCAAGGGCGCCGGTCACAGCAGCCTCAGCACCGGCACCACCGGCGCGGCGGCGGTGCCGCCTGGCGAGCGTGCCGGCGGCAGCGCGACGGGAGCGGGCGAGCCGGGGCGGGGGGCGCCGCGGTAGCCTGACTCCGCGCCCTCGTCTTCAGCAAGGACCTCATCGGGCAAAGTCGCGCGTTTCCCTCTCCCGTCTGGGAGAGGGAAACGCGCTTGACCTTGTGAAAACAGAGCCTGTGGCGTCGCACGATCGACACCCATCGCATTCCGAGGATGATGACGCTGGGATTGCCGCCCAGCCATCCCGAAATCGCCGAAGATTGATTCAGGTTGAGGACGGGGGCCCAGAACCGGCCCAGTGTCCCCTTCGCCACGCCGGCCCTGTCCCGTCCGAACGACGGCACTCGGCTGGTGTCGCATCCGCGGGCCGGGACCTCGTCTCCCCGAGTTCAGCGCATCAGCCCGGCCCGCCCGCCTTCTCGTCCTCCGGCACCACATCCACCGCGACCCGCAGGCTCTGCGCGCCCGATCCGGCGATGATGCCGGCGACCGGGGCGACGTCGGCGTAGTCGCGGCCGCGGGCGACGACGATGTGGTCGTCCTGCACGCCGATGCCGTTGGTGGGATCGAGGCCGATCCAGCCCTCCCCGCACCAGACTGAGACCCAGGCATGGCTGGCATCCGCCCCCTCGAGCCGGGGCTGGCCCGGGGGCGGCAGGGTGCGCAGATAGCCGCTGACATAGGCCGCCGGCAGGCCGAGGCCCCGCAGGGCGGCGATCATGATGTGCGAGAAGTCCTGGCACACGCCGCGGCGTCCGGCGAAGGACTCGGCGAGCGGCGTGCCGACCTCGGTCGCCTCGGAATCGAAAGCGAAATCGGCCCGGATGCGGCGCATCAGGTCGAAGGCGCCCGCATAGGCGCCGCCGCCGGCGGGAAAGCTCGCCCGGGCGTAGTCGGTGATCTCGGGCAGGAGCGGCACCCGCCGGCTCGGCGCCGCGAAGTGCAGGGGCGCGTCGGGGCCGAGGCCGGGCCAGGTCAGCACCTGCGCCCGCACCTCTTCCCAGGCCGGACCGGTCCCGGGGTCGGGCAGCGGTGGCCGCTCGACTCGGACGCGGGAGCGCGCGTCGATGCGGAATTCCCGGTGCGGCGTGTCGACGGTGAGTGACACCGCGCGGTTGCCGAAGAAGTCGGCGCGCTCGGTCGCCGTCGGCGGCGCGGGCTCGACCACCATCTCGTGCGAGAGGAGCGCCTGCCCCTCCCCCGCCGCCGGCGCGAGGCGTAAGGTGCAGCGGGCGAAGCCGACCGGGTTGCGGTAGGCGTAGGCCGTCAGGTGACGCAGGCGGTACAGCATCGGTGCGGTGAGATCACGCCAGGGTGGTGAGGTTCTCGGGCCGGGCGGCATCCGACCCGCCCGGGAAGTAGCGGGCGCCGATCGCCTCGGCGATCTCCCACAGCCGCATTTCCCAATCCGCCACCGTTCCGAGCGGCAGGGTCGCGGCTTCCGCCGCGGCGATCTCGCCCGACAGGCCGGCCACCAGCCGCACCGGCAGCTCCGCCACCCCGTCCTGGCGCAAGGACGGCAGGACGGCCAGGCGCTCGGCCAGCCGCTCGACCTGGAAGGCGAGGGAGCGCGGATTGTAGGGATCGAGCAGCACCATGTCGCGCACCGGCGCCAGGGCGACGCCGAGGATGTAGCGCGCGCCGTAGGAGATGCGGGAATCGACGAGGTCGAGCAGCACCCCGAGATCGTCGGTGCTCGCCCCCGCAGCCCCGAATTCGAGGGCGAAGCGGCAGGCATTGACCGCCCGCTCGACGCGTCGGCCCATGTCGACGAAGGCGAAGCCGCCGGCCCGGTTCATGTTCTCCTGGGCGAGGCCGGCGAGGGCCGCGGTGAGGGAGAGCGCGCGCTCGGCCCGGTCGAGGAGGGCGGCTTCCGAATCCAGGCCCTCCGCCGGCGCCTCCAGGACGGCGCGCAGCGCCCAGAGCGCCCGCCACGCCTCGCCCGACAGGCGCTCGCGCAAGGATGCGGCGTTGCGCCGGGCCGAGAGAGCGTGGGCCAGCCCCGAGCCCCACTGCCCCCCGTCCGAGAGGGCGTGGTGGGCGAGCGCCGCCGCCGGCCCCTCGGCGGAGGGCACGGCGCCCCAGGCATGCAGCAGGGCCCGGATGCGGGCCGAGGTGGCGCGGTCCTCCGTAGCCATCGAGACGGCGCCGGCGCCGTCGAGGAAGCAGGCGGTGAGGCGGATCACCGCCTCGGCCCGCTCCAGGTGGCGGCCGAGCCAGAACAGGTTGTCGGCGGCCCGGCTCGGCAGCAGGCCGGGCACCCGGCGCACCGTCACCCGGTCGCTCGGGGGCAGGAGGCTCGCCTGGGCGGCGACGGGACTGGCGGACAGCACCCAGACGTCGGCGGCGCGCACGCCCGCCCCCATCGCCACCGGGCGCACGTCCGGCGTCTCGGAGATGCGGCAGAAGCCGCCGGGCATCACCTGCCAGCCGTCCGGGGTCGCGGCGGCGAAGACCCGGAGCACGAAGGGCCGGGGCACGAGCCGCGTGCCGTCCCAGACCGGGGCGGTGGAGAGCCGCACCGGCTCGTGGGCAACGAGGTCGCCGGGCCGGTCGCGCAGGACGGCGCGCAGGCGCGCGGTCTCGGCCGCGTCGCGCCCCTCGCCGAAGGCCCGGCTGGTGAAGGCGCCTTGCGCCGGCGCCGCCGCCGGGCGGAAGGCGAGGAAATCGAACCGCTCCATCACGGCGTCCCGCTGCACGGGGTCGCCGCACCACCAGGTCGGCAGGCCGGGCAGGCGCAGGGATTCGCCGAGCAACCGCTCGCACAGGGCCGGCAGCGAGGCGGTGAGCCAGGCGCTCTCGACGAGGCCGGTGCCCGGCATGTTGCCCATCGCCACGACGCCGGTCCGCAGGGCCTCGACGAGCCCGGGGGCGCCGAGGCGGGAGGCGGGGTTCAGCTCGAGCGGGTCGACGAAGTCGCCGTCGACGCGCCGCCACAGCACGTCGACCCGCTTCAGGCCGGCGACGGTGCGGATCGACACCATCCCGTCCCGCACCAGGAGGTCGTCGCCCTCGACGAGGGAGAAGCCGAGATAGCGGGCGAGCACCGCCTGCTCGACGTAGGTGTCGCTGTAGGGGCCCGACGTCATCAGCCCGATGCGCGGCTCGGCCCGGGTCGCCGCCGCCGCGAGCCCGTCGCGAAACGCCTGGAAGAACGAGGCGACGCGCTCGACGTCCAGCGCCCCGTAGACCTCCGGCAGGGCCCGGGCCATGACCAGGCGGTTCTCGAGGGCGTGGCCGGCGCCGGACGGCGCCTGGGTCCGATCGGCCAGCACTCGCCAGGCACCGTCCGGCCCGCGGGCGAGATCGGCGGCGTAGAAATGCATGTGGCGCCCGCCCGGAGCCGAGACGCCGACGAGGGGACGCAGGAATTCCGGGTCGCCCGCCGCCGCCGCCGCCGGCAGCAGGCCGGCCCGGGCCAGCGCCCCCTCGCCGTAGAGGTCGGTCAGCACCGCCTCCAGCAATTCGGCGCGCTGCGCCACCCCCGCGGCGATCGCCTGCCACTCCGATCCTTCGATCAGGAGCGGCAGGGCACCGATCGGCCAGTCGCGCTCGGTCGCCTCGCCATAGGCCCGGTAGGCGATGCCGGTCTCGTGGATGTGCCGCCCGGCCGCCGCGAGGCGGGCGGCGATCTCGGCGTCCGGCAGCCCGGCGAGGCGGCGCAGGAATCGGTCCCAGGCCGGGCGCCTGGACCCGTCCGGGGCGAGCAGCTCGTCGGGCAGGCCCGGCAGGGCGGCGTAGCCCGCCGTCCAGCGCGCCAGCCGCTCCTCCGGCCCGTCCTCACGGGGGGCCGGCGCCGGGATGTCCGCCTGCGCCAGGGCCGCGCTCATCGGGGCCTCGCTCACCGGGGATTGGGCGTGCGCAGGTCGAGGGTGAGGGGGAACTCGCGCCGGGGTTCCTCCGGCGGCACGCTCACCCGGCCCGGGGTGTGGCCGTTCTCCTGGAAGCGGGCGAGGCGGCGGCCTTCCGCCTCATAGGTGTTGATCGGGAAGGTCTCGTAGTTGCGTCCGCCCGGATGGGCGACGTGGTAGACGCAGCCGCCGAGCGACCGCCCGCTCCAGGTGTCGAGCACGTCGAAGGTGAGCGGCGCGTGGACCGGGATGGTCGGGTGCAAGGCCGAGGCCGGCTGCCATGCCTTGAAGCGCAGGCCCGCCACCGCCTCGCCGGAGCGCCCGGTATCGGTCATCGGCAGGCGCCGGCCGTTGCAGGTGACGACGTGCCGGCTGGGCACGTAGCCCGACACCTTGACCTGCAGGCGCTCGACCGAGGAATCGACGTAGCGCACCGTGCCGCCGATGGCGCCCTCCTCGCCCAGCACGTGCCAGGGTTCCAGGGCCTGCCGCAGCTCGAGCTTGACCCCGCCGCGCTCGACCTCGCCGTAGCGCGGGAAGCGGAACTCGGCCTGTGCCTCGTACCAGGCCGGATCGAAGGCGTAGCCGGCGCGGTCGAGGTCGCCGAGCACCGACTGGAAATCCTCCCACAGGAAGTGGGGCAGCATGAAGCGGTCGTGGAGCGCCGTGCCCCAGCGCACGAAGCCGCCCTCCTGCGGCTCGCGCCACAGCCAGGCGACGAGGGCGCGCAGCAGGACCTGCTGGGCGAGGCTCATCCGCGCCTCGGGCGGCATCTCGAAGGAGCGGAACTCCAGGAGGCCGAGGCGCCCGGTCGGGCCGTCGGGCGAGTAGAGCTTGTCGATGCAGATCTCGGCCCGGTGGGTGTTGCCGGTGACGTCGGTGAGGATGTTGCGGAACAGCCGGTCGACGAGCCAGAGCGGCACCTCCGGCCCGTTCGGAGGCGGCACCTGGGCGAGCGCGATCTCGAGCTCGTAGAGCCCGTCGTGGCGCGCCTCGTCCATGCGCGGCGCCTGGCTGGTCGGGCCGACATAGAGGCCGGAGAACAGGTAGGACAGCGACGGGTGGCGCTGCCAGTAGAGCACCAGGCTCTTCAGCAGGTCCGGCCGGCGCAGGAACGGCGAATCGGCCGGGGTCGAGCCGCCGAGCACGACGTGGTTGCCGCCGCCGGTGCCGGTGTGGCGCCCGTCGGTCATGAATTTCTGGGCGCCGAGCCGGGTCTGGCGGGCGTCCTGATAGAGGCCGGTGGTGATCTCGACCGCCTCGCGCCAGGTCTTGGCCGGCTGCACGTTGACCTCGATCACGCCGGGATCGGGCGTGACCTTGATCACCGACAGGCGCGGATCGTAGGGCGGCTCGTAGCCCTCGACGTGGAGCGGCTGGCCGATCTCGGCGGCGGCCTCCTCCAGGACCGAGAGAAGGCCCAGATACTCGTCCACCCGCTCGATCGGCGGCATGAACACGCAGATGACACCGTCCCGCGGCTCGACCGCCAGCGCCGTCCGCACCGCGACGCCGATCGGGACCGGCGGGCGCGGCGGGGCAGTGACGACGGTGGAGAGCGGCCCGCGCTGCTCCAGCGGGTCCTGCGGCACGTAGTAGGGATAGGCGCCCGGCGGCACGTAAGGAAGAGAGGCGAGCGGCAGGCGGAAGCCCGCCGGCGAATCGCCCGGCACCAGGTAGATCGCGCCGCGCTTGAGCTGCCACAGCTCCGAGACCCAGTGCCGATCGGCACCGACCGCCACGTTGGCGAGCGGCAGCACGTAGCCGACCGCATTCTCGAGCCCGCGGGTGAACACCCGAGCCATCCGCCGCTGCGATTCCTCGTCCCCGACCTTCGGGTCGAGGGGCGTGACGTTGATCGGCAGGTCCGCCACCTTGCGGTCCCAGTGCTCGGGATCCTCGAACAGCGGCTGGATGTAGGGTTCGAGGCCGAGACGGCGGGCGAGCCCCCGGACCAGCGCCTCGGCCTCCTTGATCCCGGCGTTCCGCGGCCCGGTCTCGGAGGCGATGAGGCCCGGGTCGCGCCAGACCGGCTCGCCGTCCTTGCGCCAGTAGAGGCCGAAGGCCCAGCGCGGCAGGCTCTCGCCCGGATACCACTTGCCCTGGCCGTAATGCAGGAAGCCGCCGGGGCCGAAGCGGTCGCGAAGCCGCCGGATCAGCTGGTCGGCGAGGCCGCGCTTCGTCGGCCCGACCGCGGCGGCGTTCCACTCCGGCGCTTCGAAATCGTCGACCGACACGAAGGTCGGCTCGCCGCCCATGGTCAGGCGCACGTCCTGGTCGGCGAGATCCTGGTCGATCCGGTCGCCCAGCGCGTCGAGGGCGGCCCAGGCCTCGTCCGAGAACGGCTTCGTCACCCGCGGCGCCTCGGCGACGCGGGTCACGTTCATGGCGAAGTCGAAATCGACCTCGGCCGGTTCGGCGAGGCCGGCGATCGGCGCCGCCGAGCGGTAATGCGGGGTCGCGGCGAGCGGGATGTGGCCCTCGCCGCAGAGCAGGCCCGACGTCGCGTCGAGCCCGATCCAGCCGGCGCCCGGCACGTAGACCTCGGCCCAGGCGTGGAGATCGGTGAAGTCGGTCGAGGTGCCGGCCGGCCCGTCGACGGCCGTGGTGTCGGGCACGAGCTGGAGCAGGTAGCCGGAGACGAAGCGGGCGGCGAGGCCGAGGCGGCGCAGCACCTGCACCATCAGCCAGGCCGAGTCGCGGCACGAGCCGCTGCCCTTGCTCAAGGTCTCGGCGGGGGTCTGCACCCCCGGCTCCATCCGCACGACGTAGTTCACCGCGTCGCGCACCAGGGCGTTCAGCGCCACCAGGAACTGCACGGTGTTGGGCTCGGCCGGCAGCCGCGCCATCAGGGCGTCGATCTCCGGTCCGCCCTCCTCCACCGCGAGGTAGGGGCCGAGCTCGGCCTTCAGCTCGTCCGGATAGGCGAAGGGCCGGGTCTGGGCGTAATCCTCGACGAAGAAGTCGAACGGGTTGATCACCGCCATGTCGGCGACGAGATCGACCTCGATCCGGAACTGCGTCGTCTTCTCGGGAAAGACCAGCCGGGCGAGCCAGTTGCCGTTGGGGTCCTGCTGCCAGTTCACGAAGTGGTTGGCCGGCGTGACCTTGAGGGCGTAGCTCTCGATCCGCGAGCGCGTATGCGGCGCCGGCCGCAGGCGGACCACCTGTGGCCCGAGGGCGATCGGCCGGTCGTAGGTGTAGGACGTGACGTGGTGCAGGGCGGCCTTGATCGACACGACGACTCCGAACCTTCTACTTCGATGAGGGGGTGAGCCCGCCGGCCTGTCCGTGCGCGTGCCGTGGATTCCAACCTTGGGCTTCTACACCTTGGCCGGGCCCGCGTCAGCCGCCGCATCGCTCGATGAATGGGGGTCCTTGCACGGGCCTCGCGTCTCTCTGCGTCATCTCGAAGCCTCGTCGCGGGCGGCAGGGCGAAAAAATGAGGCAAGTCCCGTGCCGTCAGGGACGGAACTTCCGGCGGGGAAAGTCCTTGGTGAGGTCAGGCCCCGCCGGGTACACACCCGGATGTCCCGCGGGGCCCGGACGCCGCGATGAAGATCTTCCAGTGCCAAGCCTGCGCGCAGCCGGCCCATTTCGAAGCCGATGCCTGCGAGAGCTGCGAGTGCCGCCTCGGCTATGACCCCGACCTCGCCGACATGACGGCGATGCTCCGGGCCGGCTCGCGCTGGCGCGGCCTCGCCGACCCGCGCCGCCGGTACCGCGCTTGCGCCAACCGCGAGTCGGGGGGCTGCAACTGGCTCGTCCCCACGGGCTCGGGCGAGACCTACTGCCTTGCCTGCCGGCACAACCGGGTGGTGCCCGACCTGTCGATCCCCTGGAACCGGACCCGCTGGCGCGAGGTCGAGGCGGCCAAGCGTCGGCTGTTCTACGCCATGCTGCGCCTGCGCCTGCCGCTGGCCTCGCGGCGCGAGAACCCGGCCGGCCTCGCCTTCGACTTCCTGGTCGACCCGGCGGAATCCTACCTGATCGGCCCGCCGGTGCTGACCGGGCACGATAACGGCCTCATCACCCTCAACATCGCCGAGGCCGACGACGTCGAGCGCGAGCGCCGGCGCACGCAGTTCGGCGAGCATTACCGCACGCTTCTCGGGCACTTCCGCCACGAGATCGGGCACTATTTCTGGAACGTGCTGGTGCGGGCCGATCCCTGCCTCGACGCGTTCCGGACGGTGTTCGGCGACGAGCGGGCCGATTACGGCGCGGCGCTCCAGCGCCATTATGCCCATGGCCCGGCGGAGGGCTGGCAGGAGACCTACGTCTCGGCCTACGCCACCTCCCATCCGTGGGAGGACTTCGCCGAGACCTGGGCCCACTACATGCACATCGTCGACACGCTGGAGACGGCCAGCCAGTTCGGGGTGCGGGTCCAACCGAAGCTCCAGGCCGGGCCCGCGCTCCACGCGCCGATCACGCTCGCGGCGAAGGTCGATTTCGACCCCTATCACAGCCCCGATTTCGGCCGACTGATCGAGGCCTGGCTGCCGCTGACGTTTGCCATGAACTCGCTCAACCGCAGCATGGGCCAGCCGGACCTGTACCCGTTCCGGATGACCCCGGCGACGATCGGCAAGCTGTCCTTCGTGCACGACCGCATCTACGCCCGCACCGATGCGCCGGAGGCCGAGGCCGGCACCCTGCGGGCGGTGATCGCCGGCCTGCGCCATCGGGTGGCGGCGCCGCGCTCGGTATGAGAACAGAATTATCGACATCCGACCCATCGTCCTGAGATCCCCTGGTTCAGTCCGGGGCCGCGCAGCGGAGCCCGGAATCCAGAACCGCAAGATGTTCAGCGAAAGGGTGGACAGCGCTCCGCTTCGTTCTGCACGACCGGCGGTTCTGGCTCCCAGACCCCGCCGTGCCGCCCCCTGGATGACGCTGCGCGGCGGGCTCTTTCCTCAGAATAGACCCTCCGGAACGACGTGAAACCGCGCCCGTCCTCGCACGATCAGGGGACGCAGTCGCGCGACGAGCCACATTCCGGCACGGTCGTCGCCTCACCCCGGGCACAAAGAGCCGGCATCTCCCGCCCATGCCGCCGACCGACCGCATCGCATGTCAGATCTTCACCGCAAGCTTAGCTGTGGCGAGGTCGCAACACCGCGAAAGCATCCCAGCTTTGCCCCAGACCGCCCCCCGCTCCGCCGCGTTCCCGCCATAAACCGACGGCACCTCAACGGCCACGTTAAACGACTGTCCCCACAGTGATTTATCGCGGTGTTTCCGGGTTCCCGGGGATCGCGGGCGGCGCTGGCGGATTGACCCGGAAACGGGTTCGTTTCGCGGAGCCGTCCCAGGGCGGCGCAGGGAGCGGGACCGGGGAAAAACCGGCCTTTCAAGAAACTACGGGTACGGGACAGGGCCATGGACGCGCGTCACACCACCGACAAATCGAAGCTGCCCAGCCGCTACGTGACCGAGGGTCCCGAGCGCGCGCCGCACCGGTCGTACCTGTACGCCATGGGCCTCACCCGTGAGCAGATCCACCAGCCTCTGATCGGCGTGGCCTCGTGCTGGAACGAGGCGGCGCCCTGCAACATCTCGCTGATGCGCCAGGCCCAGGCGGTGAAGAAGGGCGTGGCCGCTGCCGGCGGCACGCCACGGGAATTCTGCACCATCACGGTCACCGACGGCATCGCCATGGGGCATCGCGGCATGCGCGCCTCGCTGCCGTCCCGCGAGGTCATCGCCGATTCGGTCGAGCTGACCATGCGCGGACACGCCTACGACGCGCTGGTCGGCCTCGCCGGCTGCGACAAGTCCCTGCCCGGCATGATGATGGCGATGGTGCGCCTCAACGTGCCGTCCGTCTTCATCTACGGCGGCTCGATCCTGCCCGGCACCTTCCGGGGCCAGCCGGTCACCATCCAGGACCTGTTCGAGGCGGTCGGCAAGCACTCGGTCGGCACGATGAGCGACGACGACCTCGACGAGCTGGAGCAGGTCGCCTGCCCGTCGGCCGGGGCCTGCGGCGCGCAGTTCACCGCCAACACCATGGCGACCGTCTCCGAGGCGATCGGCCTCGCCCTGCCCTACTCGGCCGGCGCCCCCGCCCCTTACGAGATCCGCGACCGGTTCTGCGCCACCGCCGGCGAGATGGTCATGGAGCTTCTGGCCAAGAACATCCGCCCGCGCGACATCGTCACCCGCAAGGCGCTCGAGAACGCCGCGACCGTGGTGGCGGCCTCCGGCGGCTCGACCAACGCGGCGCTGCACCTGCCGGCGATCGCGCACGAATGCGGCATCGAATTCGACCTGTTCGACGTCGCCGAGATCTTCAAGCGCACCCCCTACATCGCCGACCTGAAGCCCGGCGGGCGCTACGTCGCCAAGGACCTGTTCGAGGTCGGCGGCATCCCGCTCCTGATGAAGACCCTGCTCGACGGCGGCTACCTCCACGGCGACTGCATCACCGTCACCGGCCGCACCATCGCCGAGAACCTCGCCAAGGTGGCCTGGAACACCAACCAGGACGTGGTGCGCCCGTCGAGCCAACCGATCACCCCGACCGGGGGCGTCGTCGGCCTCAAGGGCAACCTCGCGCCCGAGGGCGCGATCGTGAAGGTCGCCGGCATGCCGCCGGAGAAGCAGACCTTCGCCGGCCCGGCCCGGGTCTTCGACAACGAGGAAGCCTGCTTCGACGCGGTGAAGAACCGCCAGTACAAGGAGGGCGAGGTCCTGGTGATCCGCTACGAGGGCCCGCGCGGCGGCCCCGGCATGCGCGAGATGCTGGCGACCACCGCCGCCCTCTACGGCCAGGGCATGGGCGACAAGGTGGCGCTCATCACCGACGGGCGCTTCTCGGGCGCCACCCGCGGCTTCTGCATCGGCCATGTCGGGCCGGAGGCAGCGGTGGGCGGCCCGATCGGCCTCCTCAAGGACGGCGACCTCATCCGCATCGACGCGATCCAGGGCACGCTCTCGGTCGACCTCACGGACGAGGAGCTGGCCCAGCGCCGCGCGGCCTGGCAGCCGCGGGCCAACGATTCGACCTCGGGCTACCTGTGGAAGTACGCGCAGACCGTCGGCCCGGCGGTGACGGGCGCGGTGACGCATCCGGGCGGGGCCCAGGAGACGCTCTCCTATGCGGATATCTGAGGCCGGCCTGCCCTCTCGGGCGGGCCGCCGGTTCCTCCTCGCGCTCCTCGGCCTCGTCATGGCCGGGGCAGGACCCGCTGCGGCGCTCGACGCCGCGGTGCGGACCCCGGTGCCCGCCACGGCGGGCTACCGCAACGCCCGCGAGGCGATGCGGACGGGCATGCGCGACTACAATGCCGGCGACAAGGAGGGCGCCGCCCGCGCCCTCGAATACGCCGCCGGCCAGGGCCACGCCCTGGCCCTGTGGAAGCTCGGCCGCATGTACGCGGAGGGCGACGGCGTCCCGCACGACGACCTCAAGGCGTTCGAGTTCTTCTCGAAGATCGCCGACGAGAACGCCGACGAGGGCCCGGAGGCTCCCAATGCGGGGGTGGTGGCGAGCGCCTTCACGGCGCTCGGGCGCTATTTCCTCGACGGGATCAAGGGGTCCTACGTGCGCCCGAACGTCGAGCGCGCCTACGACATGTTCAACTACGCGGCGACGTACTACGGGGACCCGAACGCGCAGTACAACCTCGCCCGCCTCTACCTCGACGGGACCGGCGTGACCCAGGATCCGCGCCAGGCGGCGCGCTGGTTCAACCTCGCCGCCGAGAAGGGGCACCCGGCCGCGCAGGCGCTGCTCGGCCAGCTCCTGATCAACGGCCAGGGCGTCACGGTGCAGCGTGCCCGGGGGCTCGCCTGGCTGACGCTCGCCCGCGACGCCGCGGAGGGGCCGAAGGACCAGTGGATCGTCACCCTGCAGGAACAGGCGATGGCGGCGGCCAACGAGCGGGACCGGGCCGAGGCCCAGTCCCAGGTCGACGGCTTCTACCGCCGCAGCGCCAAGGGACGCTGAGAGAGGGGACGGTCGCCGCCCCTTCTTCCTTCCTTCTTCAGCCTTGCCGAGCCGCGATCGCCGCCTGGAACGACGGGCGCTCCAGGATCCCCGCGACATAGGCCGCGAGCCGTGGCCAGCGCTTGGGCTCGACCGCCTCGCCGGCGAGATGCAGGTTGTGGAAGCCGGTCGCGACCGAGATGTCGGCGAGGCCGAAGGCGCCACCGACGAGGGCGGGCCCGTCGATCGCGCCCTCGAGATGATCGAACACCCGCGGTAATTCCTCGGTCATGCACCGGGCCACCACGGCCTCGTCGCAGGGCTGGTTCATGAATCGCGGCCGCAGCACCCGTTGCACGAAGGGCTTGACCAGCAGCGGAAACAGCTCGGTATCGCCGAGCTCGTCGAACCAGATCGCCCGGCCGAGATCGCGCGCCTCGCGCGGCAGCATGGCCGGCTCCGGGTGCCTGCGCTCCAGGTAATGGATGATCGCCGAGGAATCGGCGAGGCGGAAATCCTCGTCCTCCAGCGCCGGGATCTTGCCGAACGGGCTTGCCGCCCGGAACCGCGGATCGGGATCGTGGAAGCGCAACGGCACGTGCTTGAATTCGACGCCCTTCTCGGCGAGGACGACGAGCACCTTGCGGACGAAGGGCGACAGGCTGGTGCCGTAGAGTTTCATTGTGGGTCTCCCTGCGGCTCAGAACCGCCGGCGCGGTATCGCACCGGACGGGCCGGTTGGCACCCCTTGCTGTCCCTTCGCCGCCTGGAAACCGCGGGCTGGTGGGCCCATACTCCGGCATGGCCGTTCCCGGCCCGGAGAGGCCGACCCGTGGACGATACCTTCGAACTGCGCGAGCGCCTGTCCCGCGCCTGGCGGGCGGTGTTCGACAACGCCGTCGAGGCCGGCAGCCCGCCCGAGGCGGTGGTCGAGACGATGACGGCGGTCGCCCATGCCCGCTTCGCCGAGTTGTTCGGCACGGCCGCGGCGGCGAGCTACCTCGCGCTGCTGGCCGAGCAGATGCGCGACGTCGACCACAACGAGGCCGAGAGCCTGATCCACGGCGCGGCCCCTGAGCCGCCGCCCTTCGACGACGAGGTGACGGCGATGGATCCGGCCTGGATCGAGCGCGACCCGGTCTGAGGCCGCGGACCTTCGTGCGCTCGCGCACATGACGGGAGGCAGCAGCGGGAACGCGGGTCGGCGCCGACGATTTTTCGGCGCAGGATCACCCCGTGCCCTCGCACGAGCGCTGCCATGATTGTCCGGCCTCTCATCGTGGCTGCCGCCTGGGCAGCCTTCTGCTTCACGGCTCAGCCGCACCGGGACCAGGCCTCTCCCCAGGATCCCGTGCTTCTCTCCGGCATCGAGGCCGACCTCGCCAGCCGCCGCTGCGACGGCGTCCGGATCGATGCCGAGCACTTCCGGGCGTTCTCGTCGCAGGTCCAGCTCAACCACGCCGACTTCTTCCAGAAGCCCCGCTCGGTTCGCCTCCAGGCCGCCCTCGACGATCTCGACGGCCGGTTGCGGAGCGACAAGCGGGCGACCTGCGACGCGATCTGGGTGGCGTACGGGCCGGGAAGCCGGCTGCAGTTGCTACGGCGGGGGTGAGAGAGTTTCGATCAGGGCAGGCGGTCGGGCGGAAAGTCACGTCGACGCCCCCCCGGGATCCATAAACGCTGACACAAGAGAATGGAGCGGAACGCGATCCGCCTGCTCCTGAAAGCTCAGCGATCATGGATCCCGGGTTCCGCTACGCGGCTCCGGGATGACTCGGAGGGGCGTCGATGTCGTGATCGCGTGGTCCCATCGATCGTCGACACGCGGCGAAGGTCTCGATGGTCATCCAAAATTGAGAAGCCCGGCCTCTCGGCCGGGCTCCCCGTCATCAACCATCCTGAAGCAGGTCAGGCGCTGGCCTGGATCCAGCGGAACAGGTCGCCCTTCGGGGCGGCGCCGACCTTCTGGCCGGCGAGTTCGCCGCCCTTGAAGATCATCAGGGTCGGGATCGAGCGGATGCCGTACTTGGCCGAGATCTCGGGGTTCTCGTCCACGTTGACCTTGGCGATCTTCACCCGGCCGTTCATCTCGCTGGAGATCTCCTCCAGGGCCGGGCCGATCGCGCGGCAGGGGCCGCACCACTCGGCCCAGAAATCCACCACGACGGGCTCGGCCGATTGCAGAACGTCCTGCGCGAAGCTCGCGTCGGTCACCTTCACGGTTGCCATCGCAAAAAATCCTTTCGTCATGAAGCCGGCCGACGCCGCGGACCGGCCCGCGTAAGAGGGAAGGTAAGAACCGGGCGGGGGCCGATCAAGCGCAACGGCCAAGCCATCCCCGTTCTGCCCGTGCGTTCCCGCACGTCGGTTCACGCCAGCGTGTCGAGCGCCGCGTCGCACTCCTCCTGCGTCAGGCGGCGCAAGACCGGTCCGGCAGTCCAGATCAGGAGCGGGTGCAGGGTCCGGCCCGGATAGATCGTCGCGAGGAGTCGCGCGTAGAGCGCGACCTGCGCCGCCTGGCCCCGCGGGGTCGGCGCGCCGGGCGCCGGCGGGCGGCCGGTCTTGAAATCGACGAGCCAGACCGCCTCCTCCGTCACCGCGATGCGGTCGACCCGGCCATGCACCGGGCGCAACACCCCGCCGACCAGGAGGCTGCCGGCGAGGGTCACCTCGGCTCGGGCCCCGGGTCCGAACAGCACCGCGAGATCGGGATCGGCGAGGAGCCGCAGGGCCTCCGCGGCAATGGCGGCGCGCGGCCCTGGGTCGAGGCCCGGGGCGCGGGCGGCGACGAGGGCCTCCGCCGCGGCCGGGCGTCGCTCGGGGGCCAGGGCCGGCAGGTGCTCCAGCAGAGCGTGGACCAGCACGCCGCGGCGGCGGGCCGCCGGGTCGCTGGAGCGGGCCTCCGATCGGCGCGGCTCGTCGGCGGCGCCGAGGCCGGAGGGACGAAGCGGCGGCAGCGGCTCGGCCTCGGGCGCGACCGGGCGGTGCAGCCAGTCCGGCACGGCCTCGGGCTCGGGCGCCGGCACGGCGGTGGCGGGGGGCTCCGGGATCGCGGCGCCCTCGCGCCAGCTCTCGGCCGGGCCGTAGGGCATCTCCGCCACCTCGACGCCGCCGAAGGCTTGCACCAGGCCGCGGCGGATCATCTCGCACCAGGCCTCCGCCGGGGTCTCCTTGTCGTTGCCGGCATACGGCGCGATCACCAGCCGGTCCTTGGCCCGGGTCATGGCGACGTAGAGCAGGCGGTTGTGCTCCTCGCCGGCCTTGGCGTGCAGGGCGTCGCGAGCGGCCGCCACGGCCGGGCTGTCATGGGCCTTGGCGCTCGACCAGACCGGCACGGTGCTGCCGTCCTTGAGACGCATCGGGATCAGCGGCGGATCGCGTCCGAGCGCGTCGCAACCGTCGAGCACCAGCACCAGCGGCGCCTCCAGGCCCTTGGCGCCGTGCACCGTCATCACCCGCACCTCGTCGCGGGCGGAATCGAGGTCGCGCTTCACCGTGTGGCCGCCGGCATCGCGCCCGCCGCTCGGGGCGTAGCGGGCGAGGAAGCCGGAGAGCGAGGGCGCGTCGGGCCCGGCCTCGGCCTGGGTCGCGGCGGTGAGGAACACGTCGATGGCGTCCCCCGCCTCGCCGCCGAGGCGCTGCACCAGCAGCGCCCGGCCGCCCAGGGGCCCGAGGAGTTCGGCGTAGAAGCCGAACGGTCCGTGCGCCCGCGCGAGCGCCGCCCAGCCGTCGAGAGCCGCGATGCCGCGTTGAGCCGCCGGATCGCCGGCCTGCGCGTGGCGGCGCAACGCCGCGACCAGGGATTCGGCCGGGTCACGCTCCGCCGCGATGCCGACGAGGTCGTCGTCGGTGAGGCCGACGAGCGGCGTCTTGAGCGCGGTGGCCAGCGTCAGGTCGTCCTGCGGCAGCAGGGCGGCGCGGCCGGCCGCCACGAGGTCGAGGACCGCGATATGGGCGGCGATGTCGAGGCGGTCCTGGCCGGCCACCGGCACGCCCTCGGCCTTGAGCGCCCGGATCACCCCTTCGAACGCCGCCGAGCGCTTGCGCACCAGGATCAAGACCTCGCCGGGCCGCCAGATCCGGCCCGATTCGTCGCCGGTCGTCGTCCAGAGCCGCACGGCCTTCGCGACCCGGCGCGCCGTCACCAGGGCCGGCGCGCCGGCCTCGATCGCGTCGACCGGATGGGTCCAGGCGTCGGGCTCCTCCTCGGCGCTCGGCCGCTCGACCGGCCACAGCTCGATCTGGCCCGGCGCCCGCACCCGGGCGGTGGAATGCACGGTGCCGATGGTGGTGTCGCCGAAGGACAGACCCCGGTAATGCGCGTCGATCGCGAAGGTCGCATCGACCGCCCGCAGCACGCCGATCGCCGAGCGGAACGACAGGGTGAGGCCGACATCGGCGAAGGGCAGGCCCGCCCCTTCCGCGTCGCGCTGCCAGGCCCGGCGGGTGGTCTCGAACTCCTCCGGCGCCGCGCCCTGGAAGCTGTAGATCGACTGCTTCGGGTCGCCGACGGCGAATCGCGTGCGCGCGAGCCCGCTCCCCGCCTCGCGGGCCCCCTCCCCGGCGCAGAAATCCTCGGTGATCCGGCGCAGGATCTCCCATTGCTGCGGGTTGGTGTCCTGCGCCTCGTCGATCAGCACGTGGTCGACGCCGCGGTCGAGCTTGTAGAGCACCCAGGCCGAGTCGACCCGCGTCAGCAGGTCGAGGGTCTTGTGGATCAGGTCGTCGAAATCGAGGGCGCCGAGGCG
Source organism: Methylobacterium frigidaeris (assembly GCF_022179185.1). Taxonomy (GTDB): domain Bacteria; phylum Pseudomonadota; class Alphaproteobacteria; order Rhizobiales; family Beijerinckiaceae; genus Methylobacterium; species Methylobacterium frigidaeris. Next base: position 91,720 of record NZ_BPQJ01000020.1, on the reverse strand, counting down.
CGCCTTCTGGGCCTCGACCCGGCGGTGGATCTCGGCCGCGAGCGTGAACAGGGCCTCGGTGCGGGCAAAGGCCCGGGCGGCCTTCAGCCGGTCGCGCAAGGCCGCGAGCCGGGCCTGCTCGGCGAGCAAGGCCTCCTTGGTCGCCGCCGGCACCGCCTTGGTGCCGAGCGAGGCGGCGGCGTAGGGGTCGCCTTCGCCCTCGTCCTTGAAGAAGGCCGCGAGGGTCAGCGTCAGCCGGGCCGGGCCGGTGGCCGAAGCGGCGAGGGCCAGGGCGTCGGCGCGCTTCTCGTCATTGGCCTTGCCGGTGCGCAGGGCCTCGATCAACCCGGCGAAACCGGGTCCACCGTCGAGCATCCGGGCCTCGATCGCCGCCAGGGTCTCGTCGGCTTCCAGGCCCAGGGCGCCCCGCAGGGCGGCGAGACGGGACGGCAGCCCGTCCGGATGCCCGATCAGGCCGCGATTCTGCACCGCCGCCATCATCGCCCGGCGCAAGGCTTCGCCCGCCGCCTCGGGAGCGACGAGGGCGAGCGCCGCGGCCAGCTCAGGGTGGCGCGCATCGACCGCGTCGGCGAGCACGTTGTCGATGGTCCGGTCGATCGCCTCGCGGGTCTGGGCCTCGTCCAGCACCACGAAGCGAGCCGGCACGTTGGCCTCGAACGGCACGAGGTGCAGCAGCCGCTCGCACAGGGCGTGCAGGGTCTCGATCTTGAGCCCGCCCGGCGTCTCGACCGCTCGGGCGAACAGGCGCCGCGCCCGGCGCAGGGTGGCGCCGTCCGGCACCCCGCCCTCCAGCGCCGTCAGTTCCTCGCGCAACGCCGCCTCGTCGAGGGTGACCCAGCGGCCGAGGCGCTCGAAGACCCGGATCGCCATGTTGGCGGCGGCGGCCTTGGTGAAGGTGAGGCAGAGGATCTTGGCCGGGGCCGCGCCGTGCAGCAGCAGGCGCACCACCCGGTCGGTGAGCACCTTGGTCTTGCCCGCCCCCGCATTGGCCGACACCCAGGCCGAGGCCCGCGGATCCGCCGCCCGCCGCTGCGCCGCCTGCGTCAGGCCATCGACAACGAACCCCTCGATACCCATCCAAACTCCCGCTCCGGCCAGACGGCCATCCTGCCGCGCTCGCACTCAACGGGGCGTTGCCTCAAGCCGAATCGGGGGGCGGTGCACAGGGATTTCGGGAAGCGTTGCGGTGGGGGCACAGGAGCGTCCCGCTCGGGGAGCGACGGGACCGTCAGGGTTCGGATGAGGCGCGCGGTTCTCCTCTCCCCGCCCGCGGGGAGAGGAGAACCGCGACTTTTCTTCCACCCGCACACCCCCGGCAAGTCCTTGTGACGGAGAGCCGGGATCAAAGCCCCGGCACACAAGCCGCGCTTCCGATGAGGTGCGCCGGCGCACATCCCGACGCCCTCGTCTCAATCGGGCATGCGGGATTTGTGCAATGCGGTGAACTTTCCGCTGCGTCCGCCGTTTTACCCTGCAGTCCCCCACTGACCGAGGGCGCGTGAGCGCATCGGCGGCGGACATCGACCAACCCGGCACAGCGAGGACCCTTGATGCTGAAGACCATCACCTATGCGATGATCGGTGTCCTGGCCTGCGGGCTGCTGGTGGCCGTCGTCGGCGCCTCCGGCAACCTCGTGGGCGCGCAGTAGAAACATTGCGAGACCCGTCCCGGGGACGGGCCTCGCCCCTCACTTCTCCCGGAAGGCCCGGGCGACCTGGTCGGCGAGCGGCTTGGTGAAGAAGCTCAGGACTGTGCGGCTTTGAGTCTGGATGAAGGCCTCCACCGGCATGCCGGGGGTGAGGCGCACCGTGCCGAGGCGCTTCAGCTCCGCTTCCGGCACCGCGACGCGGGTCGTGTAGGTACCCTGACCGGTGCGCGGATCGGTGGTCAGGTCGGGGGAGATCCGCGAGACCGTCCCCATGATCACCGGCGTGGTGCGCTGGTTGAAGGCCGAGAAGCGCAACGACGCCGCCTGGCCGACATGGACCTGGTCGATGTCCTGCGGCGCGAGCTTGGCCTCGACGGTCAGGTGATCCGCGGTCGGCACGATCTGCATGATCTCGGCGCCGGGCGCTACCACGCCGCCCACCGTGTGGACCGCGAGCTGGTGCACGAGACCGTCCTGCGGCGCCCGGATCTCGACGCGCTTCAGCTGGTCCTCGGCGGTGATGCGCCGCTCGGCATATTCCGACACCTTGCTGCGGATCTCGGCCAGCTCCTTGCCGACCTCGGTGCGCAGGTCCTGGTCGATCTGCAGGATTTGCAGCCGCGTCTCGGTGATGCGGCCGCGCACCTGGGCGATGGTGGAGATCAGGGTCCCCTTCTCGCCCTCGAGCCGGGCGAGGTCGCGCTCCAGCGCGCTCACTCGCTGGATCGGCACCAGCTTCTTGTCCCATAGGTCGCGCACCCCGCCGAGCTCCCGCTCGATCAGGACGATCTCCCGGGCCTTGGCGGCGATCTGCTCGTCGAGGCCGCGGATCTGCTCGTCGAGCTGGCCGACCCGCTCGGCGAGCTGGGACTTCTGGCCCTCGCGGGCGCTGACCCTCGTCTGGAACAGGCGGCGCTCGCCGTTCATCAGCCCGGCCACCACCGGGTCGGCGGCGCGGCGCGTCAGATCGTCCGGGAAGGCGACGTCGGAGGCCCCGTCGCGCTCGGCCTCGAGGCGGGCGCGGCGGGCGGTCGATTCGTCGATCGACCGGGTGACGATGGCGAGGTTCGCTTGCAGCACCGTCTCGTCGAGGCGCAGGAGCACGTCGCCGGCGGCGACCCGGTCGCCGTTCTTCACCTTGAGCTGGCCGACGACGCCGCCGGTCGGGTGCTGCACCTTCTTGACGTCGGATTCGACCACCAGCGAGCCGGCGGTGACGACGGCGCCGGAGAATTCCGCCGTCGCGGCCCAGCCGCCGGCTCCGACGAACAGGAGCGCGCCACCCACCGCACCGGCGAGCAGGTGACGGCGGATCGAGGCGCGCGTCGCGGGGGACATTCCGGCCTCGGGGGTGATCGGGCTCATCACGCGCGCCCTCCCTGGGCGACCTTGAGGGTGAAGCCGGGCGCGAAGCTCGCCGAGCCGGCATGCATCGGCCGCTCCGCCGGCATCGGGCGCGGCCGGTTGAGGGCGGGCAGGATCTCGTCGCGGGGGCCGAGCGCCTGGACGCGGCCGTGGGCCATCACCATCACCTGGTCGACCGCCGCCAGCGCGCTCGGCCGGTGGGCGATCACCACCACGATGCCGCCCCGCGCCCGCACCCCGGCGATCGCCTCGGTGAGCGCCGCCTCGCCCTCCTGGTCGAGGTTCGAGTTCGGCTCGTCGAGCACCACCAGGAAGGGGTCGCCGTAGAGGGCGCGGGCGAGGGCCAGGCGCTGGCGCTGGCCGGCGGAGAGCAGCGCACCGCGCTCGCCGATCTGGGTCTGGTAGCCCTCGGGCAGGGACAGGATCAGGTCGTGGACCCGCGCCGCCTTGGCCGCCGCGATGATCCCGTCGGCCTCGGCCCCGGGCCGGAAGCGCGCGATGTTGGCCGCCACCGTGCCGGGAAACAGCTCGACCTCCTGCGGCAGGTAGCCGACATGGCGGCCGAGATCCTGCGGCCGCCACTGGTCGAGGCGGGCGCCGTCGAGGCGCACCGCGCCGCGGTCCGCGGGCCAGATCCCCACGAGCAGGCGGGCGAGCGACGACTTGCCCGAGGCGCTGTGGCCGACGATGCCGAGCCCCTGCCCCGGCACGAGCGTGAAGCCGACGTCGAGGGCGGTGAGGCGCTGGCTGCCGGGCGGGCCGACGCTCGCCTGCTCGACGGTGAGCGACGCGCGCGGCGCCGGCAGGGTCAGGCCCTCCGGCTCCGGACCGGCGGCCGACAGGGCCGCGCCGAGATGGCGCCAGCACTCGCGGGCGGCGGAGAAGGTCTTCCAGTAGCCGATCGCCTGGTCGATCGGCGCCAGCGCCCGGGCGCTCAGGATCGAGCCGGCGATGATGACTCCGGCGGTGGCCTCCTGGCGGATCACCAGGAAGGCGCCGACGCCGAGCACCGCCGATTGCAGCAGCACGCGCAGGACCTTCGAGGCGTTGTGGATCGCTCCCGTGATCTCGGCGGTGCGCTCCTGGGTGGCGTGCGAGGCGGCGTTGACCCGGGACCAGATGCCGGCCAGGTCGGGCTCCATGCCCATCGCCCGCACGGTCTCGGCGTTGCGCCGGCTCGCGTCGGCGACGAAGCCCCGGGCGGCGGAGGCCTCGCGGGCGTCGCGGGCGTGGTGGCGGGTGAGGATCTCGGCGAGCACCGTCAGGCCGACGAGCGCCACCGCCCCGAGGAGTGCGGTGAGGCCGATCCAGACGTGGAAGGCGAAGAGCAGGCCGAGATAGACCGGGATCCAGGGCAGGTCGAACAGCGCGCCCGGGCCCCCGCCGGCGAGGGCGGAGCGGATCTGGTCGAGGTCGCGCATCGGGCGCAGGCCGTCGGCCTCCGCCCGGCCGCGCAGGGGCAGGGTGACGACGGCGCGGAAGACCTGCCGGCTCAGGGATTCGTCGAAAGCCTTGCCGGCCCGCAGCAGCAGGCGCGACCGGATCAGGTCGAAGAAGCCCTGGCCGAGATAGAGCACCAGCACGATCAGGCTCAGGCCCACCAGCGTCGGCACGCTGCGGCTCGGGATCACCCGGTCGTAGACTTCGAGCATGTAGAACGAGCCGGCGAGCGCCAGCAGGTTCACGGCCCCGCTGAGCACCGCGACGCCGAGGATGACGTGGCGCAGCCGCGCCAGAGCCGCCACCATCGGCGGCGCCGAGGCGGCCCGGGACCGCCCGAGGCCGAAGGCCGTCAAGGCGTCCTGGCGAAGACCATCCTGGCTGGGCATGCCCGCCTCGCCGGGCCCGGCCGCGCCGGCCTCCCCTGCGGAGGCGAGGCGGCCGCGCACCCGGTGCAGCGCCGGTGCGGCCAGACCGAGGGCGGCGTCGCGGGCGCGCCGGACGGTGCCGGTCACCGGGAAGCGGGGATCGGAGCGGGGATCGAGAGATGTCACGGGGTGGCTGGGCTCCGTTCGGCGGCGCGCGGCGACGGGGTGGTTGCGGGCGGCGCAGCGGATGCGGGAGGGACGCGCGGAGGACCCCGCCCGCCGAGGGGCGGGCGGGGCGTCACGAGCCTCAGACGAGGTAGTCGTGGAAGGTGAAGTGCTTGGTACCGCTATCGGCCAGGGTCAGGTGGGCGCTCTGGACGTTCTGTCCGTCATAGGTAGCGCTGTCGACGTAGAGGTTGCGGTCCTTCGCGTCCGATCCGCCCCACGCATCGTTGAGGAACTTGATCGCCACGTCGTGGTCGCCCTGGCCCCAGTCGCCGCGCACCGAGATCAGGTCGGACTGACCGGCGCTGTGCAGGGACTTCGCGGTCTGGACCCCGCCGATCTGCTTGCCGTCCACCGAGATGGTGTACTGCGCGTTGCCGTTATAGGCGTCCTGGCTGATCTTGAGCAGCAGCTGGTCGGAGCCGCTGCCGAGGCTGACGCTCGGCTGCGCCGTGCCGCCCGTTGACGGAGTGGTCGCGGGGGGCGCCGCGGGGGTCGTCGTCACCGGCGTCGTCGTGACCGGCGTGCTCGGCGCGCTGTGGTCGCCGCCGCCCGCCGGGGTCGCGGCGGTGTTGTTCGTCACCATCTCGAGGTGCGAGCGGATCGCGCCCATGTCCTTGAACAGGTTGTCGACCTGGCCCTGGCTCACGCCCTTCTCGAGATAGGCGAGCTGCAGCGTGTTCGGGCCGGCAGTGTCGGTGACGTAGCCGCCGTAGTTCTGGTAGGCCTTGGCCAGCGCCATGCCCTCTTGGGTCGTGATGCCGATCTTGGTGAGATCGACGTCCTTCGGGATCGCGAACAGCGAGCCGAGCGGGATGCTGCCCGAGTAGCTGCCGCTGAAGCTGTCGGCAGTGGTCGCCGGCCAGACGTAGGGCGTGCTGCTGGAGCCGGCCTGGGTCGTCGAGATCGCCATCGCCACGGCGTGGTCGATGTTGAGCGTGTCGAGATCCTCCTTCTGCACCACGCCGCCCATCAGCGACATGCCGGCGGCGCGGATGCCCTCGTGCGCGCCCGGCACGTTGGCGATGCCGTCACCCGTCACGGTGTTCTCGACGACGTAGTTGGCGTGGTAGCTGTTGCCACCGGTCTTCGAGCCGAGCCAGGTCTCGATGTAGTGCTGGCCGTCCTCGGAGACGATGATCGCCCAGCCGTCGCCAGTCTTGAACTGCACGTCGGTCGGCGTCCGCATCTGGAACGTGCCGTTCATCGACGAGGTGTTGCCGAAGGTCCAGTCGGCGTTGGTGCCCCGGCTGTCGTAGCTCCAGGTCGCCATCGGGTCGGTCGACTTGGCCTGATAGATCGGAATCGCGTCCTGGCCGATCCAGGTGTTCACGCCGGCCTGATGCTGGATGGAGGCGGTCTGCGCACCGGATGCAGCCTGGAACTGGGCGTTCGACCCGATCGGGGTGTTCCAAATGCTGCTCGGCGCAAAAGGCTGCGCGACCGTTTGAAAAGCCATGTATCACTTCCGATTCTGTGGAATGGTCGCCGGACCGCAGGCAGCGGCGGCATGGATGCGTCATCGTGAGAAGATCAGCGCCCGTCCGGGGCCCGATCCGATGTGCGAGCCGGACAATAAGTAGCAACGTTTGCCTGTCAAGCCTGTGTTAATAACCATAGTCTTATCGATACTTCATCAAATAATTCTACAACGATTCAGGGTGGCCCGGTGATTCGCCGCTTCTTTCCGGCAAAATTTGTGCAGTGAATGACGATCCGTGCGGCAGCGGGAGGTCGCTGAGCCAAGAGATCGGGGGCGACAACTCTCGGCGCCATGATGCAGTGCAGCAACTCGGCCGTATTGAGAGCGCGCGGATTGGTCTGCACAGCTGTCCGACTGTCAACATACGGCGCCGTACATAAGATGAATGATCGTCCCGATATGAGACAGGCCTTGACGGCCGGCGATGAGAGACGGCCTTGAATACGGCGAAGCTGCGCGTCGATTGTACGGCGCATCGGCTCCCGGCAGACCATCCGGGCATTGCATGCAGTCGGTCCGGCCTCGACGATTGCCGGCACGACGATGATCCACGAACCGCTACCTGCGACGACTTGCGAAAATCGCCCTATCCTTTGGGCCTCCCAGATCCGGTCCGACGCAGCTTGCCGGTGACACAAGCACCGCGTGGATCAGTCGTGAAGGTCCTTCAAAAGGCGTAGGCGACAGTTGTCGTCCGCACCGAAAGGCTGTGTGCGCAGCCGGCCTAAGGCTCCTTCCACAATCCAGGTCCAGGTGTGACAGTGCCGTTCACCGCGAATCTTTCTTGTCGAAAGCAGACGCCATGCTCTATTCCGACGAGACGACCGTCGATCCGGCGTTCAATCCCGTTCAGACCGGCGTCAATGCATCGTCCTCGGCGCCTGGATCGATCGAACCGCCGGCCGCCAGAAGCGCCGCGACGAGTGCGGCGGCGGAAGACCCGGCTTCTGCAAGCCAAGTCGCCGCGCTCCTCGGTGCGACGCCCGTCGGCTCGAGCGGCACGCCCGACGCGGCGGCCCCCGCCCAGACGATCCAGGATCTTACGATAAAGTCGGGCCCGTCCGCGGCGTCGAACGCGATCTTCTGCTGCGGCAGTTGCGGCTACGTGAACTGCCCGTCCCGGATCCTCGACCTGCCGGCCAGCACCATCCTGTCGACGAGCGGGCAGTTGCCCGGCTACGGCAGCAGCGCGCCGGTGGGCGCCGTCACCACCCTGCCCGGCGGGGCGGAGACCGCCACGACCGGCCCGAGCAAGTCCCAGATCGCCAAGCTGAGCGGACCGGTCACGAATGCGGTGGCCCCGTCGAAATCCGTCACCACCAACATCCTGGCCCCCAACTCGCTGACCGCCAGCGGCACCGCCACCGCCTCGGCGACCAACAAGATCGTCCTGGAGAACCAGAAGGTCGGCAACCCGGTCAGCGAGTGGGGCATCGACGGATCGGGCAGCGACAACATCGAGGGGTTCGCCACCGACATCAGCACGAATATCGGCAAGACGGTCAACTTCAAGATCAACACCGATTCGAACAACTACCGCATCGACATCTACCGGCTCGGCTATTACGGGGGTCTGGGGGCGCGCAAGATCGACACGATCCAGCGGACCGGGGTGCAGAACCAGCCGAATCCCTTGCGCGACGCGGCGACCGGCATGGTCGATGCCGGCAACTGGTCGATCTCGGCCTCGTGGACCGTGCCGACGGACGCGGTCTCGGGCGTCTACATCGCCAAGCTGACGCGCCAGGACGGCGTAGCCGGCGAGAACGAGATCCCGTTCATCGTCCGGGACGATTCGAGCCACAGCGACATCATCTTCCAGACTGCCGACCAGACCTGGCAGGCCTACAACCCTTGGGGCGGGGCCAACTTCTACGGCGGCAACGGCCCGGCCACCGGCCAGGGCGCGGGCCGCGCCTACGCGGTCAGCTACAACCGGCCGATCACCACCCGCGGCGGCGGCCTCGCCGCCGGTCCGCAGGACTACATCTACGGCGCCGAGTTCCCGGCGATCATGTGGCTGGAGCAGAACGGCTACGACGTCTCGTACATGTCGGGCGTCGATGCCGACCGCTACGGCAGCCTGCTCAAGAACCACAAGATGTACCTCGACGTCGGCCACGACGAGTACTGGTCGGGTCCGCAGCGCGACAACGTCGAGGCGGCGCGCGACGCCGGCGTCAACCTGGCGTTCTGGAGCGGCAACGAGGTCTACTGGCGCACGCGGTTTTCCAACAGCATCAGCAGCGACGCCACGCCGTACCGCACGCTGGTCTCCTACAAGGAGACCTGGGACGCCGACCAGAACGCCGACCCGAGCAACCAATGGACCGGCACCTGGCGCGATCCCCGCGGGCCGGCCGGGACGGTGGGCAACAACGATCCCGAGAATGCCCTCACGGGCACGATGTTCCAGGTCGACGCCTACGTGCTCGACACCATCACGGTGCCGTACGACGACGCCAACCAGCGCTTCTGGCGCAATACCAGCGTCGCCAACCTGCAGCCGGGCCAGACCGCCTCGCTCAACAAGAACTATCTCGGCTACGAGTGGGACGAGGCACCCGACAACGCCACCGCCCCGGCCGGGCTGGTGCGGCTGTCCTCGACCACGCTCGACGAGACGACCTATCTCCAGGATTACGGCAACACCACCGGCAAGGGCACGGCGACCCACAGCCTGACGCTCTACCGCGCGCCGAGCGGCGCCCTCGTCTTCGGCGCCGGCACCGTCTACTGGTCCTGGGGCCTGTCGGCCAACCACGACAACGAGGCGACGCCGACCGATCCACGGATCCAGCAGGCGATGGTCAACCTGCTCGCCGATATGGGCGTGCAGCCCGCGACCCTCGACCCGAACCTCAAGCCCGCCACCGCCTCGACCGACCACACCGCGCCAACCTCGACCGTCACCACGCCGACCGCCGGGTCCAGCGTGGCGGCCTTCACCCCGGTCACGATCACCGGCACCGCGACGGATGCCGGCGGCGGCGTGGTCGCGGGCGTCGAGGTCTCGACCGACAACGGCGCGACTTGGCGCGCCGCGAAGGGCGACGAGAACTGGAGCTACACCTTCGCGCCGCAGGTCGCCGGGACCTACCAGATCCGCACCCGGGCCACCGACGACAGCGTCAACATGGAGACGCCGTCGGCCGGGCGCAGCCTGACGGTGACGGCATCGCCCTCCCTCACCCTGTTCCCTGGTTCGGCCAAGCCCACGGTCACCAACACCGTCGACAGCTCGGCGGTCGAGCTGGGGGTGAGGTTCCAGAGCTCCAGCGCCGGCACGATCAGCGGCATCCGCTTCTACAAGAGCAGCCAGGACCGCGGGGTCCATGTCGGCACGCTGTGGTCGAGCACCGGGCAGAAGCTCGCCACCACGACCTTCACCAACGAGACCTCGGACGGCTGGCAGACCGCCACCTTCTCGAACCCGGTCGCCATCACCCCGGGCGCGACCTACACCGCGTCCTACTACTCGACGCTCGGGCATTACTCGAGCGACGTGAACTACTTCAACAACACCGTGACCAGCGGCCCGCTCTCCGCTGCGGGCGGCAGCAACGGCGTCTTCGCCTACGGCAGCACGAGCCAGTTCCCGACCCAGACCTTCAGCAACACCAATTTCTGGGTCGACGTGCTGTTCAACCCCGGCGGCACCACGACGAACCAGGCCCCGACCGCGGTCAGCGATACCGGCCTGGCGGTGACGAAAGATACCGCCACGACCATCGCGACCTCGGCCCTGCTCGTCAACGACACCGACCCGAACGGCGATCCGCTGACGGTCACGAACGTCAGCGGCGCAACCAACGGCACCGTCTCCCTCAACAGCCAAGCCGCCACCATCACCTTCACGCCAACGACCGGCTACACGGGCCCGGCCGGCTTCGCCTACACGATCTCGGACGGGCGCGGGGGTACGTCGTCGGCCAACGTGGCGCTGGCGGTGTCGGCGCCGGGCACCGCTCCGGTCAGCCTGTTCTCATCCTCGGCGACCCCGGCGGTCGCCAACGAGAGCGACGCCAGTTCGGTCGAGCTCGGGGTGAAGTTCCAGGCCTCGTCGGCCGGCACCGTCAGCGCGATCAAGTTCTACAAGGGCAGCCAGAATACCGGCACCCATACCGGCACGCTGTGGTCGAGCACCGGCCAGAAGCTCGCCACCGCGACCTTCACCAACGAAACCGCGAGCGGTTGGCAGACCGCCACCTTCTCGAGCCCGGTGACGCTGACGCCGGGCGCCACCTACACGGCGTCCTACCACACCAATACCGGGCATTACTCGACGACGGCGAACGGCTTCTCGAGCGCGGTGACGAACGGCCCACTGACCGCGCCGTCCTCCGGCAACGGCGTCTACGCCTATGGCAGCTCGAGTCTTTTCCCGACCAACACCTACCAGAACACCAATTACTGGGTCGACGTCGTCTTCAATCCCGGTTCCGCCGCCGCCAACCAGGCACCGACCGCGGTCAACGACACCGGCCCGGCGGTGACGCAGAACACCGCCGTCACCTTCGCGGCCTCGACCCTGCTCGCCAACGACACCGACCCGAACGGCGATCCGCTGACGGTCACGAACGTCAGCGGCGCGACCAACGGCACCATCTCCCTCAACAGCCAAGCCGCCACCATCACCTTCACGCCGACGACCGGCTATACGGGCCCGGCCGGCTTCGCCTACACGATCTCGGACGGGCGCGGGGGTACGTCGTCGGCCAACGTGGCGCTGACGGTGTCGGCGCCGGGCACCGCCCCGGTCAGCCTGTTCTCGTCCTCGGCGACCCCGGCGGCGACCAACACCAACGACACCAGCCCGGTCGAGCTCGGGGTGAAGTTCCAGAGCTCCAGCGCCGGCACGGTCAGCGCAATCAAGTTCTACAAGGGCACACAGGATACCGGCACCCATACCGGCACGCTGTGGTCAAGCAGCGGCCAGAAGCTCGCCACCGCCACTTTCACCAACGAGACCGCGAGCGGCTGGCAGACCGCCACCTTCTCGAGCCCGGTGACGCTGACGCCGGGCGCCACCTACACGGCGTCCTACCACACCAATGCCGGCCGCTACTCGACGACGGCGAACGGCTTCTCGAGCGCGGTGACGAACGGCCCGCTGACCGCGCCGTCCTCCGGCAACGGCGTCTACGCCTATGGCAATTCCAGCCTGTTCCCGACCAACACCTACCAGAACACCAATTACTGGGTCGACGTCGTCTTCAACCCGAACAGCAACGCCGCCAACCAGGCGCCGACCGCGGTCAACGACACCGGTCCGGCGGTGACCCGCAACACCGCCGTCACCTTCGCGACCTCGACGTTGCTCGCCAACGACACCGACCCGAACGGCGATCCGCTGACGGTGACGGGCGTGAACGGAGCGACGAACGGCACCGCCTCGCTCAACACCACCAATTCCACCATCACCTTCACGCCGACGACCGGCTACACGGGCCCGGCCGGCTTCACCTACGCGATCTCGGACGGGCGTGGGGGTACGTCGTCGGCGAGCGTGGCGCTGACGGTGCTCGCGCCCAGCACCGGCTCGGTCAGCCTGTTCTCCTCGTCGTCGACGCCGGCGGCGACCAACACCAACGACCTCAACCCGGTCGAGCTCGGGGTGCAGTTCCAGGCCTCCAGCGCCGGCTCGGTCAGCGCCGTCAAGTTCTACAAGGGCACGCAGGATACCGGCACCCATACCGGCACGCTGTGGTCGAGCACCGGGCAGAAGCTCGCCACCGCGACCTTCACCAACGAGACCGCGAGCGGCTGGCAGACCGCCACCTTCTCGAACCCGGTCTCGCTCACCCCGGGCGCCACCTACACGGCGTCCTACCACACCAATGCCGGGCGCTACTCGCAGACCGCCAACGGCTTCGCCAACGCGGTGACGAGCGGTCCGCTGACCGCGCCGTCGGCCGGGAACGGCGTCTACGCCTATGGCAGTTCCAGCCTGTTCCCGACCAACACCTACAACAAGACGAATTACTGGGTCGACGTCGTCTTCAACCCGTCGGCGGCGGCTTGAGCGTCGGAGCCCGGAATGACGCGGTGGATGCCACCTCCGCCGAGGCTGTCACGATACGTTTCTTCACCGGAGAAAATCCTATGATCACCGAAACCTACACGGACGGCATCAGCGAGATCACCGTGACCGGCTCGATCGTCCGGGTCGACCTGATGAGCCTGTCGCCGTCCGAGCGTGACGCCAACGGCAACCCGGTGCCGGTGGTCCGCCAGCGCCTGATCCTGCCGGCCGACGCCTTCGCCAACGCCGCCGACCTGATGCAGCAGGTCAAGAACAGCCTGATCGAATCCGGCGTCATCCATCCGGGTCAGGCCGTGCAGGGCCTCGCGCCGAGGGACGCCGTGCCCTTCGCCGGGGGGCGCCCGGGGCGCAACACCTCGCCGAACTTCTCCTGATCTCCTGACCTCCAAGACACTCGGGCGCCGCCGTGGATACCGGACTGCACTGCCTCGTCGCCGTCGCGCGCCACCACGGCGTCGACCTCGATGCCGAGCGCCTCGCCCACGCCTACGCGGTGGGGGACGAGGCGGTCTCGGCCCCGCGCCTGACCCGGATGGCGCGGGAGGTCGGCCTCCGGGCCGGCCGCACCCGCCTGTCCTTCGAGAGCCTCACCGATCTCGGCGGCGCCTTCCCGGCGCTCGCCCACCTGAGGAACGGCAACTGGGTCGTCATCACCGGCACCGACCGGAATGCCGAGACCCCGCGGCTGATCGTGTTCGACCCGAAGGCCGCCCGGCACGAGCCGTTCCTCCTCGACGAGCCCGCCTTCTGCGCCGCCTGGGGCGGCGCGGTGATGCTGATGCGCCCCAAGGCCCGCCGGCGCACCCCCGACGGCCGCCGGCCGTTCGGGCTCCTGTGGTTCGTCCCCGAGATCCTGCGCCAGCGCCGGCTCTTCTCCGACGTAATCGTGGCGGCGCTCGCGCTCTACGCCGTCGGCCTCGCGGTGCCGCTGTTCTCGCAGCTCGTCATCGACCGGGTGCTGACCCACGAATCCTACGCCACCCTCACGGTGCTCGCCGGCGGCGTGGTGCTGGCCCTGGTCTTCGAGGCCTGCTTCACGTTCTTACGGCGCTACCTGCTGCTCTACGCCTCGAACCGCATCGACATCCGCGTCGCGGTGAAGACCTTCGCGCATCTCCTCGGCCTGCCGCTCGCCCATTTCGAGCAGGTGCCGGCGGGCATCCTGGTCAAGCACATGCAGCAGGCCTCGCGGGTGCGCGAGTTCCTGACCGGGCGGCTCCTCACGACGGCGCTCGACGCCTGCTCGCTCCTCGTCTTCGTGCCGGTGCTGCTGCTCTACAGCCCGAAGCTGACACTGGTGGTGCTCGCCTTCACGGGCCTCGTCGCGCTCACCATCCTGGCCCTGATCGGGCCGTTCCGGCGCCGGCTCCAGGCGCTCTACGACGCGGAAGGCGAGCGCCAGGCGCTGCTCGTCGAATCGGTCCAGGGCATGCGCACCATCAAGTCCCTGGCGATGGAGCCGCTGCAGGGCCGCCAGTGGGAGGATTCCTCGGCGCAGGCCGTGCAGATGCGCTACGGCGTCGAGCGGATCTCGGCCATCGCGCAGGCCGTGACGGGGCTTCTGGAAAAGCTCACCTCCGTGGCGATCATCGGGCTCGGCGCGCTCGACGTGTTCGACCGCTCGATGACGGTCGGCGCGCTCGTCGCCTTCAACATGCTGGCCGGCCGCGTCTCGGGCCCGCTCGTCCAGATGCTCACCATGGCGCACGAGTACCAGGAAGTGGCGCTCTCGGTGCGGATGCTCGGCGAGGTGATGAATCGGGCACCGGAAGCGGAAGGACCGAGCCGCGGCCTGTGCCCGCCGGTACGCGGCGAGATCACCTTCGAGGACGTGCGCTTCGCCTATGGGCCGGACCGGCCGCCCGCCCTCGATTCGGTGTCGTTCACGCTCGAGGCCGGCAGCATCGTCGGCGTCGTCGGCCGCAGCGGCTCGGGCAAGACCACGATCACCCGGCTGATCCAGCGCCTCTATCCCGTCCAGCAGGGGCTGGTGCGCCTCGACGGGCACGACATACGCGAGATCGACCTCGCGCACCTGCGCCGCCAAGTCGGCGTGGTGCTCCAGGACAGCTTCCTGTTCCGCGGCACGGTGCGGGAGAACATCGCGGCGGCCAAGCCCTCTGCGAGCTTCGAGGAGATCGCCGAGGCCGCCCGCGCCGCCGGCGCCGACGAGTTCATCGAGCGCCTGCCGCGGGGCTTCGAGACGATGCTGGAGGAGAACGCCTCGAATCTCTCGGGCGGCCAGCGCCAGCGCCTCGCCATCGCCCGGGCCCTCGTCACCGATCCGCGGCTGCTGATCCTCGACGAGGCGACGAGCGCGCTCGATCCCGACAGCGAGGCGATCATCCGGCGCAACCTGCGCCGGATCGCCCGGGGCCGCACGGTGCTGATCGTCTCGCACCGCCTCGCCACCCTGGTCGACGCGAACGCGATCCTGGTGATCGACGGCGGCCGCCTCGTAGCGACCGGGCGCCACGACCAGCTGCTGACCTCCTGCACGACCTACCGCCACCTGTGGAACCAGCAGACGAGGCAGGCCGCATGAGCGCCCCCAGGTCCCAGGACAATCCCGACGAGACGGCCCGGCCCACCCTCGCCTCCGTGCCGGCGTCGGAGCCGGCCACCAAGCCGGCCCCCGAGAAGGCCCCTCCCCGCGGCGAGGTCGTGATCCTGCCCGGCCGGCGCCGGCCGGCGGTGGTCTCGGACTTCCAGCCCGACGCGCTGGCGGTGGAGGAGCGGGCCCCGCCGCGGGTCGCCCGGGCGACGCTCTACACCGTGGCGGCGCTCCTCGCGACCGGCGTCGCCTGGTCGTGCCTGTCGGAGATCGACGAGATCGCCAGCAGCCGGGGCCGGCTCGTCACGACGGTGCCGAACATCGTCGTCCAGCCCCTGGAGACGGCGGCGATCCGCTCGATCGCGGTCGCGGTCGGCCAGTCGGTCAAGGCGGGCGAGACGCTCGCGGTGCTCGACCCGACCTTCAGCGAGGCCGACGTGCAGCAGCTCACCGCCCGGCTCGCGGCGGCGGAGGCCCTGGTGCGGCGGCTCGAGGCCGAGGACGCGGACCGGGACGCCGCCTTCGACGTGACCCGTCCGGAGCAGGCGCTGGAAGCCCGCCTCGCCCGCCAGCGCAAGGCTCTGCGCGAGAGCCGCCTGCGCGGACTCGACGAGGAGCTGGCCCGGGCCGAATCGAGCCTCGCCCGCAACCGCCGCGAGGAGACGGTGCTGCTCGCCCGCCTCGACGGCCTGCGCGAGATCGAGGGGATGCGCACCACGCTCCTGGAGCAGCAGATCGGGTCGAAGCTCAACCTGCTCCAGACCCGCGACGCCCGCCTCGACGTCGAGGCGTCCCTGGTGCGCACCCGCGGCGCGCAGGTGGAGGCGCGCCACGACCTCGCCAAGGCCACGGCGCAGCGCCAGGCCTTCCTCGACGAGACCGGCCGCACCGTGCTCGAAGCGCTGGCGGAAGCCCGCGAGAAGCGCACGGTCGCGGCGGAGGAGCTGCGCAAGGCGACCCTGCGCCGCCAGCTCGTGACGCTGACGGCCCCCGCCGACGGCGTCGTGCTCGACATCGCCCAGCGCGGCGCCGGCTCGGTGGCCAAGCAGGCCGAGCCGCTCTTCACCCTGGTGCCGGCGGGCAGCCCGCTCGAGGCCGAGGTGATGATCCATCCCCGCGACATCGGCCACGTCGCGGCGGGTCAGACGGCGCGGGTGAAGCTCGACGCCTTCCCGTTCCAGAAGCACGGCACGGTCTCGGGCCATGTCCGTACGGTGAGCCGCGACGCCTTCCCGTCCGACACGGAAGGCCGCGGCAATCCCGGACCGGGCCAGCCCCAGGCCCTGTTCTACCGCGCCCGCATCAGCCTCGACGACACGGCCTTGCGCGCCCTCCCCCAAGGGGCCGGCCTGATCCCCGGCATGGCGGTGCAGGGCGAGGTCCGGGTCGGCCAGAAGCGGGTGATCGCGTATTTCCTGTACCCGCTGATGCAGGTGGCGGATGAGGGGATCCGGGAGCCGTGAGAGGAGAGAGCATGTGACGCCCTGCCGGAGACGGCTTGGCTGCCTGACATGACATCCTGCCGTCATTCCTGGGCCGCACAGCGGAGCCCAGGAATGATTCAGGAGGGCTTCGATGCTGTCGAAGCCAATCGCGTAGAAATTTGTATCCGCAACCCGCTCAACGTCCTTCCCGAGGCTCGCCACTTGGCGAGAGCCCGGTATGGACGTGAATGGGTCGAGGGACTTGGCGTGGGCCGCTTGGCACGGGCCCTATGGCCCCTCATCGCCCCACCCGCACCACCCGCGCCCGCAGCAGCATCACCGCCGGCCGGATCGTCTCCCGCACATGGCCGGCGACCGGATGGTCGAGGAGCAGCATGGCGACGAGCCAGGCGCCGGCGCCGCCGAAGCCGGCGAGCACGCCCTGCGGGATGGTCAGCGCGAAGCCCCGGCCGGACAGGGCGATGACGGCGAGCGGCGGCAGGGCCGTCGCAATGGTGACGAGGGCGCTGATCCGCAGCGCACCGGCGAGATCGGCGAGGCTGAACGGCACCCGGCGGCGGATGAAGTAGAGGGCGATCCCGACCTGGAGCGGGACGGTGACGAACTGGCTCGCCGCCACGGCGAGCGGCCCGCCGGAGGCCGCCGCGGCGATGATGGCGGCGCTCGGGGGCAGGCCGATCAGGCTCGCCGTCAGTGTGTCGCGCAAGCCCCCGCTCGCGAGCAGGACGGGATAGGTGAGCATCGCCGGAAAGGTCAGCATCGAGGCGAGCGACAGGACCTGGACGATCGGCACGCTGGCGAGCCATTGCGAACCGAGCAGCACCAGCACCACCGGCTGGGCGATGAGCGCGAGCAGCAGGGCCACCGGCCAGAGCACCGCCGTGATGTTGCCGATGGAGGCGAGGTAGGTCGGCGCCAGCGCCCGCCCGTCGCGCCGGTCGGCGGCGAACATCGGCAGGATCACCGCGCCGAGGCTGCCGAGGATCATCTTGTCGGGGAGCTGGCTCACCACCTGCGCCCGGCCGTAGAGGCCCACGAGGTCGGGCCCGCCGGCGCGGCCGAGAAGGAAGATCGGCAGGAGGTCGTAGGCGCGGTTGAGGAGCGTCGTCACGCTGGAGCAGCCACCGATCGCCAGCGCCGTGCGCCAGCCCTGGAGGCAGGGACGATAGACCCCCGGCTCCGGCCGGCCGGCCAGGCTCAGGACCACCGTGGCGGCGGCGCTCGCCACCGTGGCCCAGGCGAAGCTCATCGCCCCGAAGCCGAGGAGCGCCAGGGCGATCAGCACCAGAGCGTAGGTCAGGCAGGTGCCGACATTGACCCACATCAGGGCGGCGAACTGGAAGTCGCGGCGCATCAGCGCCATCAGGGGCCCCGAGAACGGCACCAGCAGGAAGCTCGCGGCGAGCACCCGCAGGTAGGATTCGAGCAGGGGCTGGCCGTAAGCTTGAGCCCACAGGCCGGCCGAGGCGAACAGCACCACCGCGAAGAAGAGCGACAGGGCGAGGAGCACCGTGAAGGCGGTGCGGGCGCTCTGCTGCGAGGTCGTCGGCTCGTGGATGATGTAGTTGGTGGTGCCGAAATCGCGCAGGCCGTCGATGACCTGCACCAGCGCGACCCCGAGCATCGACAGGCCGACCTCCTCCGGGGTGAGCAGGCGCGAGACCAGGGCGGTCTGGCACAGGGTGATCGAGAGGACGAGGTAGCGCTCGCCCGAGACGAGCAGGACGGCGCGCTTGACGAGGCTCATCAAGATTCCCTTGAGTTGGGCGTGGTGGGCGCGGGTGGTTCAGGGTGAGCCGGCGAGCGCCCCGGGCGCCGGCCAGGCCCGGCCGGCGCGCCAGATGCGGGCGAGCGCCGCGAGGTAGCGCGCCGGATCGAGGCCCGGAACGCAGTCCCGCATCAGCACGACCCGCGCCTCGGCCGGGCGGCCGAGATCGGCGAGCCGGCGGGCATGGTCGAGCATCAGCCGGTTGCGGCAGCGCCGGGCGGAGGGTGCGAGCTCGGCCGGCACCGCGCCCTTGTCGAGCAGCCGCGCGAGGGTGGCGGCGAGCAGCGGCGGCGGTGGTACGCGCCGCGACGCGACGGCCGGCCCCAGCACCGCCGTCGGCCGGGCGACGTAGCGGAACGGCCCCTGCAGGGCGAGGCGGCCCCACAGATCGAGCTCCGGCCCGCCGCCGCAGCGACAGGGAAACAGCCCGGCATCGATCGCCGCCGCCCGCTCGATCAGCGCGGCGCTCGCCCGCAACGGGGCGGCGCCGATCCGGAGCGCGAAGTCGAACGGGTCGGAGACGCGCCCCGACGGCACGCTCATCGGCAGCAAGGGCCGGCCGCCCTCCCCCAGGACCGGGTTGCCGAACACCGCGACGGCGTCGCCGAAGCGGGTCGCGGCGACGAGCTCGGCGAGATGGTCCTCCCGCCACGCATCGCCCGGATCGAGGAACGCCACCCACTCGGCCCGGGCGGCGGTCACGCCGCGGTTGCGGGCGGCACCGCGCCCGGATTCTCCGTCGCGCAGGGCCCGCACCCGCGGGTCGGCGGCGAGGGCCGCGACGTCGCCCGCCCCTTCCCCGACCGCCAGGACCTCGTAATCGCCGAACGTCTGGGCGCGGATGGAGTCCAGCGCCGGCTCGGCGGAACAACCCGCCCGGAGCGGGAGAACGACCGAGACGCGAGGCCCGCGCATCATGGCGCTCACGCTCCCATCCGCAGGGTGCGGGCGGGATTGCCCACCACGGTGGCACCGGCCGGTACGTCGCGCAGGACGACGGCGCCAAGGCCGATCAGCGCCCGATCGCCGATCGCGACGCGCTGGCGCAGGGCGCTGCCCGCTCCGACATAGCAGGTCCGCCCGAGCCGGACGAAGCCGCTGACGATGCAGCCCGGCGCGAGCACCGCCCCGTCCTCGATCACCGTGTCGTGCCCGACGATCGTGCCGGGCCCAATGGCGACGTGGAGGCCCACCACGACGTTGCCGGCGACGCTGGCGCCGGCATGGACGCAGGTGCCCGGGCCGAGGACGGCCCGGGACGAGACCGCCGCACCGGCATGGACCAGCGTGGCGAAGCGCTCGGAGTCGAGCCCGGTCCGGGCGACGATCGCCAGCCGCTCGCGGTGGCTGGCCTCGCTGCCGATGGCGTTGACGAAGCCTGTCTCGGGATCCTCGGCGAACAGCCGCGCCTCGCCGAGGCGGCCGAGCACCGGCAGCCCGGCGACGGTGTCGCCTGCCGGCCGGGCGTCGTCGAGGAACCCGGCCACCCGCCAGGGACCGGACCGACTCTCGACGAGATCCAGGATGTCGAGGGCGTTGCCGCCGGTGCCGAGGATGATCAGGGGACGCTGCATGGCTTTGCCGAAGCTGGGCCGGGTCGTGCCACGGCTCCGATCAGGCTAGCCGGCCCGGTCCGCAAGGTAAGCGTCGCAATCGTCGGCGCCGGGACCTCCGAAAGGCGTAACCCGCCCGCATTTCTGGGCAGGGATGCCGCCGAATTCAACCGCTCCCGCGCCGCGGGGCAGCCCCTAGGCTGTTCGTCAATGATCGCGCGGCGCGGGAACGCCATTCGTGCGCGCGACGGTACTCGGGAGCGTTGCCGTCCATGACAACCGGCCCCATGAAAACCGGATCGATGACAACCGGATCAATGACAGTCGCCTACCTGGTCAACACCGCCCCGGTGACGAGCTCGACCTTCATCCGGCGCGAGATGGCGGCGCTGGAGGCGCAGGGCGTGACGGTGCGGCGCTTCGCGCTGCGGCGCTGGCACCAGCCCCTCGTCGATCCCGGCGACGTCGCCGACCAGGCGCGCACCCATTACATCCTCAGCGGCAACCTGCGCGGGCTCGCCCTCGCCGCCTTGCGACAGGCGGTCATCGGACCGGCCGCCTTCGCCAGGGGTGCCTGGCTCGCCGCGCGGCTCGGCCGCTCGGCCGGCGGGGCGGTGCGGCACGCGGCCTATTTCCTCGAGGCGGTGTACTTCCTGCGTGCCTTGCGCCGGGAGGGGATCGCCCACACCCACGTGCATTTCTCGTCGAATGCCGCCGCCGTGGCGCTCATCGCCCGGACCATGGGCGGGCCGAGCTACAGCTTCACCGCCCACGGGCCGGACGAGTTCCTGACCGCCGCCGAGGACGGCCTCGCCCTGAAACTCTCCGGCGCCGCCTTCGCGGTGGCGATCTCGGATTTCTGCCGCGGGCAGCTCCTGCGCTTCGGCGGGGCCCAGCACCGCGACCGCATCGCGGTGGCGCGTTGCGGCCTCGACCTCGAGGACTTCGTGCCCTCGGAGCGGCCAGCGGGGGAGAGCCGGACGCTGATCTGCGTCGGCCGGCTCTGCCCGCAGAAGGGGCAAGTCTATCTGCCGGCGGCGGTGGCGGCGTTGCGCGCGACCGAGGCGCCGTTCCGCCTGGTGCTGATCGGCGACGGCGAGAGCCGCCCGGCGATCGAGGCCGAGATCGCCCGCCACGGCGTCGGCGACCTGATCGAGTTGCGCGGCTGGCGCAGCAGCGCCGAGGTGCGCACGGCCATCGCCGAGTCCCGCGCCCTCGTGCTGCCGAGCTTCGCCGAGGGCCTGCCGATCGTGCTCCTCGAGGCGCTGGCCCTGGAGCGGCCGGTGGTGACCACGACGGTGGCGGGGATCCCGGAACTGGTCGACGACCGATGCGGCCGCATCGTGCCCCCGGGCGATGCTGCTGCCCTGACCGGCGCCTTGCGCGACATCCTGCGGGCCGACGACGCGACGCTCGCCGCGATGGGCCGGGTGGGCCGCGCCCGCGTCGCCCGACACCACGACCTCACGACGCTGGCCACCACCCTGCGGGGGTTGTTCGCGGCGGCGATCGCCCGGGAGGGGAAGGCGGAGGTGCGGATGAAGCGGGCGGTGATGGGGCGGGAGGCGGCGGAGATGGAGTCGTGAGGTTGCAGCCGGAGCGGCTTGCCCCGGATGACTGCCTCGCAAAACGTATCCCACCCGCCACCTCAGGATGAGGTGGCGGGTGGGACCGGATGGTCTCTCATCGCACCCCCGACGCCTCTTCCGACAGCACCGGCACCGGCCTGACCGCGAAGGTCCATGCCCGGTGGCCGAGGAAGTTCCAGAACACCACCACCCCGGTCGCCAGCACCTGGGCGGGAAGGTAGGGCAGGCCGAAGCCGCGGGTGAGCCCCGCCATGATCAGCCAGGTCAGCCCGAAGCCGATCGCCGCCACGATGCCGAAGCGCCAGGTCGCCTCGGCGTGGGGCCGCGCGCTCGCATAGGTCAGGCGGCGGTTGAGCCCGTAGGAGACCACGGCGCCGGCGAGGTAGCCGGCGAGCGCCGCCCGTACCGGGTCGGCGCGGCCGGCCTCGACCAGGGCGGCGAGCACGCCGTAATGGACGGCGAGCGCCGCGAGGCTCACCCCGACGTAAGCGAGGAATTGCCGCGCGAGGGACGCCAGCGCAGCGGCCTTCCGCGGCTTCGATCTCGGTTCGGTCACCACGACGCAACTCGACCATGTCACGGATCATCGAGGCGGCCGATGCCGCCCCGCTTCCTGTCTAGCGCTTGGCACTGAACCGAAGATGACCCGAAAGCGGCGACGTCCATTCATCCTTGCAGGCGAGCCGCCACCTTTCGGCTGAGCCAGCGCGGCATCAGCCGGGCGCCGATCACCGCCGCCCGGTTGGCGGCGCCCGGGATCACTACCGCCCGTCCGGCGAGGTGGCCGGCGATGGCGGCCTCGGCCACCGCCTCCGGCGCCATGACGTTGCCGGTGAAGCGCTTGGTGCCGCCGACATCGGCGCGCTTCGAGAATTCCGTCGCGGTGGCGCCGGGACAGACGGCCGTGACGGTCACGCCGTGCGGCCGCGCCTCCTCGTAGAGCGCTTCCGACAGCGACAGGAGGTAGGCCTTGCTGGCATAGTAGGCCGCCATGCTGGGGCCCGGCAGGTAGGCGACCACCGAGGCGACGTTGAGGATGCCGCCGCTCCGCCGCGCGATCAGGCCGGGCAGGACCAGGCGGCTGAGAACCGTCGGCGCGGTCACGTTCACCGCCACCATCTCGGCCTGGTCGCGGGCCGGCAGGGCAGCGAGGCGGCCGCGCAGGCCGAAGCCGGCATTGTTGACCAGCGTGTGCAGGACGATGCCATGGGCCTCGATCGCGCCAACGAGCCCCTCGGCGGCGCCCGGAGCCGCGAGGTCGGCCGGGATCACGATCGTCCGCACCGGCAGCTCCGCGGCCAGGGCCTCCAGGCGCTCGACCCGCCGGGCGCTCAGCACCAGCGGTCGGCCTCGCGCAGCGAAGGCCCGGGCGATCTCGACGCCGATTCCGCTCGACGCGCCGGTGACCAGCGTCCAGCGCGCATCTCCCCCAGTGTTCACGTCGTCGGCCACACCCTTCCCCTGATCTGCACGCCTATGCTAAGGGCGCCCAACGCAATCCCCGCCGCTTCCGCACGTTCCGCTCCCGCCTCGAAGCCCTCCCGGGCCGTTGACGCCGGATCCGAGGAACGAGGCAGCGCGCCGCACGAGTCTGAATCGTCAGATGCCCAAGCGCACCGATCTCTCCTCCATCCTCATCATCGGCGCGGGTCCGATCGTCATCGGGCAGGCATGCGAGTTCGACTATTCCGGGACGCAGGCCTGCAAGGCCCTGCGCGAGGAAGGTTACCGGATCATCCTGGTCAACTCGAATCCGGCGACGATCATGACCGATCCGGATCTCGCCGACGCGACCTATGTCGAGCCGATCACCCCGGAGATCGTCGCCCGCATCATCGAGAAGGAGCGGCCCGACGCCCTCCTGCCGACCATGGGCGGCCAGACCGCGCTCAACTGCGCCCTCTCGCTCAAGCGGATGGGCGTGCTGGAGAAGTTCGGCGTGCAGATGATCGGCGCCACCGCCGAGGCGATCGACAAGGCGGAGGACCGCAGCCTCTTCCGCGACGCGATGACCAAGATCGGGCTCGAGACCCCGAAATCGGCGCTGGCCAACGCCTCCGCCGCCAAGAAGGCGGATCGCGAGAAGTACCTGGCCGAGGTGGCCCGCATCGAGGCGGCCGAGAGCGACCCGGAATCGCGCAAGGCCGCGCTCGCCGCGTTCGAGAAGAAGTGGGCCTCCGGGGAGAACGACCGGCGCAAGCGCTATGGCGAGCACGCGCTGGGCCAGGCGCTCGTCGCGCTCGCCGAGGTCGGCCTGCCGGCGATCATCCGGCCCTCGTTCACCATGGGCGGCACCGGCGGCGGCATCGCCTATAACCGGGAAGAGTTCCTCGACATCGTCGAGCGCGGCATCGACGCCTCGCCGACCAACGAGGTGCTGATCGAGGAATCGGTGCTCGGCTGGAAGGAGTACGAGATGGAGGTCGTCCGCGATCGCGCGGACAACTGCATCATCGTCTGCTCGATCGAGAATCTCGACCCGATGGGCGTGCACACGGGCGATTCGATCACCGTGGCGCCGGCGCTGACGCTGACCGACAAGGAGTATCAGCGCATGCGCGACGCCTCGCTCGCAGTCCTGCGCGAGATTGGCGTCGAGACCGGCGGCTCGAACGTGCAGTTCGCCGTCGACCCGGCCACCGGCCGGATGATCGTGATCGAGATGAACCCGCGCGTCTCGCGCTCCTCGGCGCTGGCCTCGAAGGCGACCGGCTTCCCGATCGCCAAGGTCGCGGCCAAGCTCGCCGTCGGCTACACCCTCGACGAGATCGCCAACGACATCACGGGTGGGGCCACCCCGGCCTCGTTCGAGCCGACGATCGACTACGTCGTCACCAAGATCCCGCGCT
Organism: Methylobacterium frigidaeris; assembly: GCF_022179185.1. Taxonomy (GTDB): domain Bacteria; phylum Pseudomonadota; class Alphaproteobacteria; order Rhizobiales; family Beijerinckiaceae; genus Methylobacterium; species Methylobacterium frigidaeris. The sequence goes on along the minus strand of NZ_BPQJ01000020.1, from coordinate 67,386 downwards.
TCGCGTTCGAGAAGTTCCCGGGCGCCGAGCCGACGCTGACCACCGCCATGAAGTCGGTCGGCGAGGCGATGGCGATCGGCCGCACCTTCGCCGAATCGCTGCAGAAGGCCCTGCGCTCGCTGGAGACGGGGCTCACCGGCCTCGACGACATCGAGATCGAGGGCCTGGGCAAGGGCGACGACCGCAACGCCATCAAGGCCGCGATCGGCACCCCGACCCCCGACCGGCTGCTGAAGGTGGCGCAGGCCCTGCGGCTGGGCGTCAGCCACGAAGAGGTCCACGCCTCCTGCAAGATCGACCCGTGGTTCCTGGAGCAGCTCCAGGCCATCATCGACCTCGAGACCAAGGTGAAGCGCTTCGGCCTGCCGAAGACCGAGGGCGCCTTCCGCCAGCTCAAGGCGGCGGGCTTCTCCGACGCGCGCCTCGCCGTGCTCGCCGGCACGGACGAGGGCGCCGTGCGCGCCGCCCGCCGGGCGCTCCAGGTGCGGCCGGTGTTCAAGCGGATCGACACCTGCGCGGCCGAGTTCAAGTCGCCGACCGCCTACATGTACTCGACCTACGTCGCGCCCTTCGCCGGCAGCGTGGTCGACGAGGCCCAGCCCTCGGACAAGAAGAAGGTGGTGATCCTCGGCGGCGGCCCGAACCGGATCGGCCAGGGCATCGAGTTCGATTATTGCTGCTGCCACGCCTGCTTCGCGCTCACCGATGCGGGCTACGAGACCATCATGGTCAACTGCAACCCGGAGACGGTCTCGACCGACTACGACACCTCGGACCGGCTCTACTTCGAGCCGCTGACCGCCGAGGACGTGCTGGAGATCATCGAGACCGAGCGCCAGGCCGGCACGCTGCACGGCGTGATCGTGCAGTTCGGCGGCCAGACTCCGCTGAAGCTCGCCCGCGCGCTCGAGGAGGCCGGCGTGCCGATCCTCGGCACCTCGCCGGACGCCATTGATCTTGCCGAGGACCGCGACCGCTTCAAGCGCCTGCTCGATAAGCTGCATCTGAAGCAGCCGAAGAACGGCATCGCCTACTCGGTCGAGCAGAGCCGGCTCATCGCGGCCGATCTCGGCCTGCCCTTCGTGGTGCGGCCCTCCTACGTCCTCGGCGGGCGCGCGATGGCGATCATCCGCGACGAGACGCAGTTCGCCGACTACCTGCTCGACACCCTGCCGAGCCTGATCCCGTCGGACGTCAAGGCGCGCTACCCCAACGACAAGACCGGCCAGATCAACACGGTGCTGGGCAAGAACCCGCTCCTGTTCGACCGCTACCTGTCGGACGCGATCGAGGTCGACGTCGACGCCGTCTCCGACGGCAAGGACGTGTTCATCGCCGGCATCATGGAGCACATCGAGGAGGCGGGCATCCACTCGGGCGACTCGGCCTGCTCGCTGCCGCCGCGTTCCCTGTCGCCCGAGACCATCGCCGAGCTGGAGCGCCAGACCCGCGGTCTGGCGCTGGCGCTGGAGGTCGGTGGCCTGATGAACGTGCAGTACGCGATCAAGGACGGGGTGATCTACGTCCTGGAGGTGAACCCGCGGGCCTCGCGCACCGTGCCGTTCGTCGCCAAGGTGATCGGCGAGCCGATCGCCAAGATCGCCGCCCGGATCATGGCCGGCGAGCCGCTGGCCTCGTTCGGCCTCAAGCCCAAGACCTTAGCCCACATCGCGGTCAAGGAGGCGGTGTTCCCCTTCGCCCGCTTCCCCGGGGTCGACGTGCTGCTCGGGCCGGAGATGCGCTCGACCGGCGAGGTCATCGGTCTCGACCGCGGCTTCGGCGTCGCCTTCGCCAAGAGCCAGCTCGGCTCCGGCACCCAGGTGCCGAAGGCCGGCACGGTCTTCGTCTCGGTGCGCGACGACGACAAGGCGCGCATCCTGCCGGCGATCAAGCTCCTCGCCGAGGTCGGCTTCACGGTGCTCGCCACCGCCGGCACGCAGCGCTACCTCGCCGAGAACGGCGTGCCCGCCGCCCGCATCAACAAGGTGCTGGAGGGCCGGCCGCACGTGGTCGACGCGATCAAGAACGGCGAGATCCATCTGGTGTTCAACACCACCGAAGGAGCGGGCGCGCTGTCCGACTCCCGGTCCCTGCGCCGGGCCGCCCTCTTGCATAAAGTGCCGTACTACACCACTCTCGCGGGAGCGATGGCGGCCGCCGAGGGGATCAAGGCCTATCTCGGGGGTGATCTCGAGGTGCGGGCCCTGCAGGAATATTTCGCGGCTTGAAGTCGTAAGACCGCGGACGAGCCCTATCTCATCCCCTCGCGCCCGCGCGAGACAATCGGAAACAGGCCCGGTCGGGAGGCTCAACCTCCCGCCGGGCCGATTATTTGTGACGCGAGACGACGACGATGGACAAGGTTCCGATCACGGTACGGGGATTCGCGGCTCTGGAGGCGGAGCTGAAGCGCCGCCAGCAGGAGGAGCGTCCGCGGATCATCCAGGCGATCGCGGAGGCCCGCGCGCTCGGCGACCTGTCGGAGAATGCCGAGTACCACGCCGCCAAGGAAGCGCAGTCCCACAACGAGGGCCGGGTGCTGGAGCTGGAGAGCCTGATCTCCCGCGCCGAGGTCATCGACGTCGCGAAGCTCTCCGGCTCGAAGGTCAAGTTCGGCGCCACCGTCAAGCTGATCGACGAGGACACCGAGGAGGAGAAGACCTACCAGATCGTCGGCGAGCCCGAGGCCGACGTGCATGCCGGCCGGGTCTCGATCACCTCGCCGATCGCCCGCGCGCTGATCGGCAAGGCCGTCGGCGACACCGTCGAGGTCGTCACCCCGGGCGGCGGCAAGTCCTACGAGATCGTCGGCATCCAGTTCGGCGCCTGAGCACCCAGGACGCCCGGCGGCGGATCGAAGCGTTGCCGGAACGGCATCCCGAGGCTATTTCGGCCGTCACGAGGTGGCCCCGTCGGGCGCCGTGGAGACGACGCCGATGTTGCGCAGGTGCAAGTCCCTGATCAGCAAGTCCCTGATCGCGGCCGCCCTGGTGGCGGCCGCATGGCCGGCGAGCGCCCAGGACGCGACCCTGCCGCCGGGAACGCGGTTCTCCGCCATCCGGGTCGATGTCGGCCCCCTCCTCGCCCGCGGCCTCGGCCCCTATGCGGAGGCCGTGCGGGGCGAATTGCAGGCGGCGCTCGCGAAGAACTTCGCCGACCGCGTCGGCGGCCCCGGCCCGGCGCTCGTCGTGCGGGTCACCGGCGTCTCGTTCAACCCCTATGCCGGCAGCGAGATGCGTTTCGGCGGCGGCAACGCCACCAACAGCGACTACCTCGAGGGCGAGGCCCTGGTGGTCGACCGCGCCGGCACCGTGCTGCTGCGCCACCCCCAGCTCTCCGCCACCAATGCCAGCGCCGGCGGCGCCTGGTACGACCCGGCCTCGGAGCGCCGGCGCCTGAGCTACATCAGCGAGCATTACGCGGCGTGGCTGCGGCGGGGGTTGGGGCTGGAGTGAGGACCGGGCCAGATTGGCTTGATCGTAGGAACGGCGGCCGAGAAAGACCCTGCCGCTTGATGGAGGGAACCGGTGAGCAACGATCGGCCCATCGAGCTGTCCAGCTTGCGGGATATTGTTGGAGAGAGTGGGACCCCATCGGTCTCCTTGCGGCAGGCGAAGAGTGGAACGATAAGCCATTCGCTGATGAATATGACACCTCTCTACTCAAGGCGGCAAGCGATCTACGTCATGGCGCGTCGCTTCAGCATATGATTGGATTTTTATAGATATTGAACGCAAATTTATTGGCCTGGATATCTGCACCGAACAAGAGGAGCGCGCCGAGGCGACGGCCCGTTCAATCCAGAACTATATGAACGAACTCGATGGTCGGGACGGGCATTCTGCCTAGAACCGAAGCCAAACCATTTCCATGATGGAACAAATCCGGTTGCGATCCTGAACGCCTTCTCCGAGGTTCGAGCCATGGCGACCGCTCACCTCCTGTTCGGCTTCCTGGGCGCCGGCAAGACCACCCTGCCGCGGGACCTCGAGCACCGGCACGGGGCCGTGCAATTCACGCCTGACGAGTGGATGGCGCGCCTGTTTGGCGCGGACCCGCCCGCCGACACCTTCCCGCAGCGGGCTGCAGCGATCCTCGACCTGATGGAGCCGATCTGGACCCGCTGCCTGCGCCTCGGCGTCGATGTCGTGCTGGATTACGGGTTCTGGCGGCGCGCCGAGCGCGACCATGTCCGCTACCTCGTCGACCAATGCGGGGCCCGCGCGCTCCTCTACAGAATCGCATGTCCGGACGATGAGGCGCGGCGGCGGGTGGCGGCGCGCAACCGGCAGGCGGCGTGCAGCCTGTACATCGCACCGGAGACGTTCGATGTCTTGAAGGGTCGGCTTGAGCCGCTGCAAGGCGATGAGGTTTTTCTTACTGTCGAGCCAAGCAAGGCTTGAGCGCGACAGAGCCTAGGACTGCGCTTCAGCTCAATGTTTCACAGAACTTTTTGATTTTTGCTTGGCACAATCGAATAAGGATGAAGCGCCCCTCCCCTCTCCCGTTTGGGAGAGGAGCCGGAGGCGAGACTGCTACGGTTCTGTGTCGAGCACGCAGCGTTGAGCGGCCAGCACGATGGCCCGAGCTTTCCTCGGAAGCGTGTCACTCCGAAGCCGCGTAGCGAGGCCCGGATCGACGCGAGCGGGTGTCGTCTCGGCTGGACCCGACCCGCGACAGCAAGCAGACCCCACCTCACTCCGGCTTGAGTCCCGAGCGCGCCTCGAGCTCCTGCAGGGTCCGGCGCGCCACGGTGGCACCGGGCAGGCGGCGCTCGCGCTCGAAGCGGGCGAGCGCCGCGCGGGTGCTCGGGCCGGCGATGCCGTCGACGGTGAGCGGGCCGTAGCCGAGCTTGACCAGGGCGCGCTGCGCGTAGGCGACCGCCTTGTCGGGCTTGGTGTCGGGCTTGGCCCCGGCGGCCGGCGCGGCGTGAAGCGCCGAGGCTCTGACGGGCTCGGCCACCCTCGCCTCCCGGACCGGTGCGTGGGCGACAGGCGCAGCCTTGTCCGCGGCGTCCTTGGCGGGAGCCTCTTTCGCCGGGGTTGTCTTCGCGGCCGCGGCCCTGGCCGGCGCGGCTTTCGGGTTGACCGAGGCGGTGGCGTGATCCTCGCCCCGGATCAGCGCGCCGATTCCGTCCGACTTGGCGGGCCTGGGCGCAGCATCGCCCGGGCTGCGCGGCACCGTGTCACCCGAGGCGCGCGACGTGTCGGCCCGGGCCGACGCGGTGGCCGCAGCCTTGTCGGCAGGTTCGGCCGCCGGGAGCGGCGGCGCCTTGGCGAACAAGGGCGCGGGATGGCGGCCGGTCTGGAAACTCAGGGCGTTCGCCGCCACCGCCGCCACCGCCCCGAGGGCGAGAAGGCCGCCGACGATGCCGGCCGGGTGACGCAGGATCCGGTCGGCCCGTAGCCGCAGGCGATCGAGGGGACCGGCGGGACGTGGGGCGCTCCTCGGCACGCGCGGCGCCCGGGGAGCCGGCCGCGGGCGCGGCGCCGGCCGCCCCTCGGCGGTCAGTGCCACGTCGGAATCGTGTCGCCGGGCTGTCGCCTCGACGGGTTTCCGGGCCGGCGCCTCGGACATCGCGTCTCCTTCCGGCAGTGATCGATCCGTCCTGGAGCGATCCGCCTTCGATCGGTCCGCCTTGGAACGGACCAGGGGTGGAGGGGCCGAGGGGGAATCGGCCACGTCAGCCCGTCAGCCGCATCGTGGCGGGCGTCTCGTCGCGGAAGGTCCGCGCGAGGCCCCCGGTGCGGATCGGCACCGGGCTGCCGGGGACGGCGCGGGCGCCACGGCAATCGAGCGGCAGCGTGACGACCACCCGCGTGCCGCAGGACGGGCTGCTCTCGACGGTCAATTCCCCGTGATGCAGCCCGACGAGGCCGCGCACCACCGAGAGCCCGAGGCCGGTGCCCTCGTGCGGGCGGCCATAGGCCGCGCCGGCGCCGAGGCCGGCCTGGAAGAACGGGTCGCCGAGGCGCGGCAGGTCGGCCTCGGCGATGCCGATGCCCGTATCGACCACCGCCATCTCGACCCGGTCGAACACCCGGCGCACCGAGAGCACGACGTCGCCGCCGCGCGGCGTGAACTTCACCGCGTTCGACAGGAGGTTGATCAGCATCTGCCGGCAGGCGCGGGCATCCGCCGTGACCTCCGGCAGATCGGCGGCGATCTCGCGCCGCAGCCGCACGCCGCCCTGGTCGGCGCGGATCTGCATCAGGTCGCACACGCCGCGGGCAAGGCCCGCGAGGTCGAACGGCTCGGGTGCGTAGTCGAAATTGCCGCTCTGGATCCGCGACATGTCGAGCAGCGCGTTGACCACCTCCAGCAGGTGCTGGCCGGACGAGTGGATGATGCCGGCATATTCCCGACGCCGCTCGGGGCCGAGGGCCAGGGTGGTCTCGGCTTCCAGCATCTCCGAGAAGCCGATGATGGCGTTGAGCGGCGTGCGCAGCTCGTGGCTCACGGTGGCGAGGAAGCGGCTCTTGACCTCATCGGCGCGCTCGGCCGCGGCCCGGGCCTGGTCGAGCTCCTCGGCCCGGCGCTTGTGCTCCGAGACGTCGCGGGTCACCGCCACCACGGCGGCCTCGCCGACGGCCGCCGGCATCGCCGCCCCCGGGACACGATGGGCCCGCATCTCGGCCCAGATCACCCGGCCTGCCTCGCCCGCCTCGCCGGCGGCGTGCAGGCGGAACTGCACCGTCACGGGCTGGGCCTGGCCGGCCGCGTCGCTGAGCGCGGTCAGGAAGGCCGGGCGGTCGGAGACGTGGACGCGGTTGAACAGGCCGCGGCCCTCCAGCGCATCCGGCGTCGTCCCGGCGAGCGCCCGGGCGGCCGGGCTCGCCTGCAGCACGCTGCCGTTGCGGTCGTGCCAGGTGACGAGGTCGTCGATGGCATCGAGGAGCAGGGCGTCGCGCAACGTCGCGGCGTGCAGACGGTCGCTCCAGCGGCCCTCGCGGCGGCGATGCTCCAGGGAGAGCGCCAGCACGTGGCAGATCGCCGTGATGGCGAAGACCGGCATCGCGAGGGTCGCGGGCCAGACGAAGAAGCCGAGGCCCGGGGCGGGCTCGATCACCGCGACCGCCACCGCCCCCAGCGTCGCGAACAGGGCCGCCACCAGCGCGGCCCGGTGCGAGCCGGCGAGCAGAGCCTCGACCGGGATCATCACCAGCCAGATGCTGGCGGCCGAGGTCGGCCCGCCGGTGAGGCTCGCCAGGCAGACGACGAGCCCGGTCAGCGCCGCCGAGGACAGGCCGTGGGCGAGCGTGAGGTTGCCGGTGCGCGCCAGCAGCAGGGCCGCGACCACCGGGAGCATCAGGCAGGCCGCCGCCGCCGCCTCGACCAGCGTCGGAACGCCACGCCAGAGGAGGTAGGGCGGCAGCATCGCCATCAGCACGGCGCCGGTGGCGAGCCGGGAGATCAGGAACCGCTCGTGGCGGGCCCGCTCGGCCGGGTCGCCCGCGGCGGAATCGTGGACGAGGCCCGTCAGCCGGGCATCGATCAGGGACGCAAAGGCACTGTTGATACGCACACCGCCACGCCAGCGCGGGAGACCTCGCGGCCCCGGCGCCCCTACACTGCGAACTGTCGAAACCCTCGCAGAGCCGGCTTAAACGAACGTTAGAGCGCGCGGGTGCCGCGAATCTTGTCCCCGGTCGCTCGCGCTCGGGTGCGATCTTGACCCCGTCATCACCTCACCCCGTCATGGCCTCGGCCTCGTACCCGGCGCGGCCGAGCGCCTGGGCCACGTCGAGGGCCTGGGCGTCGGTGACGATCGCGACCCGGCCGTTGCCCAGGTCCACGCTCACCTGCGCCGCAGGGTCGAGGCGCTGCACCGCCTTCGTCACCGCCGCGACGCAGCCCTGGCAGGTCATGCCCTCGACCTTCATCAGGAGTTCCATCCGCTCGCCGGACCGATCCGTCATCGCCTCGCTCCTTGTCCCGCCGCGGCGCACCAGGGCCGCGCAAGCCATCTCGGGTACTGGGGCTGTGCGGACAAGGGCGCCGCGAAAACCGTGGGCAGCCGGTGGCGGCGTCTTGCGGGTCTTCGGCGCCTCGGCGACAACCGGGAAGGTCGGACTTCGCGGAACCCGGCCTGTCCTCGACGCGTAAGAGGAATTGCGATGGCCCTCATCACCGGCCGGCGCGCCGGCGGGTCGTCGGTGAGCCGGATTGCCCTCAGCCTCTGCTTCCTCCTGGCGGGCGGTCTCTGCCTCGCGGTCGCCTTCGTGTCCGCGCCCGTCCTCGGGGCGGTAGCCGGGGCCGCGCTCGCCGCGGCTGCCCTCGGCGGGGTGGCCGCAATGCTCTCCTTGCGCCGTGCCGGCCGCCTCGCCCGCCAGGTCGAGACGTTGTCGGGCGAGATCGACCTGCTCTCGCGCCGCCTGCTGACGTTGGAGCAGCGGGAAGTACCGGCCGTGCCAGCGGCGAACCTGGAGAACGGCCTGTCCGAGGTCACGGCCGAGATCGGCCTGCTGGGCGGCATCGTGCGCGAGCTGGCCATGGCGGTGGCGGCCCAGGACGAGGATTTGACCCGCCTGAAGGCCGGATCGGGTGCCGCCGCCCAGCCCGCCCCCATTCAGGCGCCGCCGGCACCGGTCCAGGCGCCGCCGGCGCAGGCTGCTCCGGTCGCGCATCCGGGTGCCGCCGAAGCCGCGGCGGCTCCCCTGCCGGCCCCCCGCGCCACTCCGACCCGGCCGCCGCAGGCCCATGCCGCAGCCCCGTTCGTCACGCCCGCACCCGTGCAGGCTGCTCCGTCCTGGCCGGTCGAGGCCGCAGCCGCGTCGCCGGCCCCGTCCGTCGCGCCCTCCCCCTCGCTCTCGTCGTTCCCGGCCGACCCGATCCTGCCGCGGGAGGCCGCCCCGGCGCCACGCCGGCCCTTCGTGCCCGAGCCCGCCGCCGAGGCCCACCCGGAGGCCGAGATCCTCGCCGCCCTCTCCCAAGGGCTCGAGGTCCACCTGCAGCCGGTCGTCAGCCTGCCGCAGCGCAAGGTCGCGTTCTACGAGGCCCTGGCCCGCCTGCGCGTCGGCGATGCCCTGCTGTCCCCAGCGGAGTTCGTCCGGGTGCTGGAGCGGCACGGGCGCACCACCGAACTCGACCGGCTGATGCTCGCCCGCGTGACGGCCATCGGTCAGCACCTCGCCTCCCGCGGCAGCGAGACGCCGGTCGCCTACGCCCTGTCGCCGGGCTCGCTGTTCGAGCCGGGCTTCCTGCGGGCGGTGGGCCGGCTGATCGACCTGCATCCGGAGCTCGCCGGCCGGCTGATCCTGGCTCTGCCGGAGCGCAGCTGGCGCAGCCTCGACGCCGAGCAGGCGAGCGCGCTCCGCTCCTTGCGCGAGCGGATCGGGCTCGCCGTCGACCGGGTCATGGATCCGCGCCTCGACGCCGCCGCGCTCGCGGCTCGCGGGGCGAGCTACGCCAAGGTCGGCCTCGAGACCCTGCTCGGCGAGCACGGCGCGGCGCTCGCCATCTCCCTGGCCCAGTCCGGAATCCGGCTGGTGGCGGAGGGCGTCGAGCGTGAGGCCGACGTGCCCGACCTGATCGACCTCGACCTGCCGCTCGCGCAAGGCACGGTGTTCTCGCCCCCCCGCGTGGTGCGTCCCGAGGTGCTCTCGCCCCCCGCCGCGCCGCCCGCGCCCGAGCCGCCACCGCCGGCGGACGACCCGCCCCCGCCGGTGCGCCGCGCCTTCCGGGACACCCTGCGCAGAGCGGTGTAGGAAGTCGCTCTCGGGTAAGTTCCCCTTCTCCGAAGCAAGTCGCGGGATCCCTCCTTCCCACGCGATGCCGGGCTCGCCCGGCATCGCGGCAAAATGTGCGAGAGGGGTAGGCGCGATCGAAGATCGCGCGAGATGACACGCGTCAGAACCAAACGGTGAGCGTCGAGCGGCCAGCACAACGTTTCGAGTTCTACACGCAGGCGTGCAATCCTCACCCCTGACCTCTTTCCCATGCGGGAGACGGGAAACGCGCTCTATTTTGAAATATGCGTTCGGCCGGCAGGCAACGAAGCGGTAGCGGGCCGGCGTATGACGGCCTAGCATCGGGAACCCTCGCAGCAGGAAAGGCCTCCGATGTCGGACCTCATCGCCCGCCGGATCGCGCAAGGAGCGGGCCGCGAGCCCGCCGACCTTGTGATCCGCGGCGCCCGCCTCCTCGATCTCGTCACCGGCGAGCTGGTGGAGACCGACATCGCGATCTGCGGCGACACGGTGGTGGGGACGTATGGCGTCTACGAGGGCGCCCGAGTGGTCGATGCCGGAGGGCGCATCGCCGTTCCGGGCTTCATCGACACCCACCTGCACGTCGAATCCTCCCTCATCACCCCGCACGAATTCGACCGCTGCGTGCTGCCGCACGGGGTCACCACGGCGATCTGGGACCCGCACGAACTCGCCAACGTGCTCGGGACCGCCGCCTTCGACTACGCGCTCGCGGCCGCCGGCGAGACCGTGATGGACATCCGGGTCCAGCTCTCCTCCTGCGTGCCGGCGACCGACCTCGAGAGCGCCGGCGCCCGGATCGAAGCCGGCGATCTCCTGACGTATCGCGACCATCCCCGCGCACTGGGGCTGGCCGAGTTCATGAACTTTCCCGGCGTGGTCGCGGCCGACCCGGGGTGCCTCGCGAAGCTCGCGGCCTTTGCCGGGCGCCACATCGACGGCCACGCGCCGCTCCTGTCTGGGGCGGCACTCAGCGCCTACGCGGCCGCGGGCATCCGCACCGACCACGAAGCGACGGGCGCGGAGGAAGCGCTGGAGAAGATCCGCAAGGGCATGACGGTGCTGATCCGCGAGGGCTCGGTCTCGAAGGACCTGCACGCGCTCAGCCCCCTTCTCACCGAGCGGACCGCGCCGTTCCTCGCCTTCTGCACCGACGACCGCAACCCCCTCGACATCGCCGAGGAAGGTCATCTCGATCACCTGATCCGCACGGCGATTCGCCTCGGCGTGCCGCCCCTCGCCGCCTACCGCGCCGCCTCGCTCAGTGCCGCCACGGCCTTCGGGCTCACCGATCGCGGCATGATCGCGCCAGGCAAGCGGGCCGACATCGTGCTCCTCGACGACCTCGAATCCTGCACCGTCTCGTCCGTGGTCTCGGCCGGCCGCCTCGTCGACGCGGCGCTGTTCGCCGCCCGAACGGTCACCCCGCCGCCGGGCCGCGACAGCGTGCGGGCCGAGGCGGTGACGGCCGCCGACCTCGCGGTGCCGGTGCCCGCGGGCGAGGCCTCGGTGATCGGCGTGGTGCCGGGCCGGATCATCACCGAGCACCGGCGCCTGACGCTCGACGGCGTGCCGGACCTGGGCCAGGACGTGGCGATGGTGGCCGTGGTGGCGCGCCACGGCACGCGGAGCATCGGTCGCGGCTTGGTCCAGGGCTTCGGGCTCCGGCGCGGCGCCATCGCCTCCTCTGTCGGTCATGACAGCCACAATCTCTGCGTCGTCGGCGCCGACCCGGAGGCGATGGCGCGGGCGGTCGACCGGCTGATCGACCTGCAGGGCGGCTTCGTGGTGGCCGACGAGACCGGGATCCTGGCCGAGCTGGCGCTGCCGATCGCCGGCCTGATGAGCGATCTGCCCTTCGAGGCGGTGCGCGACGCCCTGCCGCCGCTGCGCGACGCCGCCCGCCGGCTCGGCTGCACCCTGCCCGAGCCGTTCCTGCAGGTCGCGTTCCTGCCGCTGCCGGTGATCCCGCACCTGAAGATCACCGATCGCGGCCTCGTCGACGTCGACCGCATGATGATCCTGTGACGGCCCCTGCCTGTAAACGATTTCACATTCGATCGCCCGACACGTTGCGTTCGGGGCGAACCGCCTTTAAGCCCGATGCGCTTCCCTGCTGCGATGCAGCACGAGAGGGGCGGGCAAGGGTGGCAGAGATGGCCGAGATGATTCGCGCAAGCCATCCGGGCGAGGTCGCGATCCTGGACGGGATTGCGGATGTCGCGTCCGGCTTCGACCTGATCCTCTGCGACGTCTGGGGCGTGCTGCACGACGGCGTCCACGCCCATCGGGGGGCGAGCGAGGCGCTGACGCGTTTCCGCGCCCTTCCGGGCGCGCGGCCGCGCCGGGTGGTGCTGGTCTCGAACGCGCCGCGTCCCGGCAGCGCCGTGCTGGCACAGCTCGACGGGTTCGGCGTGCCTCGCACCGCCTACGACACCATCGTCACCTCGGGCGACCTCACCCGCCGGCTGATGGCGGAGCGGGCGGACGCAGCCATGCACCATCTCGGGCCCGACCGCGACCTGCCGATCTTCGACGGCCTCGACCTCACCCGCGGCGGGCCGGACGAGGCCTCCCACGTGGTCGTCACCGGCCTCCTCGACGACGAGACCGAGACGGCAGCGGATTACCGCGGCGTGCTCGAACCCTGGGCGGCCCGCGGGGTGACCCTGATCTGCGCCAACCCCGACCTCGTGGTCGAGCGCGGCGAGCGGCTGATCCCCTGCGCGGGCGCCATCGCGGCCCTCTACGAGGAGATGGGCGGCCCGGTGGTCTATGCCGGCAAGCCGCACGTCCCGGTCTACGAGGCGGCGCTGACGACGGCGGAGGCGCTCGACGGCGGCGCTCCCCTCCCCCGCGACCGGGTGCTCGCCGTCGGTGACGCGATCCGCACCGACATCGCCGGCGCGCGGGCCTTCGGCATCGCGTCCTTGCTGGTGGCGCGCGGCATCCATGCCGAGGAGCTGGGCGTCGCCGCGGGCGCGCCGCTCGGCGACATTGCCCACTGGCTCGAGGCGCAGGCCAAGCATCCGGACGCCGTGATCGACCTGCTGCGCTGGTAGCGTAGCCGACATCCAAATCGAACAGGCACGCCGAAAGGCCGGGGCGCGGCCAGCCGCATCCCGGTTTCGGAGTCGATCGCTCAGGAGAACAGGGCGTCGATCGCGTCCTGCGGCGTCGCCGGGCCCTTGAGCTGGGGGCCGTTGAGCATCAGCTTTTCGGCACGGGCCTTGCGGCGGGCCTCCTCCGGGTCGTGCTCGGCCTCGCCGTCGCGCACGTTCACCACGGTGGAGAATTGCGACAGGCGCTTCTCGAGTTGCCCCAGGGCCTCCACCACCTTGGAGATGCGCTGGCCGGTAATGTCCTGGAACGTACAGGCCTCGAAGATGTCGCCGATATGCGCCTCGACCTGGTTGCGGTACTCGTCCAGGGTCTTGGCCTTGATGGCCAGCATCGCCTCGGCCGATTCCATGATCCGGTTGGTGGCGCTGGCGGTGGCGGCGACGACGCTGCCGAGCTCGTCATGCGCCATCGGGATGCGGTCGCGAGTGAGCTCCTGGGCTCTCAGGGCCGCGATGCCCCGCTTGAGCTTGGTGATGTAATCGGCGATCTCGCGCAGCTCGTTCACCGCCATCGCCTGGCTCGCCGCGTCGGCCTTGGTCGCGCGAGGCACGGGCGCCTCCAACGGCGCCTCCTGGCCTCCCAGCAGCCGGTTGAGGGCGGATCGCGGTCCCGCCGTCATCTGCCTGAGCACGTGATCGCTCCCCGCGAATGGGTTGTTATCGGATTGGACGTCCTGAGATCGGGCGTTCCGGGCGCGCGTATTCTCGGCGAGGATCATTCGACGACGATCCCTGGCGAGGATCTCGAGCGACAGCGCGCAGCGCGGCGATCCGGCGCGGGAGGCGCGGCCGGCCTTTCGGCCCTGGCCGCTCGATCCCGCGCCCGGGAGACGCCGCCTCGTCACCGAGCCGGCGGCATCACGCGCCGCAGACCGCCTCGATCTTGGTCTTCAACGTCTGGGCGTTGAAGGGCTTCACGATGTAGTTGTTCACGCCGGCCTTCTTCGCCGCGATGACGTTCTCGGTCTTCGACTCGGCGGTGACCATGATGAACGGCGTGGTGCGCAGGGCGTCGTCGGCCCGGACGTGGCGCAGCAGCTCGTACCCGGTCATCGGCTCCATGTTCCAGTCGGAGATCACGAGGCCGTACTTCTTCGTCTTCAGCTTCGCCAGGGCGCCGGTGCCGTCCGAGGCGTCGTCGACGTCCTCGAAGCCGAGCTGCTTCAGCAGGTTGCGGATGATGCGGACCATCGTCTGGTAATCGTCCACGACGAGGATCGGCATGCCGAGGTCAAGGGCCATGGCTTACGGCTCCGTTCGCGGGCGCGACGCATCCCCGTGCGCGACGAACCCCGCTTGGATCATCAGGGGAAGCGCCGGGTGGCGCTTCTGGTCTCAGCTTGTAATTCCACCCCCCTTGAGAAGGGGTTAACCCGCGCAGGCGCCGCCAACCCGGTCGCGGCCCGACCGCCTCGACTGTCCTGTCCCGGCCGCTCTCTTGCGGCTTGACCCACGGGGCGGATTTCGACAGGGTCCGGCCGCCTTCACAGAGCCCCCCGCTTCGTCAGCCAAGGACCCTGAATGCCGCGCGACGAGACTGCCCCGCGCCCCGTCGCGTCGCCCTTTCCTGTCCACCGCGACGGCGAGCCGGTGCCCGAGGGCCTGAAGGGCGCGGTCGCGGCGCTCGGGAATTTCGATGGCATCCACCAGGGCCACCGCGCTCTGATCGCGGCGGTGCGGGAGATGGCGGGCGCCCTCGGCCGGCCGAGCGCCGTCCTCACCTTCGAGCCGCATCCCCGCGCCTTCTTCTCTCCCGACACGGCGATGTTCCGCCTCACCGGCGAGGGCGAGAAGCTGGCGGTGCTGCGGCGGCTCGGCATCGACGGCGCCTTCGTGCGCCGGTTCGACGCGGCGCTCGCCGGCACGGGGGCGGCGGCCTTCGTGGCCGACACCCTCAAGGGCGAGCTCGGACTGTCGGGCGTGGTGATCGGGCACGACTTCCATTTCGGCCGTGGCCGCGAGGGCACGCCGGCGATGCTGGAGGCGCTCTGCGCCGAGAACGGCCTCGCCTGCCGGATCGTGCCGGCAGTGGCGGCGGGGGGCGGCGAGGCGCCGGTCTCGTCGAGCGCGATCCGGGCGGCGCTGGAGGCGGGCGACGTCGCCACCGCCAACCACCTCCTGGGCTATCGCTGGTTCGTCGAGGGCGAGGTGCGCCATGGCGACAAGCGCGGCCGCGCCCTCGGCTTCCCGACCGCCAACGTGGCACTCGATGCCTGCGCGCTCGCCCTCGGGATCTACGCGGTGCGCGCCCGTCTCGGCGATGGCAGCGTGCGCGACGGCGTCGCGAGCTACGGCCGCCGCCCGACCTTCGACGACGGCGCGCCGCTCCTCGAGACCTACCTGTTCGACTTCGCCAGTGACCTCTACGGCCAGCGGATCGCGGTCGAGTTCGTCGGCTTCATCCGCGGCGAGGCGCGGTTCGACAGTGCCGAGGCCCTGGTCGCCCGCATGCACGAGGATGCCGCGGAAGCGCGCCGCCTGCTGGCCGGGGACCACACCCCCTCGATGCTGGGGTGACCGGGTCGGCGCGCCTGGACCGGGGTGAAACGCAAGTTAGGGTATGGGCTATTCGGGGATGAACTCGCGGATCGGCGCCTCGGCGTCGGTGCCCCGCTCGCGCGGACGCTTCATCCGGCGCACCGGGCCGCTCTCCTCGTCGGGGATCAGCAAGGGGTCGGTCGGCGTGACGGTCCCGGTGGCGTCGATGTCCTCCGGCACCGGCCGCGGCGGCGCGCGAAGCTCGCGGGCGACGGCCGGGGCGGTCAGGAGCGCGGCGAGCGCGACGGCGGAGAGCAGGATCCGCATGGCGGTCTCCCGATTTCGATGAGCCTTCCGATTAACCGCGCGATGCCCCGCTCCGTTCCGGTGGGACGGTCCGGACGGATGACGGACCGCCCGACATGGACCGCTTGAGATGGAGACCTTGGCCACCTTGAGCGTGGCGATCACCCTGTTCGCCTCGACGAATATCGACGACATCGTCGTGCTGATCGGCTTCTTCTCCGATCCGCGCTACCGCCCGCGCCAGATCGTCATCGGCCAATCTCTCGGCATCGCCGTCCTGGTGCTGGCCTCGCTCGCCGGCTCGCTGCTGTCCCTGGTCGTTGCCCCGTCCTGGCTCGGCCTGCTCGGCCTCGTCCCGATCGTACTCGGGGTTCGCGGCCTCCTCGCTCTGCGCCGCGACGACGAGGATGAGGTCGCGATCGAGCCCACCTCCCTCGGGAACACGCTCGCGGTCGCCAGCGTGACGATCGCCAATGGCGGCGACAATCTCGGCATCTACACGCCGGTCTTCGCCACCAGCCCGGGACCCCGGCTGGTCCTGATCGTCGCCGTCTTCGCCGTCATGGTCGCGCTCTGGCTCGGTATCGCCCACGGGCTCGTGCACCATCCTGGCCTCGGCGCCCCGATCCGGCGGATCGGCCGGGTGGCGACGCCGTTCGTGCTGATCGGCATCGGCGCGATGGTGCTGGTCGAGGCGGGGACGCTATCGTGAGTCACGGGTCAGGTGTCACGGGGATGACGTGCGTGGCGGCCGGTTCGGCGCAGTCCGAGAAGCCGAGCACCCGGTAGAAGGCCGCCGCCTCCGGCGAGACCGCGCGCAGGCGCACGACCCGGAAATGCCCCTCGGTCTCCCGCAGCAGGCGCCGCACCAGCGTCTCACCAATGCCGAGGCGCCGGTGCGACGCCAGCACGTAGACGTGCCTGAGCCGGCCGACCCCCTCATCCGCCGCATAGGGATCGCGGTTCAGGCCGCCCACGCCGACCAGGCGGTCGCCCTGCCAGGCTCCCAGCAATGCCTCTCCGGGCTGGTCGAACCGGTTCGCGCCCGACATCCAGTCCTCGAACAGGCGGCGCACGAAGTCGATGCCGCGCGACGCGCCGTCGACGCGCAGAGGTTCGGCGGCGGGGCCGAGCGCCGTGAGGCGGACGAGCGCGATATCGGCAGGCATCACGGGTGGCGAGGTTCCATGGGTAGCGAGGTTCCATGTCCGGCATCGGCCGTCGCGAGCGGCGACGCGGTCGAGAGTGACGTAACGATAGCATGCCTCGCACCATGGACCGACGGTCGCCGGCCGCTCCGCCGCATCACCCCGCTTCCCCCGCCCGCCCGCCGCTGCTAGAAGCGCCGGATGACCGAATCGCACCCGCGCTGCGTCGCCATCCGGCGAATTACGAGCCCGGCTTCCGCCTGAGGGCCGCTCGCGGCCGCGCGGAAGGCCGGGTTGCTGCCGTTTTCCGCCGCGATTCCCTCAAGGCCCGGGCCGGTTCGTGCCGGCTTGGTGCCCGTCAGACGAGCCTTGACCCCCATGACCGAGCAAAAGCCCGCCGCCGGGCGCGACTATTCCGAGACCCTGTTCCTGCCGGTCACCGAGTTCCCGATGCGGGCCGGCCTGCCGCAGCGCGAGCCGGAGATCCTGGAGCGCTGGGCGCGCACCAACCTCTATGCCCGTATCCGCGAGGCGGCGGCCGGGCGGCCGAAATTCGTCCTGCATGACGGCCCGCCCTACGCCAACGGCCACATCCATATCGGCACCGCCCTCAACAAGATCCTGAAGGACATCATCGTCCGCACGCAGGGAGCCCTCGGGCAGGACGCGAACTACGTCCCGGGCTGGGACTGCCACGGCCTGCCGATCGAGTGGAAGATCGAGGAGCAGTACCGCGCCGCCGGCCGCAACAAGGACGATGTGCCGGTGGTCGAGTTCCGGCGCGAGTGCCGGGCCTTCGCCGAGCACTGGCTGTCGGTGCAGCGCGAGGAGTTCAAGCGCCTCGGCGTCACCGGCGACTGGGACCATCCCTACCTGACCATGGCCTACCCGGCCGAGGCCGCGATCGCCCGCGAGCTGATGACCTTCGCCACCACCGGCCAGCTCTATCGCGGCTCGAAGCCGGTGATGTGGTCGGTGGTCGAGAAGACGGCGCTGGCCGAGGCCGAGGTCGAGTACGAGGACCACGTCAGCGACACCATCTGGGCCGCCTTCCCGGTCGTCGAGGCCCGATCGGCCCCGGACCTGCAGGGCGCCCGGGTCGTCATCTGGACCACCACCCCCTGGACGATCCCCGCCAACCGCGCGGTCGCCTATTCCCGAAAAGTTTCGTACGGACTCTATCGTGTCGTTGCTGCTCCTCAAGAAAACTGGTCTCAACCTGGTGTTCGTTACGTTGTTGCTGACAAACTGGCGGGCGACGTCTTCAAGGCAGCGCGCGTCGAGAGCTACGAGCGACTGAGCGACGTTTCCGCGGAGGCGCTGGCCGGCCTGACGCTCGCGCATCCCCTGGCGGGCTGGAACGACGGCTACCGCCACGCCGTGCCGATGCTGGAGGGCGAGCACGTCACCGACGAGGCCGGCACCGGCTTCGTCCACACCGCGCCGAGCCACGGCCGCGAGGATTTCGAGGTCTGGATGGCCAATGGCCGCCAGCTCCGTGAGCGCGGCATCGAGACGGCGATCCCCTACACCGTCGATGCCGACGGCGTGCTGACCGAGGCCGCGCCCGGCCTCACCGGCAAGCGCGTCCTCGACGAGAAGGGCCAGAAGGGCGACGCCAACAAGGCGGTGATCGCCGCGCTCACCGCCGCAGGGACGCTGGTCGGCCGCGGCACGCTGAAGCACAGCTACCCGCATTCCTGGCGCTCGAAGAAGCCGGTCATCTTCCGCAACACGCCGCAATGGTTCATCGCCCTCGACAAGCCGGTGGCGACGCTCCACGACGCCACCTTGCGCGACGTGGCCCTGCGCGAGATCGCCGTCACGCACTGGGTGCCGCCGCAGGGGCAGAACCGCATCACCGGCATGATCGCCAACCGCCCTGACTGGGTGGTGTCGCGCCAGCGCGCCTGGGGCGTGCCGATCACGGTCTTCGTCCACCGCGAGACCGGCGAGATCCTGCGCGATGAGGCGGTCAATGCCCGCATCCACGCCGCCTTCGCGGCGGAGGGCGCGGATGCCTGGTTCACCGACGCCGACGGCGCCCGGTTCCTGGCGCCCGAGCACGACCCGGCGGCCTACGAGAAGGTGACCGACGTCCTCGATGTGTGGTTCGATTCCGGCTCGACCCATGCCTTCACGCTCGACGACCCCGAGCAGTTTCCGGGCCTCGCCGGCATCCGCCGCCGCCGCGACGGCGGTGACGACACGGTGATGTACCTCGAGGGCTCGGACCAGCACCGCGGCTGGTTCCACTCCTCGCTGCTCGAATCCTGCGGCACCCGCGACCGTGCGCCCTACGACGTGGTGCTGACCCACGGCTTCGTCCTCGACCCCAAGGGCGAGAAGATGTCGAAGTCGAAGGGCAACGTCGTCGCACCCCAGGACGTGATCAAGGGCTCGGGCGCCGACATCCTGCGCCTGTGGGTGGCGGCCTCGGACTATACCGACGACCTGCGCATCGGCCCGGAGATCATCAAGACCTTCTCCGAGACCTACCGCAAGCTGCGCAACTCGCTGCGCTGGATGCTCGGCACGCTCGCCCATCACCGGCCCGAGGACCGGGTGGCGGCCGACGCCATGCCGGAGCTGGAACGCTTCATCCTGCATCGGCTGGCCGAGCTCGATGGCGAGATCCGCGACGCCTTCCGCACCTTCGATACGAAGCGCGTGGTGGCGCTGCTGAACGGCTTCATGACCGGCGACCTGTCGTCGTTCTACTTCGACGTGCGCAAGGACGCGCTCTACTGCGATCCGATCTCGTCTGAGACCCGGCGGGCGGCGCTCACCGTGGTGGACGAGGTCTTCAAGCGCGTCACGGTCTGGCTCGCCCCGGTCCTCGCCTTCACGGCGGAGGAGGCCTGGCTCGCGCGCACCCCCTCCGAGACCGGCTCGGTCCATACCGAGACCCTGCCGGAGACGCCGTCCGCGTGGCGCGACGAGGCCCTGGCGAAACGCTGGGCCAAGATCCGCCGGGTGCGCCGGGTGGTGACCGGCGCGCTGGAGATCGAGCGTGCCGCCAAGCGCATCGGCGCGAGCCTCGAGGCGGCCCCGAGGGTCTTCGTCGCCGATTCCGATCTGCTGGCGAGCCTCGACGGCATCGACTTCGCGGAGGTCTGCATCACCTCCGACATCGCGGTCGAGGCCGGCGAGGGACCGGCCGAGGCGTTCCGGCTCGACGAGATCCGGGGCGTCGCGGTGGTGCCGGCCCTGGCTGCCGGCCGCAAATGCGCCCGCTCGTGGAAGGTGTTGCCCAGCGTCGGCAGCGATCCGGACTATCCGGACGTGACGCCCCGCGATGCGCAGGCCCTGCGCGAGTGGGACGCGCTCCACGCCAAGGCTGCCGAGTAAGGGGCAAGGAAACGGGCGAGGAAAAAGTAATGCGTCCCCTCCCCTTCGGCCTCCTGGTCGCCCTCATCACCCTGGTCCTCGACCAGGGAACGAAGCTCGGCCTCCTGTTCGTCGCCGACCTGCCTGTGCGCGAGCCCGTGGTGCTCGCGCCCTTCGCGCAGCTGATCGTGGTGTGGAACCGCGGCGTCTCCTACGGGCTGTTCCAGCAGGATTCGGCGCTCGGGCGCTGGGTGCTGGTGGGCGTGTCACTGGTGGCCTCCGTCGCGCTCTCGCTGTGGATGGCGCGGGCCGGCAGCCGCTGGCTCGCCGGGTCGCTCGGCCTCATCGTCGGCGGGGCGATCGGCAACGCCATCGACCGCGCCGCCTACGGGGCGGTGTTCGACTTCGTCCACCTCCATGCCGGCGGCTGGTCCTGGTACGTGTTCAACGTGGCGGATGCCGGCATCGTCTTCGGCGTGGTCGGCCTGCTCTATGACGGGCTGGTGCTGGAGCGCCGGCGGGACGTGGCAACCGGCAAGCAGACCTGAAACGCCCTGTGTGTCACGCGCGCAACGCCACCGACCGGCGTTGCGCGCGCCCATTGCCACGCCATACCTTCGCCCGAAACCGCCACCACCCAAGCTGGTAACGACGGGGCGGAACAGGCAGGGGGCCAGCATGCTCGACAAGCGTACGATACTCGCCGCGGTGACGGTCGCGGGCCTCGCCGCCGGCCTCACGGTCTCTTGCGGCGCGCACGCCCAGGAGGGCGTCGCGATGAAGAACGCCCTGTCGTCGATCGGCCTCATCGAGCCCGAGCGGCCGACCATCACCTACCGCGAGCGCGCGCCGCTGGTGCTGCCGCCGAAGATGGACAAGGCCGCCCTGCCGCCGCCCGTCGACCGCCGCGCCGTGCGCGAGGCCAACCCGCAATGGCCGACCGATCCCGAGACCGCCGCCCGCGACCGCCGCGCCGCCGAGGACCGCAAGCCAATCACCCGCGGCTATGGCGGCCGGATGAGCGACAACAACGCCACGCTGCCGATCCAGGAAATGCGGGCCGGCCGGCGCGAGGGCGCGAGCCTGACGACGGAGCCGACCTACAAGCCGGGCGACAACGTGAAGGAATCGTTCTGGCTCAACCCGATGCAGCTCCTCGCCGGCAAGAAGGACGACGACGTCAACCTCCCCGACGTCGAGCCCTCGCGCGATTCGCTGACCGAGCCGCCGACCGGCTACCGCAAGCCGCCGAACGGCAAGCTCGCCCGCACCGAGCGGGGCCCGAATGGAATGATCAGCGACCGCGAGCAGGCCGATCCCGGCGTCTACCTCCGCTCGCGCCAGTAACGTTTCCGAGATCGTCGGGAGTGCCATGCCCCGGGCCGCACCAGCGGCCCGGGGTTTTGCTTGGTCGAGACCCGCTCGCCGTGCAGAGCTGCGGCCCGGATTGCCCTAAGGGCCGCCCAGGCGGATGGGAGGCCAAGCTTCGGATGGATTCACGGCCACGCTTCAACTGGGCCAGAACCCATCCGATCTGCGCCGGGTGCATTTCTCCGTAGTTCTCGGGTCCCCCCTGCCACAAAATGCTCTAGAACAGGGTCTCTAACGGTCAGCGACCCCGGTGGCCGGCCCGCCGGCCGGCTCGGACGCCCGCTGGCCCGTGACTCGCATGAGCCGCAAGCCTCTCTTAAGTGAGCCGGTTCACGATCCAACGCGGGTGGCCCGTCCGGCCGCCCGGCTAAGGTAGATCAGGATGTCCCCAAACAGGATGCGCCCCGCCCCCGGCCTCGTCTGCCCCGTCAGCGCCACCCTGCGCACCGACGCGGCGCCCTTCGGCCGTGCGGAGGCGGGCGGTCCCGAAGTGGCGTCCTTCGTGCTCGACAACGGCCTCGACGTGGTGGTGGTGCCCGATCACCGGGCCCCGGTGGTCACCCACATGGTCTGGTACCGCAACGGCTCGGCGGATGATCCGCTCGGCCAGTCCGGCATCGCCCACTTCCTCGAGCACCTGATGTTCAAGGGCACCGAGACCCACCCGGTCGGCGCCTTCTCGAAGGCGGTGTCGAGCCTGGGGGGCCAGGAGAACGCCTTCACGTCGTTCGACTACACCGCCTATTTCCAGCGCGTCGCCCGCGAGAACCTGAAGACCATGATGAGCTTCGAGGCGGACCGGATGACCGGCCTGATCCTCGACGACGCCGTGGTGGCCCCCGAGCGCGACGTGGTGCTGGAGGAGCGCCGCATGCGGGTCGAGACCGACCCGGCGGCGCAGCTCTCCGAGGCGATGGCGGCCTCGCTGTTCGTGCACCATCCCTACGGCATCCCGATCATCGGCTGGATGCACGAGATCGAGGAGCTGAACCGCACCCACGCCCTCGATTATTACCGTCGCTTCTACACCCCGGAGAACGCGATCCTGGTGGTCGCCGGCGACGTGACCGCCGACGAGGTCCGGCGGCTGGCCGACGACACCTACGGCGCAGTGGCGCCCCGGGGCGCCCGGCCGCAGCGGGTGCGGCCGCGGGAGCCGGAGCCGCGGGCGGCGCGCCGCCTCAGCGTCGCCGACCCGAAGGTCGAGCAGCCGACCCTGCAGCGGCTCTACCTCACCCCCTCCTGCATGACCGCCCGCGACGGCGAGAGCCATGCCCTCGAGCTCCTCGCCGAGGTTCTGGGCGGCGGCCCGACCTCCTACCTCTACCGCAGCCTGGTGCTGGAGCAGGGCGTCGCGGTGAATGCCGGCGCCTGGTACATGGGCTCGGCGATCGACGACACCCGCTTCTCGGTCTACGCCGTGCCGGCGGA
This sequence comes from Methylobacterium frigidaeris, assembly GCF_022179185.1. Lineage (GTDB taxonomy): Bacteria > Pseudomonadota > Alphaproteobacteria > Rhizobiales > Beijerinckiaceae > Methylobacterium > Methylobacterium frigidaeris. Next base: position 44,490 of record NZ_BPQJ01000020.1, on the reverse strand, counting down.
GGGCGTGAGCCTGGAGAAGCTGGAGGAGGCCCTCGACCGGGCGCTCGCCCGCGCGCCCTCCGAGGCTTTGTCGGCCACCGCGATCGAGCGGGCGAAGACCCGCCTCGTCGCCGAGACGGTCTATTCCTCCGACAGCCAGTCCTCGCTCGCCCGCATCTTCGGCTCGGCGCTCGCCATCGGCGAGAGCATCGAGGAGGTGCGGCGCTGGCCCGCCGAGATCGAGGCGATGCAGGCCTCCCGCCTCGCGGCCGTCGCCGAGCGCTACCTGGTCCCGGCCCGCTCGGTCACCGGCTACCTGACCAAGGGCCAAGCGGCCGCGGCCGCCGCCTGAGCCCTTCCGTACGGACACCGCCCGGGGCCTCGTGCCGCCGGGCGGATCTTTTTCTTCTGAGAGATAACAAGAGGTCCTCATGACCCCGGCCGACGCCGTCTCCCGCACTGCCGCCACTTCGTCCTCCTCGCCGACCCAGGCGCGTCCCGTCCTCTCGGCCCGCGGCATCGAGGCCTGGCACGTCGCGTCGCCGGTCGTCCCGCTGATCGCGCTGGCCTTCACCTTCGAGGGCGGCGCCGCGCAGGATCCCGAGGGCAAGGCCGGCACCGCGCAGATGCTGGCCCGCCTCCTCGACGAGGGCGCCGGCCCGCACGATTCCGACGCCTTCCAGGAACGGCTCGCCGCCCGCGCCATCGAGCTGAGCTTCCATGCCGGGCCGGACGCCATCGGCGGCTCGCTCAAGATGCTGGTCAAGCACACCGACGAGGCGATCGAGCTCCTGGCCCTGGCGCTGGCCCAGCCGCGCTTCGACCAGGCGGCGATCGAGCGGGTGCGGGGACAGATGCTGGCCGGCCTGCGCTACCAGCAGAACGATCCCGGCGTGATGGCCTCGCGGCGCTTCTTCGCCGAGGCCTATCCGGGCCACCCCTATGGCCGGCCCTCCTCCGGCACGATCGAGAGCGTGTCGTCGATCACCCGCGACGACCTCGTGGCGATGCATCGCCGGCTCCTCGCCCGCGGCCGGGTCAAGGTCGCGGCGGTCGGCGCCATCGATGAGGAGGCGCTGGTGCGCGCCCTCGACGCCGCCTTCGGCGCCCTGCCGGAGGGCGGCGAGCTGACGGCCGTGCCGGCGACCTCGATCACGGGCTTGGGCCGGCGCATCGTCGTCGATCTCGACGTGCCGCAATCGGTGCTGCGCTTCGGCACCGACGGGGTGCCGTGGCGCGATCCCGACTTCATCCCCGCCTACGTGCTCAACCACATCCTGGGGGGCGGCGCCTTCACCTCGCGGCTGTTCCAGGAGGTGCGCGAGAAGCGCGGCCTCGCCTATTCGGTCGGCACCTCGCTGGTGAGCCACCGCGCCGCCTCGATGACCTGGGGCTACACCGCGACCAAGAACGAGCGCGTCGCCGAGTGCCTGACGGTGATCGCCGACGAGATCGCCCGCCTGACCAGCGACGGACCCTCCGACGACGAGTTGCAGAAGGCCAAGGACTACCTCACCGGCTCCTACGCGCTCGGCTTCGACACCTCGACCAAGATCGCCCACCAGCTGGTCCAGATCGCCTTCGAGGGCCTGGGCATCGACTACATCGCCCGCCGCAACGGCCTGATCGGCGCGGTCACGCAAGGAGATATCCGCCGCGCGGCGGCCCGTACCCTCGGGGACGGCAAGCTGCTGGTGGTGGCGGCCGGACGGCCGACGGCGATGTAAAGAAAAAGGGGGCGATCCGGCGGATCGCCCCCCTCACGATTTCCCCGCTCACGGGCTTGCCTGACGGCACCGGAGCAGAAGAAGTCGGGATCAGGTCGAGATGAGGTGCGAAGCCGCCTGTCCGCCGACACAGCACGCGTAGAGAGACTGACAAGCGAACGACCGCTCGCTCGGCTTAGCTTAATGCCGCGGCGTGATAATGCCGGTCAACAGGGAATGACCGCGAACATCGCCTCGCATCGTCGCCACCCCGGCAAGTCGGAGATCACCGACCTCCGGGCCAATGGCAACAATCCGACCTGGGTCAGCCGTCGCGGCAATCCCGGGAAGGCCCGAGATCGCGTCGCTGCCTCGGCGTCCCGGAACTCTGCTGGATCAATGCACGCTCAATGCTTGCAGGTCGTGCGCCCAGGCATTGGCGAAGGCCGCATCCCGGCTGTCGGTCAGCAGGATCGGCGCGCCGCTCGCGGAGAGCAGGGCGAACAGATCGAGGCCGGGAGTGAGGTCCGGGGCCTCGGGGAAGAGGCGCTTGACCTCCTCCGAGCGCATGGCGCGGACATAGGCCACGTGGCCCTCGCCGAGGGCCGCGAGCGCGGAGGGGTCGAGGTCAAGATTCAGATTGGTGTCGGACATGATGCGCCCTCCTCTCAAAGGCAGCAGGACGGTGGATCGACCGAGCCCCGAAGCGGCCCGCCGACCGGGGTGAACACGATATGGGGACGGTCAGACGATGTCGCGCGACCCGATGTCGATCCGTCGCACGATGCGCTCCGGTTCCGGCCGGGCAAGGTCGATCGAGAGCAGGCCGTTCGACAGATCGGCGCCCAGCACCTCCATGCCGTCGGCGAGCAGGAAGGCGCGCTGGAACTGCCGGGCGGCGATGCCCCGGTGCAGGAAGGTCCGGCTCTTGTCATCGGCCTGGCGGCCGCGGACGATGAGCTGGCTCTCCTCGAGGGTCACGTCGAGCTGGTCGCGAGTGAAGCCGGCCACCGCCAGGGTGATGCGCAGCCGCTCCGGCTCCTGCTCGGTGCGGGGCAGGCGCTCGATGTTATAGGGCGGGTAGCCGTCATTGGCGGCTTTGGCGACGCGGTCGAGCGCCTGCTCGATCTCGTCGAAGCCCAGCAGGAACGGATGCCCGAACGGCGAGGGACGCGTCATGGTGTCGGCGAAGCCCTGTTGCGGAGGCACTTCGGTCAGATCCGGGCCCGCCTCGGCAGCGCCCGTCGGGGCCGACCGCAACTCCGCCGGCCCATGCCGGGATATGAGGGGCGCGGGGCCCCACATCAAGGGGAAGCGCGGCGCTTCGGAGCGCGCTCAGCGCTGCATCGCCCCGGTGAGACGCTGGCTGATGCGCTGGCGCAGCGCGCTCGGCAGTTCCAGATCGACGAGACGCCAGGTCCAGCCCCGTAGCCGCAGGCGGAGGCGGAAGCGGTTCTCGAGCGGGCGGTCGGGCGGATAGCTCACCACCATGCCGCGAAAGCCTCGCGGCTCGGCCGAGCGGAACAGGGCGAAGAGCTGGCTGATCGTCGAGGCGTGCAGGCCGAGGCCGTCCTTGGCTTTCGGGATCTCGCGCGGACCCTCGCGACTGGCGGGCGTCCCGTCGCCGGATGCGCTCTCGCGGGCGAGACCGGCGCGCACCGGCCAGCCGTCGTCGAGGAGATCGATCAGGGTCTCGGGCGTGACGAGGGACTCGACCAGCGGCTCGGCCAGGGCCCCGCTCGCCTCGGTCAGGATGGTGCGCTCCCGGGGCGACAGGTCGCGGCGGGCGGCGATGCCGTCGACGGCCGCGGCGAGCGCCTGCTTGGTCAGGGACAGCCGCAGGGTACGGAAGTTCACCCGTTGCGCTACGGCCGCCGCGTCATGCGCCTGCACCGCCTGCGACAGGCGGTAGAGCGCGATGTAGGGAGAGACACCGTAGGCGATCCACAGGAGCAGGACCGCCAGGGCTGCGAGCCACCAGCGCGTCATGCGGGCTCGCCGGCGGGAAAGCGTGCGAGGCCGGTCACGCCGGGCGCGCGAGGTGGGCGAAGGCGGCGATCACCTGCTCGTAGACCGGGCGCTTGAACGGGATCACCAGGTCGGCGAGGTGGGCCAGCGGCTCCCAGCGCCAGCCGTCGAACTCCGCCTTGTGGGCGCCGCCGCCCGGCCGCAGGATGTCGATCTCGCGCTCGTCGCCCTCGAAGGCGAAGGCGAACCATTTCTGGGTCTGGCCACGGAAGCGCCCCTTCCAGGGCTTGCCGGCCGCGAAGGTCGGCAGGTCGTAGGAGTACCAGCCCGGCGCCTCGGCCAGCAGGCGCACCGAGGTCGGGGCGACGTTGGTCTCCTCGTAGAGCTCGCGCAGGGCGGCGTCCCGCGGCGCCTCGCCCTCGTCGATGCCGCCCTGCGGCATCTGCCAGGCATGGGCGCCGAGATCACCTGAATCGTGCCGCCGGTGGCCGGCGAAGACCAGCCCGTCGCGGTTGAACAGGGCGATACCGACGCAAGGCCGGTAGGGAAGGCTGGCCAGCGCAGCCTCGGGGCGGTGAAGCGATGCCATGAAGCGACCTTAGAGCAATTTCCCGTGCAGGGGACCGGACCCTTGAGGAAAATGCCGCGCGAGCGACGCGAATGCGTCAGGAGCCGGACCGCAGCGCCCGGCTCGCCGGGACCAGGAGGATGCCGCGGGATTCGAGGTCCCGCGACCAGCGGGCGATGCGGTCGATGGAGAGCGGCAGGGCGGTCGCCGCGCCCAGCGCGAAACCCGACTTGCGCGCCGCCTCCTCCAGGCGGGCGAGCTCGCGGTCGATGGCGTCCGGGCGCGGGACCGCGTCGACGACGATCTCGGCCCGGGCCACCGGCACCTTGGCCTTGCGGGCGATCTCGCGGGCGAGCGACCGCGGCGAGGTGCCGTCGTCGAGGAAGCCGAGGCCGCGGCCGCCGATCTCGCGCAGGACCGGCTCCAGGGCCGCGGCCTCGCCGGTGAGGCGCGCGCCCATGAAGTTCATCACGCCCACCGCGCCCGGCACCCGGGCGAGCACGAAGGCGAGGCGATCGAGGTTCTCGCCGGGCTTGGCCGCCGCCAGCAAGGTCTGGGGGCCGGGATCGTTGTCGGGATAGTCGAACGGCTCCATCGGCGCTTGCACCAGCACCTCGTGCCCGGCCTCGCGGGCGCGGGCAGCGCTGCGGGTGACGTCGGCGCCGTAGGGTGCGAAGGCCAGGGTGATCGCCGGCGGCAGGCGCTGCACCGCATCCTGCGTCGCCGCCTGCCCGATGCCGAGGCCGGACACCACGAGGGCGATGCGGCCGGCGACCGCCCCGCCCCGCTCCAGCCCCGAGGCCTCGGGGCGGGCATAGACGTCGAGGGGCCGGGCGCCGTCCGGGCCGATCTTCGGCAGCGCGCCGTAGCGGCCACGCTCGCTCAGCCGCGCGTCGGGGGCAGGGTTGAGCTGGATCGGGCCGTTGCCCGGCACCCGGATCACCACCGAATCCGGCGCGCTGGTGCCGTCCGGCCGGCTCACCGCGACGCCGGAGGCCCGCTCGACCTCGCCGGCGCTGCGGCTCGCGGGATCGGGACGGGCCGGAACGGCCGGTTCCGGCACCGGCGCGCTCAGGCTCCGGACCTCGATCGCGGCGATCGCGTAGGGCTCTCCCGCGAGCGGGTCGTCGCCGAGGACGAGGAAAGCGGCAAGCGCCAGGGCGCCCGCGCCGAAGGCGATGGCGATGGCGGCGAGCAGCCGGGGTTGCAGGGCGGCGCGCCAGTGTTTGACGCGGGCGGTCGCCTCGTCCCTCAGCCCGAGGGGACGGGTCAGGATGGTGTCGGACGCGAGCGGCACAGGCGTGAGGTCCCGCGACCGTGTCGCTGCCACAAAGCGGAAGGCCCGCAGCGCCGGTCGTTCAACCGGTATTGCGGGCCTTCGTGGTAAACGCGGCGTTAAAGCGGGTGCGGGAGGCGCCCGGCGAGACGCACGATCAGTTCGGATTCGGGACGGTGGTCTTCGCGGTGTTGGCCGCGCCCTTCTGGACGCCGTGCAGGAAGTCGACCGCGGCGGTCAGCTGCTTGTCCTTGGCCGGGTCCGGCGGGACGTAGGCCGATGAGCCGCCGCGCTCCTCGGTGTCCTTCTGCTTCAGGTGGCCCTTCAGGCCGGCCTCGCCCTTGGTCTCGTCCTTGCCCTTCAGCTCGTCGGGGACGTCCTGCAGCACCTCCTGGTCCGGCTCGATGCCCTTGGCCTGGATCGAGCGGCCCGACGGGGTGTAGTAGCGCGCGGTGGTGAGCCGCAGGGCGCCGTTGCCGCCGAGCGGGATGATCGACTGCACCGAGCCCTTGCCGAAGGAGCGGGTGCCGAGCACGGTCGCCCGCTTGTGGTCCTGGAGCGCGCCGGCGACGATCTCGGAGGCCGAGGCCGAGCCGCCATTGACCAGCACGACGATCGGCTTGCCCTTGGTCAGGTCGCCGGACTTGGCCGAGAAGCGCTGCGTCTCGTCCGGGTTGCGGCCGCGGGTGGAGACGATCTCGCCGCGGTCGAGGAAGGCGTCGGAGACCATCACCGCCTGGTCGAGCAGGCCGCCCGGGTTGTTGCGCAGGTCGATGATGAAGCCCTTGAGCTTGTCGCCCGGCAGGTCGGTCGAGAGCTTGTCGACGGCGGCCTTCAGGCCGTCATAGGTCTGCTCGTTGAACTGGGTCAGGCGGATGTAGCCGATATCGCCGCCCTCGGTGCGCGAGCGCACGGGCTTGATCCGGATCAGGTCGCGGTTGAGCGTGACCTCGATCGGGTCCTTGGCTTCCTTGCGGGTGATCTTGAGCTTCACCGGCGAGTTGACCGGGCCGCGCATCTTGTCGACGGCCTGGTTGAGGGTCAGGCCCTGGACCTGATCGTTGTCGATCTGGGTGATGATGTCGTTGGCGAGCAGGCCGGCCCGGGCCGCGGGCGTGTCGTCGATCGGGGTGACGACCTTGATCAGGCCGTCCTCCATCGTGACCTCGATGCCGAGGCCGCCGAACTCGCCCTTGGTCTGGACCTGCATGTCACGGAAGCTCTTGGCGTCCATGTAGCTCGAATGCGGGTCGAGGGAGGTCAGCATGCCGTTGACGGCCGCCTCGATCAGCTTCGCCTCGTCGGGCTTCTCGACGTAGTCGGTACGGATCTTCTCGAACACGTCGCCGAACAGGCTGAGCTGGCGGTAGGTCTCGGCCGAGGCGGCGACGGCGCTCGTGCTCGAGAGCAGGTGGGTCTGGGTCGCCACCGTGGCCGTCCCGGCGCCCAGCATGGCTCCGAACAGGACGAGGGAAACTTTGCGCATTATCCGCGAACCTTCTCGCTTGACCCTTTGGCCCACCAAGGATCCGGGTCGATGGAGCCACCGTCTTTCTTGAACTCGACGTACAGGACGGGATCGTTCCGCCCGCCGGCTCCTGCCGAAGGTGCGGAGCCCATGTCTCCCATCACGGCGACCGGCTCCCCCGCGAGCACGAACTGACCCACCTCGACGTTGATCTGGTCCATGCCCGCCAGGAGCAGATAGTAGCCGTCGCCCGCGTTGATGATCAAGAGACGACCGTAGGAGCGAAACGCCCCGGCATAAGCCACCCAGCCATCCGCCGGAGAGGAGACGACGCCCCGCGGGCGCGTCATGAGCGATATGCCGCGGCTCGTTCCCCCGGACCCGTCGGGGCTGCCGAAGGTCCGCACCACCTCGCCACTCACCGGGCGTGGCACCAGGCCGCGCACCTGGGCGAAGGGCACCTTCGGCGCCAGCCGGGCGGGATCGCGCAGGGCCGCCGCCGCGAAGCGCTCGCGCGTCTCGCGGGTCTCGGCCTCGGCCGCCTCCTTGGCGGCGCCGGCGGCGCGGCGGGCATTCGCCAGGTCGCCGTCGAGGCGATCGACCAGGTCCTTGAGGCTGCGGGCCTGGCCGGCGAGGCCGGTCGCGCGCTCGCGCTCCGCCGACAGGCCGCTCTCGGCCTCGCCGAGGCGGGACTGGCGGGCAGCGATCAGGGCGGTGAGGCGCTGGCGCTCCGCGGCCCAGCCTTTGATGTCGCCGCGCAGGGTCTCCTGATCGGCGGCGATGAGGCCGCGCAGGCGCACCAGCTCGGCGAGGTCGCCGGCCAGGGTCTCGGCCTCGCCCTGCAACTCGGGCACCACGGCGCCGAGCAGCATCGAGGTGCGGATCGCTGCGAGCACGTCCTCGGGCCGCACCAGCACCGCCGGCGGCGGCCGCCTTCCCATGCGCTGGAGCGCCGCCAGCACCTCGGCGATGACGCCGCGGCGGGCCTCCAGCGAGCGGCGGAGCGCCGTCTCGCTGCCCGCCATGGTCTGGAGACGCGCCTCGAGCTCGGAGATGCGGTCTTCCGCCTCCTGCGCCTTGCGGGCGGCGTCGATCAGGGCCTGGTTGAGCCGGGCGCCGTCGCCCTTGATCTCGGCCACCTCGCGCTCGAGCTTGGCGCGGCTCTCGGTGCTGGCCTGAAGCGCGGTCTCGATCGCCCGCAGGCTCTCCGCGCGCCGGTCCTTCTCGGCCTGCGCCTTCGCCACCGGGTCGGCGGCCGGGTCCGACGCCGGCTGGGCAACGGCCGGGAGGGCACAGGCGAGGGCCGTGGCGGTCAGGATGGCGGAGAGGAGCGCTCGGGTCACGGGGCGCCGCGGTGATAGGGGTGGCCGGAGAGGATCGTCATGGCCCGGTAGAGCTGCTCGAGGGCCAGGACCCGGACGAGCCCGTGCGGCAGGGTGGCGGCGCCGAAGGCGAAAATGAGATCGGCCCTGGCCCTGACACTAGGATCGAGGCCGTCGGCGCCGCCAATCACGATGGCGAGACCGGGCCGGCCGCCGTCGCGCCACGCGCCGAGCTGATCGGCGAAACCGAGGCTCGTCACCGCCTTGCCCCCCTCGTCGAGTACGAGCGCAGCGGCGCCCGGCGGAATCGCCGCCAGGATCGCGGCCGCCTCCTCGGCGCAGCGGTCCGGCGCGCGCCGGGCTCGGCTCTCGGGGATCTCGGTGAGGTTCACGGCGGAGAAGCCGAGGCTACGCCCGAGCGCGTCGGCGCGGCCGCGATACTCCTCGGCGAGATCGCGTTCGGGGCCGCGCTTGAGGCGACCCACCGCGACGAGGGCGAGCCGCATGGCGGCGTGTCCGTCCGTCTGCGCGTCGCGCGATCAGCCGGCGAGGCGGTCGGCCGGCCGGTCGGCGCCCCAGATCTTCTCGAGGTTGTAGAAGTGCCGCACCTCGGGCCGGAAGATGTGGACCAGGATGTCGCCAGCGTCGATCAGCACCCAGTCGCAGGCCGGCATACCCTCGACCCGGGGATTGCCGAAGCCGCGGGTCTTGAACTCCTGGATCACCTTGTCGGCGATCGAGCCGACATGGCGCTGCGAGCGGCCGGAGGTGATGATCATGGCGTCGGCGATGGAGGTCTTGCCGACGAGATCGATCTCGACGGTCTCCTCGGCCTTCATGTCCTCGAGGCAGGCGAGGGCAACCGACCTCATGTCCGCGGCCTCGGGCGCGTCGATCCGGGATTCCTGCGCCTCGGGCTGCACGGGAAGCTCGTTGTCCTGAGCTTCGTGAGAGATTGCGTCGTTCAGTGCCGACCCCTGTCGATGAAGGCACCCGGTGGCGCCACGAGACGATGTTGCCCGCGGCATGCGCGGTGCCGATGCCATTGACCGAAGACAGTGGCGAACCAATGGCGGATTTTCAAGCTGGACGCGCGCGAATCCGGCCAATCGAAGGCGATCAGGATGCAGATCGGATCGTGACGGCGCGGAGCGCCGTCGAGGACAGGCTGTTGCGCGGCCCGTGCAGGAAGACCCAGGCCGGCGGTCGCCGATCGGCCAGGGTCGCCGCCGCGGGCTCGTCGATGCGGGAGGCGGCGAGCGCCCGTGCGGCCGGGGAGGCCATCGCCCGCAGGGTATAGCCCGGCCGGTCGATCACCGCGAAGGGCATCCGGGCGGCGATCTCGCGCCAGCCGCGCCAGCGGTGGAAGCTCGCCAGGCTGTCGGCGCCCATGATCCAGACGAAGCGGATCTCCGGGTGGCGGTCCGTCAGCCAGGACAGGGTCTCGACGGTGTAGCGGACTTCCAGAGCTGCCTCGAAGTCGGTGACGGCGATCCGGGGATCGCGCGCCACCGCCCGGGCGCCCTCGGCGCGGGAGGCGGCGTCGGGCAGGTGGCTGCGGTCCTTCAGCGGGTTGCCGGGGCTCACCAGCCACCAGACCCGGTCGAGGGCGAGGCGGCGCAGGGCCAGCCGGCTGACGTGCCGGTGGCCGGCATGGGCCGGGTTGAACGAGCCGCCATAGAGGCCGACCCGCAAGCCCGGCGCGAGGGGCGGCAGGCGCACGATCACGGGTGCATCCGACCCTGCCGTCCCCCGTCTCAGGCCGTCACGGGCGGATCTGCCCGGTGCCGCGGACCCGGTAGTTGAAAGTGGTGAGCTGCTCGACGCCGACCGGGCCGCGGGCATGCATCCGCCCGGTGGCGATGCCGATCTCGGCGCCGAAGCCGAACTCGCCGCCATCGGCGAATTGCGTCGAGGCGTTGTGGACGACGATCGCCGAATCGACCTCGGCCAGGAAGCGCTCGGCCGCTGCCCGGTCCTCGGTCAGGATCGAATCGGTGTGATGCGAGCCGTACGATTCGATGTGGTCGATCGCGGCGTCCAGCCCGTCGACGACCCTGACGGAGATGACCGCGTCGAGATACTCGGTGCGCCAATCCTCCTCGGTCGCCGGCGTCACCCGGGGATCGACCGCCTGGGTCGCCGCGTCACCGCGCACGGCGCATCCGGCCTCGATGAGGTCGGTCACCAGCGGGGCGAGGTGGGTGCCGGCGCAGGCGCGGTCGACCAGCAGGGTCTCGGCGGCGCCGCAGATGCCGGTGCGGCGCATCTTGCTGTTGCGCACGATGCTGCGGGCCATGGCGAGGTCGGCGCCCGCATGCACGAAGACATGGCAGATCCCCTCCAGATGGGCGAAGACCGGCACCCGCGCCTCGTGCTGCACCCGGGCCACCAGGCCCTTGCCGCCGCGGGGCACGATCACGTCGATGGCGCCGTCGAGGCCGCCGAGCATGGCGCCGACCGCCGCGCGGTCGCGGGTCGGGACGAGCTGGATCGCGTCCGCCGGCACGCCGTGGCGGGTCAACCCCTCGGTCATCGCGCTCGCGATGGCGGTGGCGCTGCGGTGGCTCTCCGAGCCGGCACGCAGGATCGCGGCGTTGCCGGCCTTGAGGCAGAGCGCGCCGGCATCCGCCGTCACGTTGGGGCGGCTCTCGAAGATCACCCCGACGACGCCGAGCGGCGTCGCCACCCGCTCGATCGTCAGGCCGTTCGGCCGCTCGTAGGTAGCGAGCGTGCGCCCGACGGGATCCGGCAGGCCGGCAATGCTCTCCAGGGCTTCGGCGATCGCGTCGATCCGGGCGGGGCTGAGCGCCAGGCGGTCGAGGCTGGCGGCGGACAGGCCCTTGGCCCTGCCCTCGTCGAGGTCGGCGGCGTTCGCCGCCAGAATCGCCGCGCTCGCAGCCCGCAGCGAGGACGCGGCCTCGCGCAGGGCGGCGTCCTTGGCCGGGCCTGGGACCAGCGCCATCCGACGGGCGGCGGCGCGGGCGCGCCGGCCGATCTCGCGCATCAGCGCGTCGACGTCTTCTTGGCGGGGCTTCAGGCTCAGCACGGACACGGTCGTCACATCCCGGCCGCCGCGTTGCGGCGGCTCATCGTCTTGCGGGGTCCCCTCATCGCACGCCGCGCCTGAGAGCGGCAAGCGGCGTCAGGAATCCATCTTGAGGGCGGCGATGAACGCCTCCTGCGGGATCTCGACCTTGCCGAACTGGCGCATGCGCTTCTTGCCCTCCTTCTGCTTGTCGAGGAGCTTGCGCTTGCGGGAGATGTCGCCGCCGTAGCACTTGGCGGTGACGTCCTTCGACAGGGCCCGGATGGTCTCGCGGGCGATGATCTTGCCGCCGATCGCCGCCTGGACCGGGATCTGGAACAGGTGGCGCGGAATCAGGTCCTTCAGCTTCTCGCACATCGCCCGGCCGCGATGCTCGGCGCGGGTGCGGTGGACCAGCATCGACAGCGCGTCAACCGGCTCGGCATTCACCAGGATCGACATCTTCACGAGGTCGCCCTCGCGGTAATCCGAGATGTGGTAGTCGAACGAGGCGTAGCCCTTCGAGATCGACTTCAGCCGGTCGTAGAAATCGAACACGACCTCATTGAGCGGCAGGTCGTATACGACCATTGCGCGCTTACCGACGTAGTTGAGGTCGATCTGGGTGCCGCGCCGGTCCTGGCACAGCTTCAGGACGCCGCCGAGATACTCGTCGGGCGTCATGATGGTGGCGCGGATCCACGGCTCCTCGATCGATTCGATCTTCATCACGTCGGGCATGTCGGCCGGGTTGTGCAGCTCGCGCTGCTCCCCATCCTGCATGTTGAGGTGATAGACCACGCTCGGCGCGGTCGAGATCAGGTCGAGGTTGAACTCGCGCTCGAGCCGCTCCTGGATGATCTCGAGGTGGAGGAGCCCCAGGAAGCCGCACCGGAAGCCGAAGCCGAGCGCGGCGGACGTCTCCATCTCGTAGGAGAACGAGGCGTCGTTGAGCCGGAGCTTGCCCATCGCGCCGCGCAAGGACTCGAAGTCCGCGGCGTCGACCGGGAACAGGCCGCAGAACACCACCGGCTGCACCGGCTTGAAGCCGGACATCGCCTCCTTGGTCCGGCGCTTGTCCTCGGTGATGGTGTCGCCGACGCGGGTATCGGCCACCTCCTTGATCGAGCCGGTGAAGAAGCCGACCTCGCCCGGCCCGAGCTCGGAGACGTCCTGCATCTTCGGCCGGAACACGCCGAGGCGCTCGACGCCGTAGGCCGCGTCCGCGCCCATCATGCGGATCGTCATGCCCTTCTTGAGCACGCCGTCGACGATGCGCACCAGCACCACGACACCGAGATAGACGTCGTACCAGGAATCGACCAGCAGCGCCTTGAGCGGCGCGGTTCGGTCGCCCTTCGGCGGCGGCAGGCGGGTGACGATCGCCTCCAGCACCGCCTCGATGTTGAGACCGGTCTTGGCCGAGATCGGCACCGCGTCCTTGGCGTCGATGCCGATCACCTCCTCGATCTGCTCCTTGACCCGGTCGGGCTCGGCCGCCGGCAGGTCGATCTTGTTGAGGACCGGGACGATCTCGTGGTTGGCGTCCAGCGCCTGGTAGACGTTGGCCAGCGTCTGCGCCTCGACGCCCTGGGAGGCGTCGACGACGAGCAGCGAGCCCTCGCAGGCGGCGAGCGAGCGCGACACCTCGTAGGCGAAATCGACGTGGCCGGGAGTGTCCATCAGGTTGAGGACGTAGTCGCGCCCGTCCTGCGCCTTGTATTCCAGGCGCACGGTCTGCGCCTTGATGGTGATGCCGCGCTCCTTCTCGATGTCCATCGAGTCGAGCATCTGCTCGCTCATGTCGCGCGCCGCCACCGCACCGGTGATCTGGATCAGCCGGTCGGCGAGCGTCGACTTGCCGTGGTCGATATGGGCGACGATCGAGAAGTTGCGGATGTTGTCGATGGGGGACGCGGTCATCGTGGGGCTGTCTCCGGCGCGCAGGCGCAGCAGGGGACGCGGCGCACGGGGGTTCTCGGATATCTGAAGCCGCGAGATAGCAGCGGGCCAGGCCGGCAACAAGGCGGCTGCCGGCCGCGGATCCCCTCGATTGCGGGCCGGGCCCGGCTTCGTCACGCCCCCAGCCGGTCCGCCACGTCCTCAGCCAGCGACAGGCTCGACGTCAGCCCCGGGCTCTCGATGCCGAACAGGTGGACGAGGCCCGGCAGGCCATGCTCCGCCGGCCCGTCGATGAGAAAGTCCGCGGCCCCCTCCCTCGGGCCGGACAGTTTCGGGCGGATGCCGGCATAGTCGGGCACCAGCGCCCCGTCGGGGAGCCCGGGCCAGTAGCGGCGGATCGCGGCGTAGAACAGGGCGCCGCGGCCGGGATCGACCTCGTAATCGGGTACGTCGATCCACTCGACGTCGGGGCCGAAGCGCATCCGCCCGGCGAGGTCGAGGGTCAGATGGATGCCGAGCCCCCCCTCGACCGGGGCCGGGTAGATCAGCCGCGAGAAGGCCGGCCGGCCGATGCAGCCGAAATAGTTGCCCTTGGCCAGAACCAGGCGCGGCACGCGGGTCTCCGGGTAGCCCTCGGTCGCCCGGGCGAGCGTCTGCGCGCCGAAGCTCGCGGCGTTCACCACGGCATCGACCGTGATCTCGTCGTCGCCGAAGCGCGCGACCCACCCCTCGGGCGAGCGGGTCAGGCGGGTGATCGGGGTGTTGAAGGCGAGGGCGCCCCCTGCCTCCTCGATGTCGCCCTGGAGCGCCAGCATCAGAGCGTGGCTGTCGACGATGCCGGTCTCGGTCGAGAGGAGCGCCGCGTTGCAGGTCAGGTTCGGCTCGAGGCGCCGGGCCTGCGTCCCATCGAGGAGCGACAGGCCCTCGACGCCGTTCTCGACGCCTTGCGCGTGGATCGCCGCGATCTTGGCGCCCTCCGGCTCGGTCGCCGCGACGATCAGCTTGCCGATCTTGGCGTGGGGCACCCCGTGGCTCTGGCAGAAGGCGTAGAGCCGGCGCCTGCCCTCGACGCAGTGGCGAGCCCGGGCTGAGCCCGTCGGATAGTACATCCCGGCATGGATCACCTCGGAATTGCGCGAGGACACGCCGGTCCCGATGCCGCCCTCCGCCTCGGCGACGATCACCTCGTGGCCACGCAGAGCCAGTTCCCGACCGATCGCGAGGCCGACCACGCCGGCACCGACGACGAGCACCATCATCGGCCGCTCCTCCTGATTCTTCGTTCTGACACTACAACAAAAAAGGCCCCTCTCCGGGGAGAGGGGCCCTCAGGATCACCGAACGCCGGCGATCACGCCGCGATCGACATGGTCGGCTCGGCGGCGCGCACGTCGGCGTCGACATGGGCCTCGAAGCGCTTGAAGTTGTTCTGGAACATCTCGACCAGGCTCTTGGCCGTCTCGGCGAAGGCCGCCTTGTCCTGCCAGGTCTTGACCGGGTACAGGATGTGCGGCTCGACGCCCGGCACCGAGGTCGGCACCGCGAAGCCGAAATACGGGTCGCGGCGGAAATCCGCCTTGGCGAGGGAGCCGTCGAGGGCCGCGGTCAGCAACCGGCGGGTGACCCGGATCGGCATGCGGCGGCCGACACCGACGCCGCCGCCGGTCCAGCCGGTGTTGACGAGCCAGCAATCGACGTGGTGGCGGGCGATCAGGTCGCGCAGCAGGTTGCCGTAGACCGAGGGGTGCCGTGGCATGAACGGCGCGCCGAAGCAGGTCGAGAAGGTCGCCTCCGGGCCCTTCAGCCCCTTCTCGGTGCCGGCCACCTTGGCGGTGTAGCCCGAGAGGAAGTGGTACATCGCCTCGGCGCCGGTCAGCTTGGCGATCGGGGGCAGCACCCCGAAGGCGTCGCAGGTCAGCATGACGATGTTCTTCGGGTGCCCGGCCTGGCCCGTGGCGCTCGAGTTGCTGATGAAGGGCAGCGGGTAGGCGCAGCGGGTGTTCTCGGTGCGCGAGGCGTCGTCGAAGTCGGGCTGACGGGTGACCGGATCGATGACGACGTTCTCCATCACGGTGCCGAAGCGCTCGGTGGTGGAGTAGATCTCGGGCTCGGCCTCCCGCGACAGGCGGATGGTCTTGGCGTAGCAGCCGCCCTCGAAGTTGAAGATGCCCTTCGGGCTCCAGCCGTGCTCGTCGTCGCCGAGCAGCACGCGGTTGGGGTCGGAGGACAGGGTGGTCTTGCCGGTGCCGGACAGGCCGAAGAACAGCGCCGAGTCACCCTCGTGGCCGACGTTGGCCGAGCAGTGCATCGGCATGACGCCGGCCTTCGGCAGCACGTAGTTCAGGTAGGTGAAGACCGATTTCTTCATCTCGCCGGCATAGGACGTGCCGCCGATCAGTACGATCTTGCGCGAGAAATCGACCGCGATGACGGTCTCGGTGCGGCAGCCGTGCCGGGCCGGGTCGGCGCGGAAGCTCGGCAGGTCGATGATGGTCAGCTCCGGCTCGAAGCCGGCGAGGGTCTCGCGCTCCGGGCGGATCAGCAGGTTGCGGATGAACAGCGAGTGCCAGGCATACTCGGTGAAGACCCGGGTACGGACCCGGTGACCGACCTCGGCGCCGCCGACGAGATCCTGCGCGAACAGCTCACGACCCTCGGCATGGGCCAGGAAATCCTCCAGCAGGGTCTCGAACTGGGGCCGCGTGATGCCGCCGTTGTTCTCCCACCACACCTCGTTCTCGGTGTCGGCGTCGCGGACCACGAACTTGTCCTTGGGCGAGCGGCCGGTATGGATACCGGTCTCGGCCACCAGGGCGCCGCCGGCGGCGAGCTGGGCCTCGCCGCGCTGCAGCGCGTGCTCGTAGAGGCTCGGCGCCTCAAGGTTCCAGTTGACGCGCTTGAGGTTGCGGAAGCCGATCTTGTCGGCGCCGAACGCCTCGTTGAATACGCCGATGTCGTTCACGCCTGTTCCTCCTGGCGCCGACCGTGGAAACCCCGGCCGTCTGCCGGTCCGGGTCGGGCCGAATGACTTAACCCTCGCGTCCGGCGCGGCGACCGTGCCTGTCCTAGCAGGTCGCGCGCCCCCGCGCCGAGGCCGATCAACGGGCCTCGGTGGGCTGCTTTAGTAGGTGGCGAACCTTCACGGTTCAATCGAATTCGCCCGTGACGCCCCTGACACGCTCGACTTTGTGTCATGAGCTGGGGACGGCACGCGCCTGCGCGGCCATCGCCACCAGGGCGGGGCGCAAGGCGGCGGGACTGGCCAGCCGCTCCGGGAACGCGACGCGGGCGGTGCGCTCGCCGGCCATCAGGTCGAGCCCGTCCGGATCGAACCCGGTCAGGCGCCAGGGCCCGGGCTCCTCGCCGGCGAGCCGCGTGGCGTAGAGCGCGACGGCGTCGGCATGGTCCTCGTTCATGTGGGCGACGGCGCCGGGCTCGGATTCGGCGAGCGCCTCGAGCCCGGAGAGATCGGTGCGGAGCTCCTGGGCCGTCAGCGTCGCCGCCTTGGCAAAGCCGCCATTGAGGTGCCCGGCCCGGATCTCGAGCCGGAAGAACGCGAAGTCCGGGAAGTCGGCGTAGAGCGCGGCCTTCGGATGGCGGGCGAGGAAGCGTGCCCGCAGCCGCGGCTCCGCGCTGCGCTCCGCGCTCCCCGTCACGGTCAGGCGCGGATGGGCCAGCGGATCGCCCTTGCCGCCCTGGCTGAGCAGGATCGAGCAGCGCGGATCGGCCTCCAGGTTGAGGGTGTGGGCCGAGAGGCGCGAGAGCAGCAGCAGCGGCGTTCCGTCGACATCCGTCGCCACGGTGACGAGCGACGCGAACGGAGCGCCACCCTCCCGCTCCAGGGTCGCGAGGGCGCCCGAGCGGACTTTTCGCAGGAGCGCCTTGGCGAGGCCGACGGCGTCGAACGGCGCCTCGGCGGCCGGCAGCGGCGCAGCCTGCTTCTCCCCTGCCTCGGCCATACATCCTCCCTCGCCTGGCGCACGATGCGCCCTAACTTGACGCCGGCGCGCAGGCCCGTCCAGGCCGCGCGACGCCGCGGCTCGCGAACCCGGACCCGCTCCGCCTGTGGCCACTTCGCCACGGGTGCTCGCTTTTTCGGCGGGATGGTCTTAAGGGAGTCCGAATCGTGGCGTCGTGGCCACTGTCCAGCCTTTTTGGAGACGGGACCGCGGCACGCAAGATCTGCCGGGTCCGGAACCGGTTTCAGTCGGGTGACGTTCAGCAGGGCCGGTATGTCCTGCGGGCGACGCCCGCGCCCCAGGGAATGCCCATGCCGACCATCGCCCTCGTCGATGACGACCGCAACATCCTGACCTCCGTGTCGATCGCCCTGGAGACCGAGGGCTACCGGATCCAGACCTACACCGACGGCGCCTCGGCCCTCGACGGCCTGAAGCACTCGCCGCCCGACCTCGCGATCTTCGACATCAAGATGCCGCGCATGGACGGGATGGAGCTTCTGCGCCGCCTGCGCCAGAAATCCGACCTCCCGGTGATCTTCCTCACCTCGAAGGACGAGGAGATCGACGAGCTGTTCGGCCTCAAGATGGGCGCCGACGACTTCATCCGGAAGCCGTTCTCGCAACGCCTGCTGGTCGAGCGGGTGAAGGCAGTGTTGCGCCGCTTCGCCGCCAAGGAGGCGGGGCCGGGCGCCTCGGCCCGCGAGGCGGAGGCCGCCGCCGCCCGCTCGCTGGAGCGCGGCCAGCTGATGATGGACCCGGAGCGCCACACCTGCACCTGGAAGGGCGAGCCGGTGACGCTGACCGTGACCGAGTTCCTGATCCTGCAGGCCCTGGCCCAGCGCCCCGGCGTCGTGAAGAGCCGCAACGCCCTGATGGATGCGGCCTACGACGACCAGGTCTACGTCGACGACCGCACCATCGACAGCCACATCAAGCGCCTGCGCAAGAAGTTCAAGGTGACCGACAACAGCTTCGACATGATCGAGACGCTGTACGGCGTCGGCTACCGCTTCAAGGAAATGTGAGACGCTTGACCATCAGAGATTTGCCCGCGTGAGCGACGGATCGGCTCTCGGCGCCGTGCGCCGCCTGCTTGCCAACACGGGTTTGGCCAGAGGCCGCTTCCTCGGCGCCTCGGCCCTGAAACCGTCGAGCGAGATCGACCCGGACGCGGAGGCCGCGCGCGAGCCGTTCGGCCCGCGGACGGTGCGGCGCTGGATCGCGCAGCGCTTCGCCTCGAGCCTGACCCGGCGCATCGTGGTCCTGAACCTCGCCGGGCTGATCGCGCTGCTGCTGGGCTTCCTCTACCTCAACCAGTTCCGCCAGGGCCTGATCGAGGCCCGGGTGCAGAGTCTCCTGACGCAGGGCGACATCATCGCCGGCGCCATCGCGGCCTCGGCGACCGTCGATACCGACGCGATCACCATCGACCCCGACCGCCTGCTCCAGCTCCAGGCCGGCGAGGGCGGGGCCTTCAGCGACGAGACTCCGTCCGGCCTCGAATTCTCCCTCAACCCGGAGCGCGTGGCCCCGCTCCTGCGCCGCCTCATCACGCCGACCGGCACCCGCGCCCGGGTCTACGACCGCGACGGAACGATGCTGATCGACTCGCGCGGCCTCTACATCCGCGGCGACCTCAGCCGCGACCCGCCCCCGGCGCGCAAGGACAGCCCGAGCCTGATCGAGCAGGCCTGGAACGCCGTGCGGACACATGTGCCGGGCCTCGGCCGACCCTCCTCGGCGGACGAGCCGGGCCCGGCCGACGGGCGCACCCTGCCGGAGGTGCAGCGGGCGCTGGCCGGCGCCCGCGGCACGCTGGTGCGCCGCAACGGCCCGGGCGAGACCATCGTGTCGGTGGCGGTGCCGATCCAGCGCGGCCGCACCGTCCGCGGCGCCCTGCTGCTCTCGACCCAGGAAGGCGACATCGACAAGATCATCGCGGCGGAGCGGTTCTCGCTGTTGCAGGTGTTCATCATCGCGGCCCTGGTGATGGTGGTGCTGTCGATGCTGGTCGCCGGCCAGATCGTCGGCCCGGTCGGGCGCCTGGCGGAGGCCGCCGAGCGGGTGCGCACGGGCATCAAGTCGCGCCAGGAGATCCCCGACTTCACGCGGCGCACCGACGAGATCGGCCACCTCTCGGGCGCACTCCGGGACATGACCCAGGCGCTCTACCGCCGCCTCGACGCGATCGAGAATTTCGCCGCGGACGTCTCGCACGAACTCAAGAACCCGCTCACCTCGCTGCGCAGCGCCGTCGAGACCCTGCCGCTCGCCAAGACCGACGAGTCGCGCGGCCGGCTGATGCAGGTGATCCAGCACGACGTGAAGCGCCTCGACCGGCTGATCAGCGACATCGCCGACGCCTCGCGCCTCGACGCCGAGCTCGCCCGGGCCGAGGCGGGCCGGGTCGACCTCAGGAAGCTCATCACCACCGTGGTGTCGGTCGCCAACGAGCGCCGGCGCCGGGGCGACGCCGCCATCGACCTCGCGGTCGAGCCGGCGCCGGCGGGCATCGAGGACCCGTTCGCGATCCTCGGTCACGACAGTCGGCTCGGCCAGGTGGTCAACAACCTGCTCGACAATGCCCGCTCGTTCTCGCCGAAAGGGGCCAGCGTGCGGGTGGCACTGCGGCGCCGGCGCAACGCCGTCGAGCTGACCGTCGAGGATGACGGGCCGGGCATCCCGCCGCACGCCCTGGAGCGGATCTTCGAGCGCTTCTACACCGACCGTCCGGAGCAGGGCTTCGGGCAGAATTCGGGGCTGGGCCTCTCGATCTCGCGCCAGATCGTCCAGGCCCATCGCGGCACGATCCGGGCCGAGAACCGCCTGGGGCCGCTCGGCGAGGACGGCGAGCCTGCGGTCCTGGGGGCCCGCTTCATCGTCCGCATCCCGGCCCAGAGCCGCTAGTCCGTGGGTGCCGTTCACGCCAGCTGCGTCGTGCTGGGCGAGGACGGGATCCTGATTCGCGGCCCGTCGGGGAGCGGCAAATCGACACTGGTACGTGACCTGCTGCGGCTCGGCGCTATCTCGGGCCTCTTCGCGGCGCTGGTCGGCGACGACCGCGTGACCCTGACGCAGCGGCATGGGCGCCTCGTCGCCGCCCCGCACCCGGCCCTCGCCGGGCTCCTGGAGATCCGCGGCCTCGGCCTGCAACCCGTTGACGCCACGGTATCTTCCGCGATCCTGCGCCTGGTCGTCGACCTCGCCGAGGCCGTCCCGCGGATGCCCGAGGCGGGGACGGGGACGATCCTTCTCCAGGGAGTGGCGCTGCCGAGAATGGTCCTGTCGCCGGATCCCGGCCGGGCCACAACGGTGTTGTGGCGTTGGCGCCGCCTCCGTGTCATGATGATGACCGATTGATGCGGATTTCGCCGCATTGCTCTTGCGCTCGCCTTTGCGCTGCACAAAATGGCGGCTCGGCTCCAACGGGGCGTCGGAACTCGTGTCGATGATTGGAATGGTGCTCGTCACCCACGGTCTGCTCGCGACGGAATTCAAAGCCGCGCTGGAGCACGTCGTGGGGCCGCAGGAGCAGCTCGAGACGATCACCATCGGCCCCGAGGATGACATGGAGGTCCGTCGCAAGGACATCATGTCGGCGGTGTGCCGGGTGAATTCCGGCGACGGCGTCGTGGTGCTGACCGACATGTTCGGCGGCACGCCCTCGAACCTCGCGCTCTCCTGCATGAATGGCGGCTCGGTCGAGGTGGTCGCCGGCATCAACCTGCCGATGCTGATCAAGCTCGCCAGCGTGCGCGACGAGGAATCCCTGGGCGAGGCGGTGCTCCACGCCCAGGAGGCGGGGCGCAAGTACATCAACGTCGCCTCGCGGGTCCTCGCCGGCAAGTAGGTCCGGCTAGGCAGGTCCGGCGAGCAAGCGGGTCCGCCAGGCAGGCCGGGCGAGTGGTCGCGCCCTCGCGTCCCACCTCGATTCTCGCGCCGTCCGCTCTAGCTTTCTGCGGACGCCCGGTTACCGTAACGGCCGATTCCCGACGATACGCGAGAGAGCCGGACGACCGCGCGCGCGGTCTGAACCGGATCCGAGCAGGTACCCCAACGAATGACGCCCTTTGCCGACACAGACGACGAGGACGGCGAGTTGCCGCCGGTTCCCGAGGGCGCCAGCGCCCGCGACCTGCCGATCATCAACCGCCGCGGCCTGCACGCCCGGGCCTCCGCCAAGTTCGTCCAGACGGTGGAAAAATTCGGCTCCGAGGTCACGGTCAGCCGGGGCGGCGAGACGGTGGGCGGGCGCTCGATCATGGGCCTGCTCACCCTCGGGGCCGCGCAAGGAACCAGCATCCGGGTCACGGCGCTCGGGCCCGACCAGGATTCGTGCATGGAGGCGATCACCGCCCTCCTCGCCAACCGCTTCGGCGAGGACGAGTAGGGACCTTCAGGGCTGAAGGCCTCAGGCCCGCAGGCGCATCAGGCGGCGCAGGCCCGTCCGCTCCGGCTTCGGGTGGGCGGCGCCTGCCGCCTCCACCGTCACCACGGCCTCGATGCGGGGCGCCGGCGCGGGGGCCGGGCCTTGCGCCAGGCAGAGACCAGCCTGCCGCCAGATCGTGTCGTGCCGCCCGGTCGCGAGGTGCACGGCCGCCGCCACCACCTCCCCGTCCCGCCGCACCAGATCGACCCAGGCCTGCCGCCGGCGGGCGAAGCGCCGGGTCACCACCCGGAAGGCCGTCGCGGTCGCCGGATCGGCGAGCAGGCTGTCGGGACCGCGCCGCGCATCCAGCACCAGGAAATGCTCGACGGCGTCGCGCAGGCGCACCGGATCGCGCACCCGCTCCAGCGAGGTCCGCCCGGCCGGCAGGGTCAGGGGCGCCGGGGCGGGCGCAGGCAGTTCGGCCTGGTCGGCCACCGCGAGGCGTCGCCCGGTGCTGCCCGCGACCTCGCCGAGGGCGACCGCGAGCGCCGAATCGGGCCTCAGGTCCGGCCAGTGCAGGTCGACGAGGCGTAAGGGCGACCGGCGCAAGTGGTCGAGGGCGGCGCGCAGGACCGCCGCTGCGTGGTCGGCATCGACCGCCGCCTCGGCGCTGCCGGCGAGGGGCAGGCGCCAGAGCCGCGCGCGACCGGCGAGGCCCTGCCGGGCCGGCAGCCGCAGCGGCAGCACGCCGCGCAGGATCGGGGTGCGCAGGCCATCCTGCCAGACCAGCAGCAGGGCCAGGGTCTGCCCGTCGGCGAGGTGCTGCGCCATCGTCAGGGTGAAGTCGGGGTCGGCGTAGACGCTCGGCTCGAGCGCCCGGGCCATCAGGCTGCGCCAGGCCTCCACCTCGGGCTCGCGCAGCGAGGAGGGATGGCGCAGCTCCGCCCGCAGGGTCACCGCGCCGGCCAGCCCGCCCTCGATCAGCGTGAAGGGAGTGCTCATCGCAGCCTCGTTCCGGGTCACCCGTCCCGGAACGGGACAGGGGCGCGGCCCCAGCGGCCGCGCCGGGTGGGACGCTTCAAGCGCCGTGCCGGCCCGATGCGGGATCAGCCCCGCCGATCAGCCGCCCGGGATCGCCAGCGGGTTGCCGGTCAGCGCCGCGGCGTCCGGCGCGTCGATCGCCGGGCGACCCAGGAAGGCGTCCCACAGCCGGCGCACGAAGGCGGGATCGAGGTCGCGCACGATCAGCACCAGCCGTGAGCGCGTGTCGCCGTCGGGCCAGGCCGGCAGGGTGGCGGGCGTGTGGACGACGTGCTGCACCCCGTGCACCACCACCGGCCGGCCGGGATCGTCGGCGAGGGCCACCAGTCCCTTCAGTCTCAGGAGCTTCGGGCCGTGGGCGGAGCGCAGCAGGTCGAGGAACATCTCGAACGCCGCCCGCGGCACCGGCTCGTCACTCACGAGATGGAAGGCGCGGATCGCCGCGTCGTGCCGGTTGACGTCGTGGTGGTGGTGGCCGTGATGATGATGGTCGTGACCGTGATGGTGATGATGATCGTGGTGCCGGCTCTCCGCCCCGAGCCAGGCCCGCACGTCGGCCACCTTGCCGTCGAGGTCGAACAAGCCGCCGAGCATCGTGTCCGCCGGCGCATCCGGCGCCAGGATCGCGGCGCCCGGATTGATCCGGGCGAGGCGCTCGCGCAACGCCTCGGCCTGCCCGCCCGCGAGGTCGGCTTTGGTCACGACCAGGCGGTCCGCCACCGCAGCCTGGCGCAGGGCCTCCGGATGCGCGTCGAGGGTGCCGTCGCCGTTGATCGCGTCGACCACGGTGACCACGCCCTGGAGCGCGTATCGCATCGCCACGTAGGGGTGGTAGAGGAGCGCGTGCAGGATCGGCGCCGGATCGGCGAGACCCGTGGTCTCGATCACCACCCGGCGAAACGGCTGGATCCGCCCGTTGTCGCGCTTGCGCAGCAGGTCCTCGAGGGTCGCGATCAGGTCGCCCCGCACGGTGCAGCACAGGCAGCCGGCCCCGAGCAGGATCATCCCCTCGTCCACGGTCTCGATCAGCAGGTGATCGAGGCCGACCTCGCCGAACTCGTTGACGATCACCACCGTGTCGGCGAGCTCCGGCGCCCGCAGCAGCCGGTTGAGCAGGGTGGTCTTCCCGGCTCCGAGGAAGCCGGTGAGGATCGTGAGCGGGATCGGGGCCGGGCGGCCGGGGGTGTCGGTCATGCGGGCGGTCTCGTCGGACTGTTCCCCGCGAACTGCGCATCCGACCGCCGAACGTCAATCCCGGTGCACCGCCCCATCGGTGAGCGGCACCCGTTCCAGCACGCCGCCGTCGAGCACCTGGTCGTCGGTGGCCCAGAGCAGCCACAGGGCATCGAGCGAGAGGTGCAGCATCGGCCGGTTCCACCAGCGCTCGATCAGGTCGGCGAGGGACGCGGCCTCCGCCGGGTCGAGGTCGTCGGTCAGCGCATGCAGGCCGACGACGTAGAGGCCGCTCGGTGGCCGGCCCATGATCCGCTGGATCTCCGCCAGCCGGTCGGCGCCGTCGCGAAACTCGGGATACACCCGCAGATAGAGCCGGCCGACATTGACGGTGCCCGAGAACAGGCCGCGCAGCTCGACCGCGACCGGGCCGAGCGTGGCGAGGGCCGCCCGCTGCTCAAGCGTCGGCGTCGGTTCGGCGTCGGGCCCGATCGCGAGCGAGCCGCACAGGGTCGCGTGCAGGCGATCACGGCGCCGGGCGGCGATGTCCCAGGCGATCTTGTGCGCGAAGGGCGCGGCGCGAAGCTCCCGCTCCAGCGCGGCATAGGCCGGGGCGGCGGCGAGGCGCGCATGCGGCACCGGCAGCACCAGCGACACGACCCGAGGATGGCGTCCGCGCGCGTAAGACCGGCCCTCCTTCGAGGGGATCACGCCCGGATGATCGGGCGCCACCAGAGGCAGGTGCGCGAGGCGGTAGGTCTCGTCGAGGATGAGCCCCTCGCCCGGCACGAAGCGGGTCCGGCTGCGGCGATAGGCCAGCGCGTCGTCCGGGCAGAAGACCGGCGCCGCGGCGGACACGGGCTCAGTCGTCCTTCTTGCGCGCCGACTTGACCGCGGGCTTCGGCGCCGGTTTGGCCTCGGCCTTCTGCGCGGGCTTCGCCGCCGGCTTGGCGGCCGGCTTCGCCGCGGGCTTCACGGCGGCCTTCTGGGCTTTCGGCTCGGCGATCACCGACGTGGCCGGGCCGGTGGAGGCGAAGGCCGAGGCCGCGGCCGGCGTCGCGCCCTTCTGGCGGGCGAGGAGCTTGGGCTGCGGCACGGTCGCGCCGGTCGCCGCGATGCTGCGGCTCGGGGCGGGCTTGTGGGGCCCGGGCCTGAGGGGCGCGGGCTTGGCCACCTTCACCCGCGGGGTGACGGGCTTGGCCGGGGCCGCTTCGTCGGTCGCCGCGATGGCGCTCTCCGCCGGGTCGCGGCCGGTCCAGACCAGCACCGGCTGCAGCGGCGCCCGGGGCGGCAGGGCGCGGTTGCGCAGGGCGGCGCTGTTCATGGTCGCGAAGGCGAGCGCCGAGGAGGGCGGCGCGCCCACGGCCATCAGCTGCGCGTTGGCGTTGTCGGCGTTGCCCCCGGCGGCGGCGCCCGCGGTCACGGCGGAGGAATCCGAATCCGTCGGCATCGGCCGGCGCTTGTCGCAGATATAGGGCCGCATGTCCGGCGGGCTCGCGATGGCCGAGGTCGGCATCTCGTTGAGCGTCTGGCCGCCCCAGCCGAAGGTCGACTGGCCGAAGCCGTAGTCGAACAGGTCGGCGGCCTTCAGGTCGCGCTCGCGGGCGCTCGCCTGGCCCATCACCACGGTGAGGATGCGCCGGCCGTTGCGGTTGGCGCTCGCCACCACGTTGAAGCCGCCCGAGCAGATGAAGCCGGTCTTCATCCCGTCGACGCCGGCGTAGCGGCCGAGCAGGCCGTTGTGGTTCGGCATCACGGCGCGGCCGAACTGGATCGCCGAGATCGAGAACAGGTCGCGGTTCTCGGGAAAGTCGCGCAGGAGCGCCCGGCCGAGGATCGCCATGTCCCGGGCCGAGGTCCATTGCCGCGGGTCGGGCAGGCCGTTGGGGTTGGTCCAGCGGCTCTCGCGCATGCCGAGGCGCTGCGCGGTCTCGTTCATCTGGGCGGCGAAGCCGTCGATCGAGCCGCCGAGATTCTCGCCGATCGCCCAGGCGACGTCGTTGGCCGACTTCACCATGATGATCTTGAGGGCGTTGTCGAGGGTGAGCTGGGTGCCGGGCTTGAAGCCCATCTTCGAGGGCGGCTCGGCGGCGGCGGCCTCCGAGATGGTGAGCAGCTGGTCCATCGAGGCGCGGCCCTGGCGCACCATGTCGAGGGCGACGTAGGTCGTCATCAGCTTGGTGATCGAGGCCGGGAACCACGGATCGGTGGCGCCCTGGCTGTAGATCACCTTGCCGGAATCGACGTCGACGACCAGCATCGGCGCGGTGACCGCCCCCGCCGTTCCGGCGGCGAAGGATCCCGCAGCCACGAGGGCGCCGAGGCCGAGGAGGCGTCCGGCGAGGCGCGGCAGCAGCGCAGCTGTGAACATTCCGATGGGTCCCCGTCGTGCCGGTGCCGCCCGCGGCGCCTCCCGCAACCGTCCGGCCTCCGATGTGAGACCGTCCGATCACGCCGCCCCGGGCACCGCACGGCAGACCGACCGTGATTGTAGGGCAACGGCGAAGCTTTTGACAGCGCCGCGCGATACACCCATGAACGCACCATCCGTGGCGGGAGCATGGCGGCGCTGCCATCCCGTGCCCGCCCACAGGCCCGTCCACAGAAGCGGAGGGGCCTTGCGCCCGGTGCGCTTGCCGGCGCGATCCCCATCTGACACGGCAGGACGATCGTTCGAAACGACGCTCGTTCGAAACAACTTGGAGCAACGCGCGACGCCGACGACCGGCGGCGCCCGACGACCGACATCATGAGCTACGCCGTCAAGGAGATCTTCCACACCCTCCAGGGCGAGGGCGCCCAGGCCGGGCGCGCCTCGGTGTTCTGCCGCTTCGCCGGCTGCAACCTGTGGAGCGGGCGCGAGGCCGACCGGGCAGAGGCCGTCTGCCGCTTCTGCGACACCGACTTCGTCGGCACCGACGGTACCGGCGGCGGCCGCTTCGCCGATGCGGAAGCATTGGCCGAGGCGATCGAGCGGACCTGGAACGGGGCCCGCGGTCGGCGCTACGTGGTGTTCACCGGCGGCGAGCCGCTTCTGCAGCTCGACGAAGCGCTGCTCGCCGCCGTGCACGCGCGGGGCTTCGAGGCGGCGGTGGAGACCAACGGCACGCAAGCTGCGCCGGCGGGGATCGACTGGGTCTGCGTCAGCCCCAAGGCCGGCGCGCCGTTGCGCCTCACGCGCGGCGACGAGTTGAAGCTCGTCTATCCGCAGTCAGGCCTCGACCCGGACGCGCTGGCCGAGCTCGATTTCCGCCACCTCTGGCTCCAGCCGATGGACGGTCCCGACCGCATCGCCAACACCGGCGCGGCGGTGGCCCATTGCCTGCGCGACGCCCGCTGGCGCCTGAGCCTGCAGACCCACAAGCTGATCGGGATCCCGTAGGTCCGGTCGCACGCGGTTTCGCCTGCCGGACCAACGGTGCTAAGGGGCTGCCCACATCGATCCCCAGACGCGACCGCAGATGAAGATCACCCAGGCCTTCACGTTCGAGGCGGCCCACCGGCTGCCGAACGTGCCTCCGACCCATCGCTGCCACCGCATGCATGGCCATTCCTACCGGGTGGAGCTGACCCTCGACGGGCCGGTCGACCCGGAGACCGGCTGGGTGGTCGACTTCTTCGACGTCGAGGCCGCCTTCGGGCCGGTGCTCGAACGCCTCGACCATTACTGCCTCAACGAGGTGCCGGGCCTCGAGAATCCCACCGCCGAGCACATCGCGGTCTGGATCTGGGAGAAGACCCGGCCGGCCCTGCCGCTCCTGTCCTCGGTCAAGGTGTTCGAGACGCCGATGTCCTGGGCGGAATATACCGGCGCGTGAGCGCCGAGGAGGCGGTGTACCATCGGCGGCTCGCGGCGATCGTCCGGGCCGATCCCGACCTGATGCGGCTGCTCATCGCGGCCCGCGGCCTCGCCCTGCCGCAATGGCGCCTCGTCGCCGGCTGCCTGTACCAGACGGTTTGGAACGTCCTGACCGGCCGGCCGCGCGGGCACGGGATCCGCGACTACGACCTGATCTACTTCGATGCCGCCGACCTGTCCTGGGAGGCCGAGGACGCGGTCCTGCGCCGCGCCGTGCCCGCCCTTGGCCCTTGCGCCGGCCCGGTCGAGATCCGCAACCAGGCCCGGGTCCATCTCTGGTTCGAGGCCCGCTTCGGGAGCCCCTATCCTCCCCTCCCGAGCGCCGACGCGGCCTTGTCCCGATACGCGGCCGTCGTCCACGCGGTCGGGGCGCGGCTCGAACCCGACGACACGCTCTCGATCGCCGCACCGTTCGGCCTCGCCGACCT
This sequence comes from Methylobacterium frigidaeris, assembly GCF_022179185.1. Lineage (GTDB taxonomy): Bacteria > Pseudomonadota > Alphaproteobacteria > Rhizobiales > Beijerinckiaceae > Methylobacterium > Methylobacterium frigidaeris. The sequence goes on along the minus strand of NZ_BPQJ01000020.1, from coordinate 16,441 downwards.
GTTCGGGCTGGTGCTGCGCCCCAACCCCGCCATCGCCAATGGGCCCACCTACGCCGCCAAGGCCGAGCGGGTGCGGGCGCTCTGGCCCGAGCTGACGGTGGTCCCGTGGGCTGGGGCGGGACAAGCCCCTGTCAAGTGCGCGGACGACACGGCGGCGGTTTCCACCGACCTGTCCCCGGCGCCCTCCCCGTTCTCGACAAGCCGTTGAGCCCGCACGGATCTTTCACGAGCGGCACGCACACTTCAACGAAACGGTCACGATTCCAGGATCTTGCCGCCGGACAGGCTGTGGATCGGGCGTGGGCGATGGAAGGGCGTAACGATCGGTTCACCCTGCCACCGATCGTTCCTGTTGCGAAGCTTCCCCGGGAAGGCCTAGTTTTCCCCTTGTACCCGCCGTTCGCGCGGGTCTCGTCCCGCTCTCATCGACCGACCTGCCACATCGCGGCGCACTGCCCGCGGGACAGCCGCATCGTGCCGCCAACTTGCGGCGGCACCTCGCGGATTTGGGGATCCGAGGTCTTTAAGAGAAACGAGACCAGTTGTTGATAGACCGGGACGAACCACGGGGAAAACGGCCGGGAAGGAATTGACTTCCCAAGCCTTCGACCCGGCCGCCCGGCCCCTCGTCCGGGGCCAGGGCGGCAAGCGTATCTGCGTACGGGCCGGGAGCGGGCAGCCGCCACCGGGCCGAGAAGGGACCAGTCATGCGTGTGGACGGCAGCTTGGCGGAAGGGGTCGGCTCCGGCCGTGGCGGCAACGGCGACGACGGCCGCAGCAACGGCGAGGTCGCGGCAGCCTGGCAACGGGTGAAGCGCCGCCTGCGGGCGGAACTCGGCGAGGACGTATTCGCGAGCTGGTTCGCCCGGCTCGAGCTGCAGGAGGTCTCCGGCGGGGTCGCCCGCCTCACCGTCCCGACCCGGTTCCTGAAGAGCTGGATCGAGTCGCACTACCTCGACCGGGTGCTCGCCACCTTCCGCAGCGAGGCCGACGGCATCGAGAGCCTGGAGGTCGGGGTGCGCGGCGCCATGGCGCCGGCCCGGCCGGGCGCCGCCGCGCTGACGAAGCCGGTGCCGGGCCCGCGCCCGGCCGCGAGCCCCGCCAGCCCGGCCGCCGAGCTGCCCGAGCCCGAGCGCGCCGCCCGCGGCAACGCGCCCGAGGGCGAACTGGGCGGTGCCCCCCTCGATGCGCGCCTGACCTTCGAGAGCTTCGTGGTCGGCCGCTCGAACGCGCTCGCGCATGCCGCGGCCGAGCGAGTCGCCCGGCACGATGGCGGACCCGCGCTCTACAACCCGCTCTACTTCCATGCCGGCGTGGGCTTGGGAAAAACCCACCTCCTCCACGGCATCGGCCATGCGGTGAAGAATGCCGGGCGGCGGGTGATCTACCTCACCGCCGACCGCTTCATGTATGGCTTCGTCAACGCCCTCAAGACCCAGAGCGCGCTGGCCTTCAAGGAGAAGCTGCGGGCGATCGACGTGCTGATCCTCGACGACGTGCAGTTCATCCAGGGCCGCTCGATCCAGGCCGAGTTCGGCCACACCCTCAACGCCCTGATCGATGCCGGGCGCCAGGTGGTGGTGGCCGCCGACCGGCCGCCGACGGAACTCGAATCCCTCGACGAGCGGGTGCGCTCGCGCCTCGCCGGCGGCTTGGTGGTCGAGATCGGCACCCTGGACGAGGCCCTGCGCGCCTCGATCCTGCAATCGCGCCTCGAGGCGGTGCGGGCCTCGCATCCGGCCTTCGAGGTCGGTCCGGCGGTGGCCGAGTACGTCGCGAAGGCCATCACCGCCAATGGCCGCGACCTCGAAGGCGCGGTCAACCGGCTCCTGGCCCACGCCACGCTCACCGGCGCGCCGGTCACCCTCGACACCGCCGAGACGGCGATCCGCGACCTCGTGAAGAACCGCGAGCCGAAGCGGGTCAAGATCGAGGACATCCAGAAGCTGGTGGCGAGCCGCTACAACGTCTCGCGCTCCGACATCCTCTCCGAGCGCCGCACCGCCGCGGTGGTCAAGCCGCGCCAGATCGCCATGTACCTCTCGAAGGTGCTGACGCTGCGCTCCCTGCCGGAGATCGGCCGGCGCTTCGGCGGGCGCGACCACACCACGGTCCTGCACGCGGTGCGCAAAATCGAGAAAGCGATCGGCGAGGATACGGCGCTCTGCGACGAGGTCGAGCTCCTGAAGCGCATGCTCCAGGATTGAGGACGAGAGAACCGCGGCGAGAGAACCGAGGACTGAGCGGGAGCCCGGCGACGGGCCCCCGGCTTGCCATCGGAGAGCGCCTTCGCCAAAGTTCCGCTCCCGTGCGTGCACGGGGCCACGGTTGCTTTTGCCGGCCTTGCTCGGCCGGTCGTACGAGACACGGATCACCCTGATGAAAGTCACCGTCGAGCGCGCGGCCCTTCTTCGGTCGCTCGGCCACGTGCACCGCGTCGTCGAGCGGCGCAACACGATCCCGATCCTGTCGAACGTGCTGCTGCGCTCCGGGCCGGACGGCCTCCAGCTCAAGGCCACCGACCTCGATATCGAGGTGACCGAGACGATTCCCGCCGACGTGGTCGATGGCGGCGCCATCACGGTGCCGGCCCACGTCATCTACGACATCGTGCGGAAATTGCCCGACGGCGCCCAAGTCTCGCTCGAGACCAGCGGCGAGACCGGTCAGATGCTGATCCGGTCGGGCCGCTCGCGTTTCACCCTCGGCGCGCTGCCCGAGGCCGATTTCCCCGATCTCGCCGCTGGCGAGCTGCCGCACCGCTTCGAGCTGCCGGCCGCCGACCTCAAGCGCCTGATCGACAAGACCCAGTTCGCGATCTCCACCGAGGAGACGCGCTACTACCTCAACGGCATCTTCTTCCACACCATCGAGGCCGAGGGCTCGCTCAAGCTGCGGGCCGTCGCCACCGACGGCCACCGCCTCGCCCGCGTCCAGATGGAGGCGCCGGAGGGCAGCGGCGGCATGCCGGGCATCATCGTGCCGCGCAAGGCCGTGGCCGAGATCCAGAAGCTCGTCGAGGATGGCGGCGAGACCGTCGGGGTCGAGATCTCCTCCGCCAAGGTGCGGTTCAGCTTCTCGTCCGGCGTCACCCTGATCTCGAAGCTCATCGACGGGACCTTCCCGGACTACCAGCGCGTCATCCCGACCGGCAACGACAAGCGCCTGACGGTCGAGCGCGACCAGTTCGCCAAGGCGGTCGACCGCGTCTCGACGATCTCGTCCGAACGCGGCCGGGCGGTGAAGCTCGCGATGACCGACGGGCGCCTGTCGCTCTCGGTCAACAACCCGGATTCGGGCTCGGCGACCGAGGAGCTCGACGTCGACTACGAGGCCGGCCCCCTCGATATCGGCTTCAACGCCCGCTACCTCCTCGACATCACGGCTCAGCTCGACGGCGACACCGCCCTGTTCCGCCTCGCCGATCCGGGCTCGCCGACGGTGATCCAGGACCGCGAGGGGGCGCCGGCGCTCTACGTGCTGATGCCGATGCGGGTGTGAGGGCGGGGGTTATCTCCGTCCCCGGACTGGTCTGAATCCGACGTCCGGGCCACAAGGTCCGGATGACGAATCCCGATCCCCTGCGCGTCACCCGCCTGATCGCCCGCGACTTCCGCAACCATGCCGACCTCGACCTCGCGGTCGGCCGCCGGTTCGTCGCGCTGGTGGGGGAGAACGGGGCCGGCAAGACCAACATCCTGGAGGCGCTGTCGCTGTTCGCCCCCGGCCGGGGCCTGCGCCGGGCGGATTTCTCGGTGATGGCGCGCGAGGGGGGGGGCGGCGGCTTCGCGGTTTCGCTGACCCTGGAGGGGCCGAACGGCGACCACCGCATCGGCACCGCCTGGGAGCCGCCGCGGGGGCGCGACGAGCGCGGCGGCCGGCTCTGCCGCATCGACGGGGCAACCGCTCCCTCCCCCACGGCCTTCTCCGAGCAGGTGCGGGTGGTCTGGCTCACCCCAGACCTCGACGCCCTGTTCCGCGGCCCGGCCGGCGACCGCCGCCGCTTCCTCGACAGGCTGGTGCTGGCCGTCGATGCCGGCCACGGCGCCCGGGTGAGCGCGATGGAGCGGGCGTTGCGCTCGCGCAACCGCCTCCTGGAGGAGCGGCCCGACGACGGGCCGTGGCTCGAGGCCGTCGAACGCGAGGTGGCGGAACTCGCCGTCGCGGTGGCGCTGGCGCGCCGCGAGACGGTGGAGCGCCTCGACAGCCTGATCCTGTCCACCCGCGACGAGGCCTCGCCCTTCCCCTGGGCGAGCGTGCGGCTCGAGGGCGACATCGACGACCTCGTGGCGGTGTGGCCCGCGGTCGATGCCGAGGACCGCTACCGCGCGACCCTACGCCAGAACCGCTTTCGCGACCGCGCCGCCGGCCGGACGCTCGCCGGGCCGCAGGCCTCCGACCTGGTGGTGCGCCACGGTCCCAAGGACGTGCCCGCCGCCACCGCCTCGACCGGCGAGCAGAAGGCCCTGCTGATCGGCCTGGTGCTCGCGCACGCTCGCCTCGTCACCGGCATGAGTGGGCTCGCGCCCCTCGTTCTCCTCGACGAGGTCGCGGCCCATCTCGATCCCCGGCGCCGCTCCGGGCTGTTCGACGCGCTGGAGGCCCTGCCGGGGCAGGTCTGGATGACCGGGGCCGATCCGGCGATGTTCGGGGAGCTGGGCGGGCGGGCGGACGTGGTGCAGGTGGCGGAGGGCGCGATCCGGGTCGCCACGACGTGATTACGGTGTGACCGAGACGATATCGGTACGGCTGAAGTCGTTGCCGACGAACAGTAACTCCGCCCTCCGTGTCCGTGCGCAGGCATAGGCGAAGCAATCGCCCATGTTGAGCTGAGCCGGATGCCCCTGGCCTTTGCCGAAGCGCGTGAAGGCAGCGAGGGCTTCCCGTGTCTCTGCGTCGGCAATCGGCACAACCCCGATGGCCGCTGCGTTCAGGAATTCCTCGACATGTGCCTGGGCCGCCGCGATCGTCAGCCTCTTCAAGCGCGCGATGGCCATCACCGCCTCGAAGACGGCGAGGCCGCTCGTCGACCGGGTGGACGCGGCATGCAGGCGATCCCCGATTGCGGTGTAGCCCGGCTCCTGGGCCAGGATGGCGACGAGCGCCGAGGCGTCGACGAACATCAGGGCTGGCCGTTCAGTTCGTCGTAGAAGGCCTTGTCCGCCTTCAGTCCGGTGGACGGAGTGGCCGCGATCGCGTCCTGGATCGGCTTGATGCGCGCCCAGAACTCGGCCAGCGACTGTTCGCGCCGTTGCAGTTCGTTGGCCAACGCCATACGAACCGCTTCGGTCTTGCTGAGTCCCGCCATCGATGCCAGCGTCTCGGCGAGGCGGTCCACGTCCTCATCGCGAATGTCGAGCGTCATGATGGCGTCCCGCGTCGGCGATGAAGTGCTATCGTCGATCCGAATCACTCGTAAGCCGTTCGATCGTCGCCCGCAACGAGCCCGCAGAACCACGATGACAGACCGCCTCGACGAGGCCCGCGCCGCCCTCCGCAAGACCTTCGGCTACGAGGATTTCCGTCCCGGCCAGGCCGAGGTGATCGGCGCCGTGCTCGACGGGCGCGACGTCTTCGCGGTGATGCCGACGGGCTCGGGCAAGTCGATGACCTATCAGCTCCCCGCCTTGGTGGAGCAGTCGCTGACCGTCGTCGTCTCGCCGCTGATCGCGCTGATGCACGACCAGGTGAAGCAGATGGAGGCCTTCGGCGTCGCAGCGGGCACCCTCAACTCGACGGTGTCAGAATCGAGCGCCCGCGAGACCTGGCGCGGCATCCGCCAAAACTCGTTGCGCCTGCTCTTCGTCTCGCCCGAGCGGCTGCTGATGGAGGGCCTGATCGAGGCGTTGCAGGGCGCCGGCGTGCGGCGGCTCGCCGTCGACGAGGCGCATTGCGTCTCGCAATGGGGCCACGATTTCCGGCCCGAATACCGCGACCTCGCGCGCGCGCGCGAGGCGCTCGGCGACGTGCAGACCGTGGCACTCACCGCGACGGCCGACGCCGCGACCCGGGCCGACATCTCCGAGCGGCTGTTTCCCCGTGGCCGCAAGCCGGAGCTGTTCGTCCACTCCTTCGACCGGCCGAACATCCGCCTGACCTTCGCGCCGAAGGAGCACCCGACGCGCCAGCTCTCCCGCTTCCTGCGCCCGCGCAAGGCCGAAAGCGGCATCATCTACTGCTCGTCGCGCAAGCGCACCGAGCAGATCGCCGAGATCCTGCAACAGGACGGGTTCAACGCGCTCGCCTACCATGCCGGCCTGGAGCAGAGCGTGCGGATGCGCAACCAGGACACCTTCCTCCAGGAGGACGGCGTCGTGGTGGTGGCGACCGTGGCCTTCGGCATGGGCATCAACAAGCCGGACGTGCGCTACGTCTGCCACGCCGACATGCCCTCGACGATCGAGAGCTATTACCAGGAGATCGGCCGCGCCGGTCGCGACGGGCTGCCCGCCGATACCCTGACCCTCTACGGCCTCGACGACATGGCGCTGCGCCGGCGCCAGATCGACGAGAAGGAGGTGCCGGACGACCGCCGCCGGGTCGAGCGCCGCAAGCTCGAGGCGATGATCGCGCTCTGCGAGGGCGCGAGTTGCCGGCGCCAGTCGCTGCTCGGGTATTTCGGCGAGCAGAGCCAGCCTTGCGGCCGCTGCGACCTCTGCCGCGGCGGCGTCTCGCTCATCGACGGCACGGTGGCGGCGCAGAAGGTGCTCTCGGCGGTGGTGCGCACCGGCCAGCGCTTCGGCGCGGCCTATATCTGCGACCTCGTCCACGGCAAGGAGAGCGAGCAGATCCGCCGCAACGGCCACTCCCAGCTCAAGACCTTCGGTGTCGGCTCCGACAAGCCGGTGGCGGCGTGGCGGGCGATCCTGCGCCAGCTCTTCGCGGCCGGCGCCGTGGCGGAGAACGGCGACGGCTACGGCGGCCTGTCCCTCACCGACAAGGGCGAGGCGATCCTGTTCGGTCGCGAGCCGGTGCAGTTGCGCCCCGATCCCGAGCCGAAGGCCCCGAAGGAACGCCGCCGCACCGCGTCCGACCGCGACGACACGCTCGGCCTGTCGGAGGCCGACGAGGCCCTGTTCCAGCACCTCAGGGGCCTGCGCGCGACGCTCGCCCGCCAGGAGGGCGTTGCCGCCTACATGATCTTCCCCGACCGCACCCTGATCGAGATGGCCCGCTCGAAACCCGTTGACCTCTGGGCCCTGCGCTCGATCCACGGCGTCGGCGAGCGCAAGCGCGACGCCTATGGGCAGCCCTTCGTCGAGGCGGTGGCGGAATTTTTGGCGGATGCGGCGAAGCGGGCAGGGTGATCGGGCTTTACGTCGTCCTCGGTCGGCGACCGATCCCGGCTATCCCGGAAGTCGCGGCCCCCACCCCCGTGCTGGACCGGGTAGGGAATCGAAGGTCTCCCGTGAAAGTGGCCGCGGTTCCGAACCCTGCCTTGAGCGCCGAGCAGCCAGCACGACGTCGCGCACTTCACTCGGACGCGTGACGCTCTCGCCCCTGGAAGCGAGATCAAGGCAGCTTGACCGTGCGAACGGCCGCTGAGGGTGCAGGCCGCGTGAAAACTCGGGCGCGCGCCGAATTTGCAGAGCAATCTTCCGCGCTGCTGCCATTCGAGGATCCTGGGTGGCGATCGGGTGCCGTCGAGGCGCCTATGCCGCTGCTGCCCAGGGTGGATGAGGACAGGATCCGTCTACAACCGCTGTGTTTTCACACAGTCTCGGTGGGGAGCGGCCGTTCGAGGGAGACGATCCTCCTGTCCGTATCGCACGCGTCGCCGGCTTTCGGCTTCGACAGACGAGTGACCGCCGATCGTCCGACAGTTTGCCCCCTGGAAGTGCGCGCCGCATCAGGCCAGGTCTCTGCGGTTCTCCGGCTTGGGTCCGGTGTCCTCATCATCGCGACGGATGACGCTGATGCTGCCATCACCCTCCAGCGAGGCAAGTCGCACGAGACTCGGATCGTCGATGCCTTGCTGGCGAAGCTGACTCATCAGCTCGGCATGGGTGATCATCTCGCGGCGCATGTTCCGCCAGCAGATGCGGCCGTCGACGACAAGAGGGAGTCGCTTCGGCGTGATGAAGCGCTCAAAAGCGGGAAAATGGAAAGCAAGCCAGTCGATGCCGTAGTTCCAGCCAACGATCGTCAGGACGAGCAGGATGCCTTCGGTGAGGGATTTGTACTCGTTCGAGAATGCATTCTGCGAGACATCGGCGAGCAGCACGATGACGAGCAGATCGGCAAGGCTCACGGCACCGGCTTGGCGCTGCATGACGAAGCGCAGGATGAGGAAGAGGAAGATGTACATCAGGGTGCCGCGCAGGGCGATCTCCACTAGGGAGTGCTCCGGCACAAACAGCGCTCGCCAATCAGACATCGGTCCTCCGCATCGCTCAACCGTCTCAGACAGCCTCGAGCTCGACACGCCACCGCGCGCTTCAGTTCAGGTTCTCGTCCTATGAGAAACGCGCCATGCACCGGGGCTGATGCGGCTCAATCCGAACCTTCGTCGGGAATGTTGAGCAGGGTGCCGCAAGCCTTGCAGTGTACTGCATCTGGCTCGTGCCGCTGCAGGCCACAGGCTGGACATTGAAAGCGCACCTTGTAGGGCCGGAACAAGACTTGGGCGAGGCGGAGGAACAACGTGACGCCGCAAATCATCACCACGACCGATATCAGGCGCCCTCCCGTGCCCTGCAGCGTGACGTCGCCATAGCCCGTCGTCGTTAACGAGGTAACGGTAAAGTACAGCGCATCGACGTAATTGCCGATGTTCGGGTTCGAGCGGTGCTGGGTCGCGTAGACGATACTTGTCATGATGAAGATGAAGACCGCGAGGTTCACCACCGCGATGATCACTTCCTCATTACGGCGGAAGAGCGGAAAGTCCACTCGCAGCCGATCGAGCAACTGATAGGTCCGCAACAGCCGTAGCGTGCGCAGGATGCGCAGGAAGCCAGCGCCTTCGCCGACGATGGGTGCCAGGAACGAGCCGATCGCCGCCAGATCCGCCCAAGTCGTCGGCCGCAGGAACTCCCGAGCTGGTCGTTGACAGATCGCCAACCGCGAGAGGAAGTCAGCAGCCACTGCGACACCGATCAAGACATCGACACCCTCGACCATCGGCTGGCGCGGCATGAAGGAGGATAAGACGATGAACAACAGGGTAGTCAGATCAAAAGCGAGGAGACCGTAGCGAAATCGATGGGCTCGGTCGCTATTGCCTTCGTAAAGCTCTCGCAGCCCCTGTCTCAGGCTTGCCATGTGAAATCACGCTTTGGTTGCCGCTCCAGAGTTCAGGAGCATGAACGGCCTATCACATATTGACACGAGAGGTTCACCAACGCCGACCTGCTTAATGGGTGGTGGTGAGCTGGTTCTCTCGGGCTTGGTTGCTATGCCAGCCAGCTCTGCCAGGCGGTCCTTACTCGTGCTGGGATCGAAGTCCTGCATGGGGCCGGGAGCAGCCCCTCATGCAGCCAAGCTGATCGAGGTCGGAACCACGTCTCTTCGTCCACGTGGGAGGGGCGATGCACGCTTATCTCACAGGCACCAGGGGATCTTGATCAACGGCGTCGGCTGCCCCCTGTCGTGCTCGAAAATCCCGCAGGGTGGCGCTCAAGCGTTCCCGAAGCGTCGCCTCCGACAAAGGCCCCGCAACGACGAGACTGGCCACCACCTCCGGGTGCTTGAGCCGCTGGCGCGGCGTGCGGGCATGATTGGCGACCCGTAGCTGCCCGGCCGCGCCGGGCAGTCGGAAATAGAAGCTCTCGCCCCGGGTGCCCTGGCCGACCTCGAAGAACCCCTCTGCCAGGAGCAGCATCCGGGCCCGCGCGAGGGCCGCCGCCGGCGTCACGGCCGCCAGCCCGACGCCCCGTCTTCCGCGTCGCCGTTCTCCTGGTCGTCGTCGATCTCGCGATACGGCCCGCCCTGAGCCTCGGCTCCGCGATAACCGGTCGCCAGCACGTAGAGCTCGCTTGAATCCGCCCGGCTCGCCGCCGGCTTGACGTGGCGCACGGCGGAGAAATCGCGCTTCAGGTCGGTGAGCAGCCCGGCCTCGGTACCGCCCTGCAGCACCTTGGCAAGGTAGGTGCCGCCAGGCGCCAGGATCTCGCGGGCGAAGGCCAGTGCCGTCTCGGCGAGCCCCATGATGCGCAAATGGTCGGTCTTCTTGTGGCCGGTGGCGTTGGCGGCCATGTCCGACATGACGACGTCGGCCGGCCCGCCCAGCATCTCGGTCAGGAGCCCGGGCGCGGTCGGATCGAGGAAGTCGAGGGTGACGAAGTCGACGCCCGGCATCGGCTCGATCTCGAGGAGGTCGATGCCGACGACGCGCCCGCGGGGCGACGGCGCACCGGGATGGCTGCCGACCTTGGCGGCCGCCACCTGCGACCAGCCGCCGGGCGCGGCGCCCAGATCGACCACGCGCTGGCCCGGCCGCAGCAGCCGGAAGCGGTCGTCGATCTCCATGAGCTTGAAGGCGGCCCGCGAGCGGTAGCCCTCGCGCTTGGCGCGGGCCACGTAGGGGTCGTTGAGCTGGCGTTCCAGCCAGAGCTTGGAGGAGACCGTGCGCCCGCGCGCGGTCTTCACCCGCTGCTTCAGGTCGCCCCGGACGCCGCCGCCGCGACGATCGCTCATATGCCTTGACCTTCGATGGATCGAATCCCTGCAAGGCAGATGACGCTCCGGGCATGCGGGCGCAAGCCCGCTTCTTGCAGGACCCCGGGCGCAAGCCCGCTTCTTGCAGGACCCCGGGCGCAAGCCAGCTTCTTGCAGGACCCCGGGCGCAAGCCCGGAAGCCGTCAGCCCGGCCGCACGCCCCGGCGCCAGACCCCGTCCTCGCGCATCATGTTCATCAGGAGGCCCTCGCGCAGGCCGCGATCGGCGATGCGCAGGCGCTCGGACGGGAAGGCGCGGCGGATCGCCTCTAGGATGGCGCAGCCGGCGAGCACGAGGTCGGCCCGATCGCGACCGATGCACGGATTCTGCGCCCGGTCCGAGAGCCGTGTCGCGAGCAGACCGTCGATGGCGTCGGTGACCTCGCGGTCGCGCATCCACAACCCGTCGATCCTCCGCCGGTCGTAGCGCGGCAGGCGGAGATGGGTGGCGGCGAGCGTCGTCACCGTGCCGGAGGTACCGAGCAGGTGAAAGTTCGGTGCGTGAGCCGCCGCACCGGCGATCAGCGCGAACTTGGTCAGGCGGTCGGCGACCTCCTCGACCATGCCCTCGAAGACCGGGCGGGTGACGTCGGCCCCGCCATAGCGCTCGGCCAGGGTGACGACGCCTACGGGCAGCGAGTCCCAGGCGCGGATGCGCAATGTGGGATCGGCACTGCGGGCGAGCGCGGCGCTGCCGTCGAGCCAGACGATCTCGGTCGAACCGCCGCCGATGTCGAAGATCACCACCGACTCGGCGTGCCGGTCGGCGAGGGCCGCGCAGCCGGTGACGGCGAGGTAGGCCTCGGTACGCCGGTCCACCACTTCGAGGTCGAGGCCGACCTCACGGTGGACCCTGTCGACGAAGGCCGGGCCGTTCACCGCGAGCCGGCAGGCCGCGGTGGCGATCGACTTCGCCCGCACCACCCCGCGGGACCGCATCTTGCCGAGGCAGACCGCGAGCGCGTCGACGGTGCGCTCGATGGCGTCGTCGCTCAGCCGGTCGGTGCTGCCCAATCCTTCGCCGAGACGCACGATGCGCGAGAAGGCGTCGATCACCCGGAACCCATAAGGTGCCGGCTCGGCGATCAGGAGCCGGCAATTGTTGGTGCCGAGATCGAGCGCCGCGTAGGCGCGCCGCTCCGTCCGGCGTGAAACATCATCCCCCGCCGCACGGGGCGGAGGCGCGGTCGCGCGCGCTGTCTCGGCGTACTCCGCGGCGCGCGCCGGCACGGAGACCACCGTCTCATCCCTCATCGGCAGGGCCGATATCCCTCACATCCGCGCCCTCACGGGCCGGAACAATCCATCACATGATGGGGAGCTTACGTGGCTCCGGGCGGAACGCAAAGCAGCGATCGTGCCGCGGCGGCTGTCTCGCCGCGGCAATCCGGAGGCCGACCAACGGATTGCCGTCGATCGACCGCCGGCGGCTCCGCGATCAATCGACCGCTGACCCTTTCAGCTCGGCCTGCGTGAAGCGCTGCTGCTCCTCCATCACCAGCCCGGCGAGCTCGCGCTTCAACGCGTTGAACTCGGCCGACGCCGTGTCACGGGGGCGCGCGAGCGGGACGATCAGGTCGCGCTTCATCCGGCCCGGGCGGTAGGTGAGCACGACGATGCGATCGGCGAGGTAGATCGCCTCCTCGATCGAGTGCGTCACGAACACGATGGTCTTGCGGTACTCGGCCCAGATTCGCAGCAGCTCGTCCTGGAGCGTGCGCCGGGTCAGGGCATCGAGGGCGCCGAACGGCTCGTCCATCAGCATCACCGGCGGGTCGAGCGCCAGGATGCGGGCGATGGCGACGCGCTGGCGCATGCCGCCGGACAGCTCCTTGGGGAAGCGGCCGAGGAAGTCGGACAGGCCGAGCGTCCCGGCGATGCGGGCGACGATCGCGTCGGCCTCCGCCCGCGCCACGCCCTTGATGTCGAGGCCGAAGCGGATGTTCTGCTCCACCGTCATCCAGGGAAACAGCGCGTATTCCTGGAAGACCATGCCCCGGTCGGGACCCGGATCGACGACCGGGCGCCCGTTCATGCGGATCTCCCCGGCGGTGAGGGGCGAGAATCCCGCGATGGCGTTGAGCAGGGTGGACTTGCCGCAGCCCGACGGCCCGAGCAGGCAGACGAACTGCCCGCTCGGGATCGCGGCGGTGACCTCCTCCAGCGCCACCACGGCGCCCTCGCCGGTGCCGAACACCTTCGAGGCATGACTGATCGTGATCTCGGCGGCGCCCGGCGCGGGCCGGGTGGCGGGCTCGGGGCGGTGGAGCGTTGCGGTCGCGGTCATGTTCAGCGCTCCAGGCCGCGGTGCCAGCGCAGCAAGTGGTCGTTGAGGCGCGACATCGCCCCGTCGATGACGAGGCCGAGGATGCCGATCGTCAGCATGCCGCCGATGATCTTGTCCGACCACATGTATTCGCGCGCCTCGAGGATCCGGTAGCCGAGCCCGTCCGAGACCGCGATCATCTCGGCGACGATCACCACGATGAAGGCGGTGCCGATGCCGATGCGCATGCCGGCGAGCACGAAGGGGCTCGCCGCCGGCAGGATCACCCGCCGGAACATCGTCCAGGAATTCGCCCCCAGGTTGCGCGCCGCGCGCACGTAGATCGAGTCGACCTGACGCACCCCCGCCACCGTGTTGACGAGGACCGGGAAGAAGGTGCCGAGCGCGATCAGGAACAGCGCCGGCGGGTTGCCGAGGCCGAACCACACGATGGCGAGCGGGATATAGGCGATCGGCGGGATCGGCCGCAGGATCTGCAAGAGCGGGTTGACGAGGCCGTAGAGCCGGTCGCTCGTGCCCATCAGCAGGCCGACCGGCAGCGCGAGCCCGACGCCGATGGCGAAGCCGGCGATCACCCGGCCGAGGCTCGCCACCGCGTCGTGCGGCAACTCGCCGGAGAGGAGCCAGGCGGCGTAGCTCTGCGTCGCCGGGTCGTAGGGCAGGGCCGGGACGAGGCTTGCGAACCAGCGCGACGCCACCGCGCTCGGCGGCGGCAGCACCACGGCGGAGAACAGGCCGGCCCGGCTGGCGATCTCCCAGACGATCAGCAGGCCGACCGGCAGCAGCGCGCCGCGGAAGGTGGAGAGGCGGGTCACTGTGAGGGCTCAGTTCGTTTTCGCGCCGAGTTCCGTCTTGGCCTTCTCGAGCAGGTCGAGCTTGACCCACTCGGCGTCACCCTTCGGCGGGTTGACCATCTTGCCGAGGCCGTACTTGTGCATCAGGTCGGCAGTGACCTGCATGTGGCCAGCCGGCATGTCGTAGGTGTAATCCGCGTTCTCCATCGAATCGCGGAAGTCCTTGCTGCTGAGCTGGCCCTTGAAGACCTGCTCGCGCACGTATTTCTCGGCGAGGTCCGGCTTCTCGATGAAGGTCTTGGTCGCCTCGACGAAGAGCTTCAGCACCCGGGCAGCGACCTCGGGCTTCTCGGTATACATCTTCTCGGTCATCACCAGCGGGCGGTAGGGCACACCGACCGGGGTGTCGTAGGGCTTGACGATCTCGTAGCCCCAGCCGTTCGAGATGGCTTGCGTCGATTGCGGCTCGCTCTGGCAGATCACGTCGACATATTTCTGGGCCAGGGCCTGGTTCAGGTCGGCGTAGTTGTTGAAGTAGACGAGCTGCACGTCCTTGCCGGGCCGCTCGGACCAGGTCAGGCCGTTCTTCTCCAGCTCGGCCAGCAGCATCAGGTCCTGGGTGCCGCCGCGCACCACCGCGACCTTCTTGCCCTTCACCTCGGCCAGCGTCTTGGCGCCGAGATCGGGCCGGCCGAGGATGCGCACGCCGCCATTGGCGAAGCCTGCCACGACCAGGAGCTTCACGCCGTTGCCGCGTGCCGCCACCGCGCCGTCGGCCCCGGAGGCTGCGATGTCGATCTGGTCCACCGCCATCGCCGGATAGATGTCGGCGCCCTTGGCGAACTGCTTCTCGTCAATCTTCAGGTTATATTTCGCGGCGATCTCCTTCATGTAGGAGATCGCGCCGTAATGCGCGAATTTCAGGTTGCCGAGACGCACGACGTCTTGGGCGGCGGCCGGGCCGGAGATGGCCGCCAGAACGGCGGCGATTGCGGCGAGGCGCGTGAGCATGCTTCTCTCCCTGTCGATCCGGACGGCTGGGGCGCCCGGTTTGGTCAGGGATACTGGACAAAGGTCGAGCCGGCCGAAAGCCGGATTACCGTGTGAGAGGTAAGACTTTAGACTCGCGGATTAAACCGCTGCGCTCCGCCGACCGCCTCAGAGCATGCCCTTGACGGCCGCTGCGGCGGCGAGGCGCGGCTGGGGCCGCAGCAGGCTCTTGACCTGAGAGAACGGCCGCGGCCGGTTGATGACCTCGTCGAGGCGCGACCACAGGGTCTTGGGCGAGAATGGCTTGGCGATGATCTCGTTGACCCCGAGATTGATCGCCCGGTCGACCACGTTCCGGCGCGGCTGTGCCAGCATCAGGATGATCGGCACGGTCGGCGCCGGCGAGGTGGCGGGGGTGCGGGCGAGGCGGATGAACTCTTCGCCCGAGAGGATCGCCAAGTCCCAGTCGAGCACGACGAGATCGGGCTTGCTCTCGGCCAGGACGCCCAGCGCCTCCGCGCCGT
This sequence comes from Methylobacterium frigidaeris, assembly GCF_022179185.1. GTDB lineage: Bacteria > Pseudomonadota > Alphaproteobacteria > Rhizobiales > Beijerinckiaceae > Methylobacterium > Methylobacterium frigidaeris. The sequence goes on along the minus strand of NZ_BPQJ01000020.1, from coordinate 1,188 downwards.
CCGGCGCCTCGAGCAGGCGCTTGATGCCGACCCGCATCAGCATGTCGCGCACGATGCGGCGGATATAGAGGCTCTCGTCGACCACGAGGGCCGAGAGGTCCGGGAAGGTCGGGGTGGCGATCATCGCGGGCTCGGACGCAGGACTCACCTGAGGTTACCCACGACCACCCTGCGGTTTCGCTAACCGAGATGGTTAATGCTCGCCAAACCTCGACGGCGCGGCGGCAGCGGGCCAGTGTCGGGCTCCCTGCATCAGAGCCTGAAGGCACCCATGCCCACCGAACTCCTCTTCCGTGACGACGCGTATCTACGCGAGGCCGAGGCCCGCATCGTCGTGGCGGACATAACCGGTCTCGTTCTCGACCGGACCCTGTTCTACGCGCAGGGCGGCGGCCAACCCGGAGACCGCGGCCGGATGGTGCGGGAGGACGGCACCGAGATCGCCATCCTCGATACCGTCTACGGTCCCGAGAAGAGCACGGTCCTGCATCGCGTCGCGCCGGACGCGGCCCTGCCGGCTCCGGGCGAGCGGGTCCGACTCCTCCTCGACTGGCCGCTGCGCCACGCTCGCATGCGGGTGCATACGGCCCTTCACCTGCTCTCGGTCGCCCTCCCCTACCCGGTCACCGGCGGCTCGATCGGCGACGGAGAGGGACGGCTCGATTTCGACATTCCGGATGCGGGCCTCGACAAGGAGGCAGTGACGGCACGATTGCGGGAGATGATCGGCCAGGACGCCGCCGTGACGACGCACTGGATCAGCGACGAGGAGCTGCTGGCCAATCCGAGCCTCGTCAAGACGATGTCGGTGAAGCCGCCGGTCGGCAGCGGCCGGGTGCGGCTGGTGGCGATTGAAGGCCTCGACCTTCAGCCCTGCGGTGGTACTCATGTGCGCCGTACGGCTGAGATCGGCACCGCGACTGTCACGGCGATCGAGAAGAAGGGCAAGCAGAACCGCCGCGTGCGGCTGTCGCTGGCCTGAACGCGAACAAGCCCGCCGGCTTTCGCCGACGGGCTTGTTCATGATCTTGGTTGCGGGGACAGGATTTGAACCTGTGACCTTCAGGTTATGAGCCTGACGAGCTACCGGGCTGCTCCACCCCGCGCCAGGGTGTGTTCGTGATGAGGGAACGTTGACGTGCTTGGCAGGTCTGGCGGTGACCGACTCTCCCGTGTCTTGAGACACAG
>NZ_BPQJ01000019.1 GCF_022179185.1 Methylobacterium frigidaeris | reverse complement strand
GACTGTAAATCCGCTGGCTATGCCTTCGTAGGTTCGAGTCCTACTTCCCCCACCATCTCACTTCTTCTTCGCAGATGATCGGTCGAACGGTTCGCGCCACACTCTCGGCGGTGCCGATCCACGGCGAATGACGGGTCGATCAGTGATCCACCACCTCGCCGAGTGCCGCCAGCAGCGACGACCGAGCCCGGCTCACCCGGCTCTTCACCGTGCCGACCTGGCAGCCGAGCCGAAGCGCCGCCTCCTCATAGGTGTAGCCCTCGGCGCCGATCAGCAGCAGCGCCTGGCGCTGGGCCTCGGGCAGAGACTCCATCCGCTCCCGGACCACCCGCAGGGTGCTGGCATGGTCCTGATCCGCCGGCGCGGCCAGTTGACCCGCGAGAATCCCGTCGCCATCCTCGACTTCCCGACGACCCTTCCGCAGATCCGTGTAGAACTGGTTGCGCATGATCGTGAACAGCCAGGCGGTGAAGTTCGTGCCGGCCTGGAACCGGTGCTGGTTCGCCCAGGCCCGGGCGCAGGTTTCCTGGACCAGATCGTCGGCCCGCACCACGTCGTGCGACAGCGAGAGACCGAAGGTCCGCAGAGCTGGCAACGCCGTCATCAGAGCGTTACGGAAGTCGAAGCTGATCGCCTCCCCTTTTGCCGCCAGGGCAGCCTCGACCCGGGCCAGCAGCTCAGCGAGGCGTGGCGGCAGCTCGGTCTGTGCGACAGGACTGAAGTACTGCTGCAGAGGTTTTCTGAGAAAACCTTGAATCACATAGGCAGTGACTGTGTCGGATGGCGGTGTCGGCGCGGGGGAGAGCGCAGTCGGATCGATCTTCATTGTCGGGAGAGGACCCATGATCTCGTTCGATGCTTTCTTTTTAACGGTTCGAATTTTGATGGCAATAGAAGCTCGACCGATGCTGATGAGGCCGGAGCCCTCGCGGCCCTCACCGCCCTGGCGCAGGAGACGCGGTTGCGTGCGCTGCGGGCCCTGCTGCACGCCTCGCCAAATGGGATGCCGGCCGGGCAGCTCGGCGCCACGATCGGCTGCGCCCCCTCGACCCTGACCTTCCATCTGTGGCAGTTGCAGGGGGCCGGTCTCGTGTCCTTGCGCCGCCAGGGCGCGTCGGTGATCTACTCCGCGCTTCCCCGAGGCCTCGCCGGCCTGACCGACTACCTGACCCAGGCCTGCTGCGGCGGCAGGCCGGAGGCTTGCTTGCCGGTGCCGGCATGCCGCCGCGGCGAGGCCGCACTCTCCCCCACTGCTCCTGGTACAACCACGCCGGCGTCGAGCCGGTCATGAGCTTCTGCACCGACGCCGAGCAGGCCTACCGCTTCGAGATGCGCATCCGCGATCCGCTCAAGCCGTGGAAGCTCAGTCCGATAGACATCGAATCACGCCGGCGCTGGCAGAGCTACATCCGGGCGAAGGAGGATAGGCTGGCCCGCACCCGTATCCCGGAGGCGCCGTGGTGGGCCGTCGAAGCAATCGACAAGCGGCGTGCCCGCCTCAACGCATCAGCCACCTGCCGGAGCAGGTGCCTTACGGCACCGTCGAGCGCCCGCCCGTCTATTTGCACGAGCGGGTGCGCAAGCCCGACTACGTCAGCGGCGAGATCCCGGTCGAGATGTACATGCCGGCGCGGTATTGAGCGCAGCCTTGCGCGCGGCGGCGCTCGCCGCCCTCGCCCTTGTCTCGTAGGGAGCTGCCGCGCAGCAGGCTCCCGCCTCACGGTCGTCCCGCCGGACTGGCCCCTGACCGGCACCGGCGGCCACACCCAGACCGCCATCGTCCAATTGCGCACCTCCGATCAGGTCTCGGTGACGATTGGCAGCTCAATCCAGTCGTCGCTCGGTCCCTGCACAGCCTGCTCACCATGCTCGGCATCTTGATCGGGGTCGCCTCGGTCGTCGCCGTGCTGGCGATCGCCGGCAGCGCCCAGGCCGTGCGCGAGAACCGGAACTGGAACACGGCGGTCAACGGCACCACCACGAACCACTTCGTGGTCCGGGACTGGACGCTCGCCTCCGGCTGCACCTTCAACGCGACCGAGGAGGCGACGGCCGGGAAGGTCGCGGTGCTCGGCAGCGTCCTCGCCCGCGAGCTGTTCGCCGAGGGCGACCCGGTCGGCGCCGAGATCCGGATCATGAACGTCCCGTTCGAGGTCGTGGGCGTGCTCAGCCCAAAGGGGCCGGACCAGGACGACGTCGCCTTCATGCCGCTCTCGACCGCCAATCTCCGGTTCCTCGGCAGCGCCGCCGGTAGCGGCACTCCTTCTCGCGGGCGCGGAGGTCACCACCGCGCCCGCGAGATCCTGGAGACGTGGCAGCCGGGAGGCGTGGCGCGCTGTCAGCCGAACACCCGGCCCAGCGCCCCGTCGATCGCCTCGACGATCCGGTCGATGTCGGCCGGGGTCGCGATCAAGGCCGGGCTGAGGCAGAGGGTGTTGTTGAGCCCGGCGAGCGAGCGGTTGGTGGCGCCGATGATGACGCCGTTCGCCATGCAATCGGCCACCACGGCCTGGACCCGCTTCTCCTCCGCCGGCTCCCTGGTGGCGCGGTCGGCGACGAGCTCGGCACCGCAGAACAGGCCCTTGCCGCGCACGTCGCCGATGACGGCGTGGCGCTCGGCGAGGGTGTGCAGGCCGGCCATCAGCCGCTCGCCCATCGCGACCGTGTTGTCGAGGAGGCCCTCGTCCTCGATGATCCGCATGTTCTCGAGCGCCGCCGCCGGGCCGGCGGTGCAGCCGCCGAAGGTCGAGATGTCGCGGAAGTAGGACATCGGGTCGGAGGCGTCGTCCTTGAACAGCGAGAACACCGCCTCGGTCGTCGTCGTGCAGGCGATCGCCGCGTAGCCCGAGGCCACGCCCTTGGCCATGGTGACGAAATCGGGCTTCACGCCGTAGTGCTGGTAGCCGAACCACGCGCCGGTGCGGCCCATGCCGCAGACCACCTCGTCGATGTGGATCAGGATCTCGTGGCGACGGCAGATGTCCTGCACCTTCTCCCAGTAGCCTTTCGGGGGCGTGATGACGCCGCCCCCGGCGGTGACCGGTTCGAGGCAGATCGCCCCGATGCTGTCGGGCCCCTCGCGCAGGATCACCGCCTCGATCGCGTCGGCGGCCATCTCGCCGTAATTCTCCACGGCGCCCCACTGGCTGCGGTATTCGAGGCAGTGCGGCACCGCCACGAAGCCGTCCGGGAACGGCCCGTACTGGTCGCGGCGCTGGTCCTGGCCCCCGGCCGCCAGCGCGCCGATCGTGGTGCCGTGATAGTCGCGCTCGCGGTAGAGGATCTTGGCTTTCCGCCCGCCATGGTGCCGGTGCGCGATCTGGCGCACCATCTTGAACACCTTCTCGTTCGCCTCCGACCCCGAATTCGAGTAATAGACCCGGGTCATGCCGGGCATCTTGGCGATCAGCCGCTCGGAGAACAGGGCCGCCGGCACCGAGCCGGCCGCGCCCGCGAAGTAGTTGAGCTTGACCAGCTGGTCGCGCACCGCGTCGGCGATGCTGGTGCGGCCGTAGCCGACATTGACGGTCCAGACGCCGCCGGCGACCGCGTCGAGGTATTCGCGCCCGGTCGCGTCCCAGATCCGCATCCCCTTCCCCTCGACCATCACCCGCGGGTCAGTGGTCTCGTAGGCCTTGTGCTGCGAGAGGTGGTGCCAGACATGGGCCCGGTCGGCCTCGATGACGTGACGCAGGTCGTTGGTGCGGAGCATGTCGTTCATGGGGCGTCCTTCGAATCCGGTGATGTCGGCGGGGCGGGCCGTCACACCTTACCCTTCCACGGGGTGAGGCGCCGTTCCAGCCGGCGCATGCCGAACTCGAAGGCGGCCGCCAGGGCGCCGATGACCAGGATGCCCATCACCACGATATCGGTGCGCAGGAAGTTCGAGGCGTTGAGCACCATCTGGCCGATGCCGGTGGAGGCCGCCACCATCTCGGCGGCGACGAGGGTCGTCCAGCCGACGCCCATGCCGATGCGCAGGCCGACCAGGATGTCGGGCAGGGCCGCCGGCAGGACCACGTGGCGCACCACCTGCGCGCGGCTGGCGCCGAGCGCCCGGGCGGCGTTGACCTGGTCGGCACTCGCCGCCGAGACGCCGGCGCGGGCGGCGAGCGCCACCGGCGCGAAGCAGGCGAGGAAGATCAGCAGGATCTTCGAGGTTTCGCCGATGCCGAACCAGATGATGACGAGCGGCAGGTAGGCGAGCGGCGGCAGCGGCCGGTAGAACTCGATGAACGGATCGAGCGCCGCTCGCAGGGTGGAATTGAGGCCGGTGGCGAGGCCGACCGGGATCCCGATGAGGCCTGCGAGCACGAAGGCGGCGACGACCCGCATCAGGCTGGTCATGACGTGCTCGAGGAGCGGCGCGCCGTCGATGCGCCCCTCCAGCGCGTCGGAGAAAGCCGCGAGCACGCTTCCGGGCCGGGGCAGGAACAGCGGCTTGACGACGCCGGCCTGCGTCGCGGCGATCCAGGCGGCGAGGGCGAGGACGATGGTCGCGAGGCTGATCAGCCAGGCGGGCGGGACGCGCCCGCGCATCGCGGGGCGGCGCCGGCGGACCGAGGACGGCGCGCTCATCGCCGCGCCAGGGGTGTCGGTGGCGGCCTCGCTCATGCGGCGGCTCCTCGCTCGGGGTCCGTTCTCGCCCCGCCATGGTCGTGGATGACGCTGAGCACCCGCTCGCGCATGGCGATGAAGTCGGGGCTGGACTTCACCGCCCGCGACGTCTCGCCCGCGAGGAAGCGCCGGCAGAACTCGAGCGGGATGATCTCCGCAATGCGTCCCGGCCGGGGCGTCATGATGACGAGCTTGGTCGCCAGGAAGATCGCCTCCTCGACCTCGTGGGTAATGAAGAACGCCATCTTCCGCGTCCGCGCCCAGAGGGTCAGGATCAGCTCCTGGACCTGCTCGCGGGTGAAGGCGTCGAGCGCCCCCAGCGGCTCGTCCATCAGCAGCATGCGCGGATCGGCAGTGAGCGCCCGGGCGATGCCGACGCGCTGCTGCATGCCGCCGGAGAGCTCGTAGATCTTCTTGTCCGCGGCGCCGCCAAGGCCGACAAGGTCGAGCATGGCGTGGGCCCGCGCCTCGCGCTCGGGCCTCGGCACTCCCTGCATCTTGAGTCCGAAGGCGACGTTGTCGCGCACGTCGAGCCAGGGCATCAGCGCGTGGCGCTGGAACACCACGCCGCGATCGGCCCCGGGCCCCGTGACCGGGCGCCCGTCGAGCAGGATCTGCCCCTCCGTCGCCGGCAGGAAGCCGGCGATGCCATTGAGCAGGGTCGTCTTCCCGCATCCCGAGGCGCCGAGCGCGACCACGAACTCGCCCGGCTCGATCGTCAGGTCGACCCGGGACAGGGCGAGCGTCGCGCTCTCGCCCTCGCCGTAACGGACGCTGAGCTTGCGGATCTCCAGCATCGGCGCGTCTCCCGAGGCTCAGGGCTTGAGGGCGGCGTCGACCAGGTCGGCGGTGACGAAGGCGCCATAGTTCGGCGCGAGATCGGGCACGCGGCCCTGCGCCTTCAGGAACTCCGCCGTCGATTTGAGCGCGTCCGCCGCGCCGCCGCCGAGCCAGCGGGGGGAGGCCTGCTCGGCGAGCGTCGGGAATCGGTAGGCGGAGAGCGCCGCCGGCACCTCGGCGGGGGCGGCCCCGGTCCATTTGGCGATCGCGGCGACCTGCGGCGAGGACTCGGTCCAGGAAGCCCCGGTCTTGGCGTACTCGGCGTCGGCGGCGGCGAGCAGCCGCACGAAGGTCGTCATGAAGTCGCGATGGGCGGCCAGGAAGGCGTCGGTGACGACGATGCCGTCGAAGGTCGCCTTGCCCTTGCGGGCGAAGTCGCCGGCTGAGGCGATGACCGTGCCGGTCTTCTTCGCCACCGTCAGCACCGGCGCCCAGATGAAGGCGGCGTCGATGTCGCCGCGCTCCCAGGCCGCCGCGATCTCCGGCGGGCGCATGTTGAGGACCTTGACGTCCTTGGGGCCCAGGCCCGCCTCCTGCAGGGCGAACATCAGCTGGTAATGGGCAGTGGAGACGAACGGCACGCCGACCGTCCGTCCCTTCAGGTCCTTGACCGCCGTGATCCCGGTCCCGTTGCGGGCAACGAGCTGCTCGGCATCGCCGATATCGTCGAGGATCCAGAACAGCTTGATCGGCAGCCCCTGCGAGGCGGCGGCGGCGATCGGCGAGGAGCCCGCCTCGCCGATATCGACGTTGCCCGACGCCATGGCGCGGATCACGTCCCCGCCGCCGCCGAACTTCACCCATTTCACCTTGTAGCCGGTGCGCTTCTCCAGCTCGCCGCTCTCCATGAGCACGCGGATCGGCGTCGTCATGTCCTGGTAGGCGAAGGTGACGCTCTTCTCGGCCGCCCGCGCCGGGGCGAGGCCGATCCCCGTCATCGAACCGAGGGCCATGGCGGAGAGAGCGGAGAGCAAGGTCTTCCTGGTGATCATGCGCGGTCCTCGTTGCGAGCCCGGCGGTGCGTGCGACGGCCCTCCGGCCCTGAAGCAGATCTCGGGCCGGAATTCGCAGGCCGGTGCGGTCCGGCAGGACGATCGGATCTTTCCGGGCGTTGGCAGCCGCTCGCGCGGGCATCCGATGCCGGTTTCTGATCCGGAGACCCGGCGGTCAAGCCCATCCGGGACAGAACATCACCGCGTCAAAAAATGCCTTCTCTTTTTTGGCAAGCATACAGTAGGTTGTTCCACTGACGATCCGGCAAAACCTTGAATGCCTCCACCGGAACTGGGAACGAGAGAAGAATTTTTACTGGCACGATGGTCCCGGCCTGCGTAGGGCAGCTCGGGGACAGCCGGCGCGCCCTTCCCGCATCCTCCCGGTCCCTGGCACGTTGGCTTCAGGCTCGGGCTTCACGCTCGGCACCGAGCAGGAGTGGCCGTCATGTCGAACCGACGCGAATTGTACCAGAGCCCGAGCGGAGAGAGCTGGTACCTCGGCCGCGAGCCCAGCAACGGCCGGGCCTTCGTCATCCATCAGCCCAACGGTCCGTCGGGCAGCCGCCTGCGCCACATCGAGCTGGGCGCCTTCCTGAGCGACGGCACCGGGAAGCCGGAGCAGCAGGCCCTGCTCCGCCTGATCGGCACGCTCGTCGAGGTGCCGCCCTACGCGGACAAGCCCTGAAGGACGGTCCGCGGAGCGGCATCGGACGGATGGGCCGAGGGCTCGCGATGATCGCAACCTCGGCCCTTCGCTCTGCCGGCCGGCAGGCCCATATGGGTCTCACGAAGAAACCTCCCGGAGACCGCCGGATGCCGACCTACACGAAGGACGAAGCCGTCATCGCCACGCTCAGCCCCGAGCAGTACCGCGTCACCCAGCAGAACGGCACCGAGCGGCCAGGGACCGGCGAGTACCTCGACAACAAGGAGCCGGGAATCTACGTCGACATCGTCTCGGGCGAGCCTCTGTTCGCCTCCTCCGACAAGTACGAATCCGGCTGCGGCTGGCCGAGCTTCACCAAGCCGGTCGAGCCGGCCCACGTCGCGGAGCTGCGCGACACGACGCACGGCATGATCCGCACCGAGGTCCGCTCGAAGCACGGCGACAGCCATCTCGGCCACGTCTTCCCGGACGGACCGCGGGACCGGGGCGGCCTGCGCTACTGCATCAACTCTGCCTCGCTGCGCTTCGTCCCCCGCGACCGGATGGAGGCCGAGGGCTACGGTGCCTATCTCGACCAGGTCGAGGGTTGAAACGAGGACCGTTCGACTCTGCTGGAAAGTATGGCCCGGAATCCCCTCTCCCGTGTGGGAGAGGGGAGACGTGCTCTATCTTTGTTCGAGAAGAGCAAGCGGGAATCCATGAGCGTGCAGGCAACGAACTTGAGGAGGGCACCGGCCGCTACAACCGTGCCCGCGCCTCCTCCACTACCCGCTCCGGCGTGAGGCCGAAATGCCGGGCGAGGTCGGCCTCCGCTCCCGAGGCGCCGAAGCCGCTCATGCCGACGAAGCCGCCCTCCTCGCCGAGATAGCGGTCCCAGCCGAGGCGCACCGCGGCCTCGATCCCGACCCGGACCGTGCCGGACCCGAGGGTGGCGCGGCGATAGGAGGCGTCCTGGCGCTCGAACAGCTCCCAGGACGGCATCGAGACGACGGCCGTCGGAATGCCCTCTTCCTCCAGCCGGCGACGGGCCTCGACGGCGAGGCTGACCTCGGAGCCGGTGGCGAGGAGCGTGACACGGCGGGGGCCGGACGCCTCCTCCAGCACGTAGGCGCCCCTCGCCGAGCGGTTCTCGCCCAACCCGTCGCGGCGCAATGCCGGCAGGACCTGGCGGGCGAAGATCAGCGAGGATGGGCCGGTGCGGTTCTGGAGCGCGATCTGCCAGCACTCCGCTGCCTCGACGGCGTCGGCGGGGCGCAGGACCAGCATGTTGGGAATGGCGCGGAGCGAGGCCAGGTACTCAACCGGCTGATGGGTCGGCCCGTTGCGGCCGATGCCGATCGAATCGTGGCTGAACACGAACGGCACCGGGAGACCCATCATGGCGGCGAGCCGCAGGACCGGGCGCAGGTAGTCCGAGAAGACCAGGTAGGTGACGCCGACCGGCACCACGCCGCCATGGGCGGCCATGCCGTTCATCATCGCCCCCATGGCGTGCTCGCGGATGCCGTAATGGACGTAGCGCCCGCCCTGGTCCTCGGCCGTGAAGGGCTTGAGGCTGCGCTTGTGCTGGGTCGCGCCCTCGAGGTCCGGCGCGCCGGAGAGGAGTTCGGGAATGGCTTCCGCCAGGCGGTCGACCAGTTCGCCCGAGAGGGCGATGCCGGACTGCGCCTTGCCCGAGCGGGCGGCCTCCTCGCGGAACGCGCGCAAGGGGGCGTCCCAGCCCTCCGGCAGCTTACCCTCGCGCAGGCGATCGAGAAGGCGGCGGCGCTCCGGCGGTAGCGCGGCGACCCGGCGCGTCCATGACTCGAAGGCGGGCGCGTTGCGCTCGCCGGCAGCACGCCAGGCGGCGCGGATCTCCTCCGGGATCTCGAAGGCCGGGTGGGGCCAGTTCAGGGCCTTGCGGGCGGCGGCGCTGAGGGAGGCCGGGATGCGGGCGGAATGCGCCGCGCGCGTGCCCTCGACGCCCGGCAGGCCGCGGCCGATCACCGTGGTGCAGCGGATCATCGAGGGGCGCGGATCGGCCTTGGCCAGCAGCAGGGCGGCCGAGACCGCCTCGCTATCGTGGCCGTCCACCTCCTGCACGTGCCAGTGGCTCAACCGGAAGCGCGCCGACATGTCGTCGCTCAGCGCGAGGTCGATCGCGCCGTCGTCGGTCATCTGGTTGTCGTCCCAGAGGAACGTCAGCTTGCCCAGGCGCAGGTGCCCGGCGAGCGAGATCACCTCCTGGCCGATTCCCTCCTGCAGGCAGCCGTCGCCGACGAGGGCGTAGGTGCGGTGGTCGATGATGTCGGGCCCGAGCCAGCGGTTCAGGTAGGCTTCCGCCAGCGCCATGCCGGCCGCGTTGGCGATGCCCTGGCCGAGCGGTCCGGTGGTGGTCTCGATGCCGTGGGCGGGGGCGTATTCCGGGTGGCCCTCGCAGGGCGAGCCGAGTTCGCGGAAGCGCTTGATGTCGTCGAGCCCGATCCCCTCGTAGCCACTGAGATGCAGCAGGGAATAGAGCAGCATCGAGCCGTGGCCGTTCGACTCGACGAAGCGGTCGCGGTCGAACCACAAAGGTTCGCGGGCCAGGAACTTGAGGTGGCGGGTGAAGAGCGCTGTCACCGTGTCGGCAGCGCCGAGCGGCGTGCCCGGATGCCCCTCGCCCACCCGCTCGATGGCGTCGATGGACAGGAAGCGGATCGCGTCCGCGAGCGCGCGCGGCTCGGTGCAGGTCATCGGGGTCCCTCCCGGGGATTGTTGGGTGCTCTTGAGGCAAGATCACCCAACCGCCCCCAGAAGGCGAACTCAAACGAGTTTTACCCTCGCGGAGATGAGCGGGATTCATCTCCCGCTCGTGCTCCGTCAGGCGGCGATCAGCCCGCCCATCCGGGCCACCCGACCGAGATGGTGGTCGGCATCGCCGAACAGCTGGTCGATCATCGTGACCCGCTTGAAGTAGTGGCCGACGCTGTACTCCATCGTCACGCCGACGCCGCCGTGGAGCTGGACCGCGCCCTGGCCGACGATGCGGCCGGAGCGGCCGATCTGGACCTTGGCGCCGGCGATCGCCCGGGCGCGCTCCTCCGCGTCGTCCTCGCCCGCCATCATGGTGGCGAGGAAGGCCATCGAGCGGGCTTGCTCCAAGGCGATGAACATATCGGCGGCCCGGTGCTGGAGCACCTGGAACGAGCCGATCGTCACGCCGAACTGCTTGCGGGTCTTCAGGTACTCGACCGTGAGCGTGTGCATGCGGTCCATGGCGCCGACCGCCTCGGCGCAGAGCGCCGCGATCGCCTCGTCCGTCACCCGTTCGATCACCGGCAGGGCCCCGGCGGGATCGCCGATCACGGCGCCGGACCCGACCCGGACCGAGGACAAGGAGACTTCCGCCGCCCGCATCCCGTCCTGGGTCGGGTAGCCGCGGCGCGACACGCCCTCGGCATTGGCCTCGACCAGGAACAGGCCGATGCCGTCACGGTCGCGCCGGGAGCCGGAGGTCCGGGCCGAGACGATCAGCCGGTCGGCGCTGTCGCCGTGCAGGACCAGGGATTTCTCCCCTTCGAGCACCCATCCGTCGCCGTCGCGGCGCGCGGTGACGCCGACGTCGTGGAGGTCGTAGCGGGCCTGGCGCTCGGTGTGCGCGAAGGCGTAGCGAGTCTCGCCGGCGATGAGGCCGGGGAGCCACTCGGCGCGCTGCTCAGGCGCCGCCGCGTGGCGCAGCACGCCGCCCGAGAGCACGACCGTGGCGAGGTAGGGTTCGAGCGCGAGCGCGCCGCCGAACGCCTCCATGACGATCATCGTCTCGACCGGCCCGCCGCCGATGCCGCCATCCTCTTCCGCGAACGGCACCGCGAGCAGTCCCTGCTCTGCGTAAGCCGCCCACATCGCCTTCGAGAAGCCCTCGGGCTCCTTGGAATGGCGCTTGCGGGATTCGAAATCGTAGCGGTCGGCGAGAAGCCGCTCGACGCTGTCCTTGAGGAGGCGCTGCTCCTCGCTCAGATCGAAATCCATCGGATCGTTTCCGTTCTCGCCGGTGTCGAAACGCGGCTTTGTCTCTTCATCCCACCCGCGACCTCATCCTGAGGTGCGAGCGCAAGCGAGCCTCGAAGGAGGGCTCCAGAACTCTCCGCGATCCCTGGAGCCCCCCTTCGAGGTCAGTCGATCGGAGATCGACTGACACCTCAGGATGAGGTCGAGGGTTGGCGTTCAAAGCCCCAGGATCGCCTTCGCGATGATGTTCTTCTGGATCTCGTTCGAGCCGCCGTAGATCGAGATCTTGCGCCAGTTGAAGTAGGTCGGCGCGGCCGGTCCCGCCCAGTCGGGACCGACCGGCGGCTCGTTGCTCAGAGGCTCGTCGCCCTCGTCCTCCGGCACGTAAGGCAGGGCGTAGGGGCCGACGACTTCGAGCAGCAATTCGGTCGTCGCCTGCTGGATCTCCGAGCCCTTGATCTTGAGGATCGAGGAGGCCGGGTCCGGCTTGCCCTTCTCGCGGGTGCGCTCGGCGGCGACGACGCGCAACTGCGTCATCTCGAGCGCCTTCAGCTCGATCTCGAGCGCCGCCAGCTTCTCGCGGAAGCGCGGATTCTCCAGGATCGGCGTGTCGCCGACCCGCTCCAGAGCCGCCAGCTCCTTCAGCCGCCGGATGCGCTGCTTGGAGACGCCGACGCGGGCGATGTTGGTGCGCTCGTTGCCGAGCAGGAACTTGGCGTAGTCCCAGCCCTTGTTCTCCTGGCCGACCAGGTTCTCGACCGGCACCTTCACGTCGTCGAAGAACACCTCGTTGACCTCGTGCCCGCCGTCGATCGTCTGGATCGGCCGCACGGTGATGCCCGGCGTCTTCATGTCGATGAGGAGGAAGCTGATGCCCTCCTGCTTCTTCACGGTCGCGTCGGTGCGCACCAGGCAGAAGATCCAGTCGGCGTACTGGCCGAGCGTGGTCCAGGTTTTCTGGCCGTTGACGACGTAAGTATCCCCCTCGCGCACCGCCTTGGTCTTGAGCGAGGCGAGGTCGGAGCCGGAGCCGGGCTCGGAGAAGCCCTGGCACCACCAGTCGTCGAGGTTGGCGATGCGGGGCAGGAAGTGCGTCTTCTGCGCCTCGTTGCCGAACTGGGCGATCACCGGCCCGACCATGTAGACGCCGAATTGCAGCGGCGACGGCGCCGGGAAGCTCTGGAGCTCGTCGAGGAAGATGTACTGGCGCACCGGATCCCAGCCGGTGCCGCCCCACTCGACGGGCCAGTTCGGCACCGCCCAGCCCTTCTTGTTGAGGATCTTCTGCCAAGTGACGATGTCGTCCTTCGACGGGTGGCGGCCGTCGACAAGCTTCTGGCGGATCTCCTGCGGCAAGTTCTCCTGGAAGAAGGTGCGGACTTCCTGGCGGAAGGCGCGCTCCTCGGGGGTGAAGCGAAGGTCCATGGGTGCCTCCTCGGGAGGTTGTTCGTCTGAATGTCTAGCTCGCCGCCCAACCCTCCCCCGTCTGCGGGGGAGGGTGGACCCTGCGTCAGCAGGGCCGGGAAAGGGCAGCGCGACGCTGGAGGTGGCGCCCTTCTTGACGCTCGCGACCTCTCCGGAAGCGGTGTCCCCTCTCCCGCCGGCTCCACCGGGCACCCTCCCCCGCTGAGGGGGGACGGTTCACCCGCGCGCTGCACTTATACCCTCGCGCCTTGCCATCGACACGTCGATGGCAAGGCGTCCGGCGCATCAGCGCCGGCGCCCATTCGGGCTTGCCTTGCGCATCCGAACGAGTCCGTTCGAAGGCGCGGCGGTATTACAGGTCCTTGAAGCCCCTGCCCTCGGCCGCCAGCCGCTCCAGCAGCGCCGACGGCTTGAACTCGTCGCCGTACTCGGCCTGGTAGGCGCGCAGGCGCTCCAGCACCTTCGGCAGCCCGATCGTGTCGGCCCAGAACATCGGGCCGCCGCGATAGACGGGCCAGCCGTAGCCGTTGATCCACACGATATCGATGTCGGAGGCCCGGATCGCCTTGCCCTCCTCGAGGATCTTCGCGCCCTCGTTGACCATCGGGTAGAGGGTGCGCTCCAGGATCTCCTGGTCGGTGGCGTCCCGGCGCTTGACGCCCTGGCGCTCGGCGACCTTGGCGATGATCTCCTCGGTCACCGGCGAGGGCGTCGCCTTGCGCTTGGCGTCGTAGTCGTAGAAGCCGGCGCTCGTCTTCTGGCCGCGGCGGTCCTGCTCGCAGAGGAGGTCGCGGACGCTTTCCGACTTGTTGGTCTCGGCGCTCCAGCCGATGTCGAGTCCGGCGAGGTCGCTCATCGTGAACGGGCCCATCGGCAGGCCGAACTCGTAGATCACCCGGTCGACGTCCCAGGGGGTCACGCCCTCGAGGATCAGCCGGTTGGCCTCGCGCTGGCGCTGGGCCAGCATCCGGTTGCCGACGAAGCCATGGCAGACGCCGACGAGGACCGAGATCTTGCCGATCTTACGGCCGATCTGCATTGCGGTGGCGACGACGTCCTTCGCGGTCTTCTCGCCGCGCACGACTTCCAGGAGCCGCATCACGTTGGCGGGCGAGAAGAAGTGCATGCCGATCACGTCGGCCGGTCGGTTCGTCATCGCGGCGATCGCGTCGATGTCGAGGTACGAGGTATTGGAGGCCAGGATCGCGCCGGGCTTGGCGATCCGATCGAGCTTGGAGAAGATCTCCTTCTTGATGCCCATATCCTCGAACACGGCCTCGATGATGAGGTCGCAATCGGCGAGCGCGTCCAGCTCCAGGGTGTCGGAGAGGAGGCCCATCCGGGTCTCGACGTCTTCCGGCTTCAGCCGGCCCTTCTTGGCGGTGTTCTCGTAATTGGTGCGGATGGTCTTGAGGCCGCGGTCGAGCGCCTCGCGCTTGGTCTCGACGATCGTCACCGGGATGCCGGCATTCAGGAAATTCATCGAGATGCCGCCGCCCATCGTGCCGGCGCCGATGATGCCGACCTTGGCGATGGGGCGGGCGGGCGTGTCCTCGGGCACGTCCGGGATCTTGGCGGTCTGCCGCTCGGCGAAGAACACGTAGCGCTGCGCCGCCGACTGGGTGCCGGAGACGAGCGTCTGGAACTGCGCGCGCTCGAAGGCGATTCCCTCGTCGAAGGGCAGCCGGCAGGCGGCCTCGACGCAGGCGATGCAGGCCTCGGGAGCCTCGAAGCCGCGGGTCTTGCGGGCATTCTCCTCGCGGAACGCCGCGAACAGGCCGGGATCGTCGCGGCCTTCCGCGATTCTGTCGTCGCGGTCACGGATCTTGGTGAGCGGCCGGCCTTCCGCGACGACGCGCTCGGCGAAGGCGATGGCGTGGGCGCGCAGCGACTCCTCCGGCGCCAACTCGTCGATCAGCCCCATTCCGGCCGCCGCCTTGGCGCCGATCGGCGACCCGCCGACGATGACCTCGAGGGCCTTGCGCGGGCCGACCACCCGCGGCAGGCGCTGGGTGCCGCCGGCCCCCGGCAGGATGCCGAGCTTGACCTCCGGCAGGCCGACCTTGGCCGAGGGCACCGCCACCCGGTAGTGGCAGGCGAGCGCGGTCTCGAGCCCTCCGCCGAGGGCGTTGCCGTGGATCGCGGCGATCACCGGTTTCGTGGACGCCTCGATGCGGTTGAGGAGGTCGGGCAGGCCGATGCCGCTCTGCGGCTTGCCGAACTCGGTGATGTCGGCCCCGGCCGAGAACATCCGGCCGCCGCCGATCAGCACGATCGCCTTGACGGCGGGATCGGCCTCCGCGGCCTCGACCGCCGCCAGGATGCCCTGGCGGAGCCCCGAACCCAGCGCGTTGACCGGGCCGGATTGCAGCGTCAGCACCGCGACCGCGCCCTCGCGGGCGGTCGAGACGGGATTTTGAGCGGGCGTATCTTGCGCCATGGTTGGCTTCGTCCCTCTGCCGGCGTCCTCCGGGCGCCTCTTGCCGGGCGCCGTCGCATGAGCCGGATGATGTGGCAGGTTCAGTAGATCTCGAACAGGCCCGCGGCGCCCATGCCGCCGCCGACGCACATCGTCACGACGCCGTACTTGGCGCCGCGGCGGCGGCCTTCCAGCAGGATATGGCCGGTCATCCTCGCCCCCGACATCCCGTAGGGATGGCCGATCGAGATCGCGCCGCCATTGACGTTCAGGCGCTCGTCCGGGATGCCGAGCCTGTCGCGGCAATAGAGCACCTGGCTGGCGAAGGCCTCGTTCAGCTCCCACAGGTCGATGTCGTCGACCGTGAGGCCGTGCTGCTTGAGGAGCTTCGGCACCGCGAAGACCGGGCCGATCCCCATCTCGTCCGGGTTGCAGCCGGCCACCGCCATGCCCCGGTAGGCGCCGAGGGCTTTCAGGCCGCGGCGCTCGGCCTCACGGGCCTCCATCAGCACGACCGCCGCCGCCCCGTCCGAGAGCTGGCTGGCATTGCCGGCGGTGATGAACTGCCCCTCCTTGATCCGCTGCCCGTCCTTGAACACGGGCTTGAGGCCCTGGAGGTCGTCGAGCCGGGTCTGGGGCCGGTTGCCCTCGTCCTGCGAGAGCGTGATCTCCTTGTGCGAGACCGCGCCGGTCGCCTTGTCGACCACCGCCATGCGGGCGGTCATCGGCACGATCTCGTCGGCGAAGAGGTTCTCGGCTTGCGCGCGGGCGGTGCGCTGCTGCGAGCGCAGGGCGTAGGCGTCCTGCGCCTCGCGGCCGATTCCGTAGCGCTCAGCCACATTCTCGGCGGTCTCGATCATCGTCATGTAGATCGCCGGCACATGCTCGACGAGCCACGGATCCTGGCCGCGGAAACGGTTGATCTTGTCGTTCTGCACCAGCGAGATCGATTCGAGGCCGCCGCCGACCGCGACGTCGAGCCCGTCGGTGACGATCTCCTTCGCGGCGGTGGCGATCGCCATCAGGCCGGAGGCGCATTGCCGGTCGAGGCTCATGCCGGCCACGGTCTCGGGGAGTCCGGCCCGCAGGGCCGCCTGGCGGGCGATGTTGCCGCCGGTCGAGCCCTGCTGGAGGGCGGCGCCCATCACCACGTCGCCGATCTCCGCCGGGTCGATCCCGGCGCGTTGCACGGCATGCGCGATGGCGTGGCCACCGAGGGCCTGGCCTTGCGTATCGTTGAACGCGCCCCGGTAGGCCTTGCCGATGGGGGTGCGCGCGGTGGCGACGATGACGGCTTCCCGCATCACGGTTTCCTCCGACCGCCCCGTCCGCCGCTCTTACGGCGGGGCGGGGTCCTGCCTCATTATCGGGGATTGGGTATGGAGCCGCAAGGGGCCCGAAACCCAGGCCTGAGCGAGAGGCTTTTGCCCTCGTCCGACCCTCCCCACGGCCGCGTTTTCGAAAACACGGCTTGCTTAATCGCCATACAGGGCTAAGGTCGGCGCAAAAGCAAGGCCTGTTTCGGCAATGGCCCGCCGGCAAAGGTCATCTGGGAGGACGCCCCATGCAGACGCCGCTCTTCGATCTCACCGGCCGCGTCGCCATCGTCACCGGCTCGTCCCGCGGCATCGGCCGGGCCATCGCCGAGCGCCTGGCCGAGCACGGCGCCCGGGTCGTCATCTCCTCGCGCAAGGCAGAGGCCTGCACCCCCGTCGCCGAGGCGATCAACGCCCGACACGGCGAGGAGCGGGCTCATGTGATCGCCGCCAGCATCTCGTCGAAGGCCGATCTCGAGCGCCTGGCCAAGGGCACCGAGGACCGCTTCGGCCGCATCGACTCGATCGTCTGCAACGCCGCCTCGAACCCATATTACGGGCCGATGAGCGGCATCTCGGACGACCAGTTCCGCAAGATCCTCGACAACAACGTGATCGCCAGCCACTGGCTGATCGGCTTCTGCGCCCCCGGCATGATCGCCAGGAAGGACGGGTCGATCATCCTGGTCTCGTCGGTCGGGGGCTTGAAGGGCTCGGGGGTGATCGGCGCCTACAACGTCTCGAAGGCGGCGGATTTCCAGCTCGCCCGCAACCTCGCGGTGGAGCTCGGGCCCCACAACGTCCGGGTCAACTGCATCGCGCCGGGCCTGATCCAGACCGACTTCGCCCGCGCCCTGTGGGAGGACCCGAAGTCCCGCGCCGCCTACACCGCCCGCACGCCGCTCGCCCGCATCGGCCAGCCCGACGAGATCGCGGGGGCCGCGGTGTTCCTGGCGAGCCCGGCCGGCGCCTTCATGACCGGCCAGAGCATCGTGATCGACGGCGGCCAGACGATTACCTGATCGCCGCCTCGCGCCCGCCCGTCGAGAGCCACCCAGCCACGAGTCCGCCGATGACCGAGCCGTCCGCCGCGACGACGCCCGAATCCCCGAAAGCCTGGCCTGCCCTCTCCCTCGCCGAGGCGACCGCGCGGCTGACCGCGCCCGGCTCCCCGTTCGCGATCATCGAGATCCCCATACGCGGCGTGCCGACCCGGATCTGGGCCAACGCGCCGGCCACGCTGCGCGACATCTTCGTGGCCGGGCGGGCGCACGGGGAAAAAACCTTCCTGGTCTACGAGGACGAGCGGGCGAGCTTCGAGGCGTTCAGCCGCGCCGCCCTGGCGCTCGCCGACAACCTCATCCGCGGCGGCGTCCGCCCGGGCGACCGGGTGGCGATCGCGATGCGCAACCTGCCCGAATGGCCGGTGGCGTTCTTCGCCGCGATCCTGGCCGGCGCGGTCGCGACGCCGCTCAACGCCTGGTGGACGGGTCCCGAGCTCGACCACGGCTTCACCGATTCCGGTGCCCGCGTCGCCATCGTCGACGAGGAGCGCTGGGCCCGGATCGCCGAGCGGCGCGCCGGCTACACGGCGCTCGAGCGGGTGCTGATCGCCCGCGCGCCGGCAGCAGCCGGCACCGAGAGCCTGACCGACGTCATCGGCCCGGTCGCGACCTGGGGCGGGCTGCCGGAGGGCCAGATCCCCGACCTGGGGATCGGCCCCGAGGACATCGCCACCCTGTTCTACACCTCCGGCACAACCGGCCGTTCGAAAGGAGCGATCGGTACCCAGCGCGCCGGCGCCAGCGGGGTGATGGCGCATCCGTTCTCCGCCGCCCGGGCCTTCCTGCGCCGGGGCGAGCCGGTGCCGGTGCCCGATCCCGCGGCGCCCCAGAAGGTGGCGCTGCTCTCGATCCCGCTGTTTCACGTCACCGGCTGCTTCGCCACCCTGGTGACCAACCTCCATCGCGGCGGGCGCCTCGTCATGATGCGCCGCTGGGACCTCGCCCGCGCGATGGTCTTGATCGAGCGCGAGCGCTGCACCAGCGCCGGCGGCGTGCCGACGATCGCGTTCCAGCTCCTCGACGGGATGGCGGCCGGCACGCACGACCTCTCCTCCCTGGAGACGATCAGCTACGGCGGCGCCCCGGCTCCGGCCGAGCTGGTGCGCCGGCTGAAGGCCGCATTCCCGAATGCCCAGCCGGCCACCGGCTGGGGCATGACCGAGACCAGCGCCACCTTCACCCACCATCAGGGCGAGGATTACGTCCGCCGTCCCGACAGCTGCGGCCCGGCCCTGCCGATCTGCGAGGCGAAGGTGATGGACCCGGAGGAGAACCCGCTGCCGCCCGGCGAGGTCGGCGAGCTGTGGGTCAAGGGTCCGATCGTGATCGCCGGCTACTGGAACCGGCCCGACCCCGACGCGACGGTGTTCCGCGACGGCTGGCTGCGCACCGGCGACCTGGCGCGGATCGACCCCGAGGGCTTCGTGACCATCGTCGACCGGGCCAAGGACATGCTGATCCGCGGCGGCGAGAACATCTATTGCGGCGAGGTCGAGAGCGTCCTCTACGAGCACCCGGCGGTGGTCGATGCCGCCGTCGTCGGCATCCCGCACCCCACGCTCGGCGAGGAGCCCGGTGCCGTGGTGGCGATCGCCCGCGGCGCGGAGGCCGGCGAGGAGGAGTTGCGTGCCTTCGTGGCCGCCCGGCTCGCCGCCTTCAAGGTGCCGGTGCGCATCCTGCTTCACGACGAGATCCTGCCGCGCAACCCGAACGGCAAGATCTTGAAGAGCGAGTTGAAGAAGCTGTTCTGACGGCCCGCTGTCCCTTCGCGGAGGCGCCGGCACCCTCCAATCCCGGGGCTGCGCAGCAGGAACCGGGGCAACCTGCTTGAGGTATGAAGCGCGGCGCCCGACGAAGCACCGGGACGTCCCCCGCCCTCACTCGACGTAGAACCCCGCCCCCTCGAACGTCACTCCGGCGAAATCCCCCCGGCGCCAGCGCAGGCGCACCGTGACGGTGCGCAGGTCGTGAGCGGCGATGACGAGGGGGAACGTGTCCGGCAGGGCGATGCGGGCGGGAATGCGCAGCCGCGCCCCCGCGGTCGAGACGTCCGCGATATCGCAGGCGACGGAGTGGTCGGGGCCGAGCACGATCCGTCCCTGCTGAATCAGGCGGCGGCGCCGGCCTGCGCGGGGGACCGGTGCGGAATCCCGGCCGTCCCCGTCCTCGACGCCGTCGGTCTCCCGCAGATCGGCCATAGGCTCCCCGCAACCGGGCCCCCGCGCCCGTGCGGCAACGCTTACGGCTTTCTCGACGCCGCGAAAACCCGGGGTGCCAGCGATCCCGCCGACCTGGGCGATCCCGTTAACCAGGCGTCAAGCCTGTTCCTTCATCTCTCGTTAGCCATCAACCTTCGAGCCAGTCCCGGCCATGCCCGCTGCCCCGGCCACGCGCAAACGCCCCTCCCTCCCCCCCGAGAGCCCGATCGCGGGCCTGATCGCCCGCCGCCGGGCCCGGGAGGCGGCGGCGGAGCGGGGCGTGTTCGGCGCCGCCATCCTGCTGGCGCTCACCGCCACGGGATTCGCCGGCTACACTCTGGCCCAGCCGACCTGGCCCTACGACGTGCGCGAGGTGCTGCCGGCCCTGAGCGGACCGTTCACCTGGAAGCGGACGGTCGCGGAGGCCCGCGCGCCCGAGCCCGACCTCGATCCCCTGACCACCGGCTCGCTGGCCGAGGCGCCGGCGGCCCCCGCGGCGGCGGCGGTCGCGGCGCTTCCGGAGCGGTCGGGGCCGCCGCCCTCGGGCTTCGCCCTGCGGCGCGCCGCCGCCGGGCTGGCGGTGGTGGAGGGACGCGACGGCCTGCACGAGATCGGCGTCGGCTCCACCCTGCCCGGGGCCGGTCGGGTACTGTCGATCCGCAGCACGAGCGCCGGCTGGATCGTCATCACCACCGAGACCATCATCGGGCCGACCCCGCTGTGAGGGCTGCGCTGCAAGCTTCGGGCCCGCGGCAAGCCCCGAGCAAGCGTGGCCGCCTAGAGCGGAGGCCTCATCGGGGCGCCGTGCCGCTGGCGGCCCCGTCCCACCGCGCCGACGGGCCGGAGACGAATCCGTGACCAGCACCCTGACGAGCTACATGCTCCTGTCGCGGAACCTCGCGACCTCGCTGCAGCGCAAGGGCAACGATCAGATCGTCGCCCGCGAGACCGCCTATTACCAGGCCAATATCGGCAAGGTGACGTCGGTCGACGACTTCATGGCCGACCAGCGCCTCTACGGCTACGCCATGAAGGCGTTCGGCCTCGAGGATATGGCTTACGCCAAGGCGTTCATGCGCAAGGTCCTGAGCGAGGGCACGGACAGTGCCACGGCCTTCGCCAACCGCCTCGCCGACGACCGCTACGTCGCCTTCGCGAAGGCCTTCGACTTCACGCCGGGCACCACCGCCAAGGGCACCGACCCGGTCGTGGTGTCGCCGACCCAGCTCAACCCGGCGGGCAGCGCGAAGCTCTCCCTCCCCTACGCCCTCGCCGCGTCCTACGACTTCAGCGGCACCAACGAGGCGAGCTTCACCCTCTCCTCGCAGGTCGACGCGAGCACGACGAAGAGCGCAACCATCGTCCTCAACAAGGCGGCCCTCGCCGGCAAAGTCGCGAATCTCGCCAGCGTCACCCGGACCGAGATCGGCGCGGCGATCAACGCCCAGATCGGCGCGTCCGGACCCGACGGGCTGATGGGCAAGGTGCAGGTCGGCATCGGTGCCAATGGCAGCCTGTTCTTCGAGACCACGGGCTATACCGAACTCGGCTTCGACGATGCGCCCGGCGGCACCGGCGTGAACGCCGATACGGTCTACCTCGCCGGCGGCACGAACCGCACCCTCACGGTGACCAACGGTACCCTGTCGGGGGTCGGCCAGACGGCCGTCGACATCGGCAACGGCACGGATCTCTCGCCCGGCGCCAACGTCAAGGGCGTCGTCGATGCCTACCTGCAGCAGAGCCTCGAAGCGGATGCCGGCGCCGAGGATACCGGGGTGCGCCTCGCCCTCTACTTCGCCCGCAAGGCGCCGTCGCTCAGCAGCGGCTACGACATCCTGAGCGATCCTGCCCTGACCCAGGTCGTCAACACGGTGATCGGCCTGCCGGCGACGAGCAGTGCCACCACCAGCGACGCCCTGGCCGCGCGGGCGGTCCTCATCTCCTCCAAGGTCGACTTCGCGAGCTTCCGGGACCCGGCCAAGGTCGAGGCCTTCGCCCGCCGCTTCGCGGCGATCTGGGACGCGCAGAACAACACCGCGACCGATCCGATCCTGGCGCTGTTCAGCAACGGCCAGGCGTGAGGCGGCGATGCAGAACAGCCTCTACGTCAACCTCTCGGCCCAGGTCGCCCTCGACAAGCGCCTGACCACCACCGCCAACAACGTCGCCAACATGGCGACGGCGGGCTTCCGCGCCGAGGAGACGAAGTTCTCCGCCCTGCTCGCCCAGGCGACGAAGGGCGCCGTGGCCTTCGTCGGCTCGAACGACACCTACCTGTCGCGGGCCTCCGGCCCGATCACCAAGACCGATTCCCCTCTCGACGTCGCGGTGCAGGGCGATGCCTGGCTGGGCGTCGGCGGTCCGTCCGGCCCCGTCTATACCCGCGACGGGCGCCTGACGATGGACGCGACCGGTCAGCTGCGCACCCTCACCGGACAGCCGGTGCTGGATCCGGGCGGCTCACCCCTGCTCCTCGACCCGCAGCAGGGCCCGCCGACCATCGGGCGCGACGGCAGCATCTACCAGGGCACCAACCAGGTCGGCGCGCTCGGCCTCTACGTCCTCGACAAGAAGGGCACGCTCGCCCGGGCGCCCGGCAATGCCGTGACCTCCAGCCTGCCGGCGCGGCCGGTGCAGGATTTCACCGGTATCGGGATCGTCCAGGGCTACGTCGAGGGCTCGAACGTCAACCCGATCATGGAGATGACGAAGCTCATCACCATCCAGCGCGCCTTCGAGAGCGCCGCCACCGCGACCGCGGAGGCCGAATCGTCGCTCCAGAGCGCCGTGAAGACGCTCTCGCCGCAGGGCAGCTGACTCGATGGCAGCTGACATCATGGCGGCCGAGCGCGTGACAGAGGCGCGAGTGACAGCCGCGCGCGTGACAGCCGCGCCCTTGGCGGGGGATCCGATCGCCCGCCTCGCCGAGGCGATGGCGGCGGCCCGGCAGGACGGGGCCCTGGTGCGGATCGGCGGGCCGATCCGCGAGGTGACCGCGAGCGCCTGCCGGATCGGCGGGGTCGCGCCCTTCGTGCGCCTCGGCGACCGGATGAGCTTCTCGGCCAACGGGCGGGCGCAGGTCGGCGAGATCGTCCGGGTCGACGCCGAGGGCGCGACGCTGAAAGCCTACGAGAGCCGGATCGAGGCGGGGATCGGCACGCTCGCCCACCGCCTCGGGCCGGCGGAGCTGCGACCGGACCCGAGCTGGAAGGGCCGGGTCATCGACGCCCTCGGGCGCCCGGTGGACGGCGCGGGACCGCTCAGTTCCGGAATCGGCGCCGTCCCGCTCGACGCCGACCCGCCCGCCGCCCTCGGCCGGGCCCGGGTGCGGGCCCCCCTGCGCACCGGGGTCAGGGCGCTCGACCTGTTCACCCCGCTCTGCGCCGGCCAGCGTATCGGCATCTTCGCCGGCTCCGGCGTCGGCAAGTCGACCCTGCTCGCCATGCTGGCGGGAGCGGAGGGATTCGACAGCGTCGTCGTCGCCCTGGTGGGCGAGCGCGGGCGCGAGGTGCGCGAGTTCCTCGAAGGCCCGCTGGCGCCGAGCCGCGCGCGCGCCGTGGTGGTGGTCTCGACCGGCGACGAGAGCCCGATGATGCGCCGCCAGGCGCCCAAGGTCGCCCTCGCGGTGGCCGAGGCGTTTCGCGACCGCGGCGAATCGGTGCTCCTGATCGTCGATTCGGTGACCCGCTACGCCCATGCCGCCCGCGACGTGGCGCTCGCGGCCGGCGAGCCGGCGGTGGCCCGCGGCTACCCGCCGAGCGTCTTCTCCGACCTGCCGCGCCTGCTGGAGCGGGCGGGCCCGGGCCTCGAGGGGCGCGGGACCATCACGGGCGTGTTCTCGGTGCTGGTCGACGGGGACGACCACAACGACCCGGTCGCCGACAGCATCCGCGGCACCCTCGACGGCCACGTCGTCCTCGACCGCGCCATCGCCGAGCAGGGGCGCTACCCGGCGGTCGACCTCCTCGGCTCGATCTCGCGGCTCGCCACCGAGGTCTGGACGCCCGAGCAGCGCGACCTGATCCGCAAGCTCCGGGCGATGATGGCCCGTTTCGAGGAGACCCGGGACCTGCGCCTGATGGGCGGCTACCGGGCCGGGACCGATGCCGAGCTCGACCAGGCCATCGGCCTGGTGCCGCGGATCTACGACGCCCTGCGCCAGGATCCGGGCCAGCCGCCGAGCCAGGACGCGTTCCTGGAGCTCGCCCAGAGCCTGCGGGGCTGACGCGCGATGATCCGGCCGCCCCTGCCCCATGTCCCTTCCCCGGCTTCGGTCTCCAAGCTCCGCGCAAGCCTGGGCGGGTCTATTCCGCCCCGAGCCTTGCCCCCGCAAGCCCCGTCCCGCCTGCGTCCCATTCAAAGCATCCTGACGAACGAGGTCCCGCAATGAGTCTCATCGGCGTGCTCCGCACCGGTGTCTCGGGCATGAACGCCCAGTCGAACCGCATCTCGACGGTGGCGGAGAACATCCAGAATTCCGGTACGACGGGCTACAAGCGCAGCTCGGCGGAGTTCTCCTCGCTGCTGATCGCCGAGACCGCGGGCGGCACCTATAATTCGGGCTCGGTCGAGACGACCGTGCGCCGGGCGGTGACCGAGGGCGGCACCCTGAATGCCACGACCTCGAAATCCGACCTCGCCATCGACGGAAACGGCTTCTTCGTGGTCCAGGATCCGGCCGGCGCGCCCTACCTGACCCGGGCCGGCAACTTCAAGGTCGACGGCACCACCGGCAACTTCACCAACGCCGCCAACATGACCCTGATGGGCTACAGCCTGCTCGACGGCGAGCCCAACCCGACGCTCAACGACGTCACCGACATGGTGCCGATCAACCTTGCGTCGGTCAGCACCCGGGCGACCCCGACCACCGAGGCCAGCCTGTCGGGCAAGCTGCCGCTCGAGGGGACCGTCGCGAACGCAGGTGAGTACTCGAAGAAGTACTCGCTCGTGACCTACGACAAGCTCGGCAAGGCCCAGACCCTCGACGTCTACCTGTCGAAGAATACCGGCGGCACCTGGACCGCCTCGATCTACAACGCCGCCTCCAGCCCGACCCCGACCGGCACCGACCCGACCCTGCCGGCCGGCGCGTCCCTCGCCACCGCCACGCTCGGCTTCGACGCGCAAGGCAGGCTCGCCGGCACCCCGGCCGCCGGCACCGACAAGTTCATCACCCTGAACACCGCCCCGGCCGGCGCCGGCGAGACCATCACCCTCGACTTCTCGGGCCTGAACCAGCTCGCCGGCGATTACGGCGTCGAGGGCAAGGCCGACGGCAAGCCGCCAGCGGCGGTGACCGGCTCGGAATTCGGCAGCGACGGCACCGTCTACGCCACCTTCGACGATGGCTCCCGCCTGGCCGCCTTCAAGGTGCCGCTCGCCACCGTGAAGAGCCCGGACAATCTCGAGCCGCGCTCCGGCAACGTCTACCGGGTGAGCGTCGATTCCGGCGACATCCAGGTCGGCTTCGCCGGCCAGAACGGCCGCGGCGCGATCAAATCCGGCGCCCTCGAGCAGTCGAACGTCGACGTGAGCACCGAACTCACGGCGATGATCGAGTCGCAGTCGGTCTACACCGCCAATTCCAAGGTGTTCACGACCGGCAACGAGATGCTCGACACCCTGATGAACCTGAAGCGGTAACGGCAGGCGCCGTCACCGGGAGCTGACAGATGGGCCTCTCGCTCGCGCTCAATTCGGCACGCTCGGCGCTCCTGGCGACGTCGAGCCAGATCGCCGCCTCCGCCCGCAACACCGCGGGGGCGAACGACCCCGGCTATTCGCGCAAGGTCGTCAGCCTGGTGAGCGGCACGGGCGGGACCACGGTCGTGGTGACCCGCGCGAGCGACGGGGCCCTGTTCGCGCGCAAGCTCTCGGCGGGCTCGGCCGCCGCCGAGGGACAGGCCCTGCTCGACGGCCTCACCGCCCTGTCGCGGACGGTGGGCGACACCAGCGACGCGGGCTCGCCGGCCGCGCGGCTCGGCGCCCTCAACGCGGCGCTCCAGGCCGCCGCCAACCGTCCGGACGATGCCAGCCTTGCCCGGGCGGCGGTCGAGAGCGCCCGCGACCTCGCCGCCAGCCTCAACACAGCGGCGGCGGCCGTGCACGACGCCCGCGCCCAGGCCGACCAGGGCATGGCGGATTCGGTCGCACGGATCAACGACCTGCTCGGGCAGTTCGACCAGGCCAACCGGGCGGTGATGCGCGGCACGGCGAGCGGTCAGGACGTCAGCGACAGCCTCGACGATCGCGACCGCATCCTGTCGCAGCTCTCGCAGGAGATCGGCATCTCCGTCTCCGACCGTCCGGGCGGCGACATGGCGATCTATACCGACAGCGGCGTGCCGCTGTTCGATCGGGGCGCCCGGACGGTGAGCTTCACCCCGACAGCGGCCTTCTCGGCGGGAACCGTGGGCGCGGCCGTGACGGTCGACGGCGTGCCGGTCACAGGGGCCACCTCCCCGATGCGCCTCGAGAGCGGGCGGCTCGCCGGCCTCGCCGCCTTGCGCGACGAGAGTGCGGTCACCTACGAGAAGCAGCTCGACGCGATCGCCGGCGCCCTGATCGAGACGTTCCAGGAAGCCGATACCCGCAGCACCAGCGATCCGGCCTATGCCGGGCCGAAGGCCGGCCTGTTCACGGCGGAGACCGGCAATGCCATGCCGGCCTCGGTCACCGGGCTCGCCGGCCGCATCGCGCTGAACGCGGCAGCCGACCCCCAGGCGGGCGGTACCGTCACCGTCTTGCGCGACGGCGGCATGAACGGCGGTCCCTACCGGGCGAATCCGGGTGGCGACGCGGCCTATGCCGGGCGCCTGCGCGGATTGATCGCCGGGCTCGCGACGGCGCGCAGCTTCACCCCGGGCCCGCCGCTGAACGAGACCGCGACGCTCGCGGGCTTCGCGGCGGATTCCGCCGGCTGGCTCGAAGGGGCCCGCAAGACCGCTTCGGACGACGCCGATTACCAGAAGACGCTGCTCAGCCGGGCCACCGACGCCCTGTCGAACGCCGTCGGCGTCAACGGCGACGACGAGACCGCCCTGATGCTGCAGCTCGAGCGCTCCTACACGGCCTCGGCCAAGATCCTGACCATGGTGGACGACCTGCTGAAGACCCTCCTGACCGCGATCCGGTGAGGCGTCCCGGCAATCCCCCGTAAGACAGAGCCCTGCCAGCCATGATGACCACGAGCTACATCTCCAGCCTCAGCCTGTGGAACACCCCGCGCAGTGCGTCGAGCCGGCTCCAGGCCGAGATCGCGAACGCGACCCAGGAGATCGCCGGCGGGCGCTACGCGGATGTCGGCCACGCCCTCGGGGCCCAGGTGGGCCGCAGCCTCTCCCTGCGCCAGAGCACGGCGGAGATCGCCGCCCTCAAGGACGGCAACGGCCTCACCGCGCTGCGCCTCGGCGCCAGCCAGGGCGTCCTGCAGCAGCTGCAGAAATCCACCGACGCGCAGCTCGCGACCCTGACCGGAGTGAGCGCGGACAAGCGCCTGGCCGCGATGGCGGCCTCGGCCGACGACAGCCTGGCGTCGCTGACGAACCTCCTCAACTCTTCCGCGAGCGGGCAAGCGCTGTTTTCCGGCACCAGGACGAGCGTCGCCCCGATCAAGGACGGGGCCGTGGCGGATGCCAGGGCCACGGCGGCCACGGCGTTCCAGACTGCCTTCGGCTTCGCGCCGGGCGACCCCAGGGCCGCCACCCTGACGGCGGCGCAGGTGAGGACCTTCCTCGAGAGCACGATCGCGGCTCAGTTCGCCGATCCGAACTGGGGCACCACCTGGTCGCAGGCCTCGAGCACTGCCGTGACCAGCCGTATCGCGCTCGGCGAGACCGTCACCACCTCGGTCACCGCCAACGAGACGGCCTTCCGCCAGCTCGCCCAGGCGGGGATCGTCTCGAGCCTCGGACTCGCCGGCCTGTCGGCCGATGCCCAGGCGGTCGTGTCCGAGCGGGCGATGGGCCTCCTCAGCAAGGCCAGCGCCGGGCTGGTCTCGCTCCAGGCCGACCTCGGCCGCAGCCAGACGCGGATCGCCGATGCCAATACCCGGCTCGACGCCCAAGGAGACCTCATCAAGAAGGAGATCGCCCGCCTCGAGAGCGTCGATCCGACCGAGGCCCAGGCCCGGCTCGCCGCCGCGAAAACCCAGCTTCAGATGTCCTACTCGCTGACCGCGCAGCTCCAGGAGCTGTCGCTCCTGAAATACGTCGCGTAGCGCCCGCCCCCCGGGCCGCGCGATGGCCGCCAAGCCGCGCGACCCGTCCACACGCGCAGACACCAGACCGACGAGGCATCGGCCCGATGTATCGCTTTTCCTATTCCGAGATCCTGGAGGACGCCCCGGAGGTCGGCCGCGAGCGCGAGCGCGCCGCCTTCGACCGGGCGATCACCCTCCTGCGCGACGTCGAGGCCCGCGGCCTCGGCGGGCCGGAGCGGACCGCCGCGGTCGGCTTCGTGCAGGATCTGTGGAACGTCCTGATCGCCGACCTGCTGGCGCCCGAGAACGCCCTGCCCCCCGCCCTGCGCGACGACCTCGTGTCGATCGGCGCCTGGACCATGCAGGAGGCGGGCGCCGTTCTGCGCTCGCCCGAGCGCAGCCTCGCCGCGCTGATCGAGGTGAACACCTCGATCCGCGACGGGCTGCGGTGAGCCGCGCCATGCGCCTGTCGCTGCGCGCCGGGGAGCGGATCTACATCAACGGCGCCGTGCTGCGGGTCGACCGCAAGGTGGCGATCGAGCTCATGAACGACGCGACCTTCCTGCTCGAGAGCCACGTGCTGCAGGCCGAGGACGCGACGACGCCGCTCCGCCAGCTCTACTTCGCCGCCCAGACCATGCTGATCGATCCCGGCCAGTCCGCGGCGGCGCGGGCGCTCTACGACGGCATCCGCGACGGCCTTTTGGCGGCGAGCGGCGAGGCGGCCCTGCACGAGGGGCTCTCAGCCTCCCATGCCCTGGTCGAGAACGGCCGCCTGTTCGAGGCCCTGAAGCTGATCCGCGGGCTCTACCCCCTCGAGGCCGCCCTGATGAAGGCCGGGGAAGCGCCCCCCGCGCGGGGCCCGAGCCCGAGCCTGAGCGCACTGGCCCGCCGCCCCCGCGGCCCCGACCGGCCCCGCGAGCGCGCGGCCGTGCGGCCCCCGGCCGCGGGCCGCCGGCCCGCTGCCACCGCCCTGCCCGCCCGAGACCCGGAGGCCTGAATGACCGTCGACAGCACCGCCAGCGCCACCGCGACCACCGGGACCGCCGCGACCGCGGCCGCCGCCAAGGCCGGCAGCTCCTTCGCCGCCAAGCTGAACTCGGACACCTTCCTGACGCTGCTGATGGCGCAGCTCAAGAACCAGGACCCGACGAAGCCGATGGACTCGACCGAGTATGTCGGCCAGCTCGCCACCTTCTCGCAGGTCGAGCAGGCGACGAAGACCAACCAGAAGCTCGATTCGCTGCTCTCTTCGAGCTTCCTCGACCAGGCCGACACGGTGATCGGCCGCACCCTGACCTCGGCCGACGGCACCCTGACCGGAACCGTCCAGTCCGTGCGGGTGACGAGCGACGGGGCCCTCGCGCGGCTGACCAGCGGCCAGGAGGTGCTGCTGACCTCCGGCGTCGTGATACAGTAGGGCGGCGTTCCAGAGCCCCCATGCGTTCCCCATGAGGTCCCCATGAACGAGGTCGACGCCCTCGAACTCGTCCGCGCGGCGATCTGGACGGTGATCGTCGCCGCGGGCCCCGCGGTCGGCGCCGCGATGCTGGTCGGCATCGCGGTGGCACTCTTGCAGGCGCTCACCCAGATCCAGGAGGTCACCCTGACCTTCGTGCCGAAGATCGTGGTGATCCTGCTCGTCCTCCTCGTCACCGGCACCTTCGTCGGCTCGCAGATCCACGCCTTCGCGGAGGCGGCGTACGGGCGGATCGCGACGGGGTTCTAGAATTCCTCGGTTGGCTCCGACGAGGTTGAAACCCGCCAAGTCATCGCGGGCTCCGCGTCGTGGCCCCGGAACGACGATGCAGGAATCGTCTCCTTCGGAGGATCATCCGCCGGGCTGACCGGACGCACCCCGATGGGCCGGTGGTGCCGGCCGAGGCCTCCGTCCCCAACCCCCGCGCAAGCTAGCCGTGGCACACCCTTCCCCGAAAAATCCTTCGCGGAGGGTGGTGGGGTCATGGCGGTGGGCGCGGCGCTGGCAGTCGAGCGCAAGTCGCGGCGGGATTTCGGCTTCGCGGCCGGCATCGTGGCGATCCTGGCGGTGCTGTTCCTGCCGGTGCCGGCGGTGCTCATCGATATCGGGCTCGCCTTCTCGATCGCCCTGTCGGTGCTGATCCTGATGGTGGCGCTCTGGATCCAGAAGCCGCTCGAATTCTCGTCCTTCCCGACCGTGCTGCTGATCGCCACGCTTCTGCGCCTGGCCCTCGGCATCGCGACGACGCGGCTGATCCTGGCCAACGGCCAGAAGGGCGTGGACGCCGCCGGCCACGTCATCCAGGGCTTCTCGCAGTTCGTGATGAGCGGCGACTTCGTGATCGGGATCGTGGTGTTCCTGATCCTGATCACCGTCAACTTCCTGGTCATCACCAAGGGCGCGACCCGCATCGCCGAGGTCGGCGCCCGCTTCACCCTCGACGCGATCCCCGGCAAGCAGATGGCGATCGACGCCGATCTCAATGCCGGGCTGATCGACGACAAGGAAGCGCAGCGCCGCCGCCGGGAACTCGAGGAGGAGAGCGCGTTCTTCGGCTCGATGGACGGCGCCTCGAAATTCGTGCGCGGCGAGGCGGTGGCCTCGCTCATCACCATCGCGGTCAACGTCTTCGGCGGCATCATCATCGGCACGACGCGGCACGGCATGCCGCTCGGCGCCGCCGCCGACATCTTCACCAAGCTCTCGGTCGGCGATGGCCTGGTCTCGCAGATCCCGGCCCTGATCGTCTCGCTGGCCGCCGGCCTCCTCGTCTCGAAGGGCGGCACGCGGGGCACCGCGGAGCAGGCGGTGATCGGCCAGCTCGGCGCCTATCCCCGGGCGCTGCTGGTGGCCGCCGCCCTGATGGGCGTGTTCGCCCTGGTGCCGGGCCTGCCCTTCCTGCCCTTCGTGGCCCTGAGCGGCCTCCTGTTCTTCGTCGCCCGCACCATCCCGCGCCGCCTCCAGGCCCAGGCGGCGGCGGCCGACGCCAAGGCCAAGGCCGAGGACGCCGTGAAGCAGGCCGAGACGAAGGAGAAGGATTCGGTCAAGGAGTCGCTCAAGACCCCGGAGATCGAACTCTGCCTCGGCCGCCAGGCCGCCTCGCAGATCCAGGCCTCGCAGGCCGAGCTCGGCCACCGCGTCGCCAAGATGCGGCGCAAGTTCGCCCGCCAGTACGGCTTCGTGGTGCCGGACATCAAGGTCTCGGACAACCTCGCGCTGCCGCCGAAGAGCTACCAGATCCTGATCCACGGCACCGTGGCGGCCGCCCAGGAGATCCGCCCCGGGGAGATGCTGGTTGTGGTCGGCGACGGCCCGAAGCCCGACGTGCCGAGCGACGAGGTGCGCGAGCCCGCCTTCGGCCTGAAGGCGCTGTGGGTGATGGATGCCTATGCCGGCGAGGTCCGCCGCGGCGGCTTCGAGCCGATCGACGGCGCCTCGGTGCTGCTCACCCACCTCTCCGAGGTGATCCGCAACAACCTGCCGCAATTCCTCTCCTACAAGGACATGCGCGGCCTGCTCGACCGGCTCGATCCCGAGTACAAGCGCCTGCTCGACGAGATCTGCCCGTCGCAGATTTCCTACTCCGGCCTGCAGGCGGTGCTCAAGCTGCTGCTCGCCGAGCGGGTCTCGATCCGCAACCTGCACCTGATCCTGGAGGCGGTGGCGGAGATCACGCCGCATGCGCGCCGGGCCGAGCAGATCGCCGAGCACGTGCGGATGCGCATGGCGCAGCAGATCTGTGGCGACCTCGCCGAGAACGGCGTGCTCAACGTGCTGCGCCTCGGCGCGAGCTGGGACCTGTCGTTCCACCAGAGCCTGAAGCGCGACGCCAAGGGCGAGGTGGTGGAGTTCGACATCGACCCGCGCCTCGTCGAGCAGTTCGGCACCGAGGCCTCGGAGGCGATCCGCGCCCGGATGCGGGAGGTGCACGGCTTCGCCCTCGTCACCGCCCCGGACGCCCGGCCCTACGTGCGGATGATCATCGAGCGGATCTTCCCGACCCTGCCGGTGCTCTCGCACCTTGAGATCGCCCGCGGCGTCGAGATCAAGTCGCTGGGCACCGTCTCGTGACGGGAATCGGGCCGGACAGCTTCCTCGCCGTCTTCCTGATCTTCTGCCGGGTCGGCGGCTGCCTCCTGGTGGTGCCGGGCTTCTCCAGCCCCCGGGTGCCGCAGCAGGTGCGCCTCCTGATCGCCGGGGCCGTCTCCCTCGCCATCGCGCCCCTGATCGTGCCGCAATTCGAGCCGCGTCTCGCCGGTCAGGTCCCGACCCAGACGCTGGCCTGGATCGTCAGCGAGACCCTGACCGGTCTGATGATCGGCTTCCTCGGCCGGGTCTTCATCCTGGTGCTGGAGACGGTGATGAACGCGACCTCGACCATGGTGGG
Source organism: Methylobacterium frigidaeris (assembly GCF_022179185.1). Classification (GTDB taxonomy): domain Bacteria; phylum Pseudomonadota; class Alphaproteobacteria; order Rhizobiales; family Beijerinckiaceae; genus Methylobacterium; species Methylobacterium frigidaeris. Next base: position 103,791 of record NZ_BPQJ01000019.1, on the reverse strand, counting down.
CTTCGGCGGCATGCCGGGCTCGCCGGTCGAGGGCACCGACCCGGTGCCGGCGGTGGAAGGACTGATCCTGCTCACCGCGACGGCGCTCCTCTTCGCCGCCGACCTGCACTGGGAGCTGTTTCGCGGCCTCGTCGAATCCTATGCCCGCATCCCGCCCGGCGAGGGCGTCGGCAGCCAGGTCATGCTGACCCGGATCGTCGACCAGGTCGCGAGCGCCTTCATGCTGGGCCTGCGCATCACCGCGCCGTTCATCATCTACGCGATCCTGGTCAACCTGGCGGCGGGCTTCGTCAACAAGCTCACGCCGACGATTCCCGTCTACTTCGTCGCCACGCCGTTCGTGATGTTCGGCGGCCTCCTGATGCTCTACTATCTCGCGGGCGAGTTCATGACGCAGTTCCTCCTCGGCTACGCGTCCTGGCTGCAGCGCGGCTGATGGCCAGCACCGGCGACCGGCTGAAGCGCGCGAGGCGCCTCGTCACCGTGCAGGAGCAGATGCGCCGCGCGGCGGAGATCGAGCTGGTGGCGACGCGAGAGCGCGCCGCGGCGATCGAGGCCGACCGGGCCCGGCTCCTCGCGGCATTGGCCTCCTCCGATCACGGCCCGATGCTGCTCGAGGCTACGGCGAAGCGCCTGCGCGGGCTCGCGGCGGAAGCCACCGCGGTCGAGGCGGAGGCCGCCGCGCAAGCCGCGGCGGTGCGCGAACGAGGCCTCGCCCAGAAGCGCGCCGAGGCCTTGGCCGAGCGCCGGGCCGACGATCACCGCCGCGACGCGGACAAGCGCGACGACCTCGACCGTCTCGACGGCCTGGCGGCAAGACTCCCGGCCCGTCCCGACGCAAGCCTCCCGTAAGCCAGACCCGCTAAGACCCCGTTTACCAAAAGATCCGGACCCGCCCGCTGATGAGCATCTCCCCGCCCTCCGACATCGTGCTCGACGTGGCCCGGGCCGCCGATCCGTCGCGTTATCAGGAGGCCGCCGCCAAGCTGTCGCAGCCGGGCAGCGCCGGCGCCACCGCCTTCGCCGATGCGGCGCGCGACGTCGGGCTGTCGACCCACATGCCGCTCGATGCCCGCGGCGCCCTCATGAACCTGCAGAACCAGACCGCGCTGACCGGCGCCGGCAGCGACCCCTACAAGAAGTTCGAGGGGCTGGTGCTGCAGCAATTCGTCGAGGCGATGATGCCGGAGAAGTCCGAGACCGTGTACGGCAAGGGCAATGCCGGCGGCATCTGGAAGTCGATGCTGGCCGAGCAGATCGGCACCCAGATCGCCAAGGCCGGCGGCATCGGCATCGCCAAGATGCTGAACGCCGCCCACCCGGCCGCCCCCGCCGCGCCTGCGGACGCCGCCAATCCCGCGGCCAAGGTGTGACGGCCATGCTGCTCGCCTGCATCAAGCGGCTCGAAGCTGTCGTCGAGGAGGAGACCGAGGCGCTGGAGGCGCGACGAGCGGTCGACCTCGACGGCCTCAACCGCCGCAAGAGCCAGGGGCTCCTCGAACTCACCCGCCTCACCCGCGGCCTCGACGTCGCGGCGCTCGACACCACCGTGGCGATCCACCTCGCGCGTCTGCGCGACAAGCTCGCCCGCAACCAGCAGGTCGTCGCCCTGCACCTGCGCGCGCTGGAGGAGATCGACGACACCCTGGCGCAGGTCGCCCTGGCTGCGGAATCCGACGGCACCTACTCGGCGCGGGCGAACCTCCGGTCATGAAGATCCTGATCACCGGCCTGTGGATCTGCGCCGTCACCATCGCGTCGTGCTACGGCGCAGTGACCTTCGGCGGCGGCATCTTCTCCAAGAAGACCGAGCCCTACCTGGAAGGCTTGCAGTACCAGAAGCTCGCGCCGATCAACATCCCGATGATCGCCGACGGGAAGGTGCAGGGCTACGTCATCGCCGTGCTGGTCTTCACCGCCGACGCCAAGCTGATGCACACCCTGCCGGTGCCGCCCAACGCCTTCGTGGTCGATGAGGCTTTCCGCCAGATCTACGGCGACACGGCCCTCGATTTCCGCCGCCTGGCGAAATACGACATCACCAAGCGGCTGGCCGAGGTGCGGTCGAAGGTCAACGAGCGCCTGGGCGGCGACGTCGTCAAGGACGTGCTGGTGGACGAGATCAACTTCGTGGCGAAGCGGGAAGTGCGGTCGTAGAGGCCGACACCCCCTGAAAATCCCCTCCCCCGTTCCGGGCCCGGAACGGGGAGTGTCGGAAACGGGGACAGGTCAGCGCCCTATCCCCCGAACACCGACGTCAACTGCTGCCCGCCCCGGCTGATCGTCACCTCCCACATCGAGGCGGGACTGCGGGTCATGCGCTCCAGGTCCTTGGTCGAGGTCACCGGGGCGCCGTTCACCGCCAGCACGAGGTCGCCCTTCTGGAGGCCGGCCCGGTTGGCGAGGGTGCCGCTCTCGACCTCGGCGATGATGACGCCGTCGCCCTGCGCCTGCGCCGGCAGGTCGAGCTGAAGGTCCTCGGCCACCGCCGGCGACAGGTTGACCGCGGTGGCGCCGAGGAAGGGCGAGCGGGTCTTCACCTTCAGGGTGTCGCGCGGGCGGGTCTCCGGCGCGGGGCCGAGGCGCACCGGCACCGTCGTGCGGGTGGCGCCGCGCAGGACCGTGAGCTTGGTCTCGCCCTTGATGCCCTTGAGCGCGAAGCGGTAGCCGAAGGCCTCCGGGTCGTCGACGGACTGGCCGTCCACCGCCAGGATCACGTCGCCGCGCTTCAGGCCCGCCTCCTCGGCCGGGCTCTTCGGCTGCATCGAGGCCACCAGCACCCCGGTCGGGTGGTCGAGGCCGACGCTGTCGGCGATGTCCGGGGTCACGTGCTGCAGGCGCGCGCCGAGCCAGGGCCGGCGCACCGTGCGGGCGCCGCCCTTGGCGGTCTCCACCACCGCCTTGACCATGCTGGCGGGGATGGCAAAGCCGATGCCGTGGCTGCCGCCGGATTGCGAGTAGATCGCGGTGTTGATCCCGACGAGGCCGCCGCTGAGGTCGACGAGCGCGCCACCCGAATTGCCCGGGTTGATCGCCGCGTCGGTCTGGATGAAGAACTGGTAGTCAGCCGAGCCGACCTGGGTGCGGGCGAGCGCCGAGACGATGCCCTGCGTCACCGTCTGGCCGACGCCGAACGGGTTGCCGATGGCGATCACGAAGTCGCCGACCTGCAGGTGCTCGGAATCGCCGATCTCCATCGGCGTGAGGCCGCCGCTCGGGCTCTTGATCTTCAGGATGGCGAGGTCGGTGCGGGGATCGCGGAGCAGGATCTGCGCCTCGAACTCGCGCCGGTCGTTCAGCGCGACCTTCACCTCGTTCATGTTCTCGATGACGTGGTTGTTGGTGACGATCAGCCCCGAGGCGTCGACGATCACGCCCGAGCCGAGGGAGCGCTGCGCGCGCTCCTGCGGCAGGTTCGGGCCGGCATCGCCGAAGAAGCGGCGCAGGAACTCGTCCATCGCGCCGCGATTGGCGGCGCGCTTCTCGACATGGGTGCCGTAGACGTTGACCACGGAGGGCGCCGCGCGCTTGACCAGCGGCGCGAAGGAGAGCTGCACCTGCGCCTTGGATTCGGGCACGGCCCGGTTGTCCTGCAGGGCGCGGAAAGGCGGCACCGACTCGGCCTGCGCGGCCGCCGATTGGGCGACCCCGAGGAGGAGCGCGGCGAGCAGCAGGGAGGTCGTCGGTCGGCGCATCGGCATTCGGCTCCGGAAAATCGGGTTCGCGGTCTGGATGCTCTCTCACATGACAGCACTGCGCTGAAAAGATGGCGCCTCGGCCGCACCGGTCATCCCGGCATAGAGGTCGCGGAGCGCGCTCGCATGGACGTCGAGGGTCATCGGAGCGGCCCAGTAGCGCCCGTGGGCCGCCTGGCCGAGACGGCGCACCAGGGCATCGTCCTTCAACCGGCCGAAGACCTCGGCGAGCGCTGCGACCTCGGGCGCGGCGACGAAGCCGGTCTCGGCCTCGCGGATCTTCTCCCCGGCGCCGGCCCGGTCGGACGCGATGGCCGGGATGCCGGCGGCCAGGGCTTCGTAGATCGTCAGCGGGCCGGTCTCGAGCCAGCGCGCCGGCGCCACCACGGCGCGGGCCCGGCGGCGCAGCAGTGCCTCGACCTCCGCCGGCGCGCGCCAGCCGACCACCTCGGTTCCCGGCACGGTGCGCAACTCCGCCGCGAGCGGGCCGTCGCCGACGAACAGGGACGGCAGACCTGCTTGATGGGCCGCCTGCGCCACGAGGTCGGCGCCCTTCTCGCGGGTGAAGCGGCCGACGAAGGCGAGCGCGTCGCCGGAGGCCGGATCGGCCGGGGCGGCGCGGTCGACCCGCACCGGGTTGTCGATCCGGTGATGGCGGAAGCGCCGGCTTCCAAGCAGCGGTTCGAGCCGCGCCCGGCTGCCATCGGAGACGTGGACGAGGTCGAGCGGGCGGCGGGAGAAGCCCCGGGCGATCGCGGCCGATTGCACGACGGAGCGGGCCAGCCGCACCGCCTTGTGCGCCCGCGATTGCGGATCGCAGGACGCCGCGAGGCAGCCGGCCGAGAGCGGCCGCAACGCGCAGGGCTCGGCCCGGTCGAACCGGTAATACACGCCGTTCGGGCAGGCGAGGAAGTAGTCGTGCAGGGTCACGGCCACGGCTGAGCCGCTGCGCGCCAGCACGGAGAAGACGGCAGGCGAGAGCGAGCGGGTCCATTGGTGCAGGTGCAGGACGTCGGGCCGCGCCGGCAGGGCCGCGAGCGCAGCATCGAGGCGCCGCGCCGCCTCCCGGTTCCAGATCCCCTCGACCGCGCCGCGCCAGGCCGGCCGCTCCCACACGTCGGTGAGGCCGAGGCCGATCCGGCGGATGTCGGGATGGTCGAGCATCGGGTCGGCGGGCCCGTCGACCCCGTGAATCAGGGTGACGGCGATTCCAGCCTCGGCGAGGCCGCGCGCGGATTCGATCGCGACCTTCTCGGCGCCGCCTTTCGGCGTCGCGAAATTCGTCAGGATGCCGACATGCATGGGACGGGCCCTCTCACGCCGCGACCCTAGCCGGCGAGGCGCCACCGTCCCGTTAAACGCGCCGCGGACGCAACAGGCCCTGGCCCCGCGCGTTAGCCGGGCAGACCGCCACCGAACGAGGAAGCCCCGATGAGCGACACCCAAACCCCGAATCAGGACCAGCCCGGCTTCCGCCGCGACAGCGCCTCGCCGGAGGACAAGGCGCGGCCCGAGAACCAGCAGGGCAAGCTCAACGAGCGCCTCGACGAGGGGCTCGAGGAGACCTTCCCGTCGAGCGACCCGGTCTCGGTGAAGATCACGAAGTAGCCTGAACGACGAGCAGAAAGAGGAGCGGCGCGGGGGTCAATCCGCGCGGCGCTCCTCATGTCTTGGCCCCGACAGCACCTGGCGTCTACTGCACCTCGAGCAGCCGTCGGGCGATGACCTGGGCCTGGATCTCCGCCGCACCCTCGAAAATCGAGAGGATGCGGGCGTCGCAGAGCAGGCGGCTCACCGGATATTCCAGTGCGAAGCCGTTGCCGCCGTGGATCTGCAGGGCGTTGTCGGCCGCGGCCCAGGCGACGCGGGCGGCCAGCAGCTTCGCCATGCCGGCCTCCAGGTCGCAGCGCTTGCCCTCGTCCTTCTGGTGCGCGGCGAAGTAGGTGAGCTGGCGGGCGATATTGATCTCCACCGCCATCATGGCGAGCTTGTCGGCGACCCGCGGGAAGGAGACCAGGGGCTTGCCGAACTGCACCCGCTCCTCGGCGTAGCGCAGGCCGACATCGAGGGCCGATTGGGCGACGCCGACGGCGCGGGCCGCGGTCTGGATGCGGGCCGATTCGAAGGTCTGCATCAGCTGGGCGAAGCCCTTGCCCTCGACGCCGCCGAGGAGATTCGCGTCCGGCACCTTGAATCCGTCGAAGGCGAGCTCGTACTCCTTCATGCCGCGATAGCCGAGCACCTCGATCTCGCCGCCCGACAGGCCCTCGACCGGGAACGGATCCTCGTCGGTGCCGCGGGGCTTCTCGCCGAGCAGCAGCGACAGACCCTTGTGGCCCGGCTCCTCGGGCTTGGTGCGCACCAGCACGGTCATCAGGTCGGCGCGGACCGGGTGAGTGATCCAGGTCTTGTTGCCGCTGATCCGCCAGGTATCGCCCTCCTTCACCGCCTTGGTGCGCAGCGACGCTAGGTCCGAGCCGGTATTCGGCTCGGTGAAGACGGCGGTCGGCAGGATGTCGCCGGAGGCGATCTTCGGCAGGAAGCGGCTCTTCTGCTCCTCGGTGCCGCCCCCCAAGATCAGTTCGGCGGCAATCTCCGAGCGGGTGCCGAGGGAGCCGACGCCGATATAGGCCCGCGACAACTCCTCCGAGACCACGCACATCGAGATCTTCGGCAGGCCCATCCCGCCATACTCTTCCGGGATGGTCAGCCCGAACACGCCGAGCTCGGCCATCTGGGCGATGATCTCAAGAGGGATGTAGGCGTTCTTCTGGTGCCACTCATGGGCGTGGGGCGCGACCTCGGCCTGGCCGAAGCGGCGCATCTCGGCGCGGATCGCCTCCATGTCCTCATCGAGGCCGGTCTCGCCCACCGTGGCGCTGCCCTGGCCCTCGCGGATCAGCCGCACCAAGGCGGCGCGGTTCCCGGCGGTGTTGCCCTCCGCGATCAGGGTCTCGACCGCCTCCGAGCGGTGGCGCGCCACCTCCTGGGCCTTCAGGCCGAGGGACGAGGTCGGGCGCACCATCTCGCCCTGGCTCATCGGGATGCCACCGAAGAGCTGCTCCAGGTACTCGCCGAGGCCAATGCGCACGAGCAGCGTCTCGGTCTCGCCGAGGCGGCCCTGGCCGGCGAGGTGGGCGGCGTAAGCGCCGAGCTGGGTGATCGCCTCGGCATAGGTCGAGAGCCAGGCGAGGCCGTGGGCGGCGTGCTGCTCGGCCTCGAGGCGCTCGGGCGAGAGCCGCCCGTCGGCTCCCAGAAGGCCGGCGCGCACGCGCCGGGCGGCATCCGCGGCGAGCGCCTTCGCAGCGAGGCCCGCCTCCTGCGCGAGGGTGACGAGATCGGTCGGGGCGGGGGCGGCCTGGGCGGACATCGGTCAGGTCTCCGGTCAACTTTGCTGCAGCGCATACAAATAGCGGCGAATCGCCGGCCTGTAGAGGGGCCGGCCTGCCGTTGCGGTCCGACTTTTTGGGCAGCGGCGATCAGTGCGCCTCACGACACTCCCGCTGCGCCGACACTGCCGGCGCGCACGATGCCGGTGATCGGGAGTTTCGTGAGGGACGCCTATTGCGCCGTGACGCCACCGTCGATCACCATCTCGGCCCCGGTGACGAAGCCGGCCTCGTCCGAGGCGAGGTAGGCGGCCAGCCCCGCGATCTCCTCGGCAGCGGCGTTGCGGCCGAGGGGCACCGAGGCGCGCAGGCGCTCGGACAAGGCTTCCGGGGTGTAGCGGCTGCCGCTGGCCAGATCGCGCAGCATGTCGGTCTCGGTGAAACCGGGATGGATCGAGTTGCAGCGTACCCCGTAGGCCTGCCGCGCGCAGTGCAGCGCGACCGACTTGGTGAGGAGCCGCACCGCCCCCTTCGAGGCGTTGTAGGCCGCGAGGTTGTGCCCGCCGACGATGCCGGAGACCGAGGAGAGGTTGATGATCGATCCGCCGCGGCCGGCCGGCGGCTTCATCGCCCGCACCGCGTGGCGGCAGCCAAGGAAGGTGCCGTCGACGTTGATCGCCTGGACGCGGTGCCAGTCCTCCAGGGTGACGGACTCGATCGTGCCGACCACCGCGATCCCCGCATTGTTGACCAGCACGTCGAGGCCGCCGTGGCGGGCCACCGTGCGGTCGACGGCCCGGATCCAGTCCTCGTCCTTCGTGACGTCGAGGGCGCAGGAATGGAAGGCGGGGTTCTCCGTCGCCACCCGCTCGGCTTCTCCCCCATCGATATCGGCGAGGATCACCGCCGCTGCGCCCTCGCGGGCGAAGCGCCGCGCGATCGCGAGCCCGATTCCCCGCGCGCCGCCCGTGACCAGGGCGACCTTGCCGGCCAGACGTTGCATCCTGATCCTCCTCCCCTGCTCCGCCTCTTTCCGGGCGGCCGGTCAGGGTGGCGCGGCCGAGGCGCGCCCGCAAGTCCGAAGTCGAGGCCGTCGGGCCGTGGCAGCGCCGACTGTCCAGACCGCGCCCCCGAGCCGCAGGGCGGGCGCTTCGCCCGCTCGCGCAACGCCTCATACCCGTACAGGCTCGGCTTCGCGTCGGTTTCTATCAAGGGTGACAAGCTTCTCGGCTTTCGAGCATGGACGACGATGCCACGATTAGCCGCCCATTGCGCACACTCATCTCAGCCAGGCACCGAGCAGCCATGCTTTGTCAGCCCATGATTGATATGATTTTATTTCTAGTATAGGATTGTTGTTTGCTTTAGCCCAGCCCTTCGACAGGGAGCGGTGCCGTGCGAAGGCGCGAATGCATATCCCTCCTGGGGACATTCCTATTCCTGCGCTCGACGACGGCCGAGAGCCGATCTAGGCCGGGAACTTGGCAAATCGGGGTCATCACGGCCTACGCCCCCAACGATGCCGAGATCCAGCCGCGAATCGACGCTTTCACGAATACGCTGTTCAGCTTGGGTAATCACAGCCGGAGCAACACGGACATATTTCTCAAATCCGCGTCGGGAAATATGGACCTCATGAAAATCCACGCGAGGGAGACGGTCGGACGGCGCCCTGACGTCATCTTATCCGCGACCACACCGGCCACAGCAGCTATCCTCGCGGAAACCAAGGACATCCCGGTCGTGTTCGTCAGCGTATCGGATCCCGTTGGAAGCGGATTCGTGACACATTTCGCACGCCCTGACAGGAACGCGACGGGCTTCGTCAACACAGACCCGACTCTGTGCGCGAAATGGGTCGAGATCCTGAAAGACGTTGTGCCGGGCATGTCCTATATTGCCATCATGTATAATCCCAAAACCGCACCCTATTCGAAATCGTATATCGAACCCTTCAAGCTGGCGGCGCACAAATTCGATATCGAGCCCGACACACTCGCTGTTTTCGATGAGAAGGATATCGCTGCTGCCATCAAGGCTGTCCGTCAGAGACAGGGTGGGATCGTGCTGATGAACGACAGTTTTAATACGAATAATAGATTTCTGATTAATTCACTGACACGAGAGCACAAAGTTCCGACAATGTCTTACAACCGCCATATCACTGCCAGTGGCGGCCTGATCTCCTACGGCGTAGATGAAGTGAGCATATACTCCCGGGCCGCACATTACATTCATCGCATCCTGCAAGGTGAGACAATCAACGCATTGCCTGTTCAGACGCCCGACATCATCAATCTAACGGCAAACATGCAAACCGCCAAATTGTTAGGAATTTCGCTTCCAGAAGCGATCCTCATGCAGGCGAGTGAGGTTTTCGAATAAGCGCCGGATCGTCTCGGATGTCTGGAATCTGCGCGTGGATGCTCGGGCAGCGTTCGATCGGATTGCAACATCGACTGCACCAGTGCCGTCCAGCGACGCGTCGTGGGGTCGAGGATGGCTCGCGATCCTCACCTGTCCGGGTCCGGAACGGGAGAGACTTACGAAGTGCCGTCGGCCCGTCAGGTGCGGCTGGATCCCGCTGTCGTGCACGATGGCGTTGCAATCGGACGCCGTGCGAAGTCTTTGATCGTGCCGCCTCTTCTGCGACGAACCGATATCATCGACGTCGGAGAATGCTCTAGAACTTCACCGCCGCACCGCCCCGCACGGTGTTGAGGTTCAGCTTGTGGCCGTCGAAGTCGTTGAACAGGACGTATTGATACTCCGCCCGCAGCAGCAGGTTCGGCGTGATGGCGTATTCCAGGCCCGCTCCCGCCGCGATGCCGCCGACGATCTTCTCCTTGGAGGGCGTGAAGATGTCCGGCGCGGCGAGCACGCTGTTGCCGGGATCGTTCTGCAGGAAGGTCTTGTAGCCGGAATTGTGGACGTAGACCCGCTGCGACGGGTCGGCGAGGGCTTGGTTGCTGCGGTAGGTCGCCTGGTCGTACTCGTAGCCGCGCACCGCCACCGTCTCGGCGATCTGGGCCCGGCCGATCGCGAAGCCACCGGTCACGAAGGGCATGAAGCCGGCGACGGTGTAGCCGACGCGAGCCCGGATGGTGGCGTAGTCCTTGATCTGCGTCGTCGCGTCGCCGGCGAGGTAAGCCCCTCTGAGAGAGCCCCCGCTATCGACGATCTCACGGCCGATCTCGTCGCTGCTGCGGCCTTTCAGGCCGAGATGGGTGTAGTCGAGCTCGACGCCGATCACGGTCTCGTCGAACTGGTAGTTCACTCCCGCGAAGGCGCCGAAGCTCGTCCCGTCCCGGCGCACGTCACGGGCATGCAGGAGGCCGGAGGCGCCGAGGGTGGATTCGATCGCGGTGGCGCGCAGGGCCTGGGCGACCGACGAGCGGAAGACGTCACCGAAACCGAAGCTCGCGCTCGACCAGCCACCGTGGCCGCCAAGATAGATCCCGTCCCAGACGTCCGGAGACGGAAGCGGTGCCGGCTCGACGCCGCCGCGCAGGCCACCGAAGTCGAGATCCGCGGCCTGCACCGTCATGGGCGCTGCGACGCTTAAGCCGACCAGACAACCGCCGACGAGAAAACCAAAGCTCGCGAAACGCATCTGGGCCGCCCCCGGCTTGTTAATCGGCAAATTTTGCCGTGCCGCTGGGAGGATAATGTCGTGGTAACCTTAAATTTCGGTTACACACTCCGGCATGACGCTAGGGACGGTCCGAAATGCCGATCGCCCGGTGTGGCGGGCACACCGGGCGATCGGTCACGCGGATTCGGAAGACGTCAGTAGGCCAAGCCGCCCAGGCCCGGCAGGGCGAGGCCGTTGCCGAAGGCCCACCGCAGCCCGACCCGGAACTCGTTGGCGGCGATGTCCTTGATGCGGGTGTTCTGGTTGTAGGCGTCGAAGCCGGTGCGGGCCTTGCCGACCTCGAGGTAGCGGTAGCTGGCGTCGACGCTCACGCCGGCACCGATCTGGTAGGAGATGCCCGCCATGGCCGCCCAGGCGAGACCGACCGCGGTGTGGTTGGCGCGGGCGTCGTACCCCTGCGCCCCGAGTTGATAGGCGCCGTCGACGCCGCTGCCGCAGGCGGTGGTGAAGCAGGTGGTGCCGGTCCAGGCGTCGTGGAAGCGCTTGCTCGCCATGCCGACGCCGGCGCCGATATAGGGGGTGAAGCCCCACCAGGTGCCGAGATCGACGTAGACGTTGAACAAGCCGGTCAGGACATCGAGCTTGCCGGCCTCGGTGTTGAAGCCCTCGACGAACAGCGTACGCGAGGAATAGTCGCGGAAGCGGCTGCGGGTGCGCCCGTCGATGGTGACGTCGGCGCGCAGGAAGCTGTTGAAGCGGTAGCCGATGCCGCCGCCATAGCCATCGGTGTCGCTGAGGCGGAAGCCGACGAGCTTGGCGCCCTCGGTGCCCGGGAGGGTGTCGTCCTTCGGGTGGCGGAAGTCGCTCGCCGTGTAGTCGCCGCGCAGGTACCAGCCGCTGCCGATCTGCACCGGGGCAGCGAGCGGCGGTGGCGGTGGGGGTGGCGGCGGCAGCAGATCGGCAGCGAGCGCGGGCGCGCCGAGCAGGCCGAGCCCGAAAGCCGCGACCGGAATGCAGTGACCGAACCGTGCCATGGGGCGCCCTTTCCTGCCCCTTCGGCTCCTCAGCCGGGGCTTGCTTGTCGCGAGTGAGTGTGCGGGCTCGAGCGGCCCGACGACTTTACGTAATATCAGAAGGTGAGCGGCGACTTGACCCTAACGGTCCACCACCGCGATCTCCGGCGCGAGCACGCCGGAGACGTGTCGCTCGCTTCAATACTTGCGCACCAGCGGCATCATCGAAGGCGGGGGCGGCTCGTAAGCGGCGGCCAGGACCGGCGCGCCGAACATCCAGCGCATGCCGAGCTTGATGTCGTGCGCCTCGATGTCCTTTACCTTGATCGGCGCCAGGGGAGTGCCGCAGAAGCAGTTGAGCACGCCGGTGCTGCCCTCGCCGAGATTGAGGTAGCGGTAGGCGAGTTCGAGCTTCACGTTCGGCGTGACGGCGTAGGACAGGCCGGCGTGCAGGGCCCAGGCCAGGCTCGTCTTCGTCTGGTTCTTGTAGGTGCCGCCGCTGATGCTCTGGTAGCCGTACTTGCCCCACTCCGGATAATCCGCGTAGGTATAGCTGCCGGTGATCTGGCTCGACTCCGACAGGCCGGAGAAATGGTGGAACGCGGCGCCGACGCCGGCGCCGACGAACGGCGTGACGCCGTAATAGGTGCCGAGATCAGCGTAGCCGTTCACCAGGACGACCGCGGCCGAGTAATTGCCGTTGGTGGTCTCGTAGGTGGCATCGTCGTGGTCGCGGCGAAGGCCGGCTTCATCGTAAGTCGGGTACTTCGACTTGAAGCGGTCGTTTGTGCGGAAGCCGCTGGAGAAGCGGTACTCGCCGGTCACGTCGCCGCGCAGCCAGGAATTGAACTGGTAGCCGACACCGATGCCGGCAAAGCCGCCGCCGCCGAGATCGGTGTTGTAGTAGTTGACGACGTCCGGGCTCGGCACGGTCGAGAGCTTCGGCCGGGTGTAGATGCTGGCGCCGACATCGCCGCGCAGGTACCAGCCGCCGCCGAACTCGACCGGCGGGGGCGGCAGCGGCGGGGGCGGAGGCGGCAGGAGGTCGGCGGCGTGGACGAGCCCCGGCGCAGCCACGCTCGCAGCGAGCGTGAAGATGCGCGCCAGCGCGAGTGGCTTGCTGCGGCCCATGACGGTTCCTTGTGGTGAAAGGCCGCGAGGACGTCGGGCGGCCGTTCTGGAAGACGTCATGACTGTCGCTGAGTTCGGTAAACCCGCGCTTAACGTTAAGCCTTAGGGATGAGAAAGTGTTGCACTTGATTGATCGGACGCCGGCGCCGGGGTCCAGGCTCGAAGCCCCGGATGCGAAGGCGGGGCTCGGCTTGCGCAAGTGATGCGCGTAGATTTGCCGGGAACTCGCGCCTTGGCTGTGGCTTGGGCGGAACGGAGGACGTCGCTGCCTCCGTTCCGCGAGAAATCGGTCAGGCCGCGACCTTGCGCAAGGCCTCGACGACGTCGTCGACCACCCTCACCACGAGGTCGCGGTCGTCGCCCTCGGCCATTACCCGGATCACCGGCTCGGTGCCGGAGGGACGAATGACCAGGCGGCCGCCCTCCCCCAGACGCTCCCGGGCGCCCTCGATGGCGGTGACGACGGAATCCTGGCGCAGCGGCTCGCCGCCGGCGCCGTAGCGCACGTTCTTGAGCACCTGCGGCAGCGGGTCGAAGCAGTGGCAGACCTCGCTCACCGGGCGCTGCTGGCGCTGCACCACCGAGAGGAGCTGGAGCGCCGCCACCAGCCCGTCGCCGGTGGTGGCGTAATCGGACATGATGATGTGGCCGGACTGCTCGCCACCGAGATTGTAGCCGTGCTCGCGCATGTGCTCGAGCACGTAGCGGTCGCCGACGGCGGTGCGGACCATGCCGAGGCCGAGGCCGCCGAGATAGCGCTCGAGGCCCAGATTCGACATGATCGTGGCGACGATGCCGTTCTTCGACAGGCGGTCGTCCTCCTGCCAGGACCGGGCGACCACCGCCATCAGCTGGTCGCCGTCGACCCGCTGGCCCTTCTCGTCAACCACCAGCACCCGGTCGGCGTCGCCGTCGAGGGCGATGCCGATATCGGCGCGCAGCTCACGCACCTTGGCGACCAGGGCTTCCGGCGCGGTCGAGCCGACATCGCGGTTGATGTTGAAGCCGTCCGGCTCGGTGCCGATGGCGATCACCTCGGCGCCGAGCTCCCACAGGGTTTCGGGCGCCACCCGGTAGGCGGCGCCGTTGGCGCAATCGACCACCACCCGCAACCCGTCGAGGGTCAGGTTGCGCGGCAGGGTGCGCTTGGCGAACTCGATGTAGCGGGCATGCACGCTCTCGATGCGCTTGGCCCGGCCGAGATCATGGGATCCGGCGAGCCTGACCTGCAGGTCGGCGTCGATCAGGCGCTCGATCTCGCGCTCGACCTCGTCGGAGAGCTTGAAGCCGTCCGGCCCGAAGATCTTGATGCCGTTATCCTCGAACGGGTTGTGCGAGGCCGAGATCATCACCCCGATATCGGCGCGCATCGACCGGGTCAGCATCGCGACGGCCGGCGTCGGCATCGGGCCGAGCTGCAGCACGTCCATCCCCACCGAGGTGAAACCGGCGATGAGCGCGGTCTCGATCATGTAGCCCGACAGGCGGGTGTCCTTGCCGATCACCACGCGGTGGCGATGGTCCCCGCGCTGGAACACGAGGCCGGCGGCTTGCCCCACCTTGAGCGCGAGCTCCGGCGTGATGACGCCGTTGGCCCGCCCCCGGATGCCGTCGGTCCCGAAATACTTGCGCACGGCTGTCGTCTCCCTGTCCCGTTCCGGGCCAGCGGCCCCCGTCTCGCACGATTAGCGCAAGGCTGGTGCCGCCATCACCCGGACGCGGTCACATGCTGTTTGGGTTATTTTGCGACTTCGGCACAACAACAAGGGGCGACGGGATCTCTCCCGCCGCCCCTCGTCGCGAAAACCGACCGGTGTGGATTCCGGGCCCGCGTCAGGCCTGTGGCTGCGGCTCGTAGCCGCCGTCATTCTCCCGCGGCCGGCCGCGGCCGGCGGAGGGGACCGGCGAGCCGCGGGTGGGGTTCGTCGGATAGTCGCCGGCGTCACGCACCGGGGGCTTGCCGTCGAGCAGGTCGCGGATCTCGTCGCCCGACAGGGTCTCGTACTCGAGCAGGCCGCGGGCCAGGGCCTCGAGGTCGTTGCGGCGCTCGTCGAGGATGCGGCGGGCATCCTGAAGACCGGCCTCGACCAGGCGGCGGACCTCGGCGTCGATCTTCTGGGCGGTGGCCTCCGACACGTTCTGCTGCCGGTTGACCTGCATGCCGAGGAAGACCTCGTCGTTGTTCTCGCCGTAGGCGACGGTGCCGAGCTCGGGCGAGAAGCCCCAGCGGGTCACCATCATGCGGGCGAGGCGCGTCGCCTGCTCGATGTCCGACTGGGCGCCGGAGGTGACCTTGTCGTGACCGAAGATCATCTCCTCGGCGACGCGGCCGCCCATCATGATGGCGAGGCGCGAGGTCATCTGCTCGAAGGACATCGACAGCTTGTCGCGCTCCGGCAGCTGCATGACCATGCCGAGGGCCCGGCCACGCGGGATGATCGTCGCCTTGTGCACCGGATCGGTCGCCGGGACGTTGAAGGCCACGATGGCGTGGCCGCCCTCGTGATAGGCCGTCAGCCGCTTCTCGTCCTCGGTCATGACGAGGGTGCGCCGCTCGGCGCCCATCATCACCTTGTCTTTGGCGTCCTCGAACTCGTGCATCGTGACGATGCGCTTGCCGCGGCGGGCCGCCAGCAGGGCCGCCTCGTTGACGAGGTTCATCAGGTCGGCGCCCGAGAAGCCGGGGGTGCCGCGGGCGATGACCTTCAGGTCGACGTCGGGCGAGAGCGGCACCTTGCGGACATGGACGCGCAGGATGCGCTCGCGGCCGATCACGTCCGGGTTCGGCACGATGATCTGGCGGTCGAAGCGGCCCGGACGCAGCAGGGCCGGATCGAGCACGTCGGGGCGGTTCGTCGCCGCGATGATGATGATGCCCTCGTTCGCCTCGAAGCCGTCCATCTCGACGAGGAGCTGGTTGAGGGTCTGCTCGCGCTCGTCGTTGCCGCCGCCGAGGCCCGCGCCACGATGCCGGCCGACCGCATCGATCTCGTCGATGAAGATGATGCAGGGGGCGTTCTTCTTCGCCTGGTCGAACATGTCGCGGACGCGGCTGGCGCCGACGCCGACGAACATTTCCACGAAGTCCGAGCCCGAGATGGTGAAGAACGGTACGTTGGCCTCACCCGCCACCGCCCGGGCGATCAGGGTCTTGCCGGTGCCGGGGGGACCGACCAGCAGCACGCCGCGCGGGATGCGGCCGCCGAGGCGCTGGAACTTCTGCGGGTCGCGCAGGAACTCGACGATCTCCTGCAGGTCCTCCTTGGCCTCGTCGACGCCCGCCACGTCCTCGAAGGTGACGCGGCCATGGGCCTCGGTCAGGAGCTTGGCCTTCGACTTGCCGAAGCCCATGGCCCGGCCGGCGCCGGACTGCATCTGGCGCGACAGGAAGATCCAGGCCCCGATGAACACCAGGATGGGCAACCAGTTGACGAGCAGCGCGATGAACCACGGCGTGTTGTCCGACGGCGGACGGGCCGTGATGGTCACGCCCTTGCCCTGGAGCTTCGACACCAGCGAGGGGTCGTTCGGGGCATAGGTCGTGAACGTGCCGCCGCTCGTGTAGGTGCCGCTCACCTCCTGGCCGGAGATGACCACACTCTGGATGCGGCCGGCCTCGGCGTCGTTCAGGAGCTGGCTGTAGGCGATCTCCCCGCCGCCCGAGCGGTGACCCGGGTTCTGGAACAGGGTCACGAGGGCCAGCACCAGCAGGAAGATGACGACCCACAGGGCGAAATTGCGGAAATTGGGGTTCATCGAAGAGTCAATCCCTGAGGAGCGCGGTACCGGGCGGGCGTGCTGGGTGGGGCACCGGCACTCGGACCGCAATGTAGGCACCCGCCCGGGGCTTGCCAAGTAATCGCCCGCGCCTGCGGCGCCGCACGCCGTCGGGCGCAGCCGACCGTCATTCCGGTCGCGGTGTCCGCGGCCGCCGCGGCGGCTCCGGCCCCAGGGTCAGCCGGCCGCCGCCGGCCGCCAGGAGGAGACCCGCGACGGTGCGCCGGCAGGCCTTGCCCTCCCGCAGGGCCGGCAGGATCTCGCCGAGGGCGGTCCGCTCCAGCCGGTCCAGGCGCGCCGGGTAGTGCGACGCCTCGCCCCGTGCCGCGGCGCCCTGCACGGCTCCGACGGCGAGGACGACGACCCGCAGCGCGACCGCCTCGGGCAGGGCCGCGAGCCCGAGCCCGTCGAGGACGAGGCGCCCCTCCCCGTCCGGCTCGGGTCGCCGAAGGTCGCGCAAGGCCGCCTCGGCGGCCTCGCTGAGGGCCGCCTCGTCGCGGCGCAGACGCCCGGCGAGGCGGACGAGACGATCCGCACTCAGCCCCTCTTCGGCGAGGAGCGGCAGCAGGCGCCGCAGGCGCGCACGGCCGAAGCGCGGATCGGTGTTGGATGGGTCGCGCACGAACGGCCAGCCCCGCGCCTCGCAGGTAGCGACGAGGCGGGCCTTCGGCACGCTCAGGAACGGTCGGCCGAGAGTGAGCCCGCCGAGGGCACGGGCCGGCGCCATCCCGGCGAGGCCGGCGGGACCAGATCCGGCGCAGAGGCGCATCAGCACGGTCTCGGCCTGGTCGTCGAGGGTGTGGGCCGTGAGGACGAGGTCGGCGCCGGCCTCCCGGGCGAGGTCGGCGAGCAGGCGGTAGCGCGCCGCCCGGGCCACCTCCTGAAGGCGCGCCGCCGGCTTCGGGCCCGTCCAGGCGAGAACCCGATGCCTCAAGCCGAGCCGGGCGGCGAGGCCGGCGACCCCGTCCGCCTCGGCGGTCGAGGCGGGACGCAAGCCGTGATCGACGGTGGCGACGATGACGGGAACCCCGCGCCCTGCGAGAGCGGCGCAGCCCATCAGCGCCGTCGAATCGGGCCCGCCGGACACCGCCAGCACCGCGCCCCGGTAGGCGGCGCCGGGGCCGATCCAGGGATCCAGGAGAGCCGCGCTCTCGGCCAGGCCGAGAGGTCGACCGGAAGAGAGCCCGTCCGGGCGACTCACACTGCTTGGCTCACGCGGCGCAGCGCGCGCGCCGCTGTTCCCGGTCGACTCCCTGCTTCACCGTCGAGGAGGCCTGCGGGAACTTGCGCTCCAGCTCGGCCAGGGTGGCGCAGGCCTGCTCGCGGGCGCCAAGGGCGTTGAGCGAGGCGCCGAGCTTCAGCATCGCGTCCGGCGCCTTGCGCGAGCGGGCGTAGTCGGTCGAGACCTTCAGGAACTGCTCGGCCGCCTCACGGGTGCGGTTGCGCTGCAGGTAGCTCTCGCCGAGCCAGTAGGTCGCGTCCGGCACCAGGGCGTCGCGCGGATGCGACTGGATGAACTGTCGCAGGCTCATCTCGGCCTGCTCGTACTGGCGCTGCAGCACGTAGGCGTAGGCCGTCTCGTAATCGGCCTTGGCGTCGCCGGTGCCGGTGGCCGCGACGCTGGCGGTGGGTCGTGGCGCCGCGGCCGGTGCGGCGGCGGTCGGGCGGGACGGAGGGCGCAGGTCCACCGGCTCGCCGTAATCCGGCGTCTCGTCCTCGATCGCCGCGCGGGGTGGCGCGAGGGTGGCGGTGGCGCTCGGGGTCGCGGGGGCGGCCGCCGCGGAGCGCGGCGCCTGCGAGGGCGTCGCGGCGCCCGATCCAGGCGTACCGCCGAGGGCCTGCGGGGCGCCCGGTGCGCCGGGATTCTGGGACGGGTCGAAGGCGTCGCTCCGCTTCTGGGGCTTGGCCTGCGGGGTGGAGGCTGCCGGGCGCTGCCCGCCCTTCATCTCCTGGAAGCGGAACTCGACGTCCTCCTGGAACTTGCGCAGCTGCTCCTTGAGCTGGCGGTTCTCGTACTGGAGCGACTCGATCTGGCCCGCCATCTGGCGCGACTGGTTCTCCAGCCGGTTGAGGCGCACCACGAACTCGGCGGCGTCCTGGGCAGCGGCCGGGCACGCGGCGGCGAGGGCCAGCCCTGAAACGGCGAGGGGGGCGAGGAGCAGGCGGCGAAGCATGGCGGGGCGCATCACGGCTCGGGTCAGGCGGCGGGTCCGCACTCGGGAGCGCGGGTTAGCAGATGCCGCGTCTCCCGGCAAAAGGTCGGCGCGGACTACTCCGTCCCTCTGGGCAAGGGTCCCCTCTCCGGGCAAGGGGGCGGCAGCGCGCCGCCCCTTACCCTCACGAGCCGGCGCCGCCGTCCAGCACCGTGACGGCGCGGCGGTTCTGCGACCAGCACGAGATGTCGTTGCAGACCGCCACCGGGCGCTCCTTGCCGTAGGACACCGTGCGCATGCGGCTCGACCCGATGCCCCGGGAGGCGAGGTAGTCCCGCACGGCCTGCGCCCGGCGGGCGCCGAGGGAGAAGTTGTACTCGCGGGTCCCGCGCTCGTCGGCATGGCCCTCGATCAGGAAGGTGTAGCGCGGGTAGCGCGACAGCCACTGCGCCTGCTTGTCCAGGGTCGCGGTGGCGGTCGGGGTCAGGTCGGTCGAGTCGGAATCGAAGAACACCCGGTCGCCGATATTGACCACGAAGTCCTGGGCGCTGCCCGGCGTCGCAGGACCGCCGCGCCCGCCGGCGCCGCCGGCGCCGTAGGCCGCCGAGGCGTCGGCGAGGTCGTTGTTGCTCGCGCAGGCCGCCATCGACAGGGCGAGCCCGAGGGCGGCGGTGATCTTGAGCGCGCGCAGGGGCGCGAGCGGCAGCGGCATCGACTGAGAACTCCTCTGAGCGGTCTCGAGCGAAGACCGCACCCGGCGAGGCCCAGGCGGCACGAAGAGCCCGGCCACGCCGCTTCACGACACGCGATCGTCCATAGTCCCGGCCGGTTAAGCGAAGGTTCCGTCGACCTTGACGGGGACTTCGCGCAACCGGACCTCGCGACCTCGGCGGGGCCGCGCGGCTCCCGCCGCCCGGGCCGAGCCCCGGCGACGAGGCGGGGCGAGCCCCAGACACCGTTGAAATACGGCTACGCTGCGGCGCGGAACGCCGTCGCGGCGCACTCCCGCGTCGTGTTGCATGTTTGCATCAAAACGGTTCGCGCTCATTGACGTTTCGTTAACCAAGAGGACCGACCGTCACCCCATTGATGATCGAGATTCTCCCGCGATGCTCGAGTCCCCGCCCTCGCCCCGGATGTCGCAGCCGCAGCCCAAGCCCTGCGTCCTCATCGTCGAGGACAGCTACATGCTGCTCGAGCTGCTGGTGACCCTGTGCGAGCAGCACGGCGTCGAGACGCTGACCGCGTCGAGCGGCGAGGCGGCGCTGACCCTGCTGCGCCAGCATGGCGCGCGGATCGACTGGCTCCTCACCGACATCCGGCTGCCCGGCCTCGTCGACGGTTGGAGCGTGGCCGAGGCCTACCGGCAGATCCAGCCGCACCGGCCGGTGATCTATTCATCGACCACCGCCAACCTGAAGCATCCAGCGGTGCCCGGCAGCATCTTCGTCACCAAGCCTTTCGTGATCGCCGACATCCTGCGGCTGGCCCGGATGATGGCGAGCGAGATCGAGATGTCGCGCCAGCTCTGCGCCTGATCGGTCTCACGCGCCGGCCGCGGCCCGGGCGGCGGCGGCCGCCTTCGCGTTGGCGGTCTCCTCGGCGGCGTCCGCCGCGTCGCTCAGACGAAAATCCTTCGCCCGCGCCTCGCAGCGGGCGCGCAGGAGATCGAGCTCCTCCTCGGTCAGGTGCTCGATGCCGATATAGGCGTTCTGGGCCGCGCTCGCCCGGATCAGCTCGTCGAGCTTGGCCTGGATCGCCGCCCCGTCGCGGTTCTGGGTGTTCTGGATCAGGAAGACCATCAGGAACGTCACGATGGTCGTGCCGGTGTTGATGATCAGCTGCCAGGTGTCCGAGTAGTGGAACAGCGGGCCGGTCACCGCCCAGACCGCGATCAGGAGCAGGCTCGCCGCGAAGGTGCCGGGACGACCCGCCGCCCGGGCGACCGAAGCGGCGAAATCCGAGAAGGTGAGGACGCGCGTCGTTGCCATCGTGGCCCCCGTGACGGCCGGATTCCTGGAAGATTTCCTAACGTTTCCAGAGGCTCCGGGCTGATGAGTGTTCGCTTACGAATTCCGATCCGGCGCCCACGGTTCCCCTCTTGACGCGGCCTCCGGCTCGGCGCAGTGACGGGCGGCTCGCAGCGCGCTCTCGCGCCGCAGCATCCCCGGACAACCTCAACCCCATGCCGAGCGACAGTCACAGTCGACCGCCCTTGCCGTCTCCGGCCTGAGGTCCCGCGCGCTCGCCTGTTCGGCGGCTCACCGCGACCGACCGGGGACGGCCGGCCGACGCCCGCGCCCCAACAGGTGAGCCATGACCGACACCGTGATCGACGCCCCCGTCGAGCCCGCCGCCCTCGCCGCGCGGCTCGCCGAGGAGAGCGCCCCCGACATCGTCGAGGCCCTGAACCGGGAGGCGCCGGAAGTGGCGGCGGCCATCCTGCTCAGCCTGCCCCACGAGCGCGCCGTCGAGGTGCTGGACCAGCCCGAGCTCGACTGCGCCCCCGACATCATCGAGATGCTGCCGCGTGACCGTGTCGCCTCGTTCCTGTCGGGCATGTCGGCCGACCGGGTCACCGACGTGATCCGGGAGATCGAGGAGCCGGGCCGCTCCGACCTGCGCGCCCGCCTCGACGCCGAGACCCGCGGCGCCGTCGACAAGCTCATCGCCTATCCGGAGGAGAGCGTCGGCTCGATCATGACGACCGAGTTCGTCGCCGTGCCGACGACCTGGACCGTCGGGCTCACCCTCGACTACATCCGCAAGGTCGAGCGCACCCGCGAGACCGTCTACTCGATCTTCGTGCTCGATCCGCGCACCGGAGCGCTCGCCAAGGCGGTGCCCCTGCGCCGCCTGATCACCGGCCACCCCGAGGACAACATCCTGTCGGTGGCGCCGAACCGCCGCCCGGTGGTGGTCTCGGCCGATGCCAGCCGCGACGAGGCGGCCCGGCTGATCTCGAAATACGACCTGCTCGCCGTGCCTGTGGTCGATGCCAGCAACCACGTCGTCGGCATCGTCACCGTCGACGACGTGATCGACGCGATGATCCAGAAGCAGACCGAGGACGTGCAGCGCTTCGGCGGCATGGAGGCGCTCGACGAGCCCTACATGTCGATCAGCTTCCTGACCATGATCCGCAAGCGGGCCGGCTGGCTCTGCGTGCTGTTCCTCTCCGAGATGCTCACCGCCAGCGCGATGCAGGGATTCGAGGGCGAACTGGAGAAGGCCCTGGTGCTGACCCTGTTCATCCCGCTCATCATGAGCTCGGGCGGCAATTCGGGCTCGCAGGCGACCTCGCTGCTGATCCGGGCGCTGGCCCTGCACCAGGTGCGCTTGCGCGACTGGTGGCGGGTGGCGCTCCGCGAGATCCCCGCCGGCCTGACGCTCGGGGCGATCCTCGGCATGATCGGCGTGGTGCGGATCGTGATCTGGCAGAAGCTCGGCTTCTACGATTACGGCGAGCACTGGTTCCTCGTGGCCGCCACCGTCGGCACGGCGCTCGTCGGGATCGTGCTGTTCGGCTCGCTCACCGGCTCGATGCTGCCCTTCATCCTTCAGCGCGTCGGCTTCGACCCCGCTACCGCCTCGGCCCCGTTCGTCGCGACCCTGGTCGACGTGTCGGGATTGGTGATCTACTTCACGGTGGCGCTGGTGATCCTGAAGGGCACGTTGCTGTAGAGGCCGGTTCGGTTCCGGCTCTGTGGCACGTCAGGCCTGACCCGTCATTCCGGGGCCGCGAAGCGGGGCCCGGAATGACGTGGTGGGTATGACCCCGGGTGAGGGCTTCAAACCAGGCGCTCCCAAGCTTGGATGTCGGTCGTCAGCGCGACTCTCCAGTCCCCGCCGCTGAGTCAAAAAAGGGGCGCCACGGCGCCCCTTCCAACCGTTTACCCGTGGCTGCTGCCGAGCCGTTCGCGCGGCACGTCGGCCTCGGGCGGGACGGCGGCCGGTGCCTCCGCCGCGCCGCGGGTGCGCCAGAGGCTGTAGACGATGCCGCCGGCGAGCAGCACCACGGTGACGACCAGCGCGACCCAGGGCTGGACCTCGACCAGCTCGAACGTGTCCGCCACCACGATCTTCAGGCCGATGAAGATCAGGATCAGGGCAAGCGCGGTCTTCAGGTAGGCGAAGCGGTCGACCATCGCTGCGAGTGCGAAATAGAGCGCGCGCAGGCCGAGGATCGCGAAGATGTTCGACGTGTAGACCACGTAGGTGTCGGTGGTGATGGCGAAGATCGCCGGGACACTGTCGACCGCGAAGATCACGTCGGCGCCGTTGACCAGCACCAGCGCCAGGGCGAGCGGGGTGAGCCAGAGGACCGGCTTGCCGGTCGCCGGATCGGGCCGGCGGGTGGTGAATTTCTGGCCGTCGAGCTGGTCGGTCACGCGCATGTGCCGGCGCATGAAGGCGGTGAAGCGGTCGGCGGATCGGCTCTCGCCCTCCTCCTCGTCGCCGGAGACCAGCATCTTGATGCCGGCATAGATCAGGAACGCGGCGAAGATCGTCAGCACCCACTCGGCCTGATGGACGAGGGCGGCGCCGAGCCCGATCATCAGGCCGCGCAGCACGATCGCCGCCAGGATGCCCCACAGCAGCACCCGGTGTTGCGCGTTGCGGGGAATGCCGAGATAGCCGAAGATCACCGCGATGACGAAGACGTTGTCCATCGACAGCGACTTCTCGACCACGAGGCCGGCCAGGTATTCCTGGCCCGCCTGCGGCCCGATGTACCACCAGACCCAGCCGCCGAAGAGGAGGCCGAGGGTGAGATAGAAGGCGGTGAGGAGCAGGCTCTCCTTCACGCCGATCTCGCGACTCTTGTCGCGGTGCAGAAGGCCGAGATCGAGGGCGAGCAGGATGAAGATGACGGCGTGGAAGCCCAGCCACATCCAGACCGGCTTGCCGAGCCACGTCATATACAGAAAATCGACCATCGCGGGACCGTGATGCTTCGAGGAGGAAAGCATCGGCTCCGACATCACGAGCGCGCGTTGCGCCGCTCGCCAGAGGGGCCCGCAGCCGATGGGAGCGACTTATGTCCCGGATGGCGGCGGATCAAGGGCAGCGGGGGCTGACGGCCACGCTCTTATTTTTCCATCCTGCCCAGGCGACATGTTGACAGGGCTGCCTGCATCGCGGCCTTGGGGCGCCCATGACGACGGCGAGAGCGCAAGGGACGGTAGTGGTGATCGGAGGCGGGCCCGCGGGCCTCTCCGCCGCCGAGATCCTGGCGGCGGCGGGCCTGCAGGTCACCGTGATCGAGCGGATGCCCTCCCCGGCCCGCAAGCTGCTGATCGCTGGGCGCGGCGGCCTCAACCTCACCCACAGCGAGCCGCTGGAGCGCTTCCTCGCCCGCTACGCCCCGCCGGAGCGACGCCTTGACGCAGCGGTTCGGGAGTTTCCGCCGCAGGCCCTGCGCGGCTGGTGCGAGGCATTGGGCCAGCCGACCTTCGTCGGATCGAGCGGCCGGGTGTTTCCACAGGCCTTCAAGGCTTCGCCGCTGCTGCGGGCCTGGCTCGCCCGGCTCGACCATCTCGGCGTGACCCTGCGCACCCGCACCCGCTGGACCGGCTGGGACGACGAGGGCGCGCTCACCCTCGCGGGCGAGCACGGCCCGGAAAGCCTGAACGCGGACGCGACGGTGCTGGCCCTCGGCGGCGCCAGCTGGCCGCGGCTCGGGTCCGACGGCGCCTGGGTGCCGGTGCTGGAGGCCGAGGGGGTTTCCGTGAACCCGCTCCGCCCCGCCAATGCCGGCTTCACCGTGGATTGGTCGCCGATCTTCGCCGAGCGCTTCGCCGGGGCGCCGCTCAAGCGGATCGCGCTGCACCTCGGACCAGACCATGTGCGGGGCGAGGCGATGATCACCGCCGACGGCATCGAGGGCGGTGCGGTCTATGCCCTGTCGCGACAGATCCGCGAGGCGATCGAGGAAAGGCGAGAGGCGGTGCTTGCCGTCGACCTGCGGCCGGACCTCGACGTCGCCGCTCTCGCCCGCCGGATCGCCGGAGCGCGGGCGAAGGAGTCCCGCGCGACGGTCCTGCGGAAAGCCGCGGCTTTGAGCCCGCTGGCGGCCGGCCTGCTGCGCGAGGCGGAGCGCAATCTGCCGGCGGAGCCGGGCGCCCTTGCAGCCTTGATCAAGGCGGTGCCGCTGCGGCTCACCG
Organism: Methylobacterium frigidaeris; assembly: GCF_022179185.1. Taxonomy (GTDB): domain Bacteria; phylum Pseudomonadota; class Alphaproteobacteria; order Rhizobiales; family Beijerinckiaceae; genus Methylobacterium; species Methylobacterium frigidaeris. The sequence goes on along the minus strand of NZ_BPQJ01000019.1, from coordinate 78,931 downwards.
GCCTGCGGCCGATCGAGCGGGCGATCTCCAGCGCCGGCGGCGTCGCCTTCGCCGGTCTCGACGACCGCTTCATGCTGCGGGCCCGGCCCGGCACGTTCGTCGCCGGCGAGATGCTGGACTGGGAGGCGCCGACTGGCGGCTACCTGCTCCAGGCGAGCTTCGCCAGCGGCCGGGCGGCGGCGAGGGGCGTGCTGGAGTGGCTGCGCGGGTGCTGAACGACGCGCGCTCAAGGTCTTCCGAACTACGTGACGTCCCGGCGATCCCGGGCTCCGCTGCACGGTCCCGGGATCGCCGGGAGGGCGTCAACCCGGTGGGAGCCGATCAAACAGGCTCCCTGACACTTTCCGGTCTATCGCTTCAGGCGATCGCTTCCGCGATGCGGCAGCCGGCTTCGCTCAGGCGCCGCGCGGGATGGCGATCCAGGCGACGGCGTCAGCCCCTCGTGGCGCGGTCCGAAGGACCGCCCCGGCCGATCCGCGGCAGATCGCTCGCGCCGCTGCCCGGCACCACGACGAGGCGGCGCACCTCGCCGCGCAGGAAGGCCTGCAGGAAGCGGTCGTAGTTCCGGAACGACACGCAGCCGTTCGAGGCGCCGCTCGGGCCCAGCATGTAGGTATGGGCCAGCAGCCCGACCCGGTTGTAGATGGCGCCGCTGCCGCCGACCGGATTGAGCCGGATCGCCCGCACGCCGTGGAACAGCGCCTCACGCTCGGTGAGGTCGTAGGTGCCCGGCGGCGTGGCGCCGCGCATCTTCAGGTGGACGTTGCGCGGATCGTCCATGTGCGGCCCGAGGCCGGAATGCGCCTCCAGCGTCTCGCCGCTCGGCAGGGACACAGTGCGGGCGCTGATGTCGTAGACAGCGATGCCGGGGCCGGCGCTCAGCCGGGGGCGCGGGCTCGGATCGAGGCCGCCGGGTGCGGCGTAGGCGAGGGTCTGCGACGGGGTGCTCTGGCTCCCTCCCCCGAAGATCCGGTCGAACAGCGACGGCTCCTCCGGCAGTGCGGCCTTGAACACGCTCTGGGTCGAGGCCATGGCCTGGACGGGGCGCCGCGGCGCGCGGGCCGCCAGGATGGTCGGCGAGGAACGCAGCTCGGGCGGGCGCGGCACCGGCAGGGGAACCGCGACGAGCGGCGTGGTGGCAGGCTGGACCGCCGCGGACGGCTCCGACGGCGGGACGAGTGCGGCCGGGGCAGCCTCGGCGAGGCGCTGCGGCTCGGGGGCCGGCGTCGACGCAGGGTCCGAGGCCGCGAGAAGCGGGGCCGCCTCGGCCGGGGCGTCGCGGGTGAAGCCCGCCGCTTCGCGCCCGAGGGTCGGCAGCGGCGCGAGCATCCAGCCGAGTTCGGCCGGGGGGAGGCGGGCCTCGCGAATCGGCTCCGCGACGATCCCCGCCACCGGCGGACCAGCCTCCTCGCGCGGCATCAGGCCGGCGGTGGCCCCGATGCCACCCAGCACGGCGGCGATGCCGAGGAGCCGCCGGTTGCGGCGGCGGCGGCGGAGGGAGCCCGGGGCGAGGCGACCGGACGAATACGCGACGAGGTCCATGCGGCCTGTACTCGATGGCTTGTCCCGCACGGACTCGACCGGCCGGTCGCCGGAGCGCGAGCGCCCGACGGTCCGGCGAGATCGGCCGTTTAGGAAAGGATCAACCTTAAGCTCTCGTATTGAGCGGCCTCTTGGTTAATCCCGGCTAAATGACATCGAGCGAATCGGAAGAATTCGTGGCGCCCTGATGGCGGGCAGGACCGGACGCGGTCTCGCGTTGTCCCTGAACGCGACAGCGCGCCGCCCCCGGGGAGGCGACGCGCCGTTAAACCCTGCCTCCCGCGGTGGCGGGCCAGGCTCACTCCACCGTGACGGATTTCGCCAGGTTGCGCGGCTGGTCGACATCCTTACCCAACACCACGGCGGTGTGGTAGGCGAGGAGTTGCACCGGCACCGCGTAGACGATCGGCGCGACGATCGGGTCGAGATCCGGCATCATCAGGGTGGCCAGGGTGTCGAGGCCGGCGGCGTCGGCGCCGCGCGCGTCGCCGATCAGCACGATCTTGCCGCCGCGCGCCGCCACTTCCTGCATGTTCGAGACGGTCTTCTCGAAGGTCGCGTCGTGGGGGGCGATCACGATGACCGGCACCGCATCGTCGATCAGCGCGATCGGTCCGTGCTTCAGCTCGCCGGCGGCGTAGCCCTCGGCGTGGATGTAGGAGATCTCCTTGAGCTTCAGCGCGCCCTCGAGCGCCATCGGGTAGGCGGTGCCGCGGCCGAGATAGAGCACGTCGCGGGCCTTGGCGATCTCGCGGGCCAGCACTTCGATCTCGTCCTCGCGCTTCAACGCCTCGGCCATCAGGCCCGGCACCTTGATCAGCGCGTCGACGAGGCGCTTCTCCGCGGCTTCGTCGAGGGTGCCGCGCGCCCGGCCCGCCGCCAGCGCCAGGCAGAGCAGCACCGTGAGCTGGCACGAGAACGCCTTGGTGGAGGCGACGCCGATCTCCGGGCCGGCGAGCGTCGGCACCACCGCGGAGGCCTCGCGCGCGATGGTCGAGGTCGGCACGTTGACCACCGCCAGGGTGTGCTGGCCCTGCGATTTCGCGTAGCGGAGCGAGGCCAGGGTGTCGGCGGTCTCACCCGATTGCGAGATCACCAGCGTCAGCCCGCCCTTCTCCAGCGGCGGCTCGCGGTAGCGGGTCTCGGAGGCGACGTCGATCTCGACCGGCAGCCGGGCCAGCGTCTCGAACCAGTACTTGGCGACGAGGCCGGCGTAGTAGGCGGTGCCGCAGGCGGTGATCGAGATCCGGCTGAGCTTGGCGAAGTCGAAGGGCAGGGCCTCCGGCAGGGCGACGCGGCCGGCGGCGAGGTCGACGTAATGGGCGAAGGTGCGGCCCACCACCTCCGGCTGCTCGTAGATCTCCTTCGCCATGAAGTGGCGGTAATTGCCCTTGTCGACCAGGAAGGCCTGCGTCGCGATCTTCTGGCGCGGGCGGGCGACGACGTTGCCGGCGACGTCGCGGATCTCGGCGCCGTCGCGGGTCAGGATGGTCCAGTCGCCCTCGTCGAGGTAGGTGATCTCGTCGGTGAAGGGGGCCAGCGCCAGGGCATCGGAGCCGAGATAGGTCTCGCCGTCGCCGAAGCCGACGGCGAGCGGCGCGCCGTGGCGGGCGCCGATGAGAAAATCCTCCTCGCCGGCGAACAGGAAGGCGAGGGCGAAGGCGCCGCGCAGGCGCGGCAGGGCCGCCTCGACGGCGGAGACGGGCCCGAGGCCTGTCCGCATCAGGTGGGTGACGAGCTGAGCCACCACCTCGGTGTCGGTCTCGGTCTCGAAGACGCAGCCCTCGGCGGCGAGCTCGGCCTTCAGCTCGCGGAAATTCTCGATGATGCCGTTATGCACCACCGCCAGGCGCTCGGTGGCATGCGGGTGGGCGTTGGTCTCGTTCGGCCGGCCGTGGGTGGCCCAGCGGGTGTGGCCGATGCCGATGGCGCCGGCGAGCGGATTCTGCAGGAGCTTGAGCTGCAGGTTCGACAGCTTGCCCTCGGCGCGCCGTCGCTCCAGCCGGCCGGCTTCCAGGGTGGCGATGCCGGCTGAATCGTAGCCGCGGTACTCGAGCCGGCGCAGCGCGTCCACCACTTGTCCCGCCACGGCATTCCGGCCGACGATTCCAACGATCCCGCACATGCTCACCGCCTCACGTCTCGCTCGCAGAGTGTCCCGCTGCGGGACGCTCCGACCCTTATGCGGAGCATTGCGGCAGGAATCCTGCCGTACCGCACCCGCTACGCTCGCAGCCCTTCTAGCGAACCGGCCGGCCATCCGGCGAGTCAACTTGCGTAACGGTTTGTGACGGCCAAGGTTCACGGGCTGGTGGCAGGACGCCGCGGCCGGGCGGAGGTCCCGCCCGGCGACCCCGGATGTCAGGGCATCAGCACGGTGTCGATGACGTGGATGACGCCGTTCGACTGCATCACGTTGCCGATCGTCACCCGGGCGGTGTTGCCCTTGTCGTCGGCCACGAACAGGCGCTTGCCCTTCTGCATCACCGTCAGGGTCCCGCCCGCGGCGGTCTTCAGCTCGGCCTGGCCGCCGCCCTGCTTCACGAGCCCCATCAGGTCCTTGGCCGTGTAGGTGCCGGGCACGACGTGGTAGGTCAGGATCTTGGTGAGCGTCGGCTTGTTCTGCGGCTGGACCAGGGACTCGACCGTGCCGGCCGGCAGCTTGGCGAAGGCGGCGTTGGTGGGGGCAAACACCGTGAACGGGCCGGGGCCGGCCAGGGTGTCGACCAAGCCGGCGGCCTTCACGGCGGCCACCAGGGTGGTGTGGTCCTTCGAGTTGACCGCGTTCTCGACGATCGACTTCGAGGCGTACATCGGCGCGCCGCCGACCATCGGGTTCTTGGCGTAAGCGCTGCCGCCCGCCGCCGTCAGGGCGAGGGCGAGGACCAGGGTGCGGGCGTGATTCCGGATCGTCATGGGGTGTCGTCCCGTCTCTCGTATCGGCCCCGCTCTCGTCGGGGTCGGGGGCCGGTACGGAGGGCCGGACGGGAAAGTTTCAGACCCGCCGCGATTTTCTCGCAGTCTTCCGAGCCGGGCGCGATTGCCTCGCGTCCTATTCGCGGATCAGGCGGCCGGTATAGACCATAGGCCCGGTCGGGACGCCCGATGGCGAGCCGCCCGGCGGCTCCACGGAGACGGCGAGGCGCGCCCCGTCGAGGAGGGTCCGGTCGCCCGGCGGCAGGGACAGCCGGGTGCCCGCCTCGTCCCGGACGAGGCCGAGGGAGCGCGGCGCGCCGGAGGCGGGCACGACCCAGAGTTCGAGGCTGCGGTCGCGGGGCGCCTCGGTGGCGAGTGCCCGGACCTGGACCGTGCCGGCCCTCGGATCGACCCGCACCACCAGGGCCGGCAGCTCGCCGCCGCGGTTCACCACCGCGAGGTACCGGCCCGCCTCCCCTCGGGGCGCGAGGCGATCGACGGCGATGAACAGGGCGAGGCCAGCCGCCACCGCGCCCGCCGCCAGGGCGGCGCGGCGCCAGCGCCGGAGCGCCGGACGCAGGTCGACGACCGGAGCGGCGGGCCGCGGCAAGGCCCCGTTCGGCAAGCGAGCGGCGATTCCCTCCCAGGCATCGGGCGGCGGAGCGACCTCCGGCACGGCCCCCGCGAGGGGAGCGAGGCGTGCCTCCCAGGCCCGCTCGGCCGCCTGAAGAGCCGGAGAGGTGGTGCGCTCGCTCCGATAGGTCTCGCGCTCGGCGGCGCTCAAGGTGCCCAGCACGTATTCGGCGGCCCGCAGGTCGGTCTCGTCGGGAGCGCTCATGCGGCGTCGTCCAGGCAGCCCCGCAGCAGCGCGAGCCCGCGATGCAGCCAGGTCTTCACGGTGTTGACCGGTCGGTCGTAGCGCAAGGCCAGCTCCTCCCGCGACAGGCCCTCGCAATAGGCCCGCACCACGCAGTCGCGCTGCATCGGCTCGAGCCGTTCGAGGCAGGTGAGGAGCGCGTCGCGGCTCAGGAACTCCGCCTCGGCGTCGCGCGGGTCGGCGACGCGGGCGAGCCAGTCCTCCTCCTCGTCGTCGCCCATCGGCATCGGCACCTCGCCCTTCCGCCGCACCATGTCGATGGCGCGGTGGCGCGCGATCGCGGCGAGCCAGGCCATCGGCCGTCCCGCCTCCGGTTCGTAGCCCGCGGCGCTCTGCCAGACCCGCAGGTAGGCGTCCTGCAGCACGTCCTCGGCGGCGCCCCGGTCCCGGACGATACGCAGGATCAGGCCGAAAAGTTTCGGGGCCGTGCGGGCGTAGAGGTCCCGCAGGGCGTCCTGCCGTCCCGCCGCCACCCAGGCGATCAGCTCGGCCAGGATTACGGCCTCCCGGTCGGCGGGCGGGTCTCCGTGGGGACGGTCCTCGACGCGCAGCATCGCTCAGGCCTCCGGGGACGCGCCGCCCCTCTCCTCTCCCCGCCATAGATCAATCGCGCTTGAAGGACCACGGGGCGATGGAACCGAGCCGCTCTCGTGACGGGCGCCTTCCGGTCGCGCCGGGATCTGCGCCATGATGCCGGTACCCGGGCCCGAACGACGAAGAGGCCCGGAGAGGGAGGCCCCCGCCATGATCTCCGCGCCGACGGAAGCCGCCGCGCTCCCGTTTCCGAAGACGCCCGCCGAGACCATCACGGTCCTGGCGCATTACCACCGGGCCGAGATCGCCCGGATGGCCGGCTGGCGCGACCGGATAGACCGCACGACCAACTGGGCGATCACGGTCATCGCCGCGATGCTGTCGGTCTCGCTCTCGACGCCGACGGCGCATCACGGCGTGCTCCTGTTCGCGATGCTGCTGGTGATGCTGCTGCTCAGCATCGAGGCGCGGCGCTACCGCTTCTTCGACGTCTACCGCACCCGGGTGCGCCAGCTCGAGCGGCACTACTACGCCGAGGTCTTCGCCCCGAGTCGCGCGTCCACTCCAAGTGTGTCCGATCCCGGTGTGTCCGATCCCGGCTGGACCCGGCTGCTCGCCGAGGACCTGCGCCACCCGATGTTCCACATCAGCTTGCGCGAGGCCTTCGGCCGGCGGCTGCGGCGCAATTACGGCTGGATGTTCGCGATCCTGCTGCTCGCCTGGGTGCTGAAGATCACCTCCGCCCGGCTTCAGGAGACCGGCCCCCGGGCGAGCGTCGCCGAGACCACGCACGGCCTCCCCGAGATCCTGGCCGGCGCCGGCCTCGGGCCGCTGCCGGGCTGGCTCGTGCTCGCGGGCGTGGCCTGCTTCTACGCCTGGCTCCTCGCGGCGGGCCTGCGCGCCGGCCGCCGCGATCCCGACGACGGGTCGGTGCACGTGTGAGGGCGTGCCCTCGCGTGAGGGGATGACCCTCACCCCTTGGTCGGCTTCACCCACCCGGTCTTGATCACCTGCCGCCCGCGGCCGATCGCGAGCGTGCCGGGCGGCACGTCCTCGGTGATGACGGAGCCGGAGCCCACGAAGGCACCGGCCCCGACCGTCACCGGGGCCACCAGCGCCGAGTTCGACCCGATGAAGGCGCCGGCCCCGATCACCGTGCGATGCTTGTTCACGCCGTCGTAGTTGCAGGTGATGGTGCCGGCACCGAGATTGGCGCCCTCCCCCACCTCGGCGTCACCGACATAGGTGAGGTGGTTGACCTTGGCGCCGGCCTTGATCGCGGCGTTCTTCACCTCGACGAAGTTGCCGATGCGGGCGCCTTCCTCCAGCACCGCGCCGGGCCGCAGGCGGGCATAGGGGCCGACCTGCACGCCTGCGGCGAGCCGGGCGTGCTCCAGGTGCGAGAAGGCGTGGATGGTGCAGCCGTCGCCGACGACGACGCCGGGGCCGAAGACCACGTGGGGCTCCACCACCACGTCGGAGCCGAGCGCCGTGTCGTGGCTGAAGAACACCGTCTCGGGGGCGATCAGGGTGGCGCCCGCCAGCATGGCGCGCCGGCGCAGGACCGTCTGCACCGCCGCCTCGGCGGCCGAGAGCTGCACCCGGTCGTTCACCCCTTGCGCCTCGGCCTCCGCCACCCGCACCACCGCGACCCGGTGGCCATCCGCCACCGCCAGCGCCACGGCGTCGGGCAGGTAGTACTCGCCCGCCGCGTTGGCGTTGCCGATCCGCTCCAGAAGCCCAAGGGCGTGGGCGCCCGACAGCGCCATCAGGCCGGCATTGCACAGGGTGACGCGGCGCTCGGCCTCGCTCGCGTCCTTCTCCTCGCGGATCGCCGTCACCTGGCCGTCCTCGACCAGCACGCGGCCGTAACCGGTGGGGTTCGGGCTCTCGAACGCCAGCACCGCGACCGCCGCCCCCTCGGCCAGCGGCGCCCGCAGGCGAGCATAGGTCTGAGGGCTGATCAGCGGCGTGTCGCCGAAGGCCACCACCACGTCGTCGGCGCCGTCCGCCAGGGCGCGACGGGCCGCCAGCACCGCGTGGGCGGTGCCGAGGCGCTCTCCTTGCGGAAAGGTCTCGGCGCCGGAGAACCCCGCCACCACCCGGGCGACGTCGTCGCGGCCGGGCTCGACCACCACGGCGAGGCGCCCGGCCCCGGCTTCCGCGACCGAAGCGAGGACGTGGGCGAGCATCGGCCGACCGGCGATGGGATGGAGCACCTTCGGCAGGGCGGAGCGCATCCGCGTCCCCTTGCCGGCGGCGAGCACGACGGCGAGGAGGGAACGGGCCTCGGCTGGCTTCGGCGTGGATGTCATCGGCGGCCTGTCGGGTTCGCGGAGAAGTGTATGTCGGCGGACCGTCTAGCCGATCGCTCCGTCAGAACAAGCGCCGGCGCGCCGTTCCCCCCCCACGGCGCAACCTTCGCGATTCTTAACCCCCGGTTCAGCCCGGATCGTGGTAAACGGCCGGCGCCTCCCCGAATCCGGACCGGTACCACCTCCCTTGATGACGCAGCCTCCGACCGTCCCGCCCTCCCGCACAGCCCTCGACCGACGCGCGGTGCTGGCGCTCGCCGGTGGTCTGGCCGTGACCACGACGGCGGGCGCGCAGCCGACGGAGCCGGCGCCCCTGTCGGACGGCCAGCGCTTCGATCCCGGCCAGGTGGTCGAGCTGGCCCGCGCGCTCGCGAAGAAGCCCTACGCCGCCCCGGCGAACGACCTGCCCGACCCGTTCAGGGACCTCACCTACGAGCAGTATATCGGCGTGCGGGCGCAACCCTCCGCCCTGCTCTGGGCCGGCGAGGGCCGCGGCTTCGTGGTCGAGCCCCTGCACCGCGGCTTCGTGTTCACCACGCCGGTGGCATTGCACGCGATCGAGGACGGGGTGGTGCGCCGCATCGCTTACGACCGCAATCGCTTCACCTTCGGCAAGCTGAAAGCCCCGGACGAGGGCCGCGACCTCGGCTTCTCGGGCTTCCGGCTCTATGCGAGCTTCAACGGCGCGGCCCCGTCCGATTGCGCGATCTTCCAGGGCGCCTCGTTCTTCCGCGCGCTCGCCGCCGGCCAGAGCTACGGCGTCACCGCCCGCGCCCTGACCCTGAAGCCGGCGGAAGCGAGGGGCGAGGAATTCCCGCTGTTTCGCGCCTTCTGGCTCGAGCGGCCGGGAGCCGGCACCGGGCAGATCGTGATCCATGCCCTCGTCGATTCCGAATCCGCCACCGCGGCGCTCCGCATGACCCTGCGGCCGGGCGAGGCCACCATCGTCGACGTCGAGGCGACGCTCTGCCCGCGCACGAACCTGGAGCATGTCGGCATCGCCGGCATGACCGGCGCCTACCTCTTCGGGCCGACCGACCATCGCAGCGTCGACGATGCCCGCCCCGCCGCCCACGAATGCGACGGGTTGCAGATCCGCAACGGCTGGGGCGAGGCGATCTGGCGCCCGGTGCAGAACCCCGAGACGCTGCAGATCTCCGCCTTCCTCGACCAGGACCCGAAGGGCTTCGGGCTGATCCAGCGCGCCCGCGCCTACGGCGACTACCAGGACGACGTGCAGCGCTGGGAGAAGCGGCCGAGCCTGTGGGTCGAGCCGCTCGGCAGCTGGGGGCCGGGCGTGCCGCAGCACGGCTGGGGCGCCGGCGCGGTGCAGCTCATCGAGATCCCGAGCGAATCCGAGGTCAACGAGAACATCCTGGCCTATTGGCGGCCGAAGGATCCGGTCGCCAAGGAGATCGCCTTCAGCTACCGCCAGTTCTGGTGCTGGACGGTGCCGGGCGCGCCGCCGCTCGCCGCCTGCTCCGGCACCCGGATCGGCAAGGGCGCCGGGGGCAAGCGCCGGCTCTTCCTCGTCGACTTCACCGGCGAGGCGCCCTTCGCCGAGGGCATCGACCCGAACGCCCTGCAACTCGCCCTGCACACCGCGCCCGGCAGCATCGTCCGCCAGCGGATCTACCCGTATCCGGAGCGCAAGACCGTGCGGGCGGTGTTCGAGCTCGACCCGGGCAACGACACCGCCTGCGAGCTGCGCCTGGTCGTCAAGGCCGGCGACAAACCCGTCAGTGAGACATGGCTGTATCGGTGGACCCCGTGACCCTCGCCCAAAACCACGACATCCACCGCCTCGACCCCCTCCGCCGCGACGCGACGCCCCTCGCGGTCGCGCCCGCGGTGCCGGAGGAATCCCCCCTCGCCATGCCGGTGCAGGACCTGCGCCGGTGGTCGGAGGCGCAAGAGCACCAGGTGCCCGGCCGTCGGGCGCCCTGGGCCGCCCGCGCCTTCGTGTTCGGCGGCGGCCTCGCGCTGACGGCCTACGGCGCGGTGCAGATGTACGAGGTCGTGTCGGTCGCCGGCTCCACGACCTGGCTGCAATGGCTGCTGCTCGCGCTGTTCACCCTCAATTTCTCTTGGATCGCGCTCGCCTTCACCTCGGGCCTGCTCGGCTTCCTGGCGCTGCTGCGCCGACGCCGTCCCCAGGCACGGCCAGGACCGCTCACCACCCGTACCGCCGTGGTGATGCCGGTCTACAACGAGGCCACCGCCCGCACCTTCGCGGCGGTCGAGGCGATCCGCGCCTCGATCGAGGCGACGGGCGAGGGCGCAGCCTTCGATTACTGGATCCTGTCCGATTCGACCCAGGCCGATGCCTGGATCGCCGAGGAGCGGGCCTACCTGGCTTTGCGTGAGCGCCTCGGCGAGGATGCCCGCCTCTATTACCGCCACCGGCAGAAGAACCACCACCGCAAGGCCGGCAACATCGCCGACTTCGTCACCCGCTGGGGCGGCCATTACGACCACATGCTGGTCCTCGACGCCGACAGCCTGATGAGCGGCGATTGCGTGGTGACGCTGGCCCGCGCGATGGAGGCGGACCCGGATTCCGGCATCATTCAGTCGCTACCGCTCATCATCAACCGCAACACCCTGTTCGCCCGGGTGCAGCAATTCGCGGCCCGCATCTACGGTCCGGTCATCGCCACCGGCCTGTCGTTGTGGTCGGGCCGGGACGGCAATTACTGGGGCCACAACGCGATCATCCGCACGCGCGCCTTCGCCGCCCATTGCGGCCTGCCGGACCTCTCCGGCAAGCCGCCCTTCGGCGGCCACGTGCTCAGCCACGATTTCGTCGAGGCGGCCTTGATCCGCCGCGCCGGCTGGAGCGTCTACATGCTCCCCGAACTCCAGGGCTCCTACGAGGAGAGCCCGCCCTCGCTGATCGACGTCGCGATCCGCGACCGGCGCTGGGCACAGGGCAATTTGCAGCATAGCCGCATCATCGGCACGGCGGGCCTCAAGCTCGCCTCGCGCCAGCACTTCGCTACCGGCATCGCCGGCTACCTCGCCTCACCGCTCTGGGCGGCGCAGCTCGTGGTCGGCATCGCGCTGGCCCTCCAGACCGCCTACATCCGCCCCGAATATTTCTCGACCGAGTTCCGCCTCTACCCGGTCTGGCCGCGCTTCGACCCCGTGCGCGCGCTCCAGCTCTTCGGGATCACGATGGCGATCCTGCTCGCCCCGAAGCTGTTCGGCCTGATCCTCGGCCTTCTCGACAGCAAGGTGCGTCGGGCGAGCGGCGGCGGCATCCGCCTCGTGCTCTCGGCGCTCATCGAGACCCTGCTCTCGGCGCTGATCGCCCCGATCGCGATGCTGGTCCAGTCCGGCTCGGTGTTCCAGATCCTGCTCGGGCGCGACACCGGCTGGAACCCGCAGCGGCGCGACGACGGCTCGATCCCGTTCTCGGACATCGTGCGCCGGCACCGCTGGCACACCATCCTCGGGCTGGTCGCCGGAATCTCGGCCTTCGCCATCGCCACCTCGCTGTTCCTGTGGATGTCGCCCACCATCCTCGGCCTCGTCCTGGCGATTCCGATCTCCTGGGCGAGCGGGCAACTGGCGCTCGGCCTCGCCCTCAAGCGCGCCGGCCTGCTGATGACCCCCGAGGAGCGCGAGCCCCCGGCGATCGCGGTCGCCGCCAAGGCGATCGAGGCGCGCAACGCGGCGCTTGCTTACGACGATGCCGACGGGTTGCGGGCGCTCCACGCCGATCCGGACCTCCGGGCCGGCCACCTCGCCTTCCTGCCTCCGGCCGAGAGCCGGCCCCGCGGCGCGCCGCAGCCCGACCACGTCATGGCCCAGGCCAAGGTGGTCGAGGCGGAGACCATCGACGAGGCGGCCGGCTGGTTGAACCCCAAGGAGAAGATGGTGCTGCTGCACGACCGGGCATTGCTCGACCGGCTGGCGCGGCTCGGAAGGTGAGTCATCGAGACCCTTATCCAGGTTCGGAGAGGGCGAGACGTCGTGCGAGATGGGGAAGCCGATCGACATCGGATCGGCGATCGGACGAGACGGCTCAGAGCCGGCAGCGCATCAGCACGGCCGGGAACCCGACCGCGCCGCCGCCCAACGGGATCTCGCGCCGTCCGAACTCGCGGAATCCGAGGGCGCGGTAGAACGGTTCGGCGTTGAGGCTGGCGTAGCACTCGAACGCGGAAACGCCGCCACCCTGGGCCTGCGACCGGCACGCCGCGAACACTCTTCGCCCGACGCCGCGGCCGATCCAGGCCGGGTGAACGGCAAAATGGCGGACATGGCCGAGGCCGGGCTCGATCTCACCGGTTCCGGGCCGCTCCGGTGTCCACCCACCGACACCCACGATCCCGTCCGGCACCTCCGCCAGATGGAAGCGGCCGGAGGCGAGCAGCGCCGGGTTGGCGCGAACCATCAAGGGCAGCGCCCAGGTCAGCGTGTCAGCCTCGTAGGACGCGGCCATCAGGACCGGGTAGCTCGCCGCCAGCACGGCCGTGACGGCGTCGCCGTCGTCGGTCCAGGCGCCGGCGGTGCCGAAGCTCGTCCGGTTGGCGATCAGCAGCGTCCCGCCGGGGCGGAGCACCCGGGCCATCCCGGGGATGGCCGCGCGGATGTCCGGGACGTCGATCAGCGTCAGATAGCTGACCACAGGATCGAAGGCGCCGTTCGCGAAGGGCAGAGCCATCACCGTACCCTCGACGCGGCCGGGGAGGGAGATGCCCCCGGGTCGCGGGCCCGGGCTTGGCGCAACTGGGCGTCGGTCGGGTCGATGCCGATGGTCTCGACCCCGAGATCCTGTATCCGGCGGCAGAAGCGGCCCTCGCCGCAGCCAATATCGAGGGCCTGGCGAAAGCCTCGCTCCCGGAGGCGAGCCAGCATCGGCGCGTCGAGCACCGCGCTGCGGCCGAAATCACCCGCCTCGCCCAACTCGGCGATCCAGGCGGCGGCGGACTCGCTCCAGCCATCGCTCATCGCGGCCTCGCTGACTCCCCTTGCGGCAGAGCTCCGCATGCCGGCGCACCCGCCACGCCCGCGTGACGTCGTGGCGTCGGTGGATTATCGATAATTCATGACGACAGCCAAAGACGAACCGATTGCGGTGCGGATCAGCCGGGCCCTGGCCGAGCGCATCATCTCCGGTGCCCTGGCGGCGGGCTCCCGGCTGCGGCAGGACCATGTCGCCGAGGAGTTCGGCGCCAGCCACGTGCCGGTGCGGGAGGCCTTCCGCCGTCTCGAGGCGCAGGGACTGGTGGTGGGCGAGCCGCGACGGGGCGTGCGCGTCGCCGGATTCAGCCCGGAGGAGGTGCGCGAGGTGGCCGAGATGCGCGCCGCCCTCGAGGTGCTGGCCCTGCGCCACGCCGCCCCGCATCTGACCCCGGCGATCCTCGACCGGGCCGAGGAGGCGACCCGGGCCGGCGACCGGGCCGGCGACGTGCAGGCCTGGGAGGAGGCCAACCGGAGCTTCCACCGCCTCATCCTCGCGCCCTGCGGCATGCCCCGTCTCCTGAAGGTGATCGAGGATCTCCAGGCCGCCAGCGCCCGCTTCCTGTTCGCCGGCTGGCGCGCCGAATGGGAGGCGCCGACCGATCGCGATCACCGGGCGATCCTCGTCGCCCTGCGGGCCGGCGACATTGATGCCGCGGCGGGCATCCTGGCCCGCCACGTTCAATGGGTCGGCCACAGGCCGGGCAACGCCGCCTTCCGGCGCAGTGCCTGACCCGCAAACTATCTATTATTTTCGAAACTATTGCTTTTCAGACGCGTACGTGGATCTTTCCATCCGTCGCCTCGGCGAAATTATCTATAAAATGGAGATCCCGATGAACGCCCTCGTCTTCGGCGCCGTGCCCCTGCGCGCGGCCCGGAACGTCGCCATCGTCCTGTCGGGCGTGCTGCTCATCACCCTCGCGGCCAAGGTCCGGATCCCGTTCTGGCCGGTGCTGATGACGCTGCACACCCTTGCCATCATGGCCCTCGCCCTGGCCGTCGGCCCGCGCCTCGCGGTCGCGACGTTGCTCGGCTACCTGACGGCGGGTGCCGCCGGCTTGCCCGTCTTCTCCGGCACGCCGGAGCGCGGCCTCGGCCTCGCCTACATGGCGGGACCAACCGGCGGCTACCTGGCGGGCTATCTCGTCGCCGCCGGGTTGGTCGGCGTGCTCGCGGCCGGGCGCGGGCTCCTCGGCCGTATCGCGGCGATGCTCGCCGGACTCGCGGTGATCTATGCCCTCGGTCTGGCCTGGCTCGCGCTGTTCGTGCCGGCCGAGAACCTCGTCGCCCTCGGCCTCGCGCCCTTCCTCCTCGGCGACCTCGTCAAGATCGGCCTCGTCGCTGCTGGCACCACCGCCCTGCCGGGCCTGCGCTGCGTCAGCCGGAAAGCCGCACGATGAGCCCGCACCACGAAGACGGGGCCGTCCGGCATGACTGGACGACCCAGGAGATCGAGGCCCTGCACGATCTGCCGCTGCTCGAACTCGTCGGCCGAGCCAATGCCGTCCACCGGCGCCACCACGACCCGAACCGGATCCGCAAGGCGAGCCTGCTCTCGGTGAAGACCGGCGGCTGTCCGGAGGATTGCGCCTATTGCCCGCAATCGGCGCATCACCGCGGGGTCGACCTCACCCGCGACCGGCTGATGGACCCGGCGACCGTGCTGGCGCAGGCGGCCCGCGCCAAGGCGGCGGGGGCGGAGCGCTTCTGCATGGGGGCGGCGTGGCGCCAGGTGCGGGACGGCGCGGAGTTCGACGCGGTGGTGGCAATGGTCGAGGGGGTGCGCGCCCTCGGCATGGAAGCCTGCGTCACCCTCGGCATGCTGAAGGCCCACCAGGCCGCGCGCCTCGCCGCGGCCGGGCTGACCGCCTACAACCACAACCTCGATACCGGCCCTGACTTCTACGACCGGATCGTGACCACCCGCCGCTATCAGGACCGGCTCGATACCCTGGCGACGGTGCGGGAGGCCGGCATCGGCCTGTGCTGCGGCGGCATCGTCGGCATGGGCGAGGCGATGACGGACCGGGCCGGCCTGCTGCAGGTGCTGGCGGGACTGGCACCGCACCCCGAGAGCGTGCCGATCAACGCCCTGGTGCCGGTGGAGGGCACGCCGCTCGCCGACCAGCCCCGCATCGATCCCCTCGACCTCGTCCGCATGGTGGCGACGGCGCGCCTCGTCCTGCCAACCTCGATCCTGCGCCTATCGGCCGGCCGGGCGCAGCTCGGGCGGGAGGCGCAGATCCTGTGCTTCCTCGCCGGAGCGAACTCGGTCTTCGCCGGCGACACCCTGCTGACGACGCCGAATGCCGAGCACGACGACGATGAGGCCCTCTTCGCCGCGCTCGCGCCGCGGCAATCCGCCGGCACCGGCCACGCCCCACCCTGAAGGCCGGACGGTCGATGCCGTTGCGGCAAGGGAAGTCATGATCGGCGAAGTAACCGTAATCTATGGCGGCGCGGAAGAGCGCAGCATGATGAGACGACATCCCGCCATGAAGGAGCGCACCCGGCGCAAGAGGGCCGCCCGCCATACCGCGACCACGAAAGACCACCCGGAGTTTAATCCGGCGATCCGAGGATAAAAATCCCGATGCCGGGCGCTTGTCCGGTTGCCGCCCGGCATCGTAAGCAAGATGCAACACCCGAATCGGGAGGAATCGATGAGCGTCTCCGCCCATTTCGTTCGACCGATCTACCCCCAAGCCGTGATCGTCTCGCTGGCCGGCTATCTCGCCGCGGCGGTGATGTGCGCCGACCGGCGGGCGGCCGGGCGCTGACGCGTCCGGCTGCGGGCCAGCGTCAGGCCGCGAGGCGCGGCCGGTCGCGGCGGTAGCTGTCCATCAGGCCGGCGGGGATCGTCTCCGGCGCGGTGTCGATCACCGGGTCGGTCGCGGCCTCGCTCACCAGGGCACGGGCGAGCAACCGGGCCTCGTCGCGGGCCGCCTCGGCGTCGAAGCGGTTGAGCAGGGCGACGATGGCGTGGGCATCGGCGAAGGGCAGCCGCTCGCAGGCGGTCACCGCCCGCTCGATCATCCGCCGCGACAGGCCCGGACCGCTGCTCTCGCGCAGGCCGCTCGCCTCCTCGTGCCAGGCGGACATCGCCGCCGCGAAGGCGGGTTCGAGGGCGGGCGGCAGGCCAGCCCGGCGGTAGAGCGCCGCCATGCCGCTGCCGCGGGGATCGTGCAGCAGCCCCGCCACCCGCTCGGCGGCCAGGCCCGAGAGGTCGGTCAGCGCCGCCTCGGTGAAGGCCATCCGGCCCGACAGCATCGCCCGCAGGATCAGCCCGGGGGTGAGCTGGCCGGCGCCGCGCAGATACGCGACGAGGCGGCGCAGGTCGGCCCGGTCCGAGCCTTCGGCGAGGCCCAGTGTCGCGCGCTCCCGCGCCTCCCGGGTCACCCGCTCGCTGCGCTCGCGGGAGAGCCAGCCGCAGCCGCTCACGAAGGCCGACAGCGCGCTGGCGAGGCGGGCGGTCACCGCCTGGCGTACGTCGACGGGCAGGTCGGCCCGGGCGAGCAGGGCCTCGCGCAAGCGGGCGTCGTCGCCGTGGCGCTCGACCATCCGCAGGAAGCTGCCGCGGGTGATCTCGGCGCCCGGATTGGCGGCGAGCGCCCGCAGGGCCGCCGCGCCGGCGATCTCGGCGAGCGCCCCGCACAGCATGGCCGAGAGGGCGGGCCTCCCCGCGATGGCGATCCGGCCCGCCTCGTCACCGACGGCGGCACAATCGACGAGGTCGGCATCCGACAGGACCGGCGAGCGCGCCAGCACCAGCCCGGCGATCTCCGCCTGGTCCTGGGCGAGCGCCACCACCAGGGTCCGGGGCGCCTCCGCCGCGTTGGCGCAGGCCTCGGCCAGTGCCCGCCGCACCAGGGGCGAGGGATCGTCGAGGAGCGCCGTGATGGCGGTCTTCGCCTCCCACCGCGCCGCGGGGTCGAGCTTGGCGTAGAGATAGGCCCGTGCGAGCGACGAGGCCGCCTCGGCCCGGCGCCCGGCGGATTCGTGCTGCGTCCAGAGCAGGAACTGGCGGATGATCATCGGCGCGGCTCCGTGACGGATTGTCAGGACTGGATCGGGGACGGCGTGACGGCGGCGCGGTGGCGTCCGCCGAATTCACGCGGGCGGCTCGGTGGCAGGGGCACGCCGGTGGTCGTGATGTCTCGGGGGGTGTCCTGGATCCCGGCCGGGCCGGCCGGCGGGCTCGACGACGGCACGGCCGCCGCGGAGGCGACCACCGGCCCGTCGCTCGAGCGCGGGAAGTAGCTCGGCGCCGCCGCGCCGGTGCCCCGGCTGCCCCACAGCTTGGCGACGCTGTCGGAGACCGGGCCGCGGCGGGCATCGGTCTGGAACAGCGAGCGCAGGCCGCTGCCGGCCTCGGGCGCGTAGGCGGTCGGAACTGCTGCCTGCGCGGTGAGCGTGGCGGTCGTGGACGGGACGCTCGGGCTGGTGCCGAGCACGGCGTAGAGCTCGGAGGCGCTGCGGGCCCGGCCGCCGCGATCGTAGAACAGGCCGCGATTGCCGGCGGCGGCCTCTGGCAGGTCGGCGGCGGCGGAGCGCCCGGGGGCGTTCTCGGCCGCGCGGATCAGGGTCAGCGCCCCGCGCACGCCGAGGAGATGGGCGGCGTAGAGGTCGGCCCGGTTCGGCTCGCGGCCGAGCGCGTCCGAGAGGGCGTCGGCGTTGCGGCGGGTGAGCGCGCCGGCCATCGCGGAGGCGATCTCCGGGTCACGCCGCAGGTCGAGGATCGCCTGGCGAGCCGCCGGATCGCTGACTGTATAACCACCCGACGACCGGGCGGTGATCGCGTCGGCATAGGAGCCGAGGCCGAGCGAGGGGCCGTCCTGCTTCATCACCCCGAGCCAGGTCTGCTCGATGAACTGGAACAGGCCGGTGGCCGAGGAGGAGCCGGCCTTGGCGCTGGGGTTGAGGCTCGATTCACGCTGCGCCGTCGAGAGCAGGTAATCGAAGGCGGCGCCGGTCTTCTCGGCGCCCTGGCGGATCGCGTCGATCACCAGGTTGCCCGAGGCCGCACGGCCGGTGCCCTGGGCGGCTCCCTGGCTGGCAGTCCCTTGCGACGGCGTGTTGCTGAACAGGAACATGGCGGCCCGGTGGAGCGGCACCGCAAAGCGCGGGCCGGCTCTCTCTCGGGCCTCAGGATGCTGGGGTTATGGTAAAGGAAGATTGAAGCGGGCGCGGGTGGCGGCGTCCCGCATTCCGCCTGCGCCTCGCCCTCCGGCTCGCGACCGCGGAACAGGGCCTCGAAATCCTGTCCGCCGTCGAAGCAGTCGCTCGGCATCCTCCTCACGCCGGCGCTGCCAGAGGCGCACCGCGCGGAGTTGTTCGGACGTCATGGTGATGCTGATCTTCTCGGCGGCCTGCATGGCGGCCCCTCCCCGTGATCGGCCGGAACACCAGCATGACCAGGGCGTCAGCATAAAATCCCACCCGGATCGCGGGCGGGACTTCGCCTGCGGCCCCGCGCCATCCCTGCGGCGCGAGGCCCGACCGTCACCGCTTCGGCATATCGCCCCCGCCCGCCGGCCGGCGCATCTCGAAGCGGTTCTCGGACTCGACTGTGAAGTAGTCGAAGTAACCGCCGCGCATGATCGGCCGCATCGCCCCGGTATCGACCCGGCCTTCCGGCGTCACGAAGCGGTCGTCGATGTACATCGACACCACCTGGCCGATCACCATGAAGTAGGCCGCCTCGCCGCCGCCGGCCGGCACGAGCGGGATGGTCTGGAGCCATTGGCATTCGAGGGCGGCGGGCGCGTCCGCGACCCGCGGCGGGCGCACCTTGCGCGACGGGGCGGTGGCAAGGCCGGCGAAGTCGAACTCGCTCTCGCCCCGCGGCAGCGGCGCCGAGGACTGGTTCATCCCGTCCTTGAGGTCGAAGGTCGCGAGGCTGCAGACGAACTCGCCGCCCTCCTCCGCGAAGGTCAGCGCGTCCTTGCGCCCGAAGGAGGAGAACATCACCATCTCGGGGCTGTCCCCCACCCCGTTGAAGAACGAGTAGGGCGAGAGGTTCAGCTGGCCCGAGGCGCTGAGCGCGCTGACCCAGCCGATCGGGCGCGGCGCCACCAGGGCCTTAAACGGGTTGTGCTTCAGGGTGCGGGTCTCGGCGTCGTAATGCATCGGCGGCCCCGGGATGCTCTTGGAACGGGCGGTCCGTCGGCGCGGACCGTCCGCCGTCCAGTAGAGCATCCGCCGGCCGGGGCGCCAGCCTGCGCCCGGTCAGTACCGCGTCACGATCTCGGCAAGGGCCGGCCGCGGCCGATCGGGGGGCACCTGCTCGGCCCGGCCGACATGGACGAAGCCCGCCAGCCGCTCGGCCGGATCGAGGCCGAGCGCGTCGAGCACCCGGCGGTCATAGGCCATCCACTCGGTGAGCCAGGCGGTGCGAAAGCCCAGGGCATTGGCCGCCACGATCAGGTTCATCGCGGCGGCACCGGCCGAGAGCACCTGCTCCCAGTCGGGGATCTTCACGTGCGGGCCGGCCCGCGACACCACGGCGACCACGAGCGGCGCCTGGGCGAGGCGCCCGGCCTCGAGGTCGAGGCGCTTGTCGTCGGCCTCCGGGTGATCGGCCCGGTAAGCCTCGGCCACCACCCGGCCGAGGCGGGTCTGTCCCTCGCCCTCGATCAGGATGAAGCGCCAGGGGGCGAGCTTGCCGTGGTCCGGCACCCGGGAGGCGGCGGCGAGGATCGTGTCCAGCTCCTCTGCGGAAGGACCGGGACCGGCGAGTTGCGCCGGCGGCACCGAGCGGCGGGTACGGAGAAGATCGAGGGTTGCGTTCATCTCGGCTTCAGTGGCTTGAGCTATAGCGGACGGACGGGGACGGCAGGCTGCCATCCTGGCGCCCCGATGCTCCCTTTAAGCACCATTCCGCCCCGGACGGCCACGGCCGGGCGTGACGTGAAGCCGGGCGCCGGGCGAGCCGGGGCCGAGGACGCCGACCGCACCATGACGCGCTCCCCACTCCATGCCTGGACGCCCCGGGATTTCTGGCTGGCGCTCGCCGCCGTGATGCTGTTCTGGGCCGCCGCCGCAGCGGTGTGGCCGCTCGCGGGCGCGGTGGTGCCGTGGGATTCCAAGAACCACTTCTACCCGATGCTGCGCTACCTCGGCGCGGCCCTGGCCAACGGCGAATTGCCGCTCTGGAACCCCTACCACTTCGCCGGCCACCCGTCCGTCGCGGATCCGCAATCGCTCCTCTTCACCCCGACCATGCTGTTCTTCGCGTGGCTCGACCCGTCGCCGTCGATGGAGCTGTTCGACGCGGTGGTGTTCGCCCACCTGATCCCGGGCGCGGTCGCGACCTTGCTGCTCTTCCGCCGCCGCGGCTGGCACCCGGCCGGCGCGGTCGCGGCCGCGATGGTGTTCGTGCTCGGCGGCTCGGCCTCGGCCCGGTTGCAGCATACCGGCATGATCATCTCCTACGGCTTCGTGCCCCTGGCCTGGTGGCTGCTGGAGGAGGCGCTGGCGCGCCGCTCCTACGCCTTCGGTCTCGCCTTCGCGGTCGTGGCCGCCGTGATGACGGTCGGGCGCGACCAGGTGGCGTTCCTGTGCGGGCTGAGCCTGATCGGCGTCGCGGTCCACGCCGTGCTCACGGCTCCGGCGCCGCTCGCCTACCTGCGGGCCCGCATCGGCGTGCTCGCGGTGATGGGAGTCGTCGGCGGCGCGCTGCTGGCGGTGCCCTCGCTCCTCACCATGCAGTTCCTGATGACCTCGACCCGGCCGTCCTTCGGCTACGGTGCTGCGATCATGGGCTCGCTGCCGCCCTCGAGCTTCGCCACCGCGCTGTTCGCCGACGTGTTCGGCTCGCTGCGCTGGACCTACGATTACTGGGGTCCGGACTGGCAATCGATGGACGGCAACACCTGGACCGACCGGGCGGTGAACTACCTCTTCGCCGGGACCCTGCCGGCGGTCCTGATCCTCTGGCACGGCATCGCGGGCGGGCGCCTCGCCGCCCAGGAGATCCGCTATCCCGTCATCATGCTCGGCGCGGCCATCCTGTACGCGCTCGGCCGTTACACCCCGCTCTTCGCGCCGGTCTTCGACCATGTCCCCGGCGTCGACCTCTACCGCCGGCCGGCCGACGCCACCTTCGTCATCAATATCGGGCTGGCTCTGGCCGCCGGATACCTCGTCCATCGCTACGTGATGGAGGGCGCCCCCCGGCTGTGGTCCGGCACGGCGGGCCTCGTGCGCGGCGCCCGCCACGTCCTGCCGGGCATCATCCTGCCGGCCCTGGCACTGGCGGCTCTCGGCGGCATCCTGTTCGTCTCCTACGCCTACGCGGCCAAGGCCCACCACCTGCCGGATGCGCTCCGCGACGGCCTGATCGGTACCGCGATCGCCCTCGCTGCGGTGGGCGTGATCCTGCGCGCCGGCCCGCGCCGGCGGGCGCTCGCCGCCGCCTGCCTGGTGGCTCTGCTCGGCGCCGAGCTGGTCTGGCGCAATGCCGGCAACTCCCTCAACGCCGAGCCGGCGGGCCGCTACGCGGTGTTCCAGCGCCTGCCGCCGGAGCAGCTCCAGGGCCTGACCCTGCTCAAGGCCGAGCTCGACGCCCGCCACGCCAAGGGCGAGCACCCGCGGGTCGAGATCCTGGGCCTCGGCGGCGCCTGGCAGAACGCCTCGATGGTGCTCGGGCTCGAGGACACGATCGGCTACAACCCCTTGCGGCTCGCCGATTACGAGCGCGCGGTCGGCCCCGGCGAGAACGCCGCCGACCCGAACCTGCGCCAGTTCCCCGGCCTGTTCCGCGGCTACCGCTCACGGCTCGCCAGCCTGCTCGGCCTCGAATACCTCGTCCTCGACCGGCCGGCCGAGCGGCTGCCGCGGCATTTTCCGCAGCTGACCGGCGCCAAGCTGCTCTACGGCTCGGGCGAGATGTGGATCTACCGCCTCGACCCGGCCAAGCCCCGGGCCTACCTGGCGACCCGCCTCGTTCCGGTCGATTCGGAGAGCGTGCTCAACCAGGACGAGCTACCCGAGTTCGAGGGCAACGAGACGGCGCTTGTCGACCAGGACAGCGTGCCGAAGATCAAGGGCGAGTTCGGCCTCAAGGACCCGGCCGCGCCGGTGACCGCCGCGAAGGGCACGGCGACCATTCTCGCTTATCGCCGCAATGTCGTCACGGTGGAGGTCGAGACCGACCGCGACAGCGTGCTGGTGCTGCACGACATCTTCTATCCGGGCTGGCAGGCTCGGGTGGACGGTGCCCGCCGCCCGATCCTGCGCACCAACCTGCTCTTCCGCGGGGTCGAGGTGCCGGCGGGCAAGCACGTGGTCGAGTTCCGGTTCCGCCCGCTCTCGGTCGACAACCTGGTGGCGGCAGCGAGCGAATTGTTGGCGAGGGACGATGACGCGGGCGAGACGGCGGTTCGGTAAAACCCTGGCGCTCGCGCTCGCGGCTGGGCCCGCCCTCGCCCAGGCTCCTGGCGAGCCGCCGGCCTTCCCACAGAGTGGCGCCCCCCATGGGACTGCATCCCAGGGCGTCGCGCCGCTGGGCGTGACGCAGGGGCCGCCCCCGGCGCCTGCCCCCGCCGAGGCCAGCCTGTCGTTGCGGGCGGTGCTGACCAGCGAGGCGAAGCCCCTGCGCGGCGGCCTGACCTGGAGGATCTACGAGGACCGGCCGGAGGGCGGCAAGCCGGTGGTGCTGGCCCGCTCCGAGGACGCGCAGCCAACCTTCCGGCTGCCGCCGGGCAGCTACCTCGCCAACGTGACCTACGGCTTCGTCAGCACCTCGAAGCGCGTGACCCTGAATTCCGGCGTGGCGAGCGACCAGCTCACCGTCAATGCCGGGGCGTTGCGCCTCTCCGGCGCCGTCGGCGAGGCGAAGATCCCGGGGGGCCAGCTCGCCTTCGCGGTCTTCGTGCCGATCGGCAACAACCCGGAAGGGCGGCTGGTGCGCGACGGCGTGAAGGCCGGCGAGGTGGTGCGCCTGCCCGAGGGCACCTACCATGTCGTCTCGACCTGGGGCGATTCCAACGCGATCCAGCGCGCCGACCTGAAGGTCGAGAACGGCCGCCTCACCGACGCGACCCTCAACCACCGCGCCGCCACCGTGACCCTGAAGCTCGTCGCCGCCCCCGGCACCGAGGCCTTCGCGGGCACCGCCTTCAGCGTGCTCACCCCCGGCGGCGACACGATCCGCGAGGCGATCGGCGCGTTTCCGCAGGTGACCCTGGCGGAGGGCGAGTACCAGCTGATCGCCCGCCACGACGGCAAGGTCTACACCCAGGACTTCAAGGTCGAGAGCGGCGTCGACCGCGACATCGAGGCGATCGCGAAGGATCCGTGAGCGACGGCCGGGCGAGGACCCCGCGCCTGTCCGTGGATGGACTCATCTCCCGGTGGAGCGAGCAGCCGACGGGCGCCGCGATGTGGGGGTATATCGGTGAAGCGGCCGAATCCTGCGCCACCGCTTATCGGGATTTTAACCCGATGACGTAAGGTTGGCCGCATGCGACACATGCTTGGCCTCATTCGCGACGAGAAGGGATCGACGGCCGTCGAGTTCGCCCTGGTCGGCATGATGTTCATCGCGGCTCTGGTGGGCACGATGATCGTGGCCCAGATCCTGTACTTCGGCCAGAAGCTCGATTACGCGACCGAGCAGGCGTCGCGGCAAGTTCTCGTCGGCACCGCCCAGAAGCAGCAGACGAACCCGGTGAGCCTGGCGAGCTTCACGCGGGAACTCTGCGGCTACCTGCCCGCGGCGATGTCCTGCGGTGACCTGATCGTCAACCTGTACGTCGTGGACGCGGGAAATCCGGGCTACCGCGCCTATGCCAGAAACGACATGAGCGGCTTGGCGCTGCCACCCTTGAAGCCGGGCAGCGGCCAGTTCACCCTCGGCAGCCAGGGCAAATATCAGTACTTGCAGGTGATCTATCCGGTCACCCTCCTGCCCGCCTTCATGACCGGCTGGCTCGACACCACCACGACCTACAAGGGCAAGGCGGCCTATCTGGTGATCTCGACCGCCGCCTTCCGCGTCGAGCAGTACTGATGCGTGCCGCTCTCGCCACCCGGATCCGGCGCTTCCGCTCGGCCGATGACGGCATCGCCGCCGTCGAGCTCGCGCTCGTGCTGCCCGTCCTCCTCACGCTGTTGCTCGGAGGCATTCAAGTCGTCGCCTACGTCAACGCAGTGCGCAAGGTCGAACTGGTGGTCCGGTCGATCAGCCAGATGATCTCGCAGGCCGTTCCCCCGAGCAACGGCAGCACCACCTCCGGCCTGGTCGCCAAGGGCGACCTGCATTTCAGCTACGACGCGGCCCTGGTCCTGTTCCCCTACCTGATGAGCGAGGGCAAGCGCCAGAACAAGGAGTGGTGGGAGGTCATCACGATCAACTACGCCAGCATCCGCTTCAAGCCGAACACGGCGACGTGCCCAGACTTGAGCGATCAGAGCGCCTGCTACAGCGCCGAGGTCGTCTGGACCAGCTCCGGGACCACGCAGCCGACGAGCGGAGATCTCTACCGGCGTTGCGGCGCGGAGCTGACCCCGGTCGAGAACACCGCGGCCCCGAGCCCGACGACCCTGCCGCGCTCCCTCTACGGTCCCGCCACGATGGTCGTGATCGACGTAGTGTTCACGTTCACGCCGACCTTCGGGGCGCGGTACCTGCCGTCGCTGCCGATCGCACGCTCGGCCTACGTCCAGCCGCGCCACGTCCCGCTGATCGACTACGACCTCACCGGCAACGACGGAATCGCCACGAAATGCTCCTGAACTGCGCATCACGGTTCTCCGCGACGCTGATGTCGCTGATGCGGGGCCGCGACGGCGGCATCGGCATTCTGTTCGGGCTCAGCCTGATCCCGATCATCGGTCTCGTCGGGCTCGGGGTCGATTACGGCATCGCGGTCACCAACCGGGCGCGGCTCGACCGCGCGGCGGACGCGGCGGCGCTCGCCGCCGTGGTGACGGCCAAGGCCTACGTCGCGGCCAACGCGTCCCGGAGCGACGTGCTGACGTCCGCCACCGCGGCGGGCGCGACGCGGGCCGTCAACACCTTCAACGTCAATGCCGGCAAGGTCCCGCTGACGACCGTGACGTTGCAGACGCCGGACGTGACAATCTCCGGTCCGACGATCACCGCCAAGATCACCTACACGGCGACGATCCAGAACAGCTTCGCGAAATTCTTCCGAGTGCCGACCACGGCGGTCGGCAACACCGTGAGCGCGTCGGTGGACTTGCCGAGCTATCTCGACTTCTATCTGATGGTCGATGTGTCGGGATCGATGGGCCTGCCCACCACCGCGGATCTCATGGCAAAGCTCGCCCGGGACAACACGGACAAGAAGGACGACTACAAGCAGGGCTGCCAGTTCGCCTGCCACTTCAAGCGGGACGGTTATACCTCGACCGATTACATCGGTTGGACCCTGTCGGCGGGCAAGATCCAGCTGCGGTCGGACGCGGTGAACAACGCCGTGTGCAAGCTTCTCGATCGGGCCTCGGCCGCGCTCGTGCCGGACCAGTACCGCGTCGGCATCTATCCGTTCATCAACCGTCTGGCGACGCTCACCGACCTCACCCCTAATATCGGCACGCTCCGGACGGCAGCCCAGTGCTCGGAGTCCTGGCCGCTCGCCTTCACCAACCTTCTCGATACCGGCACGACGCAGCTCTACACCAACAACGATCCGACCACCGGCACCGGCTCGGGCGGGACCCATTTCGAGAATGCTCTCCCGCAGATGAAAGCGATCGTCGCGCAGAAGGGGATCGGGGATGGATCGACCAGCACGTCCCGCAAGCCGTTCGTGTTCCTCATCACCGATGGAATGCAGAATTCGCAGAATTTCTACGACAGGTCCAAGACCGACAGGATCGCCTATTCGGGATGGCCGTCGAAGTTCGCCAACTACAACAACGCGAATTGGGACGGATCGCAGCCATCCGCTATCGATCCGAAGCAATGCGAAGCGCTGAAAGCCGCGGGCGCAACAATTTCAATTCTCTACATTCCGTATATCATCATCGATTTTGTTGATAACAAAGGATACATCGTCAGCGAGAACAAGAGGGTCAACAATATCAGCCCGACACTGGCGACGCCGCTCAAGGCCTGCGCTTCGCCCGGGTTGTTTCAGACTGCCAGCGACCCGGATGCCATCACCGCAGCCCTGAGCAAGATGTTCGAGCAGGCGCTGCATGTCGCCCGCCTCACCCAGTAGGAGAGGCGGGAGGCGCCACCGGACCCGGGACGCCGGTTGACCGGTGGAGCGTCATCCGCGCCGCCGGTCGGGCCGTGATCGCACCGAGAGGTCCGTCAGGTCGCACCAAAACCCTCCGCAGCAGGGGCGGGAGATTCCAGCGCGACCCGTCGAACCGTGCCCTCGGGACGACCGTTCGAACCGGTACGCTACGGCACCGGCGCTTCGCCGTGCTGCCCGTCGAGCGCCACGCCCTCGCTCGGCACGCTGTCCGCCACCGCCTGCGCGCGGCGCAGGTCCGGGAAGGTCGCCTCGGCGACCAGCTCGGCGAGCGCCTGATCGAGCGGCAGGGTGCGGCTCTGCGGGCTGCCGAGGCGGCGGATCGAGACGGTGCGCTCCTCGCCCTCCTTGCGGCCGACGACCAGCATCACCGGCACCTTGGCGTGGGAATGCTCGCGGACCTTGTAGTTGATCTTCTCGTTGCGAAGATCGGCCTCGGCCCGCAGGCCCGCCGCATCCGCCGCCTTCAGGACCTCGCGGGCGTAAGGGTCCGCCTCGCCGGTGATCGTCGCCACCACGACCTGCAACGGCGCCAGCCAGAGCGGGAAATGGCCGGCGAAGTGCTCGATCAGGATACCGGTGAAGCGCTCCATCGAGCCGCAGATCGCGCGATGGACCATCACCGGGGTCTTCTTCTGCCCGTCGGCATCGACGAAGAAGGCGCCGAACCGCTCCGGCAGGTTGAAGTCGACCTGCGTGGTGCCGCACTGCCAGTCGCGGCCGATCGCGTCGCGCAGCACGTACTCGAACTTGGGCCCGTAGAAGGCGCCCTCGCCGGGGTTGATCGCGGTCTTGATCCGCCCGCCCGACTGCTCCTCGATCTGGGCCAGCACCCGGGTCATCACCTCCTCGGCGTGATCCCACAGCGCGTCCGAGCCGACGCGCTTCTCCGGCCGCGTCGAGAGCTTCACCACGATCTCGTCGAAGCCGAAATCGGCGTAGGTGGAGAGAATCAGATCGTTGATCTTCAGGCACTCGGCCGCGAGCTGGTCCTCGGTGCAGAAGACGTGGGCGTCGTCCTGCGTGAAGGCGCGCACCCGCATCAGCCCGTGCAGCGCCCCCGAGGGCTCGTAGCGCGAGACCGAGCCGAACTCGGCGAGCCGCAGCGGCAGGTCGCGGTAGGATTTCAGCCCATGCTTGAAGATCTGCACGTGGCCGGGGCAGTTCATCGGCTTGATCGCGAAGACGCGCTCGTCCTCGGTCTTCGTGACGAACATGTTCTCCCGGTACCAGTCCCAGTGACCGGACGTCTCCCACAGGGCCTTGTCGAGGATCTGCGGCGCGTTGACCTCCTGGTAGTCGCCCTTCAGGCGCCGGCGCATGTAGGCGATGAGGGACTGGAACAGGGTCCAGCCCTTCGGATGCCAGAACACCACGCCCGGCCCCTCCTCCTGGAAGTGGAAGAGGTCCATCTCGCGGCCGAGCTTCCGGTGGTCGCGGCGCTCGGCCTCGGCGAGGCGGTTGAGGTAGGCGTCGAGATCGGCCTGATTGGCCCAGGCCGTGCCGTAGATCCGGCTCAGCATCGGCTTCGTCGAGTCGCCGCGCCAATAGGCCCCCGCCACCTTCATCAGCTTGAAGGCGGTGCCGACCTTGCCCGTCGAGGTCATGTGCGGCCCGCGGCAGAGGTCGAACCACTCGCCCTGGCGGTAGAGCCGCAGGTCCTCGCCCGGCGGGATCGCGTCGACGAGCTCGACCTTGAAGTTTTCGCGCTTCTCCGCGAACAGCGTGCGCACGTCGTCGCGGGCCCAGACCTCCTTGGTGAAGGGAGCGTCGCGGGCGATGATCTCGCGCATCCGCGCCTCGATCGCCGGAAAGTCGTCCGGCGAGAACGGCGTCTCGCGGTGGAAGTCGTAGTAGAAGCCGTTCTCGATCACTGGTCCGATCGTGACCTGGGTTTCCGGCCACAGCGACTGCACCGCCTCGGCGAGCACGTGGGCGCAATCGTGCCGGATCAGCTCCAGCGCCCGCGGATCGGTGCGGTCGAGGAACTCGATGCGGACGTCCTCGGCGATCGTGTCGTCGAGGTCGCGGACAGAGCCGTCGAGCGCCATCGCCACGGTGCGCTTGGCCAGCGACTTGGCGATGCCCTCGACGACGGCGCGGCCGGTCACGGCGCCGTCGTAGGACCGCGTGGCGCCATCGGGAAATGTCAGGATCGGCATGGGCTTCTAAGGACTCCTCGGGGCTCACTCCTGCGCACGGTGCAGGTAAGCCGGGTGGTGGACAGGTCCGGCGGGCTTTGCCGCGCACCGGACCGGCGCCGTATACCAGCGATGGCGGGAAATGACAGACACACCCCCGCGCCTTCGCATCGGCGAGGAGATCAGCCCTCGACGCTCTCGCAGAGCGGTGGCGGGGCGTTGACCCCGCGCCACCGGGCATAGGCCCAGGGGCGGTGCCAGGCGGCGCCGGCGGGCGGCAGCTCCGGCACGAGATCGATGCCGTTCGTGCCGAACGGGCCGCAGCGGCAGATGCGGGCGAACCCCATCCAGCCGCCGGCCCAGAGGCCGTGGCGCTGGATCGCCTCGTCGGTATAGGCCGAGCAGGACGGCCAGTGCCGGCACTGGCGTCCGACGAGGCCCGACAGGGTCAGCTGGTAGCCGCGGATGGCGAGATGCGCCGCGCGGCGGGTCGGGCTCACGCCGGCACCGCCTCGCTCCTCGCCTCGCGCCTAGCGCCGATCTGGTCGAGGGCGTCCACCACCGCGTCGAAGGTCAGAAGCGTCGAGGCGTGGCGCGCCTTGAAGTCCCGAACCGGCTCCAGCACCGCGAAATCGGCGAACTTCCCCTCGGGTGCCGGCCCGCCCTCCTTCAGCATCCGCCGCACCGTGTCGCGGAGAGACCGCAGCTCCTCGGCGCTGGCGCCGACCACGTGGCGGGCCATCAGCGAGGAGGCGGCCTGGCCGAGCGCGCAGGCCTTCACGTCGTGGGCGAAGTCGGAGACCGTGTCGCCCTCGGTGACGAGGTCCACCGTCACGGTCGAGCCGCACAGCTTCGAGTGCTTGGACGCGCTCGCCTCCGGCTGCGGCAGCCGGCCGAGGCGGGGGATGTCCGCCGCGAGGGCGAGGATGCGGGCGTTGTAGATGTCGTCGAGCATGGCATTCGTACTTTGGACGAGAGGGGCCGCGGGACGGACGAATCGGGCTTGACCGGACAGGTCGGACTTTGGCTTGACGAAGCGATGGGTTCGGACGCGGTGACCTGCTGCGCGCCCGGTGCATTGCGCGCACCGGGCGGATTCCCGATATAGGCACGGTTGCCCGGCGGCGCGAGGCGCGGCCGGATCGGGGCGCATCTCTGGTCCCGGCATGGCTCTCCCCCAGGGGTGGCCCTGATCTTGGCGGCCCGGATGTTGGAGGCGTGATGGATGCGGTGCTGAAGTCCTTGTCGGTCCGGGCCCCGGAGGCGGCCGACAAGCGCAGCGACGCCCCCCGGCCGGAGCGCGTCACCGAGCGCCCCACCCGCCAGGAGGCCGAGGCCGCCGTGCGCACCCTGCTGCGCTGGGCCGGCGACGACCCGGAGCGCGAGGGCCTGCTCGAGACGCCGCAGCGGGTAGTGAAGGCTTACGAGCAGATCTTCGGCGGCTACCGCCAGGACGCGGACGCCATCCTCGACCGGGTGTTCGAGGAGGTCGAGGGCTATTCCGATATCGTGCTGGTGCGCGACATCGCCTTCCACTCCCATTGCGAGCACCACATGGTGCCGTTCATGGGCAAGGCCCACATCGCCTACTACCCGCGCCGAGGCGTCGTCGGCCTGTCGAAGCTCGCCCGCGTCGTCGACGCCTTTGCTCGCCGCCTCCAGACCCAGGAGACGATGACGGCGCAGATCGCCGAGACGATCGATTCGGTGCTGCATCCCCGCGGCGTCGCCGTGATGGTGGAGGCCGAGCATCTGTGCATGGCGATGCGCGGCGTGCAGAAATCCGGCGTCTCGACCATCACCACCCAGTTCACCGGCGTGTTCAAGCAGGACCCGACCGAGCAGGTCCGCTTCCTCACCCTGGTCCGCGACCGGCGATGAACCCGCTTCCCTCCTTCGCCGCTCCCGGCACGAAGCGCGACCTCGAGGAGGGCGAGACCTTCACGCCGCGCTTCGGACCGGACGGGCTGATCACCGCGCTGGCGGTCGATGCCGACAGCGGCGCGGTGCTGATGCTCGCCCACATGAATGCCGAGTCGCTGGCCCGGACGCTCGCCACCGGCGAGGTCTGGTACTGGTCGCGCTCGCGGGCCGAGCTCTGGCACAAGGGCGCCACCAGCGGGCAGATCCAGACCCTCGTCGAGATGCGGGTCGATTGCGACCAGGACGCCCTGCTGCTGCGGGTGCGCGTCGGCGGCGATGGCGGCTGCTGCCATACCGGGCGGCGGGACTGCTTCTATCGTGGCGTCTCGTACGATGCCGGGAGCGGGGCGGTGACGCTGGTGTCCCGCCCCTCGTAGGCGGCGCGCGATCGTCCTGCCCTGCGGGGCACGGCTGCTGCCAAGCCCCTGGCCGCCATCAGCCCCTGGCCGCCACCAGCCCCTGGCCACCACCCCCGCCCCCGCGCTAGCACAGGTCCCGGACACCCCACCCGGAGCCCATGCCTTGCCCGACGACCGCCAGCCGCCGCCCCGCTTCAACGGCGCCCGCTACTGCCTGGAGGCCAATGCCCGGGAGCGCGGCGACAAGCCGGCGCTGGTCATGGTCGGCGACGAGGGGCGGACCGACGTCATGACCTTCGCCGAAGTCGACCGGGCGGTGCGGGGCGTCGCGGCGGGGTTGCGCGATCTCGGCCTGCCGGCGGGCGCCCGGGTGATGATCCGCATGGGCAACGACGCGGATTACGTCATCACCTACTTCGCGGCCCTCGCCGCCGGGCTGGTCGCTCAGCCCTCCTCGCCCCAGCTCACCGCCGGCGAGGCGGCGTTCCTGATGCACGATTCCGGCGCCGCGGTGATCGCGGCAGCCGACGACTGCCCTCTCGACGCGGAGGCCTGCCGCGGCCGGATCATTCTTCGCCGTGACGACATCGCCCGCCTGCGTACCGGGCCGCCCCTCGAGGCTTACGCCGACACCGCCGCCGACGATCCCGCAACGCTCGTCTACACCTCCGGCACCACCAGCCGGCCGAAAGGCGTGCTGCACGCCCACCGCACCATCTGGGGCCGGCGGCCGATGCACGATCACTGGCTCGGGCTGCGCGAGAACGACGTGGTGCTGCATGCCGGCACCATGAACTGGACCTACACCCTCGGGGTCGGCATCCAGGACCCCTGGGCGCGGGGCGCCACCACGGTGCTCTACAACGGCCGGCGCGATCCCTCCCTGTGGCCGGCCCTGATCGCCCGCCACCGCGCCACCCTGTTCGCGGCGGTGCCGAGCCTGTACCGGCAGATCCTCAAATACGCCGATCTTCGCGCCCACGACCTCTCGTCCCTGCGCCACGGCATCACGGCGGGCGAGGCGCTCTCGCCCCAGCTCCTCGCCGAGTGGCGGGAGACCACCGGCACGCCGCTCTACGAGGCGCTCGGGATGAGCGAGATCTCGACCTACATCTCCACCAGTCCGCTCGTGCCGATCAAGCCCGGCTCCCCGGGCAGGCCGCAGCCGGGGCGACGGGTCGCGATCCTCCCCGTCGAGGGCGCGCCGGAGCCGCTGCCGACGGGCGAGGTCGGGCTCTTGGCCATCCACCGCTCCGATCCAGCGCTGATGCTCGGCTACTGGAACCGCCCGGAGGAGGAGGAGGCGGTGATTCGGGGCGATTGGTTCGTGGGCGGCGACCTCGCCTCCCTCGATGCCGACGGCTACGTCTGGTTCGAGGGCCGCAACGACGACATCATGAACGCCTTCGGCTACCGGGTGTCGCCGAACGAGGTCGAGAGCGCGCTGATCGCGCACCCCGACGTGCAGGAGGTCGCGGTGACCGAGTTGGCCGTCCGCGACGACGTGCGGGTGATCGCCGCCTTCGTGGTCCCGAAGCCCGGCGCGGCACCGCAGCGGGACGCGCTCATCGCCTGGTGCGGCGAGCGGCTGGCCGCCTACAAGTGCCCGCGCGAGGTCGTGTTCCTGGAGACGCTGCCGCGGACCCCGAACGGCAAGGTGCAGCGCAAGCGGCTGGCGGTGGGGTGAGAGGCCGCTCCGGCCCATCGCGTGGTCATCCCACCCGCGACCTCGTCCTGAGGTGCGAGTGGGATGTATGATGACGAGGTGTCCGTCGTTCCAGACCGCGCGATACCATCCAGGACTCCGAGCAGGCCGCCCAAGAGCCGGCCCTTACGGCGAGGCCACCTTCACCCCCCGCGCCGTGTTCCGCGCCAGGACCAGGAGCGCGCGCTCGGGCAGCCGCACGACCCCGCCGGCCTTCACGCTCTCCCGCCCGCCCGGTCGTCCGTCCGACACCGTGGTGTCAAAGAACGGCGTCCATGGCCCGCCGATCACCGGGGCGAGGCGGAAGTCCAGAGCCGCCTCCCCCGCATTGGCGAGGATCAGGAGCCGGCGCCCGTCGGGGGCATCGTTGCCGATCTGCATGCCGAAGGCCCTGCGCTCGCCATCGCCCCAGGCGCCGTCATCCATCTCGGCGCCGCAGGGCGAGAGCCAGTGCACATCCCTCAATCCCCCGGACGCCACGGTCTCGCCGGTGAGGAACTTGCGGCGGCGCAGGGCCCGATGGTCGCGGCGGAGTGCCAGCAGGTTGCGCACGAAGGCGGTCAGGGCCGGGTCACCGCCGTCATTCTCCCAATCGACCCAGGAGGTGGCGTTGTCCTGGCAGTAGGCGTTGTTGTTGCCGCCCTGGCTGCGCGAGCGCTCGTCGCCCATCAGCAGCATCGGCACGCCTTGGGCGAGCAGGATCGTCGCCAGAAGATTGCGCTTCTGACGCGTCCGGACCGCCAGGATCTCGGGATCGTCGGTCGGCCCCTCAGCGCCGTAATTGCGCGAGACGTTGTGGCCGTGGCCGTCGCGGTTGCCCTCGCCGTTGGCCTCGTTGTGCTTCTCCTCGTAGGCGACGACGTCGGCGAGCGTGTAGCCGTCGTGAGAGGCGATGAAGTTGATGCTGGCCGAGGGCCCGCGGCCGGAGGCGGAAAAAATCTCCTTCGAGCCGGTCAGCCCCTGCGTCAGCTTCGGCAGCTGGCCGGCATCGCCGCGCCAGAAGCCGCGGGCCGCATCGCGGAACTGGTCGTTCCAGTCGCTCCAGCCGACGGGGAAGCCGCCGAGCTGGTAGCCGCCCATGCCGATGTCCCACGGCTCGGCGATGAGCTTCACCCGCGACAGGAGCGGGTCCTGCGCCATCGCCTGCAGCACCGCGGCGCGGGGCGTGAAGTCGTGAGGGGCGCGGGCGAGGCTCGAGGCGAGGTCGAAGCGGAACCCGTCGATCCGGTAGGCCTCGACCCAGTGGCGCAGGGAATCGAGCACCATCTGCATCACCCGCGGCACCGCCACGTCGAGGGTGTTGCCGCAGCCGGTGCAGTCGATGTCGCGGCGCGGATCGTCGGGATTCAGCTTGTAGTAGCTCGCATTGTCGATGCCGCGGAACGACAGGCTCGGCCCGGTATGGTCGGCTTCGCAGGTGTGGTTGTAGACCACGTCCATCAGCACCTCGATGCCGGCGGCGTGGAGCTGGCGGATCGCGGCCTTGAGGCCCGCGGTGCCGGCGGGCCCGAGATAGCGCGGTTCGGGGGAGAAATAGTTGAGCGGGGAGTAGCCCCAGAAGTTCGTCAGGTCCTTCTCGACCAGGAAGCGGTCGTCGACGAAGGCCTGGATCGGCAGCAGCTCGATCGCCGTGACGCCGAGGCGCACGAGGTGATCGACGATCGCCGGGTGGCCGAGCGCGGCGTACGATCCGCGCCAGGGCAGCGGCACGTCCGGGTGGGTCTGGGTCAGGGCCCGGACATGGGCCTCGTAGATCACGCTGTCGACGAGAGGGTGGCGCAGGGGCGGATCGTCGTGAACCGGCGCCTCGGGCGCGGTGACCACGCCCTTCGGCATCATCGGGGCGCTGTCGCGCCGATCGAGCACGTCCTCGCGGTGGCTGCCGCGGCGATAGGGGTAGAGCGCGTCGTGCCAGCGCACCCGGCCGTGCAGCTCGCGGGCGTAGGGGTCGATCAGGAGCTTGTGCGGGTTGAAACGGTGGCCGCGCGCCGGCTCCCAGGGGCCATGCACCCGATAGCCGTAGAGCTGCCCCGGCAGCACGCCGGAGAGATAGCCGTGCCAGACGTCGTCCGTGCGCCGCGGCAGCCGGACCACGTCGGTCTGGATCCGACCCGTCGGATCGAACAGGCACAGGTCCACCGCCGTGGCATGGGCGGAGAACAGCGCGAAATTGACCCCGCGCCCGTCGAAATGGGCGCCGAGCGGGCCCGCGGCGCCGTCATCGAGTGCGATCATCCGGTCCGTCATTCCCTCGGGCGCGAGCCTATTCGGTCCCGAGCATGCCCGCGGACCGGCCGGCTGCCAAGCTGACGGTGCGCCCCGTCCTCAGGCGGCCGCGCTCCCCGGCTCGCGGGAGGTATCGCGGGAGACGAGGGCGACCGCCTCCCGCAAGGTGTGCAGGCCCGCGTCGGACCGCGTGCCGGCGACCGAGAGGTGACGGCGATACGGCCGCGCGCCCGGGCGGCCGTTGAACAGGCCGAGCATGTGCCGGGTCATGGCGTGCAGGCGCACCCCCTCCCGGAGCCGGGCCGCGACATAGGGCTCGTAGGCCTCGACCGCCGCGAACGGATCGGCCACCGGCGCCGGCTCTCCGAACAGCTCGGGGTCGACGCCCAGCAGCAGGGAAGGCTCCGCATAGGCCGCGCGGCCGAGCATCACCCCGTCGAGACTGATACCGCCCCGCGGCTCCAGCTCGGGCTTGGCGGTCGCGAGGTCCTGCAATCCGCCGTTGAGGGCGATCGGCAGGTCCGGGTTCGCGCGCTTGAGCCGATGGACCCGGCCGTAATCGAGCGGCGGGATGTCCCGGTTCTCCTTCGGCGACAGGCCCTTGAGCCAGG
This sequence comes from Methylobacterium frigidaeris, assembly GCF_022179185.1. Classification (GTDB taxonomy): domain Bacteria; phylum Pseudomonadota; class Alphaproteobacteria; order Rhizobiales; family Beijerinckiaceae; genus Methylobacterium; species Methylobacterium frigidaeris. The sequence continues at coordinate 43,576 of NZ_BPQJ01000019.1, read as the reverse complement.
CCTTGCGGGCATGGACGACGAGCGCGTCGACGCCGGCCGCGCGCACCGCGGCCGTCAGTGCGTCGAGGGCCGCCTCAGGGTCCTGGTCGTCGACGCCGATGCGGCACTTCACCGTCACCGGCACCGACACCGCGGCCTTCATGGCGGCGACGCACTCGCCGACGAGCGCCGGCTCGCGCATCAGGCAGGCGCCGAAGCGCCCGTCCTGCACCCGGTCGGAGGGGCAGCCGACATTGAGGTTCACCTCGCGATAGCCGAATCCTTCCGCGATGCGGGCCGCCGCCGCGAGGTCGCCCGGATCCGACCCGCCGAGCTGGATCGCCACCGGATGCTCCGCCGCGTCGAAGCCGATCAGCCGCTCCCGCGGCCCGTGCAGCACCGCGCCGGTCGTCACCATCTCGGTGTAGAGCAGGGCACGGGCCGAGAGGGTGCGGTGGAAGGCGCGACAGTGGCGGTCGGTCCAGTCCATCATGGGGGCTATGGAAAAGCGCCAAGGACTGAAATTGCTCGTTTTTTCAACCATGGCAACCACCTGACCCGACCCTCGTGCTGTACGATTTGAAGCCGTTTCCGGCGTTTTGAGCCGGTTTCTTGTCGAATGTACAGCAATGCTGTACGTCCGGGACCCATGCTGTACCGCGCATGGGGGCATCGTGGGAACCATCGTCGAGCGCAAGCGCAAGGACGGATCGACTGGATATCACGCCCAGGTGGTGATCCGGCAGGACGGCGCCACCCACCGCGAGACGAAGACGTTCGATCGCAAGGCGGCCGCCAACTCTTGGATCGCGAAGCGGGAGCGCGAACTGTCCGCGCCGGGGGCAGTGTCGGGCAAGAAGGCCGAGGACCCGACGCTCGGCGCGGCAATCGACCGGTACGTGGCCGAGAGCCGGCGCGCCCTGGGGCGCACCAAGGCGCAGGTGCTGAAGACGATCAAGACGTTCGACATCGCGGACAAGCCCTGCTCGACCATCACCAGCGCCGACGTGGTCGCGTTCGCCACCGAGCTATCAGCCGGCCGGCAGCCGCAGACCGTCGCGAACTACCTCGCCCACCTCGGCAGCGTGTTCTCCATCGCGCAGGCGGCCTGGGGCTATCAGCTCGACCCCTCGAGCATGCAGGACGCCCGGAAGGTCACGTCCAAGCTGGGTCTCGTCGCGAAGTCGGCGTCGCGCAGCCGTCGGCCGACCCTCGACGAGATGGACCGGTTGATGACGCATTTCGGTGGAGTCCGGCACCGGCGGCCCGGTAGCCTGCCTATGCAGGCGATCGTCGCGTTCGCGCTGTTCTCGACGCGGCGTCAGGAGGAGATCACCCGCATCGCTTGGGCCGACCTCGACGAGGAGGGGTCGCGGGTGCTGGTCCGGGATATGAAGAACCCGGGGCAGAAAATCGGGAACGACGTCTGGTGCGAGTTGCCGCCGGAGGCGCTGCGGATCGTCCAGGCGCAGCCTCGTGCCGGCGATCGGATCTTTCCCTACACCACCGACGCGATCTCGGCGGCGTTCACCCGGGCCTGCGCCTTCCTGGGGATCGACGATCTCACGTTCCACGATCTGCGCCACGAGGGTGTCTCGCGGCTGTTCGAGATGGGCCGGACCGTGCCGCTGGCGGCTTCGGTCTCCGGCCACAAAAGCTGGTCGTCGCTTCAGCGCTACACGCACATCCGGAAGGCGGGCGATCGGTACGCCGGCTGGCCCTGGCTTGCGGTGGTCACCGCGGCCGATCAGCCGCAGAGCTGACGGCACTCCTTGCGCGCGGCCTCGGCCCGATCGTCGACCCAGCGCGCTAGGTCGTTCAGGTGGACGCCCTTGGCCGATTTCTGGCTCGCCTCGATGCGGACCAGCGGCAAGGCGATCTCTCCGGCGGAGATCTTCCGCACCAGCTTCTCGGGCGTCAGGTGCGAGAAGTAGTCCCGGCATACCGCTTCGATCGGGATCACCGCGGCGCCGCCGTACTGCGCCAGCAGGAGGAACGCGGTGTTCATGGGCTCGGGCCTCGCGACGGGAATGACGGTGGTGGAAGCTCGGGCGCGCGGCATCGTCAGACCTCCTCTCCATCTGTGGGGACCGGTGCGGGGCGGGCCTGATCCGACATCCGGGGCCGACGCGCCTCCGCCTCGTCCGCCATGCGTGGGCTGTAGAATTCCACTGCACTGTCCGGCGTGACGCCGAGCGGCCGGCGGATGGCGTCGTGGATGGCGATGCGGAGGCGGGCGTTCTCGGCCTCAAGCTCGGCGACGCGAGCGGCTGGGTTCGGTCCGACGGCGTCGGTGGGCTCAAACCGTCCGTCGTTCATCTCAGCGGTCGAACGGGCCCATGCGAGGTTACCATTCAGGGCGCGGTAGACGACGGCATCGACTCCATCGGAGAGTGGCGCGCCGGCCTGGATCGCGGCCACGTAGAGAAGCGTATACTCGTCCGGCACAGTTCTGTGGGGTGACAGCATGACTTGGCCGGTTCTGGTGCATTGATGTACCCAGACAAGGTCGTAATCTTTCAGCGGCTCAAGGGTCCGCACCCTGGCACAGCGGAACAGCACCTCGTACAGGCCGCCGGTGCGCACGTGCCGGACGATCTCGGGTCCGGACACCCGCGCCTCCGGCACCGCGAACGGCCACGAGGTCTCCCGGGCCTCACCCGGGCGAGCCGGCACCTTCCCTTCCCCGCCGCAAACCCGGCAGACGTCCCGGTTCGTTTCAGTGTGCCGGTCCTCATGGGTGGCCCAGCCGGTGCCGGAGCAGGTGGCGCAGGTAACGGTGATGGTGGTCATGTCCGCTCCTACTGGATGAAAGAGACGCAACCCTCGGCACAGGCCGCCCGGACGTGGCCGTTGACGGGCGAGCGCTCCCAGCGCACCGGGCCGGCGCATTTCGGGCACGGCACCTCGCCGTGAGCGATCGACTTGTCGGCCGGCAGGGCGCGCATCACGGCCGAGACACGGCTGAAAGCCTCGCCGGCCTCGCGCTTGCTCTCCTCAATCTCCGCCGACGTGGGAGTCATCTTCAGGTCGCAGGTGAAGGCCGGAAACGCGGCGTCGCGGCATGGGACTCGGTCGACCCAACCCGGCAGCCTACGGGGGCCAGCCCGGGCGACAACATCGACGCCGGCGCCGCATGGCGGCTGGCCGAGCGGCCCGCGCCAGTGCTTGCAGGTCATCAGCTGCCGGGCCGCGATGCGGGCCTCTACGGCGTCAATCTCCGCGCGGGCGTCGTCGAAGATCGTCATGGCGCGACTCCGCGGCGAAGAGGGGAGGACGTCGGCGGGCTCGGCACTGAGGAGCGCGGTCAGCCGTTCGGGGTGCGTCGTGTTCGCTGTTCGGTCCCGCTCCATTGCGCGTCCGTTCCTTCAACTTGATCGAATAGCACAGCCACAGCGCCGATCTGATCTAACTGTTAAGTTCAGCGCCAAGCTGTAGATGAGCCAGTCGGCACCGGCCGCGAAGAGGACCAGAGCAGCGGCCTTCACGCCTGCCCTCCCGCCTGCTCCGGCAGGGTGTCGATGTTGGCGGGGGTGACGCGGAAGCTGATGGCGGCGACCCAGGGGTTAGCCGCCCAGGAGTCTGGGCCGTGCAAGGTCTCCCAGAGGTGCTGGAACGCTTTTAGCGACGACCCGTAGATCTGGCGCACGAGGGCCGTGCGATCGGCGCTCGACAGCCCATCCCATGAGGCTGAACCGCTATGCTGCTCTACGAAGTGACAGACGCCCTCGGCGCTGGCGGCCTGTTCCGTGATGTCATGAAGCCGCTCGACACGTACCTCACACACAGCGAGTGTGAGGCGGGACGCCCAACGGGGCATGTGGATGCTGGGCCGCCAGCGTCCGCGATCCGTGATGGGGTGGTCCGGCGAGAGGCCATCCGCCGCGTACCAGAGACCATTCCGGTTCGCGGGTGATCCCTGCTCGCGCCGCCAGAACGATGGCGCCCACTGAGCCGGCGGCAGATCACAGCAGGCGCCTGCCGCAACGACTTCGCGAACCCAGAGGCGATCGCCAGGCAGGCACGGCACGCCTTCCGTCTGATGCGGGTAGAGCCTGACCACGCCCTCGGGCCAGTCCTGCTTCTTGAGCACCCGCCGCGTTTGCGTCTTGCTGTCGGCGAGCAGGGCGCGGACCATCGGCCCGCTGAAGATGATCGGACGATCCGTCACCGGCTCCTCTCCTCTGTGCGAGGGAGGGCGGGGGACGGCCACAGCCCGGCGAGGATCATCGGCGTGGCTCCGACACATAGAGGGATCGGCGGGGTGGAAGCTGCTTGCTCAGCGGGGCAGTCGCGCGCCGCGCCGGCCGGCCCGAAGGCAGTGGCTGGCCGCCGGCGATCGGGCGCGCGTGCGGATCCTTGATGCCGAGGTGCGCATCCGCTTGGCGCTTGGCCTTGTCGATCCGCTTGCGGTCGCCCTGCGTCTTGCGGTCGTGGCAGTCGGTGCAGAGGACCTGGGCGTTCGAGAGGATCGACGGACCGCCGATCGCGTCCGGCACGACGTGGTCGACCTCGAACCGACCAATCTGCAGGCGGCACGGGCAACGCTCGCCGGTTGGCAGCAGGCCTTCGCACTGGCCGGCGGCGCGCTCGATCGCCTGGCGCTGGACCTTCTTCGTGAAGTTCGTCCGGGCCATCAGGCAGCCTTCCCTGCCTCGCGGGACAGCGTGCCGGGCGCGGTGCCGATCAGCTCGTCGATGACGGCGAGCACCGCATCCTTGGACCGCTGAAAATCCTCCTTGCCCATGGCGCGCATGGACTGGCTTTTGGCCGTCCAGCGGACCACGACACCGTCCTTCACCCGGACCACGGAGCTGTCGTCTACCGGGCGCAGAAAAGCAGCGATCCGCGCCGCCTCGGCCTTCGAGGACGCGACGAAGGTCACCTCGTCCCGGAAGCCGGCCTTGATGAGCGCCCACTTGCGCAGGTGGTCCGGCGAGGGGAAACGATCCGCCAGATGCTCCGGCAGGCTCGACCACCCGTCTCGAACGCAGGCGAAGTAGTGGGCATGGGATTTGCTGCTGCGCTCCTCCTGCTCGACGAAGATGTAGCGCTCGCCGATCACGAACTGCCGATCGCAGAGGCCGCTGAACCGGCCCGCCGGCTGCATCGCATCGCCCGTCCACGTGAACTCGACCGGCAGCAGAGCACTCATGGCTAGGCTCCCTTCCGGTTCGAGCGGGCCGGCCAGCCGAGGGCGACGAGGCGGGTCTTGGCGTGCTCGCGCAGCTCGTCACGCAAGCCAGGCGCGAGATAGGCGAGATCCGCCTGCGTCTCCGGCGCGAGCATCAGGTCGGTGACAGCATTGATGCTGCCGGCCGCGTCGATCTTGGCGCGCAGCCGAGCCTCGACGGCCTGAGGGCTGTCGTCGTTCGCTGGATCACGCTGCGAGGCCGAATCATCAGCCAATGGCGGCTCCCCGGCGTCACGGCGGGTCTGCTGCTGGGGGTCGCGCGTCGGCTTGAACTCGTCGGCCTCGTCCTCGGAGTAGAGCAGGCCGTGCAAGCCGATGAGCTTCAGGATCACCCGGTCCTTGGCCCGCTTCTCCGCCATGGCGAAGACGTAGGCCGCCTGCTTGCCCGAGACGCGGTAGTTCACGCCGATCAGCGCCTCGCCGATCGACCATTCCCGGCGCGTCCCAACGTCGTTCGCCAGCTGCATCTCCCCAGTTACGAGGATCACAGCCTCATCGCGCTCAGCGCGCAGGACCTCGGGCGGGCCAAAGGCGATGCGCGCCTGCGCCGCGATCCGCTCGAGGGTCTTGTGGTAGATGACCGCCGTGCCCTGCACGCGCCACACGTTGCCGGCCAGCGGCTCGCCGTAGGTCTGCAAGATGTCCGCGATCTGCTTGTCGGACTCGGCGCTCATCAGACAGCCTTCCGCTCTTCGTGGATGGTGACACCGGGGATGCCGCGGGTGCCGGCGGCAACCTGGCGGCTGGCGATACCGGCCAGGGCGGCCGAGATGTCGGCCCGGCAGTTCGCCCAGGCCCAGCGCGCGAACGCGGTCTCGTCCGTGATCTCCGCTCGGTAGGTCGTGCGGAGGGTGACGGCGCGAGTGCCGCCGCGGGCGCTGGCGCGATCCTTCTCCGCCCGCCCGGCAGTGATCTCCGCGCGGCGCGCCTCCTGCGCCAGGTCCTCGGCGTGCTCGCGCTCCTCGAGGTCGGACGGCTTGCTCAGCTGCAGCGCCAGCGCCGCCTGCCGAGCCCGCTCGTCAGCCTCGCGCCGCGCTGCCTCGGCGGCGGCCCGCTTCTCGGCCTCCTGCCGCTCGAGCCAGGGCGTCAGGGCTGCCTTGCAGACCTCGACGGCGAGCACCGCCCGACCCTTCCCGGATTTGTTGTCCTGGATCAGCGCGCCGTAGCGCGCCTGGATCTCGGCCTTGGCGTCGTCGAGCGGCTTCGCCTCGGCGGCGCGGCGCTCGTCCGCTCGCTTGATCGCCTTGCGGAGCAGGTCGAGCAGCTTTGACACGCTGTCGGCGTCGACCTGCGTCTTGATCCCGCCAGCGTCGAGCCAGTGCCGCGCCTCGGCGCAGAGGGCATCAATCTCGTCGCACGAGACCTCGAACGGCGTCAGGGCGGGGCCGCCGTTGTGGCCCATTGCAGCCAGGGCGGGCGCGGCACTCACTGGCGCCTCCGCTTGGCCGCGGCGTTCCAGCGCTCGATGTCAGCCCGCTCGCCGCCGGCGCATGCCTCGTCGACCGCCCGGCTGACCGTGGTCCGGATTGCCTCGCAGGCCGCGTCGACCGAAGCTGCCGAGATCGGACCGCGGGCGGCGCGAGCCTCCTCCAGCCGCGCGGCGCGTTCGGCGGCCCGGCGCTTCAGCCGACCGGCGAACCACTCTACCGGCGGCGTCGAGGTCGAGGCGCCAGCAGCACGGGCCGCCTCGAAGCGCCCGAAGGCGCGGATGCTGTCAGGATGCGCCATCACACGCCCCGCAGGATCATGAAGGCGGCGACGCCGAGCATGATGCAGGCGGCGGTCAGCAGCCCGAGAATGATGATGCCGGCGATCACGCTGGCGGTGGCCGCGTCAGCCGCGCTGTCCAGGCCGCCGTTGGCCGGTGGCGGGGGCGCCTCGCGCGTCAGGAAGGATGGCAGGGGATCGTCGAAGTGAATGTCGGGGCGCATCAGAGGACGCCTCCGACGAAGAGCGCAACGACCTGCGCTGAGGCGCAGAGCCCGACGAGGGCAGCGACCGCCCCGGCCGCTAGGGCGGCGTTCGCGATGAGGTGGTCCAGGCCGGCCGCCAACTCGTTGCGCGCCGCGCGGAGCCGAGCGTCAGCGTCGATGTGCGGGATGCGATGAGTGTCCCGACGGTCACGCTGGGCGCGGTAGTGCTGCGCGGCGAGGTGCGGGAGCAACTCGGTCGGCGGAGCAGCGTTCAGCGCCCGATGGCGGACAAGCTCGGCATCGAGGATGTTGAGGGAGCGGTGCATCGGCAGGGTCCATCGCGGGGTGGCGATGGAGGGAGATTGCTCCGGTAATTATACCGGGTCAAGCTCTTTCCGGTAAAAAAACCGGCGATAGCGATCCACTTTCCACCCTAGGGCGGGCGGGAAAGTTGCGCACCCTGCCTTGACACCCAAGGTCAAAGCGGAACGTAATAGGAACATCCAGCGTTGAGGCGTGGGCAATGAGGGGCGAACCGCGCGATGATGCCTGTTTATCCGAAGTACGCCTTAAACTCCGCGTTCGATGCGTCGGCTGTATGGCCGAAGAGCGTCCTATAATTTCACTTGGCTGCATCCGTAGAAATCGGGCAGAAATCGATCGTAAAGTGCAGAAAATGGCGGCGCATATACATTTCGATTGCAAGCTCTGCTCGGGGAAAGTCTCTCGCCTGCTTTCCTACTTTGACGCGCCGATAGTCCCTGAAGTTGAACTAGAGATAGTTCAGTACATTCCTGGCCCATGCTAGGATCCGAACCTCTCGCCCATCGTCCGCTTCCATGTCATGCCTAACGATGATTGGCTTGTGACGCTTCAATGTTGAGCGAGGATGGAACTCGTAGCGGTCCTCGTAGACCTCGAGCTGCTTGATTGAGCGCTCAACCAAATGCCCGCCCTCAAGGGATTGCTGAACGACCACGACCATCCCAGTGTGCAGCGCGACGCGACCGCCTAGCCCTTCGTAATCGAGAGTGATGACCCGATCGCCTGGCAGGATGGGGCGAGGCTTGAGGTCATTCATGGACTCGCCCTTTACATCGAAGGCAATTTGCCGAACGCGCGGGTGGTCCTTGTCAGGCGGGAGGTAGATCTTCTCGGGGTCCACATCGGTAAACTCCGATATTTCTCGAAACGATCCGGCCTCTACAAAGCCGCCGTACAACACCTGAACGCTTCTCTGGCTTACAGGCACAAGCTCTTCGACTTGGTCTTCAGATACGTCGGGTCGCTTGCTTTCGGTCGCGCCATCAATGTCTTCTCTGCCCACACCAGCGAAGAGCCATACCGGGGTGGTCCGAAGAACGGGCGCGAGTGCGTTCAGCGTGGCGGTGCTCACGCCCTGGCGCCCATCCTTCTCAAGCGCGCGTCGCAGGTTGCGGATCGCGTCGGGCTTGCCGGCCGCGGTGCCGGCAGCGTGTTCGGACATGCCAACTGCCTGAAGGCGGCGCTCGATACGGGAGAGGATGTCGGCGAGTTCCATGGCGGTAATCTGACCGCTCGGCTTGCCGGGGAGAACCGGTAAGAAGGCCGTTGACATCGCCGGTATTTTTACCGATCCTGCAGGGGTGAGATCGGACCCCTTCGCATGAGCGGCAGAGAGAACATCCTCAAGCTGGCGAGCCTGTACGGCGAGGCGCTTCGTTTGAAGCGCACCACCGTCAGCTGGCGCCTGTTCCAGGATACCAACAAGCTCGACGTCATCGAAGGCGGACGGGACCTCCTCCTCGGTCGCTACGAGCGCGCCATGCAGTTCTTCTCGGATCACTGGCCCGACTCCGTGGCTTGGCCCGAAGGAATCTTGCGTCCGCCGCGCTCGCCCGCGCCCGCCTCCCTCCCCGAGCAGAGTGGAGCGGCCGCATGATCCGGCTCCTCCTCTCCTGGCTGGATCGGCGGATCGGTGGGCGGATCGACGCTCTCCGTAATGCTGAGGCGCGGCAGGTCTCCGCTACGCTGTCAAAGGAGGTGCGCTCCACAGACCGCACCCCGCTCCCCTCCCGCTTCCTCGGCTTCGGGGTGCCCCGCCTCAATGGCGAGAAGACGTCGGAGGTGTCTCGCTGTGCGCATCTCGAAAACGCCCACTGTCAATTTCGTGAAGGACACCCTCAGCAAATCCTCGCGCGTGCTCCCCTCTCCAGCGATGAACAGCAATCTCTTTGCCCTCCAATTGGAGAGCAATAATGAGTGCGTCGCTGAATGAGAACAGCCTGCATCCAGTCACGACTTTCATGTTCTGCGAGTCGTCCCAATCGGCGTCGATCGGCTGTATGTCTTCAGTAGGGTACGCGATCGTCCAGCCACGCAAGTGGGCTGTTTGCTCGATGTCCTCACACAACGCGCTTACGATTGGAGTTGCAAAGAAACACGGTCGCCGTTCGCGTCCGTTGATGAGCAACAACAGAAGCAACCCCCTATTGTCGACCGAAAACCCGACAAAGAAGCTGGTAATCTCCGAGTGCCTTGCTGCATTCACAGCTTCGGGCGGAGACATCGCTTCTAGCATGCTCATCACGATCTCCATGGTGTCTCGACAGCCCCATGGTAGCGGCGCCGGGCGGCGCGCGCGACCTGTCCGCCGCCCGGTGACTGCACATCGTCTTCCGATCGGAGCCCGCGCGTAGGCGCGGCCCCCACCCCTCACGTCGGGCCCTCCGACGTGCGCGCCCGAACCCGTTTCGCCCCCGTCCGGGGGCCGGGCGCACCTTTTCCACCGCTGGAGACGCCGATGAGGGAGCAGAGCCGCAAGATCCGCTATCGCCTCCGGGACGACGGCCGCTGTCAGGTCTGCCTGTCCGACGGCTGGGTGACGCTGTTTCGGGTGTCCCGATGAAGGGGCAGCCGTTCAATTTCACGCAATGCGCTTACGCGCTCGAAATCGTGCGGCCCGTGCTCGAAGAGCGTGATGCGGCCGCGCAGAACCTCGTCGCCATGATGGGCCCGGCGGCAGCGTGGACGCTGCACGATGCTCGGCAGTTCCACGTCGCTCTCGGCAACCTCGTTGCTCTGCAGGAGGCGTGCGAACGCCTCGCGCTCCATGAAGATACGATCCTGCTGGTGCTCGCCGCGCTGGAACGCGGCGAGACCGTGCAGATCATCCCACCCGTCAAAGTGCCCGGCAAGGCGCTCGCGACGGTTCACGTTGTCGATCAACCGAACACATCCCCACCGCGCAGCGAGCTCTTGAAGCGAGCCCTTGCGCTGATCACCCCGGGCCCCCGCAAGTCCTCCAATCCTGCTCATGGTGTGTCTCCCGGCTCCTCAGTGATCTCAGATGATCACAGGAGCGTTGGGAGATGTCCCAAAAGTCTTGGGAGGGTCGCATGACGACCTTCGCCATGGAGGCTTCCGCCGGCCTGCGGGAACTGGCGGAGCCGGTCGCGGCTGGGGACCGGGTGAAGCGGCAGATCGAGCGCGCCGCTCGTGCCGCCGGGCTCTCCTACTGGCGCGCATTCGACATTTGGTACGGCAAGGCTCGTCGCGTTGATGCGCGGGAGCTTGAGGCCATTCGCGCTGCCAAGGCGCAGCGCACGGAGGATCGGGCCCATGAGCTTTCTGCCATCGCGGCGGACTTTGATGCGCTGGCGGAACGCCTTGCCCGCATGGCTGCGCGGGGTGGTGGGCCGAGCAATCTTGAGGTGGGGGCACTCGCTGGCCGTGTTCGGCGTCTGGCTGATGGAGTCGGGCGATGACGAAGGGCCCTTGTGAGCGCGTCGGCCTGACGCCCAAGCAGCGTCAGCTACTGACCTTCATCGAGCGGTATGCCGCCGCGAGGGACGGCGTGCCGCCGAGCTACGACGAGATGCGAGTGGGCGTCGGGCTGCGCAGCAAGTCCGGCATCGGCCGGATGCTCGACGCTCTCGTGGAGCGCGGCCACATCCGTCGGCTCTCCAGCCGATCTCGCGGCATCGAGCTTCTCGCAGCTCCGGCCGGGCTCGCTCTGTCCGCGCTGACGCAGGCCCGTATCCGCAACCTCTCCGATCGGGCCGGCACCTCTCCCAATGCCTTCCTGAGCGCAGTGCTCGATGCCCATGGAGATCGCCCGTGACCAAGGAGAAGAGGCCCAAGCCGCCACCCAAGCGCGTCCTGCGCGTTGCCGAGATCTGCCGGGGCGGTCAGCGCCTACATTGCCAATTCCGGCCGCGGGCGATCGGGGAAACCGACGACGTTCGGCTCTGGTGGTTCGAGCCATCAGGCGAGAGCTGCGGCCCGGTGAGCGCCCGGGAGGCTATCGCCCTCGGCCTGGTCGTGCCTGCTGGCGACGGCCTGTTCGGATCCAGCGACGCCCAGACCTACGTCGCGGCGCAGAGCTGACGTTGATGTCGGTCGCCTTCCGCCGCCCCAAGCTCACGCACATGCCGCATCAGGTCTTCGCGCGGCAGGAGCGCGAGAGCACGCGGCTTGAGGAGATTAGTCGGCACGAAGAGCATACCTGCGCGATCTGCGGCGTGTTCGGGGCGAGCTTCGGGTTCAAGCCGCCTGGCTGGGCGCACAACCGCGCCGAGGCCGTCTGGGCGTGCAGCGATGCGGATTGCAGGACCGCGGCTCAGGCCAGGGTCGCGCGTGGGCAGGGGCCGGTATGAGCATCGCCGCCGTGATTCGTGAGCTGATTGCCGCCGGGCTGAGTGGTGATGCCCTCGTCGCTGCGGTTGAACGGATCGAGCTCGCCCAAGGTGTCGCTCCCGCCACGGGCAAGGCCGCGCGCAACCAGCGCTACTATGAGAAGAACAAGGAGCGGCTGAAGGCGCAGCGGGATCAGGAGGCGACTGAAAGGCGCCTTGAAGCGACTGAAACGACTGAAAAGCGTCTTAAAGCGACTGAAACGACTGAAATTCAGACGGTCGACGTCGCCCCCCCCAAGGTCCCCCCACACCCCCCTAAACTACCCCCCCAGGATTCCCCCTCGGGAGCTAACGCTCCCTCTGCCCCCAAGGGGGCCCGGTCGAGAGGCTGCCGCCTGCCGGACGACTTCGCCGAGAGCCCCAAGGCCCGGCAGGTCGTCGCCGAGTGGGGCTACGAGGGCCATGCTGCCGATGAGGTCCTGGCCGAGTTCTGCGACTTCTGGCGAGCCGTTCCCGGTGTCCGGGGCACGAAAACCGACTGGCCCGCCACGCTGCGGAATCGGCTTCGCGAGATCGGTCGCCGACAGCCTGATAGGCCGCCGCCCGGCCCGGGGCGCCGGCGCCAGCCCCCTGCCACCACCCGTGATTTCTGGGCGCAGACCGCGCGCCAGGCTCACGAAACCCTGACGAGGAAGAGCGATGAGCAGCACCAGGGCGGTTTCGAGTTCGAGGACGGTTCTCCCGACGCCGGCGAGCCCGGGGCTGGAGGCCATGGTGGGCCGGTTCGGGAACGCCCTCGAGGCGAACTCGTCCAACTTCCGGCGCATGGCGATCTCGGCCGCCGCCGCGCCGTCGGCTGAGGCCCGGTCGATGATGCAGGATCGTCTCGCCCTGGTCGAGGGCTGGCTGGCGCCGGCCGGCCCCGCCGAGGTCGACCGGATGATCGGCAGTCTCATGCAGGTCATGGCCGCTCCCGCCACTGGCGAGGACAGCCAGAGGATCGCTCTCGGCCTCTACCGCTCCGTGCTGGCGCCGTTGCCGGCCTGGGCCGTTGCCGTGACCTGCCGGCGCTTCCTCGACGGGTCGGCGGGCGGAGGCACCTTTGCGCCGACGCCGGCCGAGTTGGCGAGCGAGGTCCGCGCCCTCATCGCCAAACAGGTCGACGAGCGAGCCCGCCTGCTGCGGGTCCTCAACGCTGAGATCCTGCCGGAGCCGACCGAGACAGATCGCGCCAAGGTCGCGCAGCTGGCGGCCGATCTTGCTCGCAGCATGCGCTTCCCGCGCAGCGCGGTCTCGGAACAGGAACTCGCCCGGGTCACCGAAGGCGGCAGGGGCGGTCTGAAGCTGGACCGCCGCATCCTGTCGAAGGCCGGCGTGCCGAACGAGGCCGCCTGACCCCCCGAATCCCGCCACCGCGGGCTACCCTCCCTCGCCGAGGTGGGAGGGTCCAACCAATCAGGAGAAACCCATGTCCGACCACGACGCCAACCCCCTCGATTTCGTCGCCCTCGCCGGTTCGATCGTCTCGGCCTACGTCGCTCACAACTCGGTGCCGGCCGCCGACCTGCCCGGCCTGATCGCCTCGGTGCACGGCGCCCTGGCGGGCCTCGGCGCGCCGGCCGCACCGGAGCCGGTGAAGCTCGAGCCCCCGGTCCCGATCCGCAAGACCGTCACCCCCGACCACATCATCAGCCTCGAGGACGGCAAGCCGTACCGGACCCTGAAGCGGCACCTGGCGGGGCGCGGACTCACCCCGGAGCAGTACCGCGAGAAGTGGGGCCTGCCGCGGGACTACCCGATGGTCGCGGCGAATTACGCGGCGCAGCGGAGCGAGCTCGCCAAGAACTCGGGGTTGGGCCGGAAGGGCATCGAGGCGCGCGCCAAGCCGAAGCTGGTCGGCCAAGCGGCGTGACACCTGACCCGGCGCTTCGGCGCCGGTCTCACCCTGCAGCGTGGAGGCGTACCGTGACGAAGAAGCAGCGCAACCGCCGCAAGGCCCGTCGGCAACAGTCGGTGAAGCATGCCCAGACTGCGGCGCGTCATGATCGCGAGAAGGCGATCAAGCGCCGCCTGCGGGCCCGTGAGCGGGTGATCCTGCCCTCGGGCCGGGAATGGCTCGCCGTCGAAGCCTACCCGCTCAGCGGCTCGCGTTGCGCCCGGGCGCTCACTGCCGCCGGCCTGCCGGTGTTCGAGGCCCGGGAGAAGGTGCGCGAGCAACGCGAGGGCGGCCCGCCTCGCGTCGCGATGGTACCGGTGATGCGCCGGGTCCTCTTCGTCGGCTTACGCGGGTGGTCCGATATGCGGCTGATCGAAGAGTGCCGGCACGTCTGGCAGGTGTTCGGCGCCACCGGTGGCGGCCTCGACTGGGTCCACCGCGAGCAGTTCCGCCAGGCGCTGCTCGACGCGGACATCTGGGGTGATCGGGCGGTGCCGTTTATCGCCTCCGGGCCGATGCAGGAGTTCGCCGACCACGTCTGCGACTACAAGCGGTGGGATCCGCTGACCGAGACCTCGCACGTCGTCACCGGCGACGAGCTGCTGGCGCTGCTCTATGGGGTGGGCGACCGGGTGCGGGTCATCAGCGGGCCGTTCGCGTCGTTCCCGGGCATCGTCGAGTCGCATGATGCCAAGAGCGATATTTACACGGTCGGCGTCAGCATCTTCGGGCGCATTACACAGGTTCCGTGCGAGGAGCGCCAACTCGAAGCGGCGTGATACTTGCCGGCAGGCCTGGCTCGCTATACGTTGCGCCTCAGGCAATCCAGCTCCAGCGAATGGGGTCTTCCCTTCGCGCAAGACGTGCCCCGGTTGGGGCCCGCCGGATTTCAGATCCGCAGCTTGGACCCGGCCCACGCAGGTGCACAGCACCGTGGCGAGGCGGCCGGTTTACCTTTGCCGATTTACTAAAGTAGCGAGAAGTAGCAATGCGCGGCGCCAAGCCCGGCGAGCGTCGAGGCGGTCGCAAGAAGGGCACCCCCAATAAGACGACGGCTGATGTGAAGGCCTCGATCCTGAGTGCCTTTGAGAAGGCTGGCGGCGTCGACTATCTCGCGAAGATCGCCGACGAAGACCCCAAGACGTTCTGCGCCCTTCTCGGCAAGGTCATACCCCTTCAAGTCACTGGCGACGCAGACAACCCGGTCGCTGTGGCCTTCACCTTCAAGCTGGATCGGCCGAAACAGTCGTGAACTTCGAGTACGAGCGTCCCTGGCTTGCCGAATACCAGCGCGCGGCCCTGTTCGGGCCGGAACGCTACGGCGTCGTCGAGGGCTCCACGAAGTGCGGCAAGACAGCTCCGTGCCTGATCTGGCTCGCCGAGCAGACGATGTTCGGCGGCGAAGGCCGCAGCCATTGGTGGGTGGCGCCGGTCTACACCCAGGCCGAGATCGCCTATCGCCGGATGAAGGAAGGCCTGCCGCGCGACATGATCCGGACACACGATTCCGAGCGCTGGATCGAGCTGCCGGGCGCGCGGCGGATGTGGTTCAAGTCGGCCGAAAAATCGGACAACCTCTACGGCGACGACGTCTACAGCGCTGTGCTCGACGAGGCGAGCCGCATCCGCGAGGAGAGCTGGCACGCAGTCCGCTCGACGCTCACCGCGACCCGCGGGCCGGCCCGCATCATCGGCAACGTGAAGGGCCGGAAGAACTGGGCCTTCGCCCTGGCACGCAAGGCCGAGGCCGGCGCCCCGGACATGTCCTATCGGCGCATTACTGCCTACGACGCGATCCAGGCCGGCATCCTCTCGCAGGCTGAAATCGATCAGGCCCGGGCCGACCTGCCTGAGGCGGTCTTCCGCGAGCTCTACCTGGCCGAGCCGTCAGACGATGGCGGCAACCCGTTCGGCCTCAAGGCCATCGGCGACTGCGTCGGCCCGCTGTCCGGCGGCGCGCCGGTTGCATGGGGGTGGGACCTCGCCAAGTCCGTCGACTGGACCGTGGGCATCGCGCTCGACATCGATGGCCGCGTCTGCCGGTTCGAGCGGTTCCAGAAGCCATGGGATGCCACCATGGAGCGCATCGGCGAAGTGACCGGCTCCGTCCCCGCCCTGGTCGATTCCACCGGCGTCGGCGACCCTATCCTCGAACTGCTGCAGAAGCGCCCCGGGTCGAGCTTCGAGGGCTTCAAGTTCACGAGCGAGTCGAAGCAGCGCGTCATGGAGGGCTTGGCGGTCGCGATCCAGAAGCAGGAGATCGTGATCCCGGCCGGCCCGATACGCAGCGAGCTCGAGAACTTCGAGTACGAGTACACCCGCACCGGGGTGCGCTACACCGCGCCGGACGGGTTCCACGACGACTGCGTGTGCGCGCTGGCGCTCGCCGTGAGCCACAAGGCGCATGCCCGGCACCCGCTCAAGATTACCCCCGCCGCCCTGGCCGCCGCGCGTCAGCGTCAGCCGATGCGCTTCGGGTTCCGTCTATGAGGCGTTCCGCCCGCCGCCAGCGCGCCAAGGCCCGGCGCCAAGCCGCGCCGCAGGTCTCGATCACCGAGGCCATGCTGAAGGTCGGCTACGAGATCGTCGCCCGGGAACGCGCCAAGAAGGCGGCACCGGTCAACCCGTTCAAGCCAGCCGAACACCCGGCTGCGTTCATGCCCGACGGCGGGCTGGCGATGGACGATGCCCTGACCGATGTCGGATCCTGGGCCGCATCGGTCTCGACCGACTTCGCCGGCTCGGATTGCCAGCACTTCCTCGGATTCGGCCCGCTCTCGCTCCTGGCGCAGCGACCGGAGTACCGGCGGATCACCGAGGTGATCGCCACCGAGGCGACGCGGAAGGGGATCCGGATTCAGGCCAAGGGCCGCGACAGGGCCGAGAAGGTCAAGCAGCTCGAGGCCGAGTTCAAGCGCCTGCGCGTCATGGACCTGATGCGGAAGGCGGCGGAGCTCGATGGGTTCTTCGGCCGTGGCCACATCTACGTGGACCTGAAGGATGCCGCAGGCGACGAGCTCGCCACGCCGATCGGAAACGGCTCGGATGCGGCGAGCAAGGCCAAGGTCCAGCAGGGCAGCCTCAACGGCTTTCGCACCATCGAACCGATCTGGGTCGTCCCGACCGGCTACAACTCCAGCGACCCGCTCTCCCCGAACTGGTATCGGCCCACTTCCTGGTACGTACAGGGGCGAAGCATCCACACCTCTCGACTACTGACCTTCGTCAGTCGCGAGGTGCCAGATCTGCTTAAGCCAGCGTATTCGTTCTGCGGCCTCAGTCTAACGCAGATGGCGCGCCCGTATGTCGACAACTGGCTGCGCACCCGCCAAAGCGTCAGCGACCTCGTCAGCGCCTTCTCGGTGATGGTGCTGGCGACGCAGATGGGCAATGCGCAGGGCGCCGTCGGCGAAGACTTCTTTAACCGGGTCGAGCTGTTCAACCTGACGCGCGACAACCGCGGCGTCTGGGCCATTAACAAAGAAACCGAGGACATGAAGAACGTCTCGGCGCCGCTCGGCACCCTCGACGTTCTGCAGGCTCAGAGCCAGGAGCACATGGCCTCGGTGAGTGGCATCCCGCTCATCAAGCTCCTCGGGATCCAACCCGCCGGGCTGAACGCCTCATCGGAGGGTGAGATCCGGGTCTTCTACGACGGCATCGGTTCCTACCAAGAAGCGTCCCTGACCCCGAACCTGACCACCATGTCGGGGATCATCCAGCTCAATCTCTGGGGTGAGGTCGACCCGAACATCACGACGGTCTGGGAACCGCTGTGGTCCCTCTCGGACAAGGAGAGGGCCGAGGTCCGGAAGCTCGAGGCGGACACCGACGAGGTGCTGATCGACTCCGGCGTGATCGCCCCGACCGAGTCCCGCAAGCGCCTCGCCGACGACCAGGACAGCCTCTACCACGGCCTCGACCCGGACGACCTGCCGGAGGGCGAGGAAGACGACGAGGACGTGACCGGCGAGAGCGATGACGGCACCTCGCCGACCGTCCGCCGCCTTTTCAACGCCGCCCGGGCCAGGGTGGCCGCGGAGTAGCTGCCCATGCGGCGCATCTACGGATACGGGCTCGGAGCGTTCGCGCTGGCCGCGACCGCCGTCGGGGCGCAGCAGTACCAGAATTGGGTCGGGCCCAACGGCGAGCAGATGCCCGGGTTCGTGCTCGGGTGTCCGACCGGGGTGGCGCGGCAGGTCGTGCCGTGCGGGGGTGTCGGCTCGCCGATCGGCGTCATAGCGCAGCCGTTCGTCCGGATGGGGAAGGCCGCCGCGTTGCCGGTGAGCACCACGCCCCGCACCTACGCGATCACGCAGCCGGTCGGCGCTCTGACCTACCGTGGCATCAATCCGTGCACGGTCGACATCGTCGTCACGAGCGTCGCAGCCTCCCTCCCGGTCGTGACGCAGCCCGTGACGATTGATGGCGAAACTATCCCGAACGTCCAGCTCGTGACCTCCCCCACAGGCACGGTCAACCGGTTCGAGGACACCCTGTTCATGGCGCGGTCCGGGCGGACTCTGAGCAGCGCCCCGAACCCGATGCCCGGCACCACGCGCTACGTCTCGATCATGGCCCTGAGCGACCCGGGCAGCACCCCCTGCCTCTATCGACTCGGCTACGGGATGGGCAACTGATGCGCCGCGCCCTCTTCGCTGCTGGGCTCATCCTGGCGTCCACCTGCGCCCTCGCCGACGACGAGGCGTCGATCGGCATGGGGCCGCCCGGCCCAGCCGGGGCGCAGGGTCAGCCCGGGTCGAAAGGGGACGCGGGTGCGCAAGGTGCAATGGGGCCCGCCGGACCGGCAGGTCCGCCTGGAGATCCGGGAGCAGCTGGCCCGGCAGGCCGAGATGGAGCGGCTGGTGTTCAAGGGCCCCCGGGGCCGCCGGGCGCGTCAGGCGCTACCGGGGCTGCTGGGATGGCTGGACCGACAGGCCCAGCCGGGCCCAAGGGCGATGCCGGCCCCGCCGGTGCTACCGGGGCGGCCGGCCCTCGAGGCGATACTGGACCAGCAGGCGCAACGGGCGCGACTGGTCCGGCGGGAGTAGCGGGCGCCTCTGGCGCGCCAGGAGCGAAGGGGGACACGGGGCCCGCCGGATCGCCCGGGCCGACAGGCGCACAGGGTCCGGCGGGAAGTCAGGGTCCGAAAGGCGAGACAGGCTCGCAAGGGCCCCAGGGTGCCACCGGGCCCGCAGGGGCGCAAGGCTCGCCCCGCCGCGTCGAGCGCTACACGGCGACATCCAACGCCAGCGGAATCGCGTCATTCACCTGGCCTGCCTGCACGACAGCTCCGGACGTAGACGTGATCCTCGGCTGGTCCGGCACGCAGATGATTGCCGGGGGCGTGACAGCGCAGACGAGCTCAAGCGCCACCGTCGCCGTGATGCGGTCCCGGGGCACGCTCCTGCTCACGGCCGGTCCGTTCGAGGTGGCGCCGAGCACAGCCATCACCATTCGCGTGATCTGCTGACCGCGAGATGCCATCCTGCCTCGTCACAGCGAGGCGCCCATGATCGACCTGCCCTGGAACGAGCTATTCGGTGGCGAGCCTGTCCCGGACCCGACCGCGCCGCGCCGAGACGATCCTGCGCCCGGTGCACCCGAACGCGGGGCTCGAGGCGGAGTACCGCCGGAGGCTGACGGCGCTGATCGACGAGATGGGCCGCTCGCTGACCTACTGGCTGAGCGCGGCCTATCGCGGCAACAGCCCGGAGATCGCCGAGGATGAGCTGCCGGCCGAGACGATGCGCCGGGCCATGCGCCGCCTCGCACGGCGCTGGCAGGCCAATTTCAACGACCTCGCCGACGACCTCGCGGCCCACTTCGCGCAGTCCGTCGGCGAGCGCAGCAACGCGAGCCTGAAGGCGGCCCTGAAGAAGGGCGGGTTCACGGTCGAGTTCAAGATGACCCGGGCGCAGCGCGACGTGCTCAACGCCGCGGTGCACGAGAACGTCAGCCTGATCCGGTCCATCCCGCAGCAGCACCTCGCCCAGGTCGAGGGCATGGTGATGCGGTCCGTGTCCACCGGGCGGGACCTCGGGCAGCTGGCGGACGACCTTCAGCAGCAGCTGGGGGTGACGAAGAAGCGGGCGGCGCTGATCGCCCGCGACCAGAACAACAAGGTGACTGCGGCGCTCACTCGGGCCCGCCAGGTTGAGATGGGCCTGACCGAGGCGGTGTGGCGCCACAGCGGCGGCGGGAAGCACCCGCGCTCGAAACACGTCAAGGCCAACGGCCAGCGCTACGACATCCGCGTCGGCCTGCCGATCGGCGACAAGGGGCAGAACGTCCTGCCCGGCGAAGAGATCAACTGTCGGTGCATCGGCCGGGCCGTGATCCCCGGCTTCGCTGCCTGACCCTCACCGGATCCAGCATGTCCCTCCAGACCATGCGCCAGGACCTGCTGGCGCTCGACCGCGCCTCGACGCGCGTCCGGGATGCGGATGGCCACCTCCACGTGCGCCGCACCCCGATCAGCAAGGCCTGCGTGAACGACTACCTGGGGCGCGAGATTCCAGGGTGGCAGGCGCTCGGCCTTGAGGCGGGCCGCCGGTACGCGCTCCTTCGCGATCCGGAAGAGCTCGCCCGCGCGGCTGACACGTTCAACAACAAGCCGCTACTGTTCGACCACAATCCGGTCAGTGCGGACGAGCATGACCACGACCGGACGGTCGGATCGGTCAGCAACCCGAGCTTCGAACATCCCTACCTGTACGCTGACCTCGCGTGCTGGTCTGGACCTGCGATCCGCCTCATCGAAGACGGGTCGCAGAAGGAACTGTCGAGCGCGTACCGTTACACGCCCGACATGACGCCAGGCACGTTCCAAGGCGTCCGCTTCGATGGGGTCATGCGGGACATCTCCGCCAACCACGTCGCCCTCGTGAAGAAAGGCCGCGCAGGCCCGGATGTCGTCGTCGGCGACTCCGCGATTGGAAGTATCATCATGGCAAAGACCGCCCTGACGCGGGCTGCTGCGCACACGCAGGGCGCGCTGTCCATGTATCTGCGCCCCAAGTTGGCGCAGGACGCCAAGGTCGACATCGGCCCGCTGGTGGCCGACCTGACGAAGAAGAACTTCAAGCAGCGCCGGCCGGTGCTCGCCCTCGGCCTGATCGGCGCCACCCACGGCAAGCTGGCCAAGGACTCCGACCTCGGCGACGTCGAGGAGATGCTGGACCGTGTCGAGGAGGCGGTCGAGGACCTGGCTGATACCGTCGAGGACGTGCCCGAGGCGCCCGCCGCCGCCCCCGAGCCGGATGCCGAGGACGCCAGTGGCGGCGAGGTGGTGGCCTTCCTGGAAGGCAAACTCAGCCCCGAGGATCTGGAGCAGGTCAAGGCGATGCTCTCCGGTTCCTCGTCGATGCCAGCCGCCGACAGGGTCCCGCCGCCGGCGCAGGACCACGCCCTGCCGAAGGCCCCCGACATGTCGAAGTTCGTGACCCGGCAGGCGATGGACTCGGCGATCCAGCGCGCTGCCGAGGCGGCCACCGCCGCCGCGACCGAGCACCAGTCTCGCCTGCGTGCCGCCGAGCGCTTCGTCCGTCCGTGGGTCGGCGACCTGCCGGCGATGGACAGCGAGGAGCAGATCCACCGCGCCGCCTGCGATGTCCTCGGCATCAAGCACACCGGCGTCCACGCCTCGGCGTTGCCGGTGTTGATCGAACGCACCCCGAAGCCCGGTGAGCAGGCCCCGCGGCCCGCGCGCCGCACCGTCACGCAGGACTCTGCCGCGGCCGCCGAGGTGGCGCAGGCGTTCCCGCACATGCACCGCCTCAGCGCGTAAGGAGGCCTGAGCTATGCCCACGACCTTCCAGACCTCCGTCAACGTGGTGCAGGCGCCGGGCGTCCCCGGCGACTTCGCGTCCGCGGATCCGCACTTCTCCTGGGTGACCTCCGGCGGCATCCTCGTCGCCGATACGGGCGGTGTGACCATCGGCTGCTTCGCCTGGGTCAACGCTGCCCAGAACAAGGTCGCCTCGACCGGCAGCGGCGCGCCCGACGCCTTCGTGCATCGCGAGATGCAGGCGACCATCACCACCTTCCCCGCCGAGTTCGGGATGACCATCCCGGCCGGCCAGCGCGTCGGCTCGTTGATGACCGGCGGCTGCTTCTACGCGAAGAACGCCGGCGCCGGCACCGCCGCGCGCGGCATGAAGGCCTTCGCGAACACCACCAACGGCGCCGTCTCGTTCGCGGCTGCCGGCGCCACCGTCGCAGGCTCGGTCGAGACCAAGTGGTTCTGCGTCGGCTTCGGCGAGGGCGGCACCGGCGCGTCCGGTGAGCTCGTCAAGATCTCTCATCTCCCGATCGGCTAAGGAGGGCGAAACATGAAGCTCGCATCCATTCGCCCCACCCTCGAAGACGAGTGGGGCATCCACCTGGCGCAGGACGCGGAGCTATTGCCCCGCGAGTTCCGGCGCAATTACAACCTCGCCCTCGACGCCCAGCCGACGCTGCTCACCGCGGCGAATGCCGGCATTCCGGGCTGGCTCACCGCCTATGTCGATCCCGAGGTGATCCGGATCCTCCAGACCCCGAACAAGGGCGCGGAGATCTTCGGCGAGGTCAAGCAGGGCGACTGGACCACCGACACCGCCACCTTCATGGTCGTCGAGAACACCGGCGAGGTCGCGCCCTACGGCGACTGGAACAACAACGGTCGTTCCGACGCCAACGTGAACTGGATCAATCGCCAGTCCTACCTGTTCCAGACCACCATCTCCTACGGTGATCTCCAGGTGGATCGGGCCGGCGCTGCCCGCCTGAACTGGGTCGGCGAGCTCCAGACCTCGGCGGCGCTGACCCTCGACAAATTTTCGGACTACACCTACCACTTCGGCGTCGCGGGCATGGCCCTCTATGGCGCGCTGAATGACCCGAACCTGCCCGCAGCGTTGCCCCCGTCGACCAAGGCTGCCGGCGGCACGAAGTGGGTCAACAACGGCGTCATCGTCGCCACCGCTAACGAGATCTTCAACGACATCACGACGATCGTGATGGATCTCGTGACCAGGACCTCGGGCATCATCCAGAAGACGGATGCCCTGAAGCTCGTCCTGCCGCCGCAGAGCGACGTCGGCCTGATGGCGACCAACCAGTTCGGCATCAGTGTCATGGACCTGCTGCAGAAGAACTTCCCGAACCTGAAGATCGTCACCGATCCGCGCTACGCGACCGCATCGGGCAACGTGCTGCAGCTCTGGGCCGAGCGCTGGAACGGCGGCAGCGTCGCCAACGTCGCCTTCAACGAGAAGCTGCGCGATCACCAGCCGGTGCGTCAGCTCTCGGCCTACGCCCAGAAGAAGACCTCGGGCACCTGGGGCGCGGTGGTCAAGGCGCCGATCGCCGTCTCGCAGATGATCGGGGTCTGATCATGCCGGGCACCGTCACGGTCGCGTGCGCCCTGCCGCACGGCTTCATCCTGCAGGTCCAGCACAAGAGGCGGATCCCCGCCCCCTCTCGCGAGGACCCCAGCCGCACCGAAGAGATCAGCCAGCCCGGCGGGAAGCGGATCGTCATCGCCGGCCCGGCCCGCAACCGCGATCCGGAGCGGATGATGAACGGCACCGGGGTGCTCGTCGCCGGCGGCTACGCGCTCACCCTGGGTGTCGACAAGGATCTCTGGGACGAATTCCGCGCCCAGATGGCCGAGTGGCCCCCGATCGCTACCGGGCAGGTCTTCGCGCACGAGCGCGATGACCACACCCGCGGCCGGGCCCGCGACGGGCAGCACGGCCCCAGCGGCTTCGAGCCGTTCGACCCGAAGAACACGCCTGACGAGTTCAAGGGCCGCAACGGCAAGAGCCTGATCGAAGCCTACGAGAAGCAGTGAGGCTGGCCATGAGCAAGACCATCCGCATACTCAGCCGCGCCCACACCGGCATGGTCCTCCGCGAGCCGATGCCCGAGACCGACAAGCCCGGCGAGGCGACCCCGCTGCGCCAGATCGTGCTCGACGGCAACGGCGCGGTGTCCACCGTCGACGCCGAGGTGTTCGAAGCCTGGAAGAAAGCCAACCCGAACGATCCGCTGCTCGTCGGCGGCGTCATTGAGGAGATCGGCGACGACCACGAAGCGCCCGAGGAGGTGTTTGGCCACGAGCCGGCCCTGAAGGCGCACGCCGGGGATCCGGAGGCGGTCAAGGCGTCGGAGGCCGGTGTGCAGGTCGAGGCCGGCCCGGGTCAGCTGACGTCCGAGGACATGACCCCGACCAACGGCACGCCGCCGGGCGACGACCCGGGCGAGCCGCGCCACGCCAGCCAGCCGGGCGAGCCCGAGCCGGGCCGAACCACCGGCGCGGCGGTGCAGGGCACCACCGAGGCGGTCGAGACCGACGAGGAGCCCCTGCCCGACGCCGAGTTCGACGGCATGAGCGAGGACGAACTGCGCACTCACCTGCGCGATCGCGGCGTGGTCGTCGATCGGCGCTGGGGTCGCAAGACGCTGATCGTCGAGGCCGAGAAGCTGAAGGCCCGGGGCTGATCGTGGGCGCCGTCGCCACCTTCGACTTCGCAGCGTGGCAGCGGCGCTACCCAGAGTTCTCGGCCGTCACGCAGCCGCAGGCCGAGGACTTCTTCACCGAGGCCACCTTGTACCTGCGCAACGACGGCACCGGCCCGGTGCGCGATCAGGCCCAGCAGCTGATGCTGCTCAACATGCTGGTCGCGCACATCGCCTCCTTGCGCACGACGAGCGCGGACGGACAGGCTCAGGGCGGCATCGTCGGGCGGATCGCCTCTGCCACCGAGGGCTCGGTCAGCGTCACCGCGGCTGAGATGCCGAACGAGGGCAGTCTGGCCGCGTGGTTCCAGATGACGCCCTACGGCCTCGCCTACTGGGCAGCGACCGCGTCGCTGCGCATGGCCCGCTACATCCCGGGCCCGCGGCGCGGCTGCGCACACTACGGCCGGGGCGGCTGGTAACATGGTCACCGTCAAGGGCGGCCTCGCGCTCGAGCGGCGCCTGGGCGAGCTCGCCGCGAAGCTGGGTGACGGGCCCACCCTCTCTGTCGGCTTCCTGGAAGGCGCGACCTATCCGGACGGCACGTCGGTGCCGATGGTGGCGGCCACGCAGGAATTCGGCGCGCCGGCGCGCAACATCCCACCGCGCCCGTTCTTCCGGAACATGATCGCCGACAAGAGCCCGACCTGGGCCGGCTCGCTCGCCGCGACGCTCAAGGCGACGAACTACGACCCCACGGCGGCCCTCAACCTGATGGGCGAGGGCATCAAGGGCCAGCTCCAGCAGAGCATCCTGGACCTGACCTCGCCGCCGCTGAGCCCGAAGACGATCGCGCGGAAGGGCTTCGACAAGCCGCTGGTGGACACCTCGGTGATGCTGAACAGCGTCGATTACGTGGTCGAGTGACGATGAACCTCCGCGCCATCGCCAACCGCGCCACGCAGCGGATCAACCCGAACGTCTCGGCCACCATCATGCGGTCGGGCGGCTACACGACCAACGACAGCGGCAAACGCGTGCCGAAGTTCACCCCGCTGCCGCTCAAGGTGCAGGTCCAGCCCGCCTCGACCGGCGACATCCAGAAGCTCGAGGCCCTGAACATCCAGGGCGTGCACCGGGTCATCTACATCTCGGCCGAGGTCGAGGCGATGATCCGCGTCGACAAGAAGGGCGGAGACCAGATCGTGTTCGAGGCCGGTGTGATGCCGGAGGACGATCAGGGCACGCGCTGGATCATCTCGGCGGTGCTGGAGGTCTGGGGCCACGAGTGGCGCAAGTGCGCCATCACCTTGCAGAATTCGTACACGTCATGATCCCCGTCGCGGTCACGCCCAGTCAGGACGACATTTTCACGGCGCTCCGGGCGGTCCTGCTCCAGCTTGCCCCGGCCGGCGCCGAAGTCGTGCAGGGCCAGGACAACAACGTCACCGCCCCGCAAGCTGCGGATTACGTCGTGATGACGATCCTGCGCCGCGACCGCATCTCGACCAACGTCGTGACCTGGCGCGACTGCACCCTGGTCGGCTCGGCGAACGGCACGGTCCTCACCGTCGAGCGGGTCACCCTCGGCACCCTGGAGGCCGGCCGGCCGCTCTACGGCACCGGCATCGCCCCGGATCCGGTCATCACCACGGTCAACGACGATGGCACGGCCACCCTGTCGGCGCCCGCCGTGTTCGCCTCCCGCCCCCTCGCCGCCGGCGCCCGGGCGCTGCGCCAGGCCACCCGGGTCGTGATGCAGCTCGACGTGCACAGCGACGACCTGTCCCGCGCCTCGGACACCGCGCAGGCCATCGCGACGGTGCTGCGCGACCTCTCCGGGGTGGAGATGCTGCGCGCGAGCGGCCATCCGATCGCGCCGCTGCACGCCGACGACCCGAAGCAGGTGCCCTTCGTCAACGCCGAGGGCCAGTACGAGTCCCGCTACGTGGTCGAGACCCACCTGCAGGCCGACCAGACCCTGCTGCTCCCGCAGCAATACGCCGATCGCCTCGAGGTCGATCGGATCCCGGCCGACATCTTCTACGCTGCCTGAGGACGAATCATGAGCTCCATTCCTGCGGACCAGATCGTCCGCGTCCTGCCGCAGGTCCTCAACGCCGGCGGCAACCCCCTCGCGTTCAACGGCCTGTTCCTGACCCTCAACCCGCGGGTGCCGGTCGGGACGGTGCTCGACTTCCCGAACGACGGGAACTCGGTGGACGACTATTTCGGGGCGGCCTCGCAGGAGGCGGCCTGGGCGGACACCTACTTCCTCGGCTTCGACACCTCGACCCAGAAGCCGGACAGCCTGCTGTTCGCGCGATTCACGGCCGCGGCCGCGGCGGCCTACCTGATCGGCGGCCCGGTCAACACCCTGACCATCGCCCAGATCCAGGCGATGCAAGGCGACC
Organism: Methylobacterium frigidaeris; assembly: GCF_022179185.1. Lineage (GTDB taxonomy): Bacteria > Pseudomonadota > Alphaproteobacteria > Rhizobiales > Beijerinckiaceae > Methylobacterium > Methylobacterium frigidaeris. The sequence continues at coordinate 17,078 of NZ_BPQJ01000019.1, read as the reverse complement.
TGTCGGTAGTGGTCGACGGCTACCCGCACACCGCGAGCGGGCTCAACCTTTCGTCCGCCACCAGCTACTCGGCCGCCGCCGCGCTGATCGCGCAGGGCCTGAACGCCTCGCAGCCGGTCGCCGCCTCCGTCACCGGCGCCATCGCACCCGCCACCGCCGCCATCACCGCGTCGATCGCCGCCAACGTGATGACGGTCAACGCGGTCGCATCCGGCACGCTGGTGCCCGGCGCGGCGATCTCGGGCTCGGACGTCGCGGCCGGCACCACGGTCACCTCGCAGCTCTCGGGCGTCCCGGGCGGCGTCGGCACCTACGCCATCTCGGTGGCGCAGCTGGTCCCGAACGCCAGCCTGTCGGCCACCTACGGTGTCCTGACGGTCTCGGCCGTGTCCTCAGGCAGCCTGTCCGTGGGCCAGACCCTGACGGGCAGCGGCGTCACCGCCGGCACGCGCATCACTGGGCTCGGCACCGGCGCGGGCCTCGCCGGCACCTACTTCGTCTCGCCGTCGCAGACGGTCTCCAGTGGCACGCTGACGGCGGCCGCCACCCCGATCACGGTCACCTACGACGCGGTCTCGGGCGGCCTGCAGATCACCTCCGGCATCGCCGGGGCGGCCTCGTCGATTGGCTACGCCACCGGCTCGCTCGCGGCGCCCCTGATGCTGACCCAGGGCGCGGGCGCCGTGGTCTCGCTCGGCGCCGATGCGACCACGCCCGGCGCGTTCATGGAGGGGATCACCGACCTGACCCAGAACTGGGTGTCGTTCACGACGCTGTTCGATCCCGACGGCGGCTCCGGCGCGACCACGCAGCGGATGCTGTTCGCGACCTGGACCAACTCCAAGAACAACCGCTACGCCTACGTCTGCTGGGACCGCGACGCGAGCCCGACCGTGGTCCAGCCGGCCACGACCTGCCTCGGCTACCTGCTCCAGCAGTCCGGCTTGTCGGGCACGATCCCGATCTACGAGCCCTCGGACCTCAGGCACGCGCCGTTCCTGTGCGGCGCCATCGCCAGCCTCGACTTCCAGGCGCGCAACGGGCGCACCACCCTGGCGTTCCGGCAGCAATCCGGCCTCGTCGCCGGTGTCAGCAATGCGCGGATCGCCTCGAACCTCGCCGGTGATCCGCAGGTCGCGGGCAGCTACGGCAACGGGTACAATTTCTATGGCACGTACGCGACGGCAAACCAGGGGTTCGTCTTCTTCAACCGGGGCACGATCTCTGGAAAGTTCCAGTGGATTGACAGCTACGTCAATCAGATCCGGCTGAACAACCAGCTCCAGCTGGCGATGATGAACCTGCTCGTCCAGACCAACAGCATTCCGTACAACGTCGAAGGGTATGCCATGGTCGAGGCCGCGTGGCTCGACCCGATCCAAGAGGCGATCAACTTCGGATCGATCCGCGCTGGCATTCCGCTGTCGAACCTCCAGAAGGCGCAGATCAAGAGCCAGGCCGGCCTCGACATCGCCGACACGCTGTTCCAGCGCGGCTGGTACGCGCAGATCCTCGACGCCGCGCCGCAGGTCCGCCAGGGCCGCGCCAGCCCGCCGTGCCGGCTCTGGTACACCGACGGTCAGTCCATCCAGGCGCTGACCCTCGCCAGCATCCTCATCCAGTGATCGCCAGATCGTAAGGAGCACGAGACATGTCGATCACGTCCGCGAACGCCGTCCTGATGCTCGGCGTCAACAACGTCTTCTCCTCGCCGCAGCAGATCCAGGGCTTCGCGACCGACGATGCGTTCGATACCGAAGTCCAGGAGATCGGCGAAACGATGATGGGTGTCGACGGTTTCCTGTCCGGCGGCTTCGTCTACACCCCGGTTTCGATGGGCATCACGCTGATGGCCGACTCGCCGAGCACGAATTTCTTCGACGCTTGGGCGAACGCCGAGCGGGTGATCCGTGACAAGTACACGGCGTTCGGCACCATCTTCCTGCAGGGCACCGGCCGGAAGTACGCCATGACGAAGGGGTTCCTGATCTCGGCGCCCGTCTTGCCGGACGCCAAGAAGGTGCTCCAGCCCCGCAAGTTCACCATCCGCTGGGAGCGCGTGCTCCCGGCGCCGGTCTGAGGGCGCGGCGATGGCGCGGCGTGAGACGCGGGTCACCATCTCGTCTACCGACCCGAACAACCGCGACGGCGGCAAGGTCTTCCTGATCCGGGAGATGCCGGCGACGCAGGCCGAGGACTGGGCGATGCGGGCCCTCCTGGCGCTGACCGCGGCCGGCGCCGAGATCCCAGACGACCTCGAGGGGGCCGGCATGGCCGGTCTCGCCGTGATGGGGGTTCAGGCCCTGACCGGCCTGAAGCACGCCGACGTGAAGCCCCTCATGGACGAGATGTTCACCTGCGTGCAGGCCTGCCCGGACCGGCAGAACCCGAACGTGGTCCGGCCGCTGGTCGAGGACGACATCGAGGAGGTCCAGACGCGCCTCTTCCTGCGCAGGGAGATCTTGCAGCTCCACGTGGGTTTTTCGCTGCCCGGCGCCCCGTCGATGTCGACGTCGGAGACGCCGGGCCCGTCCGGGGCTGGAAGAATTACCCGAACCTCTCCCGCACGATAGCGGTCATCGTGTCGTCCGGGCGCGCGACGCTGCACGAGTTGCAGACCGTGTACGGCATCAAGGACGCTCACGATCTGCTCGAAGTGATCCAGATCGACGCGCACAATGAGCGCGCGGCGCAGAAGCAGCAGTAGGTGATCCGTGGCCACCGTTGTCGATCGCCTCGTCGTTGAACTTGGTCTGGACCCGAAGGCGTTCGCCAAGGGCCAGAAAGAGGCCGCGGCCGCCCTCGTCAGGACCCGGCAACAGGCCGAGAAAGAGGGCAAGGGCATCGAGAAGGCCATGGACGACGCCGGTGCGGCGTTCGACCGGCTCGCCCGCAACGCTCTCAAGCTCTTCGCCCTGTTCACTGCCGGTCGCGGCATCGGCCAGTTCGTCCGGGACATCACGGGCGCAGACGCCGCGCTCGGCCGGCTCTCTACCAGCATCGGCCGGGCCCCCGAACTCATCTCCGCCATGTCGAAGGCGGTGGAGCGCTCCGGCGGCGATGCGCAGGCCGCGGCCCGCAGCTTCCAGACCTGGTCCGAGCAGGTCGAGCAGATCAGGACCACGGGCGACTCGTCGATCCTGCCGTTCCTGGCCCGGCTCCAGGCGGCCGGCGGCAAGACGATCGACCTCAACAAGAAGAACGTGGACGGCCTCGCCGACCTCGCCGACAACCTGAAGGCGGTGGCCGAGCAGCAGGGCATCGCGTCCGCGACCTATTACGGGAAGAACCTCGGATTCGACGAGGGCACGATCGCCCTCATGGTCAAGGGCGGTGCGGCCCTGCGGGCGGCGATCGCCGAGTCCGAGAAGCTGGGCATCGCGACCCGGAAGGACACCGAGGCGGCGCAGGCCCTATCCACGGCCTATGTGACCCTGACCCAGGAGGTGGAGAGCTTCGGCCGGACGATCCTAACTGCGGTGTCGCCGGTTCTGGTGCAGCTGCTCAAGGACATCCAGGCGATCGTCAGGGCGGTCAAGGAGTGGGTGCAGGCCAACGTCGTGCCCTTTCTCCGCGAGTTCGCTGACGCCATGGGTGTCGCCGGCTCCGAGACGAAGACCCTGGTGCGGATCACCGAGGCGCTGTTTGCGCTTTGGCTGGGCAGCAAGGCGCTCGCGTTCCTGCGCGTCCTCGGCACGATGCGGCTATTGCTGACCGGCGGGCGAGTGGCAGCGGGCGGCGCTCTGGCAGGCAGCAGCGGCCTGCTCGGGGCCATAATCGGGGGGCTCGCCGTCGGCGGCACGATCGGCGCCGACAGGAGCACGCCCAACGCCGAAAAGCCCGGACTTCAGAAGAACTGGGACGACGAGGCGTCGGGCGCTGCCCCCGGCGGGATGTGGGGCGCTCTCAAGCGCGGCTGGAACTGGGGGAAGGGGAAGCTGTTCGGTGGCGGGAGTGCCAGCGCAGCGCCGGGAGCGGCAGGAACAGCGGCGGCCGGTGTCGGCGGCGAGCCAGGCGTGCGCGGTCGTCCCGATCTGCTCAACTCAGGCGGCGCCAGTCCGGAGGTGGTCGACTACATCCGCCAGCGCGCATCCGCGCTGGGGATCGACCCCGACACCGCCGTAGCGGTGGCGAACACCGAGGGGCTTCGCGGATACAAGCTGGACGGCAAGAAAGACGGCGGCGGCGACAATGGAATGTCGTTCGGGCCTTACCAGCTGTACTACGGCGGCGGCCTCGGGAACGAGTTCAGTAAGAAACATCCCGGCCTGCATGCAAGTGACAAGAGCACCTATAAGCAACAGGTCGATTTTGCCCTTGAGCACGCAGCGAAGAATGGCTGGGGCTCTTGGTACGGTGCCAGGAACAACGGCATTGGCAACTGGGCTGGCATCGGCGGAAGGGCCGGGGTAAAGGCCTCCACCGGTCCGCAGACGGCCGGTGACGTGCCAGGAGCCAACGGCGTTGGTGCGGTCGAGCAGCGCCAGCATGGGGCGACGCGCTCGCAACCCATCACCACCGAGCTACGGCGGCAGCTGGCGGCGGCGGCCGTCGCGTCTGGCGTGAATGCCGAGATCTTCAGCGGAGGACAGGACAGCTCAGGCCCCAACCGAGTCGGCAGCCATCGTCACGACAACGGACGCTCCGCCGATCTCAAGCTCTACCAGGTCGGCCCAGACGGGAAGCGTCGCTATCTACGACACGACAACGATGCCGACCGTGCGGTCATGGAGAGATTCCTGCGTGAAAGCGTGAAAGAGGGGGCGAACGGCATCGGCGCGGGGCCAGGCTACATGGGGCCTGACCGAATGCATGTCGGCGGCGGCTCGGAGGCCGCATGGGGCGCTGGCGGCTCGACGGCAAACGCCCCCGACTGGGTCTCCCGCGCGCTTCGCGAGGGCCTGGCCGCCCGCAAGAAGAAGACCGCGGAATGGTGGCGCGGCTCCCCGAATGCCATGGCCTCCGTCACGCAGTCCCGGGATGCCCAGGCGGCGCAGGCGGCGCGGATCTCGAACGACAACCGGTCGAGCTCCAGCGTCCGCAACAACTCCACCATCAACGGCGGCGTCCACGTGCACACGGCCGCCACCGACGCGAACGGTATCACGCGGGATATGGAGGATGCGCTGAAGCGGCGCTCGCTCGCGGCAGCTGCGAACTACGGGCAGGCCTGACGGGGCGCGTCACCGACACCTGACATAGGTGCTCGGCCTGCTCTTCTCCGAGTTTGACATCAACAAAACGTCGCCGTTCTTGGTGTAGTCGACGTCCCAATATTCTCGACGCTTCCAAGTCTCCCCTTCTCCGGTGCACGAGAGGGATATCGCAGACCTTGTGGTGGCGGGTTTCACGGCATCAACACTGCACTCGCTCTCCCATTCGGTGACGCGCTTCGACTCCACTCGGATCATCCCGTCGAGGCTCTGATCGAAACGGCGGTCCCAGTCTCCGATCCGGCAGGTTTGCTTGCCCGGCTCGCCCTGGAGCCACACCCCATAGAAGCGAGCAGGTATCTCGGCCGAGGCGGCGGGGCCTGAGACAAGGACGGCAAGAGCGAGGCCGAACAGTCGCATCTGAAGCGTCATCCTCAACTGCGCGCACCGAATGAATTGGTGCGCGAGCCGAGACAAATATGCCCTTCCCCGTTTCCGTTCCAGATGTCGATGGCGTCCCGCCGGTGACTTTCGCTCCCAGCGCGGGCGGCGACATCATCCTGGCGGCCGCCGATGCAGTTGGCATCGGCCCGCTCTTCGGTGGCGGCGCGGGTGGTGCCCCGCCGTGGGGCCTCTATCGCCAGGGCCGGTCTGTCGTGGCTTGCGAGAGCGTGCTGGGTTTTGACCACAAGGTCGATTTCGCGGTCTCGGATCATCCTCTGGAGCGGGGATCGTTCGAGTCGTTCAACAAGGTCGCCATCCCCTTCGACGTCCGCCTGATCTTCACGGCCGGCGGCACCGAGGCGCGGCGCGCGGCGCTGCTCAACTCGCTTCGCCGCATCGCTGGCGACCTGCTCCTCTACGACGCCGTCACGCCGGAGACCGTCTATCGGGACGTCAACATCGTCCACCTCGACTATCGCCGGACCGGGCAGGCCGGGGCCGGCCTGCTCATCGTCGCCGTGTGGTGCCAGGAGATCCGCCAGACCTCGCCGAGCACGGGCGGGTCGGGCTCCTCGACCGCAGCGCCGAGCGGCGCCGGACAGGAGAACGGTGGAACGGTTCAGCCTGTCGACCCGAGCGCGACCGGAAGTACGGGCGGGGCCGGGGGCGTCAACGATCAGAGCTTCGCGAACGGCGGCTTTTCGCCAGGCGGCGCGGGCGGCTTCGACCCCAACAACCCCGGCAGCACGGTAGGCGTGCCGGCCGGCTCGTTCATCAACGCCCCGATCCCCGACACGGCGATCCCAAGCGGCCCGGGCGGCGGCGGCAACGTCGCTCAGGGCGAGATCGCCCTGGAGCCGATCGACGTGCCGGCGGGCCAGTAGATGCAGATCATCCCCCTGCGGCCCGTGCCGTCGCAGACGTTGATGGCGACTCTCGCCGACCAGTTGGCGCAGATCGACGTCTACCAGAAGGCCTACGGGCTGCACCTCGACCTCTACGTGTCCAACGTCCTGCTGCTCGCAGGCGCCCTGTGCCAGGACCGGAACCTCATCGTGCGCAGCCGCTACATCGGGTTCGTCGGCGATCTCTGCTTCATCGACACCATGGGTGCCGACGACCCAACCTACGAGGGCCTGGGGATCCGGTACGGGCTCGCCTACATCGAGGCCGGCGAGCTCGCCCGATGACCTTCAGCCGCAAGTTCATCGACGTGTCGATTTCGCTCGCCTCCGGCTCCTACGCTGCGGGCGGCAACAAGGCCGACATCAAAGGCCACCGCGTCGTCGCCCTGATCCGCAAGCCCGGCGGCGCCGACATGGCGCAGCTCGAGTGCGCGATCTACGGCCTGCCGCTCTCGGTCATGAACCAGCTGACCACGCTGGGCACGCAGATGAACCTCTACTCGAAAAACACGATCACCCTGAAGGCCTACGAGGAAGGCCAGCAGCCGGCGATGGTGTTCGAGGGCAACATCCATGTCGCGTTCGCCGACATGCGGGCCATGCCCGAGACCTGCCTGCGCATTTCGGCGCTCGCCGGGCTCTTCGCTGCGGTGAAGCCTGTCGACGTGACCAGCCAGAAGGGCTCGACCGACGTCGCGCAGACGATGGAGCAGATCGCCAAGAAGGCCGAGCTGAAGTTCGAGAACAATGGGGTGAACACGAAGATCGTGAACCCCTACCTGCCCGGCTCGGCTCGCCAGCAGGCGCACCTGCTCGCCAAGCACGCCGGCATCGAGTGGATCATCGACAACGGCACGCTGGCGATTTGGCCGGCAGGCAAGTCGCGAAACGGCGGGCTGGTCAAGATCTCGCCGACCGACGGCATGATCGGCTACCCGGCCTACAACCAGGCCGGCATCGAGGTCACCGCGCGGTTCAACCCGGCAATCCAGTATGGCCGGCAGGTCGAGGTCGAGAGCGACCTGAAACCGGCCTGCGGCACCTGGACGATCGTGAACCTCGATTACGCGCTGGAAGCCGAAGTGCCGAAGGGCAAGTGGCAGACGACCCTCACCCTGGGTCGCACCGGTGGGGTGGCGCCGCAATGAGTAGCGGAGCGGGCGACGACAAAGACGTGGCCGGGCAGCTCAGCCGCGTCGGGGCGAGCAGCGACGGCAACCTGCACCGGTTCCTCATGGACCAGGGCCTGGGCGAGCACCGCACCCATTTCGCCGCCAAGATCGTGGCGGTGCATGGCGGTGGCCGCGACTCGCCTCCAATTGTCGACATCCAACCCATCGTCAAGCAGATGAACGGGGCCGGAAAAAGCCGCTCGCACGGCACGGTCTTCAGCATCCCGGTCACCCGCAACATCGGCGGCGACAGCGTCATCATCAACGACCCCAGGGTCGGCGATGTAGGCATCTTCTCGGTGCTCGACCGCGACCACTCCTCGGCGCAGGCCAACGACTGGGCCGAGGCGAACCCGGGCTCGAAGCGCCGCGGCTCGATGTCGGACGCGGTCTACCACGGCCCGCTGCCGCGCAAGGGCGACAAGCCGAAGCAGTGGATCTGGTTCAAGGACGACGGCGTCGAGATCCAGGACCGCAACGAGAACACTCTGGTCGGCGGTAAGGGCGGCTGGAAACTCAACGGCGTCGAGATTGACCGAGACGGCAACATCAAAGCGCCGGGCGAGGTCACCGCGAAGTCCAAGGGCACCTCCGTATCGGTGTCCGGCCACAAGCACCCCTCGACCGATAAGCCGACCCCGGGCACCTGATGCGTAGCCTGCTCCTCGACACGGTGGCGTGGGACCTCGCCCTCGACACCGCCGGCAACATCGCGGTGGCGAGCAACCCCTACGCGATGGCGCAGGATGCCGCGACCGCGATCCGCACCTACCAGGGCGAGGTTTACTACAACACCGCCGACGGCGTGCCCTACCGTGACCAGATCCTGGGCCAGCAGGTCCCGCTGTCTCTCGTGCGGGCCTACCTCGAGGCGGCCGCGCTGACCGTGCCGGGCGTGGTGCAGGCGCAGGCCTTCTTCACCCGGCTCGAAGGGCGCCGCCTGTCCGGGCAGGTCCAGATCACCGGCCGCACCGGCGCCCTCTCCGCCGCCAGCTTCTGACGAGCATCCATGTCGAGCACCGCCATCCCGCGCCCGGTTCTCGGGCCGACCGGCTATGTCGCGCCGGCCGAGAGCGCCCTGTACGCGGGCGCCATGGCCGATCTGCAGGCGGCATTCGGCGGCGGGCTCAACCCGGGCCCGAAAACGCCGCAGGGCCAGCTCGCGACGAGCCTCGCGGCGCTGATCGGCAACATCAACGACCTGTTCCTGTTCTACGTGTCGCAGACCGATCCGGCCTACGCGCGGGGCCGGATGCAGGATGCGATCGGGCGCATCTACTTCCTCGAGAGGAGGCCCGCGCAGCCGACCGTCGTGCAGGCGGTGTGCATCGGCCTCGACGGCGTCACGATCCCGGCCGGCGCCCTGGCGCGAGCCGATGACGACAACCTGTACGTCTGCCAGCAGACCGGCACAATCGGCCCGTCGGGCACCATCACGCTGCCGTTCGCCTGCACGACACCCGGACCGATCGCCTGTCCGGCCGGCGCGCTCTCCACGATCTACCAGGCCATCGCTGGCTGGGACACGATCACGAACCCGCAGGACGGGGTGCTCGGCGCCGCGGTCGAGGGGCGGGCTGATTTCGAGATCCGGCGCCGGCAGTCGGTGGCGCATAACGCCACCGGCCACCTGCCGGCGGTGCGCGGCGCGGTGTTGAGCGTGGACGGCGTGATCGACGCGTTCACGGTGCAGAACGACACCAACGCGCCGCAGACCGTCGGCGGCTACACCCTGGCCGGCAACAGCATCTACGTGTCGGTCGCGGGCGGAGAGGCCGACGCCATCGCCCGGGCGATCTGGACCCGCAAGAGCCCGGGCTGCGGCACCAACGGCAGCACCACGGTGACGGTACTCGATACCGCCTCCGGCTACAGCCCGCCGTATCCGGCCTACGAGGTGCGCTTCGACTACGCCCGGCCGCTGCCGGTCCTGTTCGCCGTCGAGATCAAGAACTCGGCGCTCGTGCCCTCAGATGCGACGCAGCAGGTGCAGGCCGCGCTCATCGCGGCGTTCGCCGGCGAGGACGGTGGCCCGCGCGCGCGGATCGGCGCCGAGATCCTGGCGAGCCGCTACTACGACCCGGTCCAGGCCCTCGGGCCCTGGGCGCGAATCGTGTCGCTCCGCATCGGCGCCTCGACTGTGCCGGCCGCGACCTTCCGGGGTGCGCTCGACGGGACGCAGTTGCAGGTCATCGCCGCGGGCTCGGGCGCGCTCGCGGTCGGTCAGACGATCCTCGACGACGTCGGCTTGGTGCTGCCTGGAACCCGAGTCGCCGCGCTGGCGACCGGCACCGGCGGTGCCGGCACCTACGCGCTCTCTGCGTCCAACCCGGCCATCACGAGCCGCCGTCTCTACGCCGCACGCCCCGACCAGTTTCGGGTGCCGGTCGGGATCGACCAGGTTCCCTCGCTCTCGGCCGCGAACATCGTCGTCACCCTGGTATGACCGGGCCCGCCTATCCGCCGCAGCACGACCGGAGCAGCGCCCCTGGCGGTCAACTGCCGGTCACCGAACAGATCGACGTCTGGACGACGGTCCTCTCGCAATTCGCGAACAGCCCGATCCTGACGGCGATCCTTGAGCGCGAGGCGGTCGCTCTCGACCAGCGACCCAACCTCGACGCGTTCTACCGGCAGGTCTGGGACCTTGACACCGCCGAGGGCTACGGCCTCGACGTCTGGGGACGGATCGTCGGCGTCAATCGCGTCCTCAAGGTCGTCACGAGCCGCTTCTTCGGCTTCGCCGAATCGGCGGTGCAGGGCGACGGCACGATCACCGGGTTCAACGACGCGCTGCTGTCCTTCGGCGACTGCCTCGGGTTCGCCGAGGCGCTGCCCGGATCCGAGCCCTACGGCTACGGCACGTTCCAGCCCCTGGCGCCAAATCAGCAAGCCAACCCGGAGACAGGAGCGCAGTACGGGCCGTTCTACGATGGGCGCGTCCTCTATGAAAACTTCCGGCTCAACGACGAGTCCTATCGTCGGCTGATATACGCCAAGGCGCAGGCCAACATCTGCGACGGCGGCATCCCGGCGATCAACGCGATCCTGATGCGGATCTTCCCGGATCGCGGCAACGCCTATGTCACCGAGCGGGTGCCCGACAGCTATTTCGGGTTCGCTGAGGCCACCGCAGTCCATCCGAGCTACGCGCTCGGATTCAACACGCTGGAACCCTACCCGGGCCCCTATGTCGGTTTCGCCGAGGCCCTGCCGGGAGACGAGGCGTTTGGCGTCTCCCCACTCTACGGCATCCCGGGCCTGGGCCTGACGTCGCCGGCACTCAGCGCTCAGCGCGCGCCCTTCTATTCCGGCCAGGCGAACCCCTACGCGGCCATCACCTACACGTTCGAGTTCGCCCTGAGCCAGGTCGAACTCGCGATCGTCCAGCAGAGCGGCGTCCTGCCGACGCCGACCGGCGTGGCGGCCGCCGTGGTCATCCGACCGAGGTAGCGAGATGCAGCAGTCCCAGGCCCCCGCGAAATTCCCTGTTCCGTTCGGCAACTCGGCCGGCCCGAGCTACATCCGTGACGTCCCCCAGGAGTCGCAGGTCGGCATCAACGACGGCGCGGCGAGCCTCGAGACCGGGTTCCCGCCGAAAAACTTCCAGCCGGTCGGCAGCGGGGGAGTCCCGCCGTTCGGCCAGGACATGAACGGCATCCTGAAGCGAATCACGCAGTGGTCGCGCTGGCAGGCTGCCGGCGCCACCAACCTGTGGGACAGCGCCTTCGCGACCGCCATCGGCGGCTACCCCCGCGGCGCCGTGCTCGGCTCGACCACGCCCGGGCTCCTCTGGGTCAGTGTCGCCGACAACAATCTGACGAACCCGGACGGCATCAATGCCGACGGCTGGCGCGCCGTACTGACCGACGCTGCAGTGCCGTCGACCGCCCTGGTGAGAGCCGGTGCGGACACCAGCGGCACCGCCAACCAGATCGTTATCCCGGCGGTCGCGCCAGCGCTGAACGGGCTGCAGAACTATCAGGTTTTCGAGATCATCCCGAACGTCTCGGTCACCGGCTCAACCACGGTCCGGCTGGCCTCCTACGAGCCGATCCCGCTCAAGCGCCGCGATGGCGGCGATCTCCAGAATGGAGATGCGCCGGTCGGGCAACCGTTCCTTGCCGTCTTTCTCAACGGCGTCTTGCGCAGCCTAGGCATGCGCCCGTCCGAGATCGTCGCTCTCATCAACAGCAGCATCGCCAGCAACACGACGATCTACAACACGCTTTCCCAGGTCATCGGCACAAGTTTCTTTTATTCCAATCTTGGCGCTGTCCCTGATGTCGTTCGTGATATCGGCGCTAGCGCCGACACGAACACGATCATCGGAGAGGTGAACATCCCGGCTGGCTACATTAATTTGTTCGCGACCGTCACCGTCGCGGTCGGGCAGATCGCCCCGACCACGGCCGCCGGGTACCAGGTGAATGTGTGGCTGTCCGAGGCCGGCGGCGCCTGGCAGCGTCTCGAATGGTCCGATGCGACCAAGCCGGACGGCCTGATCACGATCCAGCTCAGTCGTTCGGCCTTCCGCGGCATCGACAAGACCAAGGCCTACCGGGTGCGATCAACCATCTGGAAGAACGCCGACAGCGGTGCCGCCACGCCTCCGCAGTCGTCGCTGCAAGTCCAGGCTCTGAAGATCTGAGGCTCGTCATGGCACATTACGTCAAGATCGCGGGCGGCATCGTCGTGGCCGAACAGGGCGGCCCGGATGATCTGTCGAAAGAGCAGATCTGCGGATCCGGAGAGGATGCCGAGCAATTCGTCGAGGCGCCTCCCTCGGTGCGGGTCGGCTACGTGCAGCAGGAAGACGGGTCGTTCGTCGCGCCGCCCCCGGCGCCCGCCATTACGGGTCCGACGATCACGAGCAAGGCCGACCTGTTCCGGCGCTGTACCGACGCCGAGGCGGAGGCCATCGAAACGGCGCTCGCGGCGCAATCGGTCCGCAAGCGGCGCATTTTCGAGACCGCGCAGTACATCTCGTCCGAGGATCCAGACTTCGCCGACCTCCGCGCCGCGGCCGTCGAGATGTTCGGTGCCGAGCGAGCCGCCGAGCTGCTGGCGGCCTCGGTCTGAGCGATGCCCACCCAGATCCTCTCAATCCTCCCGCGCCGGCAGGATCTGCGCACCTCGGCGAGCGAGGACTGGACGGACGCATTCCCGCTGGTCCGGGCCGGCCCCGCCGCGATCGTGGCAGGGGTCGACAATCGCGGCAACGGCACCCTCGTTGTCTCGGGCGTCGCGGCCTATGCCGAACTGGGGCCGCACCTCGTCACGGTGACGAGCGCCACCGGTGGCGTGTTCTTGTTCAGCGTCACTGCCCCGGGCGGAGCGCCGATCGGCCGAGGAATGGCGGGGGTGCCCGTGACGGTCGGCGGCCTGACCCTCACGCTGACTCCGGGCGACGTTCCATTCGTCGCCGGCGACGCCTGGGGCGTCCAGCCCACCGCACAGCCGATCGACGACACCGGGATCGAGTACGTCTTGCAGATCCGGCAGAGCCAGGCGTCGCCGGTGGTCACGCTGGAAGCCGCCTCCCAGGCGCCCAGCAACGCTCTGCAGACCCTGATCCCGGGCCGGGGCACTGGTGTGCCGACTCTCCTCGTTCTTGCCGCCGCGATGGCGCCGGCGCGCTTTCCGCCCGGATCCTACGTCTACGAATTGCTCGCTCTCGCCGACGGTCGCCGCAAGAGCGCCTACTTCGGCAACCTCGAGCACGTGGACGGCGTGGCCTACCTGCCCTGAGGCGACAACATGCCGTTTCTGACCCAGAACGCGGCCGGCGAGCCGATCGTCATCCCTATTGGCGGTCAGCCCGGACTGACCGGAGGCCGGGGCGAGGAAGGGCGGTCCGCCTATGAGATCGCCGTGGAGGTTGGCGGCTATGCGGGCAGCGAGGCCGATTTCGCGGCCATGCTCGCGAACGCTGGCTCGGCCGAAACGACGGTAACCCTCGTCGCCGCTACCGACATGCCGGGAGGGATTTTCGCGGCCGCCGTCGGCTCTGGACAGGCCCGCGCCACCGCGCCGGCCGACCCGGCATCCGCCGCGGGCGTGGCGATCGGGTACCTCGATGGCGCAGCGGCCGCGGGTTCGGTGGTGACGCTGCGCAAGTCGGGGCGCGTCCGCGTTTCGGGTGCGGCCTGGACCGCGGGCGATTCTATCTTCCTCACCGACTACGGTGCGCCCACCAGCACGCCGCGCACCTCGGGCTGGGCGCAGCAGGTCGGCGTGGGCACCGGGCCCGACACGTTCGACCTGGCGATCGACATCGCAGAGGTCATCACGCCCCTCATCACGCTCGACGCCATCGGCAGCGTGCTGCTGCAGGCGCTGACCGACGTGGTGGCGTCCTACGCCATCGAGCCGCCGGATCAGCCGGGCGTCCTCTGGCGCAACCAAACCCTCGTAGCGCTATCGCCGAATTCCGACGGTTCACCGTACACCGCACCCTACGACACCGGCGCGGCCGATCCGATCGCGGCCCTTCTGCCGGTCATCGTCCCTCGCGTTCTGCGCAGCTTGCCGCGCGATCCGCCGACCCTCGCGGGCGTGCTCTGGCTCAACAACGGGCGACCGGCTCTCGCGCCCAACGCCGACGGCACGCCCTACCCGGCGAGGCCGCTGCCCACGTCGGGGTCGCCTCTCCTCCGCGCGACCCGATCGGCTCTGGCCCTCTGGCTCGCCGCGACCGTGCCGGGGCTGCCGGTGCTCCTTCCCGTCTCGTCGGGCGCCCTGTGGCGCTCGACCAACCTGCTTGCCGTCTCGTGAGGACACCCATGTTTCGCTCGCTACTCGCGGCAGCCGCGGTGCTCGGCTTCCTGATCGCGCCCGCCGCCGCCTGGGATCCCGCCAAGGCGGGCCGCTATGGTGGGTTGGACCTCGACAGCCTCGACGTTGGCGGCCGTACCCTCAATCGCGGCAGCCTCATGGTCGGCCCGGGCTGCGCCTCGACCACCGGCGCCTACGCGACTGACGGCACCAAAAGCTGGGAGCCCACCTGCTTCGGTGTCTTCGTGGCCCCCGGCCAAGACATCAGAACGAACCTGACTCGCGGGACCAACCAGAACCCGGACGGCACCCCGAACAGCAAGTTGTTCGCACCGCTCATGGTCCAGGCGCAGTCGAGCGGGGCGCTCGACCGAGAACAGAATGGGATGATCATCAACCTCGACGTCCTGGGCGGCGCCCAGAGCGCCGCGGGACTCGACAACACCAACACGACCGGCCAGCTGATCTCGGTACGGCAACGCCCCGGCCCGAACGGCGAGAAGCCGCCCTCGACCTGGGGCCACAACGTCGACATCCACATCGCCCCGGGTTCCGGCCCGGTGCAGACCTGGGGCGTCGAGTATGATCTGAACAATTTCAATCAGAACTGCTACCCGGGCATGGGGTGCATTTCCTCGGGAATGTACTTCAATGGTATTGGCGGATACGCGAATACGGCGTGGCTGTACTCGGGCGGCGGCACGACGCAGACCCGCAACCTTTCCGTGACAGTGGCGAACGGCGTCGTCATGCGGATGGCCGGCGAGGCGTTCACTCGCGCCACCTATCGGCTCAAGATCGGCGACATCTTCTACCGCGTCACCTACGTGAACCCTGACCGGGTCGACGCCGCCGTAGCCATTCCGAACTACGCCTCGCCCGTCGCGGCGACCTGGCAGAACGCCATGGTCGCCAACGGCGTCCTGTTCCAGGGCGAGAACATGGCGAGTGACAACGACCTCGCCCTGAACACCTCGGCCTACAACGCGATCACCGTCGCCGGAAAGCACCACGTCGGCCTGAATACCGCCAGCGACGACGCACGGTTCGCCGTCGTCGCCAGCGAAGAGCAGAAAGCCTGCTTCAAGGTGTTCGACGCTTGCTGGTCGTTCGCGGGCGGGGCGATGCAGTACACGAGCCAGGGTCAGAGCGTCCTGCAGCTCGTCTCCGTCACGGACGGCGCGAACGGGGCGCGGGTGACGGCGGCCGGGGTCGGGTTCGGCCCGAGCCTGGAGCCGGTCGGCCCGGACGCGAACATTCCTCTCAACCTCAAGGGCAAGGGTGCCGGGGCCGTGCAGGTGGGCGGCCCGCTTGCGGCGCCCGGGCTGCCGACTGCGGCTGGAGCGGCGAAGGGGACGCTGTGCGTCGACACAGCAGGCACCGTCTACGTCAAGACCAGCGCGGGGGCCTGCCTGTGACGCGCCTCGCTCTCCTAGCGGTCGGGCTCCTGGTCTCCGCCGCCGCACGCGCCGAGGAGCCCTCACCGGAATTTCTCGGCGCCGCCCTGCAGGCGATGCAGGTGCAGCGAGATCAGGCACTCAATCAGGCGGTGATGGCGAACGCGCAGCTCGCGCTTGCGAAGGCGGAGGCTGCCCGGCTGCGGCGCGAGCTCGACTTGGCAAAAGCGGGCCCGACCCCCTCGCCCGAGACGAAGTGAGAGACCGACATGGCCGACTTCCTGCTGCGCGGCATCAACGAGGCTGGGCGCCCCGCCAGGGAGTCGGCAGCGCAGCTCCTCGCTCGAATCCCCATTCCGGTCGGCGATGGGGCTGTTCCGCTACCCCAGGCGCTGCTTGATCGCCCCACGCAGGCCGACATCGCGGCGCGCCTGGCCGAAATCGCCGAGGAGGCGGTGTCGGCCGACGAGCTTGCCGCGGCAGTTGAGCCGATCGCTGATCGCGTGGCAGCCGTCGAGGCCGGCCAGGCCTCCGGCTCGCTGTCCTACGCCACGCTCGCCGAACTGACCGCCAACCTCACTCCGCCCGACGGCGCGACGGCTCAGGTACTGACCGGGGATGAGGCTGGTAGCTACCGCAAGTCGGGCCCGAGCGGATCAGGGTCGTGGGCTCGGTACTCGACCGCCACCCTGCCGTCCGTCGATGCGCGGCTCAGCGTTGAGGTCGCCGCGCGTCAGGCCACCGATGCCCGCACCGCCGAGGTACAGCTCCGCCCCGACGGCACGCTTCCGTGGTGGGCGGTAGCCGGCCGCACCAGCGCAGGCGCCCTCGTCTCTCTCCTGCGCCTGTCGACACAGGGCGATTGGCTGGTGCGGCGCCTGCGACTCGAACGAGTACCGCGCCGGTATGGCGAGGTCGTCGGCGGGCTCTTTGGTCCGAAGGGCGAGCGGTTTCTGTGGGTCAATAGCCGTCTGGAGGTCTGCGCCCGGGTTCTTCGGGTGGCCACCGCGCACGCCCATACGCCCGGCGGCTTGTTTGGTCCTCGCGGCGAGCGGCTGGCCTACCTCAATGCGATGCAGGACTGGTGCGCGCGGCGCCTGCGCCTGCCGCGCGGGCACAATGCGGCGCTCGGCGGGTTCTTCGGTCCGCGGGGCGAGCGCCTTCTGTGGGTCTCTGAGCGCGGCGAGGCGCGGGCGCGCGCGCTGCGCACGGACCGCATCGGCCGGCGGT
>NZ_BPQJ01000018.1 GCF_022179185.1 Methylobacterium frigidaeris | reverse complement strand
CCAGCTTCGGCTTCACCGCCGCGCAGACGAGCACCGGAACCAACGCGTCCGCCGGCGGGGGATCCGTGGCGACCACCACCACCGCCAAAGGCATCCTCGACACCGAAACCGACAGCTACACCGGGTTCAACAACGGTACGCGATACTCGGTGACGAGCTTCAACATCTCGAACCTGGTCGGGACGGACGGTGACGCGAACCTGTCGAAGATCATCGACATGGTGGACAAGGCGATCGCGAAGGTGACCGACGCCGGCACGAAGCTGGGTGCCAACAAGACGCAGATCGACGGCCAGAAGACCTTCGTCGACACGCTGATGAAGGCCAACGACCGGACGATCGGCATCCTGGTGGACGCGGATATCGAGGAGGAGTCGACGAAGCTGAAGGCGCTGCAGACGCAGCAGCAGCTGGCGGTGCAGGCGCTCTCGATCGCCAACTCGTCGAGCCAGAACGTCCTCTCGCTCTTCCGCTAAGCCGGAGGAGGGCGGTCCCTCCCGGGACCGCCGCGACTCGATCGCTGACGCAAAGCGCCGCCCGCGACCGCCAAGGCCGCGGGCGGCGTCTCGCCGTCCGGGAAACGGTGCCGCGGGCCGGGATCAGCCGACGAAGGTGTAGCCGGCCAGGCGCTTGGCCTCGATCGGGTCGTAGCCGAGGCGCATCCGCAGCTTCTTGCGCAGCTTGCTGATGTGGCCCTCGACCACGCTCTCGTCGACGGCGCTGTCGAGGTCGCCGTAGACCGCCTTGAAGATCTGGCCCTTCGTCACCGGCCGGCCGCGGTTGCGGGCGAGGTAGTCCAGGATGTCGCGCTCGCGCCGGGGCAGCAGCAGGCTCTGGCCGTCGATCTCCGGATCGCGCCCGTCGGTGTGCACGGTCAGACGGCCGCTGCGGTCCGGCGTGCTCGAGGGCTTCGCTTCGCTGCGGTTGGTGCGGCGGCGGATCGCGCCGGCCCGGGCGATGATCTCGCGCACATGGACCGGCTTGCGCACCACGTCGTCGATGCCGGCGGTGAACAGGGCGAGGGTCTGCTCCAGGGAGCGGGTCTCGTTGAGGGCGATGATCGGCGCGCCGGACAGGCTGCGCAGGGCGGCGGTGAAGGCCGTGCGGTCGGCGCAGTCGCCGATGACGAAGCCCTGCACCGCCGCGAGGTCCTGGGCCGGGGTGGCGTCGATCCAGGTCCGGACGTCCCGCACGTCCAGCCCCCGGGCTGCCACGCCCTCCACGCTGAAGCCCTCCACGACCTGCGCGGCCACGCTTTCCCGCTCGTCGACGACGATGTACACGCCAGCCCCCAAGATTCTTTCGCGATTTTTTGACGAGTGTTCTTGTCCCGCTGCCGGTATCAGCGGCGGGGTTGCTTGGTTCTCGAATGTCGAGTTGGTGCCGGACCCTCGCGGAGAACTTGCGATGTCGTCCGGTTCGCGCGCCGAAGCGCGGTTTGGTCAACGATTTGTTAAAGGGAGTTTCGCGCCGAAATGGTTAATTTTCTGTTAAGAGAGGGCGTAAGCTGTCCACTTGCCGACACACCGTGTGGCGTCGCGGCAACGGGCGGTGCGCGAGCCCATTCAAAATCAACGCGTTAGAAGTACCCCTGCCGCGCCGTGAGCCTGTGGCACCCGGGTGACAGCCCTAGGTGCCGCCGCCCAAGGGTACGACGCCGTACCGGCTCCGTCACATGGGGACGCGGCAGCCCGATGGCGCGACAAGCGTTTGATTTTCAACGATTTATCGGGTGTCCACTGGATCCGCCCGGCCGGCTGCCTCAGCCGTCGAGTTCAGGGTAGCGCCGGAAGATCCCGTCCTCGTTGAAGGGGATGTGCCGGTCGCTCGCCAGATAGGCGGCGATGCGCGGCCGGGACGCCACGAGCCGGTGAAGGGCGACGACCTTCGGCGTGGAGCTGAGCGCCCGTTCGGTCGCCTGCGGGAAGGCGTAGGCCAGGCCCTCGACGAGCTGGAACAGCGAGAGGTCGGCGTAGCTGAGGCGGTCGCCGACGAGGTGGCGCGGGCCGGCGGGGTTCGCGGCCAGCACCTGCTCGAACCAGTTCAGGAATTTCGGAATCCGGTTGTCGCGAAAATCTCCGGCCCGGCGGGCGGCCTCGGTCTTCTGCTCCTCGTAATACAGGGCGGAAGCGATCGGGTGGTGGCTGTCATGGACCTCGGCCACCGCGTCCGCGATGGTGAGCTGGATCTGATGGGTCCAGATCCGGTCGGCCTCGCTCTCGCCGACGAGGCCGAGGCGCGGCCCGAGATGGAGCAGGATCGCGGCGGTCTGGCCAACCACCAGGTCGCCGTCGCGCAGGTAGGGCGGCGCGAAGGGCGGGCGGGGCGGCACCTCCAGGCCCGCCATCATGCCGTCGATGCCGTCCTGGCGGGCGACGTCGACGTACTCGGCGCCCGCCTCCTCAAGGGCGAGGCGGACGAACTCGCCCCGGCCCTGGATCGACGGCCAGTAGTAGAGTTCGTAGGCCATGGGCGTCCCCCGTCGCGTGCGGGCGCCCGGCCACCGTCCGGGCGCCGGTTCAGGCTCACCAGCCGCGCATCTCGTCGTGGTTCGGACGCCGGCCCTGCGGCGTCAACCCGTCGACCACGCCCGGCAGCACCTGGGCGAGCTGCGCCAGCAGGTCGTCCCGGCCCATCCCGGTCTGGCGGCTCAGGGTCTCGACCGTGTCGGGGCCGAGCGCCTGGGCGAGCTGCTGCGGCTGGATCGGCCGGTTGTGGCCCGGGCCGATCCAGGATTCGATCATCTCGCCGAGGCCGCCCTGGCGAAACCGGTCGATGAGCTGGTCGAGGCCGCCGCCCGCCGCATCCTCCGGCTGCTCCCGATCGAGGCGGGAATACGGCCCGGCGCCCTGGTCGAACGGATTCTGCATGCCTCCGCCGGAGGGGGAGGGGTAACGGGACTCGGTGCCGCCGCCCGGGCCGTCGAGCATCCCGGCGAGGTCGGAATAGGGATTGTTCGGGTCCTCGCCGCGCCGGCCGCGGGGCTCGTCGTCCCGCGGGTCGGGCATGCCGTAGCCGTGCGGGTCCGGGGCGTAGCCGTCCTCGGGTCCGCCCTGCGGCGCCGGCCGGCGGCCGCCACCGAAGATGTCGCCGAAGCCGCCCTGCATCGCCTTGGCGGCGAGCAGCATCAGCAGCGCCTTGACCAGGGGCGACATCGCCCCGGAGCCGCCTCCGTGATTCCCCTCCTGATGGCGGCCCCCGCCGCCGAGGACGTTGCCGAGCACCGAACCGATGACCTGATCGAGCAGACCCATGGACGCCTCCCCCTCGCGCGTGCCGCGCGATGGTTAACCGAGTTCGTCGGCCGCGGTTGCCTTACCGCCGGTCGCCGGCCCCGTCGCCGCCGCCGGTGGCGCGCCGGTCCTTGGCGTCGAGCTGTTCGAGGGGGTTGGTCCGCGACCGCGCATTGCCGCTCAGCCCGGTATCGCCGGGCATCACCTTGGTGTCGGGCTTGATCGCCTGGGGCGGGGCCACCCCGGATCCGTCGCCGCGCGCGCCGTCGGGTATGTCGGCCTGGGTCGGCTGGTCGCGCCGGTCCGAGATCGCGAGGGCCGGGGCGGCACTCGCCACCAGGAGAAGCAGGGCGGGAACGAGGCGGACGAGCGGTGGCATGGCCATCTCCTGCGGGATTTCCGCAGGTGCAAAGCGGTCCGAAGCTCTGCGGTTCCGACGAGGCCGCGAGAAAACCGACTAGACAATCGGGCGAACCCCGCTCATGCGAAAAGGACCGCCCTCAAGGCGGTCCTTCCGTTGCGTTACATGTTGATCAGGGCGTTGGCGGTGCCGACCACCGTCATGGCGAGGCCGCCGGCCAGGACGCCGATCATGCCGTAGGACACGGCACGCAGAAGCTTCATCTCGCTCATCTCCGTCTCCTTGAGGTCAGCAGCGGTAGCCGCCGGCAGTCTGGCCGTACTGCTTGACCGGGAAGTTCTGCTGCTTGGCGTTGCCCTCGGCAGCCGAACTCATCGGGCAGGCGCCGTAGAACGGCACGCTGGTGTTGGCGGAGCCGATCGAGCCCGTGGTCTCGACGTCCTGGCTCCAGAACGGGTTCGCGGGGGAGTTGGGGCTGAATGCCATGGCGGACGAGATCGGAGCGGCGCCAAGGACAAGAGCGGTGACGACGGCGGCGATACGGGTCTTCATCTGGTATTCAGTCTCCTTTTCGCAGTGCAGGCCGGTGGTTTCGGGCTGCCTCCGTTGCGATGATCCGAACATAGACGGCCCTTCCCCGCCGCGATGTGTCCTCGCGCACGCGATAGAGCGGAACAAGATCTGGCCGGCCCGGGTGAGGTGCCGCGGTCGTCGCGCGTCCCCGTGCGGGAGCGGGCGTCCGGCCGCCGGCCCGCGCGCGTCACAGCCCGCTACCACCCCGGCCGCTTCCCTGGAGCTAGTCTAAGCCGCGACACCCGAGCGGTTGCTCACGCGAAACGAGGTCCCTGCTGCCGATGGCCAAGCCCGTGCACTCGATGATCCGCGTCCTCGACGAGGAGCGGTCCCGCGCCTACTACGCCCGCGCCTTCGGCCTCGAACTCGCCGAGCGCGTCGGCTTCGACGGTTTCGCGCTCGTCTACCTGCGCCACCCCTCGTCGCCGTTCGAGCTGGAGCTGACGGTCAACTTCGACCGGACCGAGCCCTACGACCTCGGCAATGGCTACGGCCACCTCGCGGTGGTGGTGGACGACGTCGATGCCGAGCACGCCCGCTTCACCAGCGAGGGGTTGCCCGCGACGCCGGTCAAGGACTTCCAGCACCAGGGCAAGACCCTGGCCCGCTTCTTCTTCGCCACCGATCCGGACGGCTACAAGATCGAGGTGATCCAGAAGGGCGGCCGCTTCGGCTGAGCGCAGTCCGGCGGCCCGGCAAGCGCGCGAAGACGCGCCCCGGGCCGGCATCGAAACCACAAGAAGCATCAGAGAGGAGACACCCGATGAGAGAAGTCGATCCGCGCACGCGGTTCAGCCGCCGCGGCTTCCTGCGGAGCGCCGCCGTGGCGGCCCCCGCCGCGGCGCTCGCCAGCGGCGCCGGGCTCCCGGTCTCGGAGGCCTGGGCCGAGAACGGCGCTGCGCTCGCGCCGGCCGAGCTGAAGACCCTGGTGAAGATGGCGCGGGACATCTACCCGCACGACTTCCTCGGCGACGTCTACTACATCACGGCGATCAAGCCCTGGGACGGCAAGGCCGCCGCCGACCCGGGCGTGAAGGCGCTTCTCACGCAGGGGGTGCGCCGCCTCGACGAGGACGCGCAGGCCCGCCACAAGGTCAACTACGCCCAGATCGGCTGGGAGGCCGACCGGGTCGCGGTACTCGAGGGCATCAGCCACACCGACTTCTTCAAGAAGATCCGCTCCGACCTCGTCGTCTCGCTCTACAACCAGCCCGAGCTCTGGCCGAAATTCGGCTACGAGGGACCGTCGGCCGACAAGGGCGGCTACATCCACCGCGGCTTCAACGACATCGACTGGCTGCCGAAGGTCTGACCGGCCGGCCGCCCGAACAAGCCCACCGTCAATAAAAGAACAATCAATGAACAGCCGCGCCGGCCCGGCCGCGACCGGCCGCGCGGACCGGAGGAAACCATGGCCACATTCGACCTGAACGACGACGGGCTCGTCGTCATCGTCGGCTCGGGCGCCGGCGGCGGCACGCTCGGCACCGAGCTGGCGCTCAAGGGCATCCGCACCGTCATCCTCGAGGCGGGCGCCCGCCACAACGTGGAGGACTTCGTCAACGACGAGTGGGCGAGCTTCGCCCAGCTCGCCTGGACCGACATGCGCACCACCTCGGGCTCGTGGCGGGTGGCGCGGGACTTCCCCAACCTGCCGGCCTGGATCGTCAAGGCGGTGGGCGGCTCGACGGTGCATTGGGCCGGCGCCTCGTTGCGCTTCGAGGAGCACGAGTTCCGCATCCGCGACCATTACGGCGCGATGCCGGGCGCCAACCTCCTCGATTGGCCGATCACTCGGGTCGAGCTCGATCCCTGGTACGAGAAGGCCGAGGACCGCATGGGCGTGACCCGCACCAACGGCATCCCGGGCCTGCCGGGCAACAACAACTACAAGGTGCTGGAGGCCGGCGCCCGCCTCGTCGGCTACAAGGAGGTCCATACCGGCCGGATGGCGATCAACAGCCAGGAGCGGCACGACCGCGGCGCGTGCCAGCAGATCGGCTTCTGCTTCCAGGGCTGCAAGTCCGGCGCGAAGTGGTCGACCCTGATCGCCGAGATCCCCCGCGGCGAGGAGACCGGGAACCTCGAGGTGCGGCCGAACTGCATGGCCCTGCGCATCGAGCACGACGCGTCGGGCAAGGTGACGGGGGTGGTCTACGCCGATGCCGAGGGCAAGCTGCAGCGCCAGAAGGCCCGCATCGTCGCGGTGGCCGGCAACTCGATCGAGAGTCCGCGGCTCCTGCTCAACAGTGCCTCGTCGATGTTCCCCGACGGGCTCGCCAATTCCTCGGGGCAGGTCGGCCGCAACTACATGCGGCACATGACCGGCAGCGTCTACGGCGTGTTCGAGAAGTCGGTGCACATGTATCGCGGCACGACCATGGCGGGCATCATCCGCGACGAGGCGCATCACGACCCCAACCGCGGCTTCTCCGGCGGCTACGAGATGGAGACGGTCTCCCTCGGCGTGCCGTTCATGGCGGCCTTCCTCAATCCCGGCGCCTGGGGCCGCTCCTTCACCAGCGCCATGGAGCAGTATCCGCGCATGGCCGGGATGTGGCTCGTCGGCGAGGACATGCCGCAGGAGACGAACCGCATCACCCTCGACCCGAGGGTCAAGGACAAGCACGGGATGCCGGTGGCGAGCGTCCACTACGACGACCATCCCAACGACGTCGCGATGCGCAACCACGCCTACAAGCAGGGCGCGGCGATCTACGAGGCGGTCGGGGCCACCGTCACCTACCCCGTCACGCCCTATCCGAGCACCCACAACATGGGCACCAACCGGATGAGCGCGAAGCCACGGGACGGGGTGCTCAACAGTTTCGGCCGGACCCACGACATCAAGAACCTGTTCGTCTCCGACGGCAGCCAGTTCACCTCCGGAGCGGCCTGCAACCCGACCCTGACCATCGTGGCGCTGGCGCTCCGCCAGGCCGACCACATTGCCGGCGCGATGCAGAGGCGAGACATCTGATGCGCCGGCTCATCCTGCCCCTGCTCGCCATCCTCGCGGCCGGCCCCACACTCGCCCAGGGCTCGCCGACTCCGGCCGCCCCCGCACGGGAGCCCGGCGGGGCCGCGGCCTATCCGGGCAGCCCCGGCGGCGCCCCGGCGGCCGAGCGGGACGGCCGCGCGGTCGCGACCGACCACGCCGCCTGCTCGGGCCCCGGCCCGTGCCCGGCGGCGCCCCGTCCCTCCGGTGCCGCGGATGCGAGCCGCACCGCGGCCCCGAGCAGCTCCGTCGGCCAGGCCGGCCCGGTGCCGAGCACCGCCTACCCGGACGCTCCGGGCGGGATGCCGTCGACCCGGCCGGACGGCACGGCGCCGCGCTGACGCGGCCTGCCGCCGGCCGGTCCGGTGCCGGCCCCGCGCCGCGCGGATCGGTCCCGGAGGCCGGAGCCCGGGCATTCGCCGCCCGCGGGCTCCGGCACCGCCCGCCACGTCGGATCTCATGCCGGCTGCCGCAGGAGAACCCGAGGCAAAATCCGACCCCGACCCGCCTTTTAATTGAGCGATGGGCCTCGTCGATCACGCCCCCGTCCGGTCGATCCTCGACGAGGAACTCGTAGTCTACCTCGGATCCAGTCATTGCAGCAAGTTTGTGTCCTAGCTCTAAGACGCTGGTAAGTCCCGGCCGCACATCCTGCGGGCGCCTCTTGTCGGGTGACCCTTAGGAAGCCAGGCCTTCATGAACGCGCCAAGCCCGTCCCGCGCGACAGCGATCGTGACCCGGGTCAGCCTCAGGCCCGGCGCCGAGGACGATTTCGCGGGCTGGCAGGCGGCGCTGACCCGGGTGGCCGGCGAGGCGCCAGGCTTCGTCAGCATCGAGGTCGTCCCGGTTGCCCCGCAGGTGCCGGACTGGCACGTCGTCCAGCGCTTCCGCACGGCGGCGGCGCTCGAGGCGTGGCGCGGCGGACCGGTCCGGGCGGATTGCCTCGCGGCGCTGGAGCCCCTGCTCCATCCCGACCACCCCGCCGCGACGGACGAGGCCGCCCCCGATTTCTACGCCCTGGCCTGCGTGACCGAGGTGATCGCGACGCGGGTCGAGCGCGGACGGGAGCAGGCGTTCCGTGCCTGGGCCGAGTCGGTGCAGGGCGCGCAGGCCCGGTTTCCCGGCTACGCGGGCACGCTCGTCCAGGCTCCCCTGCCGCCGCAGATCGCGCATTGGACGACGCTCGTGCGCTTCGCGACGCCGGCCCAGCTCGATGCCTGGCTCGGTTCCCCCGAGCGGCAGGCGCTGCTTCGCCAGGCCGAACCGGCTGTCTCCACCTGGACCAGCCGACGGCTCGACGCCCCCTTCGCGGGCTAGTTCCCGGAGGGGGCTGGCGCGGCACCGCCGGCCTGGACGCAGACCGCGCTGGTCCTGCTGGTGCTGTTTCCGGTGGTGATGCTGGAGATCCGCTTTCTCTCCCCGCTCACCGACGGATTGCCGCTGGCGGTCGCGACCTTCATCGGCAACGCGATCAGCGTGGCGCTGGTCTCCTGGCTCCTGATGCGCGTCGCGACCGCCGCGCTCGGCTGGTGGCTCGACCCGGCGCCGGATCGCCGCCGGCGCGTCGAGGCCCTCGGCGCGGGCGTCGTGCTGGGGCTCTACGCGGCCGAGATCACCCTCTTCACCCTCCTGTCCTGAGACACGAAAGGATCCTGCGATGACGGAAGACGACAAGGCTTTCATGACGCGCGCCATCGCGTTGTCGGAGAAGACCTCGCTGGTCTAGAGCGCCGGCGGGGTGTTCGGCAGCGTGATCGTTCAGGACGGCAAGGTCCTGGCCGAGGGCGCCAACCGCGTCGTCGCCGAGAACGACCCGACCTGGCACGGCGAGATGGAGGCGATCCGCAAGGCCTGCAAGGCGCAAGGCAGCTTCAAGCTGCGCGACGCCACCTTCTATACCAGCGCCGAACCCTGCCCGATGTGCATGGCGGCGGCCTGCTGGGCCGGCATCAAGACGATCTACTACGCCTCCACCAACGAGGACGCGCTCCGCTACGGCGATTTCGACGACAGCATGATCTACGGCGAGCTGAAGAAACCGGTGAGCGAGCGCTCGATTCCGACCCGTCAGATCATGCGGGCCGAGGCGGTCGAGATCTGGAAGAAGTACCACGACAAGGCCGACCGGGTGCCGTACTGAGCCCTGCGACCCGCCGGGCCGATCGGGCCCAGCGCCGCTCCGCCGCGGGCGCGCCGTGGCGGGCGCGAGGCCCGCGCCCGCTCCGGCGAACCCGTCGAGTGCGGACGCCCCCGGCATCCTTTCTGCCGGCTGACCCTGCCGGCGCCCTCAGGCCCGCCCAGCCACCGGCAGGTCGGCCAGACTTGGCCTGGGCCGCTCGATCAGGGCCGCGGCGAGCATCGCCTCGAGCCGGATCAGGTCCTCGTCGGGCTCGGGCTGCCAGCCGCAGCCGCAGCGCGGCGCCGGGCCGTGCAGGGAGGCGATCTGGCGGTAGAGCGTGCCGACCGTGCGGGCGGCGGCCTCGAGCGCCGCCATCGGCGGCAGCGGGCCCCGCTCCAGGGCGTCCCAGAAGGCCAGCGTCAGGGCCTGTTCCAGGGCGGCCTGCCCGCGTGCCTCGGCCTCTTCCCGCAGGCGCTCGCGCTGGTGCAGGTTCATCGCGCGCTCCTCGATCCGCTGAGCAGGCAGACCAGCCGCTCCCAGGGCAGGCCGACCGGGGGCCATCCTTCGCGGATCAGGCCCGCGCAGCCATGAATCAGGATCAGCGCTCGCGCCATCGCGGCCTCCGTCTCGGATCGTGCCGGGGATCGGCGCGCCTTGAATGCAGCACCTCGTCTGTGCGCGCAAGATCTATGCGTGATATTGGAGGGTTTCTACTTTGCAGCGCATGATCTATATTATTGGGTGAATTATGAAAATTCCAAAGTACGGGCAGGCCCGGATGCGGATTGGCAGCGACGCCGGGAGCAGCTACTGGGGCGCCCACACAGTTCCGAAGGCTCGAGACCGATGACCGACACCCCGCCCGACCGCCTCAGCACCGACCCGCGCAGCCCCTTCCACGACGCCGCCCTGCTCGAGCGCGGCGTCGGCGTCCGCTTCAAGGGCGTCGAGAAGACCAATGTCGAGGAATATTGCGTGAGCGAGGGCTGGGTGCGGCTCGCCGCCGGCAATGCCCGCGACCGCTTCGGCAACCCGATGACCGTGAAGCTGAAGGGCTCGGTCGAGCCCTATTTCCGCACCCCCGAGGCCGAGACGCCTAACGCAGGGTAGCCTCCGCCCGCAAGGCGGCGAGGTCGAGGCGGCGGGTCACCATCTGCAGCCCGCCCGCCTCGTCCCGGGGCCAGTCGCTCTCCGGCCGGTCGCGGTACAGTTCCACCCCGTTGCGGTCCGGATCGTCGAGGTAGAGCGCCTCGCTGACACCGTGGTCGCTCGCGCCGGTGAGCGGGATGCCGGCGGCGTCGAGCCGGGACAGCGCGTCGGCGAGGGCCGCCCGGGTCGGGTACAGGATCGCCACGTGGTAGAGCCCGGTGCTTCCGGGCGGCGCCGGCGCCCCGCCGGCGCTGTCCCAGGTGTTGAGCCCGATATGATGGTGGTAGCCGCCGGCCGACACGAAGGCGGCCTGGGTGCCGTAGCGTTGCATCAGGGCGAAGCCCAGCACCCCGCAATAGAAGCCGAGCGCCCGGTCGAGGTCGGCCACCCGCAGGTGGACGTGCCCGATCCGGGCGCGCGGGTCGATCGGTGCGGTCATGCTTCGCTCCTCTTGCGGCGGCCTGCGCAGACTGCAACGTTTGAGAATGTCCGGAAATCCGGCATCTCGTAGCATCACCTCACACGCTCAGAGTGAGATCGCGCCGTGCCCGACCGGCTGACCGGAATGCAGATCTTCGTGCGCGTCGCCGCGACCGGCAGCCTCTCGGCCGCTGCGCGGGCGCTCGGCCTGTCACAGAGCGGCGTCACCAAGCACGTCGCCGCCCTCGAGGACCGGCTCGGCGCCCGGCTCCTGCACCGCACCACCCGCCGCCTGACCCTGACCGAGGCCGGCCGGCGCTACCTCGAGGCCTGCGAGCGCATCCTCGCCGAGATCGACGAGGCCGAGGCGGCGGCCGGCGCCGAGGCTGCGGAGCCCCGCGGCACCCTGCGGCTCAACGTGCCGGTCTCGTTCGGGGTGCTGCAGGTCGCTCCCGCCCTCGCGGCCTTCGGGCACGCCCACCCGTCGCTGACGATCGAGCTCGGCCTCAACGATCGGCCGGTCGACCTGATCGAGGAGGGCTGGGACCTGGCGCTCCGGATCGGTCACCTGCGGGATTCGAGCCTGGTCGCCCGGTCGCTCGCTCCGTGCAGGATGCGGGTCTGCGCCGCGCCGTCCTACCTGGCAATCCATGGCCGGCCACGCCGCCCGGAGGATCTCGGCCAGCACAACTGCCTCGGCTACACGCTGGCGAGCAGCGACGGCTGGCGCTTCGAGGGTGTCACCGTGGCGGTCGCGGGCTCGCTGCGCGCCTCGAACGGCGCCGCCCTGGTGGCCGCTGCCGCGGCCGGGCTCGGGGTGATCTACCAGCCGACCTTCCTGGTCGGCGATGCCCTGCGCAGCGGCAGCCTGGTGGCGCTCGATCTCGGGCCGATTCCGCCGCTGCCGATCCACGCGGTAATGCCCTCGCGCCGCCGCCCGCCCGCCAAGGTCCGGGCTCTGGTCGAGTTCGTGGCGGCCCGCTTCGCCGACCCGCCCTGGGACCGCGACCTGCCCGCCCCGCTCGGGCCCGACGATCCGCTGCGCGGGGGCTCCGATCCGCTGCGCGGGGCCTCCGATCCGCTGCGCGGGGCCTCCGATCCGCTGCGCGGGGCTTGCGATCCCCAGACGCTGGCCGCCGTCCCGTTCCCCGCGAGGTTGTCGTGACCCAGCCTAACCCGCCGCGCGGCCTGACGGCCGATCCCGTCTCGGCCTACCCGCTCTCCTTCCCGGACCGCGATTTCCTCCGCCTGGTCGAGGCGCACGGCCTGACCGGCAGCTGGACCTGGATCTTCGCCACCGACGAGCAGGTCTGGTCCCCGGGCCTGTTCCGGCTGCTCGGCTTCGAGCCGGGAACGGTGCAGCCGGATTACGGCCTCTTCCTGAGCCTCGTCCATCCGGAGGACCGGCCGGCCATCGAGAGCAATGCCCAGGTGATGCGTAACGGGCTCTTCAGCGACCATACCGTCCGGGTGATCCGGCCTGACGGGTCGCTGCGGGTGCTGGCCCATCGCGGCACGGTCTACCTCACCCCGGACGGGCGGCCCCGCGGTGTGGCCGGCGTGGTGCTGGACGTGACCGATTCCGAACGCCTGGCCGGCCTGCACCGCGAGGAACAGCGCCGCAAGCAGGCCCTGTTCGAGCAGGCCCAGACCTGGATGCACGCCTCGCCGTATTCGGCGTCGTTCCGCATCGCCTCGCGCGAACTCCTGACCCTCACCGGCCTGACCCAGCAGGACTTCCACGACGACTGGACGCGGATCCTGGTGCGGGAGGAGCGCGCCCGCGCCCGCGACCGCATCCTGGCCCGGATCGGCAGCGGGCGGCCCTTCGTGACCGAGAATCACCTGGCCCTGGCCGGCGGCGGGAGTGGCCTGTTCCGGAGCGTGCTCGTCCCGGTGCGCGACGCCGACGGGCGGATCGAGACCTGGGCCAGCCTGAATTCCCGGATCGATGGCATCCGGCCCGTCCCCACCGGCACGGCGCGGCGCGGCCTGGAGCAGGCCGTCCAGGGCGCGCATCTGCGCGCCGCCCGCGGCCTGCTTGCCTGGTCGATGACCGACCTCGCCGAGGCCAGCGGCCTCTCGCTCTCGACCATCCGGCGCCTCGAAGAGGGGGGAGAGAAGCCGGCGGCGCGCAGCCGCCACGCCGTGGTCGAGGCGCTACGCCGGGCCGGCATCGGCTTCGTCCTCGTCGAGGGCGACGCGATCGCGGTCGCCAAGGTGCGGTGACCCAAGATGCGTGCGGTGACCGGGATGCGGTAACGCGGGCTCTTTCCGGCCCCGGCAGGGCTTGCCATATCAGGTGCATGCCCGCCCCGAAGAAGCCCCGCCTGTCGACCGGCAAGGCCTCGAAGCCCGAGCTGAAGCCGCTCGACCCGTTCCTCGCCGAACTGCTGAACCCGGCGCTGAACCGCGACCGCCTGCCCGCCGCGGAGCCGCCGCCCGAACCGCCGAAGCGGGGGCGTCCGCGCAAGGATGCGGCCGAGGTGACGCCCGCCCGCAAGGCCAAGCCCGCCGAAAGCAAGCCCGCCGAAAGCAAGTCCGCGAACGGAGCGACCCCGGGCGGCTTCGGCGAGGCGCCGCAGGCCGCCTTCGCGCATGGCACGGCGGCCGATGTCGAGCCGGCCCTGGCCCAGGCGCTCGGCCTGCGCGAGCCGGACGGCGAGGCGGTGGAGGAGCGTGGATCGCTGGCGAGCGAGGGCGTCTCGGCCACGGTCGACGCGCTCACCAAGCTCCTCACCGAGGGCAACCCGCTGTTCAAGAACGGCGAGCTGTGGCGCCCGCACCGCCCCGAGCGGCCGCAGAAATCCGAGGGCGGCGTGCCGTTCCGCCTCAAGTCCGATTTCACCCCGGCCGGCGACCAGCCCCGCGCGATCGCCGAGCTGGTCGCCGGCGTGAAGGGCCAGGAGCGCGACCAGGTGCTGCTCGGGGTGACGGGCTCGGGCAAGACCTTCACCATGGCCAAGGTCATCGAGGAGACCCAGCGCCCGGCCCTGATCCTCGCCCCCAACAAGACCCTGGCGGCGCAGCTCTACGGCGAGTTCAAGGCGTTCTTCCCCGACAACGCGGTGGAATACTTCGTCTCGTACTACGATTATTACCAGCCCGAGGCCTACGTGCCGCGCTCCGACACCTTCATCGAGAAGGAATCGTCGATCAACGAGCAGATCGACCGGATGCGCCACTCCGCCACCCGGGCGCTGCTGGAGCGCGACGACGTCATCATCGTCGCCTCGGTGTCGTGCATCTACGGCATCGGCTCGGTCGAGACCTACACGGCGATGTCGTTCACCGTCAGCCTCGGCGAGAAGATCGAGCAGCGCCAGCTCGTCGCCGACCTGGTGGCGCTGCAGTACAAGCGCATCCAGTCCGACTTCGCCCGCGGCACCTTCCGGGTGCGTGGCGACGTGATCGAGCTGTGGCCGGCCCACCTGGAGGACCGCGGCTGGCGCATCGGCCTGTTCGGCGACGAGATCGAGTCGATCTCGGAATTCGATCCGCTGACCGGCAAGACGATCAACACGCTCAAGTTCGTCAAGGTCTACGCCAACAGCCACTACGTGACGCCTCGCCCGACGCTGCAGCAGGCGGTGAAGGGCATCAAGGACGAGCTGAAGTGGCGGGTCGAGGAGCTGACCCGGATGGGCCGGCTGATCGAGGCCCAGCGCCTGGAGCAGCGCTGCACCTTCGACCTCGAGATGATCGAGGCGACCGGCGCCTGCAACGGCATCGAGAACTACTCGCGTTACCTCACCGGCCGGAAACCCGGCGAGCCGCCGCCGACCCTGTTCGAGTACCTGCCCGACAACGCCCTCGTCTTCACCGACGAGAGCCACGTCACGGTCTCGCAGATCGGCGGCATGTACCGGGGCGACTTCCGCCGCAAGGCGACGCTGGCCGAGTACGGCTTCCGGCTGCCCTCCTGCCTCGACAACCGCCCGTTGCGGTTCGAGGAATGGGACGCGATGCGCCCGCAATCGATCCACGTCTCGGCGACGCCGGCGAAGTGGGAGCTGGAGCAGACTGGCGGCGTCTTCGCCGAGCAGGTCATCCGCCCGACCGGCCTCGTCGATCCGGTGATCGAGGTGCGCCCGGCCCGGAGCCAGGTCGACGACCTCCTGGGGGAGGTGAAGGAGGTGGCCGCCGCCGGCTACCGCACGCTGGTGACGACGCTCACCAAGCGCATGGCCGAAGACCTCACCGAGTACCTGCACGAGAACGGCGTGCGGGTGCGCTACATGCACTCCGACATCGACACGCTTGAGCGCATCGAGATCATCCGCGACCTGCGGCTCGGCGCCTTCGACGTGCTGATCGGCATCAACCTCCTGCGCGAGGGCCTCGACATCCCGGAATGCGCCCTCGTCGGCATCCTCGACGCCGACAAGGAGGGGTTTCTCCGCTCCGAGACCTCGCTGATCCAGACCATCGGCCGCGCCGCCCGCAATGCCGAGGCCCGCTGCATCCTCTACGCCGACCAGATCACCGGCTCGATGGAGCGGGCGATGGCGGAGACCGAGCGCCGGCGCAACAAGCAGCTCGCCTACAACGCCGAGCACGGCATCACGCCCCAGAGCGTGAAGCGCAACATCTCCGACATCCTGGAGAGCGTCTACGAGCGCGATCACGTCCAGGTCGATACCGGCCTCGCCAAATCCGCCGTCACGGTGGGCCACAACCTCAAGGCGGTGATGGCCGACCTCGAGAAGCGGATGCGGGCGGCGGCCGCCGATCTCGACTTCGAGGAAGCGGCACGGCTTCGCGACGAGCTCAAGCGGCTCCAGGCGACCGAGCTCGCCATCGCCGACGACCCGATGGCCGAACAGGCCGATGTCGAGCGCGAGGCCGGCCGCTTCGGCGCCAAGCGCAGGCGCCGGGGTGCCGAACCGCTCGGCTACGGTCCCGGCGGCAAGGGCACCTCCGACGAAGGCACCCGCATCCGCGAACCCGACCTCGACGACATGGGCCCGGGCACCGACCGCGAGGTGCCGTTCACCTACGCCGAGCGCCCGACCGGCCGCTCGACCCAAGGCTTCCCGGGCCAGCGGCCGAAATACAAGGGCCGCAAGGGACGGGGGTGAGAGCCTCCCGGCTCGGGTTGCTCATCGCGTCCCGCCCGCGACCTCAGGATGAAGCGGCGGGCAGGATCGAAACACTTCCTGCGACGCTGTTATCGAGGTTGGACCGACGTCGATGGAACTGTTCCGCCCACGTATGCACACCGGCCAGCGAGGGGAGAGCGTCGGATGAGGTGGATCCTGGGTGCCGGCATCGCGGCGATGGTCCTGCTCCCTGCGCCTGTGCTGGCGCAGGCGGCGCAGACCACGGTCGAGCCCGGTGGCCTGCGGCTGCCGCAAGTCATGGCCGGCCAGCCCCCGGTGCCCGCCGCCGGCAGCGATGGCACCGTCGCTCCCCCGGCCCACGTCGATTCCCTGGCCGACGCGTTCGACCGGCCGCTCTCCGCGACCGCGGAGCCGCCGCCGAACCCGCTCTTCACGCACCGGCCGGAACCCGCCTACCGATAGCGGCTGCGAAACGTCTCTCCGGTGCTCGGCCGACTGGTTTGCCTGTCCGACATCGTTCGAACTGGCCGCGATCTCTCCCCTCTGCTGCGTTCTCGCGCCGCAGTTTCAGACCCGCTTGCGGAACACTTGCGGAACGCTTACCATGTTCGCGATTTGTTTCCGGAGCGCGGCAGCGCGGGGATGAGAGTGTCACATGCTCACGCGTAAGCAGTTGGACCTGCTCCGCTTCATTCAGCAGAGAATGCGCGAGACGGGCGTGCCCCCGTCCTTCGACGAGATGAAGGACGCCCTCGATCTCAAGTCGAAATCGGGCATCCACCGCCTGATCACGGCCCTGGAGGAGCGGGGCTTCCTGCGCCGCCTGCCGAACCGGGCCCGGGCGATCGAGGTGATCCGCCTGCCCGACGCAGTGACCGGACCGGTGACGGCCGGGCCTGGGGCGACCGGATCCGGCGCCGAGGTGGTGCGGTTCAACCCCAGCGTGGTCGAGGGCGGGCGCGCCCACGAGCCGAAGCGGCCCGCCGGCATCCCGGCGATGACGACGGCGCCCGATGAGAACGGTCAGTCGGTCAGCGTGCCGGTGATGGGCCGGATCGCCGCCGGTACGCCGATCTCGGCGATCCAGAGCCAGAGCCGCTCGGTAGCGATGTCTCCGGATTTCCTGGCCAGCGGCGAGCATTACGCCCTGGAGGTCCGCGGCGACTCGATGATCGAGGCCGGCATCCTCGACGGTGATCTGGTGGTCATCCGCCGCCAGGAGACCGCCAATACCGGTGACATCGTGGTGGCATTGATCGACGACGAGGAGGCGACCCTCAAGCGCCTGCGCCGCCGCGGCTCGTCGATCGCGCTCGAGGCTGCCAACCCTGCCTACGAGACCCGGGTGCTCGGGCCGGACCGGGTGCGAATCCAGGGACGGCTGGTGAGCCTGGTTCGGAAGTACTGAGGGAATTCAGTCGAGCGCGGAAACCCTCCCCCGCGGAGGGGGAGGGTTCGGGCGGCAGCCGTCAATGCGCGCTGCCCGAAACCACGAACTTGAACAGGAACACCCCCGCGATCACCCACACCACCGGCTTCACGTCCCGAAAGCGGCCGGTGAGCAGCTTGACCACCGCGTAGGTGATGAAGCCGAAGGCGACGCCGTTGGCGATCGAGTAGGTGAAGGGCATCAGCAGTGCCGTGACGCAGGCCGGCAGCACCTCGGTCAGGTCGTCCCAGTCGAGATCGACCAGTTCGTGCAGCATCAGGCAGGCGACGTAGAACAGGGCCGGCGCCGTGGCGTAGGCCGGGACCGAGCCGGCGAGCGGCGCGAAGAACAGGCAGGCGAGGAACAGCACGGCGACGGTCGCGGCGGTGAGCCCGGTCCGGCCGCCCTCCTCGACGCCGGACGCGCTCTCGAGATACGCCGTGGTGCTCGAGGTGCCGAGCAGCGAGCCGACGAAGATCGAGGACGAATCCGCCATCAGCGCCTTGTCGAGGCGCTCCATCTTGCCTTCCGTGAGCAGCCCCGCCCGGTTGGCTACGCCCATCAACGTGCCGGTGGCGTCGAACAATTCGACGAGGAAGAACACCAGGATCACGTTGAGCAGGCCGCCCGACAGGGCACCTTTGATGTCGAGGGCGAACAGCGTCGGGGCGATCGAGGGCGGCAGCGAGGCGACGCCCTGGAAGGTGTTGTCGGCGACGATGAAGCTGAGCGCCGTGACGGTCAGGATGCCGGCGAGCAGCGCCCCCCGCACCTTGCGCACGGACAGGACCGCGACGATCAGGAAGCCGAGGACGGCGAGCACCGTGCTTGGCTTGTGCAGGTCGCCGAGGGTGACGAAGGTCGCCGGGCTCGCCGCCACCACGCCGGCGCTCTTCAGCGCGATGATCGCCAGGAACAGGCCGATGCCGACCGTGATGGCGATGCGCATCGAGCGCGGGATGCCCTCGACGATGATCCGGCGCAACCCCGTCAGGGTGACGACCATGAAGCACAGGCCGGAGATGAACACCGCGCCGAGCGCCGCCTGCCAGGTGTAGCCCATCTGGAGCACCACCACGTAGGCGAAGTAGGCGTTGAGCCCCATGCCGGGGGCGAGCGCGATCGGGTAGTTGGCGTAGAACGCCATCACCAGCGAGCCGATCGCCGCGACGAGGCAGGTAGCGACGAACACCGCCCCCTTGGGCATCCCGGCATCGCCGAGGATGTTGGGATTGACGAAGACGATGTAGGCCATCGTCAGGAAGGTGGTCAGCCCGGCGAGCAGTTCCGTGCGCACGGTGGTGCCGTGGGCCGAGAGCGCGAAGGTGCGCTCCAGAAAACTATTCGGCCGGGTCAGGCCGTCGTCGCGCTTCAGGTCCATCGCTTCTCCTCGCCGCTGCGGGCCGCCTCGTTGATCCGTCGATAGATCCGGTCGGGCGCGAACGGCGTCGCGGTCAGCCGCGCGCCGGTCGCGTCCCGGATGGCGTTGGCCAGGGCCGCCGCGACGGGATTGAACGGGCTCTCGCTCATCGACTTGGCGCCGAGCGGCCCGATGCCGTCATGGGTGTCGGCGAAGATCACCTCGGTGCGGGGCACGTCGGCGATGGCCGGGATGTGGTAGGTGCGGAAGGACGGGGTCGCGACCCGGCCCTCGGGATCGATCCGAAGATCCTCGTAGAGCGCGGCGCCGAGCGCCTGGGCGACGCCACCCTCGATCTGGCCGCGGCACTGCACCGGGTTCATCACCCGGCCGGCATCGGCGGCGTGGACGCTCCGCAGGATGCGCAGCTCGCCCGTTCCTGGATGCACCGCGACCTGGAAGCCCTGGACGTTGAACGCCACCGAGCGCGGCGTGCCGTCGGCGTGCCCCACCGCCTCCGCCGGGCCGAGATCGGCGAGCGCGACCCGCGCCTCGTCCGCCGCGACGGCGTCGCCGTCGAGCCGGCACGAGGCGGGATCGACGCCGAGGCGGGCGGCGGCGCGCTCGCGCAACGTCGCGGCCAGGGTTTCGGCGGCGCGCAGGGTTGCCTGGCCGGCCACCACGATGCCGGTGCTGCCATAGGCGCCGGTATCGTGCCCGACCGCGTCGGTGTCGCCCTGGCGCAGGACGATTCGGTCCGGCGTGGTGCCCAGGGCCTCCGCGGCGATCTGGCCGTGCACCGTCGAGGTGCCGTTGCCGAACTCGACCGTGCCGACGCGCAAGGAGTAGCGGCCGTCCCGTTCGAGCGCGATGCCGGCTTCCGCGAAGTGGCCGCGGGGCGGGATGGTGTCGATCATGGCGAGCGCCATGCCGGATCCCGTGCGCCAGCCCGGCGGGCCCGAGGGAGGGCGCGCGGACAGGGCCTGCGCGACCGCGTCGAGGCACTGGTCAAGGC
Organism: Methylobacterium frigidaeris; assembly: GCF_022179185.1. GTDB lineage: Bacteria > Pseudomonadota > Alphaproteobacteria > Rhizobiales > Beijerinckiaceae > Methylobacterium > Methylobacterium frigidaeris. The sequence continues at coordinate 125,327 of NZ_BPQJ01000018.1, read as the reverse complement.
CGTAGCTGCCGTAGCGCACGTCGTGCGGTTCGAGGCTCGTCGAGACCATCGGGTCGCCGGGCCGCACCACGTTGCGGCGCCGCAGCTCGAACGGATCGAGGTCGAGCGCCCGGGCGAGCTCGTCCATGGCGGATTCGACCGCGAAGATGGTCTGGCTCAACCCGTAGCCGCGAAACGCGCCCGCCGGCAGGGTGTGGGTGTGGACGGCGTAGCCGTCGACCCGCTTGTTGTCGCAGCGATAGACCGCGATCACCTCGTTGCAGCCGTGATGCAGCACGCCGCCGGCATGGTTGCCGTAGGCGCCGGTATTCGACAGCACCTGGAGGTCGATCGCCGTCAGGGTGCCGTCGGCGCGGGCGCCGAGGCGCACCCGCACCCGCATCGGGTGGCGGGTCGTGGTGGCGGTGAACTGCTCGGCGCGGGTCAGCTCCCAGCGCACCGGCCGGCCTGTCGCCATCACGGCGAGCGCCACCAGGTCCTCGGTCAGCATCTCCTGCTTGCCCCCGAAGCCGCCGCCGACGCGGCCGCACTCGACCCGGACCTGGTCGCGCGGAAGGTCGAACAGGGCGCAGAGGGCGTCGCGGGTGAGGAACGGCACCTGGGTGCTGGAGCGGATGACGAGACGCCCGTCCGGGTCGCGCCACCCCACGGCTGCGTGGGTCTCGAGATGGGCGTGCTGGATCCGCTGCGAGTGATAGGTGCCCTCGTGCACCACGTCCGCCGCGGCGAGGCCCGCCGCGACGTCGCCGATCTCGCCATGCGCCTCGGCGGCGAGGTTGGGATGAGGGTGGAGCGGGGGCGCGTCCTCGCCGGTCGGCCGCGTGCCGTGGACCAGGGGCGCGTCGGAATCGAGGGCGCGCTCGGGGTCGAGGCAGGCCGGCAGCACCGCGTACTCGACGCGAAGGGCCCGGCAGCCGGCCTCCGCCGCCGCTTCGCTCTCCGCGACCACCGCCGCGACGCGCTGGCCGACGAAGCGCATCACGGGGTCGAGCACCCGGGTGTCGCTGGCATCGTCGGCGGGGTTCTGATGCCGGGCGGTGGAGAAGAGCCGGTCCGGCGCGTCGGCGTGGGTCAGCACCCGCACCACGCCGGGCAGAGCCAGGGCAGCCTCGGTGTCGATGTGCAGGACCCGCGCATGGGCGTGGGGCGAGCGCAGCACCTTGAGGTGCAGGGCGCTGCCCAAGTCGAGGTCGAGGGTGTAGCGCGCGCGACCGCTGACGATGGCGGCGCTCGCCGGGGCCGGGGGGCTGCGGTCGCAGGAAGGGACAGGGCCATCGATTCCCGCGATCGCGTCGGCGATCGCCCGGTAGCCGGTGCAGCGGCAGAGATTGCCCTTCAGTGCCGCAGGCAGGTCCTGCCGCTGGCCCTGGTCGAGGGCGGCCGCCGTCATCACCATCCCGGAGGTGCAGAAGCCGCACTGGAACCCCTGCGCGGCGACGAAGGCCGCCTGCACCGGGTGGAGGTGGCCCTGCACGCCGCCTTCCGGCGCGCAGGGACCGGCCAGACCCTCGACCGTGGTGATGCTCCGGTCCGCCGCCCGGAAGGCCGGCACCAGGCAGGCATGCAGCGGCTCGCCGTCGACATGCACCGTGCAGGCACCGCAATCGCCGGCGTCGCAGCCCTTCTTGACCCCGAACCAGCCGAGCTCGCGCAGCAGGGTGCGCAGGCACTGCCCGGCGCGGGGCGCGGCCTCGTGCACCGTTCCGTTGACCGTCAGCCTCATGCGCCGCCTCCCGCGAACTCGGCCCGGGCCTCCTCGGCGAGGAGCCCGGTGACGTGGCGGCGCCAGTCCGGCGCGCCGTGGACGTCGTCGTACCAGAGCCCGTCCGGGATCGCGGCCTCCAGCGCCGCGGCGAGCTCCCCGGCTTCCGGCAGGCCGGGGCGATCGATCCGCACCGGGCGCCGGGTCGAGGCCGTCACCGTGAGGGCGAAGGCGCCCGACGGGTCCAGGGAGGCGATCACCAGGGCGCCGGAGCGGCCGTTGGGGCTCAAGCTGATGCGTCGGAAGGTCGTGCGCCGCCGCAGCGCCGCAACCGGCAGGTCGATCTCCCGCAGGATCTCGCCGGGCTGAAGCGCCGTCGCCTGCGGCCCACGCACCAGGTCGCGGACGGGAAGCCGCCGCTCGCCGCCGTCCGGCGTCCAGATCAGGCCGACCCCGTCGAGGGCGACCGCGAGGGCGATCATCGGCCCGGCGGGGAGCGCGAGGCAGAGATTGCCGCCGACGGTCGCGGCGTTCCAGACCTTGAACGAGCCGAGCAGGGCCCGGCAGCACTGGCCGATCAGGGGGGCGGCGGCGAAAGAGGCCGGCAGCTCGATCCGGTCGAGGGCCGCGATCGTGCAGGTCGCGGCGATCCGGAGGCCCTGCTCCGTCACCGCGTGCGGCTCCCAGCCGAGAGAGGGCAGATCGATCAGACGGCCGATCCCGTCCTGCGGCTCGGAGAAGAGCCAGGTCCCGCCGGCGAGCCAGGCGTCACCCGGCCGCCAGGCCGGCAGGGCGGCCCGGGCGCGGGGCGCCACCACCTCCGTGATGCTGTTGAGGTCCATGAGCCGTCTCGCGAGCCTCCCGCATGCGCCCCCCGGACGGGGCCCGCGGCTACCTTAAGGCAAGATCGCGTCCAACGCGGCAACGGCGTCGGAAGCCCGCAGGCCTCCCGGCGCTGCTTTGCCCCGAGCCGCCGAGCCCGTGAGCCGGCAAAATTTCGCCGGACGGGGCCGTTAACTATTTGTTAGCAATTCGATTGACTTTAGCAAGTCGTTAACCCACTTATCGCCCATCGCGAGACGATGAACAGGTGGCCGTCATGCTGGCGCTAGAAAAGTCTACTTCCAGCTTTACGTTGCTGCGCGAGACGGGGATGAATGATATGCAATCGGCCTCTCCCAGCGGAGCGGATCTTGTCGCGGCCACGACGCGTCCGGGCGACTTGGCATCGACACGAAAGACAATCCGCAAGGGGGAAAAACCGTCCGGCAAAATCAATCCTGAGTTGATTGTCAAGGCGTTCAACACCTGGGCGTTCAAGCGCGAGCAGCCCGGCAATCCCGAGCGGCTGGTGCCTGTGGTCGAGGCGGCGATCCGTGCCGGGCGTCCGCTCGAGTTCGTGCTGTACTGGGGCAAGGGCCCGCGTGCCGAGATCGCCGCGCCGGACCTCGCCTGCCTCGACTATCTCGGCCAGCTCGCCGAGCGGGTGCGCCAGGCCTACGCGCCGGGAGCGATCTTCCGGCTGATCTTCACCGACACCCACGCCTCGCTGAACGGGCATCCGGCCGCGGCGGCGGATGCCTATTTCGGCGCCATCGATGCCGCAGCGCAGGCCCGCGGCTTCGCCAGCACCCGGCTCAGCGACATCGTCGCCTTCGCCCGCGAGATCGGGGCGGACACGCCCGAGGAGGAGCCCTCCGGCGAGATCCTGGCCAGCCTGATCGCCTGCGCGGCCAAGTGGTACCGCGGCGAGGGCTCCACCGAGCAGGGCGCCCTCGACTACCACCGCATGAACATGGTCGAGAAGCGTGCCGTGGCGGCGGCCTTCCCGGAGGCGGTGTTCGTCACTTTCAACGGCAGCGAGTTCCGCGACCTGTTCCCGGCCACCATGCCGATCTTCTACATGTACTCCCTGCGCCGCGGCGTCGGGGTGAAGCCCTGGTTCATGAGCGCGCAATCGGACGCCTCGTCCGACGCCCCACCGGCCGGGCAGCCGGCCGCCTGACCCGCACGCGAGGGTGGCGCCTCCGACCGGGTGCCGCTTCAGGTTCTTGATTGTGCCGCGTCGTCCGCAACGGGCGGGTGCCCGCCGCGTCGGACGACGCTCTGGAGGAGCCCCGGTCACGCTGCGATCGGGGGCTCCTCCAGGTCGTTGGCTTCGCCGCATTTTCTGCGACGAACCGGTACCCACGTCGTCGGAAAACTCTCTAGCGTCGGAGATCCCCATGCAGAGCGCCGCCCGCGCCCCGGCCACCGATCGGCTGCCGGCGGAGGCCGTCCGCCCCGCCGACAACATTCCCCTCGGCATCGCGCTGATGATCGGCGCGACGGTGCTGCTGACCCTGTCGAACGCCTTCTCGAAGCACCTCGTCGCCCATTATCCGGTCGGCGAGGTGATGTTCCTGCGCTCCTCGATCGCCTTCGGGTTGGTCTGCGCCTTCATGCTGCCGGCGACGGGCCTCGGGGTGTTCCGCACGGGCAAGCCCGGCGCCCACGTCGCCCGCGGGCTGTCGCAGGCGATCTCCCAGACGCTGACGGTGCTGGCTCTGGGGCTGATGCCGCTCGCCGGGGTCACGGCGATCGGCTTCTCGGCGCCGCTCTTCGCCGCCGTTGTGGCGATCCTCTGGCACAAGGAGGCGTCGGACCCGGTGCGCTGGGGCGTGCTGGTGGTCGGCTTCCTGGGCGTGCTGGTGGTGACCAACCCGGGCGCCGATTCGCTCCAGGTCGGCGCGTTGTTCGCGCTGGGCAACGCCGTGATGTACGGCACCGTCACGGTGGCGGTGCGAGGCATGGCCAAGACCGAGAAGGCCGGCACGCTGCTGATCTGGCAGATGGCCGTGATGGCGGCAGCGCATTCGGTGCTGCTGGTCTTCGGCTTCCGCTGGCCGAGCTGGCCCGACGCCGCCCTGTTCGGGTTGCTCGGCGCCTCGAATGTCGGCGCGCAATATCTCTGGACCAGGGCGCTCGCCTCGGCGCCGGCCACCGCGGTGTCGCCGTTCTACTACCTGATGCTGGTCTGGGGCATGGGCCTCGGCTACCTCGCCTTCGGCGAAGTCCCGACCCCGCACCTCGTCGTCGGCGGCACGATCGTGGTGGCGGCCGGCGCCCTGCTCCTCTGGCACGAGACCTGGATGCGCCGGCGCGGCACCTCGCCCCTGCGGAGTCCGGGTCGGGCGGCAGGGCAGGGCGTGCGGAAATGGGTGGCGTCACTCCGGCAGAAGCCGGCGACGCGATAGCGGCTGACGCTTGACCCGTTCGTCCACAACCCGCTCGTCCAGGAGCCCGCGACCCGCGATCGAAGTTCACCGGGATGAATCCGGTGATGCGGGTCCAAACTCTTGACGACGGCCCGCGGAAGGGCGGGTAGATCGGTCACGCCGCCAGCGTCCTGGCCCGCTGGTTCTCGGCGCACCAGCGGGCGACGAGCGCCCGGGCCTCCTCGGCCGGTACCGGGCGGCTGAACAGGTAGCCCTGGACCTCGTCGCAACCCAAGAGCGCCAGGACGCGCTGCTGGTCGGCCGTCTCGATGCCTTCCGCGGTGGTGCGCATGCCGAGCACCCGGGCGATGTCGATGACCGCGCGGACGATCGCGGCGTTCTGTGCCCCGGTGCCGAGTCCGGTGACGAAGCTGCGGTCGACCTTGATGCGGTCGAACGGGAAGCTCCTCAGGTAGTTGAGCGAGGAGTAGCCGGTGCCGAAATCGTCCATCGCCACGTGCAGGCCGAGCGCCTTGAGGTCGCGCAGGATCGCGAGCGTCGCCTCGCCGCTGTCGAGCAGCATCTGCTCGGTGATCTCGAGCTCGAGGCGGTGGGCCGGCAGGCCGGTCCGCTCCAGCACCCCGCGCACCATCCCGACGAGGTCGGGGCCGGAGAACTGCACCGGCGACAGGTTCACGGCGATCTTCAGCCGCTCGGGCCAGGTCGCGGCCTGCCGGCAGGCCTCGGTCAGCGACCACTCGCCGATGGCGTGGATCAGGCCGCATTCCTCGGCGATCGAGATGAACAGCGAGGGCGGCACGCTGCCCCGCACCGGGTGGCGCCAGCGCGCCAGCGCCTCGAACCCGGCGATCTCACCGGTCTTGAGGACGACCGAGGGTTGGTAGTGCAGCTCCAGCTCCCCGCGCTCGATCGCCCGGCGCAGGTCGCTCTCGAGCTGGCGCCGCTCCTCCAGCCCCTCGCTCATCTGCCGCTCGTAGAACCGGAAGGTGCCGCGCTTGCCCGCCTTCACGGCGTAGAGCGCGAGATCGGCGGCGATCAGGATGTCGTCGGCGCTCTCGCCGTCCTCGGGGCCGACCGCGATGCCGATGCTGACGCTCGAGCGGATCTGGTGGCTGCCGATCTCGAACGGCGGCAGGACCGCCTCGGCGATGCGCTGCGCCATCGCCTCCAGGGCCGCCCTGTCGCCGGCGCGGGGCACCAGCAGCGCGAACTCGTCGCCGCCGAGGCGTGCCAGCACCTGGCCGGACACCAGCGTGGCGGCGAGCCGGTCGCCCACCGCCTGCAGCAGGTGGTCGCCGACCTTGTGGCCGAGGGTGTCGTTGACGATCTTGAAGCGGTCGAGGTCGAGGAACATCACCGCGTAGGCGGCGTCCGGTGCCGTCCGCGCGGCCTCGGCCTGCGCCTCGAGCGAGGCGCGAAACACGCGGCGGTTCGGCAGGTCCGTCAGGGGGTCGAGGGACGCCAGGCGCACGACCCGGGCCTCGGCCTCGGAGCGCTTGGCCTCGATGCGCAGGAGCTTCTCCACCGCGATCCCGACGAGGAGCGTCAGCAGGGCCGCCATCAGGGCGTCGATCCTCAGGGTGGCCCGGGCGTCCTTGTAGATCTCGGCCTCCGGCAAGCTGACGCTCACCCACAGGGGATGCTCGCGCACCTTGCGGATCGTCACCAGCCGGCTCTCGGCCCCATCCGGCATCTCCAGGGTGAAGGTGCCGGACCGGCCGGAGCGGATCTTCTGGTAGGTCTCGGTCCGGCCGAGGTCGGCGCCGACTCCGAAGCCACCGCCGACGCCGCCGCTGGAGCGCACCACCCCGTCGCTGCCGATGAGCGAGATCGCGGCCGGGGTGCCGAGGTCGATCTTGTCGTAGAACTTGGTCAGGTGGCTCGGGTTGAGCGAGGCCACCACCACGCCGCCGAAGCGCCCGTCCGGCCCGCGGAATCGGCGGCTGAACTGCACCGAGACCCGGCCGCTCGCCCGCCCGATCACCGGGCGGCTGATGTAGAGGACGTCGTCGGGGCTCTCGACGTGGATGCGGAAATGGTCGCGGTCGCTGAGGTCGGTCGCCGGCGGCGGCTGCGGGCCGGCATTGGTCGCGCGCATCACCCCGTCCGGTCCGATGATCGCCACCTGCACGATGATCTCGCTCAGAAGATCGGTCGTGTTGACGATCGTGCCGTAATCCTCCTTGCCGCTGCGATTCTCGATGCTGCGGCGCATGTAGAGCAGGGACTTGTCGATCTCGCCGATCGAGCGCAGGACGTTCTCCTCGAACACCATCGCGAAATTGTGGGTCGTGCGCTCGGAATCCTGCAGCGCGTCCCTGACGTCGTTCTCGTGCTTGGCCGCGACGCCGACCCACAGGAGCATCACCACGATCAGGCCGAGGATCACCGGCCCGCGGCGCTCCGCCAGGAATCTGGGAAATTGCTTGAGGTGCAGGGCCATCCCGGCTCGTCCAGCGGCTTCGGTCTCGAGCAGTATGAGACGCGAAAGTTATCGGTATCTGAATCTCGCCGCCCCATTCCGATATTTTGGCGTGCGGACATGACGGCACAGCTTGGAGAATCAGCGCCTCGACTGGCGTGTTGCTTGGCTGATCAGGTTGTTTCTTGCTTGTATAGCCTGGTTGAGGCCGCGCTGCGAGAGCCTGCCCGCGGCCTGCCGCAGGACGAGTCGCCCGGAGATTGACGCTGCTGCAAGTCGACGCACGCAGGCACAACCGAAGGTAGCGCCGCCTCCAGTGCCGTCATCGGCAATGTATGTCAATCCTGGGCGTCTCCGGCGCGCCACAACTACCTTTCCTGCCGTTAACGTAGTCGACCGTGCTCGATTCGATCAATGTGTCTGCTCGGGCAGCCGACTCATCCGCAGCCTCGGCATCCGGCGTCCTGGCTGCGTCTTCCCCGCCGATGTGGCGAGATGAAGCAGCGTATTCGAGAAACTTGGGGCCGACCCGGCAGTGGAAGGCGACCCGCGTGCTGGTAACGGATCGAGCTGATCCGGCCGAGTTGCGGTTTCGTTGCAGCTGGAATCCTGCCGGGCGGGCGTTTCTTGCGCTCGCCGCGAAGCGCGCGGGCGGAACGTGCTGTCCGGTTCAGGCGCGGCGGCGCAGGCGTCGCCAGCCGAGGACCACGCCGCTGACCGAAATCACCAGGCCGAGGGCGCTGGCGGCGACGACCGCCGTCAGCCGCGCCGCCGGGTTCTGCGCCAGGGGACCGGCATCGAGGGTGTGGAGGGCGTCGAACAGCCAGCGATTCGCCCGTCCGCTGCGGTCGGTCCGTCCCAGGATCGCCCCGGTCGCGGGATCGAGGTGGAACCAGGTCGCGGCCGGATCGTCGAAGGCGAGCCGCAAGACCGGCAGGGGCGGGGTGCCGTGGCGGTCGTACCAGTAGGCATCCGGCGCGTCGAGGCGGGTCGCCGCGCGGAGCGTCGCTCCCGGCAGCATCGCTCCGGCCGCCGCCACGATGGCCCCGGGCGTCAGGGTGGTGCCGCAGCACGGGGCCGCGGGGCCGGGCCCGGTGGCGACGACGAGGGGCCGGCCGCCGATCCACGCGAAGTCGAGCGCGACGCTGCCGGCCGGCGCGCGCGCGAGGTCGTCGAGACGGGCGGGAAAGACCGGCGCCGCCTGCCCCGCATAGGCCGCCCGCATGGCGGCGTCGGGCGCGCGCGGCCCGAACCAGCCGCGCGGGTTCATCGACAGCCAGCCGCTGAGCACGAAGGTGACCACGACGAGGCCGCCCGCCACCCCTGCGAGGTGATGCCAGGCGGCAAAGCCGCGATAGGGCGTGAGCCGGCCGCGCATCAGCCGGACGAAGCCGAGCACGTAGCCGCTCACCGCGGCCGCCAGGGCGAACCCTGAGACCCACAGGACCACGTCCTGCCACAGCCCCGCCCGCGCCCGCAGCGGCGTGAGATAGATCCAGTGGGTCACGGCGCCGGGCCAGTTCCACACCCGCTCACGCCGGGTGGTGTCGAGGGCGAGCTCGCCCGTCGCGACCGACAGGTACAGCTCGGTCCCGGCCGCATCGCCCAGAGCCACGCGCCGGAACGGCCGCAGCGGGTCGTAGCGCGCCGTCACGGTCCACTGGTCGCGGGTCACGGGGCCGAGATCGGTGACGGCGCGGGCTGAGGGATGGGCCGCCGCGAGCGCCGCCGCGCTCGCCGCCGCGAGGGATGGGACGGGATCGCCGGTCGTGGCCGAGAGCGCCTGGCGCCGCCCGTCGGCCTGGGTGATCCAGTAGGCGGGCTCCGCTCCCCGCATCGCCAGGGTGAGGCGGGCGGGAAAGCGCGCGGCACCGGCCCGCTCGAGCGCCTGCTGCGGCGTCAGCCGCACGGCCTCGAGGCGGAGCGTGCCTGAGGCTGCGACCCGCTCCGCCTCGGTGAGGGCGGGGAAGCCGACGGCCAGCATCACGAGCCCGGAGGCGAACCAGGCGACGACGAGCAGCCCGGTGGCGATGCCGAGCCAGCGATGGCCGAGATGCAGCCACCGTTTCAGGCGCTTGACCCACCGCGTCATCAGAACGTGACGTGGTAGGCGAGCTCGACCGAGCGCGGCCGGCCGAGCAGCCAGGAATTGCTGTTGCCCGAGATCGCGTAGATCTGGTCGGTGAGGTTGGTGCCGCGCAGCGACAGGCGCGAGGTCGGCGTCACCTGCCAGTCCAGGGTGGCGTTCAGCAGCGTGTAGGCCGGCCGGCGAAACGTGTTGGCGAAGTCGCTGAAGACCGGTCCGACATCGTTGACGCCGAGCCGCGCCACCCAGCCCGGCGCGAAGGCGTAGCTGAGCCAGACATTGGTGACGCGCTGGGGCACGTCGACCGGGACCTTGCCGGCGAACGACACCAGGCCGCCATCGATGTTTTGCGAGAAAGCGTCGTAGCGGGCCCGCAGCAGGGCGGTGTTGGCCTCGATGCGCCACGCCTCCGACAGCTGGTAGGCGACGGCGACCTCGACGCCGCGGGAGGACTGGCTGCCGACCGCGGCCACCTCCGTCGGCCGGTCGGGGATCGGGGTCAGGAGGTTGTCCTTGCGGATGTGATAGGCCGCGAAGGTCCACTCGCCGCGCCCGCCGTCGAACAGGCCCTTGGCGCCGGCCTCGACCTGCTCGCCGGTGGCGAGCTGGAACTGCGACTGCGCCACGCTGGTGGTGATCAGGCTGCCGAGGGGATCGGCGGCGGTGGCGTATTGCGCGTAGAGGGCGAGGTCGGGCGTCGGGTTGTAGATCGCGGCGACGCGGTAGCTCACCGAGTCGAAGGTCTTCTCGAAGGCGGTCGCCGCGAGCGGCCGGCTCACCGCGACCCGGGGCACGTCGTAGCGCACGCCCGTCACCAGGGCGAGCTGCGGCGTCAGTTCCAGCCGGTTCTCGGCGAAGACCGAGGCCTGGCGCGTGCGCGAGACGATGTCGGTGCGGGTGCCCGCGAGGTTGATGAAGCGGCCCTGGGCAAAGGTGAACGGATCGACGACGCTCTCGCCCCCGAACGGTGCGTTGCTGTCGCGCCGGAAGTCGATGTGGTTGACGTCGAAGCCGATCACCGTCGCGGTCTTGAAGCCGAACAGGCTGCCGCGGAAGGTCGCGTCGAGACGGTTGCCGATCTGCTCCTCGTGGTGGAAGATCTCGATGTAGTCGCTGCGCTGAATCAGGCCGGTCGACGGCTGGTAGGTGTATTGCTCGACGTCGCGCCAGTGCCGCTCGGTCGAGAGGCGATAGGCGGTGTTGCGCACCGTGATGTCGGGGCTCGGGTTCCACTCGGTGCGCAGCTGCGTCCAGTTGTCGAACCAGGCGATCTGTGAATCCCGGATGTTGTAGTTGGTGAAGCGCAGCCGGTCCGGCACCCGGGTGCCGACGAGGGGCGAGCCCCAGTAGCGGGCCGGCTCGTTGGCGCCGAGGTCGTGCGAGAGGGTGACGCTCAGGTCCGGCGCCGCCCGCCACGTTACCGCCGCCGAGAGGGCGAGATTGCGAAAGTCGCCGTCCGGCTTGACCCAGCCGTCGGCCCGGTTGCCGCTGAGGTTGAACCGGTAGGCCAGGTCCTCGCCGACCGGCCCGCCGGTGTCGAGCGCGAGACGCGCGACGCCGTCCGAGCCGATCGCCGCCCGCGCCTCGCCGACCGGGACGAAGACCGGCTTCTTCGGCACCACGTTGATGATGCCGCCGATCGCGCCCTCCCCGTAGAGCACCGAGGCCGGGCCGCGCAGCACCTCGATCCGCTCCGCCGACCAGGTATCGAACGGGAAGGTGACGGTGCCGGCCCCGACATAGAGCCGCGTGCCGTCATAGAGCTGCTGCACCGAGCCGGCGCCGGCGAAGCCCCGGGCCGTGAAGGCGAGGTTGCCGTTGCCGGGTGCGGCGATGCTGGTGATGCCGACGGCGTTCTGGGTCACCGCCTCCTCGACGGTGTTCTGGCCCCGGGCCCGGATGGTCTCGCCGCTGATGATGTCGAGGCTCGCCGGGGTCTCGAACGGGGTGAGGCCGAGGCGGGACCCTGAGCGCGACGGCGTCGCGAGGTTGAGGCCGGGGGCGCTGGCATCGCGGCCGCGGCTGCCGGCGACGTCGATGGCGTCCAGGGTGAGGTCCTCGGCGGCGCCGGGCTGGGCGGCGAGGAGCGGAGCGGCGAGGGCCAGGGTGGTGAGACGCGAGGCGCGGAGCGCGGGCATGATGAAGTCCGGAGCAGGCGGTCGCTCCGTCCGTAGCCGGTTCTGCCACAAATGTAACGTTATAATGTTACATATCTGACCTCTCGCTCGATCCGCGTGACGAGGCGGGCGCGCGACGCGCGTCGGCTCTGCGGATCGGGGGAGGGCGGCGGGAGACACGGTGGGACGGCACGCGGCTGTGGCACGTCACCGCGAACGACAGCGGGGCGAATGCCTGCGCATCCGCCTCGACACCCATCAGGACACCCCGCCCGACGTGCTCGCGTGTGACCACGGCTGACGGCAGGTCTCCTGGCTCACGGGTCAGTGCCTGCCATCGTCTTCCCAGGGAGTGTCGAGGTCCCCAGTGACTCGGTGATGGAAGGCTCGCCGCTCACAGTTGCGGGGGCAGCCGCGGCATCGGGCGAACCCTCACCGCGTTCCCTTTTGATCCCCGGAGGGAACCGTCACGTAAGAGCTTAGCGGTTCGGGCGCGAAGGAGCAACGGTGGTGACCAACGTCCGCCGCATCGATCGCACGCCTCAGCTTTCTCAACCACGCCGCTCGATCCGCATCGACGCCGCCCCGCACGCCTGACATACAGGGCCGCGAGCCGGCCCGGTCGGGCCGCGAGCAAGTTCTGACAAAAGTTCCTGGGAGGTTCCCCGATGTCGTTCCGCTCACGGGTTGCCGGCGCCGCCGGCCTCGCCCTGTCGCTGGCCACGTCGGTCGCCATGTCGGTCGCCTTGGGCACGTCCGCGCTCGCGCAGGACGCCAAGGCGCCGATCAAGATCGGAGTGTTGAGCGACATGAGCGGGCCCTTCGCCGATCAGGCGGGCACCGGTTCGGTCACGGCGGCCCAGCTCGCCGTCGAGGATTTCGCCAAGGAGGCCGGCGAGCTCAAGGTCGAGATCGTCTCGGCCGACCACCAGAACAAGCCCGATATCGGGCTGGCCACCGCCCGCCGCTGGCTCGACCAGGAGGGCGTCTCGACCATCGTCGACCTGCCGAACTCGGCCGTGGCGCTCGCGGTCTCGAACCTGATGCGCGAGCGTCACCGGGTGGCGCTCGCGTCCAGCGCGCTCACCTCGGACCTCACCGGCAAGGCCTGCGCGCCGACCACCGTGCAGTGGGTCTCGGATACCTGGGCGCAAGGCTCGGCCACCGCGCGGGCCATCGCCGGCCGCGGCCTCAAGTCCTGGTACTTCGTCACCGTCGACTACGCGCTGGGCCACGCGCTCGAGCGCGACGCCACCGTGGCGCTCAAGGCCGCCGGCGGCACCGTGAAGGGGTCGAGCAAGCACCCGCTCAATGCCGGCGACTTCGCCTCGCCGCTGCTCTCGGCGCAAGGGTCGGGCGCGCAGGTGCTGGCGCTCGCCGATACGGGGGCCGACATGATCAACGCCGTCAAGCAGGCGGCGGAGTTCGGCGTGATGCCCGAGATGCGCCTCGCCGCCCTGTTCGTGCAGCTCTCCGACACTCACGCCCTCGGCCTCAAGGCGGCGCAGGGGCTCCAGCTGGCCAGCGCCTTCTACTGGGACCGCACCGACGGCACCCGCGCCTTCGCCAAGCGCTTCGGCGAGCGGATGAACGGCCGCATGCCGACCGAGAACCACGCCGGCGTCTACTCCTCCACCCTGGCCTATCTGCGGGCGGTGCGCGACACCGGCACCATCGAGGGCGAGAAGGTCGTGGCGGCGATGCGCGAGAAGCCGATCAACGATCCGCTCTTCGGCACCGTCACGGTGCGCCAGGACGGCCGCGCGGTGCACGACCTGTTCCTGTACGAGGTGAAGGCCCCGGCCGACAGCAAGGGCCCGTACGACTACTACAAGCTCCTCGACACCGTGCCGGGCGACCAGGCGTTCCGGCCGATGGCCGAGGGCGGCTGCCCGCTGGTGAAGTAGCTCAGAGCGCTCGACATCGGCGGGGTCCGACCCAGATCAGAGGTTCGTGCCCTGTAAGACCCCGCCGAGAGTCCCCGATCATGTCCGACGCCGTCCTGACCCTGAATGACGGGAAGCGCATCCCCCAGCTCGGCTTCGGGGTGTGGCGGCTCGACAACGAGGAGGCCCCGGCGATCGTCGGTGCGGCTCTGGAGGCCGGGTACCGCTCCATCGACACGGCGGCGATCTACGGCAACGAGGCCGGGGTCGGCCGCGCCATCGCCGCCTCCGGCCTCAAGCGGGAGGAGATCTTCGTCGCCACCAAGGTCTGGAACGACCGCCACGGCTACGACGAGACCCTGCGGGCCTGCGAGGAATCGCTCGCGCGCCTCGGCCTCGACCATGTCGACCTCTACCTCGTCCACTGGCCGGTGCCGCAGAAAGGCGCCTATGTGGACACCTGGCGCGCCCTGATGCGCCTGCGCGAGGACGGTCGCGCCCGCTCCATCGGCGTCTCGAACTTCACGGTCGAGCACCTCAAGCGGGTGATCGACGCCACCGGCTCGACGCCCTCGATCAACCAGGTCGAGCTGCATCCGCGCTTCCAGCAGAAATCCTTGCGCGCCTTCCACGAGGAGTCTGGCATCGTGACCGAGGCCTGGGCGCCGCTCGGCCGCGGCGGCGTGCTGGAGGACCCGGTGATCCGGGCCATCGCCGAGAAGCATGGCCGCACCTCTGCCCAGGTCGTCCTGCGCTGGCACATGGACATCGGCAACGTCGCGATCCCGAAATCGGCGACGCCGGCCCGCATCCGCGAGAACCGCGAGGTCTCGGGCTTCACCCTCGACGCCGACGACCTCGCCCGCATCGCCTCCCTCGACGATCCGGCCGGGCGGATGGGGCCGGATCCGGAGACCTTCGGAGCGTGACCGCGGCTTGATCGCGGGAGCCGGACTCGCCTACGGTCCGACTCCTCCTCATTGTCGCGAGGCTTGTCCGTTGAGTGGCCGCACGCCCCCCGAGACCCGCGCCGCCTATCGGCGCTTCGTGCCGATCACCACCCGTTGGGCCGACAACGACGTCTACGGTCACGTCAACAACGTGGTCTATTACGCCTTCTTCGACACGGCGGTGAACAGCGTGCTGATCGCCGACGGCGCCCTCGACATCGCGAACAGCCCGGTGATCGGCCTCGTGGTCGAGACCGGGTGCCGCTACTTCCGCTCGATGGCCTTCCCCGACCGGGTCACCGCCGGAATCCGGGTGGCGCATCGCGGCACGTCGAGCGTGCGCTACGAGGTCGGGCTGTTCCGCAACGACGACGAGGCGGCCGCGGCGCAAGGGCACTTCGTCCACGTCTATGTCGACCGCGCGACGCAGCGCCCAGTGCCGCTGCCGGACGCGCTGCGGCGGGTGCTGGAGCCGCTGGCCGTATGAGCGGCGAGACCGACTCGATGAATGGCGAGGCCGACTTGGGCCGGCTCCTCGCCGGGATGCGGTCGGAGCTGCGGCCCGGCACCTACGTCTTCGTCAGCGCGGCCGAGGGTGCGGTTCCCGCGGGCCTCGCCCCCGTCATGGATTTTCGCGAGGCGGAAGGGACGACGCTGATCCTCCCCGAAGCGGACGCCGCGCAGGCCGGCCTGGCCGGAGCCTTTCCGTGCCGCTGGATCACCCTCGCGGTGCCTTCCTCGCTCGGCGCGGTCGGCTTCCTCGCCGCCGTGACGGCGTGCCTCGCGGAAGCCGGCATCGCCGTCAACGCCGTCTCGGCCTTCCACCACGATCACCTGTTCGTGCCGGTGGCGCGGGCGGAGGAGGCGACGGGGTTGCTGAGAGAGCTTGCCGACCGCGCCGCGTCCTGATCTCAGGTCGTGGATCGCCAGCAGGGCGGCCTCCACCTCCCACGAAGGCAAGGTTCGCCCCTTACGGCTTGTTGCACCGTCCTCCGCCGCCCAAGCTGCCGGCATCGCAACCGGAGGGTTTGCCTCATGCCGCCGCGCATCCCGCTCAGTCCCGGTGGACCGGGCCCGCTCGGGCTCATCGCGCTCGCCCTCGCGATCCTGGCCGCCGGCCTCATCTTCGAAGGGCACCCCGTCGACGCCTCGGTCTCGCCGCTCGTCGTGCAGGCGGACGCGCCCTCCCGCCCGCTGCCGAGCCCGGAGACCATGCTCCAGGACATGGTCGGCCGCGACTGAACGAGACGCGAACCCGTGACCGATCTCCTCTCCGGCACCGCCGGCCCGCTCGGCTGGACGGTGATCCTCGCCACCTTCCTCGCTGCCGGCTTCGTCAAGGGCGTGATCGGGCTGGGCCTGCCGACGGTGGCGGTGGGGCTGCTCGCCACGGTGATGAGCCCGGCGGAAGCCGCGGCCCTGCTGATCGTGCCGTCCTTCGTCACCAACCTCTGGCAGCTCCTCGCCGGGCCGCGCTCTAGCGCCCTGCTGCTCCGGCTCTGGCCGATGATGGCGGCGGTGGCAGTCGGCACGGTGGCGAGCGCCGGGCTGATCGCGGGGGCCAAGGGGCCGGGCCCGGCGAGCGCTCTGGGCGTCGCGCTGGTGGTCTACGCGGTGACCGGGCTTGCCGGCCTCGCCCTGCGGGTGCCGGCCCGTTCCGAGCCTTGGCTGTCGCCGCTCATCGGTCTCGTCACCGGCCTCGTCACCGGGGCGACCGGGGTCTTCGTGATCCCGGCGGTACCCTATCTCCAGGCGCTGGGCCTCGACCGCGATGGGCTGATCCAGGCCCTCGGCCTGTCCTTCACGGTCTCGACCGTGGCGCTCGCCGCGGGTCTCGCACGGGAGGGGGCGCTGCCGCTCGCGGCCGGGGCCGCCTCCCTCGTCACCCTGGCGCCGGCGCTCCTCGGCATGGCGGCCGGGCAGTGGCTGCGGGGCCGGGTCTCTGCACCGACCTTCCGGCGGGCCTTCCTGATCGGCCTTCTGCTGCTCGGCACCCACCTGGCCTCGCGGCCATGGCTGTGAGGGAGGCTACTCGTCCTCGTCGTCGAGGGGGCGCAGGATCTGCATCCGGCGGCCCATCGGGTCCTCGATGGTGGTGCGGCGCATGACCAGGAAGCCGCCGTCCTGGGCCCGGCGGATCCGGTCGGCGCGGGCATCGACCCAGAGGTCGACGTCGCGGTAGCCCGGCATGTCCGGCGGGAGCGGCCGGGCGACCCGCGCCGGCCGCGGCTCCGGCGGGGGCCGGAAGGCGACGGCCCGGCGGGGTGGGGCCTCGGCGACCGGCCGTCGGCTCGCGCGCGACGCGATGCGCTCCCGTCGCTCGGCCCTGCGCTCCGCGAGTGCCGGGCGCTCCGCCTTTCGTGGCCGCGATGCGGACCTGGCGGGTTTCGCGGCCGTTCGCGCAGGCGTCGCAGCGGAATGGTCAGCGGTGGAGGCTGCGGGCTTCGCCGCCTCCTTCACGGCCGGCGCCTCGGCCGGCCTCGAGGGCGGGTCGCTCCACGGGCGCGGGGTAGCGGGATCCTGCGCCCGCGCCGGCGGCGCGCACAGGATGCCGACCAACAGGGCGAGGCCGACCGAGCGGCGCATCCCGTCATGCATGATCGCACCTCCGGATCGGCAGGCGCGGCCTGCCCGGCTCCTCGGTTGTCGCGGCGTGAAGCGTGCCGCGCGGCGGTTGTCGCAACCTGACCGTGTCCCGGAAGGTAGCGGGGCGAGGCATGGCCGTCCACGCGCGAGGTTGAAGAATCCACCGCGCTGTCTCATTCCGGTGCGTTCCGTGCCGGCACGATCCGCGTCATCAGGTTTTACGCCGGCGATGGAACTTCATTAACCATTCCGCGTTCCCGCGAGGGCTGTCACTCCCACCCGCCGGGACGCTCCTTGCGCCAGGCCCGCCCCTTGCCACCGCGACGGCACGACCTCTCCGGGACCGGTAGCGATGATCCAGTTCGACACGAAGGCGTTCGCGGCGGGACGGGCCGCAACGATCGCTGCATCATACGAGGCCAGGTTGCGGCGGATCGCGATGGTGCTCACCCTGGCGGTCGGTGTCCCGCTGGTGCTGGCGTGGTTCGGCCTGCTCGGCTGGGGCGTGCTCTGGCTCGCCAGAAGCGCGCTGGACCTGTCGGTGAGCGCCCTGGCTCTCTGACGGGCGGGACGGCGCGGGGAGCAACCCGGGGCGGCGCGGCCCGCGGGTTGCAGGGGCGCCGGGGCGATGCCAGGAACAGGCATCCGCCCGATTGCCCGGAGTATCCGCCATGCTGTCCATCGACCTCAATTCGGACCTCGGCGAGGGTTTCGGCGATTACCGCTGCGGCGACGACGCGGCGATGCTGGAGGTCGTGACCTCGGCCAACGTGGCCTGCGGCCTGCATGCGGGCGATCCCGAGATCATGGCCCGCGCCTTCGCCATCGCGCGCGAGCGCGGCGTCGCCGTGGGGGCCCATCCGGGCTACCCGGACCTCTGGGGCTTCGGCCGCCGGGTCCTGCCCTTCACCCCCGGCGAGGTCGAGCGCCTGGTCGCCTACCAGGTCGGCGCCGCGGCGGGGCTCGCGGCCTATGCGGGCCACCGCCTCACCTACGTCAAGGCGCACGGGGCGCTCGCCAATCTCGCGGCGGTGGAGCGGGAGGTGGCGGACGCCATCGCCAGAGCCGTCAAGGCCGTCGATCCCTCCCTGTCGCTGCTCGCCATCGCGCTCACCGCGCAGGTCGCGGCGGGCGAGGCACAGGGCCTCGACGTGCATCAGGAGATCTTCGCCGACCGGGGCTACACCGAGGCCGGCTTCCTGATTCCCCGCGGCCAGCCCGGCGCGATGATCACCGACGAGGCCGAGGCCGCCGACCGCGTGCTCGCCATGGTCCAGGAGGGGGCGATCATCGCGGCGAGCGGCCGGCGCCTGCCGACGCCGATCCGCTCGGTCTGCGTCCACGGCGATTCCGCCCACGCCGTCGCCACCGCCCGCGCCGTGCGCGCCCGGCTCGAAGGCGCCGGCGTGCGCCTCGCCCCGTTCCGGGCCTGATCCCGATGCTGCCCCCCTTGCAGAGCCCCCGCCTCCTTGATGCCGGCGAGGCCGCCCTGGTGGCGGAGTTCGGCACCACCGTCGATCCGGCGATCCACGACCGGGTGCTGGCCCTCGACGACGCGCTCCGCTCGGCGCCGCCGGAGGGCCTGCGCGAGACGGTGCCGACCTACCGCTCGCTGATGATCCACTACGATCCCCTGGTCCTCGACCGCGACGCCCTCGCCGAGCGGGTGCTGGCGCTGGCGGCAACCCCCGGCGCGGCGCGGGCCGGCGCCGCGCTCTGGACGCTGCCCTGCTGCTATGATCCGGCTTGCGCCGAGGATATCGGCGCCGTGGCGCAGGCGACGGGGCTCTCGATCGAGCGCGTCGCCGCCCTGCATGCGGGGGCCGAGTACCGGGTCTACATGTACGGCTTCGCCCCGGGCTTCGCCTATCTGGGCGGCCTGCCCAAGGACCTCGCGGTCTCCCGCCGCGCCACGCCGCGCCCGCCCCATCCGGCGAACGCCCTCATGATCGGCGGTGGACTCGCCGCGGTCGGCACCTTCCCGATGCCGACCGGCTGGTACGTGGTCGGCCGCACGCCGGAGCGGCTCTACGCGCCGCAAAGGCCCGAGCCATTCCCGGTCGCCGTCGGCGACACGCTGCGCTTCGAGGCGATCGACGCCGCCACCTTCGCCGACCTCGACCGCCGGGCCGCCGCCGGCGAAGTCGTCGCCCAGCGCCGGGAGGCCGCATGACCTTGCGTCTCAGCATCCTCTCCGCGGGCCCCGGCGTGACGCTCCAGGATGGCGGCCGCCACGGCTACCTGCGCTACGGCATCACCGCCGCCGGGCCGATGGACCCGCTCGCCCACGCCACCGCCAACCGGGCCCTCGGCAACCCGCTCGGCGCCACGGCCCTCGAAGTGTCGCTCGGCGGCGTCGAGGTGACGGCCGAGGGCGGGCCGCTCGGGATCGCGCTCGCCGGCGGCGAGTTCCGGATCAGCCTCGACGGCGCGCCCCTGCCGCCGGCCTCGGCGCTGACGCTCCACCCCGGCAGCCACCTCGTCGTGCGGGCGGGCCGGGCAGGGGCCTGGGCCTATCTCGCCGCGGCGGGCCGGTTCGACCTCGCACCGACCCTCGGCTCGACCGCGACCCACACCCGCTCCGGCTTCGGCGGCCTCGACGGGCGGGCCCTGCGGGCCGGCGACCGGCTGACGATCGCGGAGGCGCGGCCCGGCCCGGCCGATCCCCACGCCCTCGTGGCGCCCTGGCTCGTCCGCCCGCCGGAGGAGATCCGGGTGGTCATGGGCCCGCAGGACGACTACTTCGGCGAGGACCAGATCGCCGCCTTCCTGGCCGGTCCCTGGACGGTGACCACCAAGGGCGACCGGATGGCCTGCTTCCTCGACGGCACGCCGCTCACCCATGCCAAGGGCTACAACATCGTCTCGGACGGCATCGCCATGGGGGCGATCCAGGTGCCGGGCGAGGGCTGGCCGATCGTCCTGATGGCCGACCGCCAGTCCACCGGCGGCTACCCGAAGATCGCCACCGTGATCGGCCCGGATCTCGGGCGGCTGGCTCAGGCGCAGGGCGGCACGCGAATCCGCTTCCGGGCCGTCGATCGCGCCGAGGCTCTGGCGGCGCGGCGCGCCGAGGCTCAGGTGCTGGCCGGGCCAGTGGCGATGGAGCCCCTGATCCGCACCGATTTCAGCGCCGAGTTCCTGCTCGGGCGCAATTTGATCGGCGGGGTTGTGGACGGAGCGGGGGCCCATGCGCCGTAGCGGCGGGGCTCAAGCCCCGTCATAGATCGGAAACCTCCGGCAGAGCGCCAGAACCTCATCCCGCACCGCCGCCAACCCAGCCGCGTCGTCGGGCGCCGCGACCACCCGGGCGATCCAGCCGCCGATCTGCCGGAACTCCTCCACGCCGAAGCCCCGGGCCGTTCCGGCATTCGAGGACAGGCGCAGGCCCGAGGGCGCCTCGGGCGGGCGGGTGTCGAACGGGATCTGGTTCTTGTTGACCGCGAGCCCCGCCGCCTCCAGGGCTTTGGCCGCCACGTCACCGGTGACGCCCTGGGGCGAGAGATCGACCAGCATCAGCCCGCAATCGGTCCCGCCGGCGACGAGGCGCATCCCGGCCTCGGCGACACTCCCGGCGAGCGCCCGGGCATTGTCGAGGACGGCCTGGTTGTAGGCCCGGAATTCCGGCCGCAGGGCCTCGCCGAAGCAGGCCGCCTTGGCGGCGACCGCGTGCATCATCACCGAGCCCTGCACGCCCGGGAAGATCCCGTAATTGATCCGGTCGGACAGGGCGGGGTCGTTCCACAGCACCAGCCCGCCGCGGGCGCCGCGCAGGGACTTGTAGGTGGTCGAGGTCACCACGTGGGCATGCGGGAACGGATGGGGATAGAGCCCGGTGGCGACGAGGCCGGCGACATGCGCCATGTCGACCATCAGGAGCGCCCCGACCTCGTCGGCGATGGCCCGCAACCCCGCGAAGTCGAGGGAGCGGGCATAGGCCGAGCCGCCGGCGACGATCATTGTCGGGTTGTGCTCCCGGGCGAGGCGGGCGACCGCGTCCAGCTCCACCCGCTCGCTCTCGCGCTCCACGCCGTAGCGGACGATCCGGTAGTCGCGCCCGGTCAGCGTCGCCGGATGGCCGTGGCTGATATGGCCTCCAGCCTCGACGCCCATCGACAGGATGGTGTCGCCGAGCGTCAAGAGGCCGAGGAAGACGCCCGCATTGGCGTTCGAGCCCGAATGGGGCTGCACGTTGGCGAAGCGGCAGCCGAACAGCCGCGTCGCCCGGGTCACCGCCAGGGCCTCGATCGCGTCGGCATGCTCGGCGCCGCCGTAATAGCGCGCGTAGGGCAGCCCCTCGACGGTCTTGTTGGTGAGAACGGACCCTTGCGCCTCGAGCACCAGCCGCGAGACGATGTTCTCCGAGGCGATCAGCTCGATTCCGTCCCGCTGCCGGGCGAGCTCGCCGTGGATCGAGGCGGCCAGCTCCGGGTCGGCGTCGAGGCCCTGGTCGAAATAGCCGGGGTGGAGGAGGCGCATGCTCGAGGGTCCCGTCGGTGACAGGGCCCCAGTGTCGGGCTTGCTCCGACGATCGGCAAACGGGATAAGCTGAGGCCCAGGCCAAGCTTTTCTTGACCTCGTTTCCTTGCCCCAAAGAACGCGAGGCTTCGCGATGGATCCGGCCGGCCGGGCTGCCCCGCCCTCCCTCAACGCCCTGCGGGCCTTCGAGGCGGCGGCGCGCCACGGCGGCTACGTGGCGGCGGCGCAGGAACTCCACGTCACCCCGGCGGCGATCGGCGCCCAGGTGAAGGGGCTCGAAGCCTGGCTCGGCCGGCCGCTCTTCCCCCGCCGGCCGAACGGGCTGTGCCTGACCGTGGAGGGCAGGGCGGTGCTGCCATCCCTCACCACGGCCTTCGACGCGCTGAACCACGCGGTGCGGGCGATGCGCGCGGTCGGTCGGCCGCGCAGCCTGACGCTGGCGGCCCTGCCCTGCATCGCCCAGCTCTGGCTCGCTCCCCGGCTCCCGGCTCTGCAAGCCACTTTCGACCTCGACGTCGCGATCCTGACCCGGGACGACCCGCCCGACTACGCTCGCGAGCTCGTCGACCTCGGCCTGTATTTCGGCGAGGCCGCACCCGCCGGCTGCAGCTCCGTGGTGCTGGCCCGGGACGACCTGTTCCCGGTCTGCGGCCCCGCGCTGGCGGCGGGCCTGCGCCACCCGCGGGACCTGAGCGGGGCGACGCTTCTGCACGATTCGGTCTGGCGCGAGGACTGGCCGCGCTGGCTCGGCCGCCACGGTGCCGGGGCCCTGCGCCCGGCCCGGGAGGCAGCATTCTCGCTCTACGGCATCGCGCTGGACGCCGCGCTCGCCGGCCACGGCGTGCTCATCGGACACAGTGCCTTGGTGGGAGAGGCTTTGGCGGCCGGGCGCCTCGTCGCGCCGTTCGGGGATCGCGTGGTGGCGGGGGCGCCCCTCCGGCTGATCGTGCCGGAAGGTGGGGAGGGGACGCGGCTGGCGGGGGTGATCCGGTGGTTGAGCGGGGACGAGACAGAGGCCGGGCGGCCTGACCGTGGAGAGAGGCAATGACGCTGGGGAGCGGCCCTTGGCCTTTGGCCCTGCAGCGCACGATCAGCGTTTGTTCGCTCTCATCCGCGATTTGCCCTGCTCCTGTACGCCCCAGCCCTTCGATAAATGGCTCACTGTGAACCAGCCGCTCAAGCTCCGTCCTCACGGATGGCATCGGAAACGGTTCTCTACGCTGTCGATGCGACCTTGCTCTCAAGTCGACCATGGTGGGCAATCTCGCGTCAGCGCCGGGCACCGATCCATTGAAGCGGAGGGGCCGTCCATATATCTTCCTTTTATGCGGAAGAATTATTGAGGCGATCATGGGTGAACGAGCCAACCTGCTCCGCCCTGCGCAAGCGGCGTTCATCTCCGGCATCGCCGTGAGGGCGGTCGACCGTGCGATCGACGAGCATGTGCTCCCGAAGGGATTCTATGTGCTCGACGGCGGCCGCCGGCTCACGCCCGGTGCCTGCGTGATGATCGCCTTCTACCATGCGGCGGCCGATACCTTCACGCCGGGATTACGCAAGCATATCATTAATCGCTTCGAGGATCGATTGCGCTACGTCGAGTTCGATCACTGCGAGGCGCTCGCGCGCGAGAACTGGAAGCTCGGCGAGCAATACTGGAGTGTCGATCTCGCCCCATTCATCGCACTCACCGCCGGCGGCTATGAGAGGCTGCGCGAGGCCGAGGCTGCCGTCGCGCGCGACGAGGACGTGATGAGCGGCGCTGAAGTGCTGCGCGGGACGCGCGTGCTTGTTCACGACGTTGCCGCGTCGGCGGGTGACGGCGAACCGATCGAGCGCATCCGCGATGCTTACCCGTCGCTGACCGATCGCCAGATCGAGCTCGCGATCATCTATGCCACCGCCCACCCGCAGCGCGGTCGGCCGCGCGGCACGGCTCTGACCACCGGCACGAAGCACGTCGAGCGCAAGGTCGTACAGCGCAAGACAGCCAGATGAAGTTCCTGGTCGATGAATGCCTGAGCCAGAAGTTGACGACGATGGCTCGAGACAGAGGGTATGCGGAGTCCTCGCACGTTCACTGGCTCGGCCTTGGTGGAATCCAGGACTGGAATCTGATCCGCTGGGCCGTCGATGGCGATTGGACGCTGGTGACGAAGAACTCCTATGATTTCCGCGGCCCTGCTGGTGCCCCGGGCAAGCCAGGGCTGCACGCGGCGCAGCCGATCCATGCTGGGCTCGTCTGTTTGAACGGGCCTCTTGGCATGAACCTCGCCCTGCAGGAGGAGCTGTTCGACATCGCGCTCGGCGAAATCGCGGTCCTCGGCGACGATCTCGTCAATCAAGTGCTCGAGGTGACAGCCGGCGATACGGATGTTTTGATTGAGCGCTATCCATTGCCGGTGACCTGAAACGCTCGGACGTAATACCCTCGCGCCTTCACATCGACGTGTCGATGCGAAGGCGACCGGCGCATCAGCGCCGGCGCCCGTTGGGGCTTACCTTGCACCTTCGAACGTTTCCGTTCGACGGTTCGGCGGTATAAGTGCTCTGCGGTTTTCGGATCGGCAACCCTATCCGAAGATATCTGCTGCTCGCCTTGGCGAGAAAGGCCTCGATGGCCTTCGGTTCTCACGGGTCGCAACAGAGCGGTAGAAGCATCGTAGAGGTCGACGATGGGGCCCGCGAATGCGTCCGCTCCGCTGTTTCAAGACCTTCCGAGGATCGAAAGCCGGTCCCCCTCGCAGCTGACCCCGCGATCTCAACCGCCAGCTTTCCCACCCACAGGCACCCCCACCTCCGGCAACGGCGCCTCCACACTCGCCACCACGCCGCCCGGCCGATACTCGACCTCCGCGGTGCCGCCGGTCTCGGCGGCCAGCACGCGCTCGATCATCCGCGAGCCGAACCCGCGCCGGGTCGGGGCCGAGACCGGCGGGCCGCCGGTCTCCTCCCAGCGCAGCCGCAGGCGCCCGTCGCCGGTCACCTCCCAGCGGAGGAGCACCCGGCCCTGGGCGGTGGAGAGCGCGCCGTACTTGACCGCGTTCGTCGCCAGTTCATGCAGGGCCATCACGAAGGCGAGTGCCAGCCGGGGCGGCAGGCGGACCGGCGGTCCGCCGATCGTGAAGCGCAGGCCCGCGCCGGTGCGGAACGGGCGCAGGGCCTCGTCGGCGATCTCCGACAGGGTCGCGCCCTCCCAAGCATCGCGGGTCAGGACGTCGTGGGCGGCCGAGAGCGATTGCAGGCGGGCGTTGAAGGCTGTGCGCGCCTCGCTGAGCGAGGTGGCGTGGGTCAGGGTCTGGTTGGCGATCGACTGGATCGTCGCCATCGAGTTCTTCACCCGGTGGTTCAGTTCCTCGGCGAGCAGGGCCCGGTGCTCCTCGCCGCGCTTGCGCTCGGTCACGTCGAGCGTCACGCCGGCCATGCTCAGGGCTGCGCCGTCCGCGTCGTAGAAGGGCTGGCCGCGGATCTGCAGCCAGCGCACCTCGCCGGTCGGCATGCGGATCCGGTACTCGATGTCGTAGTCGCTGCGGGTCTCCACCGAGTCCCGGATCGCGGCCTGCATCCGGTCGCGGTCCTCCGGCAGGATCGCGTCGATCAAGTCGTCGAAGGTGAACGGCTCGCCGGGATCCCGGCCCATCGTGCGCTTGCAGCTCTCGGACGCCATCAGCCGCATGTCGGCGAGATTGAGGGTCCAGGAGCCGAGGCGGGAGGCCTTGAGGATGAAGTGGAGGCGCTCCTCGCTCCGCCGCAGGGCGAGCGAGCGTCGCTCGATCTCCCGCTCCAGCGCGTCGCGGTCGCGTTGCAGGCGCACCAGCCGGTCGCGCTCCAGCGTCACGTCGAACTGCGAGGCGAAGAAGTAGGTGAGCCGGCCGTCCTCGCCGAAGACCGGCGAGACGAGCAGGCGGTTCCAGAACGCCTCGCCGGTCTTCTTGTGGTTGAGGAGGTCGATCTCGATCGGGACCCGGCGCTCGATCGCGTCGCGGATCCGCGCGACATCGTCGGGATCGGTCTCAGGGCCCTGGAGGAAGCGGCAATTGCGGCCGAGGATCTCGTCCCGGTCGTATCCGGTCAGCCTCGTGAACGCGTCGTTGACGAAGACGATCGGGTTGTCGGGCCGGTGCGGATCGGTGATCACCATCGGCATGCGCGTCGCCCGCACGGCCGCCGCGAACGGATCGGGGCTGGCGCCGGTCCGGGTCAGCTCGGTCGCGATGCGGCTCTCGTCGCGGCGCTCGGTCACGCTTGCGTCACCTCCTGCGCGGGAGACCGGATGGCTAGTCCCGATGTCGTACCCTCTGGGTCATCGCCAACGGCCCGGCTTCGTGCAACGCCCGCGGTTGCTGCAAAAGCGCGCATCCGGCGCGTGCCGCCCGGAGGTGCTATCCGCACGAAGCCGGAGAGAGGCTGCGAGGGCCGGCCGGGACGATCGCATCCCTCACGGATGCGGCTCCGGAAAGCCGTGGCGCGCGTGCAGGGCCCGCAGGATCGCGTCCTTGTCGTCGACGAAGCGCAGGTCGCCGTGGCGGCCGGTGGCGAGGCCGTCCGGCGCGTCGGGAGCCAGAATCAGGAGCGGCAGCGACTGGTGGCCTTCACCGAGGCGATCGACCAGCGCCTGCCGTGGGTGCGGCCAGGGCAGGCGCGTCACGTCGAGGCGCCCGGCCAGAGCGGGAAAGCCCGCGAGCACGCCCTCGATCAGGGCGCAGTGCCAGCAGTAGAAGCGCCGGCCCGGGAAGGCCGGGTCGGTGAAATCAGGAGCCAGCAGGTAGAGGTGATCGCGGAGCACGGCCCTCAGACATCCTGGCGCGGCAACATCCGGTCGAGCAGGGCGTCGCGGCGGGCGATCAGGTGCCAGGCGGTGGCCAGCACGTGCAGCGCCACGAGGGCGTAGACCGCGTACTGGCCGGCCAGGTGGATCTGGTCGGCGAGCTTGGACACCGCCTCGTTCTTCTCCATGAAGGGCGGGATCGGGAAGAGGAAGAAGTACTGCGTCGTGTTGCCGGCGGCAGCCGACATCACGAAGCCGCTCACCGGCATCAGCAGGAACACGAGGTAGAGCAGCCAGTGGTTGATCCGGCCGAGGAGGGCGAGGCCTCGCGGCACGTAGACTTCCGGTGGGGCCGGATTCCAGGCCCGCCACAGGATGCGGAGGGCGACGATGGCGAAGATCGTGATGCCGACCGACTTGTGCAGCTGGAAGTAGAAGCCCTTGGCCGGGCTCGCCGGCAGGCTCACGGCGATCCAGGCGAGCGGCAGCACCGCCAGCACCAGGGCGGCGGTGAGCCAGTGCAGGCCCTGCGCCATGGCTGTGTAGCGCGGCTGCTCGACGCGGGCGATCTTCACCGGCGCGCGGGTGGACAGGTCGAGCATCCGGGCTGGTCCTCTCGGGGCTGCCGCCGTCACTGACGCGGCGGGCACTCCCGCAGGCTAGACAATGCGCGACGCATGGTCACCCTGGAACCGCTCAAATTGTCGGGGATCGCCGCGGCGTCAGATCGCCGCCGCCGGATCGCCCCCGAGGGGATTGCCCTCGTCCTCGTTGCGATCGTCCTGGCGGTCATCCCGGCGCCGGCGCCGGCGCCGCCCGCCATCGGCGAGGGACTGGGCGAGGGCCCGGAACGGCGCGGTCAGGCGGCGCACGTCCTCGGCGCGCTCCATGAAGCGCTCGCCGTTGCGGATCTCGCGGTCGAGCGCCGCCATGGTGCGGGCCAGTGCCGGATCGTCGTCCTCGAGCCACACCTCCATCACCCGCGCGAAGGCGATCACCACGCCCTGGAGCTTGACGCGGCCGAGCGGTCCCTCGGTGCTGATGCCGGCCGAGGCCAGCATGAAGCGCTGCGAGTTGAGTGCGACCTGGTTGAGGGCGGCGAGCGACAACGGGTCGCCGCGCAACGCGAAGGCGATACGGCGCAAGGCCGGCTTGTAGGGGTCCATCGCGTCGAGGCGGCGCATCAGCACGTCGAACAGCCGCTCGCGGGTCGGCTCCTCGTCGAGGTCGTCGCTGGCGCCCTCGAGCACCTGCTTGTCGATCATGCGCGAGAAGCCGCCGAGCACCGCGCCCTTCGACGGATAGGCGTCGCGGAACTCGCCCAGGCTCACTCCGGCCTCGCGGGCGATGTCGGTGATCTCGATGTCGTTCCAGGGCTGCTCGGCGGCAAGGCGCATCAGCGCCTCGACAATCGCCTCCCGCGGCGGCAGGCGGGTGGCCTCCGGCTCACTGCCGGCGCCGTGCTGCTCGCCGGACGTCGTGCCGTCGGACGCCTTGGGGGTGCGGGCCATGGATGGACGCTCCGATACCGTTGAGGCGAGAAGGGAAGCACGCGTCGCACCTCCCCGAGGCGGATCGCCCGCCTCGACCGCCTATCTAGGCATCGCCCCGCGCGCCGGGCAGGGGGCCGCGGCGACGCGCTCGGGTGACGTGCCGGTGATCTCGCGTCGCGCTGCGATCAGCCCGCCAGTTCCCCGGCCCGGCGTTTCGCCGCCGCCACGGCCGCGCGCATCAGGGGGCTCAAGCCCTCCTCGGCCATCAGAACCCCGAGGGCCGCCGCGGTGGTGCCGCCCGGCGAGGTCACGTTCTGGCGCAGGGTCGCCGGTTCCTCGGGGCTCCGCCCCAGGAGCTCGCCCGCCCCCGCCACGGTCTGGCGGGCGAGGCGCGCCGCCACCTCGGCCGGCAGCCCGGCGGCGACGCCGGCGGCGGCCAGGGCCTCGGCCATCAGGAAGACGTAGGCCGGGCCGGAGCCCGAGACCGCCGTCACGGCGTCGATCAGGTCCTCGCTGTCCAGCCACTCGACGAGGCCGATGCCGGAGAGGAGCGCGTGGGCGGTGCGGCGCTGGTCCTCGCTGGTCTCGGGCGAGGCCGCGGCCCCCGTGGCGCCCCGGCGGATGCTCGCCGGCAGGTTCGGCATCGCCCGCACGACCGCGCGGGCGCGGGGCAGGCGGTCCTTCAGGTTGGCGATGGTCTTGCCGGCCAGCACCGAGACCACGACGGTGCCCGGCCCGGCGAGCGGCGCCACCGTCGCCGCGGCCGTGTCCAGCCCTTGCGGCTTGATCGCCAGAACCAGGGCCTCCGGTTCGGCCGGCGCCGCCGGATTGAGGGCGATGCCGTGCGCGGCGCAGAGCGCCACCATGGCGGGGGCGGGGTTGGGGTCGACGACGGCGACGCTCTCGCCCGGCAGCCCGTCGGCGAGCCAGCCTTCCAGCATCGCCCCGCCCATCTTGCCGGCGCCGACCAGGATCAGCGAGGCCGGCAGAAGCCCGGACGTCCCGGCGATCTGCCCGCTCACGCCTCGCCCTCGGTCTCGAACAGGACCGCGTCGAGCGCCTCGCGGGCGCTCTTGCCAGCCCAGATCACGAACTGGAACGCCTGGAAGTAGCGCTCGCAGGCCTCGACCGCAGTCTTCAGCATGGTCTCGCACTGGCCGTGCGTCGGCTCGGCGCCGCCGGTGAGCAGCAGCGCGTGGCGGAACATCACCACGTGCTCGCTGTTCCAGAGGTCGAAATGGCCGACCCAGAGCTGCTCGTTGACGAGCGAGACGAGCCGCAGCACCTCGTTGCGCCGACGCTCCGGCACCTTCAGGTCGAAGGCGGAGGCGATGTGCAGGGCCTCCACATCCTCGATCCACGTGAAGGCGACGTGGTACTCGGCCCATTGACCGGCCACCGCGACCGACATCTCGTCGGTCTCGGCGCGATCGAAGATCCAGTCCCGGAGGGAGGCGAGGCGCTCGACGACATCGAGCGGGTGCTCGGCGCGGTTCAGGTCGTCGATGTTGAGCTGGGTCATGGCGATCCAAGTTTGGCTCGTCCGAGCGGGAAACAGCTGCGTCAGCGAACGCGGCGAGTGTCGTCTTCAAGGCAGATCGCGACCCGGGCACGGTCAGGACGTGCAGGCGAAAAGCTTATGTTCCGACTTGTCTCCCCAGAGCGGCTGCGAATCAGGGCGTGACCCACTATAGCCCGGGCGAGTCCAGGGACTCAAAGCGGAAAGCCGCGGCGGCGGGGGCGCACCGCCGGCTATCCACCGAAGCTTCCTGTGCACAAGCGGGGCGCGCCCGGGCGAGGCGTCAGGCCGTCGCCGTGCCGCCGGGCGCCGCCCCGGCTGCCCCACCCTTGGCCTTGGCACCGGCAGGCTTGGTCTCGGCAGGAGCCGCCTCGAGCGCCGCGACGCGGGTCGCCAGCGCGTCGTTCTGGGCGCGCAGGGACGCGACGAGGTCGCGCAGCACCTCCACCTCCTCGCGGGTGGCCACGTCCATGTCCCGCAGCATGCGCTCGATCTGCGCCTTGACCATGGTCTCGGCCTCGCGGCGCACGCCCTGGGCCGCACCGGCGGCGTCGGTCATCAGGCGGGCGAAGTCGTCGAACAAGCGGTTCTGCTGCATGGGAGGATCCTCCGGGGCTGGTCCTGATGCACAGCCCTAATGCATTTCGTGGCGGAATGGGCCCCGGTCCTGGCTCCCCATCGCGCGAAAATGCGGCACCATCGCGATGAGCCGGCCCAGGGCGGGAACGGTTGCGCGACGGTGTCGAGGGCCGGGTCCAGCAACAGACGGATGCACAATGACGGCTTCAAGCAAAACCCGGTCTCGGGCATAAGGCGTAACCGTGAGCACGACACCGCACATCCTGATCGTCGAGGACGATCGCGAGATCAGCACGCTGGTCGCCCGCTATCTCCGCGGCAACGATTGCCGGGTCTCGATCGCCGGCGACGGCCGCGAGATGGACCGGCTGCTGGCCGATTCCCGCGTCGACCTGATCGTGCTCGACCTGATGCTGCCGGGCGAGGACGGGCTGTCGATCTGCCGGCGCCTGCGCGCCTCCTCCGGCATGCCGATCCTGATGCTCACGGCGAAGAGCGAGGAGATCGACCGGATCGTCGGGCTCGAGATCGGGGCCGACGACTACCTGGCCAAGCCCTTCAACCCGCGCGAGCTGCTCGCCCGCATCCGCGCGATCCTGCGCCGCGGCGCCGCTGCCCAGGGCCGCGACGACGACGGCGTGCGCCGCCACGCCTTCGCGGGCTTCGTGCTCGATGCGGGCCTGCGCCAGCTCCTCAACCCGGAGGGCGCGCAGGTGGCGCTCACCGGGGCCGAGTTCGACCTCCTGCACGCGATGTGCCTGCGGCCGGGCCGGGTGCTCTCCCGCGACCAGCTCCTCGACCTGACGCAGGGGCGGGCGCCGGGGCCGTTCGAGCGCAGCATCGACGTGCTGGTGAGCCGCATCCGCCAGAAGATCGAGCGCGATCCCCGCAACCCGGAGATGATCAAGACCATTCGCTCCGGCGGCTACCTGTTCACGCCGGAGGTGGTCTCGACATGACCGGGAAGGGGCCTCTGCCGGGCCGCATCGCCGGGCAGCTCGCCCTGCTGGTAGTCGCCGCGATCGTGGTCACCCACGTGGTCGTGACCGTGGCCTTCATCCTCCTGCGACCGGAGCTGCGCCGCTCCGACGAGCGGCCGAACGCGCTCGCCAACCGCCTCGTCACCGTCGTCCACATGGTGGCGGCGGCGCCGGCCGAGGACCGTGCCGACGTGGTGGCGGCGGCCCGCCACAGCGCCTCGGCGCTTCACCTCACCCTGCTCCCCCCGGACGCGCCGGACGCACCCGCCACGCCGGGCTCCGACGTGCCGGAGATCTCCGGCCTGCGGGCTGCCCTGGGGGCGGGCTACGGCGTGGCGGCCGAGCATACGCCGGCGGGCGCCCTGCACCTGCGCATCGCCGGGCCGGGCGGCCTGCAGCTCACCGCCGACCTGCCGCCCCTGCCGCTGCCGCACCCGCCGCTGACCAGCGCGGTGCTGATCACCCTGGTCTTCCTCGCCCTGTCGCTCACGCTCCTGTCGATCTGGGCGACGCGGGCGCTCACCGCGCCGCTCGCACGGCTGGCCGAGGCGGCGGAGGCCTTCGGCACCGCCACCGAGGCGCGGCCCCTGCCGCAGCGCGGGCCCGAGGAAGTGCTGGCGGTGTCCCGGGCGCTGGGCCGGATGCGCGACCGGGTGCTGCGCCTGATCGACGACCGCACCCACATGCTGGCGGCGATCAGCCACGACCTGCGCACCCCGATCACCCGCCTGCGCCTCAGGGCGGAATTCCTGGAGGACGAGAGCCTGCGCCGGCAGTTCCTGCGCGACCTCGACCAGATGAACGCCCTCGTCGAGGCGGCGCTGTCCTTCGTGCGCGACGGCCAGTCCCGCGAGGGGCAGAGCCTCGTCGACCTCGCCTCGGTGGTGCAGACGGTCTGCGACGGCTTCGCCGATATCGGCGAGGCGGTGCGGGCCGAGGACATGCGGCCGGCCCTGGTGCGTGGCTCCTCCGGCGAGTTGCAGCGGGCGCTCACCAACCTGATCGACAACGCGGTGAAATATGCCGGCGGCGCCACCGTGCGCCTCGTCGAGGCCGGGCCGGGCCGCGTCGCGGTCGAGATCCTGGACGAGGGCCCGGGCATCCCGGAGGAGGAGCGCGCTCTGATGCTCCAGCCCTTCGTGCGCGGCGACCGCGCCCGCACCCTCAACGAGGCCGGCGGCTTCGGCCTCGGCCTGTCGATCGCAAGCGCCATAGCGCAGTCGCATGGTGGCACGTTCAGCCTGGAGAACCGGATTCCGCAGGGCCTGTGCGTGCGCCTCGAACTGCCGCGGGCCGCCGGGGCGGTGCCGCGCCAGCCAGCGGCTCGGGCCGCCTGAGCGGACACATCCGGCGAAGATGTAACGGCCCGTTGCGGCCCGATGCGGCGCAACGGGCGGAAACCCGATTCCCGCGGCCGCGAAGGATCTCTTGAGCAGCGGCGGCCGCAGGCTGACCCGCGTCGGGGATGACGGATCGTCCCCACCCACGCGCGAGGTCCCGGCCCCCTATGACGACTGTCTCCGCCTCCAGCGCCGCCACCCAGTCGCTCGTTCCGCCCAAGGTCGAGCCGAAGGCTGGCGCGCACAAGCAGCGGCTCCTCGACCAGATCTCGGCGCAGCAGCAGGCCGGCAGTCTCTCAGTGCCACCGATGCCAGCGCGCTCACGAGCGCGGTCCAGGACATCGACCAGGCGCTATCCGGTCGCTCAGGGACCAACGGCACTCGCCTCGACCCGGCGCAGGCCAGGAGCCGGATGGACGACCTCATCAGCGGCGAGGTCGCGAAGGGCACCCTGACGAGCGACCAGGCGACGACGCTCAAGAACCTGCTGTCGTCGCAGAAGGGCGGCGGCCAAGACGGAGATCGTGGGGATCGCGTCGGCGGTGCCGGCGGTCCTCCCCCCGGCCCGCCGCCCTCCGGCGACGCCGGCGCGGCGGGCTCGACCGACGCGGCCTCGAGCGCCAGCGACCTGCTCGCGAGTTTCCTGAAGCAGCTGCAGGGTGCGCAGGCGCAGAATCAGGCGAGCGGCTACGGCGCGAGCGGCAGCGCACAGAAGGGCAGCCAAGCGGCGGTGTTCGACTTCAGGGTCTGATCACCGCGCCAGTTCGCGCAAGCCCAGGCGGATGAGGGTCTTGGCCTCCATTGCCGCCGCACCCTCGCCGGCGCCCTTCAGCGCCGCGGCCACCGCCGCCGAGGCCTGGACCTGGGCATAGCCGAGATTGACCAGCGCCGAGATCGCGTCGGCCACCGGCTGGGGCGCGGTGTTGTCCTCCACCGCCCCGGTGAGCTGGATCAGGGCCGGATCGACGGGCGAGAAGGCCGGGGCCTTGTCCTTCAGCTCGGCCACCAGCCGGGCGGCGAGGCGCGGGCCGACCCCTGGGGCGCGGGCGACCGCGCCCTTGTCGCCGGTGGCGATGGCGGTGGCGAGGTCGCCCGGCTCCATCACCGAGAGCACCCCGAGGGCGACCCGCGTGCCGACGCCCTGCACGGTCTGGAGCAGGCGGAACCACTCGCGTTCCGCATCGGCCCGGAAGCCGTAGAGGCGGATCATGTCCTCGCGCACATGGGTCTCGATCGCCAGTTCCGCCGCCTCGCCGGTGGGCGGCAGGCGCTGCAGCGTGCGGGCCGAGCAATGCACCACGTAGCCGACGCCGTGCACGTCGAGGATCACGAAATCCTCGCCGTAGGAATCCACCACGCCCTTCAGCTTGCCGATCATCGCCGGTTGGATCTCTGGCGGGCCGAACAGGCCCGGATCCCGGCCCTTACCCAGACCAGCCCCGGCCCACAAGGCGGCGCGATGCGGCGCGTCGCCCCGGCGATGACGCGTCTCGCCCCGGCGATGACGCGTCTCGCCCCGGCTCTCAGCTCAGGCGGCGCAGACCTGAGACGGCCCAGGAGATCGCGACGACCGGCGCCGCGGTGTACGACAGCATCGCGATCGCCGATCTCACCACCGCCATCAAGGGGCTCGCCGCCGCGATCGTCGCCGACACGGCGGCCGATCAGGCAGCTCATGCCGACCAGGTCACCGCCGCTCTGAGCCGGCTGGTGCCGGTCCTGGAGCGACTGGACGAGCGAGAGCCGCCGCCGGTCCGACCGGGGCGGCAGCACCGCTGACCGGAACCCGCCGCACCGCCAGCCCGTTAGCCCGGCGGATCTTCCAGGACCCGAGACCCCGCCTTCAGCCCCGCCGGCAGCAGCCGAGCGGGGCATTTTCGTGTTCAGGCCTACGCAGCGATCCAGTCGAATCGCCCGGACTGGTCCCAGGCGCAATCGGCGCCGAGCGCGGCGGCGAACACGCCCGACAGGCGCGCCCGCTCCGCCTCGACCACCGGCCCGTCGACAGCCACCGGCCGGCAGCGGGCAGCGAGACCCGGCACGACGAAATCGGGATTGTGCAGGGCGTGGTCGGAGGCTTCCGTGAAGAAGGGGCGGTCGCCCCAGTCGAGGTAGCTCTCGGCCGGAAGGCCCTCGGCGAGCAGGATGTCGTGGGAATCGAGTTCGACGTGCCAGTAGGTCACGGAGGTGGCGGGCTCGCGGGTGATGGTTGTGCCGTTGATCAGGCACATCACCGGCACGAGATGGCCTCCCTCCCCGTCCGCACCGGCTCCGACCAGGACGGGGTGGCCGGGGGAGAGCGAGAGGTCGCGGGCGGGGAGGCCCGGCCCGAAGGCGCTTGCGCGGATGCGGATCGGCTGCTGATCGTGCGGCAGGACCGTGCCGGCGCCGTCGAGGTTGCGATGCCCGATCCAGGTGATCGGCCGCAGGGCGCCGGAGACGGTGACAGCGTGGTCACCAACTTGGAGATCCTCGACGGCGACATTGACCAGGGCACCGTGTCGGACGATGCAGATGTTTGTCCCGGTGCAGAAACAGACAGCTACGCTATTCGCTGGAACCGCTGATGATTGCAGGTCCGTGAACGTTCTGACGGGAGACCCTGTAGAATAATCAGTAAATATTCTAATATAACGAACGCCTGTTAAAGAGTTCTCTAGTTTTTGATCGTAGACAAATTCCAGCGTGTTTGTATCATTGCTCGATGGCGAGCTTAAGAAAGAGGCCCTGTATCCAGTAGAACCATCGGAATTTCTGTAGTTCTGCAGAATACCTCCATTGAAAACAACACCGTTTATGCTTATATTAGAGTTATAGATTTGAAAAGTGTCATAATCGACACTGAAATTGCCGGATATCGGCCTGGCGGAAGCTCCACCGGTTCCGCTGAGCTGCCCATTGAGCGTGTATGTGTATAAGTCCGCCACGATCGTCCTCCCGGAGGACTGTAATTTCATATGAAAGATTTCGCTGGTTGCAATCTCATTGGCATCATTCAACCAAATAGTAGCAAATATACAACAAAAATCGGATCAAACAGAGAACGTGACTTGCGCTGCTGGTTATGTCTCATCTCGAACAATCCCAGTCCACCATGGTAGCCGATCCTTTTGGCCAGTCGCTCGCAGGTAGCGCACCCACCCCTGGCTATCGGGGAGACATCCATCCCACCGCGCCGGCCGCAGTCCGTGCACCGCATACGATGTCCGATGGCGTTCATGTCCAGGTCGTACGGTAGAGGCATTTCCATCGCTGGGATCGTCGCCTTGGGATAGCAGATTGGGCAACGGCCGAAGAGGTCGAGCCGCGCCTTGCGCACTTCGCCGAGCAGGATCGTAGGGAGGGAAGTGTAGGGCGTGCCATGAAGCATCCCTACCACTGCGAACATGACGTGAACATCCGTCGGTGATTTCGTCGGAGATCCGTGTCCCGACATAGCCCCGACAAGGGCATCTCGTTCGCATTCGGTTCAGGATGCCAGCTTGCGCCCCCCGCCCTAAAACGCTAGAGAACCAACGGCCTAGAGCCTGTCGGGGCGTAGCGCAGTCTGGTAGCGCATCTGGTTTGGGACCAGAGGGTCGCTGGTTCGAATCCGGCCGCCCCGACCATTCACCTCCACGGATCAGAGCCCGCGATGTCGACCGCCCGCATCTTCCGCCCTGCCAAGGACCCGACCCAGTCCGGCCTCGCCCGGACCAAGCAGTGGACGCTGGAGTTCGAGCAGACGAGCCCGCGGGAGACCGAGCCGCTGATGGGCTGGACCTCGTCCTCGGACATGCTGCAGCAGGTGCGGCTCGAGTTCGACACCAAGGAGGAGGCGATCGCCTACGCGACCCGCGAGGGTATCGCCTACCGGGTCGAGGAGCCGCAGATGCCCCTGCGCCGCGGCCTCTCCTACTCCGACAACTTCAAGTACAACCGCACTGCGCCCTGGACCCACTGATCCGGGCATCGTGGCGCGGGTGCGCGCCCGTCAGAACGCGTAGCGCACCCCGCAATAGGGCAGCTCCTCGGCGAGCAGCGCCTTGAACCGGGCGAGCCAGCGGCCCTTCCATCCGGTGCGGTAGCGCAGGTTCTCCATCCCGCCCTCGGAGCGCTTGGTCTCCTGGATGTCGGGACGCCACAGCAGCGCCTCGGCCTTGGGGTGCCATTGCAGATTGACGTCGTGCAGGGCGGCGTTGTGGGTGAGAAAGATGATCTCGGCTTTCAGCTGCGCCTTCGCGGCCGGGCCGATGCCGGCATCGAGTGCGCGGAACAGCGCCCGCCAATCTTCCTCCCAGCCCTCGTAGAGGATCACCGGCGAGAAATTGGCGTGGACCTCGTAGCCCGCCCCAACGAACGCGTCGATCGCGGCGATCCGCTCCGGCATGGGTGAGGTGCGCACGTCGACCACCCGCGCGATGCGCTCGGGCATCAGCGAGAAGCGGATCCGGGTCTTGGCCTGAGGCGCGTAGGCCAGCAGGTCGCGGTTGACGAACTTGGTGGCGAAGGACGCCTTGGCGTTCGGGATGTCGCGAAACAGCCCGACGAGGTCGCGCACGCTGTCGCAAGCGAGCGCGTCGACCGACAGGTCGCCATTCTCGCCGATGTCGTAGACCCAGTACCGGTCGTCGATCTGGTCGGGGGCGGGGAGCGGCCCCTGCGCGGCCGCGTGGCGGGTGATGGCCCGGCCGATCGCCTCGGTGTTGACGAACAGGGTGATCGGGTTGGCGTAGCCCTTGCGGCGCGGCACGTAGCAATAGGCGCAGGCCATGGCGCAGCCGTTGGAACTCGACGGCGCGATGAAGTGGGCGCTGCGGCCGTTCGGCCGCGAGGTCAGACCCTTCTTGACCCCGAGCACCAGGGTCGAGCGCTTGATCCGCACCCAATCCTCGACCGAGCCGGCATTGCCGTGCAACTCCGGGATCTTCCAGTGCGAGGCGACCTCGATCCGCCGCGCCTCCGGGAAGCGCTCCAGGATCTCCCGGCCGCGGGCGAAGTCCTCGACCGCGGGCTCGTGGTAGATCGTGTCGATGGCGAGGA
The DNA here is from genome assembly GCF_022179185.1 of Methylobacterium frigidaeris. Classification (GTDB taxonomy): domain Bacteria; phylum Pseudomonadota; class Alphaproteobacteria; order Rhizobiales; family Beijerinckiaceae; genus Methylobacterium; species Methylobacterium frigidaeris. The sequence continues at coordinate 88,180 of NZ_BPQJ01000018.1, read as the reverse complement.
GATGGGCAGAGGAACGGGACAGGGGACGGGCTCGGCCGGGAATGCTGGCCTCAGGATCTAGGGCGGCCGCGGGGCTCCAGCAGGGGCACCAGCAGGCTCGCCGCCGCGAAGGCGCCGCCGACGGCGCAGAGCGCCGGCCATCCGCCAGCGGCGAAGGCCCGCGTGCCGGCCGAGGCGCCGAGTGCGCCGCCGGCGAAGATCGCGGTGAAGAACACCGTGTTGATCCGCCCGCGGGCGCCGGGGGCGAGGGCGTAGACCCGGGTCTGGTTGGCGATCAGCGCGGTGTTGATGCCGATGTCGATGAGCAGCACCCCGACCGCCAGCGCGACCAGCGAGTGGCCGCCGAACAGGCCGAACACCACGAAGGCGGCCAGCGTCAGCGCGGCGCCGCCGATGAGCACCGGACGCGGGCTGCGCGTATCGGCGAAGCGCCCGGCGATGGGTGCGCAGAGCGCGCCCGCCGCGCCGATCAGCCCGAACAGGCCCGCCCCGGCGGGATCGAGCCCGAAGGGCGGCGCCTCGACGAGGAGCGCCAGCGTGGTCCAGAACGCGTTGAAGGCGGCGAACAGCAGCGCCTGCGCCAGGGCGGCCCGCCGTAACACCGGCTGGCTGCGCACCAGGTCGAGGATCGAGCCCATCAGCGCGCCGTAGCCGAGGCGTGCGGCGGGTGGTGTCTTTGGCAGCCCGAGCCAAGCGAGGCCGGCGAGCGCCACCGAGAGCCCGGCCGCGCCGACGAAGACCGCCCGCCAGCCGAGCCACGCGCCGACGAAGCCGCTCAAGGTCCGGGCGAGCAGGATGCCGAGGAGCAGGCCGGTCATCACCTGGCCGACCATCCGGCCGCGGACCGCATCCGGCGCCAGCTCGGCGGCGAAGGGCACCGCCTGCTGGGCGGCGGTCGAGAGCACCCCGATCAGGAAGCTCGCCAGCACCAGGACGGCCAAGCTGGCGCTCGCGGCCGCCAGCACCAGCACCGCGGCCAGCAGCAGGAGCTGGCCGACGATCAGGCTGCGCCGGGGCAGGGCGTCGCCGAGCGGCACGAGGCCCAGGATGCCGAGCCCGTAGCCGGCGAGCGTCGCGGTCGGCACCAGCACCGAGGCGTCGTGGCCGAAAACCTGGACCAGCAGCCCGAGCAGCGGCTGGTTGTAATAGATGTTGGCGACCGCCCCGCCGGCGATCAGGCTGAGGCTCAGGCGGGTCGCGGCGGAGAAGGGCGGCATGGGCGCGTCCTGCGTGAGCGTGATCTCGTGCGAAGGCGCGCCCGACATAACGGGTTTTTGCGCTGCAGCACGGGGCCTGCCCGCACGGGAGGCCTGCCCTGCGGGCATGCCGCCTCGCTGCGCAAAAAGGCGCGATCACACGCCCGTGAGGCACCTTCCGTTAGCGGAGATCATCACCACATGGTGGATCAGGCGGGCCGGACATGCTGGCTTGCTTCGGCACAGACCATGCCGATACCTTTTTCCGATCGCAGTCGATCGGCTCCCCGACGGGCGAAACGCGAAACCGGACGAAGTACGGAGGCGTGCTTCATCCGTGGTCCCGGCCGATGGCCGCGGCGCGGTCGCCTCGGGAGCCTGGAGCGGTTAAGAAATCCCGTCATCGGCGCGATCCATCGCCTAGGGAGACGGACGATGTCGCAGTACCGCGTGCTGTTCGCCAAGCAGATCCTCGGGGTCCCGTTCACCGTCGGGACCGTGGAGATCACCCGCGCCCGCGATCCGGAGCGGGCGGTCCGCGCCGCCGCCTTGCGCTTCGCGCGCCAGCACGGCGTAGAGGATTGGCGCGAGAGGGCCGACGTGGCCGAGGTCGACGGGGCCGCGCGGGCATCCTGAGCCCGGTCCGCATGCCAGTCACGGTTCGATGCAGCGCCCGATTGCCCCGCGATCGGGCGCTGTCCTATGAGGGACCGACGACGACCGGACATCCTCGAGGACGCCCCGCCCGATGGCACGCCTGCGCTCCGATTTCTGGGTCGCCGCCCATTTGCGCCGCTGCGCCGTCGAGGGGGTGAGCGCCGTGCAGCGCCGCCGCGGCGCGCCGGAGGCAGGGGCGATCTTCGTGAAGGTCGACCGCCTCGACGGACGCGCCGACCTCTACGGCCCTGCGCCCCAGGCCCTGTTCGAGGGAATGGAGGAGGGCGGCCGCCGCTTCGAGAGCTTGATGCGCGAGGCCCTGCCTCCGGACGTCGAGGCGCGGCTCGCCCGGGAGATCCGGTTCGATTCCGACCTCTGGATCATCGAGATCGACGACCGGGACGGGCGGCATTTCCTGGACCTGTCCGAGTAGAGCGTCGGATCGGGCCGGCCCGCTGTCCGCCGGCGCCGTAACGCGGCATAAGGGAAGAGCCGCCCGCCGCGTGGTGGCATCGGCCCTGCAAGCCTCGCGGGGTCGCATTTCTCGCATCACCCCGGTCAGGCCCGCACGCTTCCCATGACGTCTTCCAACCTCAAGGCCCCCGACACCACGCTGTCCGCCATCACGGACATCCTCGCCACCCTCGTGGGCTTCGAGACGGTCAGCTCGGCGAGCAATCTGCCCCTCGTCGATCACGTCGAGGCGTATTGCCGTCACCACGGCGCCGCGGTCGAGAGGGTCGTGGACGCGACGGGGCAGAAGGCGGCCCTGTGGGTCACCGTCGGGCCGGCCGACCGGCCGGGTTACGTGCTGTCGGGCCACAGCGACGTGGTGCCGGTGGAGGGCCAGGACTGGACCCACGACCCGTTCCGGCTCACCGACATCGACGGGCGCCTCTACGGCCGCGGCACCTCGGACATGAAGGGCTTCCTCGCCGTCTGCCTGGCGCTCCTGCCCGAGATGGCGGCGGCCCCGCTCACCCGCCCGCTGCACCTCGCCATCTCCTACGACGAGGAGATCGGCTGCCTCGGCGTCCGGCCGCTCATCGCCCACATCCGGGAGCGGGGTGTCGAGCCCCTCGGCTGCTTCGTCGGCGAGCCGACCGGCATGGCGGTGGTGATCGGCCACAAGGGCAAGTACGGCGCGAAGGCCACGTTCCGGGGCCGCGCCTGCCACTCGGCGCTGGCGCCTACGGGGGTCAACGCCGTCGAGTACGCGGCGCGCTTCATCGACCGGGTGCGGCTCACCGCCGAGGATCTCGCCCGCGACGGCGCCCGCGACGACCTCTACGACGTGCCCCACACGACCGGGCTCACCGCCCTGGTCCAGGGCGGCACCGCCCTCAACATCGTGCCCGACCGTTGCACCGTCGGGTTCGAGTTCCGGGCGATCGCCGCCGACGATCCCCGCGCCCTCGCCGACACGGTGCTCGCTTACGCCCGCGACGTTCTGGCGCCGGAGATGCAGGCGCGCGATCCCGGCTGCGGCCTCACGGTCGAGCCGGTGATCGACTATCCGGGCCTCGACATCGCGCCCGACGCGCCCCTCGTCACCCTGGCCAAGCGCCTCGCCGGCCGCAACGCCCACGCCAAGGTCTCGTACGGCACCGAGGCCGGCCTGTTCCAGAGCCTCGGCGACATCCCCTCGGTGGTGATCGGCCCCGGCGACATCGCCCGCGCCCACAAGGCCGACGAGTATGTCGAGAGGGCCGAGCTCGCCGACTGTGCCGCCTTCCTGCGCCGTCTGATCGCGGAGAGCTGTGCGTAGAGCCGCCCGCTCCCCCGAGGACCGCTCTTGCGCGGCGCCGTCGTAACTTGGAAGACGAGTGCGACGGACGGTCCCCGACCCTGTGCACGGGCGGGAGGACCGCCGCGGAACCGGGAGGAGTTGGAACATGACGCAGGATCTGGCCGGCAAGGTCGCCTGGGTGACGGGCGCGGGCAGCGGCATCGGCGAGGCGGCGGCGCTCGCCCTTGCGGGAGCAGGGGCCCGGGTGGTGCTGACCGGGCGCCGGGAGGAGCCGCTGCGGGCCCTGGCCGCGCGCATCGCGGCGTCCGGAGCTGAGGCCGTGGTCGAGCCCGGTGACGTCACGGATGCGAATCGCATCAAGGCCATCGTCGATGGGATCGCCGCGCGGTTCGGCCGGCTCGACGTGCTGGTGAGCAATGCCGGCAGCAACGTGCGCGAGCGGCGCTGGGACGCCCTGTCGCCGGACGGCGCGCAGGCGGTCATCGCCGCCAACCTGTCGAGCGCCTTCTATGCCTCGCTCGCGGTGCTGCCGCTGATGCGCCAGCAGGGCGACGGCGTCCTGATCCACACCGCCTCCTGGGCCGGGCGCTACGTCAGCCCGGTCAGCGGGCCGGCCTACACGGCGGCCAAGCACGCCGTGGTGGCGATGAGCCACAGCATCAACATGGAGGAATGCGTCAACGGCATCCGCTCGACGGTGCTGTGCCCGGCCGAGGTCGCGACCCCGATCCTCGACAAGCGGCCCGTGCCGGTGAGCGCCGAGGACCGGGCCCGCATGCTCCAGCCCGACGACATGGCGGCACTGATCCTGTTCGTGGCGACGCGCCCGAAGCACGTCTGCCTGAACGAGGTGGTGATCAGCCCGACCTGGAACCGCGGCTACGTGCCGGATGCCCGCCTGGGCTCGCGCCTGGGTGCGTGAGCCTTTGGACGCTTGAGGCCCGGACCCGATCCGGGTCGATAGCTTCGGGAGATCGCGGTGCGGTCGCCCGAAGCCATGTGGAGGCCGAATCGGGCTCAGGCGCCCTGCGGACTGGCGGCCTCCGCGTCGGCCTTCAGCTGCATCTCGCTCCGGTGCAGCCGGCTGAGCAGAACGAGCATGCGGCCCGGCAGGGCCGTATCCTCGGCGGTGAGCGGCGCCGCGCGGCGCCGATGGGGGTCCCGCAGGACGGGGAGTTCCCGCACGGGAGCCTGAGCCGGCCCGGCGCACGCATCCGGCCGAAACTGCTCGCGAACTCGGGTACGCATCGTACGATCCTTCAACGGCCGGCTTCTGGCGACCGGCGCCGCTGTGAACGCCGATCGGTCGCGCCGGTTCCACGGGGACGGGCGAAGTTCCCTTGCGACAGGCCGGCCGCGTCGCCGTTGCCACATGGTGCGAGGCGGTAGGGCGTGTCGCGCGGCGAGAGAGATGCCGCGCGGACGTGACGGGGCGGTGACGGCGGCCGGTGCGGATGCTATTGGCGCGGGCATGCTCGAAGGCCTGCCGCCCCACCGCCCGACCCACGTGCTGCGTCTCGACACGAACGAGCGCGCGGCCCGCGCCATGACCGACCTGATCGGCGAGGTCTTCGACCCGACCGAGACCGCGGTCGCGGCCTTCGAGGCCGAGGACGGCAAGACCTGGCACCTCGAGGCTTATTTCTCCGAGGAGCCCGACGAGGAGGCGGTGCGCGAGCTGATCCGCCCGATTCTCGGGGACGCCGCCGACGAGGCCACCTTCGCGGCGATCGACCAGCAGGACTGGGTTCGCGCCTCCCTCGAGGGGCTGAAGCCAGTACGGGCCGGGCGCATCCTGGTTCACGGCTCGCACGACCGCGAACGGGTCCAGCCCAACGACCTGCCGATCGAGATCGAGGCGGCGCTCGCCTTCGGTACCGGGCACCACGGCACCACGCTCGGCTGCCTCCTCGCCCTCGTCGACGAGGTGAAAAGGCGGCGCCCTCACCGCGTCCTCGACGTCGGCACCGGCACCGGCATCCTGGGGCTCGCCGCCGCACGCCTCCTGCACACCACAGTCGTCGCCGGCGACCTCGACCCGGAGGCGGTGGCGACCGCCCGCACCAACGCGGCCTTCAATGGGCTCGCCAACCTGATGGCCTTCTACGAGGCGCCGGGCCTGCGCCACCCGCTTGCCCGCCACACCCGGGCCTTCGACCTCGTCTTTGCCAACATCCTGGCTCGGCCACTGAGGGGGCTCGCGCCGAGCCTCGCCCGCGCGGTGGCGACGGACGGTACCCTGGTGCTCTCCGGCCTGATCCCCCGCGACGTGCCGGGCGTGCTCTCGGCCTATGCCGCTCAAGGGTTCCGCCTGCGCCGGCGCCGCCTGATCGAGGGCTGGGCGACCCTGGAGCTGCGCCGCGGCGGCGCCGCACCTCGTCCGCGCTGAGCGGCGCGGCATCGTTCAAGGAACAGCCCCGACACTGATCGGTTGTCCGAACAACGCCGACTACCGGTAGGGAGTATGTATATCCCGGCCGGAGGACGGTCCGTGCGCGCGGAAAGCCAGTCCCGGCCCGTCCGCGGCACGAGAGCCTCGGAGACCGATCAGCCATGAAAGCCCTCGTCTGGCACGGCACTGCGGATATCCGCTGCGACACGGTTCCCGATCCGACGATCGAGGATGGGCGCGACGCGATCATCAAGGTGACCTCCTGCGCCATCTGCGGCTCCGACCTGCACCTCTACGACCACTTCATGCCTGGGATGAAGTCGGGCGACATCATGGGCCACGAGACCATGGGCGAGGTGGTCGAGGTCGGCCGGGACAACAAGGCGCTCAAGGTCGGCGACCGGATCGTGGTGCCGTTCACCATCATCTGCGGCCAGTGCGACCAATGTAAGCGCGGCAACTTCTCGGTCTGCGAGCGCTCGAACCGGAACAAGAAGCTGGCGGATGCCGCCTTCGGCCACACCACCGCGGGCCTGTTCGGCTACACCCATCTCACCGGGGGCTATGCCGGCGGGCAGGCCGAGTACCTGCGGGTGCCCTTCGCCGACGCCACCCACATCAAGGTGCCGAAGGGCATTCCGGACGAGAAGCTCCTCTTCCTCTCCGACATCTTCCCGACCGGCTGGCAGGCGGCGGTGCAGTGCGACATCCAGCCGGAGGACACGGTGGCGATCTGGGGCTGCGGCCCGGTCGGCCAGATGGCGATCCGCTCGGCGATCCTGCTCGGAGCCAAGCGCGTCATCGCCATCGACCGGGTGCCGGAGCGCCTCACCATGGCCCGAGCCGGCGGCGCCGAGACGATCGATCTCACGCAAGAATCGAACGTCGTCGCCAAGCTCAACGACATGACCGACGGCAAGGGCCCGGAGAAGTGCATCGATTCGGTCGGGATGGAGGCCCACGCCACCACCTCGCTCGATGCGATCTACGACCGCGCCAAGCAGGCGGTGATGCTGGAGAGCGACCGGCCGCACGTGCTGCGCCAGATGATCATGGTCTGCCGCCCGGCCGGCGTGCTGTCGATCCCCGGCGTCTATGGTGGCCTGATCGACAAGGTGCCGTTCGGCGCGGCGATGAACAAGGGGCTCACCTTCCGGATGGGCCAGACCCACGTCAACCGCTGGACCGGCGACCTGTTGCGGCGGATCGAGGAGGGGCAGATCGACCCGTCCTTCGTCATCACCCACACGGTGGGTCTGGAGCAGGGGCCGGAGATGTACCGGACGTTCCGGGACAAGCAGGACGGCTGCATCAAGGTGATGATCCGGCCATGAATAACCCAGCCATGCAACGCACCGTCGACCCCCGCGCGCGCGCCACGCACGACGCCCTCGCCCGCGGCCTCGGCTGGTTCTCGATCGGGCTCGGCCTCGCCGAGATCCTGGCGCCCCGCGCCCTCTGCCGGGCCCTGGGCTTGCAGGGCCGCGAGACCCTGGTCCAGGCCTACGGGGTCCGCGAGGTCGCGACCGGCGCCGCGATCCTGATGAGCCACGATCCGACGCCGTGGATCTGGGGACGGGTCGCGGGCGACGCTGTGGATCTGGCTACCCTGGCGACCGGCTTCGAGGGCGACAACCCCCGCGCCGGCACCCTGGCGCTCGCCACCGCCGCGGTCGCCGGCGTCACCCTCGCCGACATCGTCTGCGCCCAGGGCCTCACGGCCGACAAGCGTCCGGCGCCTCGCGGGACTTACGAGTACCACAACCGCAGCGGCTTCCCCCGTGGCCTCGCCGCCGCCCACGGCGCCGCCCGCGACTTTGCGGTGCCGCGCGACTTCCGCATTCCCGGCCCCTTGCGCCCCTGGCGCAACGGCCGGCCGGTGGCCGAGGGATAAAAAGAAGAGGGCCGCCTCGCGGCGGCCCTCCCGTTCCCTGTCAGAGGAGAAGCTCACTCCTTGTCGCCGCGATGGATACCCTTCTCGCGGTTCTCCTTCAGGCGGCCGTCATCCGAATGCTGCACGGTACCCTGATTCGGCGCATCGGGATTCTTGTGATTGTGGCGGGTATGGTCAGTATTGGTCGACTGAGACTGCTGCTTCTTGTCCGCCATTATCGTATCTCCCATGATCTGCGGCACGCCGCGGTGGATGCGGCGATAACAAATGATGCGAAGGCGGGTTCCTGATCGAATCGGGAGACTGTACGCACCGTCATGCGGCATTCCGTCAGCACTTGCTCGGCGTCGCAGGGGACTGGACGGATCTTGATGGTGGGCCAGAGACTCGGGCCGTGGGAGCGGTGTCAGGGAACGATCACGCGTCCCCGTTTTTTCGCGGAGGCCTGCGCGGACCGGGATGACACCACGACCGACCGCAGCTGGGCCGAGCCGTTGACGGGCCAAATGGCTGCATCTATCAGATATAGCAACAGCTATAATGATGAGCCGTTGCGATGCGCTACGCCCGTTCCTCGCTCTCGTGCCGCGCCACCGGCATCGTTCTGGCCTGCCTCGCGGCAGGGCAGGGCGCCTCCTCCCTCCGGGCCCAATCCCTCCCCACCGCCGCCGAGAACCTGACACCCGGCGACATCGACAGCGAGCACCTGTTCGGCTTCACCGAGGGCAGCGACCTCGGCGTACCGGGCGAGGCGGAGCTGGAATGGGAGACGAGCGGGCGGCTCGGCAAGCGCCTCGGCCGCTTCCTGGCGATCGATAGCGGCCTCGCCCTGAAGATGCCGCTGACCAACGATTTCCGCCTCGCGCCGGGCGTCACCTTCAATGCCTACGACATCGGTGCCCCCGGCGATCCGGCCCGGACCACGGGCGGCTTCAACGGCGGCTTCCTCGAAACGCGCCTCCGCCTGCTGGACCGCCGCACCGCCCCGTTCGGCCTCACGCTCAGCATCGTGCCCGCTTACGGCACCGTCGACGGCGGCTCGGGTGCGCCCGCGCGCAGCTTCGGTACCGATGTCGGCCTCCTGGCCGACCGCGAACTGATCCCCGGCAAGCTGGTGGCGGCGGTCAACCTGGGCTTCGCCTTCTCGACCACACGGCTGACGGCCCTGGACGAGCGCGTGCTGGGATCGGGGATCGAGGCGTCCGCCGCCCTGGCCTATCAGGCCCGGCCCGGCCTCTTCGTCGGGGCTGAGGCGCGCTACGCCCGGACCTACGAGGGCCTGGCGCTCGACCGGCTCGCCGGGGAGGCGGTCTATCTCGGGCCGACACTCTACACGACCCTCTCGCCGCAGGCCTGGGCCTCGTTCACCTGGAGTTTCCAGGTCGCGGGCCGCGCTTCGGACGAGCCAGGCCCTCTCGACCTGTCGAGCTTCGATCGGCACCAGATGCGCCTGCGCGTCGGCTACAATTTCTGAGCATGGGCGGATCGAGTGCGTCGCCGATGAAGGCGGGAGCCGATCGTGGTGCGCGCGAGCACGGGCGTGACGCCCGTGACGGCGGAGGGGACCCCCGACGCAGGTCCCTCAGGTTCCCGATGCGCTTTCTTGTTGCCCTTGGGTGAGATTGCTCTTAGCGTCGCTGCATGAGCCCGTCCCGCCCGACGATGACCGTCCGAGACCGACGCCGCGTTCGACGCGGTCGGCGTGACGGGGGCGTGTAGCTCCTCGCCAGCTTGAGCGGCCCTCGCGCCGCTCGCTTGGCAACCCACACCAGATCGCGTCTTCCCGAGCCTCGCGGCCGTGAGCGCGGCGGGGCGTCACCTGCCCCGTGCGGTGGAGCCCGATCTCTCGGGGCCGGGGCGCAAGCAGGGCGAACGACCGTGACGATTCTCAATCCGCCGACCATCTGGACCGTGCCGGAGCCGTTCCGCACGATCTACACCCATGCCCGCCAGGCTTCGACCGGCCGTACCCTGTTCGTCTCCGGACAGTTCGGCGTCGCGCCGGACGGGCGGATGCACGAGGACTTCGCCGATCAGCTGGGCCAGGCGATGGACAACGTCGAGGCGCTGCTCGCTGCTGCCGGAATGGGGCTGGCCGACGTCGCCAGGGCGACGTTCTTCCTGACCCGCGCCGGCGACCTGCCGATGCTCGGACAGGTGCGTCGGGCACGCTGGGCCTCCGATGCGCCCGCTGCCGTGACCGTCATCGTCGTTGCGGGTCTGGCGCGTCCGGACGCGCTGGTCGAAGTCGAGGTGACGGCTGTCGCGACGGATCCGGCTGGACGCGCACCCGGCACGCTGCGGTCCGCCACGAAGGAAGACGTGCCCCGGATCGAGGCGCTGGTGAGGGCCGCCTACGCCAAGTGGATCCCGGTCATCGGCCGGGAGCCCGTGCCGATGATCGCCGATTACGCGCTCGCGGTCCGCGTGAATCGCTTCGGCCTGCTGGAACGGGACGGTTCGCTCCTGGCCTTGATCGAGACGATCCCGCGCGCCGATCATCTCTGGGTCGAGAACCTCGCGGTGGCGCCGGCGCGTCGCGGGCAGGGGCTCGGTCGCTGGATGCTGCAACGGGCGGAGGATGATGGGCGCGCGCTCGGGCACACGATGATGAGGCTGGTGACGAACCAGGCCTTCGCCGGCAATGTCGAATTCTACCGGCGGGCGGGCTTCGCCGTCGAGCGCGAGGAGCCGTTCAGGGGCGGCGTCGCGGTCTATCTCGGCAAGGTGCTCTGAGAAGGAGACGATCCGAGCGAAGGACGTGCCCGGCATCGCGCCGGGCCCACCTTCTCGTGGACGGGATCCCGCCTGCTCATCCCACCCCCGTCGGCCCGTCGAGCGTCAGCCGCACCCGCCGCGCCAGCTCCATCCGCCGGTAGGGCTTGTTCAGGATCTCGAACTCGCTGCCGCCGGCATCGGTGCGCTCCAGCGAGGCCTCGGCGTAGCCGGTGGTCAGCAGCACCCTGATCCGCGGCTGGCGCTCGCGGGCGGCGCGGGCGAGGAGCACGCCGTTCATGGCGCCGGGCATGATCAGGTCGGAGAACAGCAGGTCGACCTTGCCGCTGGCATCGAGCATCTCCAGCGCCTCCTCGGCGCCGTGGGCGACGAGCACCGTGTAGCCGAAATCGTCCAGGATCACCCGGGCGGTCTCGGCGACGTCCGGGCGGTCGTCGACCACCAGGATCGTCTCGGTGCCGGTCCGGTCGGTGGCCCGCGGCGCCGGGCGGCGCTCGGCGGCGACGGCCTGGTCGGTGGCCGGGAAGAGCAGGCGCACGGTGGTGCCGGAGCCGACCTCGGAGGTGATCCGCACCGTGCCGCCGGATTGCTTGGCGAAGCCGTACACCATGGCGAGGCCGAGGCCCGTGCCGCGCCCCTCCTCCTTGGTGGTGAAGAACGGCTCCATCACCCGCGCCAGGATCTCCGGCGGCATGCCGAGGCCGGTATCCTGCATCTGCACCACCGCGTAGGGCCCCGGCCGCACCATCAGCATCAGGGCCATCTCGTCGTCGATGGTCAGGTTCTCGGTCCTGATCGTCACCGTGCCGCCGCCCGGCATCGCGTCGCGGGCGTTGAGCAGCACGTTGAGCAGGGCCACCTCGGCCTGGGTCGGATCGATGCGGCAGTTCCACAGATCCGGCGCCAGCTCGGTGCGCACGACGACGTGATCGCCGAGGGTGCGCCCGGTGATCTCGTTCATGCTGCGCACGAGGTTGTTGAGGTTCACCGCCCGTCCGTCGAGGCGCTGCTTGCGGGCGAAGGCGAGCAGCTGATGGGTGAGCCGGGCGGCCCGGTCGGTCGCGGCGCGGATCGCCTCGCCCGCCCCCATCAGCCGGGTCGCGTCGACCTGCGGGTGCTCGGCCAAAGCCAGCACCACGTCGGTATAGCCGCCGATGACCTGGAGCAGGTTGTTGAAGTCATGGGCGATGCCGCCGGTGAGCTGCCCCAGGGCCTCCATCTTCTGGGCCTGGTGCAGGGCCTGCTCGGCGTCGCGCCGGCGCGACACGTCGAGCTGCGAACCGAAGAAGTAAACGAGCTCGCCCTTCTTGTCGTAGACCGGCGAGATGAACAGCGCGTTCCAGAACGTCGAGCCGTCCTTGCGGTAGTTCAGGATCTCGGTGGCGATCTCCTTGCGCTCGGCGATGGCGCGCCGCACCTCCGCCACCGTCTCGCGGTCGGTCTCGGGGCCTTGCAGGAAGCGGCAATTGGTGCCGACCAGCTCGTCCGGCGTGTAGCCGGTCATGCGCAGGAAGGCCTGGTTGGCGAAGACGATCGGATTGTCCGGCTGGTGCGGATCGGTGACGATCATCGGCATCCGCGTCGTCTCGACGGCGGCGAAGAAGATGTCGGAGTGGGTGTCGCGGACGGCGCCGGGGCCGCGCGCGGTCACGGCCGGCCCAAGGCCGCCGAGATCCGGCTTCTCCGAGATTTCCGCCATCCGACGCCCCCATGCCGCTGGCTGAGCCACGCGGCATCGCGGTCCGGCTTCAGTCACCCGGGAGCAGATAGGCACCGGTCACAAAGATCAACCGACGCCAAAGGATAGTGCACGATTTTCAGGAGTGCGACTTTGTCGCGGTGCTACGATGGAACAAATGATATCGAGAAATAATCGAACAGGAGCATCAACCTCGTCACGAGCTCGTCACGAGCTCGTCACGCGGGGGCGACGCGGCCACGACTCCGAATAGCTGCCTGGTCTGCGCCTCGGTGGCCAAGCGGCGTGTGAACGGGCCGCGCATCCGCTCCCGGCCCGCCGCACGCCGCAAGCGATTTTTTGCCGTGACGGCAGGCCGGCCGCGGGGCTAGTTTCCTGGCGCCCGTTTCGCTTGCCCGCGATTCCCTTTTTCCGCGAGGTTTCGATGCAGCCCGCCACCGTCCCGGACGTGACCTTCCACACCCGCGTCAGGAACGACGCCCTCGGCGGCCCCAACCCGTTCGAGTGGAAGGACCTCACCTCCGCCGAGGTGTTCGGCGGCCGCAACGTCGTGCTGTTCGCCCTGCCCGGCGCCTTCACGCCGGCCTGCTCGGACGACCACCTGCCGGGCTACGAGCAGCATGCCGACGATTTCGCTGCGCTCGGCATCGATCAGGTGATCTGCCTCTCGGTCAACGACGCTTTCGTGATGTTCCAGTGGGCCCGGTTCAAGAGCATCGAGAAGGTGTTCATGCTGCCCGACGGCAACGCCGACTTCACGCGCCAGATGGGCATGCTGGTCAAGCGCGGCCGCCAGGGCATGGGGATGAGAAGCTGGCGCTACTCCATGCACGTCGAGGACGGCACGATCCGGACGATGTTCGTCGAGCCCGGCTTTCGCGACGACCCGCCCGGAGTCGGCCTCAAGGTCTCGGATGCCGGGACGATGCTCGACTATCTCAAGAACCGCTAAGGGAGCGTCGGTCGGCCGCCGCCAGTACGATCCGGGCCGCGCTGCGGCTCGGGTCGTCGCCGTCGGGCAGCCGCATCGTGGCGTCGAGGCGGGCGAGCGCCGCCTCCTGCGCCGCCCGGGTCGGTCCCTCGGGCAGCAGGGGGGCGAGCGCCGCTGCCAGGCGCTCCGGCGTGCAGTCGGCCTGGATCAGCTCGGGGATCGCGTTCTCGCCCAGGATCAGGTTCGGCAGCACGATCGTCGGTACCTGGATCAGGCGGCGCACGATCACCTCCTCGATCTTCGGCACCTGATAGGCCACCACCATCGGCACGCCGGCGAGCGCCAGTTCGAGCGTCACGGTGCCGGAGGCGGCGAGCGCCGCCCGGGCGCGCCGGAAGGTCGCGAGCTTGTCGGCCTCGCCGTCGATCAGGCGCGGGGACACGGGCCAGGAGGCCGAGAGGCGCTCGATCAGGGCCCGGTGGCGCGTCACCGCCGGCAGCTCGACCGTGAAGGCGTGGCCCTGGGCCCGAACCCTGGCGAGAGCGGCGCCGAAGATCGGCATCAGCCGCTCGATCTCGGTGCGGCGCGAGCCCGGCAGCACCGCGAGAACCGGGGCGGGGCTCGTGCGAGCCTCCCTCTCGGCGGGGCCGGGCCTCAACTCGCTCAAGCGCTCGATCAGCGGGTGGCCGACATAGGTGCAGGCCGGACCGCCGAGGCGGCGATGGGCGTCGGGCTCGAACGGCAGCAGGGCGAGGACGTGGTCGATGTAGCCCCGCATGGTCTTCGCCCGCCACGGGCGCCAGGCCCAGACGCTCGGGCTGACGTAATCGACCACGGGGAGATCCGGTAGCTGCCGGCGCACCCGGCTCGCCACCGCATGGGTGAAGCCCGGGCTGTCGATGATGACGAGGACGTCGGGACGGGCCGCCACGCAGGCCCGCACGGTCTGGCGGATGCGCCGCATCAAGAGGCGGATCCGCGCCGCCACCGCGAGGTAGCCGATCACCGCCACGTCCTCGAGCGGGAACAGCGACTCCATCCCCTCCGCCGCCATCGCGTCGCCGCCGACGCCGGCAAGCGCGAGCGGTCGGTCCGAGAGGGCGCGCAGCGAGCGGATCAGCTTGGCGCCGAGCTGGTCGCCGGATTCCTCGCCGGCCACCAGCCAGATCGCGAGGGGGCGTTGCGTGTCGTGACGCTCGCTCAACGGGAGGGCTCCGGATCGGGCGGCAGGCCGAGGAGGAAGAGGCCGAGGCGGTCGGCGAGCGCCACCGTCTCCGCCCGGTCGAGCACCAGGGTGTCGCCGGAGCCGACCGCGATGCCGAGGCAGCCGGCCTCCGCCGCGCGCGTCACCGTCCGCGGGCCGATCGCCGGCAGGTCGACGCGGAGGTCCTGACCGTCCTTCGCGCGCTTCACCAGCACCATCCCGGCGGGCGGACGCCCGAGGCCGAAGGGACGGCGGGCGAGCGCCCGGGCGCGGGCCAGCATCCGGTCGGTGCCCTCCGGTCCCTCGACCGCCAGCACCCGCCGGCTCGCCACCACGGCGGCCTGGCCGACATCGTGCGGCGACAGGCTGGCGAGCAGCGCCCGGCCGGCTTCGACCGAGGCCTCGGCCGCCTCGTCCGGAGCAAGCGCACCGAGGCGGCCCTCTGGCGCCATCAGCCCGGGTGCCAGGTCGCGCACGCCCAGCACCTGCAGGCCATGCTCCTCCAGCAGTGCGAGGACGCCGCGCAGCAGGTGGTCGTCGCCGCCCGAGGCCAGCGAGCGAAGGGCGTCGCGGTTGCGATAGGCGGCGAGCGTGTTGAGCAGGGCGGCCGGGCTCGGCCGCGCCACGGCGCCAGCGAGCGTCACGCCGGCGGGCGCCCAGGCGCACAGGGTATCGAGGGCGCCGCGCACGTCGAGGAGGTCGACCGTGGCATCGGCCCGCCGCCGGGTCGCCGGATCGGCGAAGCCCCGGATCGCGAGCACGCGGCAGGAGCGCCCGGCCTGATCGAGGGCGGCGGCGATGAGGAGCGGCAGCCGACCGGCTCCGGCCACGATCGCGACCGGGCCAGGACTTGTCTCGGCGCGCGCCGCCGCGGCGGCCATCACGCGGGACCTGGTGCCTCGCGCGGCGTGCAGACCGAGCGCTTGCCCCCCTCGCGGATGAAGGCGAGAATCTCCTGCACGATCGGGTGCTGGTCGAACTCCGTCGCCACGTCCTCGACCCGCTCCATCAGCGTGCCTTCGAGGGCGAAGAGCAGCCGGTAGGCCTTGCGCAGGGCGTGGATCTCCTCGCGGGAGAAGCCGCGGCGCTGCAGCCCGATGATGTTGAGCCCCGACAGGTGGGCACGGTTGCCCACCGCCATGCCGTAGGGGATCAGGTCGTTCTCCAGCCCCGAGAGGCCGCCGACGAAGGAATGCGCGCCGACCCGGGCGAACTGGATCACCGCCGCGCCGCCGCCGAGGATTGCGTAGTCGCCGACCTGGCAATGGCCGGCGAGCATCACGTTGTTGGAGAACACGACGTGGTTGCCGACCCGGCAATCGTGGCCGACATGGCTGTTGGCGAGGAAGGCGCAGGCATCGCCCACCACCGTGGCGAGGCCGCCACCGGCCGTGCCGGGATTCATCGTCACGCCCTCGCGGATCTGGCAATCGGCGCCGATCGTCAGCGTCGAGTCCTCGCCGCGGAACTTCAGGTCCTGCGGCGGGTGACCGATCGACGCGAAGGGATAGATCCGGGTGCGCGGGCCGATCGTGGTGCGGCCTGCGACGACGACGTGGCTCACCAGCCGCACGCCGTCGCCGAGCACCGTCTGCGGCCCGACATGACAGAACGGCCCGATCTCGACGCCGGCGCCGATCACCGCGCCGTCCTCGACCACCGCGCTCGGGTGGATGCGGGTCTCGGGCAAGCCGCTCATCCCGGGCAGGTCGCTCATTCGGTCACCAGCATCGCGCCGATCTCGGCCTCGGCCACCAGCACGCCGTTCACCTTGGCCTCGCCCTTGAACCACCACATGAAGCGGCGGTTGCTGGTCTTACGCATGTGGTACTCGACCACGTCGCCCGGCACGACCGGCTTGCGGAACTTCGCCTTGTCGATGGTCATGAAGAAGACCTTGCTCGGCTTGGCATCGCCCTTGAGCTTGTGGGCGCAACAGATCGCGCCGGCGGTCTGGGCCATGCCCTCGATCAGCAGCACGCCCGGGAAGACCGGAGCGGCCGGGAAGTGGCCGGTGAAGTGCGGCTCGTTGATCGTGACGTTCTTGATCCCAATGCAGCTCTCGTCCCGGTCGATCTGCACGATCTTGTCGACCATCAGGAACGGGTAGCGGTGGGGCAGGAGCTCCATCACCCGCATGATGTCGGCCGTGCCCAGCTCGGCAGGCATCTCGGTCATGGTGTCTGGCTCCCTCATGGCTGCCCCGGATACGCCCCGGTCGTCGGTGCGCCGTCTTTGGCGAGAAGCGGCGCGGATGCAAGCGATTTGCGGCGGGAGCACGGCAACGGCCCCCGCGCCATGGCCCTCAGGCCTCGCCGGCCTCGTCGCGGCTTCGGGCGGCGAGGTTCTTGAGCGTCGTCATCTCGCGGAACCACTCGCGCACGGGCTTGGCCGGCGTGCCGCCCCAGCGGGCCCCGGCCGGCACGTCCTTGTTGATGTTGCTCGACCCGGCGATCTGCGCGCCCATGCCGATGCGCAAGTGGCCCACCACCCCGACCTGGCCGCCGAGCACGACGTAATCCTCAAGCGTCGTCGAGCCCGAGATGCCGACCTGGGCGACGATCACGCAGTGGCGGCCGATGACGACGTTGTGGGCGATCTGCACCAGGTTGTCGATCTTGGTGCCCTCGCCCACCACCGTGTCGCGGCTGGCGCCCCGGTCGATGGTGGTGTTGGCGCCGATCTCGACGTCGTCCTGGATGATGACGCGCCCGACCTGCGGCACCTTGAGGTGGCCGCCCGGCCCCATGGCGAAGCCGAACCCGTCCTGGCCGATACGGGCGCCGCCATGCACGATCACCCGGTTGCCCAGGAAGGCGTGCAGCACCGAGGCGTTCGCCCCGACGGCGCAGCCCCGCCCGATCCGCACCGCCGGCCCGATCACGCAGCCCGCCGCCAGCACGGTTTCGGCGCCGATCTCGGCCTCCGGGCCGATCACTACGCCCGGATCGACCACGACGCCGGGCTCGAGCCGGGCGGTCGGGTGGACGAAGGAGCCCGGCGACACGCCGGTGGCCCCGAACAGCGAGGTCGGGCGCGCCGCGCTCGGGAACAGCCGGGCCAGGACCCGCGCGAAGCCCCGATAGGCCTGCGGCGTCACGAGGGCGATCGTGCCTTCGGGCACGCGGGCGGCGAAGCGCGGGGTGACCAGACAGGCGCGGGCCCGCGTCGCCGCCAGCGCGTCGGCGTACTTGGCGTTGTCCATGTAGGCGAGGTCGTCGGGACCTGCGCTCTCGAGGGGCGCCGCAGCGCGGATCACCGCCTCGCCGTCGGTCTCCGGAGGCAAGGCCGCGCCGGAGAGCGCCGCGATCTCGCGTAAGCAGACGGGGCCCGCGAGGGGGAAGAAAACCGGTTCCGACATCGCCTGCATCCGCCTAAGGCCCAGCGGGCCGGAAGGGGCCGGACCGCCCATCCTCCCGTCGAGGGGAGGGCGCCCGGACTAACCGGTCGGGCCGGGGGGCACAAACGAAAACAGCCGCGGATGCTCGTCGCTCCGCGGCTGCCGATTGATGCACGGGCGCCGTTGGCGCCCGCCGGATGGGTTCTTAGAAGCGCGAGCCGCCCGAGAAGCGGAAGGCCTGCGTCTGGTCCTTGCCGACCCGGCCGTAATACGTGCCGTCGGCACCGAAGACCTTCTGGCCTTCGTCCTTGGTGAGGGCGTAGGCGTAGTCGAAGCGGATCGGGCCGAGCGGCGAGTTCCACAGGATCGACGCGCCCACCGACGAGCGGATCGTCTGCTTGTCGCGGACGTTCACGCATTCCGGCTCGACGGTGATCGCATTCGCTCCGATGGCGGAGAAGTTGCAACCACCGACCGGGCTGAAGCCGTTGATGAAGCCGTCTCCGTTGACGTCGAAGGCCCGGCGGCCCTTGTAGCCGAACAGCGTACCGGCATCGGCGAAGACCGCACCCTTCAGGCCGAGGTCGCGGGGCAGACCCCAGATCGGGAACTGCACCTCGACCGAGGCGCCGACATAGGTCGTGCCGCCGATCGCGTTCGAGCGGGCATCGCCCGAGCCGACGTCGCGCGGGCCGATGCCGTTCGGCGCGAAGCCGCGCACCAGCGACGGGCCAAGGAAGAACTGGTCGGTGACGCGGAGCGCGTTGCCTTCGGTCGGCAGGACGTGGCCGCCCTGGAACTTCACGAAGCCGACGACGTCTTCCCAGAGCTCCTTGTAGTACCGGCCTTCGCCGGTGACGCGGAAGAACTTCGAGTCGCCGCCGATGCCGGCATATTCGGGCTTCACCTCGCCGTAGAAGCCGTTGCGCGGCAGCTGCAGGTTGTCGAGGGTCGAGTAGGCCAGGGTGACGCCGGCGAGCGAGGTCAGCGTCGAGCCGACCGCCTCCTTGAGGGCGATCGAGGCCTCGCCGTCATAGGCGCAGGTCGGGTAGAGCGCCTGACCGTTCGGGTTTAGCTGGGTGTAGCCGGCGATGGGGAACGAGCAGTCGTTGTACGGCCGCTTCAGCGTGTTCGGGATCTTCAGGTCGGTGTTGTAGATCGAGTAGCGCAGCGTGATACCGAACTCCTCGGTGATCGGCAGGCCGAGGCGGAGCTGGCCGCCGACCACGTCGGTCACGTAGCGCGAGTAGCGGGTCTGGTCGCTGTACTTGTTGAAGACGTCGAAGCCAGCCGCCAGGCGATAGCCCAGGAAGTACGGCTCGGTGAACGAGAAGTCGACGCCGCGGGTGTACTGGCCGGCGGTACCGGCGAGGCGGACATACTGGCCGCGGCCGAGGAAGTTCGACTCCGAGACCGAGACCTCACC
The DNA here is from genome assembly GCF_022179185.1 of Methylobacterium frigidaeris. Lineage (GTDB taxonomy): Bacteria > Pseudomonadota > Alphaproteobacteria > Rhizobiales > Beijerinckiaceae > Methylobacterium > Methylobacterium frigidaeris. The sequence continues at coordinate 68,955 of NZ_BPQJ01000018.1, read as the reverse complement.
GATGATCCCGTCCGCCGTCGAGTAGCCGCCGGCGACCGAGAACGAGCCGGTCGGTTGATCCTCGACGTCGATGTTCACGACGACACGGTCGGGGGCCGAGCCGGGCTCGTTGGAGAACCGCACCTTCTTGAAGAAGCCGAGGCCGTTCAGGCGCCGCTCGGCCCGGTCGACCAGCACGCGGTTGTAGGCGTCGCCCTCGGTGAGGTCGAGCTCGCGCCGCACGACGTAGTCGCGGGTGCGGGTGTTGCCGCGCACGTTGATGCGCTCGATGTAGACCTTCGGGCCGTCCTCGACGATGTAGCCGAGGGCGACGGTGCCGGTGGCGCGGTCGCGCTCGCCGGTCGGGCGGACCTGAGCGAAGGGATGGCCGGCGCGGGCCACCGAGGTGGTGACGCCGGTGAGCGTCTTCTCCACGTCCTCGGCGTTGTAGACGTCGCCGACGCCGGTGCGCAGCTCGTCGCGCAGCACGGTGCCGTCGACGCCCGGGATGCGGGAATCGACCGAGACCGCGCCGACGCGGTACTGCTGGCCTTCCTCGACGGTGATGGTGATGATCCAGCCGCCGGCGGCATCGTCGAAGCGCGAATCCGCCGAGGCGACCCGGAAGTCGGCATAGCCGTTCTTCAGGTAGTAGCGCCGGATCAGGTCGAGGTCGTTGGCGAGCCGGTCGGGGTCGTAGACGTCGGAGGTCTTGACGAAGCTGAGGAGATTCATCTCCGACATCGTCATCAGATCCCTCAGACGGCTGTCCGAGTAGACCTGGTTGCCGACGAAGCGGATCTCCTTGACGCCGGTCTTGTCACCCTCGTCGATCGTGTAGACGACGTCGACGCGACCGTTGGGCAGGTCGACGGTGCGGACCGAGACCTTGGCGAGGCCGCGGCCGGCTCGGCGGTAGACCTCGCGGATGCGCTCGAGATCGGAGTTGACGGTCGCCTGGCTGTAGGGCCCGCGCGCCTTCGACTCGACGATGCTGTCGAGCGTCCCCTTCTCGACCTTCTTGTTGCCCTCGAAGAAGACGCGGTTGATCGTGTTGTTCTCGCGCACCGACACGATGATGCGCCCGCCTGAGTGCGACACGCGCACGTCGGAGAACATCCCGCTGGCGATCAGGTTGCGGCGGCCCTCCTCGGGCGACACGCCGACCACGTAGGAACGGACCGTCTCTGCGTCGATCCGGGAATTGCCCTGCACGACGATCTGCTGCGCGAAGGCGCTGCCGCTGGCGGCGATGGTGGCGGCCATGACAATGGCGCCTCTCGCCGACGCACGCCGGCGCTTACCCGTCATCGACATCATCAAATGGCCCGTCTCATTTTTTGTCGGCACGGGTTCACACCCGTAGACGATCACCCTCTCGCAAAGGCGAAGGCCCCTGGTCCTAGCCCCGCTTCTATCGGGAATCCCTGGCGAAGCAAACGCCACGCTCCCAGCCGACAGGGATTTTGCCCAGACGTTGCCTTCCTGTCACGGGCCACGGCCACGCTTTTCACGCGCCAGAGTCAGCGCGCGATGAACGGCCCGCGGCGGCGAGCGCCCCGGAATGGCACGCATTTTAGGAAAATTGGCGGGATCCACGAAAAAGGGACGCCCGCGTCGTGCGGGCGGCCCTTTTCGGCCAGCGGAAAGTTTTCCCCAGCGTCAGGTGCCGCGGTTGAACGCGGCGCCGATATGCAGGATGTCGTTCCAGGTCGCGAACAGCATCAGCATCAGCACCAGGGCGAGGCCGATGCGGAAGCCGATCTCCTGGGCCCGCTCGCTCAGGGGGCGGCCGCGCACGATCTCGACGGCGTAGAACATCAGGTGGCCGCCGTCGAGCATCGGCACCGGAAACAGGTTGATGAGCCCGATCGAGACCGACAGCACCGCGATCAGCCCGACCAAGGCGCCGAGGCCGCCGACCTTGGCGGCCTGCCCCGAGACCCGGGCGATGCCCATCGGTCCGGAGAGCTGGTCGGCGGATTCGCGCCCCGTGATCAGCTTGCCGATGTAGCTGAAGGTGCGGTCGACGACGAAGTAGGTCTCGGTGACGCCGATCTTCAGCGAATCGAGGGCGCCGTAACGCACGAGCTTGACGTCGGCGGCGTCGCGCGGCCCCTGGATGCCCAGCCGCCCGATGCGCTGGGTGCCGAACGGGGTCTTGTCCTCGTAGACGTCCGGCGTCGCGGTGAGGGGCGTCGTGACCCCGCCGCGCTCCACCGTGAAGGCGAGCGGGTCGCCGGCGGCGCCCGAGACGGTGCGCTGCATGTCGGCGAAGTTGTGGATGGCGCTGCCGTTGATCGTCAGCACCACGTCGCCGGGCTGGAAGCCGGCGCGATCGGCCGCGCTGCCCGGCTGCACCGCCGAGACCCGGGGCGCCACCTCGTAGCGCCCGGTGGCGTAGACGGCGCCGGCGAAGACCGCGATGGCGAGAAGGAAGTTCGCGATCGGTCCCGCCGCCACGATGGCGACCCGCTTCCAGACGTTCTGGGCGTGGAAGCTGATCGCGTGGTCGGCCGGGTTCATGCGCGCCATCGCGTCCGGGTCCGGCACGCTGGCGCCGTTCATGTCGCCGACGAACTTGACGTAGCCGCCGAGCGGGATCGCCGAGATCTTCCAGCGGGTGCCGCGGCGGTCGTTGAAGCCGACGAGCTCGGGCCCGAAGCCGATCGAGAAGCTGGTCACCCCGACGCCGCACCAGCGCCCGACCAGGAAGTGGCCGAGCTCGTGGATGAACACCACGACGGTGAGGACGAACAGGAACGGCACGATGTAGCCGAGCAGGTTCGTCGTCGCGCCGCCGACGACGTTGAGCAGATCCATGGTCACCTCGATGCGGCGCGGCGGACCCTCCCTGGCCCGGCACGGCCGCTTTGCCGATACCCCCCTCATACAGGGTCGGCGCGCCTGCGAACAGACCGCGAAACGACCGAGGGCTAACTTAACGGAAGCTTGAGGCCTCGGTTACGCGGCTAGAGCCGCCTCGCTCCAGCTCCGCACCTCCGCGTCGATGGCGAGCGCCTCCTCGACATCGGCGGGTGCTGCGGGCAAGCGCGCCGCGAAATGCTCGCAGGCCTGCTCCACCAGCGCGGCGATGGCGTAGAAGCCGATCCTTCCCGCGATGAAGGCCGCGACCGCGATCTCGTTGGCGGCGTTCATCACCGTCGGCTGCGCACCGCCGGCGGCGAGCGCGGCCTTGGCGATGCGCAGGCAGGGGAAGCGCTCCTCGTCCGGCCGCTCGAAGGTGAGGCTGCCGGTCGCCGCGAGGTCGAGGGGTTTGCCGCGGGCGATCGTCAGGCGCTCGCCCAGGCCCAGGCAATGGGCGATCGGAACCCGCATGTCGGGGACGTAGAGGCCGGCCGTCACCGCGCCGTCGCGCCAGGTGACCAGAGCGTGGACGATCGATTGCGGGTGCACGACGGCGTCGAGGCGCTCGGCCTCGATGCCGAACAGGTGGTGCGCCTCGATCAGCTCCAGCCCCTTGTTCATCAGGGTGGCCGAGTCGATGTTGATCTTCATGCCCATCGACCAGGTCGGGTGGGCGGCGGCCTCCGCGGCGGTGGCGGCGGCGATGCGTTCCCGGGTCGCGCTCCGGAACGGCCCGCCCGAGGCGGTGATGGTCATCCGGGTGATGTCGTCGATCCGGCCGGTGCCGATCGACTGTTCGAGCGCGTTGTGCTCGGAATCCATCGGCAGAATGCGGGCGCCGTACTTCTTTGCATCGCGCATGAAGGCGTCGCCGGCGCAGACCAGGCTCTCCTTGTTGGCGAGCGCCACGGTGCGGCCCTGACGAATCGCCGCGCAGGTCGGTGCCAGCCCCGCCGCCCCGCTCACCGCCGCCACCACGAGGTCCGCCTCCCGGGTCGCGGCCTCCATCACCGCCGAGGGGCCAGCGCCGCAGGCGATGCCGGATCCGGCGAGAGCGTCGCGCAGGGCCGGGCCGGCGTCGGGGTCGGCGATGGCGGCGAATTCGGCGTTCAGCTCGCGGGCGACGCGGGCCAGAGCCGCCGCGTCGCGGCCGCCCGCCACGGCACCGACCCGGAATCGGTCGCGGTGCTGGTCGAGCAGGTCGGCGGTGGAGCGCCCGATCGAGCCGGTCGCGCCCAGGACGGAGACGGTGAGGGTCATGACTATCCCGCGAGAGTGAGGCCGACGAGCAGGAGGCCGGCGAGGAGGGCCACGGCGAAGAAGCCGTCGAGGCGGTCCATCACGCCGCCATGGCCCGGGATCAGGCGGCCGGAATCCTTGGCGCCATAGGCGCGCTTGAGCGCCGATTCGGCGAGGTCGCCACCCTGGCTCATCACCGAGGCGAGAGCCGAGAGCGCGCAAGCGAGCGGCAGCGACAGGGCCTCTGTGGCACCGAGATGGCGTGCGCCGGCGGCCACCGCGCCGCCGACGATGATCGCGCCGAGAAGACCGCCGCAGAAGCCCGACCAGGTCTTCTTCGGGCTCACTGCCGGCCACAGCTTCGGCCCGCCGAGGGACCGGCCGGTGAAGTAGGCGGCGATGTCGGTGGTCCAGACCACGCCGAACAGCCAGAGCGGGCCGGCGAGTCCGATGCGGGGATCGTCGCGCAGGAGCACCGGCACCAGGGCGACCACGAGGGCGCAGGCGAGGCTCGAGGGAGCCCAGATCCGCCCCGCGGCCGGCCGGGCGAGGAACGCCAGCAGGGCGAGGCCGGCGACGACGGCGCCGACGAGCCAGGACAGGGGGGCGGCGAGCCGCGCCCCCGCCACCACGCCGAGGAGGACGAGGCCCGCGATGGCCAGCAGCGGCCGATGCGGGCTCGTGCGGGTGATAGCGAGCCACTCCCCCACGACGGCAAGGCCGGCGAGGAACCAGATCACCGCGAAGATCCAGCCGCCGTTCAGCGTCGCGCCGAGGACCAGGAGGCCGAGCACGATGCCCGAGACCGTGCGGGCGCCGAGCTCCGTCGCGGGCCAGGCCGGACGGCCCGCCCCGGGTATTTTCGTGCCGTTGCCCGCCATCACCCCGCCCGGGCGCTGAGGCCGCCGAAGCGGCGGTCGCGGCTCTGGAACTCGCCGATCGCCGCGAGGAAGGTGGCGTGGTCGAAGTCCGGCCAGAAATCCGGCACGAACACGAACTCGGAATAGGCGGTCTGCCAAGTCAGGAAGTTCGACACCCGCTGCTCGCCGGAGGTGCGGATGACGAGGTCGGGATCGGGGATGCCATCGGTGTCGAGCGCGGCCGTCATCGCGGCGGCGTCGATCACCTCCGGCGCAAGGCGCCCTTCGGCGACGGCCCGGGCGAGGCTTCGCACGGCGCGCAGGATCTCCTGGCGCCCACCATAGTTGAACGCCACGACCAGGGTCAGCCTGGTGTTGCGGGCAGTGCGCTCCTCGGCCTCGCGCAGGAGGCCGGCGATGTCGCCCGGCAGGCCGTCGCGCTCGCCGATGATCCGCACCCGGACGCCGTTGGCGTGCAGGTCGGCGAGGTCGCGGCGCACGAACAGCTTGAGCAGACCCATCAGGTCCGCCACCTCGGCGGCGGGCCTGCGCCAGTTCTCGGAGGAGAAGCTGTAGATGGTGAGGTAGGGGATCCGCAGGTCGATCGCCGAGCGCACGGCACGGCGCACCGCCTCGACCCCGCGGCGATGGCCCTCGACGCGAGGCAGCCCGCGGCGGGCGGCCCAGCGGCCGTTGCCGTCCATGATGATGGCGACGTGGTTCGGCATCGTCCCGCCGGGGGAGGACCCGCCCGTCGGGCTTGGGCAGGCCGCCGAGTGGCCCTGGTCTTGGCCCTGGTCCTGGCCCCGATCCTGGCCTGCCTCCAGCAGGGTCACCGTCTCGCTGTCGCCTGCCATGCTGGCCCCGACCCCGGCGGAGCCGTTGCCCGACTCCGCGCTCCCCACGCGCTCTTTCCTGTCATGCCGGTCCGATCGTCAGACCTGCATGATCTCCTTCTCCTTGGCCGCCAGGGTCTGGTCGACCTCGGCGATGTGCTGGTCGGTCGCCTTCTGCACCTGGTCGGCCTGGCGCTTCTCGTCGTCCTGGCTGATGGCGCCGTCCTTCTCGAGCTTCTTGAGGTGGTCGAGACCATCGCGGCGGACGTGGCGGACCGCGACGCGGGCCTCCTCGGCGTATTTGTGCGCGACCTTGACCATCTCCTTGCGGCGCTGCTCGTTCATCTCGGGGATGCGCAAGCGGATGGTCTGGCCCTCGGTCATCGGGTTGAGGCCGAGGTCGGATTCGCGGATCGCCTTCTCGACCGCCGCCACCATGCCGCGGTCCCACACCGAGACGCTGAGCAGCCGCGGCTCCGGCACGCTGATGGTGGCGACCTGCGCCATCGACATCGCGGCGCCGTAGGCGTCGACCTGGATCGGGTCGAGGAGCGAGGGCGTGGCCCGGCCAGTGCGCAGCGAGCCGAGATCGTGCTTCAGGGAGTTCAGCGCGCCCTGCATGCGCCGCTTGATGTCGTTGAGGTCGAAGGGGGGAGGAGAGGCCATTCCTGCGCGTCCCGAGGCGTCTGGAGGAAAACGGGAGTTAGGGCGCGCCCGTGCCGGGTCCGCCCTGATCCGGCTTCAATGAACCAAAACCCGACCTGCCGCAAATCGTCAGGAGGGGAGGCTTCATGGGTGCGACGCCGATTACGGCGCCACCAGGGTCGAGGGTGCGGCGCCGGTGAGGATCGCCGTCACGGAGCTCGGGGCGTGCACGGAGCCGACGATCAGCGGCAGGCCGCCGTCGCGGGCGAGCGCGAAGGCGGCGGTGTCCATCACCTTGAGGTCGCGGGCGATCGCCTCGTCGTGGCTCAGCCGCTCGTAGCGCACCGCGTCCGGGTTCGTCTTCGGATCGGCGGAATAGACGCCGTCGACCTGGGTGGCCTTCAGCACCGCGTCGCATTTCAGCTCGGCGGCGCGCAGGACCGCGGCGGTGTCGGTGGTGAAGTACGGGTTGCCGGTGCCGCCGGCCAGCACCACGACCTGGCCCTTGTCGAGGTGGTGCAGGGCCGGCTGGCGGGCATAGGTCTCGCAGATCGTCGGCATCGACACCGCCGACATGGTGCGGGCGGTGACGCCCGCGGCGTTCAGCGCCGTCTCCAGCGCGAGCGAGTTCATCACCGTCGCCATCATGCCCAGCGAATCGCCCGTGGCGCGGTCGATCCAGCCCGCCGCCGAGACCCGGGCGCCCCTGATCACGTTGCCGCCGCCGACCACCAGCGCGATCTGGAAACCCTCGCCCACCGCCCGGGAGATGTCGTCGGCGAGCGCCGCCAGGGTCGGCGGATGCAGCCAGTAGCCGTCGGGCGCGGCCAGCGCCTCTCCGGAGAGCTTCACCAGCACGCGGCGGAAGCGGGTCGAACCTTGCTCCGGCAAAGGCTGTTCCGACGACGGATGTTCGGGCATGGGCGCTCCTCTGGCCGCCCGCGGGGCGACGGCTGTCGGCGTCGAGTGTCGTAACGGGTCGGCGGGTTCTAGCCTGTCGATCCCGGCCCGTCGAGGCGCCGCCAGGCTGGAATCGGTACACCCGAAAGGCGGGGGAGCCGGATACGAAAAAGGGGGCCCGCGCGAGCGGACCCCCTCCTCGATCGGCGCGTGAAGCGCGGCTGAAGCCGTTCAGCCCTTGGCCGCGGCCGCGACCTCGGCGGCGAAGTCCGGGGCCTCTTCCTTCTCGATGCCCTCGCCGAGGGCGTAGCGGACGAAGCCAGTGAGCTTGACCGGGCCGCCGGCCTTGCCCTCGGACTCCTTGAGCACCTGGGCGACGGTCTTCGACGAGTCGTGCACGAAGGGCTGCTCGAGGAGGGTGACCTCCTTGTAGTAGCTCTTCAGGCCGCTCTCGACGATCTTGGCCATCACGTGGTCCGGCTTGCCGGCGTTCTTCTCGCGCAGGATGTTGCTCTCGCGCTCGACCGTGGCGGCATCGACGCCCGAGGCGTCCAGCGCCACCGGGTTGGTCGCCGCGACGTGCATGGCGATCTGGCGGCCGAGCTGGCCGAGGACCGTGACGTCGCCGGGCGATTCGAGGGCGACGAGCACGCCGATCTTGCCGAGGCCTTCGGAGACCTGGCTGTGGACGTAGGAGGCGATGACGCCCTTCTCGACCGAGAGCTTGGCGACGCGGCGCAGGGTCATATTCTCGCCGATGGTGGCGATCAGCTCCTGCAGCTTGTCCTTCACGGTGGTCTCGGCGCCCGGGAAGCGGGCAGCCTCGAGGGCCTCGACGCTGGCCTCGGCGTTCAGCGCCAGCTTGGCGGCCTCGCGCACGAAGGCCTGGAAGCCGTCGTTGCGGGCGACGAAGTCGGTCTCGGAATTCACTTCGACCACCGCGGCGTGGTGGCCGGCGGACTCGACGGCGACCAGACCCTCGGCGGCGACGCGGCCGGCCTTCTTGGCGGCCTTGGCGAGGCCCTTCTTGCGCAGCCAGTCCACGGCCGCCTCGAGGTCGCCGGCGGTCTCGTTGAGGGCCGACTTGCAGTCCATCATGCCCGCGCCGGTCTTCTCGCGCAGCTCCTTGACCATCGCTGCCGTGATGTTGGCCATCGTGGGTTCCTCTCGATTGGCGCCCCGGCGCACCGCAAGGGCGCCGGTCGGCGGATAAAGGGAGCCCGGCGCCGTGACGGCGCCGGGCTTTGAGAACGTCCGGTCCGCGGGACAACGCGCCCCGCGTGAGATCCGTGCCGGCGGTTACGCCGCGGCGGCGGCCTCGACGAAGCCGCGGGCCTGGTTCACCCAGCCGTCGCGGTCGATGCGGCCGTTGAGCTTCAGGTCGCCGTCGACCTTGGCGGTATCCTCGGCCGACATCGCGGCGATCTGCCAGTAGTGGTAGATGCCGGCGTCGTTGAGCTTCTGCACCAGCTGCGGGCCGACGCCCGTGAGCTTGGTCAGGTCGTCCGGCGCGCCGCGGGGGGCGGCGAGCAGCTCGAAGGGCTCGCCGACATACGGCTCGGTGACGTCGACCGGCACCACCTCGGGCTCGTTGGCGAGGGCCGGCAGCTCCTCGGCCATCGGCTCCTCGGACTCGCCGAGGTCGATGCCCAGCGCACCCTGGCCGCGCGAGATGCCGTCGATCGCCGCGCGGGCGACGAGGTCGCAGTAGAGCGCGATGGCGCGGCCGGCATCGTCGTTGGCCGGAACCACGTAGGTGATGCCGTCCGGGTTGCAGTTGGTGTCGACGATGGCGGCCACCGGGATCTTGAGGCGGTTCGCCTCCTTGATCGCCAGCTGCTCCTTGTTGGTGTCGATCACGAACAGCAGGTCGGGCACGCCGCCCATGTCCTTGATGCCGCCGAGCGCCTTCTCGAGCTTGTCCTTCTCGCGGGACAGCATCAGGCGCTCCTTCTTGGTGAGGCCCTGGCCGCCGCCGGCGAGGATCTCGTCGACCTTGCGCAGGCGCTGGATCGAGCCCGAGATGGTCTTCCAGTTGGTCAGCGTGCCGCCGAGCCAGCGGGAGTTCACGTAATACTGGGCCGAGCGCTTGGCCGCGTCCGCGATGGTGTCGGCCGCCTGGCGCTTGGTGCCGACGAACAGCACCCGGCCGCCCTTGGCGACGGTGTCGCTCACCGCCTGCAGCGCCTGGGCCAGGGCCGGCACGGTCTGGGCGAGGTCGATGATGTGGATGTTGTTGCGGGTGCCGAAGATGTACGACTGCATCTTCGGGTTCCAGCGGTGCGCCTGGTGGCCGAAATGCGAGCCGGCCTCGAGCAGCTGGCGCATGGTGAAGTCGGGAAGGGCCATGGTCTGTGTTCTCTCCGGTTGTCACCGCCGCGGAGGAAGCGACCGGTCCGCCGAAGACCATGCCGAGGAGACATAGCCGAGAGGCGGCCGGCCACCGGAAACGCCTCATTCAGGCATGAGGCCGGCTCCGCGTGTGGGATGGGCGGGCCTTTATCCGATCGGGGGTGGGATGGCAAGGCGGGCCAGGCCGGACGGCGGGGGTGCGGATTGCGATCCGGACGACCGCGGGATAACTTCGGAACTGCGACGTCAGGCCGATCGTGTCCGCGGCGCCGACGCCCCATGATCGGCCATTGTTCGCGCAAGCGCGTCTGAGTTATTCGGTCGCCCCAGGCGCGCCAGCGCCCCGAACTCGGTTTCGGGCGCGTCCACGCGGCGGCACCAAGGTTTCTCCTGGTTCGAGGCATCGGCTTTCATGACGTATCAGTTCTGGCACGAAGCCGAGACAGCCCGTCACGACAGGGCTGCGCTCGCGGACGTGGCGCGCCGGGTCTTGTACACGAGCTTCGCGTCCGTCGACGAGATGCAGGCGGCCCGTATCGTGCAGATCGGCATCCTGGCCAGGGACGCCGGCTTGCGCGCGGAGGCCCTGGCGCTCTTAGACCGCGTGGCCTCCGCCTCTCCCAGCGACATTGCATCCCGATACGAGAAGGCCGTCCTCTTCCTGCACGAGGGCAGCCATATCGAATGCGCGCAGGTGCTGCGGCAGATCCTCGCCTACCACCCGCACGAGGACCGGACCAACCTCATGGCGGCGCGCGTTCTCCACGCGCTCGGTGCCCACGAGGAAGCATCGGCGTGCCTCGATCGGATCCTGCTCGAGGGCAGGCACGATCGCGCCGACTGGGAGCGACAGATCCGGATCCTCCATGATTTCGGACGCTACGTCTCCGCTTTTCCGAGACTGCACGCGATCGCCATGGCCGAGCGGATGGAGCGCACACCGTCCCACATCTCGGTCGAGACGCTGGCGGAGCGGATCATGGCCGCGCTCGGCAGCCGGACGGGATTCAGTCTCGTCCGCGCGGGCGACGGCGAGGGCGCCTTCGCGTTCCTCGGCAATTCCGATGAAGCCGAGTTCGCCCACCTCTACGAGCAGAACCGGCACGATCGGGCCCGGGTCTGGTTCGCCGACACGATCGATGCGACGAAGCACCCCTTTCTCGGCGAAGCATTCCGCATCACGGACGTCATCCGCGATGCCGACGTGGCCGGCATGCCCTATCCGAACTGGATCCGCCACGAATACACGATCCTGAGCGTCACCGGCATTTCGTCGCTGACCAACCTGCTGCGGATCGACAGGCGCCCCGACACGGCCACCTGCACGCAGATGATCCACGTCGAGCTGCACAACACGAAGCTGCTCTATCAGATCATGCGGTCGCAGCGGGAGATCGGGTTGATCTCGTGCCATCCGGGGTTGCCGGAGCAACTGAGGTCCGTTTTCAGTTACGAGCACGTGGACTACCATCACGTGCCCGGCGAGAAGGGACACAGCCATCTCCTCAGCCAGGAGGCTGTCGCGGGAAGCCACTGGCCCGAGCGCTACCCGCAGATCATGGAGGCGCTCTCCCGCCCTCTCAACGGACGGCTCTACATCGTCGCAGCCGGGCTCCTCGGGAAATTCTACTGCGACCGCATCAAGAAGTCAGGCGGCGTCGCCCTCGATGTCGGGTCGATCGCGGACGGGTGGATGGGATCACGGACACGGCCTGGGCTGGAGCAGCTGAGCATCGGCTAGGGTCCAGACAGCTTCCCTCCTACAGGTACGGGCGAAGCCGTCGATTGATGGCGCAGATGGTCAGTAAAGGGTTGATTGAGATGGATGCGGATCAATATTACATCGTAACGTATTTTGGTAGTTTTATCGGTTTCGACGTCAGCACGAAGCAACTTAAGCAATTTCGCTACACGGGAGCCGAGAGCCTCCTGGAGAACAACGCAGCAACACTCTATGGAGCGAAGTTCCCGGCTATATACGGTCGTGGCGGCCATCGTGTTGACGGATCGAAGATACTTGATGTCGAGCTTGTTGGCGATCCGGCGGATGGTGTGGTCGGCTTGAGGTCCTCGAGGGGGTTTCTGGGCGCGGCGGCCGAGAATGACATCTTCGACGATAAGCAGGAACTTGGTTCTTGGGAAAAATTCAGGCTTGTCAGTCGGCGTGAACTCGACGATTTGCACGTCATCGCGACTTGCAAATGGATCTCAAAGCCGTCCGGAGACTATTACGAGGATTGCCGACTGTCGTTCGGTAGGGAGTTTGTTGTCAATCTGGGAAATTTGTCGCTCTCATTTGACAAGCCGTTTCGCGTATTTCGAGATCCGGCCAATCCAGATGGAATGCCGCGCGAATTCATCGCATTCTATGACGACTGGAAAATCGGTCGATTTATCCGATACAACCCGCTCGTTTATCTGGTCGCCTACGGCGCCGAGCGGATATTCAAGATGCTTCAAATCTCCCTAAACTCTCTCGCCGAGTTTGGCAAATATGGCGGCGATATTGCCGTGATTACCGACAAAACCAAGGAAGAAGTTGCGCCGTACATACCTCGTGCATTTGATGGTCGTTGGTACGTCGTGCATGAGCCCGCGCACGATTTCGTAGGATTCTGCAAGGCGCGCTATCAAATATCGCGATGGGAGTATGCGTCATCGTACCAGCCGATCCTCTACACCGACACCGACGTCATCTTCGATAGCCCGACAGACCCGATCTTGGCCAAGTTGCTTCTCGCCGGCAAATTCGCCGCCCAAAGGGAAGGAACACGTCCGCTCGCAACGAGTGACTCGGTCGGCGCATCTCTGCTGTCTGAGGACAAGTGCGTTGTCGGCGACCGGAAGGGGTTCAACTCGGGGATCATCTGCATTCCAAATGCCAGTGATTTTAACGAGGCGATGCTTGCCATCTCGGAATGCATTGATAGATATGCACGCGCCAGAGGACGTCAGTCGCTCGGCTGGTTCGATCAAGCAATCGCGAATTACGTGACGTTCAAGCTGTGCGAGGTCGATGTGGATATTCTCGATCTGCACACGCGATGGGGGGGACGTGACGCCCTGCATGGCGGGGTCTATCCGCGTGGCTTCGTGCATCTCTGGGGCGGGAAAGACAAGGTATCTCAGATGCAGGAGCTGACCGAGTCGCTGAAGGGGGCGAGCCGCCAGGGCGTTGCGGGGTGGACCTACTTCTGAGCCGGATCGGTTCCCGTCCGCCACTGTGCAGGGCGGCCGAAATGCAAAAGGACAGTCTACGCTGATCTTGATGCGCTCCGGCTGCCTGAGAAATTCGGTCCGCGTGCGTTAAGCCAGTGGTGCTCTTGGCCGCTGGCCGTGATGGTTATTGATCGGCTGAATTGACAGAATGGCAATTTGCCAGACTGCGCCTATACGGCGCGGTCGTCCTGGTGAGGATTGCTCTTCTTAATATAAAACGTCATATGAGCGGAAAACATGAGGCGCAACAGGTTGGTTTCCTGAGCTGATAGTCATATCCGAGTCGAGAAATCTCTGAACAAGCCATCAATATTGTTATCCATTCTTTCCGAGCAGGGCTGATGGCCTTCGCGGCTTGCGCCCTTGGCAGCTAGATCTGACCCAAGCAGGCGGCAGTGTTCAGGATCGGCGAGAGGCCGCCGATCTCGTCCTGGATGTGCTTCCAAGTTCAGCACTTCTCGCGCTCAGTGTCATGGAACTGCTACCTGAGTTCTTCGTGCTTCATGAGTTCCCTCGCTGGGAAGGAGCCTGGGCCGCGACGTCGGCCCGTCGGGGACCCGGTCACGTTCGACAAGAGGCGCGTCGGCGGAGAGCGCCGGGCGGTCGTGCTTGAGCGGCCTTCAGCGCCGCCGTTCGCACAGCGTCTTCACGTAGGTCCCGGCCTCGGTGCCGCGGCCCGAGCCGGCGGCGATGGCGGGGCCGAGCAGCATGCATTCCTGCGGCGAGTGGGCCGGATGGGTGATCACGTCCTGGGCGGTGTCGCGGGTGCAATCCTTCGCCGCCAGGGAGGAGGCGCAGATCAGCGTGACGACGAGGATAGAGGGCAAGGCGACCTCCCAGTAGCGGGAGGCGGTGACATAATGCCGGAATCGCGGGCGCCCACTCTCCGAACGGCGATATCATGCCTCAGTGGGCGATGCTCGCCAGCTCGGCCAGCCGCGTGACGAGGCGGCGCGCCACCTCGTCTTTGGCGAGGGTCGGCCAAGTCTCGAGGCTGCCGTCGCGGCCGATCAGTTGCACCGTATTGCGGTCGCCCCCCATCACGCCGGTGGCCGTCGAGACGTCGTTGGCGACGATGAGGTCGCAGCCTTTGCGGGCGATCTTGGCCCGGGCATGGGCGATCACGTCGGTGGTCTCGGCGGCGAAGCCCACCACCAGGGGCGGGCGCCCCTCGCTCCGGTGCGCGATCGTCGCCAGGATATCGGGATTCTCGGTGAGCCGGAGGGGAGGGGGCCCGTCCGGTCCCTTCTTTATCTTCTCGTCGCCGAGGGTGGCCGGGCGCCAGTCGGCGACGGCGGCGGCGAAGACCGCGATGTCGGCGGGAAGCGCCGCCTCCACCGCCGCCAGCATCTCGCGGGCGGTCTCGACCCGCACGACCGTGACGCCGGGGGGATCGGCCAAGACCACGGGACCCGAGATCAGGGTCACCCGGGCACCGGCCGCGGCGGCTGCCGCCGCGATGGCGTGACCCTGCTTGCCGGAGGAGCGGTTGGCGAGGTAGCGCACCGGATCGATCGGCTCGTGGGTCGGCCCGGAGGTGACGAGGAGGTGGCGGCCCGAGAGGGGTCTCGCCCCTTGCGGCGTCTCGCCTTCAGGCCGCCCCGCCAGCAGGGTTTCCACGGCGTCGGCGATCTCGTCGGGCTCGGCCATCCGGCCGGGACCGGACTCGGCCTCGGCCATCCGGCCCACATTCGGGCCCACCACCGCAACGCCGTCGCCCTTCAGCAGGGCGAGGTTGCGCTGCGTCGCCGGATGCAGCCACATCCGCACGTTCATCGCCGGGGCGATCAGGATCGGCAGGGTGGTGGCGAGCAGCACCGTCGAGGCGAGGTCCGGCGCGTGGCCGCCGGCCATGCGGGCGAGCGTGTTGGCGGTGGCCGGCGCCACCACCACGGCGTCGGCGTCCCGGGCAAGCTTGATGTGGCCGATATCGGCCTCGTCCGCCCGGTCGAATAGGTCGGTATGGGCGCGCTGGCCGCTGAGCGAAGCGGCGGCGAGGGGGGTGACGAATTCCTGCGCGCCTTTCGTCAGCACGCAGCGCACCGAGGCACCGCGCTCGCGCAGCCGCCGGATCAGGTCCAGCGACTTGTAGGCCGCGATGCCGCCCCCGATGACGAGGAGGATCCGTCTGCCGTCGAGCGCGCCCATCCGCCGCTACACCGTGATCGTTCTAGACAGTGACTTGGGTGCCGACCTCGACCACGCGCCCGGTCGGGATCTGGAAGAAGTCCGTCGCGTCGTTGGCGTTGCGGGCGAGCGTGATGAACACCCGGTCCTGCCACAGCGGCATGCCGGACTGCGCCGCCGGGCGGATCGAGCGCCGCGACAGGAAGAACGACGTCGCCATGATGTCGAACTTGAAGCCCTGCTTGCGCAGAAGCGCCAGGCCCCTCGGGATGTTCGGCGACTCCATGTACCCGAACTTCATCACGACCTTCCAGAAATGCGGGCCCATCGGCTCGATCCGGACCCGGTCGGAATCGTTGAGGCGCGGCAGGTCGATGGTCTTGACGGTGAGCACGACGTTCTTCTCGTGCAGCACCTTGTTGTGCTTCAGGTTGTGCAGCAGGGCCGCCGGCGCCGTCTCGGGATCGCTGGTGAGGAACACCGCGGTGCCGCGGACGTGGTGCGGCGGGCTCTTCTCCAGCATGGCGACCAGTTCGGTCAGCGGCACGTCGGTCTTGCGGGTCTTGTTGAACAGGATCGTCACGCCGCGCACCCACGTCCACATCAGCAGCACCAGGGCGCCGGCGAGCAGCAGGGGCATGTAGCCGCCCTCGAACACCTTGAGCAGGTTCGAGGCCAGGAACAGCAGCTCGACGGCGATGAAGGGCACCATCACGGCGCCGGCGGCGAGTGGCGACCACTTCCACACCCGCCACAGCACCAGGAAGGCGAGGCCGGCGGTGATCAGCATCGTGCCGGTGACGGCGATGCCGTAGGCCGAGGCGAGCGCGGAGGACGAGCGGAACAGCACCACCAGGATCACCACGCCGAGCATCAGCAGGGTGTTGATCTGCGGCAGGTAGATCTGGCCCGAATGCGATTCCGAGGTGTGACGGATCTCGAGCCGCGGCAGCAGGCCGAGCTGCACCGCCTGCCGCGAGAGCGAGAAGGCGCCGGTGATGACCGCCTGGCTGGCGATGACGGTGGCGGCGGTGGCGAGCAGCACCATCGGCAGCAGGCCCCATTCGGGGACGAGCTGGTAGAACGGGTCCGTCGTGTCGGGGCTGGCCAGCACCAGGGCGGCCTGGCCGAGATAGTTGACGGCGAGGGCCGGGCCGACGAGGGCGATCCAGGCGGTCTGGATCGGCCGGCGGCCGAAATGGCCGAGATCGGCGAACAGGGCCTCGGCCCCGGTCACCGCCAGGAACACGGCGCCGAGAGCCACCAGCGCGCCGGTGCCGTGGCCGAGCAGGTAATGCACGGCGTGCCAGGGGTTGAGCGCCCACAGGACCTGCGGGGTGCGGGCGATGTGCGGCAGGGCCGCGAGCATCAGCACCGAGAACCACACCAGCATGATCGGGCCGAAGAACGTCGCCATCCGGGCGGTGCCCCGGCTCTGGACTAGGAACAGCGGCAGGATGATCGCGATCGTGATCGGGAGGACGTAGTGCTCAAAGGCCGGGGTGACGAGCTTCAGGCCCTCCACCGCCGACAGGACCGAGATCGCCGGGGTGATGATCGCGTCGCCGTAGAACAGGGCGGCGCCGAACAGGCCCAGCATGAACACGATGTGCGACCCGCCCAGCGCCTTGCGGGCGAGCGCCATCAGCGAGAGGATGCCGCCCTCGCCCTTGTTGTCCATCTGCAGCAGCAGGATGACGTACTTGATGGTGACGATGAGCACGAGCGCCCAGAGCAGCAGCGAGACGGTGCCGAGCACCTCCTCGCCGGTAAGCACGCCGTCGGCCCGGCCCGGCCCCAGGGCTTCGCGGAACGCGTAGAGCGGGCTCGTGCCGATATCGCCGTAGACGACGCCGACGGAGCCGAGGAACAGGGTCCAGAAGCTCGCCTTGGCGTGGCCGTGACCCTCGGCCTCGTCGACGCTGCCCGCCTTGGTGGGTGGGCCGCCGCTCGGCGGGGTGAGGGAGTCGGGCGGCGCGACGGGTCCGCCCGTGGGTGCGGCTGACTGTGTCATGTCTGATCGGGGATGCGCCCGCGGGCGGCCGGGATTGCCGCCAAGCGCGCTGATGGGCCGGGTGGCGGGCTCGAATCCTTCTCGGACCGGCGCGTCCGCCGGGCCTGATTGTGGCAGGATTGTAGCACGGGCCCGGAGGGGCGCAAGGCGGCGCGCGCCTGCCCCTCCGTCAGCCGGCCCTCAATCCTCTCTCGCGCGTCACTCGGCGGCGCTACGCCGCCCTTGGCCGAAGCGGCGCTCGATGTAGTCGATCACGATGCCCTCGAAGTCCTTGGCGAGCGTCGGGCCGCGCAGGGTCATCGCCTTCTTGCCGTCGATGAAGACCGGAGCCGTCGGGGTCTCGCCGGTACCGGGGAGCGAGATGCCGATATCGGCGTGCTTCGACTCGCCCGGGCCGTTGACGATGCAGCCCATCACGGCGACGTTCAGCCCCTCGACCCCCGGATAGGTCTTGCGCCATTCCGGCATCGAGGTGGTGATCCAGTTCTGGATGTCGCGGGCGAGCTCCTGGAACACCGTCGAGGTGGTGCGGCCGCAGCCCGGGCAGGCGGCGACCAGCGGCACGAAGGTGCGGAAGCCCATCGTCTGGAGGAGTTCCTGCGCCACCTTCACCTCGACGGTGCGGTCGCCGCCCGGCTCCGGGGTCAGGGAGTAGCGGATGGTGTCGCCGATGCCCTCCTGGAGCAGCACGCCGATCGCTGCGGAGGCCGCCACGATGCCCTTCGTGCCCATACCGGCCTCGGTGAGGCCGAGATGGATGGCGTAGTCCGAGCGGCGCGCCACCTCGCGGTAGACCGCGATCAGGTCCTGCACCGCCGAGACCTTGGCCGAGAGCACGATCCGGTCCTTGGGCAGGCCGATCTCCACCGCCCGGTCGGCGGAGAGGAGGGCGGACTGCACCATCGCCTCGCGCATCACCGCGCGGGCGTCGCGGGGCTTCGCCGAGCGGGCGTTCTCGTCCATCATGTGGGTGAGGAGCGCCTCGTCGAGGGAGCCCCAGTTGGCGCCGATGCGCACCGCCTTGCCGTAGCGGGCCGCTTGCTCGACGATGGTGCCGAACTGCAGGTCCTTCTTCTCCTTGAAGCCGACGTTGCCCGGGTTGATCCGGTACTTCGCCAGCGCCTCGGCGCAGGCCGGATGGTCGGTCAGGAGCTTGTGGCCGATATAGTGGAAGTCGCCGACGAGGGGCACGTTGACCCCGATGCGATCCAGCCGCTCGCGGATCTTCGGCACGCCGACCGCCGCCTCGTCGCGGTCGACGGTGATGCGCACGACCTCGGAGCCGGCGCGGGCGAGCGCCGCGACCTGCGCCACCGTGGCATCGACGTCGGCGGTGTCGGTGTTGGTCATCGACTGCACGACGATCGGGGCACCGCCGCCCATCACAACCGCGCCCTCGCCCTCGCCGATCCGGACGCCGACGGTGCGGTGCCGGGGGCTCGGGCCGGCGATCTCGGGAGCGGCGTCCGCCGGGGCGGTCGCGGCGAGGGCTTCCATGGCTTCCATCGGATACCTTCGGGGGTCGTTCGCTAGAGTCTCGGGGTCGCTTCAGTCGCGGCGTGACAACCGTCTAGAGCATTTCCGGGCGCGGTGGAAATCGCTTCGTTCCGCGAGCAAGCCGCGGCTCGCCGAAACGCCGAGCGCGATCAACGGCCTGGAGTCGACGGCGGGACTTGGCGATCCCGGAATGCTGCAGGGAATGCGGCGACATCCTTGCCAAACCCCTTCCCGGGGGTGGCGCCCCTCGGTGTCCGCCGCGCCGGGAATGCTTGCGAGGCATCCCCGGCACGGAACATCGTCTGAGGTGATCGTGCCGATGCCACGCGTCAAGCGCATGACGCCGCGCCACCCGGCGCGACGTTGCGGCGCACCATTTGCTTTTGCAATGCAGCACCCCACATCCCAGGCATGACGGACACGACCTTACCCCAGCAAGCGGAGTCCCGCGGGGCGAATGTCTCCGACGCGGCTCACGAGACCTCCGGTCACGCGGCCGTCGACCCGCTTCAGGCTGCCTCCGGCCCTCTCGGCCGCGGCCTCGTCGGTCCCAGGGCCGAGAAGGCGATCGCCCTGGCGCTCCAGGGCGGCGGCGCCCACGGCGCCTTCACCTGGGGCGTGCTCGACGCCTTGATCGAGGACGGCCGCCTCGCCTTCGAGGCGATCACCGGGGCGAGTGCCGGCGCCATGAACGCCGTCGTGATGGTCGATGGCTGGCTGCGCGGCGGCCCCGAGGGCGCCCGCGAGCGCCTGGAGACGTTCTGGCGCGAGATCAGCCTCGACGCCGATCTGTCGCACGCGCAACAGAGCTTCGTCGACGGGGTGATGAGCTTCTGGAAGAAGACCCCGGTCGGGGCGTTCTGGAACGCCGTCGCCAGCCCGTACACGACCAACCCGCTCAACATCAATCCGCTGAAGCGCGCCCTCGTCGACACGGTCGATTTCGAGGCCGTGCGCCGGGACGGCCCGGCCGACCTGTTCATCTCGGCCACCAATGTCTGGACCGGCAAGATGGCGGTGTTCGAGCGGCCGGACCTCACGGTCGACCACCTGATGGCCTCGGCCTGCCTGCCGACGGTCTTTCAGGCGGTGGAGATCGACGGCGTGCCGCACTGGGACGGCGGCTATCTCGGCAACCCGCCGCTCTATCCACTCTATCACGGCGCCCGGTCGCGCGACATCCTGCTCGTCCAGATCAACCCGGTCGAGCGCCGCGAGACGCCGCGCAGCCCGACCGAGATCCGCGACCGCCTCAACGAGATCACCTTCAACGCCAACCTCCTGCGCGAATTGCGGGCGATCGATTTCGTCGACGACCTGATCACCGACGGCGTGCTCGGGCGCAGCAACGCCTACAAGCAGGTGCTCCTTCACCGCATCGACGGCAGCGGCTCGGCGCTCGACGACGCTTCGGCGTCCTCGCGCCTGCGGGCGCAGTGGCCGTTCTTCCTCCACCTGCGCGATGCGGGGCGCGAGGCGGCCAAGGCGTGGCTGGAGCAGAACTACGACGCGGTCGGGCGCGAGAGCACCCTCGACCTAAAGGCGATGTACACCTGAGACGCAACGCCCGAACCCTCCCCCTTTGCGGGGGAGAGTTCAGAGACGCATGCGCCATCGACCTTTCCCTCTATCGGACTTGTCCCTCTATCAGACTTGACGCCCTAAAATATTAGTGCACCAATGGATTGAAAGCACGAAGCGATCCGTGTCGAACGAGGGCCGCCAGAGCCCGCGCGCAGGAACCGGGGGAAACATGACGATCACACGTCGCAACGCGGTCGCGGGACTCGCGGCCGGGGCGGGGCTCGCTCTCTCGGGCCGGGCCTGGGCGCAGCTTCCGATGCCGAAATCGCCCGTCGTCGTCACGGTGGTCGACGTGGCGGGCAACCTTGCCCTGACCCAGAAGGCGATCGAGGCCTACCGCCGGGCGAAGCCCGGCATCGTCTCGCGCTTCGCCTTCACCAAGGCGCCGGCCCCGGAGCTGCCCTCGAAGCTCAAGGCGCAGCAGGCCGCCGGCCGGGTCGATATCGACCTCGTGCTCACCGGCACCGACGGCATCGCCGCCGGCATCGAGCAGAAGCTCTGGGTCGACCTCAAGCCCTATGCCGGCCAGCTGCCGAAGCCTGCCGGCATCTACCAGCCCGCTGCGTTGCGGCTGAATGGCTTGGCGCAGGACCAGGGCCTGTGCGTCGCCTGGTACCCGTCCGGGCCCCTGATCGAGTACATGCCCGAGCGGGTGAAGACGGTGCCGACCACCGCCGAGGAGCTTCTGGCCTGGGCGCGCCAGAACAAGGGCAAGTTCATGTATGCCCGCCCGGCCAATTCGGGGCCCGGCCGTACGTGGATCATGGGCCTGCCCTACATTCTCGGCGACAACGACCCGACCGACCCGGACAAGGGCTGGGACAAGACCTGGGAATACCTGCGGGCGATCGGCGAGACGGTCGACTACTATCCGGGCGGCACCTCGCAGACGATGAAGGAACTCGGCGAGGGCAGCCGCGACATCATCGTCTCGACCACCGGCTGGGACATCAACCCGCGGGTGCTCGGCGTCGTGCCGGCGGAGGCGAAGGTCGGCACGCTCAAGAATTTCCGCTGGGTGGCGGATGCCCATTACATGGCGGTGCCGAAGGGCGTGCCGGACGAGAAGCTCGCCGTCATCCTCGACCTGATGGCGTTCCTGCTCCAGCCGGCGCAGCAGGCCTACACCTACGACGAGGGCTACTTCTATCCCGGTCCCGCCGTGAAGGGCGTCACCCTCGACATGGCCCCGCCGGAGAGCCGCGCGGCGCTGAAGGAATTCGGCCGGCCGGAATACGACCGCATGATCGCCGAGCACCCGATCGAGATGCCGCTCGATGCCGACAAGCTGGTGGTGGCCTTCCGCCGCTGGGACGAGCAGGTCGGCTCCGGCAAGAAGCGATAACACCGAAGGCGGCCCGGAAGAGGCCTGGAGCATTTTCTGCGACGAAGCGGATGCCGGATCGTCGCAGAAAATGTCGCAAAATCAATGACTTGGAGCAGCACGCGATCGCAGCGCGATCGCGTGCTGCTCTGGCGGCAGGGGAGGAAACGGATGGCACGCCATCACGAGGCGCCGCAGGATCTGCGCTTGAGCGGACTGAGCCGCCGGTTCGGTGCGATGACCGCCCTCGACGGGCTCGACCTGACGATCCGGGGCGGCGAGTTCGTCGCTCTCCTCGGCCCGTCGGGCTGCGGCAAGTCGACGGCGCTCAACTGCATCGCCGGGCTGCTGCCGCTCACCGGCGGGTCGATCCATCTCGGCGAGCGCCGCATCGACCGGCTGAAGCCCGAGGAGCGCGGCTTCGGCATGGTGTTCCAGAGCTACGCCCTCTTCCCGCACATGAACGTGGCGAAGAATGTCGGCTTCGGCCTCGCCATGCGGGGCATCAAGGGCGCAGAGGCCGCGCGCCGGGTCGACGACGCGCTCGCGCTGGTGCGGCTGCAAACGCAGGCGGCGAAGCTCCCGGGCCAGATGTCCGGCGGCCAGCAGCAGCGCGTCGCCATCGCCCGGGCGATCGTGATCGAGCCGCCGGTGGTGCTGATGGACGAGCCGCTCTCGAACCTCGACGCCAAGCTGCGCCTCGAGATGCGGGCCGAGATCCGCCGCATCCACGACGCCATCGGGTCGACCACGATCTACGTCACCCACGACCAGGACGAGGCCCTGTCGATGGCCGACCGTGTCGTGGTGATGCGCGACGGGCGCATCCGCCAGGTCGGCACGCCGGAAGATCTCTACGAGCGACCGGCCCATCCGGACGTCGCCGATTTCATGGGCTTTCGCAATCGCCTGCGCGGTCGCGCGGTCGCGGTGAGCGGCGAGCGCGCCGAGATCGAGATTTGTGGTACCCGTCTCGCCGGCACCCTGCGGGAATCCTTGAGCCCCGGCGCTCCCGCGGTCGCGGCGATCCGGCCGGAGGACCTGACCATCGCGGCGGAAGGCCTCCCGGCCCGGGTCGCCAGCGTCGAGTATCGCGGCCGGGCCTTCTTCGGCACCGCCGTGGCGCAGGACGGCACCGAGCTGTTCTTCCGCTCCGATCGGGCGGTGTCGCAGGACGAGACCTTGCACCTCGCCGCCGCCTCGCCCCGGGTCCTGGTCTTCCCCGGGGAGGCTGCGTGAGTTCGGCCTCGCTCCCCGCGACGGCACGGGCCGAGGCACCCGCCGAGACGCCGCCGCTCTCGGTCCGCCTCGCCGCCCGCGGCCTCGACGGCACCACGCTCCTGGTGCTGCCGGCCCTCCTGGCGATCCTCGGCCTGTTCGTCTATCCCTTCGCCTACGGGCTGGTGCTGTCGCTGCAGCCGAAGGCCGGCGCCTGGTGGGCGAACTACGCCCGCTTCTTCTCCGACCCGTTCCTCTCCGACACGATCGGATCCACCTTGCGTCTGGCCGTGCCCGTCACGGTGCTCAACCTCGCGCTCGCGGTGCCGATCGCCTTGCGCGTGCGGCTGATGCGCCGCCAGCGCCTCCTCACCACGATCCTGGTCCTGCCGATCACGCTGGGCACGGTGCTGGTGGCGGAGGGCCTCCTGAACTTCCTCGGGCCGCAGGGCTGGTTCAACCGCAGCCTCGTCTGGCTCGGGGTGATCGGGAGCCCGCTCAAGCTCACCAACAACTACTGGGGCGTCTTCGCCTCGCTCCTCATCACCGGCTTCCCGTTCGCGTTCCTGCTCACGCTCTCCTCGGTCACCGGCATCGACCCCGCCCTGGAGCAGGCGGCGGCGACGCATGGGGCCAATGCCTGGCAGCGCTTCACGCGGGTGATCCTGCCCTTGATCCTGCCGGGCCTCGCCGTGACCTTCTGCCTGTCCTTCGTCCAGGCCTTCTCGGTCTTCCCGTCCGCCGTGCTGCTCGGCGCGCCCGCCGGCGCCACGCGGGTGATCTCGATCGCGGCCTACCAGGCGGCGTTCGAGGAGTACGACTACTCGCTCGCTTCGGCGGTCGCGATGATCATGGGCGCGGTCCAACTCGCCATCGTCGGCCTGCTGCTCTGGGGCCGCACGCTCCTCTATACCGGCCCGGTCGGAGGCACCAAGGGATGATCCGCGACACCGGCCTCGGCTCGCGCCTGTGGCGGATGGCGGTCTGGGCCGTCACGCTGCTGTTCTGCCTCAACCTCATGGCGATGATCGCCGCGGTGGTGCTCAACTCCTTCGCCACGCGCTGGCTCGGCACCTGGCTGCCCCTCGGCTTCACCACCCGCTGGTACGCGGCGGCCTGGGACGAGTTCCAGCTCGGCGACGTGCTGATCGTCACGATCCAGGTGGTGTTCCTGGTGGTCTTCCTGTCCGGGCTCCTCGGCGTCACGGCGGCCTACGCGCTGGCGCGGCGCGATTTTCCGGGCAAGCGGCTGGTGATGCTGGTCTTCCTGCTGCCGCTGCTGGTGCCGCCGATCACCTACGGCATCCCGCTCGCCACCGTGCTCTACCAGGCGGGCCTCGCCGGCACGCTCTGGGGCGTGGTGCTGGCCAACCTCGTGCCGAGCGTGC
Organism: Methylobacterium frigidaeris; assembly: GCF_022179185.1. Lineage (GTDB taxonomy): Bacteria > Pseudomonadota > Alphaproteobacteria > Rhizobiales > Beijerinckiaceae > Methylobacterium > Methylobacterium frigidaeris. The sequence goes on along the minus strand of NZ_BPQJ01000018.1, from coordinate 44,905 downwards.
CCTTCGTGGTGCTGGTGATGATCCCGTTCATCGAGCAGATCGACCCGCGCATCGAGGCGGCGGCCCGCGTCTTCGGTGCCGGCACGCGCCAGCTCTTCCTGCGGGTGCTGCTGCCGCTGCTCATCCCCGGTATCCTGGCCGCCCTGCTGCTGGTGCTGGTGCGCACCATCGCGATGTTCGAGCTGACCTTCCTGGTCGCCGGGCCGACGAGCCAGACCCTCGTCGTGGCGCTCTACTACGCGGTCTTCGCCGCCGGCGTGCGGGCCGGGCAGTCGATCGACGCGATGGCGGTGGTCTACATGGCGGTGACGCTGGTCTGGCTGGTGATCGCGCTCCGCTTCGTCAACCCGACCCAGATCGTGGCACGGGCCAAGCAGCAACAGGGGGCGTAGTGAGGGGGATGTCACCCCCGGAACCGCCACACCCCGGTCCGCTTGATCTCGGCATCCTCCAGCGCCCGGGTCACCGGCACCGCGTAGGTCGCCAGAGTCTCCAGCCGATCCTTCGGCAGGTAGGCCCGGCCGGGATCGCCCAGCAGAACCCGGGCGCCGCGGGCATGCAGGGTGGCGAGCCAGTCGCCGACCCGGGCGGCGAGGTCGCGCTCGTAGAAGATGTCGGCGGCGAGCACGCAGTCCCAGCCCTCGTCGCGGCCGATCAGGTCGGCTCCTTTCGCGGTGATGCGGTCGGCGACGCCGTTCTCGGCCGCGTTGAGGCCGATCGCCGCCAGCGCGAAGGGGTCGAGGTCGCTCGCCTCGACGGATGTCGCGCCGGCCATGGCGGCCGCGATGGCGACGAGGCCGGAGCCGGAGGCGAAATCGAGCACCCGGGCGCCCGTCACCGTCCCTGGGTGCTCCAGCACGTAGGCCGCGAGCGCCTGGCCTCCGGCCCAGGCGAAGGCCCAGAACGGCGGCGGCAGGCCGATCTCGCCCAGCTCCTCCTCGGTGCGACCCCACAATTCCGTCGCCTCATCGGCGACGTGCAGACGGATCGCCGGGGCGTGCGGCACCGGGCGTAAACGCGTGTGGGCGCGGATGAAGGCGACCGGCTCCATCACGCAAGCTCCGCGTAGAGCCGCAGCACGTTTCGCGTAACCGCCGCCTCGGTGAAGCCGCCGGTCAGCACCCGGGCGCGGGCGGCCGCACCCATCCGGGCGACGAGGGCAGGATCGGCGGCGAGCCGCGCCATCGCGGCGGCGAGCGCGGAGGGATCGTCCGGCGGCACGACCAGCCCCTCGATCCCGTCCCGCACCAGGGTCCGGCAGCCCGGCACGTCGGTGGTGAGGATCGCCCGGCCGCTCGCCGCGGCCTCCAGCAACGCCCGCGGCAATCCCTCCCCGCCGCGGGAGGGCAGGCAGGCGACGTGGGCCTGCGCCAGCGCCTCGGCGACGTCGGCGGTCGGGCCGTGCCAGCTGATGCCGTCGCGCGACCACTCGCGCAGGGTAGCCTCGGGGATCGCGCGGCGGTTCGAGGGGTCGGGGGCGCCGTAGAGCGCCAGCTCCAGGTTCGCGCCCTCTGCCCTTGCGAGATGGGTCGCCGTCACAGCCGTATCGACCCCCTTCGACCACAGCATCCGGGCGGTGAGCACGATCCGCAGCGGCGGCTGCGGCGGCAGCGGCCTCGCCACCCACGTCTCCGGGTCGATGCCGGCCCCGCCGACCACCGTGACGCGCGGGCTCTCCTGGTCGAGGCCGAGCAGCCTCGCGTCGTCCGGGTTCTCGAACAGGTAGCGGGTGCGGGCGGTCTCGAGGGGGCCGCGGATCAGGAGGCGCAAGGCGGTGCGGGCGAGGCGGCCGGTCCGGTCCTGCCGGGCGCCGATCAGCCCGAGGCCGGTCAGCGCGTAGACCCGGGACGGGATGCCGGCGAGCATCGCCGCCGCCCCGCCGACCAGGATGCCGCGCAACGCGATGCAGTGGACGATGTCGGCCTTGAGCGCCTTCAGGATCGCCGCGAGCTGGCCGGCGGCGTAGCCCGCCGCCATCGGGTTGAGGCTCGAGCGCTCGGCCTCGAGGTCCACCACCCGGGCGCCGGTCGCCGCGATGACGTCGCGGTGCGCCCGTACCCGGGTGATCACCGAGACGGTGTGGCCGGCCGCCACGGCGGCGCGGGCCATCGGCAGGAAGTGCGAGGCGAAGAACCAGTCCTCGGTGACCACGAAGGCGACATGCGCCCGCTTGTCCTCTCCGCCCTCGTCCTGTGGCTGCACCCGGTCTCTCCCGCTCGTCGACCTCCTCTCCCTACAGCGCGGGGCGGCGCGGGGAAACGGCCCGGCTGTCCCCGCCTCGGGCAGGAACCGCTGCGGGCACGCGTCGGTTGAGTCGGACCGGAACCCGTGAGGTCGTGAAGCCCATGCTGTCGGATCCCGAGATGGCGGAGCCTGCCGCCGAGGATCGCGTCGACACCCGCGACGCCGCCCGCGAGGCGGGCCTGCGCTACGTCAGTGATGAGGAGCCGGGCTATCGCCGCAAGCGCAACGGCCGCGGCTTCGCCTACGTCGATGCCAAGGGCGCGAAGGTGCGGGACGCGGCCGCCCTGGCGCGGATCAGGTCGCTCGCGATCCCGCCGGCCTATACCGACGTCTGGATCTGCCGCCACGCCAATGGCCACATCCAGGCGACCGGGCGCGACGCCCGCGGCCGCAAGCAGTACCGCTACCATCCCGAGTTCCGCCAAGCCCGGGAGAGCACCAAGTTCGCCCACATGATGACCTTCGCGGAGGTGCTGCCGGGCATCCGCGCGACGGTCGAGGAGCATATGGGCCGGCGCGGGCTGCCGCGCGAGAAGGTGCTGGCGACGGTGGTGCACCTCCTCGAGACCACCCTGATCCGGGTCGGCAACGACGATTACGCCAAGCAGAACAAGAGCTACGGCCTCACCACCCTGCGCGACCCGCACGTCAAGGTCGAGGGCAAGGAGCTGAAGTTCCGCTTCAAGGGCAAGAGCAACAAGGTCTGGGAGCTCGCGGTCCACGACCGCCGGGTGGCGAAGATCGTCAAGGCCTGCCAGGACCTGCCCGGTCAGGAACTCTTCCAGTACCTCGACGAGGACGGGGTGCAGCGCGACGTGACCTCGGCCGACGTGAACGCGTATCTCCGCGAGATCACCGGGCGCGACATCACCGCCAAGGATTTCCGTACCTGGTCCGGGACCGTGCTGGCCGCCATGGCATTGCGCGAGTTCGAGGCGTTCGACAGCGAGGCCAAGGCCAAGCGCAACGTGCGCGCGGCGATCGAGCGGGTGGCCGAGCGGCTCGGCAACACGCCGACGATCTGCCGCAAGTGCTACGTCCACCCCGAGATCCTGGGCTGCTATCTCGAGGGCGAGCTGCTGCTCCAGGTCAAGGACGAGGTCGAGGCCGCGCTCCGCGACGAGATCGGCCGCCTGCGGCCGGAGGAGACGGCGGTGCTCGGCCTGCTCCAGGGTCGCCTCTCCAAGGTCGAACAGGAGGCGAAGACCGGGGCGGGGCGCGCCAGGGCGCGCACGGACAAGGGCGGTACGAAGGGGGTGGAGCCGAGCAAGGGACGCTCGGTCAAGGATGGAAAGAATTCCTCGGCAAGTCCGTCGCGGTCCAGCAAGTCACGGGTCGGCAAGGGGGCGTCCCGCAAGGCCGCCTGATCTGGCCGACAGGGGGCGATCCCACATGGATCGCCCGGTCCCGGACCGCCCGATCCCGCGCCACCTCCTCAATGGGAGGCGATGCGGTGCGCCCCGTGGTTGATGCGCCGCAGCGGCCGGGCCTCGCCCTCGAGCACCGGCGCCAGGCCGATCTGCCGGGCGAGCTGTACCAGATCCTTGAGCCGGCCGGTCTTGGTCTTGCGGCGCAGGTTGAGCCGGTGGGTCTCGACCGTGCGCACGCTCACCGTGAGACGGCGCGCCACCTCCTTGTTGCTGAAGCCGGCGCTCAGGAAGCGCAGCACCTCGGCCTCCCGCGGGGTGAGCCCCAGGCTCTCGGCCGCCGCCTCGGGAGCCGGGGCCTCCGCCTCGCCCTCGTGCAGCGGAAGGTCGTGGGCGAGCGCCAGGATCGTCGTGCAGATGTCGCGCGGGGCTGCGCAACGGGCCACGAAGGCGTCGGCACCCGCACTGGCGAACCGGCCGATCTCTGCCGCGTCGGCGGCCTGGAACGCCACCAGGATCCGGGCGTCCGGCGCCCGCTCGCGCAGGGCCGCCACCGCCGCCGGGTCGTATTCGGGCGCGAAAGCCAGGACGACGCAAGGAGCGCCCGGCTCCCGCAGCTCCTCCTCGCCCACCGTCCGCAAGGCCGGGGTATGCTCCAGCGTCGCCCGGAAGGCGGCGCCCAGATCCGACGGCTCGTTGATGATCAGAACCCTGACGGCGTCACTCATGCCGCTTGCCTCCGTCCCAGCGCGATACAGGCGCGGTGCCTACGGAGGAGACTGATCAAGCCTCGTTCCACGGCGGCGGGGGAAGACGGCCCCGGCCGGGCTTTGCGGCAATGGAAGGGCGGGCCCGAGGGGGAGGATTGCCTAGGTAGACCGACTCCGCGGCAGGATGTCGCGAAAGCGAGGTCGCGAGCGGTCGGATCCGGGAGGGGCGCGGCCCGCCGGGCCGGTCCAGTTTGGAACGCGGGCCTCGGTCTTATCCCGCCTTGGGTCAGGCGGGAAGGGACGGGGATCTTGCGGTGCCGTCGGGACGCAGCACGGTCAGGCGGAACGGACCGCCATGCGCCGCGGCATGCGCGACGGCCGCGCTCGCCTCGTCGAGCGGGAACGCCGTCACGGCGTACGCGTCCAGGCGCAGCAACCCGGCGCGGACGAGCCCGGCCATGCGTCCGACCGCGTCCGGCGGGTACATCCACTTGCCCCGCATCGTGACGTCGTTGCGCATGATCCACGGATAGGGCAGCGCCAGGTCGTCCCCGCCGAGCATGCCGACGCCGCCCATCAGCACCACCTGGCCGTAGGGGCGCACGCTCATCACGGACGCACGCACGACCGTCGCGTCGGCCGAGGGCGGCAGGATGTCGAGCACGCAGTCGATCGGGCCGGGCGCGGCCGCCACCATGCGGGCGCGGTCCGTCGCCTCGTCGCCGGTCAGAGTCACCGGGCGGATCCGGGCGCCGAAGCGGCGGACGAGATCGACGAGAGCCGCCTCGTTGCGGCCCGGAGCCACGATGCAGGCCGCCCCCATCGCGAGGCCCACCGCGACGGCGGCGCTCCCGAAATGGCCGGTCGCGCCACTCACGAGCAGGGTCTCGCCGGCCCGGAGGTTCGCCGCCAGGAGGCCGCCATAGGGCACGAGCAGCGTGTTGAGTGCGCACCAGTGCCCGGCCTCCGCCTCGGCGATGGCGCCGATGCGGATGGCGTTCTCGGTCGGCACCCTCACCCGCTCGGCGAAGGCGCCGTGCCGGTGATACTGCTGGAGCCTCTGGCCACCGTCGCCCCGGGCGCTCCAGCCCTGGAGCACGATGTCCGGCATGGCGGCGTCGTCGCGCGAGCGCACGGTCGGATCGCAGAACACCCAGTCGCCGACCTTGAGCTTGGTTGCGTCGGGGCCGACCACGCTCACCCGGCCGATCGCTCCGCAGCCGGGAATGACGGGGGGCGGCAGAAGGTATCGGCGCGCGCCGGACAGGACCTCGTCGGTGTAGGGCAGCACCGGGGCGGCGGCGACGTCGACGATCGCCTCGCCCGTCCCGATCACCGGGTCGGGCACCTCCTCGATGGCGAGCGGCGACCCGAACGCCTTGAGCACGGCAGCTTTCATCTCTCTCGCCTCCCTTGGGCATGCGGGAAGGATGACGCGGGTCCCGAGCACATGAAGGACTGGTATGATCCTGGGATGAACCGACCCACCATCGCGCGGCAGGCACGAGTGAGCGATTCCCGGCAGAAGGCCTTCGGCGACTTCCTGCGCTCGCGCCGCGAGCAGCTCGATCCTGCGCGCCTGGCGATTCCATCCCTGCGCCGCCGCCGGACCCCGGGCCTGCGCCGCGAGGAGGTCGCCGAGCGGGCCGGCATCGGCATCGACTGGTACGTGCGCCTGGAGCAGGGGCGCGACGTCAGCCCCTCGGCTGCCACGGTCGACGCCCTGGCTCGGGCGCTGTGCCTGAGCGAGGCCGAGCACGCGCATCTGCGCGCCCTGTCGCGCAGCGGCCGGGCTTGCGCCTTCGTGCGCGAAGAGGTGCCGCCGACGATCCGTCGCCTCGTCCGCGACCTGCCGCAGCCGGCCTACGTGACAGGCCGGCGCTGGGATCTCCTGGCCTGGAACGCCGCTGCCGCCGACCTCTTCGGCTTCGACGACCTGTCCGAGGGGGAGCGCAACATCCTGCACTTCGTCCTGACCGATGCCCGGGCGCGCGCCCTGTTCGGGGCGGCCTGGGCGGCGGAGGCGCAGCGCATGGTGGCGCAGTTCCGCGCCGTCCACGACCTCTCGGCGGCAGACCCGGCCTTCCTCGATCTCCTCGACCGCCTGGCGGAAGGATGCCCGCTCTTCCCGGCGTGGTGGGAGGCGCACGAGGTGCGCGGCGGGGGCGGCGGCCGCAAGGTTCTGCACCACCCCCGGCGCGGCCGGCTCGTCTTCGACTACGCGACCTTCCAGGCGACCGGCGATCCCGCGCTCAAGCTCGCGATCTACGCGCCCGGCGAGGCGTGAGCGGGCTACCCCGCCCGCGCCAGGATCAGGTCTGTGGCCGCCGAGACGACGCGGTTGCGGCCCGTGCTCTTGGCCTCGTAGAGGGCGATGTCGGCGCGCTTGAGCAGGCCGCCCACGGTCTCCCCCTCCGACCAGGTGCTGACGCCGAAGCTCGCGGTGAGCTGCACCGGGCCGCGCTGGCCCTTGAAGCGCAGCTGCGTGCAGCGCAGCCGCAGGCGTCCGGCGGCGGCCTCGGCCTCCTCCAGGGTGCGTCCCGGCAGGGCGAGGGCGAATTCCTCGCCGCCGAGGCGCCCGGCGATGCCACCGGCCTCCGTCAGCAGCTCCGCGGCGACGCCCCGGATCGCCGTGTCGCCGACATCGTGGCCGTGCTGGTCGTTGATGGCCTTGAAGTGATCGATGTCGACCAGGATCATCGACAGCCTTCCGTGCGCGCCGGCCCGGTCGGCCACGTCGCCGACCCGCTGCAGGAAGGCGCGGCGGTTGAGGAGCCCGGTCAGCGAGTCGGCCTCGGCGAGGCGGATCAGCTCACGCTGCATCCCGGTCATCCGCTCGGCGGCGCGCAGGCGGGCATAGAGCTCCTCCGAGCCCGGCGGCTTGTCGATGAAGTCGTCCGAGCCGCTGTCGAGCGCCTCCGCCAGGTTGCGGGCGTTGCGGGCCGACGACATGGTGATGATGTAGAGCGGCCGGTGCGCGTCCGCGAGGAGCCGGGCCGACCAGCACAGCTCCAGCCCGCCGAGGGGACGGACCTCGAGGCTGGTGATCAGAGCCGTGACCGACGCGTTGTCGGTGACGAAGTCGAGCGCCTCGCGCGAATCCGTGAACGTGTCCACGGTATGGCCGCGCGGCGTCAGGAGCCCGCTGATGACCTTGAGCACCACCCGGCTCGGATCGACGACGACGATGTGCATGGCGCCCCCCCGCAGGAGGACCCACTCCCGCTTCCCGCGACGAGGTTGCGCGCGAAGGTTTAACGCCCTCTCAAAGCACCCCGCGAAATCGTGGGGCTTCCGGTGATGCCGCGACAGACGGTCCCGACCACGCCGGACGGGCGCTATATCGTCGTGCGCGGGCGGCTGTGGCGCCGCTCCGATCCCGGCCTGCCTTTGGTCCGGCGCGAGGCCCTGGTGCAGGACCTGATGCGGGCCCGCCGCGCCGTGCGCGATGCGAAGGAGGAGGGGGGTGCGGCGCTGGCCGCGGCCCGCGCGGCGGTCGACGCGGCCAAGCACGGCCTCGGAGAGCGCGGCCCGCCCTGGTGGACGGACGGGGCACCGGACTACAACCGGCACCTCGCCCGCAACACCCCTTACGCGGAGTGGTTCGCCGGGCTGGAGGAGGAGTGATCCGTCAATCGACGATCCCGAGCGAGCGCATGCGCTCGATCGTCTCCATCAGCTTCGGCCCGGTGTCGTTGCGCAGAACCTCTTCGGTGAGCAGGAAGGCCGGACCGCTGATGTTGAGCGCGAAGTGGCCTCGCCCGCCCGGGGCGTGGATCGGGGCGGCGACAGCGTTGATGTCCTGGTGCCAGATGCCGATGCCGACGCAGAAGCCGTGCGCGGCGATCTCGGCGGCGCAGTGGCGATAGGTCTGGTCGAGGCGGGCCGCGTCAGCCCCGTCGCGGCGCAGGCGGGTCATGAGCGCGGTCCGTTCCGCCTCGTCGAGGCTCGACAGCGTCGCCATGCCCATGGCGCTGCGGGCGAGCGGCAGGCGATAGCCGACCTCGCTCGACAGGACGATGCGCTGGCCCTGGCCGCGCCAGAGCTGGACGTAGACGCTCGACAGCCCGTCGAGGAGGCCGAGCGCCACGTGCGCCTGCACCGCGGTGGCGAGGTCCTGCAGGAACGGCTTGACCATCTGCGGGAAGGAGTTCTGGCGCAGAAAGGCCGCGCTCAGCGCCAGCACCGCCGGGCCCAAGCCGTAGCGCTCGCCCTCCGGATCGTGCACCAGGTAGCCGAGGGACAGGAGCGTATGGGTCAGGCGCGAGACGGTGGGCTTCGGCAGGCCGGTGCGGGCCGCGATCTCGCGGTTGCCCAGCATCTCGGCCGCGTCCCGGAAGGCGCGCAGGACCTGCAGGCCGCGGGCGAGCGCGGTGACGAATTGCCGGTCGCCGTCCTCCGGCTCCGCCGAGTTCTGCGCGATCGAGTCCTGCGTGATCGCGCCGGCGCGCGCCGCCACCGCCTGTGCCATGCTGCCGCCTCCCTGCCACGCCCTGTTCTACGGATCTCGTCCCGGGCCGCCCTAGGGTGACGGGACAGCGCCGGCTCGGCAACATGTTTCGCGATGCGGATCGTCATTTCGCGTCTTGACCCGTCCCGGACGGGGAGGCAGTGTCGGGCTCAAGGCGGGCAGGGACCTGCCGGCGACGCCGAATGCGGCGCGCCACAAGAACACAGGAACGCCATTCCAGGAGGACGCCTTGGTCAAGACCCTCGCGCGCATCACGGCCGCCGGCCTCGTGGCCCTGGCGGCCTCGACCGCGCTCGCCGCGCCGATGAGCCTGAAGATCGCCTTCGTCGATCCGCTCTCCGGCGGCGGGGCCAGCACCGGCGAGGCCGGGCTGAAGACCTTCCAGTTCATGGCCGAGCAGCTCAACGCCAAGAACCCCGATCTGAAGCTCGAGGTGACGGGTTACGACAACAAGCTCAATCCGCAGGAGAGCTTGGTCCAGCTCCAGAAGGCGATCGATTCCGGCGCCAGGGTGGTGGTGCAGGGCAACGGATCCTCCGTCGGCGCCGCATTGATCGACTTCGTCGGCAAGTACAACGACCGCAATCCCGGCAAGGAGATCATCTATCTCAATTACGCCGCGGTCGATCCGGCGTTGACGAATGCCAAGTGCAATTACTGGCACTTCCGTTTCGACGCCAATTCCGACATCAAGATGGCGGCCCTCACGAACTACATCAAGGGCAAGCCGGAGATCAAGAAGGTCTACCTGATCAATCAGGACTACTCGCACGGCCAGGCGGTGCGCGCCGCCGCCCGGGCGATGCTGAAGGAGAAGCGGCCCGACATCCAGATCGTCGGCGACGAGGTGGCGCCGCTGCAGAAGGTCAACGACTTCTCGCCCTACATCGCCAAGATCAAGGCCTCGGGCGCCGACACGGTGATCACCGGCAACTGGGCGCAGGACATGGCGCTGCTGCTGAAGGCCGCCGGCGATGCCGGTCTGCAGGCACATTTCTACACCTATTACGGCGGCGGCAGCGGCGGTCCCACCGCGATCAAGCAGGCCAACCTGCCCGACCGGGTCTTCCAGATCGCCGAGGGCTACGCCAACATCGAATCCAAGGCCGGCCACGACTTCGAGACCGCCTTCCGCGCCAAGACCGGCCAGGAGCTGACCTACCCGCGGGTCGTCAACCTGATGAACATCCTGGCCAAGGCGACGCTCGCCGCCAAGTCGACCGACCCGAAGGCGATCGCCAAGGCGATGGACTCGATCCACAACGACACGCTCTACGGCAAGGACAGCTTCATCCGGCCAGACGATCACCAGATCTTCCAGCCGATCTACATCTCGCGCTTCGGGCCGGTCGATACGTCGAAGGTGCTCGACAGCGAGAATACCGGCTGGGGCTGGACCGGCGACGGTGTGGTCGAGGCGAAGGATACCCTGCTGCCGACCACCTGCAAGATGGACCGGCCGAGCTGAGGGGAAGGGGGCGGCGCCCTGGACCGACGGGGTGCCGCTTCACGTCGCGCGAATTTTCTGGCGCGAATTTTCTGGCGCGAGTTTTCCGGCGCGAGTTTTCTGGACTGAACGGCCCTTTCCCGGACGATTGAAGCGTAGCGGAAGGAGATCCGGGAGCCGGCTGTAAAATTTCGCGAAGCGACCGTGTGTCTGCGCCATTGCAGCATGCAGAGCCGCTTCGCGGCACTTCTCTCCTGGATCCCGGATCTCCTTCCGCTGACGCTCCAGCCGTCCGGGACAGGGCGAGGCCGAAATGACTTGAGGCTGGCGGGGCCGCCCCCGCCGTCCCCGCCACCCCGGGCCCGGGTTCGGCCCCGGCGCCTCGCACCGGCAGGAGACCCCGCGTGCTCGAACTCGTCATCATCTCGACGCTGAACGGCGTGCTCTACGGGATGCTGCTCTTCCTGATGGCGAGCGGCCTCACGCTGATCTTCAGCATGATGGGCGTGCTCAACTTCGCCCATGCCAGCTTCTACATGCTGGGCGCCTTCTTCGGCTACCAGATCAGCCGCTTCACCGGCTTCTGGGTCGGCCTCGTCGTCGCGCCGGTGGTGGTCGGCGGGATCGGGGCGCTCGTCGAGCGCTACGGCCTGCGCAACGTCCACCGCCACGGCCACGTGCCGGAACTCCTCTTCACCTTCGGCCTCGCCTACGTGATCGAGGAGGTGGTGCAGATGGTCTGGGGCAAGCTGCCGGTCGACTACCGGGTCCCGGCCGTCCTCGACTTCCCGGCCTTCACGGTGTTCGGCACCAACTATCCGGCCTACAAGCTGTTCATGCTGGTGATCTCGGTGGTGATCTTCATCGCCCTGCTGACCGCCCTGACGCGCACCCGGGTCGGGCTGATCATCCAGGCGGCGCTCACCCACCCCAACATGGTGGCGATGCTCGGCCACGACGTGCCCAAGGTGTTCATGCTGGTTTTCGGCGTCGGCACCGGCCTCGCCGCGGTGGCGGGCGTCATCGCCGGGCCGGCTCTGGTGACCCAGGCCAACATGGCGGGCCTGCTCGGGCCGATCCTGTTCGTGGTGGTGGTGGTCGGCGGCCTCGGCTCGCTCACCGGCGCCTTCGCGGCCTCGCTCCTGATCGGGCTGGTCCAGACCTTCGCCATCTCGCTCGACGTCTCGGTCGCCAGCGTCTTCCAGGCCGTCGGCATCGACGCCGCGCCGTCGGGCGGCGTGCTCGGCGACCTCTGGACCGTGACGATCGCCCAGATCGGGCCGATCATCCCCTATCTCCTGCTGGTCCTCGTGCTGATCGCGCGGCCGACCGGCCTGCTCGGGAACCGCGAAGCATGAGCGATCTTGCCGACATCGCGCCGTCCGGGACTTTGGCGCAGGCCGGCGCCCGCCCGTCGATCCGCCCGCGGGGCGCAGGCGCCGTTGCCCAGGTGCTGCCCTGGCTCGTGGCCGCCGGGATCCTGGTCGCGGCGCCGCTGGTCTTCACCAGCGGCACCGCGCTGACCATGATGAGCCTGATGGGCATCATGGTGGTGTTCTCCCTGTCCTACAACATGCTGCTCGGCCAGACCGGGCTCCTGTCCTTCGGCCACGCGGTCTATTACGGCCTCGCCGCCTTCTTCACCGTCCATGCGATGAACCTCGTGGCGTCGCTGCGCCTGCCGGTGCCGCTGCCGCTGATGCCGGTGGTCGGCGGGCTCGCCGGCCTCGCCTTCGGGATCCTGTTCGCCCGGATCTCGACCCGGCGCGCCGGCACCGTCTTCGCCATGATCTCCCTCGGCATCTGCGAGCTGGTGGCCTCGGGCTCGCACATCCTGCACAGCTTCTTCGGCGGCGAGGAGGGCATCACCGCCAACCGCACCAAGATGCTGCGCCTGTTCGATCTCAGCTTCGGTCCGCAGATCCAGGTCTACTATCTCATCGCCGCCTGGTGCCTGATCTGCGCCCTCGCGATGTACGCGATCACCCGCACCCCGCTCGGGCGCCTGTGCAACGCGGTGCGGGAGAACCCGGAGCGCGTCGAGTTCCTGGGCTACGAGCCGCAGGCGATCCGCAGCACCGCCTTCTGCCTCTCGGCCCTGTTCGCCGGCGTCGCCGGCGCCCTCGCGGCGATCAACTTCGAGATCGCGAACTCGGCCTATCTCGGGGTGCACCAATCCGGCGTGGTGCTGCTCGCGACCTTCATCGGCGGCATCGGCACCTTCATCGGCCCGGTCGTCGGCGCGGTGGCGGTGACGCTGCTCCAGGTCTCGCTCAGCGACCTGACGGAGGTCTGGCAGCTCTATTTCGGGCTCCTGTTCATCGCCATCGTGATGTTCGCCCCCGGCGGCATCGCCGGCCTCGCCCTCATGCACGGCCCGGTCCTGCGCGCCGGCACCGCCCACCGTCTCCTGCCGGCCTACCTCCTGGCGCTGGGTCCGTTCCTGGCCATGCTGGCGGGAGCAATCGCGCTGATCGAGATGGCGTTCCGGGTGCTGGTCAAGGCGAACGACGGCACCGAGATGAGCCTCGTCGGCATTCCGCTCGATGCCGCCCACATCCTGCCCTGGTGTGTGGCCGGCGCGATGGCGGCCGGGGGGGCGCTCGCCTTGCGCGCCGTGCTGCCGCGGGTGGCGGCCGCCTGGGATGAGGCCTCCGCCGCCGCCAAGGAGAAGCTGGCATGAGCCCCGCGAGCACGAGTCCCGCGATCGAGCTGACCGGCGTCCACAAGAGCTTCGGCCCGGCCAAGATCATCAACGGCGTCGACCTCTCCGTGCCGGTGGGCGAGCGCCACGCCATCATCGGGCCGAACGGCGCCGGCAAGTCGACCTTGTTCCACCTCATCAGCGGCCGGTTCGCGCCGACCAGCGGCACGATCCGGCTCGAGGGTCGGGACATCACCGGCTGGCGCCCGGCGGCGATCAACCGGGCCGGCCTCGCCCGCAGCTTCCAGGTCACCAACATCTTCCCCAAGCTCAGCGTGTGGGAGAACGTGCGCTGCGCCGTGCTGCGGGCGATGGGCCACGGCCCGTCCTTCTGGCGCGGCGTCGAGAGCCTGCCCGGCGTGGCCGAGCGCACCGAGGAGATCCTGTCGCGCATCCGCCTCGGCCACCGCGCCTCCGTGGCGGCGGGGCTGCTCGCCTATGCCGAGCAGCGGGCCCTCGAGATCGGCATCGCCATCGCGAGCGACGCCCGGGTCATCCTCCTCGACGAGCCGATGGCCGGGATGAGCCACAGCGAGAGCGAGCACGCGACCCAGCTGATCCGCGAGGTCACGACCGGGCGCACGCTCGTGATGGTCGAGCACGACATGGCGGTGGTGTTCGGGCTGGCCGACCGCATCTCGGTGCTGGTCTACGGCCGGATCATCGCCACCGATACGCCCGCCCGCATCCGGGAGAACCGCGCCGTGCAGGAAGCCTATCTGGGCGTCGCCACCGGGGAGGAGGCCGCGTGAGCGCCGCCCTCGCGATGCCGGCAGCCGGCCCGGCGCCCGCCCTCCTCGAGGTCGAGGACCTGCACGCCTATTACGGCAAGAGCCACATCCTCCAGGGGGTGAGCTTCCGGGTCGGGGCCGGGGAGATCGTGTCGATCCTCGGCCGCAACGGCGTCGGGCGCTCCACCACCCTGAAGGCGATCATGGGCGACGTGCCGCCCCGCGGGCAGATCCGCTTCAAGGGCCAGCCGATCGCGGGTCTCAAGCCCTACACGGTCGCCCGCCGCGGCCTCGGCTACGTGCCGGAGGAGCGGGCGATCTTCCCCAAGCTCACGGTGCGGCAGAACCTGGCGCTCGGCGAGAAGAGCGGAAAGCGCGGCGGGCGTTGGTCCTACGCCGACATCTTCCGGCTCTTCCCGCGGCTGGAGGAGCGGATCGACACCCCCGGCGGCGTGCTCTCGGGCGGCGAGCAGCAGATGCTCACGATCTGCCGCACGCTGATGGGCGACCCCGACCTCATCATGATCGACGAGCCGACGGAAGGGCTGTCGCCCCAGATGGTTGCCCGGGTCGCCGAGATGATCGGCGAGATCGCCGCCCGCGGCGTGTCGGTGCTGCTGGTCGAGCAGAAGCTGACCATCGCCCTCAAGCTGTCACAGCGGCTCTACGTGATGGGCCACGGCCACGTGGTGTTCGAGGGCACGCCGGCCGCGCTGTCGGCCAACGAGGCGGTGCGGCGGGAGTGGCTGGAGGTGTAGGATTCGTTTTGGAGAGCCCGGGCCGGCTCTGCGCTCAGGCCGACACACCCGCCGGGTCATCCGGGGCCGCGAAAGCGGCGGAGCCCGGGATCCAGGCGCGCAGGTGTTGGCCGGAGACGGCCCCGAGCGTTTCGCTCGGTTCTTCACCCTCAGCGGTTCCGGGTCCCGGGCTCTCGCCTTCGGAGAGCCCCGGGATGACGCGGAGGATGTCAGTCCATTTCCGAGCGAACGGCGCTCAGCGCACGCCCAGCAGCTCGACGTCGAACATCAGCGTGGCGTTCGGCGGGATCACGCCGCCGGCGCCGCGGGCGCCGTAGCCGAGGTCGGGCGGGATGACGAGGGTGCGCTTGCCGCCGACCTTCATGGTCGACAGGCCCTCGTCCCAGCCCTTGATGACCTGGCCGGTGCCGACCGCGAAGTTCAGCGGCTGCTTGCGGTCGAGCGAGCTGTCGAACTTCGCGCCCTTCTTGCCGTCCTGGTAGAGCCAGCCGGTATAGTGGACGCTGACGGTCTGGCCGGTCTTCGGCTGCGGACCGGTGCCGACCACCTCGTCCTTGTACTTGAGGCCGGACGGGGCGGTGACGAACGAGTCGGCGGAAGCTGATGCGGTCATGGCGATCGTGAGGGCTCCGACAAGGTAGAAGGGCGAACGGCGCATCGACGGGATCGTTCCTGTGCGTGACGTCGGGACCCGAGTTAGGGCATTGCCGGGCCGGCGGATAGGCGTCTCAGGCCGGCGGGAGCGATCCGGGGTCGATCGCGGCGCCCTCGGCCCAGCCGAGAAGCAGGGCCCGCACCGCTGCCGGATCGGCGAGGCGGTGGCGGGCCACCGTCTCGCCGGGTCCGACCCGGACGGAGATCCCGCCATCCTCGTTCACCGGGGCGAAGGCCTTCTCGTCGGTGAGGTCGTCGCCGATGAAGATCGCCCGGCGGCCGGCATAGGGCGCCTCGCGCAGGAACGCCCGGATGGCGTGGCCCTTGGTGGCGCTGGCGGGCAGGATCTCGGCCACCGCCTTGCCCTGCTGCAGCCGGTAGGCCTCGCCGAGGATGCCGGCGACCGAAGCGGCCGCGGATTGCGCCCGCGCGGCGTCGGCGTCGTTGGCGAGGCGCCAATGCACCGCGACCGAGCAGCCCTTGTCCTCGATCAGCACGCCGTCGAGGTCGGCGGTCGCCCGCTGCAGGGTGGCGACGCCCGCGCGCAGGGCGGGATGCGCCGCCGGATCGCCGCCCACGACCCGGCCGCCGCGGCGCTGCTCGACCCCGTGCAGGCCGGCGACGTCGAAGCGCTCCGGATCCAGGAAGCCGTCGATGGTGGCGATCGGCCGCCCGGTCACCAGCGCCAGCGCCCCGCCGAGGCGGCTGCGCAGCCGCGCGAGCCCCGCCGGCAGGGTGGGCGGAACCACGACGCCGTCGGGGCGCTGGGCGATCTCGACGAGGGTGCCGTCGAAGTCGAGGAAGAGGGCGTAGGCGGTGTCGGTCAAGGGATCGCGTCTCCCGTCTTTGCCGGCGGTCGCCTGGACAGAGTGCCGCGACGGCCCGCGCCTGGGGTTAAACCGCAACCCGGCCCGCGAGGCAAAGCCGGGGAGGGATGGGTGCGACGGCATCGTGTCGCGGGGCGCCGGATTGCCGTAGCGATCAGTCCCCTTCTCTCAAGGACAAATTCCTAGCGATGACGCAGCGGCCGCAGTAATGCAGCGGGCCGATGCACAGGATTCACTCTAGTATCGGGCTGCGCGATGTCCCGCCCGGCGACGCGACGCCCCCCGCGACACATGCCGGCCCCGTCCGGCGGGACGCGAGGACGGTGACTCGGCCACGGTCTAACCGGCATCTGCTGACTCGCAGCCTCGAGGTAACCTTTCCTTCAAGCGCCCGTGATTTTTGTCTGAGAGTGCGGTGTCGTGATCGGCTGGACCGGACGGGGTGGACGCGCAGTGCGCAGAATGCAGACCATCGTCGATCTGTTCCGGATCGAGACCGCGAACCCGGACCTGATGCGGGCGCAGATGCGGGCCCTGAACAACCAGGTGCCGCTGCTCTATGTCATCCTGGCGATCAACTCGACGGCCGTGGCGGTGACCTATCTGGGCGTCGCGCCGGACCGGATCACCCTCTACCCGCTCGGCGGCCTGCTGGCCCTGTGCGGCCTGCGCCTCGGGCTGTGGCTGCGCCGGCGCCGTCGGCCAATCAACGAGACCCGGATCGCTGCCAGGCTGCGGCTGACGGTTGCGCTCGCCGGCGCGCTGGCGGTCGGCTTCATGGCCTGGGTCATCGCGCTCTCCGAGTACGGCGACGCCGACGCGAGGGCGCACGTGCTGTTCTACGTCGGCACCACCACGATCGCCTGCGTGCTCTGCCTCATGCACCTGCGCGCGGCGGCGCTGTTGGTGACGGTGATCGTCACCGTTCTGTTCTGCCTGCAGGTCAGCCGTCTCGACAATCAGGTCATGCGGGCGATCGGCTTCAACCTGGTGATCATCAGCGCCGCGCTGATGTTCGTGATCGTCGCCTACTATCGCGATTTCACCCGCCTGATCGGCCAGCAGGTCGAGCTCGAGCGCCTGAGCCGGGAGAACCTGCGGCTCGCCAATCTCGATACGCTGACCGGGCTGCCCAACCGCCGCAGCTTCTTCACCTCCCTGGACCAGGCGGCGGGCGAGGCGGAGGCCGGGGCCGGGCCGTTCGTCGTCGGCCTCGTCGACCTCGACGGGTTCAAGCCGGTGAACGACGCCCACGGGCACGGCGCCGGTGACGCGGTGCTGCAGGAGACGGCCCGGCGTCTGCAGGACCTGGTGGGCGCAGCCGGCGTTGTGGCGCGCCTCGGCGGCGACGAGTTCGGCCTCGTCCTGCGCGACGCCGCCGCGCTGGGGACGACGGGCGAGGCGATCTGCGACGCCCTGGCGGTGCCATTCCGGCTGCCGCATGGCGGCACCGCCCAGATCGGCGCCTCGATCGGCTTCGCCGCCTATCCGGAGGCGGGCCGCAAGGCCGCGCAACTGGTCGAGCGGGCGGATTACGCCCTGTACTACGCCAAGGCGCACAGTCGCGGCGCCGCCGTGCTGTTCACCGAGGAGCACGAGCGGCTGCTGCGCACCCAGAGCGTGATCGAGCAGGCCCTGCGCCACGCCGATCTCGTGCAGGAGCTGAGTCTGGTCTTCCAGCCGATCGTCGACATACGGTGCGGTCGCACGGTGGCGTTCGAGGCGCTGGCGCGCTGGACCAACCCGGAACTCGGCGCGGTCTCCCCGGCGGTGTTCGTGCCGATCGCCGAGCGCTCGGGCCTCATCACCCGTATCACCGCGGTGCTGTTCGCCCAGGCGATCGCCGCCGCCAAGGCCTGGCCGGACCGCGTCGCCCTGTCCTTCAACCTGTCGATGGCGGACATCGCCTCGCCGCAGGCAGCCGCCGGCATCGTCGCGGCCGTCCGGACGAGCGGCTTAGAGTCCGGGCGGGTGATCCTGGAGGTGACCGAGACCGCGCTGATCCAGGACGTGGCGCAGGCCCAGACCACGCTCGAGGCGCTGAAGGCCAGCGGCATCGCCATCGCGCTCGACGATTTCGGCACCGGCTACTCGTCCCTGAGCTACGTCCACCGCCTGCCCCTTGACAAGCTCAAGATCGACCGGAGCTTCATCAGCGAGGTCACCACCGATCCGGCCAGCCGCGACATCGTCACGTCGATCGTGGCCCTCGCCCGCAACCTGAATCTCGACTGCGTGGTGGAGGGGATCGAGACCGCCGATCAGGCCCGGCTGCTCCAAAGCCTCGGCTGCGTGCTGATGCAGGGCTACCACTTCCACCGGCCGATGGGCTTTTCCGACACCCTGCGCTACCTCGATGCCGAGGTGGTGCGGACCGTGCCTCCGGTTCAGGCCGTCGCCTGACCGGAGCGGCCGCACCCGGGATGGGAGGGGGCGGCCATGCTCACCTACGCGATCGGCGACGTCCACGGCCGCGCCGACCTCCTCGCCCGCCTGCTCGCCCGGATCGAGGACCACCGCGCCGGACGGCCGCGCCGCCTGGTCTTCCTCGGCGATGCCATCGACCGCGGGCCCGACAGCGCCGGCGCCGTCGCGATCCTGCGCGACCTCCAGGCCCGCGAGCCCGAGGCGGTGACCTGCCTGATGGGCAACCACGAGGCGATGCTGCTCGACGCGGTCGCCGGCACGAATCCCGGCCTGTGGCGGATCAACGGCGGGGGTGCGACGCTCGCCTCCTACGGCGTGGCGCATCCGGGCGACCTGCCGGGGGAGGTCGTCGCCTGGATCGCCGCCCTGCCGACCCTGCACGGCGACCCGCAGCGCTGGTACGTCCATGGCGGCCTCGACCCGGCCAGGGAGGCGGAGGCGAGCGATCGCGAGACCCGGTTGTGGATGCGCGAGCCGTTCCTGTCCTCGGGCCACGATTTCGGCCGCCACGTCGTGCACGGCCACACCCCGACGCCGACCGGCCGGCCGGAATTGCGGGCCTTCCGCACCAATCTCGATACGGGCGCGGTGTTCGGCGGCCCGCTCACCGCCGGCGTATTCACCGACCGGCAGGGGCCGCCGGTGGAGGTGCTGGCGGTGCGGTAGGACGCGTCTCGCTCTCGTCCCGCCATCCGTCGTCGGGCCGGCCGGGTCATCCGGGCAAAGACGAGACGCGCCGGCTTCCAAAGGGGAGAGCGATCAGACCGGGACGCGCGAACGCGGCAGCCGGCACGGGAGAGAGGACCCCCACGTCGTCACGAAGACGGATCGTGCGGGGGCCCGCTCAGTAGCTGCGCGCTCCGGGAATCGGCGGCGGCACGACGAAGACTCCGCCGCGCGCGGGAGGGGGAGCGATGCCGGGCCCATAAGGCGGGGGGCCGTAGCGGTCGTAGCGGTCCCCCCGGAACCGCTCGTCCCGCCAGCGCCCGTCCGCGTCGCGGCGGTCGCGATCGTCCCAGTCGCGGCCGCGGCGGCTGCCGAAGTCGCGATCCCGGTCATCGCGATCCCGGTCGTCGCGGTCGCGGCGCCGGGGCAGGATCTCGTCCGGGTCACGGCTCTCGGCATCGCGGCGGTCGAATGCCGGCCGGTCGCGGTCGCGCCGGCCGTAGCCGTCATCGTCGCGCGTGCTGCGCCGGGCGGTCGGGCGGTCGTCGTCCCATTGCGCCGCGGCGGGACAGGCGGCGAGCCCGGCGAGCAGAGCCGTGGCGAGCAGGAATCTCATCGAACAGGCAGTCCTCCGGGACCAGGCACCGGGCGAATCAGGCGACGGGCTGGTCGTCGCCCGCAGTATACTCCCGCCACAGCAGCACCAATGCCGCCATCACGGCCGGGCCCAGGAACAGGCCGAGAAGCCCGAAGCTCTCGACGCCGCCGAGGATGCCGAGCAGCACCCACAGGAAAGGCAGTCGGGTCGCACCGCCGATCAGGACCGGGCGGACGAAATGGTCGGCCACGAAGGTGATGACGAGGCCGGCCGCCGCCACGATGATCGCGGCCGTGGCGCCGCCCTGCGCCGCGGCGAGCAGGGCCGCGAGGCCGAAGGCGACCGGGGCGCCGAACGGGATCATCGCGGCGAGCGCCGTGAAGGCGCCGAGCAGCACCGGATGCGGCACGCCCGCGAAGAAGTAGACGATCCCGAGCAGAAAGCCCTCGCCGAGGCCGACCAGCACCAGCCCGTCGACGGTGCCGTGGACAGAGGCCGCCATCTGGCGCGCCACCCGCTCGCCCCGCGGGCCGAACAGGCGGCGGGCCGCCGAGAGCCCTTGCGCGGCCAGGGCCGGTCCGTCACGGAAGAGGAAGAACAGGGTCAGCAGCGTGAAGCCGAACAGCATCGCGCGATGGACGATCTGGCTGCCGAAGGTGCGCCCGAAACCCACCAGCGACGAGTGGTTGATCGACTGGTCGACGCGCTTGAGCACCTCGGACGAGCCTTGCGGGTGGCTGAGGTTCTCCTGCCACCAGGCCGAGACCTGCGCCGCCCCGAACGGCAGGCGCGACACGAAATCCGGCACCGGCCAGCCCTGTTCCTCGATCTGGCGCCAGAACGCGACCGCATCGTGCGCCTCCCGCGCCGCCTGCACGGCGACGACGATCAGCGGCACCAGGATGATCAGGGCGACCGCGAGCGTGAGGAGCGCCGGCCACAGGAGGTTGTGCTTGCCCGGCGGCTTGATCCGCACCAGCCGCTCGCGCAGGGGCCACAGGGCGACCACCAGGATCACCGCCCAGGCGAGCGCCGGCAGGAAGGGATGCAGCACCCAGAGGCCGAGGGCGGCGAGGGCGAGGACCAGCGCCGCCCGGGCGAAGGCCGAGGTGCCGGCACTCTGCGGGGGCGTCGGCACCGGTGCGGGCAAGGGTCCCGATTCCGGGCCGGTCGGGGGCTTCACGAGTTCCATGCCGGTTTAGTCCTGAGCCACCGCTCCGCGGGCGCGTCATCCGGCGTGACCTAGGGCAGGGGGCGGCTCGCGGAAACGCCGTGCGGTTGCCGGCCCGCCCCCCCTCGTGTATGCGGGCCCCTCGACCGGGCGCTGCCCGGCGAACCCGTTTCGGGTAGGCGGTTTCGTGGCCGGGGCGCGGGCGGTGCCCGGAGGTCGCGCCGTTCGAGCCAGACCTCAGCAGGAAGACGGCTGCACGTCCATGTCCGACACTTTCGACCGCGTCGCCACCATCATCGCCGACGTCGCCGACATCCCGCGCGAGAAGATCACGCCGGAGAGCCACGCCATCGACGATCTGGGCATCGACAGCCTGGCCTTCCTCGATATCGCCTTCGAGATCGACAAGACCTTCGGGATCAAGCTGCCCCTCGAGCAGTGGACCCAGGAGGTCAACGAGGGCAAGGTTCCGGCCGAGCAGTACTTCGTGCTGAAGAACCTCTGCGAGCGCATCGACGGCCTGGTGGCCGAGAAGGCCGCCAAGGTCTGAGCCGGCGGTAAGCGGTCGCGGGGATGCGCCTCGAATATTTCGACATGATCGACCGGGTCGTGAGCCTCGACCGCGCCGAGGGGCGCATCGCGGCGCTGGCCACGGTGCCGAACGAGAGCCCGGTCTTCGAGGGGCACTTCCCCGGCCACCCCCTGGTGCCCGGCGTTCTCCTCACCGAGACGATGGCGCAGGCCTCGGGCTACCTGCTCCTCGCCCGTGCGTCGTTCAGCCACATGCCGTTCCTGATGGGCGTCGACAAGGCGCGCTTCCGGTCCTTCGTTGGCCCCGGGGCCGTGCTCGAGGTCGAGGCGAGCCTGGAGCATGACGGCTCGGGGTACGCCGTGACCAAGGCGGCGATCCGGGCCGAAGGCAAGCCGCTCTGCAACGCCGAATTGCGGTTCAAGACCATGCCGTTCCCGGACGGGCTCGACGCGCCGATGCGCGAGCGCGCCGCCCGCATCGGCCTCCTCGACGGAGCGGACGCGCGATGAGACCGGTGGTCGTCACGGGCCTCGGGCTCGTCTCCTGCGCGGGCGAGGGCGTCGAGGCGCATGTCGCGGCCTACCGGGCCGGCGCGGCGCCACGTACCGACGCCGAGACCTTCGCGCCCTATCCCGTCCACCCGGTCGCGCCCCTGACCCTCGACGGGCAGATCCCCAAGAAATCCGATCAGCGGCAGATGGAGCCGTGGCAGCGCCTCGGCGTCTACGCTGCCGGCCTCGCCCTCGACGCAGCCGGCGCCAAGGCGGATGCCGCGCTCAAGGCTGCCATGCACCTCGTCGTGGCGGCGGGCGGCGGCGAGCGCGACTACGCGGTCGATGGCCAGATCCTCACCGGCCTGCGCGGTGCTGCCGATCCCGGCTCCTACCTCAACGAGCGCCTGCAGAACGACCTTCGGCCGACGCTGTTCCTCGCCCAGCTCTCGAACCTGCTCGCCGGCAACATCGCCATCGTGCACGGCGTGACGGGGGCCTCGCGCACCTTCATGGGTGAGGAATCGAGCGGGGTGGATGCCCTGCGGATCGCCCAGGCGCGCATCGCCGCCGGCCAGCTCGACATCGTTCTCGTCGGCGGCTCATACAACGCCGAGCGGGCCGACGTGCTGCTGATCCACGAGATGGGCGGCTACCTGCGCAAACCCGATTACCGCCCCGTCTTCGACCGCGGCGACGCTCCGGGCTTCATCCTCGCCTCCGGCGCCGCCTTTCTGGTGCTGGAGGCCGAGGAGCATGCCAAGAACCGCGGCGCCCGGGCGCTCGCCCGGCTCGACGCGGTGGCGAGCGACCGCACGAAGCGCCGGAACGGCAGCGTCGCCGAGAGCCTGACGCAGCTCTGGGGCAAGGCTGGCTTGCTGACGCCCGATGCCGTGATCTCCGCCGCCACCGGTTGCGCCGGCATCACCGCTGAGGAGCACGATGCGCTGACGACCCTCGCGCCGCAGGCGCCGGTCCGGGCGCTCGGCGATCTCACCGGCCACACGTTAGAGGCCGCCGCACCCTTCGGCGCCGCCATCGCGGCCGCCCTGGTGGCGGAGGGAGAGGCCGGCGAGGTCGCCGTCACGGCGGTCGGCCATCGCCGGGGCGAGGGCGTGCTGCGCCTCACCACCACGGGGGAAGGCCGATGAACCGCGACCGCGACGCGATGGGCCGCCCGCTGGTGGCGGTCACCGGCATCGGCGTGGTGACCTCGCTGGGCCAGGGGGTCGCCGACAACTGGGCCGCCCTGACCGCTGGGCATTCCGGCATCCACGCCATCACCCGCTTCCCGACCGAGGGCCTGCGCACCCGCATCGCCGGCACGGTCGATTTCATCGCCGCCGACCCGATGGTGGCGCCGCTCCTCTCCGAGCGCTTCGCCGAGGCCGCCGCCGACGAGGCCGTCGCGCAGGCGGGCCTGTCCGGCGATTTCCCGGGCGCGCTGTTCATGGCGGTGCCTCCGGTCGAGATCGAGTGGCCGCAGCGCCAGGCCCTCGCCGAAGCCGCGGCGACGAACGGCGACGTGACCTATTCGGATCTGCTACGGGCCGCCGCGAGCCGACGCTTCGACGACTGGCACGACCTGTTCATCTTCGGCACGGTCGCCGACCGCATCGCCGACCGTTTCGGCACCAGGGGCTCGCCGATCTCGCTCTCGACCGCCTGCTCGTCGGGGGCGACCGCGATCCAGCTCGGCGTGGAGGCGATCCGGCGCGGCGAGGTCGAGGCGGCGCTCTGCATCGGCACCGACGGTTCGGTGAACCCTGAATCGCTGATCCGGTTCTCGCTGCTCTCCGCCCTCTCGACCCAGAACGATCCGCCGGAAGCCGCCTCCAAGCCCTTCGCCAAGAACCGCGACGGCTTCGTGATGGGCGAGGGCGCCGCCGCCCTCGTGCTGGAGGACGCCGCTCGCGCCCGGGCCCGCGGCGCCCGCATCCTCGGCTACGTGCTCGGCTGCGGCGAGAAGGGCGACGGCTTCCACCGCACCCGTTCGAGCCCGGACGGCGCCCCGATCATCGCGGCGATCCGGGCGGCGCTGGACGATGCCGGCCTGCACCCGGACCGGATCGACACGGTGAACGCCCACGGCACCGGCACGCCGGAGAACGACAAGATGGAGGCGATGGGCTGCCTCGCGGTGTTCGGCGAGCGCATGCGCAGCGTGCCGATCTCCTCCAACAAGTCGATGATCGGCCACACGCTCACCGCCGCCGGCGCGGTCGAGGCGGCGTTCTCGCTCCTCACCATCGCGCATGGCCGGGTACCCCCGACCCTGAACTACGCCGTGCCCGATCCAGGCATCCCTCTCGACGTGGTCACGACCGCCCGCGACGTACCGGTGACGACGGTGCTGTCGAACTCCTTCGGCTTCGGCGGCCAGAACACCTGCCTGGTGTTCGGGGCGGAGCCCGCATGAGCGCCCCCGTGCACAACCGGCGCGTCCTCGTCACCGGCGGCGGGCGGGGCCTGGGCGCCGCGATCGTGCGGGCGCTCGCGGCCTCGGGCCACGACGTCGACTTCACCTATCGCGGCTCGCGGGAGGCGGCCGAGGCGCTGGCGCTGGAGCTCACCGCCCTCTACCCCGAGCAGCGGATGCGGCCCCACCCGCTCGACCTCTCGGACAAGGCGGCGCTCGACGATTTCTGCGGCGTCATGGAGGGCGAGGCCCTCTTCGGCCTCGTCCACAATGCCGGCCAGCCCTGCGACAGCCTCGCGGCGGTGCTCGACCAGGACCGGGCGGAAGCGGCGATGCAGGTCAATTTCTGGTCGCTGACCCGCCTCGCCAAGGCGCTGGTGCGGCCGATGACCCGGGCCAAGGCCGGGCGCATCGTGGCGATCGGCTCGGTGGCAGCGCTCCAGGCCAATCCCGGCAACGCCGCCTACGCGGCGAGCAAGGGCGCGCTGATCGCCTATTGCCGGACGCTGGCCATCGAATCGGCCCGGCGCGGCGTCACCGTCAACGTGGTGGCCCCCGGCTTCATCGACACCGACATGATGGCGCCCTACGCCGCCCACCGCGCCGGGATGGAGAAGCAGATTCCCGCCGGGCGCTTCGCCGCGCCCGGTGAGGTGGCCGATCTGGTCGCATTCCTGCTGAGCCCCGGGGCGGGGTACATCACCGGTGCGGTGCTGCCGGTGGATGGCGGGCTCACCGCGATGATGGGCATCCACCGCACCTGACGAAACGAGCTCATGCGGCACCCCCACTTGCGCGCCCGCTTGCGCGCCGCCGCGGCGGCGGCCTTCCTCCTCGGTCCGGCGTCGATCCAGGCGCAGGATTTCGGCCGGCTGGAATTCTTCCGGGTCGAGGGGCTGCCCCCGGGCGACACGCTCAGCATCCGCGAGGCGCCGGATGCCGATTCGCCGGCCCTCGGGCAGGCCCCGCCCCGCGGCCGCCTGCGCGGCTTCGGCTGCACCAACGACACCCCGAGCGGCCTGACCTGGTGCCGGGTGAAGCTCGGCCCGATCGTGGGCTGGGCGCGGCGGCGGTACCTGACGCCGGAGTGAGCGGACGCTTCGACAAAAGCTCCGCCCAGAGGAACACCGTATGAAAGCCCTCCAGCTCTTCGGCGACCGCGACCTGCGCCTGACCGAGGTCCCGGACTTGGATCCGCCCGGCCCCGGCGAGGTGCAGATCCGGGTGCGCGCCGTCGGCCTCAACTTCATCGACGTGTGGGGCTTCCGCGGCATGGCCTTCGCCAAGCGCAAGCTGCCGCTCACCGTCGGGGCCGAGGCCGCCGGCGAGATCGCCGCACTCGGCGAGGGCGTCGAGGGCTTGAGCGTCGGCGACAAGGTCGCGCCCTACGGTGCGCTGACCTGCGGCAAATGCCGTGCCTGCCGCGAGGGCCGCGACAACCTCTGCGAGGAAGTCGGCGGGGTGCTGGGCTTCCACGTCGACGGCTTCGCCCGCGAATACGTCAACCTGCCGGCGCGCCTCGTCGTGCGGGTGCCCGACGCGGTCAGCTTCATCGACGCCGCCTGCGCGCCGATCGCCTTCGGCACGGTGCAGCACATGCTGTTCGACAATGCGCGACTCGAGCCCGGCGAGACGATCCTGGTCCATGCCGGGGGATCGGGCATCGGCACGACCGCGATCAAGATGGCGAAGGCGATCGGCTGCACGGTGTTCACCACCGTGGGCGACGACGCCAAGGGCGAGAAGGCGCGGGCGCTCGGCGCCGACCACGTCATCAACTACCGCACCGAGCGCTTCGAGGGCGAGGTGCGCAAGGCGACGAAGCGCAAGGGCGTCGACGTGGTCTTCGAGCATGTCGGCCCCGAGACCTGGAACGGCTCGCTGCTCTGCCTCAAGCGCGGCGGGCGGCTCGTCACCTGCGGGTCGACCTCCGGCGTCTCCACCACCATGAACCTGATGCAGCTGTTCCAGCAGCAATACCGCATCACCGGTTCGTTCGGCTGCCGCATCGCCAATATCCGCGACGCCCTCGGCAAGATGGCGGAGGGGATGAACCCGGTGATCGATACCGTGCTGCCGCTCGCCGATTTCGCGCAGGGGCTGGAGCGGCTCGAATCGCGCAAGGTGTTCGGCAAGATCCTGGTCACGCTCTGAAGGACACGATCGCCCAGGAAGTGTGCGGAGACCGCCGGCACACCCTTGCGCAAACCGGTCCGGCGAGAGAAGAGGCAGCGTGCAGGGCGTGAAGATCCTGCGCGATCGCGTCCCTTTGCCCGCTCTCCTGACCGGATTGCTTCGTGAGATCATCGTGCTGCGCCTGAAGCTGAGGCTCTACCGCACCCTGTCCCGCCTCGCCGGCCTGCCGATGGTCTTCGTGGTCCGTGCCCTCTTCGCGCTCGCCCGCCTCCTCGGGCCGGCCCGTGCGGCGGCGGCGGGAGCGGCGATCGCCCGGGCGATCGGGCCCCGGCTTCCCTCGCACCGCACGGCGCTCAAGAACCTGCGCCAATCCTTCCCGGAGGCGCGCGAGGCGGAGATCGCCGCGATCGCCCTCGGCTCCTGGGACAATCTGGGACGCACCGGCGCCGAGTACGCCCATCTCGCCGAGATCTTCGACTACGACCCGGAGGCCGCAACGCCGGGGCGGATCGAGGTCGAGGGCATCGAGCACTTCTTCGCACTGCGCGACGACGGCAAGCCGGGGCTGATCTTCTCGGCCCATCTCGGCAACTGGGAGCTGCCGGCGATCTGCGCCGCCCGGTTCGGCCTGGAGGCGAGCGCGGTGTTCCGCCCGCCGAACAGCCCGGCGGCGGCGCAGCTGGTGCAGGAGGTGCGCCGCGCCACGATGGGTGGCCTGACGGCGGCCGGGCCCGGCGCCGCTTTCGCGATGCAGGGCGTGGTGGAGCGCGGCGGCCATCTCGGCATGCTGGTCGACCAGCATTTCACCCGCGGCGTAGTGGTGGACTTTCTCGGTCACCCGGCCCTGGTCAACCCGCTGCTGGGAAAGCTCGCCCGGCACTACGACTGCCCTGTCCACGGGGTGCGGGTGATCCGGCTGCCGGGCGACCGGTTCCGCCTGGAGCTGACCCCCGCCCTCGACCTGAAGCGGGACGCGGGCGGCGCGATCGACGTGCAGGGCGCCATGCAGGCGATGACCGACGTGATCGCCGGGTGGGTGCGCGAGTACCCCGAGCAATGGCTGTGGATGCACCGGCGCTGGCGGCCGGCAATGCTGCCCCCGGCGGCGGCCCGGGCGCCCGCCGCTCAAGCCTCAAGCTAACGTGACTTCTCTCCGCCCGCCGGCCGGGTGTTGATGACGCATGACGCGCGCGCCCTTTCACCGCCTGCTCGCCGGCCTGGTCCCGGCCTGCCTCGGCCTTCTCGGCCCGGCCCGCGCCGAGGAGACACCGCCGCGGGCGGTGGTCGAATTGTTCACGAGCCAGGGCTGCTCCGCCTGCCCGCCCGCGGACCGGCTGGTGAGCGAGCTGGCGCGTGATCCGGGCGTGATCGCCCTGACCCTGCCGGTGACCTACTGGGACTACCTCGGCTGGAAGGACACGCTCGCCAGCACCTCGTTCACCGCGCGCCAGCGCGCCTATGCGAGCATGCGCGGCGACCGGCAGGTGTTCACGCCGCAGGCGGTGGTGAACGGCGCCGCGACGGTGGTCGGCTCCGACAAGGCGGCGCTGGAGCGCAGCATCCGCGACCCCGGCACCGCCGCGAGCCTGCCGGTGCCGATCCACAGCGAGGCCGACCCCGATCGCATCGTGATCGATGTTGGCCCGGCGCGCGACGCCGGGCGCACCGCCGAAGTGTGGCTGCTGCCCGTCGCCCGTACCTGCGAGGTCGCGATCGGGCGCGGCGAGAACCGCGGTCGCACCGTCACCTACCGCAACGTCGTGCGGGGCATGCACCATGTCGGCTCCTGGCGCGGCATGCCGGCCCATTACGAAGTGCCCCGCACCGCCCTGGTGGCCGCCGACGCCGATTCCTACGTCGTGGTGCTCCAGGCCGAGAACAATGGGCCGGGGCGCATCCTCGGGGCCGTCAAGGGACCGGGCCTGTGAGAGCCGGTTCGACGTCGATGGCCGGTCTGATCCCATCCACGACCTCAGGATGAGATCGCGAACTGGATAATCGCGGCGCCGGAAGAATGCGCCGCCAGGAGGAGACGCACCTTGGCCGACCCGACCGACATCCCCGCCTATACCCTGCCCGAGCGCAATCGCCGGGTGCTGCTCGCACGCCGGCCGACCGGCATTCCGCAATCCGAAGACTTCAGCCTCGACACCGTCCCGGTGCCGGAGCCGGGTCCAGGCGAGATCCTGGTGCGCAACCTCTATCTCTCCGTCGATCCGGCGCAGCGCGGCTGGGCCAGTGCGGAGGCCAACTATTCGCAGCCCGTGCCCCTCGGCGGGCCGATGCGGGCCCTCGCCGTCGGGGTCGTTGTGCGCTCCAACAGCCCCGACGTCGCCGAGGGCGAGTTCCTGTACGGCTGGTTCGGCTGGCAGGATTACGCGTCCGTTCCGGTCTCGGCGATCTTCCGGCGCTGCCGCGAGGCGGTGCCGCTCTCGGCCCATGCCGGGTTGCTCGGCCTCAACGGGCTCACCGCCCATCTCGGGCTGACCGAGCTCGGCCGGCCGAAGGCCGGCGAGACGGTGCTGGTCTCGACCGCGGCGGGCGCCGTCGGCAGCCTCGTCGGCCAGATCGCCCGCAACCTCGGTTGCCGCGCGATCGGGCTCACCGGCAATGACGCCAAGGTCGCCCGCTGCCGCGAGGCCTACGGCTATGCCGCCGCCTACAATTACCGGACCGGGGACTGGGCCGCCGCCCTGGCCCGGGAGGCGCCGGAGGGGGTGAACGTCTATTTCGACAATGTCGGCGGGCCGATCCTCGATGCGGCGCTGCGCCGGATGGCGGTGGGCGGCCGGATCGTCCAGTGCGGCACCGCCTCGGTGGCGAGCTGGACCGAGACGCCGACCGGGCCCCGCGTCGAGCGCGAGATCCTGACCCGGCGCCTCGTCTGGAGCGGCTTCGTGGTGCTCGACCACAAGGCCCGCTTCGAGGAGGCGGTCGCGCAACTGGCGGCCTGGTACATGGACGGCCGCATCATCCTCGACGAGGATGTCTCCGAGGGCATCGAGGGGGCCCCCGGGGCGATCGCCGCGCTCTACCGCGGCGAGAACCGCGGCAAGCGCCTCATCTACGTCGGGTAGGATGATCGGGGGTTAAGGGGTCAGTCGACCCATTCGCCCCGGCGCATCAGCGGCTCAGGTCTCCCCTCCGGCGTCACCCCATCCACGTCGACCTCGGCCGAGCCGATCATCCAGTCGATGTGGATCAGGCTGCGGTTGGCGCCGCGGGCAGTGAGATCCTGTTCGCTCAGGCCCGCGCCGCCATCGCGAAAACACTTGCTGTAGGCCTGGCCCAGCGCGATGTGGCTCGCGGCGTTCTCGTCGTAGAGGGTGTTGCAGAACAGGAGCCCCGAAGCCGAGATCGGCGAGGAGGCCGGCACCAGCGCGACCTCGCCGAGGCGCCGCGCGCCCTCGTCGGTGTCGATCACCTTCGCCAGCACGTCGCCCCCGGTGCGGGCGTGCGATTCGACGATGCGGCCCTCCTCGAAGCGCACCGCGATCCCGTCGATCAGGGTGCCCTGGTAGGAGAGGGGCTTCGTCGCGCTGACATGGCCGGTCACCCGCATCCTGTGCGGCGTGGTGAACACCTCCTCGGTGGGGATGTTGGCGTTGCAGACGATCCCGTTCTTCGCCGTGGTGGCGCCGCCGCACCATTCATGGTCGTCGGCGAGGCCGACGGTCAGGTCCGTGCCGGGCCCGCGGAAATGCAGGGCGGCGTAGCGGCGCGCGTTGAGGTACCGCGTGCGGTCGCTGAGCGCCCGGTTGTGCGCCGCCCAGGCGCCGACCGGATCCGGCCCGTCGACCCGCGAGGCGGAGAAGATCGCATCCCACAGCCGGGCGACGGCCTCGTCCTCGGGCAGCTCAGGAAATACCGTGCGGGCCCAGGCGGGAGACGCCGCCGAGACGATGGTCCAGTTGGTGGCGAAGTTGGCGATCTGCTCGAGCGCCGGCATGTACGCCTTGGACCGGGCGCGGTTGGCCCGCGCCACCTTGTCCGGATCCTGGCCGGCGAGGAGCGACGGGTCGTCGCCCGAGATGGCGAGCCGCGCGGCGCCGCTCCGATAGGCGTGGGCCATGCCCTCGTAGAGCCAGCCGGCGGCGTGGTCGAAGGCGTCGTCATGGCCGTGCTCGAAGCGCGCCAGCGTCGCCTGGTCGTCGGCGAGCAAGGTGGTCACCACCGACGCGCCGGCCTTGTAGGCCTGGGCGGTGATGCGGCGGGCGAGCGGCAGCGCGTCGAGGGGCGCCGTCATCACCAGTTCCTGCCCGGGCCGGAGCCCGAGCCCGACCCTCACGGCGACCTCGGCGAGCCGGTCGAGGCGGGCGTCGTGCGTGCTCATGCGAATGTCGTCTCCTGCAGGCGAGCGCTGTCCTGGACGGCCCAAGAGTGGGGTCTCACCCCACCCGCGTCCAGGCGATGCCGCCCAGATCCTCCCGGAAGGCGAAGCGGGCGAGGTGCTCGGCCACCACGCCCTGCATCCGGGTGAGGCTCTCCAGGTCCGGCGCCTCGACCCGCAGGGTCAGGCCCTCCGGGTCGGCCTCGGCCGTGAAACGCCGGTCCTCCCCGAACGGCACCACGCCGCGCTCCGGCGAGAAGGTCGTCTCGGGGAACTTGTGGCCCCAATGCTTGCACAGCTGGGTCAGATAGCGGCTGCCGCTCGCCGTATCGACGCGGGCTTGCGCCGCCAGGGTCACGGGATCGCTCACGCGGCTTCCCCTTCTTCCTGCCCTGCGTCCTGCAATGCCGACCAGATCGCCTGCGGCGTCGCCGGCATGTTGATGTGGCGGATGCCGCGGGGGCGCAACGCGTCGACGAGGGCGTTCATCACGGAGGGCAGCGAGCCGGCGCAGCCCGCCTCGCCGCAGCCCTTCACCCCGAGCGGGTTGGTGGTGGCGGGTACGGCGTGGCTCTCGAAGCCCATGAACGGCGCGTCGGAGGCCCGCGGCAGGCAGTAATCCATGAACGAGCCGGTCACGAGTTGGCCCTGCTCGTCGTAGGCCGTGCGCTCCATCAGGGCCTGGCCGATGCCCTGGACCACGCCGCCATGGAGCTGACCCTCGACCAGCATCGGGTTCACCAGCGTGCCGAAATCGTTGACGGTGGTGTAGCGCAAGACCGTGGCGACGCCGGTCTCGGGATCGACTTCGACCTCGGCGACGTGGCAGCCGTTGGGGAAGGCCGAGGGCGATTCCTTGTGGGTGTGGGCGACATCGAGGCTCTTCGGCGCCGACGGGTCGGGCAGGCCCGCCCGCACCTTGGCGGCCAATTCCAGGAGACCGATGCCCCGGTCGGTGCCCGCGATGGTGAAGCGGCCCTCGCGAAACTCGATGTCGGCGGGGCCCGCCTCGAGCACCGAGGCCGCGGCCTCGCGGCCCTTGGCGATCACGAGGTCGCCGGCCTCGACCAGAGCCGTGCCGCTCGCCATCAGCGACTTCGACCCGCCGGTGCCGCCGCCGGCGATGAGCTGGTCGCTGTCGCCCTGGAGGAGCCGGATGCGGTCGAGGGGGATGCCGAGGCGGTCGTGCAGCACCTGGGCGAAGGGCGTCAGGTGGCCCTGGCCGTAATCGAGGGTGCCGGTGATGATCGTCACGGTGCCGTCGGCCTCGAAGCGGATGCCGCCCATCTCGTTCTGCGGCGGGGCGGTGATCTCGAGGTAGTCGCCGATGCCGATGCCGCGAAGCTTGCCCCGCGCCTCGCTCTCGGCGCGGCGTGCCGCGAACCCGTCCCAGTCGGCGGCCTGGAGCGCCCGGTCGAGCACGGCCGGGAAGTCGCCGCTGTCGTAGGTGAGGCCGGATGGCGCCTTGTAGGGCATGTCGGCCGGGCGGATGTGGTTGCGGCGACGGAGCTCCACCCGGTCAAGGTTCATCTCGGCGGCGGCGGTGTCGATCAGGCGCTCGATGAAGTAGTTGCCCTCGGGCCGCCCGGCGCCCCGATAGGCGCCGATCGGCGTGGTGTTGGTGAACAGGCAGGCGACCTCCACGTCGAAGACGGGGGTGCGGTACACGCCGACCATGTTGCGGGCGATGTTGACGGTCTGGAACAGCGGCGCCAGCGGGTTGAGATAGCCGCCCATATTGGCGCGGCCCTTCACGCGGAAGGCCAGGAAGTTGCCTTCGGCATCGAGCGCGAGGTCCGCCGTCACCGCGACGTCGCGGCCGTGATGGTCGGACAGGAAGCTCTCGGAGCGCAGGTCGGTCCACTTCACCGGCCGGCCGAGGCGCTTGGCGGCCTCCAGGAGCGGCAGGTATTCGGGGTAGACCGGCGCCTTCATGCCGAACGAGCCGCCGACATTCCCGGTGAGCACCCGCACCTTGTCGCGCGGCAGCTTCAGGACGCCCTCGGCAAGGGTGTTGCGCAGGCCGAACACGCCCTGCGAGCCGACATGGAGGGTGAAGCGGCCGTCCTCCGGCTCGTACACGCCGATGGCGGAGCGCGGCTCCATCGGGTTGATGACGAGGCGGTTGTTGAGGAGGTCGAGGGAGGTGACGTGGGCCGCCTTGGCGAAGGCCGCCTCCGTCGCCGCCTGGTCCCCGGTACGGAAGTCGAGGGCGAGGTTGCCGGGCGCGTCGTCGTGGAGGAGGGGCGCACCTTCGGCCGCGGCCTCGTCGGGCGTGGTCACGACGGGCAGGTCCTCGATGTCGAGCACCACCGCTTCCGCGGCGTCGCGGGCCTCGGCCAGGGTCTCGGCCACCACCAGGGCGACCGGCTCGCCGACGTAGCGCACCCGGTCGATGCTGAGGGAGGGGTGGGGCGGCTTGCGCATCGGCGTGCCGTCCTGGTTCTTGAACGGCAGGGCGTTACCGATCGTCCCGTAGCCGTCGAGGTCGGCGGCGGTGAGCACCGCGAGCACGCCCGGCATCGCCAGAGCAGCCTCCGCGTCGATCCCGCGGAGATGGCCGTGGGCGATCGGGCTGCGCACGAACACGCCGTAGGCCTGGCCGTCGAGGGCGAGGTCGTCGGTGTAGCGGCCCTCGCCCCGCACCAGCACCGGGTCCTCGGCCCGCGGCACCGGCTGGCCGATGCCGAATTTCTGCGGAGTGGCGAAGTCGCGGGCGTCGGGACGGGCGTTCATGCCGGGGCTCTCCGGGATTCTTGTCAGTGTCAGCTAGCAACTCGGCCGAGGCATGCAAGACACGGGCAGGCAGGACACCCCGGCGCGCAGGGCACGGCTCGTGCCGCCACAGAACCGAATCCCGGATCGGAAACCTGAAACCAGCCCTTGCGGAAAGGCCGTTGAGCACGGCAAGCCTGTGCGGCGGCGACCGCAAAGGCGTATCACAGGCCGGCCCGATGACCCTCTCGATCAACCTCCCCCTGATCCTCGCGGCGGCCTTCGTCTCCAGCGCCAGCCCCGGCCCCGCGACGCTGGCGATCGCCGACACGGCGATGCAGGGCGGGCGCCGCGCCGGGCTGACGCTGGCACTCGGCGTCGCCACCGGATCCCTGACCTGGTCGATCGCCGCGGCGCTCGGGCTCGCGGCGGTGATGGCCTCGAGCGCCTGGGCCCTCGAACTCCTGCGCTATGCCGGCGGCGCCTACCTCATGATCCTGGCGCTCAAATCGGCCCGCAGCGCGATCAAGGGGCCGCCGGCCGCGGCCCGAACCGAGGCGACGACCTCGCGTACCGATGCCCGAAGATCCTACATCAAGGGGCTCGCCCTGCACCTGACCAACCCGAAGGCGATCCTGTTCTTCGGCTCGCTCTACACCCTCGGGATCTCGGCCCGGACCTCGCATGCGGAGCTGGCCCTGGTCATCGCCGCTGTCGGCCTGCAGAGCACGCTGATCTTCACCGGCTACGCCTGGCTGTTCTCGAACCGTCGCCTGGCCCGGGGCTATGGCCGCCTGCGGCGCTGGTTCGACGGCGTGTTCGCCATGCTCTTCGCCGGAGCGAGCCTGAAGATCCTCACCGCGCGGCTGACGCCGTGATTCGCTCGCCTCGCCGAACCGATCGGGGCGCCGCATGACCGAGGAGGCCGCGCTCGCGGAACTGGCCCCGCTGTTCGAGGAGGTGTTCGGCGAGCCGGTGCCGCTCACCCCCGCGCTGACCGCCGAGGACGTCGAGGGCTGGGACTCGACCCGGATGATCGAGCTCATCATCGCGGTCGAGGCGCGGTTCCGCATCAAGCTCACCACCCGGGAGGTCGACGGGCTGTCGAGCGTCGGCGACCTCGCGGCCCTGATCGCCCGCAAGGCTCCCGAGACCCGGAAGTGACGGCCCCGCGATGACGGTCGACCTCTCCTGGCTGCCCGAGCCGCCGCCGGATTTCGCCGCCCGCCTCGCCGCGGCGGAGGCACTGTCCGACCTGGAGGCCTGGGACGCGCTGGTGGCGCTCGCCCGCACCCGCCTCGATCCGGCCCGGACCAACCGGCTCGACCGGTCCTTGCAGCGGCGCTTCCCCGAGGGGTCTCCCTCTGGCCCGCCATTGCGGCTCGCGCTCCTCGGCTCCTCGACGCTGGCGCATCTCGCCGCCGGGATCCGGATCGGGGCGCTGCGCCGCGACCTCCGGCTCGCTGTGTGCGAGGGCGCCTACGGCCAGTACCACCGGGAGATCGATGGCGAGCGCTTGCGCGCCGTCCGGCCCGACTTCGTGCTCCTCGCCCTCGACGCCGCCGATCTCCTGGGACCGAGCGACCCCGGTGCCGGGCCGGAGGCGGCGAGCCTCGCCGACGCGATCGGCCGCCTGAAATCCCTCTGGGCCCGGGCGCGGGCGGCGCATGGCTGCGCCGTGATCCAGCAGACGCTGCTGCCGACCGCCCTTTCGCTGCTGGGCCACAACGAGCACCGGATGCCGGGCTCGCTCGCCGCCCGAACGCTCCGCCTCAACGCCGCCTTGCGGGACGCTGCACAAGAGGACGGCGTCGACCTCCTCGCCCTCGACGACGCCGTCTCGCGTCACGGCCTCGAGGCCTGGCACGATCCGGCTTTGTGGCTGCGGGCTCGCCAGGCGGTGACGCCGGCGGCGGCCCCACTCTACGGCGACCTCGTCGCCCGGCTCGTCGGCGCCCGGCTCGGCCGCTCGGCCAAGGCGCTGGTGCTCGACCTCGACGACACGCTCTGGGGCGGGACGATCGGCGAGGACGGGCTCTCCGGCCTCGTCGTCGGGCAGGGCAGTGCGGTGGGCGAATCCTTCCTCGCGCTCCAGGCCTACGCCCGCGATCTGACGCGCCGCGGCATCGTGCTGGCCGTCTGCTCGAAGAACGATCCCGAGACGGCCCGACGGCCCTTCGCCGAGCATCCCGACATGCTCCTGCGCCTCTCCGACGTCGCCGCCTTCGTGGCGAACTGGGACGACAAGGCGACCAACCTCCAGCGCATCGCGGCGGAACTCCGGCTCGGCCTCGACGCCCTGGTCTTCGTCGACGACAGCCCGTTCGAGCGCGCCCTGGTGCGCGAGCACCTGCCGATGGTGGCGGTGCCGGAGGTGCCCGACGAGCCGGCGCGGGTCGCCCGCTGCCTCGCGGATGCGGGCTACTTCGAGGCCGCGACCCTGACCGACGAGGATCGTGGGCGTGCCCGCGCCTACGCGCAGGACCGGGCGCGCCGGGTCTCCGGCTCGGCCCCCGGCAGCACGGAGCTTTCCGGCACCCTCGCGGGGCTCGGCATGCGCCTCACCTGGCGCCCATTCGACGCGGTCGGGCTCCCGCGCATCGTCCAGCTCGTCAACAAGACCAACCAGTTCAACCTCACCACGCGGCGCCTGCGCGAGGCCGAGGCCACGTCGCTGATCGAGGATCCCGCCGCCCTCACGCTGCAGCTGCGCCTCAGCGACCGCTTCGGCGACAACGGCGTGATCGCGGTCGCGATCGGCCGGCTCGCCGGCAGCGACCTCGTCATCGAGACCTGGCTGATGAGCTGCCGGGTGCTCGGGCGGCGGGTCGAGGAAGGAACCCTCGCGGCGCTGGCGGCTCAAGCCGTGCGCCGGGGCGCCCGGCGCCTCGTCGGTGTCTTCCGCCCGAGCGGGCGCAACGGGATGGTGGCGGATCTCTACCCGCGCCTGGGCTTCACCGCCGATGCTTCCGGGCCGGACGGGGATGGGCGATGGGTGCTCGACCTCGCGGCCTACGCGCCGCCCCGTGATCTGCCGATGGTGGTGGAGGCGGGCTGAACCGTGTCTCACACCCCTCGCATCCTCTCACGCCACCTCGTTCGGGATCTCGACCGGGGTGGCCGCCGCGGAAGAAGGGGTGAGGACGGGTAGGGAGACCGTGAGGCGTTGCCGATCGACACCGTGTCCAGTCTCCGCTCGTCGAACCTGACGTGCGGACCTCCCGTCTGCGGCGACGCGGCCCGCCCTTGGATGACCGCTTCACGGAAGCCGACAGCCGAGGTCAGGTGGCTGCGCTCGCCGGCATGACGGTCCGCCGGCGCCCGGAACATCCGCCGACGCTCCGGCCAGGCCTCGTCGCAGCAAGGCTGCGGCGAGGCGACGATCATGGGCGGGCCTCCCGACGGGCCGCGGCAATCGCTCCACCGCGACGCCGTGCAGGACGATGCTCCGCACTCCGGACCTGATGGTCCGGCTTCCAATCAGACGAAGACGAAGTTGTCCTGGGTGAAGCCTTTGCCTGCGAGGTCCGACACCGACGCGACGTCGGTGAAACGGGCGATCGAAACGGCGTCGTTCTCTCCCCGAACGTAGAGCATGCTGGCCGTCCCGACCGTCGTGTTGAAGTACAGGATCAGGTCGCCGGCCTGCTCTCCCGTGACGGCGGTGGCCGCCGCGGAGGCGGATGCGAACCCCTGGTCGGTCAGGACTACGACGCTCTCGCCTGCCGCTCCCGCTGCCGCGCCCGAGTAGAAGCTGTCGACCCGGGTGGACGGACCGCCCGAGGACGTGTTGACGAAGTTCGCTCCAGCCTGATCGACGCCGAGGTTCGCCGCATCGAAATTCAGGCGGTCGTCGGACGCGTTGAAATCGATGATCTCGGTGTAGCCAGGCACGAGACCGCCTTCGACCAGCGCCAGCGGGTTGGTGAACTTGAACTCGAAGATGTCGCGTCCGCTTCCCCCCGTCAACGTATCGAGGCCGTCGCCTTGATAGAGGATGTCGTCACCCTCGCCGCCGATGAGACGGTCGCCGGCGAAGTCGCCGCGCAGCGCCATGCGCCCGTCGTCGCCGTAGAGGACATCGTTGCCGATCCCCCCCTCGAGGGTATCAACACCGGTGCCCCCGGTGAGAATGTCGTTGTCCTGCTCACCGAGCAGCAGATCGTCGCCTGCATTGCCGAACAGCTGATCGGAACCGAAGAACCCGGTGACCGTGTCGGCTCCGTCGCCTCCCGAAACGACATCGTCGTCCAGATCGCCGTAGAGCAGATCGTTGCCCGCCCCGCCATCCAGGGTGTCGCGTCCCGAGAATCCGTGAACGAGATCGTCGCCGTCGCCGCCGAAGCCCAGATCGGCACCGTCGCCGCCATCGAGGGAATCGTTGCCCTCGCCGCCGAACAGCACGTCGTCGCCGTCCCCGCCCTCGACGGTGTCGTTTCCGCTCCCGCCATCGACCCAATCGGCGTCCTGCTCGCCGCTGACGAGGTCGTTGCCGGCGCCTCCGCGCAGGGTGTCCCGCCCGAAGAAGCCCCGCACCGCATCGTCGCCGGCCCCCCCGTCGACGCTGTCGTTGCCGACGTCGCCGAAGAGAGTGTCGTCCCCCGCAAGGCCGAAGACCGTATCGTCGCCACCGAAGCCGTGGATGAGATCGCCGAATTCACCGCCGGTGAGGGTATTCGATTCGTCGGTGTCGAAAATCGTCAGCGGCACGCTGGTGTCGTCGTCGGTGATCGTCAGCACCGCGCTTCCGACGCCGATCGTCGACGGCTGGTCGACCGAGACGATCCGCAGGCCGAAGGTTTCGTCGGCCTCGATCAGGCGGTCGCCCAGCACCGCGACCGTGACGGTCCGGGAGGTCTCGCCATCGGCGAAGTTGACCGTGACCGGGATGCTGGAGACATCCTCGGCATCGGCGGTGCCGAGGGCTGCGAGGGTAACGGCGGCGGCGCCGGTGGCGACGTCGCGGGAGACGGTGAACGAGACGTTGCGGCTTCCCGCGCTGCCCTCGACCACGGACGTTTCATCGGCGGCGATCGAGTAGATGGGCGCGGCGAGCACGGTCAGCAGCGTTTCGACCACCGTCGACGCGTTCGAGGCGGTGAAGACGGTGCCACCGGACTCCGTCGCGATCTCCCTGAACGCGGCCGCCGTGCTCGCATCGCTCCCGATGACGACGGTGTAGATTTGCACCGGCACGACGTCGGCGGGGGAATCCGCGGATGCGTCGGCGACGGAGAAACTGGTCATGAACAGACCGGGCGCCATCGCCCTGGTGACCGGTGCGGTGGGCACATCGACGTTGAGGTTGCGAGCCAAGCGGTAGACCTGCCCGGCCAACTCGACATCCTTCGGAGGAGCATCGCCGAACAGGATGATCCGGCGCGCCGCCGCCTCCTTGCGCCACGTGCCGGCGCCTCCGTTGAGCGCGCGCAGCAGCCCGGCATTGACGGCTTCGGGAAAGTCGCCGCCGCCGCCGACGGTGATGCGGTTGATCGCCCCGATCGCCGCGCTCTTGCGATCGTCGGGGTCGGGTTGCTCGGTGAACGACAAATAGGTTTCGGTCGCCGGGTCGTTGTAGCCGACGACGGCCACCCGCGAATTCAGCAGCCCGCGGCTGGGATCGAAGATGCCGTTGAGGATCGCCGCCGATTGCGCTTTGACCGCGCCGATATCGTCGAACATGCTCCCCGTCGTGTCGATCACGAAGGCGACGTCCTGGCCGGGGCGAAGATTGACGGTCCGATCGGAGAAGCGCGCGAACTCGACACTCTTGAGAGTGTCAGCGCCATCTCTGTCGACATTAGAGTCGGAAATGACGATCGAACCATCAGTTACGAATTCAATATCGTAATCACCATAGGCGCCCGTATACAGAGAGGTGTCACTCCCGCTGCCGCCTTCGATGAGGTCGTTTCCAGCTCCGCCGATGATCAGATCGTCGCCGCCGCCGCCATTGAGATTATCTGCTCCGGAATAGCCTTCAATGGAGTCGTTTCCGGTTCCAGCCAGAACATCATCAACGGCATCTTTGCGTCCGATGTAGTATGTTGCTTGATTATGGTGGCTCGAAGACCCTGAAACAAAATCCGTAACACGCTCGTCCGTGTCGATGAATACGACGTTTGAGTCTGGTGTCATATCCAGAAAAAACTCTGAATCGATAACTCGATCGAGCGCTTCAACATAGTTGTTCTTATCGTGAGGGGCCGGTCGAGGAAGTCCCGGGAAGGAATATGTATCATCATACCAAAGCGTATTATCGGCCGTCGAAGGAAAATCGTTGCTGGAAAATGGACTGCTCAAGCGCGGCAGTATTTTGAATACGAGATCATTTTCAAATCCGAAATTCAATATATCTTGATTGTCTGCAACTTTTGGTGTGGCAAACGTAATATAATCGGCGGAACTGAATGCGCCACCGTAACTATCAAACGAGATATCACGCAGGATATTTGCGGCTGCGGCGCCGAGGCTGTGGCCAGTTACAAAGACATGGTTGATGCCGGTTGTTGCAGAGTACGACGCAACCGTATCTAATAACGAATTATAAGCATTGATATAGTTACGATTGCCGACAATATCTGCATAGGTAGCGACGTCCAGTACGCCATCTGTTCCCCTGAATGAGATCGCTAAATCGTTGCCTTGGCGGAAAAGAGCTGCTGCCGGAGCTCCCAGAAAACCTAATCCACCTTCGAAGTATCCTCCATCAAAAGATCCACTCAATGTTCCAGAAACAAAACCAATATCACTGCCTGTCAATCGATTCCACCCACCTCCTGGCTCTCCTCCATCGATGTATGCGGATCTCGCCAGTCTTGCTACTTCGGCAATTTCCTCAGCACCCGCAGAAAACCCCCCAAAATAAGGCATTTTTTCCTCCCTTAATTCTGATATTCTCTGATGTAAGATTCTTAGTAACGTGACTGTTCCCGGCGTAGCAGTGCAGGCCAGATTTTGCAAGTGCAGAGTGGTTAACCCTTGAGAAGGGGCGCGAATGTGTTGGGAGACCTAAATCTGGAAAGTTGGGATAACTGGTTTCATGCCAGCCAATATGATCGTATGATCCGCGGATCTTGCAGAAAACTTACAAGAAATATGACGAATAAATCAGTAAAAAACTATTTCTGTCTAGTAAAGAGATTTAACATTGCTAGTGTGAAAGCTGGCAGCATCGGGGGAAGGCGCGATGAAGGTGAGGTTTCGAGGATGACTCCGCTTCTCATGCCCACTTCCTGCCCGGGACATGCGGAATGCCGGCATCCGCCTCTCAGGCAGATATCGGCCAGGGCACTCATCTGGTAATGCCGCCTCACCGCCGCAGCCGGTTCCCCAGCACGAACCCGAACAGCCCCATCAAGACGATGCCGGTCCCGCCCTGCACCCCGACGAGCAGGTTGGTGATCCGACCGACCGGCTTGATGCCGATCTCCGGCGGGTTCGCCGTCATCATGTTGAGGGCGCTGTAGCTCAGGAGATCGAGGGCGTTGTAGGTCGGCGCGCCGCTGCCCTCCGGGATCAGGCCGCCGGTGAGCCCGAAG
This sequence comes from Methylobacterium frigidaeris, assembly GCF_022179185.1. Taxonomy (GTDB): domain Bacteria; phylum Pseudomonadota; class Alphaproteobacteria; order Rhizobiales; family Beijerinckiaceae; genus Methylobacterium; species Methylobacterium frigidaeris. The sequence continues at coordinate 3,966 of NZ_BPQJ01000018.1, read as the reverse complement.
AGCCCGGCGAACACCACGATCAGCACCGCGAAGGCGCGAAACAGCCGTGACAGGCTCTCGCCGTAATCGCACAGCCACTCGACGAACCGGTCGGCGAGCCAGCGATAGCCGTGGCGCAGCACGCCGCTGCGGTCGCGGGCGCCCCAGGCGGTGCGGAACAGCACGCCCGCATGCAGGCGTCCCATGCGACGGCGGCGGCGATAGGCCCAGCCGGCCTCGTCGCGGCTGCCGATGCTCTCGAAATTCTGCTCCAGCGCCAGGTAGCTCGCCTTCGCCGCCTCATACTCCCCGGCGACCTCCTCGCCCACCGCCTCGCCGATCTGCGCGGCGCGGAAGCGCGTGCCATTGAGCCAGGCGCCGGCGAAGCGGGCGTGGCGCAGGCCGCAGGAGGAGAGATCGAGCCGCACCAACGTCGCGGCGGAGAGGTCGGCCCCCGAGAGATCGGCCCCGTCGAGCTTGGCGCCGGTCAGCGTGGCGCTGCGCAGGCGCGAGCCGGTGAAGCGCGCCTTGGTCAGGCTCGCGCCCTCGAAATCGGCGTGGGTCAGGTTGGCGTCGGAGAGGTTCACCTCGTCGAGGCGGGCGCCGCGAAACCGCGAGTAGTCGGCATCGGCCCCGGTGAAGTCCGCACCCCATAAATCGGCGCCGGAGAAATCCGCGCCGTCGAGCAGGCTGCGGGGCAGGCGGGCGAAGCGCAAGGACCCGTCCCGGAAGCTTGCATCCTCCAGCATCGCCTCGGTGAAGTCGGCCTGGCCGCCCGCCACGCCGGTGAAGCGTGCGCCGCTGAGGTCGGCCTTGCCGAAATCCGCCTCCTCGATCAGCGCGCCCGAGAAATCCGCCGAGCGGGCGAGCGCCCCGGTCAGCCGGGCCCGCTTCAGGGTGGCGCCGGTGAGGTTGGCCTGCTCGAGGTCGCTGCCGCCGATCTCGGCCCCGGCAAGGTTCAGGCCCTGACGGTCCTGATCCCACCACGCCGCGTCGCCGGCGACCGGCGCGAGGCGCGCGCGGCTCAGATCCGCCTCGCGCAGGTCGAGGGGCCGGCCGTCGCGGTGCAGGGCCGCGCCGTCCCGCGCCGCGATCTCGGCGAGGAGCGCGCCGACGCGCGGATCGAGCGGGGTCTGGGGGCGGGTGTTCACCGCTCAGATGCGCCGATCGCGCGTGACGGGCCTGTCCATGCCATGGCGCACGGGTTTTCCTTCGAGTGGGTCGGGCCGATGTCGCCGGTATCAGCCACGGACCTGGCGGGAATGCAACGGCGGGGCCAATGGCGGCGCGCCTGCACGGCGGGAGGTGGACGCTGCGGCTATGATCGGTCGCAATCCGTCGACAGGAAAAATTTGGAGTACGAAACAATCCATCGCCATGATCGATGATCAACCGCGCCATCATGCAGGTTCGGCGAGTCTATCAGCGATCCGAGCAGGCTGTCGCGGCCTCGGGCACCACTGCGCGTTTTTCGCACTGATGAGATCCTGCATGGGATTGCCTGCCGAGCAAAAATCGATCAACAAGACAGGTGGACAGTTCCAGTCGTCGCCATTTATGAGTGTATCGAGTGGTGATCAGGTATTAATCATGAGCGAAGAAAGCATGGTCGGCGCCGCGATCTCGGAGATGCATAACCGCATACATTTTCTGGCGCTGATAGCCGTCATCGCAACATCATCCCTCGCCCATGCCGAGGATCTTCGGAAGGAATTTACCTGGGTTAAGGCCGAGGGATCGCCGCCGAAGCTCGGCCTGCAGCCGAAAGACCCCGATCACCGGTCGATGTCCTATGACTATGTCTACATGGAGTGCGGCCGGCAGGGACAAGTCACGGTCGCGGCATGGCCGATCGATCGTCGCGCGCGAGCTCCGAAGGCGGCCGTGGGCCTTACTGTCGTGACGGATCGCGAGCGCCACGTCCTGCCCAACCCGAAACGCTCCTTCAACGAGATGGACGAGGCCTGGCAGGTTTCGGCCACCACGTCAGACCTCGCATTTCTCCGCACCATGCTGCAAGCGTCGAGCATCCGCCTCGATACGACCGGTCTCTCCCTGGTCCTGCCGATGGCCTCCCGGGATGTCGGCGCCTTCCTGAAGCACTGCGAGCAATTCCGACGCTAGGTTCACGTCAGGCCGGACGCGGGCGGCCTTCGCGGCGGCCTGAGCCTACCGCAGATCGAGGGCCTGGATCACCTCGGCCACCCGTCGCCGCGCATCCTCGCCGAGAGGCAGGATCGGCCGCGGCGGCGCAGCATGGCAGAGGTCGAGGAGGCCGGCGCAGGCGAACATCACCCGCAGGCTCGAATACTTCTGGAACAGAGCCCAGAGGGGGCTGAGCCAGGCATCGAGCCGTCGCGCCTCTGCACGGCACGGACGATGTCGATCGCGACTTGCGGAAACAGCCCGGCGACGACGCTGTACCAGGCATCCGCTCCGGCGAGCAGCGCTTCGGTCGTAGTCCTATCGCCGCTATTGCCGAGGAAGACACCCTGCGGAACGGCGGCACGCAGCCTTGCCAGGTGCCCGGCGATCACCTGTGGGTCCTGGCCCGGGCTCTTCACCACGATGATGCCGGGCAACCGGCTTAAGCCGCCGATCAGCTCAAGGCCGAGCCGGAAATGCGTGGTCGAGGAATCGTTTCAGATGCACAGTGGCAAGCCGCTCTCCCGCGCCACCCTCGCGACATTCTCGAACACCTCGTCGTCGGTGGGCGGCGTTTAGGAGAAGGCCGCGAGCAGCCCGGCCGCGGCGCCCGCCGCCCGGGCATCCTGCGCCAGATGCGCCACTGCGTCGGTCGGCAGCGCACCGATTCCGACCATCACGGGCACCGTCCCTGCGTGCCGTCGAGAGCGGCGTCGAGCACCCGGCGGCGCTCTTTCCGCGTGAGGTAGGGATAGGAGCCGGTGCTGCCGAGGAAGCCGATCGAATCGACGTCCGCGGCGCACAGGCGGGCGACGAGCCGGCGCAGGGCTGGAAGATCAACCCGGCTATCAGCATCCGGCGGGTGTGATCGGGAAGGTGGAAAGGCCGGTGAAGCGCGGCGTCGATCCGTCCTGTCTGGCCCAGGGTCAGGCGGCGGGCCGCCGCGCGAGGGCGAGGCCGAGGCCCAGTGCGATCATCGCGGCACCGGAGGCCTCGCGCAGGCGGCGGATCAAGCTTGGGCGGGACGCGGCCCCGCTGCGGAGACGACTGGCCGCGACGGCGACCGCGAGGTCGGCGAGGGTGTTGAGCGCGACCGACACCGCCCCCAGAATTACGAACTGCAGCGCGACGCGACCGGCGGCCGGATCGACGAACTGCGGCACGAAGGCCAGGAAGAACGCCGCCGTCTTGGGGTTCAGCGCCTCGACCAGCACGCCCTCGCGGAAGGCGCGCCCGGGTCCGCTCGGGGGCGCCACACCGGCTGGCACCTGGGTCGGCGCGCACTGGCGGGCGGCACGCAAGGTGCGGTAGCCGATCCACACCAGATAGGCCGCACCCATCAGCTTGAGTGCCGTGAACAGCTCCGCGCTGGCGAGCACGAGGGCGGAGATACCGAGACCACCCGCCAGGACATGAACCATGCCGCCGAGCCCCGTGCCGAGGCTCGACGCGACGCCTTCGGCGCGGCCCCCAGCAAGACTGCGCGCGGCGACGTAGAAGAGGCCCGGGCCGGGCGTGACGGCGAGCACGAAAGCCGCCGCGACGAAGATAGCGAGGGAGGTCGGATCGGGCATGAATGTCTCGGAAAGGGCGGGGTGCCGGCCAGCTGGCGCCGATGCATCGGGCATGCGGAGCCAGTAACGGCAAACCGGTTCACTCCCTACGGCCAGTTCCACGCATTCGTGCTGGTCCAGTTCGCCGCCGGCTTCCGTTCAGCTTGAAGAGGGGCGATGCGCAAAGATCCCTAACGCAAAAAACCCCGCGAGGCTCTGAGCCTCGCGGGGTTTTTCATGATCTTGGTTGCGGGGACAGGATTTGAACCTGTGACCTTCAGGTTATGAG
>NZ_BPQJ01000017.1 GCF_022179185.1 Methylobacterium frigidaeris | reverse complement strand
CGGCGCCCCGTCGGTGAGCGGTCGTTTAAGGGTAGCCGGCTCGCCTGTCAACTCGCCCGAACCCGGAAGGATCTCGGCCGAGGCGACGGGGAGGGCAGGGGACTGCCCGGTCCCCGCGGCCGTCATGTATCCCAGATGGGTATGCGCGTTCTCTGTTCAAGCCTGGGCAGCACGATCCTGGCGCGGCACGGTTCCCCTCACCCGGCGCCTCGGGCACCGGCAGTCGCCCGTGCGCGGATGGCGCAGCCGAGACCTTCCGGCCAGAGTCCCCTAGATAGAGCGGCGATGCAGGAGAGCGACGGCGGATGCGCACGACCCTTCCCCCCCTCGCGGTGATCGGCGCCGGGTTCAGCGGCACCATGGCGGCCTTGCACCTGAGCCGGCTGATGCCGGAACGCCCGGTCCTGCTGTGCGAGAAGTCGGGCGCCTTCGCGCGCGGGCTCGCCTACGCGACCGGCTGCAGCGACCATCTGCTCAACGTGCGCGCCACCAACATGAGTGCGTTCCCGGACCAGCCGGAACACTTCTCCCGCTGGCTGGAATCGTGCCCGCTCGACGGGGTCGCCTGGACCCGGTCGACACCGGCCGGGCTGTTCGCCGCCCGCGGGCTCTATGGCAGGTACCTCACCGACCTGCTGCTGACGGCCCTGTCCGAGCCGGGGCCGGCGCCGCGCCTGATGCTCGAGAACGACGAGGTGGTCGATCTCGCGCCGGTGGAGGACGGGTTCGAGCTGACCCTCGCGGCCGGGCGGCGGCGCAGGGTCGCCGGCGCGATCCTGGCCTGCGGCAACCTGCGGGCTCCGCGTGGGCCGCGCAGCCGCTACGCGGTCGATCCCTGGGGCGATGCACCGCTCGACGACCTTCGGCCCGACCTGCCGTTGCTCATCGTCGGAACCGGGCTGACCATGGTCGACGCGGTCGCGGCCTTGCGCCAGCGCCGCTTTCCCGGGCCGATCCTGGCGGTGTCGCGGCACGGATTGCTGCCGCAGGTCCACGCCGCGACCGCGCCGTGGCCCGCGCCCGAGATACCGGCGGCGGCGCGGCGCTCGCTCCCCGCGCTGCTGCGATTCCTGCGCGGCGAGACGCGCCGGGCCGCGGATGCCGAGGTCGATTGGCGCAGCGTGATCGACTCCCTGCGGGGCGCCAGCATCGGTCTCTGGCGCGGATTGCCGCTCGCCGAGCAGCGCCGCTTCCTGCGCCACGTCCGGGCGTTCTGGGACGTGCATCGACACCGGATGGCGCCGCCCGCCGCCGAGATCATCGGCCGCGAGCTCGCCGGCGGCAGCTTGACCCTGATGCGCGCCCGGGTGGTCGCGGTCGAGGACCGGGCCGGCCATGCCCGGGTCAACCTGCGGGAACGGGGCGCCGCCGCGCCGCGAAGCGTCGACGTGCAGCGGATCATCGACGCGTCAGGCGTCGGGCGCGTCGCCGACACCGACGACCTGCTCCTGCGCCGCCTGATGGGGCGCGGGCTGATCCGCCCGGACGCCCTCGGACTCGGCCTCGCGGTGGCGGATGATCTCGCGGTGCTCGACCAGCGCGGCGAGGCCGGCCGGCCGCTCTGGACGCTCGGCCCTCTGCTGCGCGGGACGCTGTGGGAATGCACGGCGGTGCCCGATATCCGCGGCCAGGCGGCGGAGCTGGCCCGGACGGTCGCGGCGCGATTACAGGATGTCGCACCCGGGGCCGAGCTGGAGACGGCCTGAACCCGGTCGTCGCGAGAACCCGTGTCGTTCCGGGTGCCCGCCTGGGACGCACGGAGTACGGGTCTCAGGTTCCATAAGATACCTTATGCGAATCGCGCCTGTAGGCGCAAAGCCGGCACTCCCATCAACGGCCTGCCGGGCTGGAATGCCCGGAAGGCCGTGTCGGCTTGAGGTCAGCGCGGCCCGCCGCCCCGGCGCATGGCGATCTCCTGGCCCTCCTGCCGGAGCGCACCGGACGGCGCCTCTCTCTCGTTCGGAATCGGGGTCATGCCCTCGTGCGCGGTGCGCGAGTCCGGCCGGCCGGCGGCCGGATCGCCGGCGTCCTGCCGCATCGCCAGGGCGCGCCGGGCGTGGGAGACCAGGCTGCCGCGAGCCTCGGCAGCGCGGCGGCGCTCCCGCTCCTTGTTGGCGCGCTTGACCGCGGAGGCGAGCAAGGCCGCCTTCTGCCGAGAGCCGGTATCGTCCGAGGCGGGCCGCGTCCCCGAGGGCGCCGCCCGGCCGCGGATCTCCCGGCGCTGGCGGTGCGCGATGCCGCGGGCCCGGTCCCGGCGCTCGCGCAGGCGGCGGAGCAGGTCGTCGAGATCTCGGGTCGCGACGCCCTGGATCCGAGGGTGATGCGACTGGCCGACGAGCTCGGCCTCGTCGGCGGTCAGCAGGCGGGCTTCCTGGCGGCTCGAGATGGTCAAGGGCTGCTCCATCGATGGGTTGCAGTCCGGGGACGTCGCGTGGTCGGCCCCCGCCCTGGCTCTTGGGAAGCCCGCGCGACGGTGCTTGTTCCGCGCCGGGGAGCGCGAATCAATCGACGTCGTCTCGGGATTAAGCCTCGGATCGCGGCCGTCCGCGCCAGCCCTACGCCCCGGCGAGGCCGTCGAGCACCCGCGTCGCCGCCTCCGGCAGATCCAGCGACGCCGCGGCGAGGTTCTCCCGCAGGTGCGCTCGCGACGAGGTGCCGGGGATGAGCAGGATGTTGGGCGCGCGGGCCGGGAGCCAGGCCAGGGCCACCTGCATCGGCGTCGCGTCCAGGCGCCGGGCGACCTCCGACAGCCCTTGCGACTGGATCGGGCTGAAGCCGCCGAGCGGGAAGAACGGCACGTAGGCGGTCCCGGCGGCCGCGAGGGCGTCGACGAGCGCGTCGTCGGCGCGGTGGACGAGATTGTAGTGGTTCTGCACGCAGGCGATCGCGGCGATTTCCCGTCCCTCGGCGACCTGGGCGGCCGAGCCGACCGGTCCGCTCACCGTGCGGGTCGGCGGCACCGCGACCGACCTCGCGGTCGAGGCGGCGCTCGCCGGGCTCGGCCTCGTCAGCCTGTTCGAGGACTGGCTGCGGCCGCACCTCGACAGCGGGGCGCTGGAACCCGTCCTGGAGCCGTGGTGGCCGCGCTTCTCCGGGCCGTTCCTGTACCATCCGGGCCGGCGCTACCTGCCGGCGCCGCTGCGGGCCTTCGTGGGTTTCATCGGGGCGCGGCGGGGATGAGCGCCCTGCCCTACACCGCCCGCCCCTCGGTCTCCCGCGCCAGCGCGTCGACCACCGCGGCGATGCCCGCCTCGTCCGCGCCGTCGTCCCCCCGCGCCGCCGTGTAGGCCGCGCGCTGGCGGTCGGCGCTGGTGCCGTCCCGGGCGATGCGGCGGGCCCCGTCGAGGGCATCCGTGCAGCCCAGTTCCGCCGCGTCCCCGGAGACCTGCGCCAGCACGGCCTCCAGGGCCTCGCCGTAGGGCAACGCGCGGCCTTGCTCGGCGTCGATCAGGGCGGCGCGGACGCCGTCGCGCTGGGCCCGCCACAGGTTCTCGCGGATCACCGCCCGGGCGACCCCGTCGAGGCCGGCATTGAGGTCGGGCCGGCGCTCGGCGGCGCGCACGAGGCAGCGATAGAGGCCGGCGATCGCCACTGCGTCCTCGACCCGGGTGCAGCTGTCGGCGATGCGCAATTCCAGGGTCGGGTAGCGGATCGAGGGCCGCAGGTGCCACCACAGGAAGCTCGCATCCTCGATCGCCCCGGCCCGCGTCATCACCGCGACGTAGCGCTCGAACTCGGCGTTGCTGGAAAACAGGTCCGGCAGGCCGGTGCGCGGCATCTCGCCGAACACGCTGAGGCGGTAGCCGCACAGGCCGGTGTCGCGCCCTTCCCAGAACGGCGAGGAGACCGAGAGCGCCAGCAGCACCGGCAGGAAAGGCAGCAGCCGGTTCATCAGGTCGACCCGATCGTCGGGCCGCGCCACCTCGACATGGACGTGCATGCCGCTCACCAGGGTGCGCTGCCCGACCATCCGCACCTCGTCGAGGATGCCGTGGTAGCGCGCCCCGTCGGTCGGGCGTTGCGCGTCCCAGGCGGCGCCCGGATGGGTGCCGGCGCCGAAGACCAGGATCCCGTGCGCCCGCCCGATCTCGGCGAGTCCACGGCGCAAGGACGCGAGGCCGGCCCTGGCCTCCTCGGAGCTCGTGGCCGGCGGCGTCGCGATCTCGATCTGGCTCTGCAGGAGTTCGCGCTCGGCCGCCGGCAGCAGCGCCTTGGCGGCGGCGTGGAAGCCCCGCACGCCGCCGCGGGGCGTGCCACGGGTCGCGGCATCCGCCAGGAAGAACTCCTCCTCGATGCCGAAGCGGTAGGCGGGGCCGGTCATGGATGGGGGGATCTCCGAGAGGCGTGAGGATATAGCGGCGGCTCTCCCGCCGGCCATGGTGTCAGCCCCGCCCGGCCCAGAGCGCCAGGACGACGAGGGCGAGGACGAGCGCGGCGAGGCCCGCCCACACCACCGCCCGGTGCGCGCCGCCCCGGGCGGCCGGGGGCGGCGCGGGGCGGGGGCCCGGGGTGGGCGCTGCAGTGGCGGCGGGCAGCGACTCGATGGCGGGCGCGGCGGCCTCAACCGCCTTCGGCTCCGGCAGCCGGACCGTGCCGGAGGGCGGCAGCGGGCGGCCGGCTTGCAGCAGGGCCTCGTCCGGATCGACCGAGATCCCGGCCTCCTCCAGCTCGATCAGCACCATCGCGATGTCCTCGGCGCTCATCCGGTCCACCGGCAGGGCCCGGCGCAGGTCGTCGGGGGTCAGGCCGCCCTGGCTCCGGCCGAGGGTGACCAGGCGGTCGAGGGTGGCGCGGTCGAAGGCGGCCTGCATCGGAAGGCTCTGGTCCGGCGAGGTTCTGGTCCGTCATGTGCCAACGCGCACGGGCCGGTCGCGTTTCCCGTCACGCTCGCGCCCAGATGGGGGTGGACAAGACCCTGGCTCCCGGTGTCCGTCGGGACCACCCGAACCCAGGCGAGCCATGACCGCGCATCCGTCCCATTTCCGTCAGGCGCCCGAGGGGCCGCGGCCGGTCCTCGCCCGGATCACGCCGCCGGCGCGGCCGCTCGGGCCGTGGCGCTTCCTGCGCACCGTGGTGCGCAACCCGCTCGAGGCCTGGCCCGAGACGATCTACCGCGAGCCGCACTACACCTCCGAGTTCCTCGGCACGTCCAGCCTGTTCGTGATGGCCCCGAACCTGATCCGGCGGGTGATGGTGGACGAGGCCGACGCGTTCGAGAAGTCGGAGGTCCTGCGCCGCGCCCTCTCGCCGGCCCTCGGCGACGCGATCCTGACCGCCGACGGGGCGCGCTGGCGCTGGCAGCGCCGGGCGGCGGCGCCGATCTTCCGGGCCGAGCGCATCCGCAGCTTCGTGCCGGCGATGATCGCCGCGGCCGAGCGCACCCGCGACGCCCTGGCGGCCGGTGCTGGCACGGACGCGGGCAACGGCGCCGAGATCGACATCGCCCAGACGATGATGCGCACCACCTTCGAGATCATCGTCGAGACGATGCTCTCCGGGTCCGGCCGGATCGACGCCGCCCGGGTCGAGCAGGGCATCACCGACTACCTCGAATCGACGAGCTGGGTCTTCGCCCTCACGCTGCTGCGGGCCCCGGCCTGGATGCCGTTCCCGGGCCGGGCCCGGGCCGAGCGGGCGAAGAGCTACCTGCGCGACGAGCTCCTGCGCCTCGCCGCGGAGGGGCGCCGCGACGGCACCGAGGGGCGCAACGACCTGATGAGCCTGCTCTTGGCGGCCCGCGACCCGGAGACCGGCCAGGCGATGGACGACCGCGACGTCGCCGACAACCTGCTCACCTTCGTGACCGCCGGGCACGAGACCACGGCGCTCGCCCTCACCTGGGCCTTCTACCTGCTCTCCCACCATCCGGAGAGCGAGGCGCTGATCGCCGCCGAGGTCGAGGCGGCGACCGGGGGCGGGCCGCTGACCGCCGACCACGTCGACGCCCTCCCCTATACCCGCCAGGTGATCCTCGAGGCGATGCGGCTCTACCCGCCGGTGCCGGTGGTGGTGCGGGCAGCGCTCCGCGACGTCGACCTCGACGGCGTCCCGGTCAAGGCCGGCACGCCGATCACCATCCCGATCTACGCCGTGCACCGCCACGCCACCCTGTGGGACGAGCCGGAGCGCTTCGATCCCGCTCGCTTCGCTCCCGAGGCCGCCAAGGCCCGCGACCGCTACGCCTACCTGCCCTTCGCGGCCGGCCCGCGGATCTGCATCGGCATGGGCTTCGCTCTGTCCGAGGCGGTGGCGATCCTGGCGGTGCTGGTCCGCTCGCTCCGGTTCTCGCTGCGGCCCGGCTACCTGCCGGTGCTCAAGCAGCGCATCACGTTGCGCCCATCAGAGGGCATGCCGATGCGGGTGACGGTGCGCTGAATCGTTCGCCAGCGGGCAGGATTCTGCAAGCAGAGTTTGCGCACACGCTTCCACCCCACAGGGTCATTCCGGGGCCGCGAAAGCGGAACCCGGGATCCAGGCACTCAGGTGGGAAAGAGCGAGGCGGAATGTCGTCCGCTTTATCCTCGAACATCAGCGGCTCTGGATTCCGGGCTCCGCTTTCGGGGCCCAGGAATGACGTTCAGGGTGTCATACAATTTCCGTTTGATTGCTTCGCCATGCGGAAATCGGCTTCGCTCAGGCGCCGCGCGGGCTGCTGAGACGAGGTCCGCCGAGCGGATCGAGCCTGCTTCCGGATCGGCGTCAACCCACCGGCCCCGCCCTTCGCCGCCCCGCCGGCTTCGCCCGGTCGGCGGCCTGCGCCGCCGCGCAGGCTCGGCGCGCCCAGGCCAGGAATTCGTCCGGGTCGTCGCTGAGCCGGTCCGGCGCCCGCCAGTAGCTCGCGATGGTGGTCGTCCGGCCGTCCTTGGTCGCATAGGAGAACGGTGCGCCCCCCTCGGCCGCGAAGGTGCCGGTCTCCTCCGGGGCAACCTTCAGGTACAGCACGTCGCGCGCGACGAGCCCGAACATCAGTCCATCGCGAAACAGCCCGAGCCCACCGAACATCCGGCGGATCGCGACGCCGCCGAGGGGCGCCAGCATCTCCTCCAGGAGGGCGCGGTCGCCGTGCTCCATCGATTCGCTCCGGGCTCTCCGGCCGAGCGTCCCGCACCCGCGCCGCGCCGGCAAGCCCGGTGAGGCGTCGTCACGCGCCCCCCAGTTCCGCACCGTCATCGCGGCGGCGAGGGGACGATCCGGCAAGATCTTGCATCACGGACCGGGCCCGTGTCAGCGAGGGTCGTCGGTGAACCAGTAAAATTCCACCTCGCGCAACTTGCCGGCACACCGCCGAAACGCTCGTCGAGCCGGGCTGGTGTCGCGGAATGATCGGGAACCACGGCGCGAACCGGCGGCGATTTCATCCGCCTGTCACGAAACCGCACGATGACGCGCCGGTCTCGATACCTCCGGCTGACCCTTTGACCCACGCTCTCGACACACTTCCGGCAAGCCACACGTCTCCGCCGGCCCGCGCCGCCGAGCCGCCCGCGGAGCGATGGCCCTGGGCCGGCCTGGTGCTGCCGCTCGCGCTGCTCAGCCCCTCCCTCGTCTTCCTCGCCCTGTTCACCTACTGGCCGGTCGTGGAAGTGCTGTGGGACGCGACCCACGCGGTGACGCGCCGGGGCACCCGCTTCGTCGGCCTGGCCAACTTCGCGAGCCTGTTCGCCGATCCCACCTTCCAGCGCGCGCTCCTCAACAATGCCCTCTACGCCCTCGGCACGGTGGTGCCGAGCCTGGTCCTGGCGCTCGCCTTCGCGCTCGCGCTCAACGGCGCCGGGCGCGTGCGGGCACTGATGCGAGCCGTGTTCTTCCTGCCGGTGATGATCCCGCTCGTCGCGGCGGCCGCCCTGTTCCTGTTCCTGTTCCTGCCGGGGATCGGCCTCATCGACCATCACCTCGCCCGGCTCCGGCTCGCCGGCGCCAACTGGCTCGGCGACCCGGACCTGGCGCTCGCCGCCATCACGGTGCTGACGGTCTGGAAGAATGCCGGCTACTACATGCTGTTCATCCTGGCCGGCCTGCAGGCGATCCCCGACGAGGCCCGCGAGGCGGCGCTCCTCGACGGCGCCGGGCCCTGGCAGCGCCTGCGTTACGTCACGCTGCCGGCGCTCCGCCCGACCTTCGCCTTCGTCGGGGTGATCGCGCTCCTCAACGCGGTGACGCAGGTCGACCACGTCTTCGTGCTGACCAAGGGCGGGCCCTCGGACGCGACGAAGCTCCTGCTGTTCTACATCTACGAGCAGGCCGCCGAGCGCTACGATGCCGGCCGCGCCGCCGCCGCGACCGTGGTGACGCTCGGCCTGCTGGCCGCCCTCACGGCGCTCTCGCTCAGCCGCAGCCAGGGTCCGGAGGCGGCCCGATGAGCGCGCCGATGCAAGCCGGCCCGGCGACCCGGGAGATCACGCCCCGCATCGCCCGCCTGGTCGTCGCCGGCCTGGCCCTCGTCTGGGCGGTGCCGTTCTGGTGGATGCTGGTGGCGGCGTTCCGGCCGGCGGGCTCGGGCGCCGACGCCTCGCTCCTGCCCTCGCTGACGCCGACGCTGGCCAACTTCGCCGAGGCCTGGGCCTCGGCCGACTTCCCGCTCTACTTCCTCAATTCGCTCGTCATCTGCGCCGGCATCCTGGCGGTGCAGCTCGTCACGGCGTCGCTCGCCGGCTACGTCTTCGCCCGGCTCGAGTTCCCGGGCCGCGGGTTCCTGTTCGGCCTGTTCCTGGTGCAGCTGATGCTGGTGCCGGTGGTGCTGCTGGTACCGAACCTGAAGACGGTCGCGGCTCTCGGCCTCTACGACACCCTGCCGGGCGTGATGGCGCCCTATTGCGCCACCGCCTTCGGCACCTTCCTGATGCGCCAGAGCTTCCGCGAGGTGCCGCGGGAGCTCGAGGACGCCGCGATGATCGACGGCGCCGGCTGGTGGGCGCGCATCCGCCTCATCTACCTGCCGCTGACCAAGCCCGCCCTCGTCGCCTTCTCGATCGTCTCGGTCACCAGCCACTGGAACGAGTTCCTGTGGCCGCTGATGGTCATCAACTCCCCCGACAGGCGGCCCCTGACGCTCGGGCTGGCGAGCTTCACGCTCAGCGCCGAGGGCATGCAGGCCTGGGGGTTGATCGCGGCGGGCACCTTCCTGGTCAGCCTGCCGCTGCTCGCCGCCTTCCTGATCTTCCAGCGCCGGTTCGTGAACAGCTTCCTCGCCTCCGGCATCAAGTAGAGGACGACAACATCATGATCTCCTGGTGGAAGGGCGCCGCCCTCGCCCTCGTGGCGGCGGCGGGCCTCGCGGCGCCGCGCACCGCGCGCGCGACCGACATCGAGCTGTTCTTCCCGGTCCCGGTGGACGGCGCGCTCGCCCGCAACATGACGGGGCTCATCAAGGCGTTCAACGACTCCCACCCGGACATCAAGGCGACTCCGGTCTTCACCGGCTCCTACGACGACACGCTCTTGAAGACCCGCGCGGCGATCAAGGCCGGCAAGCCGCCGGCGGCGGTGATCATGTCGGCGAACTTCCTCACCGACCTCGCCATCGAGCGCGAGATCGCGCCGATGGACGACCTGATCGAGAAGGGCGGCAAGGATCAGGCTGGAACGACGCCCGACGCCTTCATGGGCCGGTTCTTCCCGGCACTGCTGCCCAACGCCGTGATCGACCGCAAGGTCTACGGCGTGCCGTTCCACAACTCGACGCCGCTGCTCTACATCAATGCCGACCACTTCAAGGAAGCCGGCCTCGACCCGGCCAAGCCGCCTCGGACCTGGGCCGAGCTCACCGACGCCGCCCGCAAGCTGACGAAGCGCGAGGGCGACCGCACCACCCGCTGGGGCCTGATGATGCCCTCGAACTACGATTACGGCGGCTGGATCCTCGAAGCCCTGACGATGTCCAATGGCGGGCGCTACTACAACGAGGAGTATGGCGGCGAGGTCTATTACGACACCCCGACCATGCTCGGCGCCCTCACCTTCTGGTCGGACCTGGTCCACAAGGCCAAGGTGCACCCGGCCGGCGAGCAGAAGGGCCCGGCGGTGACCGGCGCGTTCCTGGCCGGCCAGGCCTCGATGATGATCATCTCGACGGGCTCGCTCACCTTCATCCGCGACACCGCCAAGTTTCCGTTCCGGGTCGCCTTCGTGCCGATGAACGTGCGCCAGGCGGTGCCGATCGGCGGCGCCTCGCTGGTTCAGCCGACCGGCCTCTCGGACGAGAAGCGCGCCGCCGGCTGGACCCTGATCCAGTGGCTGACCTCGCCCGAGACGTCGGGCTGGTGGAGCCGCGCCACGGGCTACTTCGCCCCCAACAAGGCGGCCTACGACCTGCCCGAGATGAAGGCCTTCCTGGAGAAGAACCCCGACGCGAAGATCGCGGTGGACCAGCTCGCCAACGCCAAGCCGTGGTTCGCCACCTACCGCACCGTGCCGGTGCGCAAGGCGATCGAGGACGAGCTGCAGGCCGTGCTCTCGGCCAAGCGCCAGCCCAAGGAGGCGCTGGTCGCCGCCCAGAAGGCGGCCGACGCCCTGATGCGCCCCTACGTCGAGGACACCGCCCTGCGCCTGCCGGGCGCGGAGTGATCGCCTCGCGCTGAAACGCATCCTCCTGTCCCGGGCCGCCCTCCGGGACAGGGCCTCGTTGCCCCCGCTTACCGGACCCAAGTCCCCATGCTCATCGCCCAGATCACCGACCTGCACGTGCGCCCCCGCGGGCTGCCGGCCTACCGGGTCTCCGAGACCAACAGGATGGTCGCCCGCGCGGTGGCCCATCTCATCGCTCTCGATCCCCGGCCCGACCTGGTGCTGATCTCCGGCGACCTCACCGATTGCGGGCTCGCGGAAGAATACGAGGAGCTGCGCGGACTTCTGGCTCGCCTGCCGATGCCGGTCCACGTCATTCCCGGCAACCACGACCGGCGCGAGACCCTGCGCGAGATCCTGCCGGCCTCGTACCTGCCCGGCGCCACGGACGGTTTCGTCCAGTACACGGTCGAGGATCACCCGGTCCGCCTGATCGCCCTCGACACGCTGGTGGCGGGCGCGAGCCACGGTGCGTTGTGCCCCGAGCGCCTCGGCTTCCTCGAACGGGCGCTCGCCGGCGGCGACGGCCGCCCGACCCTGGTGTTCATGCACCACCCGCCCTTCGAGTGTGGCTTGGTCCACATGGACGAGATCCGGCTCCTCGACGGCGAGGCGGAGTTCCGGCGGCTGATCGCCAAAGAAACCTGCATCGAGCGGATCCTGTGCGGCCACCACCACCGGCCGATCGTGACCCGCTACGCCGGCACGATCGCCCAGATCGCCCCGAGCGTCACCCATCAGGTCGCCTTCGATCTCACGCCGGAGCACGAGGGCGCCCTGGTCTTCGAGCCACCGGCCTACCTGCTCCACCGCTACACGCCGGAGAGCGGGCTCGTGAGCCATATGGTCTACGTCGAGGCGTTCGACGGGCCGTATCCGTTCGTGCTGGACGCGGCGTATCCGGGGCAGCACTGAAAACTCAGAGATCGTCGAAGGCGGTTCTCACACCCTCCGCGTCATCCCGGGGCTCGCCGAAGGCGAGAGCCCGGGATCCAGAACCGCAGGTGATGCAAAACGAAGCGAGCCGCGTCCCGCTCTTTTCGGAGCGACCTGCGTGTCTGGATTCCGGGCTCCGCTGCGCGGCCCCGGAATGACCCTGAGGGTGGAAAGACTGGCGCGAGAAGCGAAAAAAGACGTCAGCGACGCCCGTCATGATCCCGGGGCCGCAGCCCCGGGATCACATCATCCTCAGCTGTTCTTCAGCGCCACCCGGTACTGGCCCTGCGTCTTGGCCCGCACCTCGTCCTCGGTGACGCCGTCGGCGAGCTCGACCAGGCTCATGCCGCCGTCACCCTTCTTGTCGATGGTGAAGACGCCGAGATCGGTGATCACCATGTCGACCACGTGGGTGCCGGTGAGCGGCAGGTCGCAGGCCTCGAGCAGCTTCGGCGATTCCGAGCCGTCCTTGCCCTTGGCGACGTGCTCCATCACCACGACGACCTTCTTGACGCCGGCGACGAGGTCCATCGCGCCGCCCATCCCCTTCACCATCTTGCCGGGGATCATCCAGTTGGCGAGATCGCCGTTCTGGGCCACCTGCATGGCGCCGAGGATCGACAGGTCGATGTGGCCGCCGCGGATCATCCCGAACGAGTCGGCCGACGAGAAGTAGCTCGTGGTCGGCAGCTCGGTGATGGTCTGCTTGCCGGCATTGATGAGGTCGGGATCCTCCTCGCCCTCGTACGGGAACGGGCCCATGCCCAGCATCCCGTTCTCGGACTGGAGCTGCACCGACATGCCGTCGGGGATGTAGTTCGACACCAGCGTCGGGATGCCGATGCCGAGATTGACGTAGAAGCCGTCCTCGAGCTCGCGGGCGGCGCGGGCCGCCATCTGGTCGCGCGTCCAGGCCATGGGGGTCTCCTCTCTCGCTCGTTAGATGGCGCCGCCGCCCGTCGGGGCGGGCGCGGGCTCGGCGTTCGGCGCGGCCTCGCTGCGCTTGCGGGTGGTGCGCTGCTCGATGCGCTTCTGGGCGTTCGGGACGTGGATCATCCGCTTCACGAACACGCCGGGCGTGATGATGTGGTCGGGGTCGATCTCGCCCGGCTTCACCAGGTGCTCGACCTGCGCGATGGTCATGCGCGAGGCCGAGGCCATCATCGGATTGAAGTTGCGGGCGGTCTTCCGGTAGACGAGGTTGCCTTCCGTGTCGCCCTTCCAGGCATGGACCAGCGAGACGTCGGCGAACAGGCCGCGCTCCATCACGTAGGTCTCGCCGTCGAACTCCCGGGTCTCCTTGCCCTCGGCGATCAGGGTGCCGACGCCGGTCTTGGTGAAGAAGGCCGGGACGCCGGCGCCGCCGGCGCGGATGCGCTCGGCCAGCGTGCCCTGCGGGTTGAACTCGATCTCGAGCTCGCCGGCGAGGTACTGCTTGGCGAAGGTCTTGTTCTCGCCGACATAGGACGAGATCATCTTGGCGATCTGGCGCGTCTCGAGCAGCACGCCGAGGCCGACGCCGTCGATGCCGGCATTGTTCGAGATGACCGTGAGGTTCTTGGCGCCGCTCTCGCGCACCGCGTCGATGAGGACGTCGGGAATGCCGCAGAGGCCGAAGCCGCCGGCCATGATCGTCATGCCGTCCCGCAGGACGCCCGCCAGGGCGGCCGTGGCGTCGGGGTATACCTTCTTCATCCCTCGTTTCCCCAAATTACTGGTGCCGCCGGGGCTCGATCGCCCTCGTTCCCGCACGGATGCGGCGCCTCGCCGCCCTGTTTAGCATCGTTGCGCCGCCACACCACCGGGCGGCGCGAGGAAAATCTCCCACTGCGGGAGGAAGCACCGCGGGTGGAAATCCCGGCCGGCGGGAAAACCCTGCCGGGGAGACAAGCCGCGCGCGAGGGATTATAGGGGATCGGGGAAGGCGTATGCCGCCGGCGGGCCCGACAAGGCCGGCCGGAGCGGCGGCCCGGGGGGGCGCACGAGTTCTCGTCCACGCCGGCAGCCGGAGAGCGATGTCGCGCCGAACCACCCTGGCCCTGAGCGGCGCCGCCGTCGCGGCGCTCGCGGTCGCGGGCGCCTCCCTGTCCTGGACGATCGCCGCCCCGCGGGCGGCGGCCTTCGCGGAGCGGGACCTGGCGCGCCGCTATGGCCTCGGCCTCGCGGTCGCCGGCCCCGCCACCCTGACGCTGCTCCCGGCCCCGCGCCTGACCTTCTCCGGGGTGCGGCTGCGCCGCGGCGGCCACGACCTCGTCGCGAGCGAGGGGCTGCAGGTGCAGCTCGGCCTCGCCGGGCTCCTCGCCGGCCGGGCCGACATCACCGGCCTCGTCCTCGAACGGGCCCGGATCGCCCTGCCTTCGGGCGCGAGCGACGACTGGGCCGAGCCGGCGGCCCGCCTCGCCGCCCGGGTCGCCGCCGGCCGGGGCCGGCACCTGCGCCGCCTCGTCCTCGTCGATGCGACGCTGACCGGGCGCGATCCCCGCACCGGCCACATCGAGACAGTCACCGGCCTCAACCTGGTGGCGAACTGGCCGCGGCCGGCCGCCGGCCTGGACCTCTCGGCCGCCTTCACCTGGCGCGACGTGCCGGCGACCCTGACCCTGTCGGGCCTGCGCCCGCGCGAGCTCGCGGCCGGCGCCGAGAGCCCCGTCGTCGCCGCCCTGACCTGGAACGGAGCGGGTGCGGCAGGAAGCGGCGCCCCGGTGGCGGGCAGCGCCGAGATCGAGGGCAGCCTGGCCTGGGTCAAGGACACGTCGAGGGAAACGTCGAAGAACGTGTCGGCGGAGGCCTCCCCGAGGGAGACCGAGACTGCGGGCCCGCGCCTGTCCGGCCAGAGCCGCTTCGCCACCTCCGCCCTGCCCGGCACCCTGGCCTGGCTCGGGATCGCGCCCGGCCCCGCGGCTCTCGCCGGCCCGGTGAGCCTCGACGGGCGCTTCCTCGCCCGCCCCGGCGGGGTGGAATGGCCCGAGATCCGGGTGCGGGTCGGCGGCAGCCAGCTCGAGGGCGCGGGCGCCGCCGCCCTGGTGCGGGGGCGGCTCAGCCTCACCGGCACGCTCGCGGCCGAGCGGCTCGACCTCTCGGGCCTGATGCCCGACGTGGCGCCCGGCGCTGCCTGGAGCCGCGCTCCGCTCGCCCTCGACGGGCTCACGAGCGGCGACCTCGACCTGCGCCTCTCCGCGGCCTCCGCCCGCCTCGGCCCGGTGGAGGCGCAGGACGTCGCCGCCGGCCTCCTGGTGCGCGACGGCGCCGTGGAGGCGACGCTGGGACGGGCCACCGTGCAGGGCGGCACCGTCAAGGGCCGGGCGGCGCTCGCGGCCCTGCCCGCCGGCCTCGATGCCCGGCTCCAGGGCAGCGTCGACCGGGTCGATCTCGGCGGCCTCTTCGCCGATCTCGGCTGGCCGCGCTGGATCCTCGGCCGGGCGCAAGGATCGGTCGCCCTCGACGGCGCCGGATCGAGCCTCGCCGACCTCGTCGGGCGCCTCGCCGGCCGGGCCGCCGCCACGGTCGAGGGCGGGGAGATCCTAGGGTTGAACTTCGCCGACCTCGTCCAGCGGCCCGAGGCCGCCGCCGCCGCCCTGCGCCGGGGCGGCCGCACCCATTTCGAGCGCGCCCGGGTCAGCCTGACGGTGAGCGACGGCGTCGCCGAGATCGGCCAGGGCCAGCTCCGCGGCACGGCGCTCACCGCGAGCCTCGGCGGCCGGATCTTCCTCGCCGAGCGGCGCCTGGGCGCCGAGGCCCGGATCGAGCCCGGGCCCGACGGACGGGCGGGCGGGAGCTTCGCCATCGAGGGACCGTGGCTGCGCCCGAGCCTCCGGCCGCTGGCCGCCCGCACGCTGCCGCCCACGGCCCTGCCGGCCGCCGCCAGCGCCTACGCCCCCTGAGCGGGATACCCCGAAGCACCAGGAGCGCCCTTGACGCCGTCCATGCCGTCTCCGAAGCGCCCGCACCGCGCCACCCCGTGGTGGGCCGGGGCACTCGCCGGCCTCGCCGCCCTGCCCTGCGCCGGCGCGCCGGCGCAGCCGGTTCCCGCTCCGGCTCCCGCACCTGCGCCGACACCTGCGCCGGCCCCGCCGGAGGCACCGCCCGCCGCGCCGGCTCCGGGCGGTTTCCCGGCGCTCCCGGCGACGCCCTTCTTCCGGGTCGTTCCGATGAACGAGGCCCGGGCCATCGGCTTCTTCACCAGCCTGTTTCCGGACTGCTCGGCCCAGGGGCCGGTGGTGGCCCGCCTCGTCGAGGGGCCGAAGCACGGCAGCGTGCGGTTCGTCGCCGAGCCGTCCTTCCCGCGCTACGCCCCCTCCTCGCCGCTCGCCTCCTGCAACGCCCGCAAGGTCGAGGGCCTGAAGATGATCTTCGAGGCCGCCGAGGGCTACGAGGGGCTCGACGCCTACCGGATGCTCATCATCAACCCCGACGGCTCGGCCACCAATCTCGACGTCAAGGTGTCCATCCGCTGATCTCGCCGCTGATCTCGCCGCCGACCTCCCGCAGGAGACCGTCCACGAAGTCCGGCACCGCCTGCGTGGCCGGGCCGTAGGTGGCCTTCATGAACAGGCCGGCCGTGTCGGACGGGGCGAGGTTGATCTCATGGGTCGGGATCCCGGCCGCCCGCGCCCGCGCCACGAAGCCCGCCGCCGGGTAGACCGCCCCGGAGGTGCCGATGGCGACGAACAGGTCGGAGTCGTCGAGGGCTTCCGCGATGGCGTCGAGGTGGAGCGGCACCTCGCCGAACCAGACCACGTCCGGGCGCATCCCGCCCCGCCGCCCGCAGGCCGGGCAGGCCGTGTCGACGGCGAGGTCGTCCGCCCAGGGGCGGCCCGCGCCGCAGGCGGTGCAGCGCGCCCGCATCAGCTCGCCGTGCATGTGGATGACCGCCCGGGCGCCGGCGCGCTCGTGCAGGTCGTCGACGTTCTGGGTGCAGAGGAAGAGCCGGCCGCCGCGGGCGGTGAGGCCCGCCTCCAGGCGCGCGAGCGCCGCGTGGGCGGCGTTGGGCACCGCCGCCCGCACCCCCTGCCGGCGCAGGTTGTAGAAGGCGTGGACCTCCTCCGGCGCCTCGGCGAAGGCCTCGGGCGTGGCGAGCCGCATCGGATCGAACCGCCGCCACAGCCCGCCCGGATCCCGGAAGGTGCCGAGCCCGCTCTCGGCCGAGATCCCGGCCCCGGTGAGCACGAAGACGTTCACGCGCGGCCCTCCCGCCGACGCCGCGATTCGGGCGACGACTGGGACACGATTGTGTCAAAGCTCGCGCCGGCATTGTTCTGGCGGGCGCGAGACCATCGCGATGCCGTCAGTGTGACCTCCGTTGAGACTTTATCAATTCTTGGCATGGACAATCCCTGTCACCCATCCTAAGTGAGGATCGTGCCCGCGCGCATGGCCGCGGGCGACTGATTCCGAACAGATCGCTTCAGGACATTCAATGACGCGCCACCGCGCGAGACCGTCATTCACGGTCGAGATCAAGCGCAGCCGCACCTCCCCCCTGCCCGACGGCGAGCGGCCCCAGAGCGAGCGCCCCGCCATCAAGCCGACGGCGGGCATGAACAAGCCCTCGGCGGGTCTGCCCCATCCGGCGGAGGGCCTGTTCAAATCCCCGGCGAGCCCGTCGACGCTGTCGGCAAGCGCCCCCGCCACGGGCGAGCCCGAGAACCGGCCCTCCTCTCCCGGCCGCAACCTCTGGGCCGGCACCGGCCTCCTGGAGGAGGCCGCCGCCGCCACCAAGTCCGGCCGCTTCGATCCGCCGGACCTGCCGATCTTCACCAAGGCTCCCGCCGACAAGCCGTCCGACAAGGCCCTCGCGGCCAAGGAGGCCGCGCCCGCCAAGGACGCGGCCCCCGCCAAGGATGTCGCACCTGCCAAGCGCGTCCTCCCGAGCCTGATCGCCCCGCCGGAGCCCGAGCCGGAGCCGGAGCTCGCACCCGAGCCTGAGCCCAAGCTGCCCCGGGTCCGCCGCTACCGCGCCGCTGCGCCCGCCGCCCCCCGCCGCACCGCCGGCCCGCGCCCGGCCTTCGTGTGGCCCGAGGATTGGCCCGACGAGGCTCCGATCCAGACCCCTGCGCCGATCACCGTGCCGGCCGCACCCAGGTCCCAGGACCGGATCGAGCTGCCCAGGACCGAACTGCCGAAGGCCGGGTCCGCGCCGGACACCTCCGACGACGGCGAGACCCGGGCCGGCGAGGTCCGCCCGCGGGTGAAGCGCCGCACCGGCGACGAGGACCTGCGCATCGGCCAGCGCTGGAAGCGCCGGCTGCCCCGCGTGTGCTGGTAACGGATCGGGCCGGCGCTTCTGTTGCGGGCCGCCATCCCGGTCCGCCCTACCGGCTCGTCATCCTCGACTTCGACGGCACCCTCGCCGACACCTTCCCGTGGTTTTCCCGGGTGCTCCCCGGCGTCGCCGACCGCTACGGCTTCCGCCGGCCGGCCGCGCACGAGGTCGAGTCCTTGCGGGCGCTGGAGGCGCGGGCGGTGCTGCGGCACCTGGGCGTGCCGGGCTGGAAGCTGCCGCTGATCGCCCGCCACATGCGCGGCCTCGCCGCCCGCGACGCGGCGGACCTCGCGCTCTTCCCGGGCATCCCCGCCCTGCTCGCCCGCCTGCGGGCCGGCGGCCTCGATCTGGCGCTCGTCAGCTCGAACCGGGAGGACGTGGTGCGCCGGGTGCTCGGACCGGAGAGCGCCGGCCTGATCGACCGTTACGCCTGCGGCGCGGCCCTGTTCGGCAAGGCGCGGCGGTTCCGGGCCGTGATGCGGGCCAGCGGCGTCTCCCCCACTCAGGTGCTGTGCCTCGGCGACGAGCTGCGCGACCACGACGCCGCGACGCGGGCGGGCCTCGCCTTCGGGGCGGTGGCCTGGGGCTACACCCGGGCGGAGGCGCTCGCCGCCGCGGGGCCGGCCCACCTGTTTCCCACCCCCGAGGCAGTGGCGGCGGCGCTCCTGCCCGAGTCGGCGTGATACGGATTCGTTCGGCTTCGGTCAAAAGCCCGTCCCAAGTCGTCGAGCAGACCTGGTCCTGCAGACGGAAGTCAGAAACTCCGCATCATCCCGGGCTCCGCTGCCCGGCCCCGGAATGACTTGTTCGGTGTGAGCGAGGCCGAGGCAGATCGGGCGGATCTTCAATAGTGCGGCACCGTCCGGTGCTCGATCAGCGGCGCCTCCATGCGGAAGTGCAGGCCGGCCGGCTTGAAGTCGAAGCGGATGTCGGCGCCGCACTGCATGGTGAGCACCCGCTGCAGCAGGGTCGAGCCGAAGCCCTTGCGGGTCGGCGTCGTGGTGCGCGGGCCGCCGCGCTCGGTCCAGTCGAGCCGCAGGCGGCGGCCGGCCTCGCCCTGGTCGACGGACCAGGCCACGGTGATGCGCCCCTCGGGCACCGAGAGGGCGCCGTGCTTGGCGGCGTTGGTGGTCAGCTCGTGGATCGCCATGCCGGTCGGCACCGCGAGGTCGGCGGTGAGCTCGACATGCGGTCCCTCGAGGGCGATGCGCCGGCCGGCCTCGTCATTGTAGGGGCCGAGCTCGTTCTCCAGCATCTCCTGGAGCGAGGCCATCTGCCAGTAATCCTCCGTCAGGAGGTTGTGGGTCTTGGCGAGCGAGATCACCCGGGCCGAGAAGCCCTGGTAGAACTCGTCGACGCTGGTGGCGCCGCGCGCCGAGGCGCCCAGCAGCGCCTGCACGGTGGCCAGCGTGTTCTTCACCCGGTGATGCAATTCGCGGATCAGCAGGGCCTGGCGCTCGGCGGTCTGCTGCCGCTCGTGCAGGAAGGCCGCCGCCTCGCGCTGGCGCCGCCGCGCACGCACGGCGAAGCGGGTCGCGGTGACCAGGGTGGCGGGGTGGAACGGCCGCTCGAGCAGGGTGACGTTGCCGAGGGACTCCATCAGCCGCGCCTCCGGCGGGGTGCCCCGCAGGGTGAGAAGCACGAAGGGATAGTCCGACCACGGCTCCTGCCCGGCGAGGTAGGCGGCGAGCCCGTGCCGGTCGAAGGCGCGCAGGGCCTCCTCGGTCAGGACCGCGCAGCTGCCCGTATCGAGCCGGGCGACGAGGCTCGGCAGATCGGCGCAGATCTCCGAGCGCAGACCCGCCTCCTCCAGGATGGTGCCCGCCACCGCGGCGTCGCGCCCGGCGGGGGCGAGGATCAGGACCGGAGGATCACTCTCTCTCATAACTATCCCGGCCTGGCCGATCCCGCTCGGATTCCTCGCGCTCGGCCAGCAGGCGGCCGGGCGCGCCGCGGTAGCTCGGCACGCCCGTCAGGACGCCCCGGAAGCCCACCAGCGGCTCGCCGACACGCAAACCGTTTCCGTCGATCCGAAGTTCCCGGATGGTGTCTTCGTGCGGCCCCACCCTCTTCTTGACCACCGACACCGCCCGGCGCAAGTGCCCGTCGGCCTCGAAGAACCGAAACAGCACCACGGTGTCGCTGAGGTAGGTGAGATCGACCGTCGCCGACATCTGGCCGACGAGCCCGTGCTGGGCGAGCACGAGCAGCGTCGTCACGCCCTGCTGGTTCAGGTAGGTCAGGATCTCATGCATCTGCAGCAGCAGGTACTGCTCGCCCGGCATCGCGTTCTGGTAGCCGGTCAGCGAGTCGATCAGCACCAGGCGCACGCCCTCGCGCTCGACGGCGTCGCGCACCATCGCGGCGAGTTCGCCCGGCGAGACCTCCGCCGGGTCGATCTGCTCGACCCGCAGGCGCCCGTCGGCGACCGCCTCCGCGACGTCCATGCCGAGGCCGGCGGCCCGGCGCATCAGGATCCCGGTCGGCTCGTCGAAGCTCAGGATCAGCCCGCGCTCGCCGCGCGCGAGCGCCGCCGTCACGTAGACGAGGGCGGTCGAGGACTTGCCGACGCCCGAGGGGCCGAGCAGCATCGTGCTGGTGCCCCGGTCGAGCCCGCCGCCGAGCAGCGCGTCGAGGGCCGGATTGCCGCTGCCGAGGCGGTCGATGTCGTAGTCGTGGTGATGCTCGGCCGCGATCAGGCGCGGGAACACCGTGAGGCCGCCGCGGCGGATGACGTAGTCGTGGAAGCCGCCGCGGAAATGCGTGCCGCGCATCTTGATCACCCGCAGGCGCCGGCGCTCGCCGCCATAGAGGGGGGCGAGCTGCTCGAGCTGGAACACCGCGTGGCAGAGGCTGTGCAGGTTGAGGTCGTCCTGCTCGGCGGTGAGGTCGTCGAGGAGGAGCGCGGTGGTGTCGTGGATGAGGAGGTAGCTGCGCAGGGCGAGCACCTGGCGGCGGTAGCGCAGCGAGCCCTGCGACAGCAGGCGGATCTCCGACAGGCTGTCGAACACCACCCGCTGCGGCTTGACCCGGTCGATCTCCGCGATGGCCAGCCGCACGGTCTCGCCGAGCTCGAGGTCGGAGGAGTGGACGAGGCTCTGCTGCTGGCGCGGATCGAGGCTGAGCTCGGGCGGCACCAGCTCGAAGATCTCGATGCCCTCGAGCGACCAGCCGTGGCGGGAGGCGACGGAGGCGAGCTCGCGCCGGCTCTCCGAGAGGGTGATGTAGAGGCAGCGCTCGCCGAGCCGCGCCCCGTCGAGGAGGAATTGCAGCGCCAGGGTGGTCTTGCCCGAGCCCGGCCGCCCCTCGACCAGATGGGCGCGGTTGGCAGCAAAGCCCCCCTCCAGGATGGAATCGAGGCCCGGCACGCCGGTCGGGATCGGGGCCGCGTCGTCGGAGGGGGAAAGCATGGGATCGGGCATGGAGGACAGGCTGGCTGTGTCGGCGGGCTGGTCTTCGAACCGGCGGCGCCGGCTCGCAGCGCCCGATATGGTCTCCCGGCTTGTGGCAAAGAAATGCGGCGAGAACAAAGGGTTCATGCGCCCGAGGGGCGTGCGCACGGAAGGCATGCGCCGGGTCGGGGTGTGGCCCCGCGCCCGTAGCGGGGAAAAAGCGTGCCGCAGCCCTTGACGCAGCGAGGGTTCGCACGCATGTGGCCCTGGTCCGTACGGGGCCGACGAATCGGCCGCGCGCGGCATCACCGGAATCCTTCATCCCCCATGCCCAGCGACAGTAGTCGACGGACCGCGCCGCCTCGGTACCGCCTCGCGTGACCCGCGCCTGATCGCTGATCGGGCTCGCCCGCGACCGGCGCCGATGCGGCCGGTCGAACGAGGTGAGCCATGACCCTGATGACGACGGGCGCCCGCTCCGGCGCCGCCGCCACCCGCGACCGCAGCGTCGTGATCGTGCTTCTTCTCATGCTGGCCCTGGTCTTCGGACCCGCCATCGGCCTCCACGTGGCCGTGAACCTGCTCGGCCCCGGGCCTGCGCCGGACGGCCTCGTCTCGGCCGTCTCCACCGAGGTGCCGAGGGGCGGCCGGGGCTGACACAAGGGTGGGCTGACACAGGGGGCCCGGGCCGGCCTCCTCCGGCTCAGGCGCCGCCCATCGATTCAGGCCGACCCCATCGATTCAGGCCGACCCCCGACCCCGCAGGATCAGGACCGCGCCGACGACGAGCAGCGCGGCCCCGATCCAGGTTTCCGGACCGAGCCCGCCCTTGCGGCCGGTCAGGCCCATCGCGTCGCCGGCGATTCCCGCCGCGAGCTGGCCCGCCACCACCAGCGCCACCGTGACGGTCGCGCCCTGCTGGCGGTAGCCGTAGAGGCTCGCGGCCACGACCAGCGTGCCGAGCAGGCCCGGCACCAGGAACCAGGGCTCCGCCCGCTCCGCTAGGCGCAGCGGGAAGGCCGGGCCGCTGCGCCAGACCTCGACGAGGCCGAGCAGCGTCAGCCCGACCAGCGAGTTGCACAGGAGCGCTCCCGTCAGGCCGGTCCCCCGCGCCACGATCGCCCCCATCAGCGCATTCTGGATCACCAAAGCCGCCCCTGCGACGAGGCAGAGAAGCACCGCGCCGGTCATCGGGCGGCTCCGGCAGGGCGGAGGGAGGACGAGGTGGGGCATGGTGGCATGGCGCGGCTCCTGTCGAGCCGCGATCATCTCCTATGATGGACGATTGTCAAATACAGGAAACGGGGACGATCCCCGGCCGGAATCAGGAGATCAGTCCGCGCCGCAGGGCGACCGCCACCGACTGGGCGCTGTTGAGCGTGCCGAGCTTGGTGCGGGTGGTGCGCAGGTGGTGCTCGACGCCCTTGGAGGAGATCGCCAGGATCTCGCCGATCTCCCAGCTCGTCTTGCCCTCGGCGACCCATTGCAGCACCTCGCGCTCGCGCGGCGACAGGCGGATCTCGGCGCCGGCCTCGGAGCGCAGCAGCACGAGCTGGGCGAAGGCGTAGGTCGCCACGAGCTGCAGCGTGCCGAGATCCTCCGGCGAGACCTCGACCCGCGCGCCCGAGAAGCTGAACCCCGCGAGCTGCCCGTCCAGGGTCAGGAGCGGCACGGTGACCCCGTGGCGCAGGCCGTGCTCGCCGGCCTCGTGCATGACGCGCAGGGCCGCCGGATCCTCGCGGTACTGCCCGGCGATCTCGGACCAGGCGAAGGGCGCGTTCGCCCCGGCGAGGTGGCGCACCGTGGCGTCCCGGAACAGGTAGCCGCGGGACAGGTAGCGGGCCTTCCAGTCCGGTGGCATCGCGTCGAGGAGGGCGTGCTCGTATTGCTGGCGCGGTGGCGCGCCGATGACCGGCAGGGTTCCGGCCAGCGCGTGCTCGATCCCGAAGCGGCCGAGGAGCCGGAGCAGGAGTTCGGAGACGTCCTGCGCGCTCGCGGTCCGGTCGAGGGAGCGCAGGAAGGCGAGGGTCAGATCGAGGCGCTTCCGGCTCATGCAACCCGCCTAAAGCCGAGGTCATTCAATAACATCTGTGATTGTGGTCCCGGGCCCTGGACAGAGCGGCAAGATGTCGCGGATTTCCGGGTGCGCGGCAAAATTCGTCCTCCTCGCGCTCTCGTCCGGCGCAGCCGGGACGGATCCATCGCGCCCGATCCGGGCAGGTTTCGTGACGGCGGCCGCCGGCTCCCGGGTGCGCCGCGGCGCAGGCCGAAGCACGTCGAGGTGCTGGCGCGGCGGGGCGACGGAGCCTGGACCGAGCTCCACGTCGATGTCGCCGGGACGATCAACCGGGAGAAGGCACCCGACGCCGACAAGTGTGGCGCGGCCCTCGCCTGAACGACCGCACCAGGGTCGCGCGGCGCGCGGCTCCTCATGCTCTTCCAACGGGCTCCATGCCGGTCCGCCGGATCGCCGCCGCGGCGTGGTCCGAGACGAGGTGGGCGATCAGCCGCCGCGCCGGCTCGACGGCCGCCGAGCCCGCGACGATCGCCGCCGCGAAGGTCTGGACGAGCTGGACGTCGTCGGGGAGCAGTCCGACCACCTCGATCCCCGGCACGTCGACCAGCTCGCTCACCGGCCCGAGGGCGAGGTCGGCCTCGCCCGCCGCCAGGGCGGCGGCGGAGTCGGAGCCGCGCGGCAGCACCCGCTTGCGCACGGTGCCGGCGAGGCCGAGCCGCGGAAACACCGTATCCTGGATGAACAGGCCGCTGGTGCTGCCCGGCATCACGACGAGGCGGGCCGCCATCAGGGTGCGGGTGAGTGCCGCGACGGTCCCGATCTCAGGCGTCGGCGCACCGGCCCGCACCGCGGCGGCGAGCGGCGCGGTGGCGAGCGCGACGCCTGAGCCTTCGACGATCCGGCCCTCGTCCGTCAGCGCGTGCAGCCCCTCGTTCGAGAGGATCACCACGTCGACGCGGGCGCCGTGATCGAGCTGGTGCCGGATGGTCCGCGGCCCCTCCCCCTGCGACGCGCCGGACAGCGTCCGGACCGTCAGCCCCGTCGCGCGCTCGAAATCCGGCAGCACCGCCTCGTAGGCGAGGGCGAAGCCGCCCGAGATCATGACGGTGAGGTCGGCCTTGGTCTCGTCCGGGGAGGTCATGGAGGGCGGGGAGGTCATGGAGGCGGCCGCCGGTGCTCGGGATCGGAAGGGATCCCTTCGCGCAAGACCGCGCGCCCGCGCAAGCCGCCTCACGCTCTTCCTCGCCCTCCTATTCCCGGACCCGCGCCAAATCCTCTAAGCCCCTCCCCGGACAAGCGATCAGGGGGGAACTCATGGGACCGGAGACGCGGGAACGGACGGAAGACGGGGGCTTTCCGCGCTGGCGGCTCGCCCGGGGCGCGGTGGTGCTGCCGGACGAGCGGCCGCCGCTCGGCCAGGTGGTGGTGCTGGCGCTCCAGCACGTCGTGGCGATGTTCGGCTCGACCGCGCTCGCGCCGCTGCTGATGGGCTTCGATCCCAACCTGGCGATCCTGTTCTCCGGCATCGCCACGCTGCTGTTCTTCGTCGTGGTCGGCGGGCGGGTGCCGAGCTATCTCGGCTCCAGCTTCGCCTTCATCGCCGTGGTGATCGCCGCCACCGGCTACGGCGGCAGCGGGCCGAACCCGAACCTGCCCGTCGCCCTCGGCGGCATCATCGCCGCCGGCGCGGTCTACGCCATGATCGGGATCGCGGTGATGCGGGCGGGCGATGCCTGGATCGGCCGGCTGATGCCGCCGGCGGTGACCGGCGCGATCGTCGGGGCGATCGGCCTCAACCTCGCGCCGATCGGGGTGAAGGGCATCTCGGGATCGGGGCTCGATGTCGGGATCGGGCTGTTCACGATCCTGGCGGTCGGCCTCGCCGCCTCCTACC
The DNA here is from genome assembly GCF_022179185.1 of Methylobacterium frigidaeris. GTDB lineage: Bacteria > Pseudomonadota > Alphaproteobacteria > Rhizobiales > Beijerinckiaceae > Methylobacterium > Methylobacterium frigidaeris. Next base: position 128,970 of record NZ_BPQJ01000017.1, on the reverse strand, counting down.
TGCCCGGATCCGCGCGGCGCCTGCCGCTTCTCATCGGGGCGGTGGCCGCCACCCTGCTCTACGGTGTGCTGGCGAACGGGCTCGGGCTCGCCAAGCCCCTCGACCTCGCGCGGATCACGCAAGCGCCGTGGTTCGGCTGGCCGCACGTCACGACCCCGGTCTTCGAGGCGTCCGCGATCTGGCTGATCGCCCCCGTCGCCCTGGTGCTGGTCGCCGAGAATCTCGGCCACGTGAAGGCGATCGGCGCGATGACCGGGCGCAACCTCGACCCGTATCTCGGCCGGGCGTTCCTGGGCGACGGGCTCGCCACTATGCTGTCGGGGGCCTTCGGCGGCACCGGCGTGACGACCTACGCCGAGAACATGGGCGTGATGGCGGTGACCCGGATCTACTCGACGCTGGTCTTCGCGGTCGCCGGCCTCGTCGCGATCCTGTTCGGGCTGTCGCCGAAATTCGGCGCCGCGATCCTGGTGATCCCGGGCCCGGTGATCGGCGGCCTCTCGGTGGTGGTGTTCGGGCTGATCGCCGCCGCGGCGGGGCGGATCTTCGTCGAGAACCGGGTCGATTTCTCCCGCACCCGGGTCCTGCTCACCGTCGGCACGGCCCTGGTGCTCGGCGCCGGCGACTTCACGGTCAGCCTCGGCAGCTTCAAGCTCGGCGGCATCGGCACCGCCACGGCGGCGGCGATCCTGCTCTACCACGCCCTGCGGGACGATCCGGCCTGACGACGGGCCAGACTCCACGATAATAGCGAGGACCGATCCAACCCCGGCTGCCAGCTTCAGGGCAAGCTCGCGGCTGGGGCTCATCAGGTCAGCCCCAGTAGCCGCCCGATCACGGCCATGCTCTAATCAGGCCTTTCTCCGCCCTGTCCGGGGCGACAGGAGGCCGGCATGCAGCCAGGATTGCGCGTGCAGCAGGATCCGTCACGCCAGGATCCGTCACGCCAGGATCCGTCACGCCAAGCCGCCCCGCTCACCGGCCCGCCGGCGGGTGCCACGGATCTCTTCGCCAATCCCCTGGCCGCCCCGCTCGCGGGCGACCTCGTCGCCGGGCTGATGCGCCGCCACGAGGTCGCGGCCGAGCGGCTGATCGGCTGGCTGCGGGTGGGGATCGGGGTCTGCGTCTTCGTCACGGTGATCGCCGCCAGCCACCTGCTGCACGAGCTGGCCGGCGTGTCGCTCGGCATCTTCCAGCGCAACGCCTGGATCGCCGCCCTCGGCTTCCTGACCGTCGGCGCCGCCAGCATCGTGCTCGCGGTGCCGCAGCGCTGGCATCACGCCTACGCCTACCTGTTCATGGTGCTGGATGTCGGGCTGGTTCTGGCCATCATCGTCCTCGCCCTCGGCGAGCGCGGCCTGCCCGGCAACGCCGTGCCCTCCGCCCCGATCATCTGGGCGGTGCCCCTGGTCCTGGCGGTCGGGGCGCTGCGCTACGACGTGAAGGTCCAGCTCGGCGCCATCGCGCTGCTCGCCCTCGGCCTCGTCGGGATCGCGGCCGGGCTCGAGCACCAGCTGGTCCTCGATCCGGCCGCCGCCGGCAAGCCGACCTGGACCCAGCTGTTCTCGATGCCCGTCAACGTGATGCGCCTCACGCTGCTGCTGCTCGCCGGGGCCGCCACGGCCTTCGGCATCGTCCGCTCGCGGCGGCTCCTCACCGCCGCGGTCCGGGACGCGGTCGGGCGCGCCAGCCTGTCGCGCTTCCTGCCGGCCGAGATCGCGCCCCGGCTCGCGGCGGGGGACGCTGCCTTGCGCCGCGGCCGCCGGCAGCGCGCCGTGATCGCCTTCGTGGACATCCGCGACTCGACCGGGATGGCCGAGGGCATGGATCCGGAAGGGCTGTCGCGGTTCTTCACCGCCTTCCGCACCCGGATCCTCGCCTGCGTGCGCCGGCACCACGGCTTCGTCGACAAGTTCATCGGCGACGGCGCCCTGATCCTGTTCGGGGTGCCGGACGAGGGTGGCGACGACGCGGCCCGGGCGCTCGCCTTCGCGCAGGACCTCGTCGGCATCGTCGAGGCCTGGAACGAGAGCCGGGAGCTGCCGCGCGCCGTGCGGATCGGCATCGGCATCCATGTCGGCGAGGTGTTCTGCGGGATCGTCGGCGACGAGGAGCGGATGGAGTTCACGGTGCTCGGCGACGCGGTGAACGTCGCTTCGCGCCTCGAGCAGGCGACCAAGCGCTACGGCGCGGTGGTTCTCGCCTCCGAGGCCGCCGTCGCCGGGTCGTCGGATCCCGCCGCCTGGCGGGAGGTCGGCCGCGAGCCCCTCGCCGGCCGCACGCAACCGATCACGATCTTCGCTCCGGTCCTCCCTCCCGAGGACGGATGAGCCCCCTGGACGACGAAGGCCCCGCCGGAGGCGGGGCCTTCTCTCGCAGGGTCGGCGCTGCGGGCCGGAGAGTCATTCCCTCGCGCCGGCGCATCAGCGCCGGCGCCCGTTCGGGCTTGCCTGGCACCGTCGAACGCGTCTGTTCGAAGGTGCGGCGGTATTATTCCAGCAGGCGTGCCGGCCGCAGCCGCACCGCCTGGGCCAGGCGGATCAGCTCGCGGGCGGTCAGGCCGCGGCTGTCCTGCTGCGACCAGATCTCCCCGACCGGCCGCGCCCCGCCGGTGCCGGGCCGGTCCTCGCCGCGGCGCGTCTCGCAGGATCGATCGGACCGGTGGGGCTGTCCGCCCGCGAACCGGCAGGCCCTCGCTGCCGTTCTCATGCGTGCTCCCATGCGAACTCCCCAAGCGAACCGGGCGCATGGTTAGCGAAGCGTGGCCATTTCCGAAATTCTTGAACTTGCGCGGCGGCGCGCTAGCCCTGGCGAAGGGCGAATGTGTGGGCCATCAGCCGGCGACGCGGTTCCTGTTCCCCGCTGCGCCGACCCTCCCGCAACCACCCGGCCCACTGAGCCTCACAGGCTGGCGGGGAGAACTGGTCCACCGCCAACTCGTCGTCACGAGCTCCCTCACGGTCCAGCCTGTCGGCGGAGCCGGAGCGCCACAGGATACGTCCACGAGGGAGAAGGGTCGTCTAACAGGTCGGGGTCGCGGGGCAAGGGGCGGTTTGACGCCCTCCGGCGCCGCCGCCCCGGCCATCCGACGCCGCGAGCGCGATCCATGCGCCGCAAGCATGGCCATTGTGCCCTGCAAACGATTGCAGTGTGCGATGCAGCATGAGACAACGACGTCGCACCGCAGCGATGGCGTCGCGGCGGTGCAGCCCTCTTTGGGCGTTTCCTCCCTAGACTTCGGGCCGCCTCGCAAGGGCGGCCTTTTTTCTGTTGCGCACGCGACGCCGGCGGCGACACTGGCCGGTGCGGGTGCTCCTGCGGCCCCGGGCACAGGCGTGAGAGGCTGATCGATGGAGCGCCCACGGAGCGTCGGCATCGCCTGGTACGAGCCGGGCGACTATCCCCGGATCCGGGAGGCGATGGCCGAGTCCGGCCTGCCGGAGAGCTACGCCACCTGGCAGATGTCGGCGATGCAGATCGAGCGCGAGGTGTCGCGCAGCGGCGTAGCGGTGGCCCGCATCCGGATCGAGCCGGAGGCCTTCCTGGCCTGGTGCCGCGCGAGGGACGTCGCGCCCGACGCGAAGGCGCGGGCGGCGTTCGTGCGCGAGGCGCACGAGGCGGGCGGGGGCTGAAAACCGAAGCGGGATCTTCCTCCTACACGGCCTCCCCGATCCGGTCGAGCGCCGCCGCGAGCGCGGCCTCCGTCTCGGGACGGGGCCGCACCAGGGGCAGGCGCAGGTCGGGAGCGAATCCCGGGCGCATCAGCGCCAGGGCGAGCTTGACCGGGCCCGGATCGGTCTCGCGCGACAAAGCCGCGATCAGCGGCCTCAGCCCGGCCTGGATCACCCGGGCGCGGGCGTGGTCGCCGTCCCGGGCGGCCCGCTGCAGGGCGGCGCAAGGCCCCGGCACCAGGTTGGCGACGACCGAGACACAGCCTTGCCCGCCCATCGCGGCGTGAGCGGCGGCGGTGGCGTCGTCGTCGGAGAGGAGCAGGAAGCCCGGGCCGGCCGTCCGCCCGGTCGCATTCAGGCGGGCGAGGTCGACGGCGGCATCGACGAGGCCTGCGATCCCCGGCAGGGCGGCGAGGCGCGCGAGGGTGTCGGGCAGGAGGTCGATCCCGCTGCGGGCCGGGTCGGTGTGGAGGAGGAGCGGCCGGTCGCTCGCTGCGGCGATGGCGGCGAAATGCCGGTAGAGCCCCTCCTGCGTCGGGCGGTTGTAGTAGGGCGTGACCGCCAGGGCGGCGGCGGCCCCGGCGGCCTCCGCCGCCCGGGTCCGGGCGATGGCCGTGCGGGTGCAGTTGCTCTCGGTGGCGGCGATCACCGGCACACGGCACCCGGCTGCCTCGAGGACGACGCGCAAGGCGCGGTCGCGCTCCGCCTCGGTCAGGGTCGGCCCCTCGGCCGTGGGGCCGCCGATCACCAGGCCCTCGGTGCCTTGCGCCACCTGCCAGGCGACGAGGTCGCCGAGCGCCCGTTCGTCGAGCCGCGTCCCGCCCGCCGCGAAGGGCGTGACGAGGGCGGTGAGCGCGCCGCCGAGCAAGGGTGCGGGCGTCGCCCCGGGGCTCATGGGGCGAGGGCCAGGGTGGTGTCGGCGAGGCGCACCGCGTCGGGCCGGCGGCCGGTCTCGGCGGCGGCGTAATGCAGCGCGTCCCGGCAGGTGCGGAAGATGCCGCCGCCGAGGCCGTGCGTCTCGACGGCGAGCCAGTGGCCCTCGGCGCTCCGGCCGACGAGGAAAGCGAGGGGGAGACGGGCCGGGTTCGGGGCCGGTGTGGGCGGGGCCGGTGTGGGGACGTCCACGGATTGGGGCATCGAGGGGTCGGGGTTCGCGCGGCCGTCCCGCGGCCGCCCCCTCAACGTGTCCCGGTCGCCGTCAAGGATCGAGGCGGACGGACCGGCCCCGGCATCAGGATCCCGTATGGTTTTACCGTGAGGCCGCGCGCGCAGGCCCACGCGGCGACGCCCCCGCGGAGGACCGCGAGGGCGAGGACGAGACCGACGAGGAGGCGGATCGGGCCCCTGCCCCGCTCGACCATGGTCACCGGGACGTCGTCACGGGCGCAGCTCGACCCGGCGGATCTTGCCGACCACCACGAGGTAGCACAGGCCCGCCACCAGGGCGTTGAGGCCGACGAAGACCAGGGCGCCGTTGAACGAGCCGGTCTCACGGACGATGTAGCCGATGACGATCGGCGTGGTGATGCCCGCGAGGTTGCCGAAGGTGTTGAACAGCCCGCCGCTCAGGCCGCCGGATTCCTTCGGCGAGGTGTCCGAGACCACCGCCCAGCCGAGCGCGCCGATGCCCTTGCCGAAGAAGGCGAGCGCCATCAGCCCGACCACCAGGGCATCCGCCTGGACGTAGTTGCAGCCGATGATCGCCATCGAGAGCAGCATGCCCGACACGATCGGGATCTTGCGGGCGGCCGTCAGGGAATAGCCGCGGCGCAGGAGCTGGTCCGAGATCACGCCGCCGAGGATGCCGCCCAGGAACCCGCACAGGGCCGGCAGCGTCGCGGCGAAGCCTGCCTGGAGGATCGACAGGCCGCGCTCCTTCACCAGGTAGACCGGGAACCAGGTGAGGAAGAAGTAGGTCAGCGTGTTGATGCAGTACTGGCCGACATAGATGCCGAGCAGCATCCGCTCGGAGAGGAGCTGGCGCAGGGTGCGGCCGGCCCGGGTCGCGGTCTCGGCCGGGCGCCCATCCATGTCCATCATGGCGCCGCCCTGCTCGAGATAGTCGCGCTCGGCCGGGTTGATCGCGGGATGCTCGCGCGGCCCGTGCACCACCTGGGTCCAGAGCAGCGCGAAGGCGATGCCGAGCGCCCCCATCACCGTGAAGACGTGGTGCCAGCCGAGCGCGTGCACGATCCAGCCCATGATCGGGGCGAACAGCACGGTGGCGAAGTACTGCGCCGAGTTGAAGAAGGCCGAGGCCATGCCGCGCTCGTTCGCCGGGAACCAGGCCGCGGTGATCCGGGCATTGGCCGGGAAGACCGGTGCCTCGGCGAGCCCCACGGCGAGGCGGAGCGAGAACAGCACCGCGACGGCGGCGAAGCCGGAGAGGAAGCCGACCGCCCCCTGCATCAGCGTGAAGGCCGACCATAAAAAGATCGCCCCGGCATAGACCCATTTCACGCCGTAGCGGTCGAGCAGCCAGCCGCCGGGGAGCTGGGCGAGGACGTAGGACCAGGCGAAGGCCGAGAACACGTAGCCCATGGTCACGGCGTCGAAGCCGAGATCCTTGGCCATGGCCGGGCCGGCGATGGCGATGGTCGCCCGGTCGGCGTAGTTGATGGCTGTGGCGACGAACAGCATCGCCAGGATGACGAGGCGGATGCGGCTCCGCTTCGCGGCCGCGAGGCCGAGGACTGCGCTCATGGATCTCCTCCCGGGCGGCCAGGAACCGTGCAGGAACCTTGACGGTGTCTCGGGGCCGCGACGGCGTCTTGTTCGCGCCCCGCTTTCGTCAGGGGCGTTCCGGGAGGGGAGACTAGGAGCGGCCCCCGGGAGAGGTCCAAGTCAAAGGGTGAATGGGTCGATGCGCGAGTTGCATCGACCAGAGACTGACAGCCGATCTCGTCGCATCGATGCCAGGGTCAGGAGGCGAGCCCGTAGACCGCATCGCCGAGGCGGCGGAAGACGGTGCCGCCTTGCGCGCGCTTCCACAGCCGGGTGTTGAGGGCCGCCACCGGATCGTGGCCCGGCAGGGTCAGGCCGCGGGCGGCGAGCCGCTCCCAGATCTCGGCAGCGTGCATCGGCCGCCCGGCCTCGGCCAGGATCTCCTCCGCCGCCTCGATCAGCCGGCGGCCCTCCTGACGCGCCGTGGCGCCGGTGGGGGGCTCGGGGGGATCGGCTTGCGGCTGGGCCGGCGCGAGGGTGGGCTTTGCGGCCGACTGCATCACGGGCTGTGTCCGCGGCGGCTCGGATCGGGAGGGCGGAGCCGGGTCCGGGCGCGTCGGCTCCACTGGCGCGGTCGGAGCCGACGCGGCGGCGGCAGCGCCCGGCCGGGCGAGCCGGCGGCCGAGATCGAGGTAGAGTTCGTGCTCGGCGATGGCCCGGTCGAGGGCGGCGCGCTGGCGCCGCAGGTCGTCCAGCCGGGCCTCCGTCTCCGCTTCTGACAGGAACATGCTCGCCTCTTGGAATAGTCCATATTCCCGAAAATGCCTCTCGCCATCGGGAACATGCAGAATAGGAATATTCCATGAAAGCGCAAGTCCAAGCCGGGTCGTCCGGGCGCTGATCCACCACGGAGCGCCGCCTCACGCCCGGACCTTCCCTCCCGCACGGCGCTGGCCGGGAACAGACAGGATGGAGGCGCAGCTAGAGCGGGGGTGGGGGAAGGTGCCGGAGGAGTCTCCTCAGGAGGCGCCCTCACCCGCGCGAGGAACCTGCGGTTCGCGGATGCCTGTCACCACCGACAAGAGGGCGGGATCGGTTCCAATCCCCAAAGCCTCTCTCCGTCCGCGAAGAGAGGAGAGTTCCCGTGCCATTCCTGTTCGCAAGCAGACCCGCCTCGCGCGGAAGGCGGCGCAGGTGGGAGCGAAAGCCTGACCAACGGCCAATGCGCATAGAATGAATGCGAAACATTACATATTCCACGCGGACGATATCCCGCCTCGCGAAGGTGCCTGTTCCCAGCTCCGTTGCCGTCCCGGGACCGCGTCGAGGAAACTAGGAGTCACGATCGCCACCGGTCCAGGATGGAGCGATTGATGGCCACATCGTCAGGCGACCCCACATCCCGAGTTCCCGGCGGCGCAGCATGGAACACTGCGCAGGATCGTCGCGCGATGCGCGGTCTCGGACGGGCCGTCCGCCCTCCCCTCAGGCCGCCCCTGCCCCGGCGGCGGCCCTGCGGCGGGCCGGCTTCGGCGGCACCAGGAGGGTGCCGGGATCGGTCGGCATCAGCTGCAGGCCGGCCTCGTCGAGGCTGATCGGCAGCTTCGGGAAGACCTCCTTGACGTGGGCCACGTCGGCCTTGAACGCCTGGCGGAAGCTCCTCAGGGAGGCGTTGTCGGCGCCGAACTGCTTGTGGACGATGTCCCAGCTCAGGCGGAGCGGCCGCTGCAGGCTGCGCAGGCGGTAGCCGATCCAGAACAGCAGGTCGAGCTTGCGCGCCGAGCCCGAGAAGGCGCGGGCGGCCCGGATATCGACCGGCAGGGCGTGCTGGACCAAGTTGTCGTAGAAATCCTGGTGGAACTGCACCGTCTTCGACCAGGCGATGCCGTCCTGGCCGCCGACGCGCCAGAGGTCGAGCTGGCGGAAAGGCGGCATGGTGATGGTCGAGGAGCGCGACTGCCCGTCCCAGAGGCCGATCTGCATCGTGCAGGCGGCGAGCCGGTGCAGCTGCTCCTTGAACTGCCGGATGGTGCCGCGCTCGCCGCCGGTGACGGCGAAGCCCATCTCGCGCATGAAGCCCGACAGGCTGTCGGCGACCTCGACCGTGGGGCTGCGCTGGCGCACCGCCTCGGTGCAGAGATGCAGGAGCACCAGCCGGGCCTTGGGACCGTAGGGCAGGCCCTGCAGCTCCATCTGGCCGGTGGCCGGGTTCTTCAGCCGCCCGGCCAGGATACTGAGCGTGTTGCGGCCGTATTCCCGGAAGAATTCCCGTTCGTCGCCGGGATCGCGATAGGGCAATCCGCAGAGCGCCAGGACGGAATGGATGTGCTGGATCGTGTCCGGGGTGACCGGCTCGGCCTCGATCACCATCCGCACCGCGTCGCGCCGGCGCTGGTCGCGCCCCATGGCGGCGCGGGCATCCTGCTGGCGGCCGGCCTCCGCCCGCTCGGCGTCGCGCAGGGCCTGGCGGTGGGCGATGTGCTCGACGATGACCGCGAACAGGAACCCGCCCCGGGCCGCTTCCAGCTCGGCCAGGAGGTCCTCGTCGTGGATCGCCGCGATCTTGGCCTCGATGCTCATGCCTGCCGAACTTGCCTGACGCCGAACGGCGCTCCCCGCCGGTGATGGGCCGAGCCTTCACGCCCGAGCGCTCATGCCCAAAGCCTTCATGCCCAAGCCTTCATGCACGATTCCGATCCCGGGATTCCGGGGGCGGGGCCGGGTTATCCCAAGATTCCCACGACTCGTCCCCGTTATCCCGTCCGATTCCGGTCCCCACCCGCCGCAAGGCCCGTGCGGGTCCGCCGGGAGCGCCGCAGGGGCTCTCCGGGTCGGCTTGCGGCGGATCTCGGAGCCCCCTGCCCTCTCAGCCCTGTGGGCGGCCTGTGCACGGCCCTGTGGGCCGGGACGGGACAGGCGGCGGCCAGTCCCTCCCTGAGCCTGTGGGCGAGCCGGTGGACGGAGGGTGGGCGGACCGGCGCAGAGTTCGATACGGGGCCGGATCGCGGGATCGCTGCCTGCGCAGAGTTCGATACGCGGAGGCCTCGCGAAACCGACCGGTTTCCGAGGGCTTGGGCGGGCCCCGACGCCGAATCCGATGCGCGGCCACGCCGAATCCGATGCGCGAACCACCGGAATCCCCGCAGAATCCGATGCGCCTCCACGCAGAGTCCGATGCCAATCCACGCAGACCCGTATGCGCAACCACCCTGCAAAGCATTGTCAGGTCAGCGGAATTCGCCCCTCCATATAATCCACATAACTGACTCTCTGAGAATCCATGACTGATAAGTCACCTATAGGCCCGAGAAAGAGTTCGTTTTGAAGAACGCCACAACGCGCCCTCGACGAAGATTGGATACAATCGAGGGGCGAATGGAATTTGTGGAATAAGCGAGGAATATCAAGCTTCTGCCCTGTCCGCCCGTGCGCTTCCCCGGACGCCCGGCGGCGCCTATGAGCAAGGTCGAGGCGCCGCCGGATGCGGCGCGGGCGGATGGCGAGCGAGCATGAGCACCCCCCCGATCGCGCGGCTTCTCGGGATCATGGCGCGCCTGCGCGATCCGGAGGGCGGCTGTCCCTGGGACCTGGCGCAGACCCATGCCAGCATCGTCCCCTACACGATCGAGGAGGCCTACGAGGTCGCCGAGGCGGTGGAGGGCGGCGATCCGGAGGAGCTGCGCGACGAGCTGGGCGACCTGCTGTTCCAGGTCGTGTTCCAGTCCCGGATCGCCGAGGAGGCCGGCACCTTCGCCTTCGACGACGTGGCGACCGCCATCGCCGACAAGATGGTGCGCCGCCACCCCCACATCTTCGGCGAGGTCCGCGGCCTCGACCCGGACGCGGTGAACGCGCAATGGGCGGCGATCAAGGCCGAGGAGCGCGCCGCCAAGGCGGAGCGCGACAAGGCACGGTCCGGCCGGTCCGAGCCGCAGGGCACGCTCGCCGGCGTGCCCCTGGCGCTGCCTGCCCTCGCCCGGGCCGAGAGGATCTCGCGCAAGGCGGCCTCCGTCGGCTTCGACTGGCCGGACGCCGCGGAGGTCATCGCCAAGGTGCGCGAGGAGACCGACGAGGTGGCGCAGGCGCTCGCCGGGGAAGGCCCGGAGGCGGTGGCCGAGGAGATCGGCGACCTGCTGTTCTCGGTCGCCAACCTCGCCCGCCACGCCGGCGTCGATCCGGAGGAGGCCCTGCGGCGGGCGAACCTGAAATTCCAGCGCCGCTTCGCCGCGATGGAGACCGAGGTGACGAAGGACGGCCGCAGCCTGCCGGAAGCTGGCCTCGCCGCCATGGAGGCGGCCTGGGTCGCGGTGAAGCGGCGGGAGGGCTGAGGCGACTTCCCTTACATGAAGACGGGAACGGCGAGGCTTGACCGTCGCCCGAATGTGAGAGAATTTCTCAATTATGAGAGATTCGCTCGCACCCGATCCCTTGCCTGAGCCTCAAGCCTCCGACATCGACCTGCGCCTCGCCGCCCGGCTCGCCTCCTTACGCCAGGAGCACGGCCTGTCCCTCGACGCGCTGGCGGCTGCCAGCGGCATCAGCCGGGCGACCCTGTCGCGGCTGGAGCGCGGCGACACCAGCCCGACCGCCGCGCTGCTCGGCCGGCTCTGCACCGTCTACGGCCGGCCGATGTCGCGGCTCCTCGCCGAGATCGAGGCCGACCCGGCCCGGCTGCTGCGCCACGCCGAGCAGGGCGTCTGGGTCGATCCCGAGACGGGGTTCCGCCGCCGCGGGGTCTCGCCCCCGGCGAAGGGATTCTCCGCCGAGCTCGTCCACGGCACCCTGCCGGCGGGGGCGATCATTTCCTATGAGGCACCGCCGGTCGGGGGCCTGGAGCACCACCTCTGGATGCTGGAGGGCCGGCTCGACCTCACCCTCGACGGCGTCACCCACGCCCTCTCGCCGGGGGATTGCCTGCGCTACCAGCTCACCGGCGCCTCCCGCTTCGCCTGCCCGGGCCCGGAGGCCCGCTACCTCATCGCGATCTGCCGGCCGTGAGAGCCACCATGACCTCGATCGACATCCTCTCGCCCGCGGCGGCCGAGGCCGCCCTGCCCGACCTCGCCGCCCTGCTCCATGCCTGCGTCCTCGACGGCGCCAGCATCGGCTTCGTGCTGCCGTTCGACCTCTCCGAGGCTGAGGCGTTCTGGCGCGACGGGCTGCCAGCCCTGCGGAGCGGCGCGCGCCGGCTGCTGGTGGCCTGTCACCAGGGCCGCATCCTCGGCAGCACCCAGGTCGGCCTCGCCGCGCCACCGAACGGCCGCCACCGGGCCGAGATCACCAAGGTGCTGGTCCATCCGGAGGCGCGCCGCCGCGGCCTCGGCCGGGCGCTGATGCTGGAAGCCGAGGCGGTGGCCGCCGCCGAGGGACGCTCGCTCCTGATCCTCGACACGCGCGCCGACGATGCCGGCGAGGCGCTCTACCGCTCCCTCGGCTACGCCGTCACCGGGGTGGTCCCGGACTATGCCTGCTCGCCGGAGGGCGTGCCGGAGCCCTGCACCTTCATGCACAAGCGGCTGCAAGCCGCCGCAGGCCAGATTGAAAAAGCCGCCGCAGGCCAGATTGAAAAAGCCGCCGCGCGCCAGATCGGAACTTGACGACTTTTTGAAGAGTCGATTGCTTGCGCGCAATCGAACTATCGGGTCATGTCGCGCCGGGCCGAAGCTGCCCGTGACAGGATGACCGAGCATGACCCACGCCACGATCCGGCGCTCCTCGAGCGGCTGCGCGCTCCTCGGCGCCGCGCTCCTGCTCGCCGCAATCCCCGCCGCCCGGGCGCAGGACGCGTCGTCCACGGCCGAGCAGACCATCGCCGCCATGACCAGGATCTTCGGCGACCATCCGGGCAAGCGCTCGAATCACGCCAAGGGCGTGGTGGTCGAGGGCAGCTTCACCCCCTCGAAGGACGCCGCGACCCTGAGCAAGGCGAGCGTCTTCTCCGGCGCCGCCGTGCCGGTGACGGTGCGCTTCTCCGACGCGACCGGCCTGCCGCAGATCCCGGACGGCGCCCCCGAGGCCAACCCGCACGGGCTGTCGATCAAGTTCAAGCCCGCCGACGGCGCCGAGATGGACGTCGTGACCAACTCGCTGAAGTTCTTCCCCGTGGCGACCGGCGAGGATTTTCGCGATCTCCTGGTGGCGATCACCAGGAGCGGCCCCGACGCACCGAAGCCCACCCCGGTCGAGCAATTCATGGCGGCGCACCCGGCCGCCCCGAAGGCGCTCGCCACCGCCAGGACCCCGTCGAGCTTCGGCCGCCAAGTCTATAACGGCGTCAACGCCTTCGTGCTGGTCGACGCCGCCGGCAAGCGCAACCCCTTCCGCTACCGCATCGTGCCGGTGGACGGAGAGGAGATCCTGAGCGCCGACGAAGCCAAGGCCAAGGGCCCGAACTACCTCGTCGAGGAGATGCCGGCCCGCCTCGCCAAGGCGCCCGTCGCCTTCCGGGTCGAGGCGCAGATCGCCCAACCCGGCGATGCGACCAAGGACTCGACGATTCCCTGGCCTGAGGACAGGCGCTTCGTCGATCTCGGCACCCTGACCCTGACCAGGGCGGTGCCGGACAGCGAAACCGCCGAGAAGGCGCTCCTGTTCATGCCCAACAACCTGCCGGATGGCGTCGAGGTCTCCGACGACCCGCTGATCGACGCCCGGGTCCAGGCCTACGCGATCTCGTTCGGGCGCCGCTCGCAGTGAGCGATGGGCGCGCGTCCGGGCTACGGGCGCCCGAGCCGCGCGCCTCCCTGCGCCGCTTCCCGTACCAGGGGTCGGATGCGATCGGTCACCGCACCGATACCGCCGCGAGACGTAACCGTTCCGGCCGGTTCTACCGCTTGGGCCAGACCCGGTACGGCGGGTCGTGATCCGGCGCCAGGGTCTTCGCCGAGGCGCTTCTCCAGGGTGATGCGGGCCGCGCCCTCCCGCTCCAGGGCCGCGACCAGGGCGGCGGCGTGCGATACCACCAGGATCTACGTGCTCCCAGAGGCCCGCGCGATCAGCCCGGCGAGCGGCGGGAGCAGATCGGCGTGCAGGCTGGTCTCGGGCTCGTTGAGCACCATCAGGTCGGGCGGGCGCGGCGACAGCAGGGCCGCCGCCAGCAGGATGTGGCGCAGGGTCCCGTCCGAGAGCTCGGCCCCGCGCAGGGGCCGCAGCAGCCCGTGTTGGCGGAGTTCGAGCGAGACGTGGCCCTGCGCTGCTCGCGACCGTGAGGGACGCTCCCGAAGAGGCTTCGGCGATGGTCGCGTCGAGGGTTTCGCGGTCGCCGATCTCGATGATGGTCTGCGTCGGCGCCGTCGGGCCAGAACCGGCGTGCGGGTGCCGATCTGCGGCCGCGCCGCGGGGCCGGCGCGTCGCGGTAGCGGCCCGCTGCGCTCGGCGAAGATGTTCGCCCGCCCGATGATCGGCCCGGTCCAGACGCTCTCCGCCTTGATCTCGGGATCGTGGGCGAAGACCGTGCCCTCGTGGGACGGAGCCGGCAGGCCGAGCGCGATGGCGTAGCCGTACTCGTCGTCGGAGAAGCCGAGCTTCACGTCGACCGGGTGGCGCCGCACCGTGCCCTCGACCCGATGCGTGCCGTCGAGAACCCGGCGCCCGAACGTCTCCGGCCCGGCCCATAGGGCGGAGGAGAAGCCGCCCTCAAGCGCGAGCGACGGAACCGCCCGCCCCTGCGCGACCTCGGCGAGGAGGCGCAAGGCGCGGTAGAGGCTCGACTTGCCGCTGCCGTTGGCGCCCGTCACCACGGTCAGCCGGTCGAGACCTAGCACGATGTTGCGGAGCCAGCGGTCGCCGGAGACGGCGAGGCGATGGATCGGCATGGAGGTCTCGCCTGTTCCCTCGAGGGAGCGCAGCGCACGAGATCGTCCTCGGCCGGGTCTTCTCGATGGCGATGACATCCTGCCTCGCCGTCCAGGGCCGCGCGGCGGAGCCTGGACCCAAAGGCGCGACGCGCAATCCGTGACGGCCGACGGTGCAGGATGCGGCGAGCGGATGCCGGCCGCGTCAGTATTTCAAGCCCGTGTCGCAGAGCACGGTCACGGCAATCGCGTCGGCGGCGAGGCGCCCGGACAGCAGCAGCGCGGCGGCCGCGGCGACGTTGGCGGCGGCCGAGTAGCCGACATGCAGGCCTTCCTGCGTCGCGAGCGCGCGGCGCCAGCGTTCGACCTCCCGATCGGTCACGGGGATGGACAGGTCCATCAGGCCATGGATCCAGTGCGGGGGGACGCTCCCATAGCTCGTGCCCTGGATGAGGTGGCGACGCCTCGTGACCTCCAGCCCCGCCAGGGGCCGGCACCCTTCGGGCTCGACTGCGGCGCAGACCACGCGGGGATTGCGCGCGCGCAACGCGGTGGCCACTCCGAGGAAGGTCGCCCCCGTCCCCACGGCGGCCACCCAGGCATCGACCCGGCCGGAGGATTGCTCCCAGATTTCCGGCCCGGTCGTCTCCGCGTGGGCGCGCACGCCGTCCGGGGCATGGAATTGGTCGACGTAGAAGCCGCCTCGCTCCGCCGCGATGCGCCGAGCCACGTCCGCCGCCGCGTTCACGTCGGCGCCGGTGACTTGCCCGGGGGCTCCGTCCACCTGGGGCACCAGCACGACCTCGGCACCCAGGGCTTCCAGCATCCGTGCCCGCTGGGGACTGTTCCCGGACGACATCGTGACCACGAGCGGATGCCCCAGCGCCGCGCAGGTCACGGCGAGGCCGGCGCCCATGTTGCCGCTGGTCATCTCCACGACGGAGGCTCCCGGGGCCAGCCGTCCGTCCTCACGCGCGGCGAGGATGATGGCGCGGGCCGCCCGATCCTTGACGCTCCCGCCCGGCTGCATGAACTCGGCCTTCGCCAGGATGCGGCCGGGTCCACGGTAGGCGCGATCGAGCGCGAGCAACGGCGTGTTGCCGATCAGGCCAAGGGCGGACGGCGTGACCTTCGCGGCCGAGGATGCAGCCGAGGATGCTTGGCGTGGCGACGATGGATGCATCGCGCGATTTTAGCAGGTCATCGTTCCGCCGGGAGGGGCGCGGTTCCGCCCAGGCCCGGGAGCCGACCAAGTTCTGACCTCGTCGCCTCATCCTATGCGCCGGCGGTGCCGGACCTTCGGCATAACCCGCCCAGTCGCCTGCCCTGCGAGAGGGGGCCACCGCCACGACCGGCCGCGCGGGATATCCTACGCACTCCCCTTCAACCGCCGCGCCGCGCCGAACCGGTTGAGGAAGCGCGGCTCCTTCTCCGGCGCGACCCGGACCACCAGATGCAGCGTCCCCGACGCGTCCTCGCGCCGGTCCAACACCTCGGCGTTCTCGTAGAGCCAGTGCAGCTCCGCGCCCTGCGCCGGCTCGAGGATCACCGCGAAGCTCGTGCGGGCAGCCGCGATCCGCGCCTCGATCCGGCTCATCAGCCGGTCGATGCCCTCGCCGGTCAGCGCCGAGAGCAGCACGGGCTTGGGCGCATCCTTCACCCCGTTCGGCCGGCTCAGGTTGAGCAGGCGCTCGCGCTCGGCCTCGTCGAGGAGGTCGGCCTTGTTCCAGACCTCGATGATCCGGTCGGCGTCGGGCTCGATGCCGAGCTCAGCGAGCACCTGCGCCACGTCGGCGCCTTGCGCCTCCGCGTCCTCGTGGGCGATGTCGCGGACGTGGAGCAGGATGTCGGCCTCGATCACGTCCTCCAGCGTCGCCCGGAAGGCGGCGATCAGCATCGTCGGCAGGTCGGAGATGAAGCCGACCGTGTCGGACAGGATCGCGGTCTCGCCGTGCGGCAGCTTGATGGCGCGGGCGGTCGGGTCGAGGGTCGCGAACAGCATGTTCTCCGCCAGGACCTCGGCCCGGGTCAGGCGGTTGAACAGGGTCGACTTGCCCGCATTGGTGTAGCCGACCAGCGCCACGATCGGGTACGGCACCCGGCGCCGGGAGCGGCGGTGCAGGCCGCGGGTGCGGGTGACGGTCTCGAGCTCGCGCTCGATCCGGGTCATGCGCTCCTGGATCATCCGCCGGTCGGCCTCGATCTGGGTCTCGCCCGGGCCGCCGAGGAAGCCGAAGCCGCCGCGCTGGCGCTCGAGGTGGGTCCAGGACCGCACCAGCCGGCTGCGCTGGTAGGCGAGATGGGCGTGCTCGACCTGCAGCGTGCCCTCGCGGGTCGAGGCGCGGCGCCCGAAGATCTCCAGGATCAGCCCGGTGCGGTCGATGACCTTGACGCCCCAGGCCTTCTCCAGGTTGCGCTGCTGCACCGGCGAGAGCGCGCAATCCATCACCACGAGGCGGATGCCGTCGGCTTCGATCCGCCCGGCGATCTCCTCGACCCGGCCCTTGCCGAGATAGGTCGAGGGCCGGATCTGCTGGACGGTGACGAGCAGCCTGTCGGCCACGTCGAGCTCGATCGCGGCGGCGAGGCCCACCGCCTCGTCGAGGCGGGCGAGCGGCGGGCGGGGTTCGCCGCCGGCATCGCGCCGGGTCTGATAGGGGCCGATCACCAGCGTGCGGGTCTCGGCCGCGATCGCGGCCTCCGGCTCGGCCTGGCGCTGCAGGCGGATCTCGCCCGGTATCCGCGGTTCCATCGTGTCTCCGGCTGCTCCCGTATCGTCGGTCGGGAGTCCATCGGACAGAGGTTGGACGAGGGCTCGAGAGAATCAAGCGGCCGGGTACGCCCGCGGGCCGGGATTCGGCGGCTTCGCCGTCAAAAGACACGCTGCAAAAGACACGCTGCAAAAATCAGGCAGCCGGAAGGCGCACCGGCAAAAAACAGGCCGCAATCGTGCGGCCTGGACACTGGCATGGGCGCGCCTGCGGGGCCCGGGTCGTGGGTCCCGTCTCCTGGGCGCAGGTGCTTCTCGCGCCGGTCCCGCGAAGACGGGATCAGGCCTTCTCGGCCCCCTCCTCGCCCTGCTCGAACAACTGCACGGGATGGCCCGGCATGATCGTCGAGATCGCGTGCTTGTAGACGAGCTGCGAGTGGCCGTCGCGCCGCAGCAGCACGCAAAAGTTGTCGAACCAGGTCACGACACCCTGCAACTTCACGCCGTTGACCAGGAAGATCGTCAGCGGAATCTTGTTCTTGCGAACGTGATTGAGGAAGGTGTCCTGCAGATTCTGAGCGCGTTCGCCCGCCATTCTTCTTGTCCTTTGAACCCGCTGCCAGTCCTGTCGACGGGTCGGTCCGTGTTGTCGTGTTGCGGGAGGCGCGGCGCGCCGCCCCGGGAACCGGCCGCCCCATTACACGGTGAAGCTCGTCCGGGCGCAAGTGCAGACTGGCCGCAGGGGAAATCCCCGGGCCGCCGAACCTGCCGCATCCGGCCGTGCCCGCGATCCTGTCGCGCTCCGGCCACAGGCCGCCCTAGCAGAAAGACCCGAGCTTGGCACTCACAAATGTGCGGCCAAGCGGATCCAAGGCGGGCCCGGTTCCAAGCGGATCCCGATCTCCTGCGTCGCCGTCAGGCGCCGATGCCGAGCGACTTGAGCTTCCGGTGCAGGGCCGAGCGCTCCATGCCGATGAACTCGGCGGTGCGGGAGATGTTGCCGGAGAAGCGGGCGATCTGCGCCACAAGGTACTCGCGCTCGAAGATCTCGCGCGCCTCGCGGAGCGCCAGGCTCATCAGCTTCTCGCCGCCGGCGCCGCTCGGGGTGGTCGGCACGAGCGCCCCGACCTCGCTCGGCAGCATCTCGGTCGTCACCTCGGTCTCGGGGTCCCCTTGCGTCAGGATCATCAGCCGCTCGACGTTGTTGCGTAGCTGGCGGACGTTGCCGGGCCAGTCGTGCGACTGCAGCACCGCCATGGCGTCGGCGGCGATGCGCCGCTGCGGCAGGCCGGTGGCGGCCGAGATCTGCTCCATGAAGAACGCGATCAGCTCCGGCACGTCCTCGCGCCGCTCGGCGAGCGAGGGGATCCGGATCGGCACCACGCTGAGGCGGTGAAAGAGGTCCTCGCGGAAGCGGCCGCCCGCGATCTCCTCGGCGAGGTCGCGGGAGGAGGACGAGATGATCCGCACATCGACATGGACCCGGGTGGTGCCGCCGACGCGCTGGAAGTTCTGGTCGACGAGGACCCGCAGGATGCGGTTCTGGGTCTCGCGGGGCATGTCCGCGACCTCGTCGATGTAGAGGCTGCCGCCATGGGCCTCCTCGAGCGCCCCGACCCGGCGCGGCCTGCCGTCCTGGGCCTCGACCCCGAACAACTCGGCCTCCATCGTCTCCGGGGTGATCGTGGCGGCGTTGATCACCACGAAGGGCCCGTTCGCCCGCGACGAGGCGGCGTGGATGGTGCGGGCCGAGAGCTCCTTGCCGGAGCCCGGCGCGCCCGAGATCATCACCCGGGCGTTGGTGGGGGCGACGCGCTCGACGGTCTGGCGCAGCTGGTTGGCCGCCACCGAGGCGCCGACGATGCGGCTCGCCTGGCCGGAGCGCGCCTTGAGGTCGCGCACCTCGCGCTTGAGGCGCGAGGCCTCCAGCGCCCGCTCGGCGACCAGGATCAGCCGGTCGGCCTTGAACGGCTTCTCGATGAAGTCGTAGGCGCCCGCCTTGATCGCCGAGACCGCGGTCTCGATGTTGCCGTGGCCCGAGATCATCACCACCGGCAGGTCCGGGGCCTGGGCCTTGATCACGTCGAGCACCTGCAGCCCGTCGAGGCGCGAGCCCTGGAGCCAGATGTCGAGGAAGACGAGGTGCGGGCGGCGCGCCTCGATCGCCGCCAGCGCCTCGTCGGAGGAGCCGGCGGTGCGGGTGCGGTGGCCCTCGTCGTCGAGGATGCCGGCGACGAGCTCGCGGATGTCGGCCTCGTCATCGACGATCAGAATGTCGGCGCTCATGGCTCAGGGCCTCCCCGCGATGCGGGTGGCGGTCCTGACGGCTCCGCAGCACCCCGTGCTGTGACGAAATCGGCTGTATCGACGATGGCTGCGACGAAGGCGGCCGGATGGACGGCGCCGCTCCCGGCAAGGACGGTCCCGCGTCACGCGGCGGGCTCCGGGGACGTTTCCGGCGTCTGGGCCGGCCGCGCGGGCCTGCCCGATCCGGCCGCCGCCGGCTCGTCGCGTCGCACTTCCCTGAGGACCCGCATCCGCACCTGCCCGCCGCGCCCGCGCGGGTTGTCGTTCAGCTCGATGCCGCCGCCGTGCTCTTCCAAGACCTTGCTCACGATCGCCAATCCGAGGCCCGTGCCCCCCTCGCGGGTGGTCATATAGGGTTCGAGTAGCCGCTGGCGCCCTTCCTGGGGGAATCCCTTGCCGGTATCGGTGATCTCGATCACCGCGGCCTCGCCCTCCTCGTAGAGGCGCACCGCGATCAGGCTCTCGCCCCGGACGTCCTCCGGCACCGCCTGCACCGCCTCGACGGCGTTCTTGAGGATGTTGGTGATCGCCTGCGACAGGAGCCGGGTGTCGAAGGCGGCGCTGACCCGGGCCGCCCCCTCCTCCAGCGTGAAGGTCACGTCGGGATGGGCCACCCGCATCATGAACAGGTTCTGCTTCACGATCTCGGTCAGGTCGTTGCGGGCGATCGCGGGCTTCGGCATCCTGGCGAAGGACGAGAACTCGTCCACCATCCGCTTGATGTCGTCGACCTGGCGCACGATCGTGGCGACGCACTGCTCGAACACCTCCTTGTCGGTGGTGATCACCTTGCCGTACTTGCGCCGGATGCGCTCGGCCGAGAGCTGGATCGGGGTCAGCGGGTTCTTGATCTCGTGGGCGATGCGGCGGGCGACGTCGGCCCAGGCCGAGGTGCGCTGCGCCGTGACGAGGTCGGTGATGTCGTCGAGGGTGACGACGTAGCCGCGGTCGCCGTCCTGCGACTGCTCGCTCGTCGTGCGCACGTCGATGGTGCGCTCGCGCCCGTTGCGGGCGATCTGGATCTGCTGCTGGGTCGGGCGGGCGCGGGAATCCCCCGGCAGCCCGCCGAGCTCCGGCATCACCGCCTCCAGGGGCTGGCCGACGAGGTCGGCGACGCTGCGCCCGAGCATCCGCTCGGCGGACGGGTTCGCGATGGTGATGACCCCGCGTCCGTCGACGCCGATCACCCCGGCCGGCACCCCGGCCAGCACCGCCTCGGTGAAGCGGCGGCGGCTGTCGATCTGCTCGCTCTGCTCGATCAGGGTGGCGCGCTGGCGGCTGAGCTCCTGCGTCATCTTGTTGAAGCTCTCGCCCAGGTGCTGCAGGTCGCCTTCCGTCTTCCGGAACGGGACCTGGGCGTAGTAATTGCCGGACGCCACCTGGTCGGCGGCGTTGATCAGCCGGCGGATCGGCGCCACGAAGCGGTTGGCGAAGTTGAGCCCGAACCACACCGCCGAGAGCAGCGCGATCAGCGCGATCAGCGCGAACATCGTCGCGAAGGCGATCTGCACGCTGCGCCGCCCGGCATCGATGGTCAGGAACTCGGTCGCGGCGGCCCGCGACACGCCCGGGAACTCGACCGCGAGCCGCGTCACCTCGCGCTCGACCAGCAGGAAGGCGTCGTCATAGGCCGGCAGCTTCATCAGCGTGCCGAACACCCGCCCCTCCCGCGGCAGCAGGCACGTGGCGTCGGCGGATTTCGCCGCCTCCTCGAAGTCGCTGGCCGAGGGGAGCGGAGGGTCCTTGAGGATGTCGATATTGGCCCGCGCCACGGTCTCGGTGGGCGAGCGCATGATCCGGGCGATCGGCAAGCCGAGCGAGGCGGCCCGGGCGGTGAGGAAGTTCTCGAACCAGGCCCGCTCGACGTCGAAGGCAGGGCGTGCCCGGGTGAGGTCGTCGGAGAGGATGCGGGCCTCGCGGGCGATGCTCTGGCACTGGTTGGTCAGGTAGGCGTCGGCGACGTCGACCGACATCAGCACGACGTTGCGCATCCGGTCCGAGAACCAGGGCGACAGGCCGCGCTCCAGGGTGATCGACGCCACCACGGCGAGCAGCACCGTCGGCAGGGTCGCGATGAGGCTGAACAGGCCGACGATGCGGGTGTGGAGCCGGGCGGCGGCCGCGTTGGTCTGCCGGGCGCGCAGGAAGACCCGCGCCTCCCAGGCGATGACCACGACGAGCAGCAGCACCAGGGCGACGTTGCTCAACAGCAGCGCCACCACCACCGTATGGGTCGGCGCGATCGCGGTCGCGCCGACCAGGATCAGGAAGGTGGCGAGCGCCAGCGCCAGGGCGACGATGACCGCCACGGCACCGAACCAGCCCGGACCCCGCGGCGCGGCGTCCTGGACGACCCTGGACGGGATCGGCCTGGACGGGTGGCCGGCCGCGCCGGAGGAGGGCGCCGAAGCCCGGGGGCGACGTGTGAACAGCATCCGTGGTGCAAGGCCACTACAGTGTGGCGAAATTAATACGGATGCCGGCGCGGCGGCAATCGGAGCCGGCGGCTCGCGCCGGGTCGATCCTTAGGGTGATCCTCGGATCGAACCTCGGAATCGCCCCTCAGGCGGCCTGGTTCGAGCGCGGGCGGCGGACCACCGGCTTCTGGCCGAGGCCGATGCTCTTGGCGAGCTCGGAGCGCTGGGCGGCGTAGTTGGCGGCGACCATCGGGTAGTCCGGCGGCAGGCCCCACTTCTGGCGGTAGGCTTCCGGGGTGAGCCCGCGCCCGGCCAGGTGACGCTTCAGCGTCCGGTACCGGCGCCCGTCCTCCAGGCTGATCAGGTAGTCGGGCGTGACGGTCTTCTTGATCGGCACCGGCGGGGTCAGCCGCTCGGGCTCGGCCGGGGTGGCCGAGCCGAGCCGGGCCACCGCCTCGTGGACGCTGCGGATCAGGCTCGACAGCTCGCCCACGGGCACGCTGTTGTTCGACACGTAGGCCGACACAATATCGGACACCAGGCCGATCATCTGAGGCGTTTCGACGTGGTCAGCTGAGCTCATTGCGGTCCTCGAGAAGTGCGGCCCCCGTCCGAGGTGATGGATGTTACGCCAGTCTCCGTCAACTGCAAGGTGTCTCGATCAACACAAGAGACGGCACTGCATTAGCTCTGTCTTTTTTCCCAAGGTCATCCGCATCGGCCGGTGCAGTGAACCGTTCTTCACGGCGGCCCACCCGGCGGGACGCGACCATGCGGAAAAAACTCTTATTCGTCATGGGTTTGTCGAGGCGGGTAGGTCCGCATGGCGGGGCGGTCGCCGGACGGGTGGGCCGTCCAAGTCATCAATTAATAATTGATAAAAACTACGATCCGACACCTTGCGGGCCGACCGATCCACCCGCAGAGGTCCAATCCAGACATCCGCTCTCCCGCCGTCGCGACGGGGCTTGATCGGTCGAGATCGTACCGCGGCGCCGGAAGATCGGCAGAACTCCCCATGACCCGCAATCGCGCGATGTCTTCACACGATCAGGCGGAATACTTCGACGGAGAGGAATGCCGTTCCGACTTCGGGTTGCGTGATACGACGGCAGAAGCAACCAAGCTTCATTGTGCGGCGCCGCTGCGGAAACGCGGATGGAACAATGTCGGCGTCGATTCGGCGTGGTCTCCCGGCGTTTCGGGAGGCGGAGAGGCGCGACGCGCGCGAGGCCAAAACGGGCCAGGCCGGCCCGTTCGCCGTCCGGTCTTGCCGGATTATCCCGCCCCGCACCCTCGCATGCGCGACGAGGCACCCGAATGCGTCGGAATGCCACAGGAGGACGGGCCCGTTGTCCACGGGCGCGTCGGTCTCAGCGCGGGGTGCGGAAGACCTGGAGGTCGAGGTCGCGGACCTTCTTGCGCAGGGTGTTGCGGTTCACGCCGAGCAGCTCGGCGGCGCGGATCTGGTTGCCGCGGGTCGCCGCGAGCGCCGCGCCGATCAGCGGGCCCTCGATCTCGCGCAGGATGCGGTGGTAGAGGCCGGGCGGCGGCAGGGTATCCCGGTAGCCGGAGAAATACTCCGACAGGTGCCGCTCCACCGCCGCCGACAGGCCCTCGGATTCCGTCCCGCCCTTGCGGGTTCCTCCTTGCGCCGGCGTGGCGAGCGGCAGGGTGTCGAGCTCGGCCTCGATCACCGGGCCGGTGATCGTCTCCTGCGGGTAGAGGGCCGCGAGGCGCCGCACCAGGTTCTCGAGCTCGCGCACGTTGCCGGGCCAGCGGTAGCGCTTGAGCTTCTCCATCGCGTCGCCGTCGAGCTGCTTGCGCGTCAGGCCCTCGCGCTCGACCAGCACGAAGAAGTGGCGCACCAGGTCGGGCACGTCCTCCGAGCGCTCGCGCAGGGCCGGCAGGCGCAACGGCACGACGTTGAGTCGGAAGAACAGGTCCTCGCGGAAGATGCCCTGCTGGATCGAGACCCGCAGGTCCTTGTTGGTCGCCGCGATGATGCGGACGTTGGTCTTGATCGGCACGCGGCCGCCGACGGTGGTGTACTCGCCTTGCTGCAGCACCCGCAGGAGCCGGGTCTGGGCCTCCATCGGCATGTCGCCGATCTCGTCGAGGAACAGCGTTCCGCCCTCGGCCTGCTCGAAGCGGCCGGCCGAGCGCGCGGTGGCGCCCGTGAAGGCGCCCTTCTCGTGGCCGAACAGCTCGGATTCGATCAGGTCGCGGGGGATCGCCGCCATGTTGACCGGCACGAACGGCCCCGACCGGCGCCGGCCGTAATCGTGCAGCGCGCGGGCCACCAGCTCCTTGCCGGTGCCGGATTCGCCCGTGATCATCACGGTGAGATCCGTCGGCATCAGGCGGGCGAGCGAGCGGTAGATCTCCTGCATCGCCGGCGAGCGGCCGACGAGCGGGATGTCCTCGTTCTCGGGCGCGGCGCCGGGGGCCGCGTTGCCGCGAGGGCGCGACAGGGCGCGGCCGACGATCGCGGTCAGCTCCTTCAGGTCGAAGGGCTTCGGCAGGTACTCGTAGGCGCCCCGCTCGGAGGCGCGGATCGCTGTCATGAAGGTGTTCTGCGCGCTCATCACGATGATCGGCAGGTCCGGCCGCACCCGCTTGATGCGAGGCAGGAGGTCGAAGGCGTTCTCGTCCGGCATCACCACGTCGGTGATGACGAGATCGCCCTCGCCCTGCGCCACCCAGCGCCACAGGGTGGCGGCGTTGCCGGTCGAGCGGACCTCGTAGCCGGCGCGCGACAGCGCCTGGTTGAGCACGGTGCGGATGGCGGCGTCGTCGTCCGCCACGATGATGTGTCCGTTCGGCATGCGCTCACTCGGTCTCGACGGAGGATTCGCGCCCGTCGCGGGCGTGCGACATCGGCAGGAGGACGCGGAAGGTGGTACGGCGGGGGGCGGGGTCGCACTCGACGATGCCGCCGTGGTCGCCGACGATCTTGGCCACCAGCGCGAGGCCGAGGCCCGACCCTTGCGCCTTGGTGGTGACGAAGGGATCGAACAGGTCCGGCAGGAGCTCGGCCGAGACGCCCGGGCCGTTGTCGCGCACCGCGACCTCGATCGGCAGGCTGACCCGCTCGCGCGAGCCCGGCACCTGGAGGCGAAGCCCGGTGCGGAAAGCGGTCGACAGGATGATCTCGCCGTCGACCGCGTCGGCGCCGATCGCCTCGGCGGCGTTCTTGACCAGGTTGAGGATGACCTGGATCAGCTGGTCGCGGTTGCCGAGTACCGGCGGCAGCGACGGATCGTAGTTCTCGACGAAGCGGATGTGCCGGGCGAAGCCCGACTGGGCCGAGCGCTTCACCTGGTCGAGGACGCCGTGGACGTTGACCGGGCCACGCTCGACCGGGCGCTCGTCGCCGAACAGCTCCATCCGCTCGACGATGCGCACGATCCGGTCGGATTCGTCGCAGATCAGCCGGGTCAGCAGCCGGTCGTCCTCGGCGGCGGACTGCTCGAGGAGCTGGGCCGCGCCGCGGATGCCGGCGAGCGGGTTCTTGATCTCGTGGGCGAGCATCGCGCCGAGCGCCACCATCGAGCGGGCGGCGCCGCGATGGGTGAGCTGGCGGTTCATCTTGTCGGCGATGGTGCGCTCCTGGAGCATCAGCACCACGAGGTCGTCGTCGAGATGGGTCGCGAACACGTCGACGCTGCGCTCGACGCCGGTGCGCGGCGAGGCCAGCTCGACCCGGTACTCGCTGACGCTGGCCCGGCGCCGCCGCACCTCGTTCACCAGGGCGATGATCGGCGAGGAGAACGGGATGATGTCGCGCAGGCGCTGGCGCTGCATCATCCGGCGCGAGTAGTCGAAGAAGTGCTCCGCCGCCATGTTGACCTGGAGGATGCGCTCGTCCGGGCCGATGGTCAGGACGGGCAGCGGCAGGGCGTTGATGATCATCTCGCTCGTCGGGGCGTTCATGGCCGACATTCTCCCGGTGCGGGCGCGGGAGGCAGGGGGTGCGGGCGCATCGCTCATCCTCATGCGGCCTGATCCTCAGGCCGTGCGGCCGGGGCCTCGAAGGCGCGCCGCAACAGCCGCGCGGCCTCCTCCGGGTCGGTGGTGGTGACGAGCCGGGTCCGCTCGGACGGGATGAGCCCGCCGGCATGGTCGGCATAGGCTGCCAGGTGCTTGCGGGCGTGGCGCACGCCCATCCGGGCGCCGTAGAGCCTCAGCAGGCCGTCGTAATGCTCGGCCGCCAGCTCCGCCCGCGTGGCGGCGTCCGGCTCCCCGGGCACCTCGCCGGCGAGCCCCGCCGCGACCGCGCCGACGAGCCAGGGCCGTCCGACCGCCGCCCGCCCGATCATCACCGCGTCGGCCCCGGAGGCGTCGAGGCAGGCCCGGGCATCCTTGAGGCTCGCGACGTCGCCGTTGGCGACGACCGGGATCGTCACGGCCTCGCGCACGGCCCGGATCGCCGCCCAGTCGGCACGGCCGGTGTAGAATTGCTGCCTCGTGCGGCCATGCACCGTGACGGCGGCGTAGCCGAGCCGCTCGGCGCGCCTGGCGAGGTCCGGGGCGTTGCGGGTGGCGTCGTCCCAGCCGAGCCGCATCTTGACGGTGACCGGCACCGACACCGCCTCCCGCACCGCGGCGAGCAGGCGCTCGGCATGGTCGAGGTCGCGCATCAGGGCCGAGCCGGCCTGGCCGCCGGTCACGGCCTTGGCCGGGCAGCCCATGTTGACGTCGATCACGTCGGCGCCGTTCGCCTCGGCGAGGCGCGCGCCCTCCGCCATCCAGCGCGGGTCGCAGCCGGCGAGCTGCACCACGTGGGGCAGCACGCCTTCCCCCTCGGCTCGCAGCCGTGCCTCCTCGGTGCCGCGGGCGAAATCCTCCGCCGCCACCATCTCGGATACGGTCGCGGTGGCGCCGAGCCGGCGGGCGATGCGGCGCATGTGCAGGTCGGTCACGCCCGAAAGGGGCGCGAGCAGCGCCCCGTGCACGCCCGAAAGGGGCGCGAGCAGCGCCCCGTGCACGCCGGAGAGCGGCGCCAGCAGCGCCCCTCCTGCCAGCAGCGGCGCGGCGGACTTCCGTTCCGTTGGCAGCGCTGCCGGCACGGCCCCCGGCGCCTTGGCGCTCAAATAATGGTCAGTCGTCATTGTGCACAGCAAATAGCCAAAACCCGGTCATACGCAAGCGCGTTCGGGCTTCGCTCCCCGAATTGCCCACGAATTGGCTGATGGGTGGGCCTGTCCCGGACCGGTGGCCCGTGCACGGTGGCGTTCCGTGTCGGCTCTAGCCTGGGCGGGGCAGGATAGCGGGGCATCGCGGCGGAATGGAAGCGACGGGGGCCGGGCTTTGCTGCGATGCGGGATGGCTGCTGAAGCCGAGCCGCAGCAAGGCGAATGTCGACCACTCGCGCCGTCGGTGGGGGACGTCATGGGGTCCGGGAGTTGCGGAGAATTCGTCGTCTCTCGCTCTGATTCTCAAAGGAGAGCGCCTTTCCCTCTCCCGTGTGGGAGACGGGTCAGGGGTGAGGGTGGCACGCTTCAATGCGGAGCTGGGAGCGTCGTGCTGGTAGCGCGATGTCCAGTGCTTGATTCTGAACCGTCCCGCCCTCACGCGATCTTCGATCGCCCCTACCCCTCGCCCGCGCGGGAGAGAGGATGGAGAGAGGATCCTGCGCCTTTCTCGTATCGTGAGAATGTGAGACGGATTCGGCATCATGCACCCTGCGCAACCCGGGATCCCGAGCATCGCGGCGGCAAGCGCCGGCGGGTCCGGAAGAACCTGCCCGCATCTCCTTCCCGCGCGGCACCGCCCTTCCCCTGGTGCATTTGCCTCGTCGGGCCGCCGCCGCTAAGGAGCGGGCATTCCGGGAGCGACCTCTTTGACACTTCCTCAGATCGCCGCGGTCGTCGTCGCCGCGGGGCGCGGCATCCGCGTCGGCGGCGACACGCCCAAGCAGTATCGCCGCGTCGGCGGCCAGGCGGTCCTGACCCGGACCTTGGCGGCGCTGGCCGCCCATCCGGGCGTCGCGCGGATCCAGGTGGTGATCGCCGCGGACGCCGCCTCCTTCTACGACGAGTGCCTCGGCGACCTCGCGTCGGAGGCGCGGCAAAAACTCGCCCGGCCGGTCGAGGGCGGCGCCACCCGGCAGGCCTCCGTCCGGGCCGGGCTCACGGCCCTGGCCCGGGACGGTGATCCCGACCTGGTGCT
The DNA here is from genome assembly GCF_022179185.1 of Methylobacterium frigidaeris. Taxonomy (GTDB): domain Bacteria; phylum Pseudomonadota; class Alphaproteobacteria; order Rhizobiales; family Beijerinckiaceae; genus Methylobacterium; species Methylobacterium frigidaeris. Next base: position 101,234 of record NZ_BPQJ01000017.1, on the reverse strand, counting down.
GGTGCACGACGCCGCCCGCCCCTTCGTCGACGACGCGCTGATCGACCGGGCGATCGCGGCGGCCCAAAGCCACGGCGCCGCCGTGCCGGGGGTGCCGGTGAGCGACACGATCAAGGTGGTCGAGCCGGACGGCCGGGTGCGCGAGACCCCGGAGCGGGAATCCTTGCGCGCGGTGCAGACCCCGCAGGCGTTCCGCTTCTCTCTTCTCCACGAGGCGCATGGGCGGGCCGCGGCGGAAGGACTCGACGGCTTCACCGATGACGGCGCGCTCGCCGAATGGGCCGGCCTGCCGGTGGCGGTCTTTCCCGGAGACCTGCGCAACCGCAAGATCACCCAGGCCGCCGACCTCGTCGAGGCCGACCGCGCCTTCTCGCCGGAGCTTCTCTCCGAGTCGGGGTCCGCCCCCGCCGCCCAGGATGATGCCATGACCCTTCTGACCCGCCTCGGCACCGGCTTCGACGTGCACGCCTTCACGGAGGGCGACCACGTGTGGCTCGGCGGCGTGCGCATCCCGGCCGATCGCGGCGTGCTCGCCCATTCGGACGGCGACGTGGTGCTGCACGCGCTCACCGACGCGATCCTGGGCGCGCTCGCCGACGGCGATATCGGCGTGCACTTCCCGCCGAGCGACCCGCGCTGGCGCGGCGCCTCCTCTGACCAGTTCCTGGCCGACGCGGTGCGGCGGGTGACCGAGCGCGGCGGGGTGATCGACCACCTCGACATCACGGTCCTGGCCGAGGCGCCCCGCATCGGCGCCCATCGCGAGGCGATCCGGAGCCGGATCGCCGAGATCGCCGGCGTGCCGCTCTCGGCGGTCTCGATCAAGGCGACCACGACGGAGAAGCTCGGCTTCGTCGGCCGGGCCGAGGGCCTCGCCGCCCAGGCCGCGGCCACGATCCGGCTTCCCGAGGAGGCGCGCGCATGATCGGCGATCCCGCCCTCATCACCCGGGCGAGCGTGCTGATCGCCGCCTATCGCGAGCGCCAGGCCCGCCTCGTCACGGCCGAATCCTGCACCGGCGGCCTCGTCGCCGCCCTGCTCACCGAGGTGGCGGGCTCCTCGCTGGTGGTGGAGCGCGGCTTCGTCACCTACTCGAACGAGGCCAAGGCCGAGATCCTCGGCGTCGACTTCAACCTCATCTCGGCCCACGGCGCGGTGAGCGAGCCGGTGGCCCGGGCGATGGCCGAAGGCGCCCTCGCCCATTCCCGCGCCGACGTGGCCTTGGCCATCACCGGCATCGCGGGCCCCGGCGGCGCCACGCCGACGAAGCCCGTGGGCCTCGTCCATTTCGGACTCGTCGCCGCCGGCCGGGCGACCCGGCACATCGAGCGCCGCTACGGCGATCTCGGCCGCTCCGAGGTCCGCCGCTGCGCCGTCGAGGACGCGCTCGGCTTCCTGGAGATGGGGTTGGAGAAGGTGTGAGGGTCCGCGCCCCTCACAAATCCAGCATCCAGGTCTCCCCCACCAGGTCCTGCCCGAAGGAGCGGTGCGGCGCCGAGTCGACCAGGCGGAAGCCCGCATCGCGGTAGATCCGCCGAGCGGCTCCCAGCACGTCGTTGGTCCAGAGCGTCAGCTGACGGTAGCCGCGCGCGCGGGCGCCGGCGATGCAGGCCGCGGTGAGCCGCCGGCCGAGGCCCTGGCCCCGGGCGGAGGGCTCGACGTAGAGCAGGCGCAGCTTTCCCACCGTCTCGGAGGCGGGCGCCAGGAACACGCTGCCCAAGATCTCTCCCCTGAAGATCTCTCTGCCCAAGATCTCTCCCTTCAAGATCTCGGCACCTTGCTCGCCCCCCGGCTCGGCGATCCAGGCCCCGGCCCGGGCCGGGTCGAAGTCGCGCACGAACCCGGCCAGGATCTCCGCCACCAGGGCTTCGAAGGTGAGGTCGAAGCCGTACTCGGCGGCGTAGAGCACGCCCTGGCGGTGGGTGATCCAGCCGATGTCGCCGGGCCGCAGGTCGCGCAGCAGGATCGCGCCCGCCTCCCCCAGGCTCTCCGACGGATCGCCGAGCAGGCGGCGCACCCGCGCCATCGCGCCGACGAGGGCCGCCCGATCCGTCGCCGGGAGCCGCGCGAGCAGCGCCTCGACTTCCGCCCGTGAGGCCTCGTCGAGCGGCGCGAAGGCCGCCTGCCCCTCGGGCGTCAGGGCGAGGACCTGGCGCCGCCCGTCGCCCGCGGAGGTCCGGCGGGTCAGAAGGCCCTGGTCCTCGAAGCGCTTGAGCAGGCGGCTGAGATAGCCGGCATCGAGGCCGAGATCCTGGCCGAGGATCGAGGCGGTCAGCCCGTCGCGAAGGGCGAGCTCGTAGAGCACCCGCGCCTCGGTGAGCGAGAAGGCGCTGCGGTGCAGCCCCTCCTCCAGGAGTCCGATCTGCCGGGTGTAGAACCGGCCGAAGGCCCGCACCGCCGCGACCATCGCCGCATCGACCTCACCGTCGCGCATCATCGGCTTAGCCCCTGTCCACCTGTGGCAGGATCGCCGAAATAGTTGACTCCGTCAATGATCGCTGCCACCTCCCGCCAGCAGCGTCGCCACGAGGTCGTGCACCTGCCTGATCCGGAAGGGCTTGCGCAGGAAGGCGGCCTGGCCGGTCGCGCGCTCCCGCACGGTGTCTTCCGGCATCGAGCTCATCAGCACGACCGGGATCCCGCGCGTCTCCGGATCGGCCGCGAGGGCGGCCAGCATCGCCGGCCCGTCCATCACCGGCATCATGAAGTCGAGGAAGATCAGGTCGGGCCGGCCGGCTTCGACGCGGGCGAGGCCTTGCCGCCCGTTGGCGGCGGTGACCACCGTGTGGCCGTCGTCGGAGAGGACGGCGTCCAGCAACTCGGCGATGCCGAACTCGTCGTCCACGATGAGCACCGTCGCCACAGGCCTACTCTCCGCCGTGGTCCGCGGCGTCGCGATCGGCCAGGATCGCCTCGGCCCGTTCGGGGCCGTCGTCGATCGACAGGCCGCCCGGCCGGATGTCGAAGACGCGCATCCGGGGATCGATCCGGGCGTCCCGGGCCTTCGCGACGGCGATCAGGCGGTGGACGCCGGAGCGCAGGGCGCAGGAGCGCATCAGCACCACGTTCTCGGCGACGCTGGAGGTCTGCCGCAGGGAGGGCTCGCCGGAGGGTGCGTCGAGGAAGGTGCCGCGCAGGTCGGTCTCCCGGGTGTACATCGCCGTCACGCCCAGCGCCCTGAACTCCGCCGTGAGGGCGGCGAAGATACGGACGATCCGGTCCTGATCCCCTGCGATCCGGCACATCGCGTCCAGACCGTCGATGAACACGCGCCGGACCCCCCGGTTCCGGATCGTCCCCAGCAGATCGGTGCAGATCTCGTCGATCAGCCCCTCGGTCGCGGGCTGCCACATCACCCCGACCCGGCCGTCCTCGATCAGGCCGGCGACGGGCAGGTCGAGCGCCCGCGCCTTCGCGCGGATCGCCGCCTCGCTCTCGTAGAAGCCGCAGAGCAGGCCCGGCGCCTCCGGGTCGGCGCCGAGGAATTGCAGGCCGAGCGTGGTCTTGCCGATGCCGGAGGGACCGCCGACGAGGGTGGTGGAGTGGTTCGGCAGGCCGCCGCCCAGCATCGCGTCGAGGGCGGGCGACCCGGTGGTGAGCGGCGCCCCCTCGACGTGGTCGCGCCGGCTCGGCAGCCGGAGGCGCGCCTCGATGCGCGGAAACACCCGGATGCCGTCATCGGTGATGCGGAAGCTGTGGCGCCCGCGCAGGAAGCCGCTGCCGCGGAACTTGCGCACCTCCAGCTCGCGCTCGGCCCGCCATCCGCTGAGCCGGCTCGACAGGGCGATGAGGCCGTCGACCATCGTGTGCTCGGCCGCCACCATGTCGGCCCCGGCCGAGGCGCTGGTGAGGAGGAGGGCGGTGGCGCCGGTCGCGGCGGCCTGGGTCTGCAATTCGTGGATGAAGGTCTTGAACTCGAGGGTCGAGGCGGCGGTCTCCTCCGCCGCCACCAGGCCGTCGAGGACGAGCAGGCTCGCCTCGCGGATGGCGGTCTCCCGGCGCAGCAGGGTCAGGAGCCCGGCGAGCCCCTCGTCCTGCAGGGTGCGGAAGGCGCTCAAGTACGTGATCCGGTCGGGGATCAGCTCAGGGACGAAGAAGCCGAGGGGCGCGATGTGGCCGAGCATCCGCGAATGGCTCTCGGCCAGCAGCGTGACGTAGAGCGCCCGGTGCTCGGGCGAGGCACCCGCAGAGGATCCGGCGGAGGATCCGGCATGCGTGTAGCAGGCGTGGTTGCCGAAGATGGTTTTGCCCGAGCCCGGCGTGCCCTGGACGATGTAGACGCCGCCGCGAAACAGCCCGCCGCCGAGGATCTCGTCGAGGCCGGCGATGCCGGTCGGAACCCGCTCCAGCTCACCGTAGGCACCCGCCTGTCCCATGCTGGGTTCCGCCCCCGTCATCCTGTGCTCTCGGTTGCTGCGATCGTCGGCTCGTCGATCGTCTACGCGTGAAGGGGAAGCGTTACCGTGAAGGTCGCGCCTTCGCCAGGGCGACTGTCGAGCGCGACGCCGCCGCCCATCGCCTCGGCGAGGCGGCGCACCAGCCACAGGCCGACCCCGAAGCCGACCGGTGCGGTGCTCGGATCGCCCACGGCGCGCTCGAAGCGCTCGAAGATGCGGGCCTGGTCGGTCTCGGCGATGCCGATGCCGCGATCGCTCACCCGAATCCGCGCCGTCCCCGCCTCCCGGGTCGCCGAGACCGCGATCGCGCCGCCATCGCCGTACTTGATCGCGTTGGTGACGAGGTTGTCGAGGATCTGATCGAGGGCGAGGCGCTCGCAGGACAGCACCAGGTCGTCCGGTACCGCGACCGTGACCGTGCTGCCGGCATGGGCCGCCATCGGGCTCAAGGACGCCACCACCTCCTCCACCACCTCGGCGAGGGGCACCGGGGCGGCGAGCAGCGCGAGCTGCCCGGTCTGCGCCCGGGAGACGTCGAGGAGGGTCGTGGCGCGGCGGACGTAGCGCTCGACGAGCCAGCGCAGCTGCGCCAGCCCCTGCGCCACCCGGCCCTCCGGCGCCTCGCGCGCGGCGGCGCCGGTCAGGCGCTCGACCTGGCCGAGGATCGGGGTCATCGGGTTGCGCAATTCGTGCGCGACGCCGGCCAGGAACGCGTCGCGCTCGGCCAAGGCCCGGCGCAGGGCGGCGACTTCCCGGCGTAAGGCGGCAGTCTCGTCGCCGAGGTCCGCCGAGCCGTCGAGGCCCGCCGGACCGGCGGGCGGGATCGCGTCGATCCTCGCCTCCGGTCCGCTCATGCGCCCGACCGCCCGCGCCCGGCGCGGGTCCGGCGGTGCAGCGTCGGCGACGCGGGAGGTGAGGTCTGTGTCACCGGGAGACCATAACAAATCATATCTCGGCAGGCGAGCACCGACCGCCCGGCCGCAAACCTCATCCCGTACCGGGTGGCTGCGAGCAAAAGTCGCGGTCGGGCGCTCTCCTAGCGCCGCGGTGCCTCGACCGGGACCACCCGGGCGCCGCCGACCGGCCGCTGGCCACCATTGATGACGTAGAGCACCGGATCGGCCTTCGGCTGGGCCGGGATGCCGGAGACGGTCGGGATGCCGTAGGTGCCCTCGCCCCAGGCGGAGGGGACGAGCTCGCTCGGGCGCGGCAGCTTGAAGTAGGGTTCGGCGACGAGGCCCGGCTCGAGGACGCCGGCTCCACCGTAGAGGCCGAGGGGGGCCGCGAAGGTGGTGCCGCCATAGGCCGCGAACCGCCGACCGTGGAATCCTCCGCCCCGGCCGTGCCGCCCGCGGACATCGTAGATGGCGGCGCGACCGTGATGGGCCGGCGCGACGTGGGCACGCCCGCCCTGCCCCGGGGTTCCGGGGCCGCGCAGCGGCTGCGCCTCGGCGCCGGCGCCCACCAGGGTGACGGCGAGGGTGAGGACGATCAGGTCGCGACGCATCGTGTGTCTTCCCGGCTCCCGGCACTCGCAGGGGTCAATGCCGGGGCGCCATCCTCGTTCCCGTCGGGGGGCCGCGCCAGCCGTGGCAGAGTGCGGATATGCTGGGTCGAGGCTCAGTCGGCTGTCCTGTCGCGACCAGCCCGCTCTACAAATCCTCCCGTCAGTCAGGTGCCGGCGTGGTGCTCTGGGGTCAACGATCAGGCAAACTGATCGGCTCCAAATATGCGACGGTGTGCAGGCAGCTCCCAGACCGTCTCGATGAACGCTAATTTTGCCGCTCTCTCCGAATCGAGCGCTGCAGATCGGGCCGCATCACAGGTGAACCAAGCATCCACCTCGACGATATCGCCATCAAAATGATCGACGGGTATGATTTTGCGCAATGCAAGCCCGAAACGGTTCAGCAGCCGCACGAGATCGTGCAAAAGTTTCTGTCCTTCATAGATAGGATAGAGATGTGCTTCTAGTTTGATGCCAAGGCAGTTAAATAGGGTGTCTCCAAATCCTTCAAGAACTTCGTACTCAAACCCCTGGACGTCGATTTTGATAGCGTCGGGTAGGGGTACCTCGCCGCGACCGACGAGGGAATCATAGCGCACACAATCAACCTGGACCGTGTGAGTGATTCGAAATGCTGGCTCGATCGAATAGCGCCAGAGCAAGCTGCTGTTTGGTGTGAGCAACGATGTGCATCCGAGGCTCTTGGCGACGTTGAGCGTGCGCTGCTCTCGGCGGTTGCTCAGCGCCCGCTCGACGATCAATGCGCCCCTGACGCTGCCCATACGCTCCCGGATGGCGGCTGCTTCGGGCGGGTTCGGCTCGAATATGACTGGACGGATCCGGTCGAGATAGGGCTGCCATTCAGCGCCAATACCGCCTAACCCGCCGACATCGATCAGATTGATAGGTGCAAATTTCGGCTTGAGCGCCAGATCTGGCGGAAGATCGGGGAATGTGCGAGTGATTTTTCCCATCCACAGGTCTGCTACTGCGCCGATATCAATGACAACGGCACCGCTCTGCTTTAGCTTGTGTGCATAGATCTTTCCAAGTATTCCAGCCGCTACTAGAAACAGCTGCCCGCGCCGATCGATTGGTCGGTCAAGCTCAGCGCACAACTCGCGGAATCGATGCGGCCAGTGCGCGCCTTCGACCGAGCGGTCGCCGAGAGTCGCCCGGTGGCTTTGCTCGCCGGGCACCTTGAAGTGCTCGACCTCACCGATCCCGTAGGTGCGTTGAAGCGCCTCGGGGAGGTCATCGTGGCAGCTGATGAGCCCGATTTTGGCACGGCCGCGCAGAACGCGCGCCAGGGTTCCACTGAGCACCAAGTCGTAGTGCAATACCAGGCTATGCACCGAGGTTCGTGCAGCCCAGGCCGGGTCGTGGGTGGACAGTGCCAAGGCTTTCCGCATCGTGTTAACAACCCACGCGATGCCACGCCGCGAGCCGATCCCATATTCGTGGTCGATTGCCTCCGCGTAGATGCCGCCCAAGCAGTCTGCCGCAGGAATGGCGTCGTTAAATGCTTTTATCGCTCCCAAAAATTCATGATCATCGACTATGGATGGATTTTTGAACCAGATTTCTGTAAATTCTTTTCGATTTGCTCTATAATAATCGCGGTACTCGTTTTCATCCTCGTCGCTGACAATGGTGCACGATCCTTCTCCGTCACCGAGACGGAGGAGTAGATAGGGCGTGCCTGTGTCCAGGGCTCGGATGATTTCCTTTTCGACATCGACGATGCTGGCATTGGAAAACCGCCGCTTGATTTCTGCCAGCATTCGAATTGCCTCGTCATATCCAAAACGAGACAGCAAATTGATAAATTGGCTGTGTATTTGTGTTTCTGCTGCCATCTCTGGGAAACGAGAGCTCGTCTCTGTAATCAAATCAAACGCTGGATCCATTTCGCCAACGCGCGCGTGTTGTACGGCGGAAAAAAGCATCATCTCGCCGGAAAGTTTTCCGGCGCGACGCGCAGCATCTAGATGCGGAACGGCTTTTCCGGGAGAATTGCAATATATACTTACATTGTAGGACAGGTCTTTGATGCAATGGTCCCAAAAATCGGGATACGACATAAAACGTTCTGACACGCGCAAAAGAGACGCAAAATCGTTGCACTTGTGAATAAAATATGTAATCCGCAGAGGAACATGCCAGAAATCTTCGCTTTCAGAATTGGAATTTATGTAATCATATATTTTATTGTTGTCAGATTCATTTTCAGTCTGAAGAGCAAGCGACCATTGTTTGATGATTTCATCCGCAATCATCGCAATCCGTGCTCTCTGGGACGATACAGAAACACGGCTTATGCGAAGAATCTTCAGTTTGCAATCTCTTGCAAGCCATATTGTGAGCGGTCTCGCCCAACCATGCCTTCCGCTTCGTCAAGGCTATGGACGGGCAGGCTCCGATCTCCTGAAGCGCCACATGACCCTGGCGGCCGATCCACGCAAAGCAAAGCCGGCCATCGCCTTCGACGGAATCCCAAACGGCTTGGGTGGGGTGACGACGGCCTCCGCTTCGGGTTTCGGCATGGACCCGTCGGTCCGCGCCCTGGTTCCGGCGCGGCGGCGATCCTCCTGCGGCCATCGGCCGGAAGATCGCCGAGCTTGCCGCTGGCGAGCTGGGCCGAGGACGGGCGTGGTCGGAGGTTCGAGAATGGCGGCGTCAGAACCGCGGCGGTCCGTCACGCCGATCGGGATCAGGTTCGGCCCCCCGACGGAAGTCTCACGACCTAAGTCTCACGACGAATTGTCGGATGGGCCGCGGCGCAGGGCTGGCTTAACGATTCGTGTCAGCGGCGGATCACGCGCGAGCGGGTGGTTTCAATCCCCTCGCCCGGCGGAAGGCGCCGCCGGACACCCGGTTCACACTCCAACGCGGATTCCGACGCGGCGAAGATTCGCGCGGACGATGCGTGCCGTCCCTCAAGGAAACGCTCCCCAAGGAGGACACACCCTATGGCAAGCTCAGCCGCCCTCGGGCAAGCCGGCGATGCCGCGCGCCCGATGACGCGGGAGGAGAAGAAGGTCATCCTGGCCTCCTCCCTCGGCACCGTCTTCGAGTGGTACGACTTCTACCTCTACGGCTCGCTCGCCGGCATCATCGGCGCGCAGTTCTTCTCGTCCTACCCGCCGGCGACCCGGGACATCTTCGCGCTGCTCGCCTTCGCGGCGGGCTTCCTGGTGCGGCCGTTCGGCGCCCTGGTGTTCGGACGCGTCGGCGACATCGTCGGGCGCAAGTACACCTTCCTCGTCACCATCCTGCTGATGGGCCTGTCGACCTTCATCGTCGGCATCCTGCCCAACGCCGCGCAGATCGGCATCGCGGCGCCGATCATCCTGATCATCCTGCGCCTGGCGCAGGGCCTGGCGCTCGGCGGCGAGTACGGGGGTGCGGCGACCTACGTCGCCGAGCACGCGCCGATGGGCCGGCGCGGCTTCTACACCAGCTGGATCCAGACCACCGCGACGCTCGGCCTGTTCCTGTCGCTGATCGTGATCCTGACGGTGCGGACCGTCACCGGCGAGGCCGCCTTCGCCGAGTGGGGCTGGCGCATCCCGTTCCTGGTCTCGGTGCTGCTGCTCGGCATCTCGCTCTGGATCCGTCTGCAGCTCAACGAGTCGCCGGCCTTCCAGCGCATGAAGGAGGAGGGCAAGACCTCGAAGGCTCCGCTCACCGAGGCCTTCGGCCAGTGGCGCAACGCCAAGATCGCGCTGATCGCGCTGCTCGGCCTCGTCGCCGGCCAGGGCGTGGTCTGGTACACTGGCCAGTTCTACGCCCTGTTCTTCCTGCAATCGATCCTGAAGGTCGACGGCTACACGGCCAACCTCCTGATCGCCTGGGCGCTGCTCCTCGGCACCGGCTTCTTCGTGGTGTTCGGCTGGCTCTCGGACAAGATCGGCCGCAAGCCGATCATCCTGGCCGGCTGCCTGATCGCGGCGCTCAGCTTCTTCCCGGTGTTCAAGCAGATCACCACCCTGGCCAACCCCGCCCTCGAGAAGGCGATCGAGACCGTCAAGGTGACGGTGGTGGCCGATCCGGCCCAGTGCGGCAGCCTGTTCAACCCCGTCGGCACACGGGTGTTCTCGGCCCCCTGCGACCTCGCCCGCGACTACCTCGCCAAGTCCTCGGTGCGCTACAGCACCGAGGCCGCGCCCGCCGGCCAGCCGACCGTGGTGCGGGTCAACGGCACCGAGGTCCCCTTCGCGGCAGGATCCCCGGCGGCGGAGTTCAACAAGGCCGCGGCCTCCGCCCTCCAGGCGGCAGGCTACCCGAAGGCGGGCGATGCCCAGGTGGTCAAGATGTCGAACCCGTTCGACATCTTCCGGCCGCAGGTCGCCGGGGTGATCGGGCTCCTGTTCGTCCTCGTGCTCTTCGTCACGATGGTCTACGGCCCGATCGCCGCGGCCCTGGTCGAGCTGTTCCCGACCCGGATCCGCTACACCTCGATGTCCCTGCCCTACCACATCGGCAACGGCTGGTTCGGCGGCCTGCTCCCCGCCACCGCCTTCGCGATGGTGGCCCAGACCGGCGACATCTATTACGGCCTCTGGTACCCGATCGTCATCGCCCTGATGACCTTCGTGCTCGGCCTGCTCTTCGTGCCCGAGACCAAGGACCGGGACATCTTCGACGAGCGGGATACCGCGCACTGAGTTGAGGATGATGTGATCAAGAGGGGCGCCCGCGGCGGAAGCTGCGGGCGCCTCGTCTCGTTCGGGCCGACGCTGTTCTCATCCCGCTCCGTCATCACCTCAGTCGCGCTCCCGACGCGAGACTGAATTGATGACGAGGAGGGGAGCCAAGACCGTCGCGTGACGCCGGACTGGTGCCGAACCGGACCTCGTTGCCAAACAGCCCCCTTCTGCCGCACGAGAAAGGCCCGCCTCACCGAGACGGGCCCCGACGCTCACCGATGCCGGACGAGTCACCGGCAGGTCGTCACCCGGCGCACGATCCAGCCTTCGCCATCGACGAAGAGCTTCTTGCGGGAGGTGGAGCACTGGGCGTCGTCGGCCTCCGCGGCGGGCGCGGCGACGCTCGACGTCGCTGCGACGTCGCGGGTGGTGCCCGGTCCGGCCTTCGGCGCCTTGTCGACCGCGGGGGCGGCGCTCGCGCAGAGCGGGGCGCCGGCCGTGGCCAGGGCGGCCAGGAGCGCGAGCAGGGGCAGTCGGGCGCAGGGACGCGCACGCATGGTCGGTGATCCCATCGGTTGAATGCCGAGCGGCAACGTCCGGCGAAGTGGCTCTGGACCGCTCTCTCTTGCCATGGATAAGTCGCGAGCGCCCGAAGAGTTGCGCCGCCCAGGCGGGCCCATTGCGAAAACGGTAAACATGCCGACGCGCCGCCGCGGTGACATTCCGCACCACGGCGTGGGATTGCCGGAGTGGCCGCACCGAGGCTGTCCTTGATTGGTCCCGTATTCTGCCGGGACTGCAACGGACTTCAAACGGCCGAAATCCCGGCCGGTTCCTGCCGCAGCGTCGCGCAGATGATCCGGGCCCCGCGAGCCGGGCCTCGACTGCGCCCGATCGCGCCTCAGGCCGGCAGCGCCCGCCCCTGCCCCGCCCGGCGCTGCACCAGCCACAGGGTGATGGCGACGTTGAGGAGGTTCCAGCCGATCCCGTTGGCGAAGGCCGCCGCGTAGGAGCCGCTGAGGTCGAAGATCACGCCGGAGAGCCAGCCGCCGAGCGCCATGCCGAACAGCGTCGCCATGATGACCACGCCGACCCGGCCCCCGGCCTCGCTGGCGGGAAACAGCTCGCGCACGATGATCGCGTAGGCCGGCACGATGCCGCCCTGGAACAGGCCGAACAGGGCCGAGATCACGTAGAGCGAGGTCAGCCCGTCGAAGGCGAGGTAGAGGAGGAGCGCGACGCCCTGGAGCACCGAGCCGACGAGGAGCGTCGGCAGGCCGCCGATCCGGTCGGCGAGGAAGCCGGAGGCGACCCGGCTGACGATGCCGAAGCCGAGCATCAGGGACAGCATCTCGGCGCCGCGGGCGACACCGTAGCCGAGGTCGCCGCAATAGGCGACGATGTGGACCTGCGGCATCGACATCGCGACGCAGCAGGCGAGCCCCGCGACGACGAGCAGGCCCTGGAGGACGTTGGGCGGCAGGCCGAGCGTGCCGCCCGCCCCCGCGAGCCCGCCGCGCTCGACCGTCGCGACCGGCGGGCGCCGGCGCATCAGGAACGCCAGGGGCAGCATGGTGGCGAGGCAGAACAGGCCGATGCCCGCTTGCGTGGCGCGCCAGCCGTAAGCCGACACCGCGTGCTGGACCAGCGGCGGCCACAGGGTGCCGGCGAGGTAGTTGCCCGCGGCGCAGACCGAGACCGCGATGCCGCGCCGGCGCGCGAACCACAGCGAGATGTCGGCCATCAGCGGCCCGAAGGCGGCGCTGGAGCCGAGGAGCCCGATCAGGATCCCGTGGGCGAGGGCGAACTGCCACAGGCTGGTCGAGAGCGCGGTCGCGCCGTAGCCGAGGAAGAGGCAGACCCCGCCGAGCACCAGCGGTGCCAGGATGCCGAACCGGTCGGCGAGGCGTCCCATCAGCACGCCGCCGAAGGCGAAGCCGACCATGGTGAGGGTGTAGGGCAAGGATGCGGCGCCGCGGGCGGCGCCGAACTCCGCCTGCACGGCGGGCAGCACCACCACCACCGACCACATGCCGACGCCGCCGATGGTGGTCAGCAGCACGGAGACGGCGAGGCGGCGCCAGGCGGCGGCGGAATCGAGCCCGTCGGCGGGCAGCGGGCGGGTCACGGGCGGTTTCCTCGAATCCTTGGTTCCCACCGCTGTAGCAGCCGGGCCGGTGTCCGAGGAGCGTTTCCGGCGCAACCCCCTGCCTCGCTGTGCGACGAGACCCATCCGGATCCAGTTCTGCGCAGGGGTGTCCGGTGAAACGACGAGGTGCGGGGTCAGCCCTCCGCCACCGTCTCGGGGTATCTCGCCGCGAGGTCCCGGCGCATCGCCTCGGCCCAGTCCCGGCCGCGCTCCGCCCGCTTCGTCCGGATCGGCACCTCCGCCACCAGGCTCGCCGGCCGGCCGGAGAGGAGCAGCAGCCGGTCGGCCACCGCCAGGGCCTCGGGCACGTTGTGGGTCACCATCAGCACCGCCGCGCCGCGGGACGCCGCGCTGCCGAACACCGCGGCGCGCAGGGAGGAGGCCGCCGCGTCGTCGAGGGAGACGAAGGGCTCGTCGAGGACGAGGAGGCCCGGCGCCAGGGCGAGCGCCCGAGCGAGCGCGACCCGCCGGGCCATGCCGAGCGAGAGCGCCCGGGGATAGCGCCCGCGCCAGGGACTGAGGCCGAGCTCGTCGAAGAGCGCGTCGAGGGATTGCCCGCGCTCCGGCCTCGGCAGGGACAGGCGCACGTTCTCCTCGACCGTCCGCCAGGGCAGGAGCCGCGGCTCCTGGAACACCATGCCGATGCGCAGGGCCGGACGGGCGGTCAGCGTGCCCTCGAAATCGCGGTCGAGGCCGAGCAGGATGCGCAAGGTGGTGGTCTTGCCCGCCCCCGACGGGCCGATCAGGCACAGGGTCTCAGCCGTCCGGACCGAGACAGCGAGGTCGCGCACCGCCTCGACCGGCTCGGATCCGGCCGGACGGTAGACCTTGCGGCGGACCGTCAGGGTGAGGAGGGCGGAGTCTTCAGCGCCAGCGGCGGTCGACTTATCGCCAGCGGCGGGCATGGGCGTCGAGGGGCTGGAGCAGCAGGGCGTCGACCGCCAGCATCACGGCGCTGAACACGAGGCTGTAGCCGATCAGTGCCGCGACGTCGAAGAGCTGGAAGTAGTACGAGATGGCGTAGCCGACGCCGTTGGGCCGGCCGAGCAGCTCGACCACCAGCACGATCTTCCAGGCGAGCGAGACTCCTGAGCGCGCCGCCGCCACCGCGAAGGGTTCGAGCTGGGGCAGCAGCACGTGGCGGATCCAGGTGCGGCGGTCGTACCGGAAGGCCTCGGCCATCTCCTCGAGGCCCGGGTCGAGCCCGCGGGCGCCCTCGCGCAGGATCACCGCGACGTTCGGCATCTTGTTGAGGGCGACCGCCAGGATCGCCGCGGTCTCGGTCAGCCCGAGCCAGATATAGGCCAGCACGGTGATGATCAGCGCCGGGGTGTTGAGCAGCACCAGGAGCGGCGTATCGAGGAGCCGGTCGGCGGTCCGCGAGCGGCCGAGCGCGATGCCGAGCACCGCCCCCGTCGCCATGGCGAGGCAGAACGAGGCCGCGACCCGCCACAGCGTGATGCCGATGTTGCGCAGGAGGTCGCCGGAAGCGGCCTCCCGCACCACGAACGCCGCCACCGCCTCCGGCGACGGCAGGGTGCGGGGATCGGTGGTGCGGCTCGCCAGCCACCAGCAGGCGACGAGCAGGGCGACCGATCCGAGGCGGGCGAGGAGGGCCATCAGGCGATGGGCGCGCGGGGACCGCTCAGCCATTCGGCCCGCCGTCCCAGTACAGCCCCTCCGGCAGGGTCGTGGCCGCCCCGACCAGGCGCTCGCCGCCGAGCCGCGCCAGCACCGCGTAGAGGCGCTCGGCATCGGCCCGCTCGGCGGAGGCCTTCCGGCGCGGGATGCCCTCCAGGAAGGCGCGCTTGAGCGTGGCGTAGGTCGCCTCGTCCTCCGCCGCCATCAGGGGGCGCACGGGAGCCCAGGCCGCCTCCCCGGCCGCCAGCGCGCGCTTGGCCCGGGACGAGGCGCGGGCGAAGCCCGCGACGGTCTGCGGCGCGCGCTGCAGCAGCGCCTCGTCGAAGACGTAGCCGAGGAGCGCGATCGGGCCCTCGACCCCGAACGAAGCGGCGATGCCGTCGGCGCCGATCAGGCGGCGGAAGCCCCGCGCCTCGAGCCGCGCGCAGAAGGTCCAGTACAGCAGGCCTGCGTCGAGCTCGCCCGCTTCGAGCTTGCGCATCAGGAGCGGCGGCGCGCCGAAGACGGGCCTCGCCTCGCGCTCGAGGTCGAGCCCGTCCTGCTCGCGGGCGCGGGCGCGCAGGAGCAGCCAGTTCTTGTCGAGCGGTCCCCCCGCCACCCCGAGGCGCTTGCCCGCGAGGTCGGCGACGGAGCGCAAGGGGCTGTCGCCTGCAACCATCAGGGCGCCCTCGGTGGAGGAATAGGGCAGGAACTTCACCGCCCGCCCCTCCGCCCGCAGGCGCGCGGCCCAGAGCAGGTCGGACACGATGGTGTCGACCTGGCCCCCCTGGAAGGCGATGCGGGCGGCGTCGCTCCCGGCGAGGCGCACGCCCTCGAGCGACAGCCCTTCCGCCGCGTCGATCCCCTCCGCCTTGATGACCGCCGCCTCCCAGGCGACGGTCCCGAACGGCAGGAGCCCGATCTTCAGGGTGGCGGCCTGGGGCGAGGCCGGCTGCGCTCCGGCGGCACGGAGCTGCGCGATCGGCCACAGCCCGGCCGCCGCCATCAATCCGCGCCGTGAGAGCATGGGCGCCTCTCCCTGTTGCCCGGCTTATGCCCGGCCGGTTCATCCGGCCGTTGTCGCCCGGCCATGTCGCCCATGAGAGGTAGGCGGCGGGGCCGGCGGCGTCCACCGCTCACGCGCGGGGGTGCGAGGTCGCACCCTGGGCGGCCCCGCCGCCGCGGTCACTTGTACTATCGTCGGGCCGACTTCAGAGCCCATGGTCTTGCCGGGCGTGCTCGCCGGCGGAGACATTCTCGACAGCGCGTATCCGCGCGGGAGCAGGCCAGCCTCGCACATCGACGCGCGTCGCTCGAACCGCTCGACGGTGGCAGGTCAGAAGGCTGCGATGATCCGGACATGCTGGACGATCGTGTCATCGAATCTGTCGCTTGAAAGATGTGACGTCCGCAAACTGCTGTCGCTTCGCGCGCTTGGCCGAATGATGTCTGGACCAGGTGCGGGAGATGCGGCGCAGGCGGATGCAACACCGTGCGCCATCAGAAGGTTTGACAACTTCGTCTCCAGGATTTACCAGAACGTTATGATTTGGAGGCATTTATGTTGGCGCAGTCACGCAGAATTTGCCTGAACATGATCGTCAAAAACGAAGCCGACAAGATAGAAAAGTGCCTGCTTGCTGTCGCGGATTACCTCTCCTGCTGGGTCATCGCCGATACGGGTTCGACGGACGGCACTCAGGATATCATAAGTAATTTTTTTCGATCGCGTGCCATTGCCGGAGAATTGCACAGTTTTACATTCAAGACCTTCGACCAGGCCAGAAATGCAGCGCTCGACCTGGCCTCGAAATCGTGCCTCGAGTATGATTATCTTTTATTTATCGACGCGGATATGGAGCTTGTCGTCGACGACAAGGATTTCGCAAAAAAACTGAAAGCCGATGTCTATCAAGTCATACAAAAATCAGGCGTGGCCTATTGGAACAGCCGCTTGCTGCGGCGAGGCGCGGATGCGCGGTATGTTGGCGTCACCCATGAATACTTGAGTCTCAGAGAGGGGACGACCGAGCAATTGGAAGGGGTCAGCTTCATCGATCATGCGTCGGGCACGAATCGCTCGGGTAAGTTCGCACGCGATGCCGCCTTGCTCCGCGACGGGCTCGCGACCGAGGCCGACCCGTTCCTTCGCACGCGCTACACGTTCTACTTGGCCAACAGCCTGCGCGACAATGGCGATTATTCCGAAGCTCTGGCGCAATATGAAGCGCGCGCCGGCATGGGCTATTGGCACGAAGAGATCTTCATCAGCCTCCTGAACGCGGCGAAGCTAAAAGCACTCCTGAAATATCCCGCTGACGACGTCATCGAGACTTTCGAGGCAGCGGCCACCGCCTGTCCTTCACGTCTTGCCGAAGCGATGCACGACGCGGCCCGGTTCTGCCGCGACAACACCTTGTACGCGAGAGGCTACCAGCTCGCCCGCAAGGGCGAAAATGCCGCCATTCCGAAATCCGGGTTGTTCGTCTCGGAGTGGATCTATCGCTACGGCTTGCTCGATGAAATGGCAATCGCCGCCTGTTGGACCGACCGGCATGCCGAAGCGGTCATGCTGATCGATAAGATCCTGGGAATGGATGACATCCCGAGCGACTATGTCGGCAGGTTGAGGAGCAATCGGCAATTGTCGATTGAAAGAATTACTGAGATGCAAAATTCTCCTGACGGCAAGGGATCGGACGTCGCGAGTTTGCTGGAGCAGGCACGACGCAGCGAGAGCCTCGCGCTGCCAGACGAACAGGTCATCTCCGCCTACTTGCGCGTGGCCGAGGTGGATCCGACCTGCGCCGAAGCCTTCCACGATGCGTCCCGCTTCTGCCGTTACAAGAGGCTGCACGAGAGAGGGTATTACCTGGCGGATCGCGGCCTGCGGGCGGCAGAGTCCAGGAACAACGCAGGACATGACGACGCTTGGATCGACGATTATGGCCTGTTGGACGAACTCTCCGTGCACGCGTACTGGACCGGGCGCTACGACGAGGCGATTCGCGCCTGCAATCGTCTCTTGAGCGAGAGCAAGATCCCGGAGAGCATGATCGAGCGAGTTGCCAACAACCTTCGCTTCAGCTCGGAGGCTCTGGCAAAGGCGAAGAGGAAATCATTGCAAATTCCAAGAATATTTCACTTCATCATCGCGTCACACGATCCGCACGAGGCACCACGCTTCTCACTCATCAACTATCTGGCGGTGCGATCCGCTCTTGATCTGAACGAGGGCTTCAAGGCGAACATTCACTGCGCTCCGGAACCGCACGGCCCGTACTGGGACATGCTGAAGGGCAGCGTTGAAATCGTTCAAACAACATTGCCGAGCACGGTTTTCGACCGGCCGGTGGATCTCATCGCGCATCGCGTCGATGTACTGAGAATGCAAATACTTCTGGAGCATGGAGGGATCTATCTCGATTTCGACACGATCTGCCAGAAGTCGTTCGCGCCGCTGCTTGACGGCAGCGTCATCCTCGGACGCGAAGAAATCCCGGACGGAGCTGGCGGGCGCAGGCCGGTCGGCCTGTGCAACGCCACGATCATTGCGCCACCCGGCGCGGAATTCATGCAGTTATGGTATGACGAGTACCGGTCGTTCGTCGGCGGTCCGAGCGGCGACGCCTGGAACAAGTTCTCGGTCCAGGTACCCCTGGCCCTCGCGAACGCGAATCCCCATCTTGTCAAGATCGAGCCTGCCACGTCGTTTTTCTGGCCGAGCTGGGACGATCACGGCATCGAAGCGCTGTTCAAGCACGATTTGGAATTTCCCGACGCATTCTGTTTCCATTTGTGGCAGGTCAAATCCTCGAAATGGATCGAAGGGCTCGATCCCAAGACGATCGTCAGAGAAAACACGACCTATAACAGAATCGCTCGTCGCTTCTTGCCGCAACCGGCTGCCAGGGCCACGACCGACGTCTCGCCCGGTGACGCAGTCACGCAGCGCTTCGATGCTCAGCCCGAGCTCGATCCCATCATCAGCTCGGGCAAGCCGTGCTTCAATATCTGCTTCATGAGCTACAATGAGCACGACAGGATCTATGACGATAGTGTGCGGGTCCTGCGTGCATCTTTGCGCGATCTGGGCTACGGCTGCACCCTGACGGAAAACAAGCCCGCTCATGGTTCGGTCAACATCGTCGTGGGCAACCTTCTCTACCCGGTCCAGGACGACCGGCGCGTGGACCCCTTCCGTTCAGGGCCGTTCATCGTCTACCAGATGGAGCAGCTCGATATCATCCGGCACCGGCGAGAGGGCGAGAAGTATCTTGAATTTCTCGATTTGTCGTCTCATATTCTTGAGTATTCCCGCTCCGGCCTCGCCGTGCTCCGTTCAAGGCCGGACACGCCAAGCGTATCGTTTCTGCCGCCGGGATTTCACCGGTGCCTGGAGGTTGCTTACCCTGCGCCGGAGCAGGAGATCGACGTCCTGTTCTACGGATCGTATTCCGAGCGGCGCGTGCAGGTTCTGGAGGCCGTCCGGTCTCATGGCCTGAAAGCCGTTCATCTCTTCAACGTGTATGGCGAGCCGCTGTGGGACGCCATCCGGCGGTCGAAAATCATCCTGAACATCCATTCCACACCGGGATTCAGGACGCTGGAGACCGTCCGCATCGTTCCTCTCCTGGCCAACCGGTGCTTCGTCGTGTCGGAGGCGAGCGATGACAACCCGTTCGGGTCGGGTGTCGTCTTCTGTGCGCTCGAGGACATGGCGGAGGTCTGTCGTTCACATCTCTCGGCCGAAGCCCCGCTCATGCAATCCGTCGCCACGGAAGGCTATCTCGCCGTCCGCCGGACCGATTTTGCCACGCAGCTGCGCGACGTCTTGAAAAATCTCGACCTCGTGCAACTTGTCTTCCGGGAGTGAAGAGACCCGGCGACGCTGACGCCGCGACGGCAAGCGACGGCGATCGGGAGCGCCGCGAGGGACACGCACCAGGCTCTCAGGGAGATGGACGCCATGCCGAGGGACGAAGTCCTCAGCCCCGACGCGGTCGCCGCGCGCCTCGCCGACCTGCCGGCCTGGAAGGAGGCCGACGGCTGGATCACCCGCACCTACCGGACGAGCGGCTGGAAGGGCACCCTGATGGTGATCAACACCGTCGGGCACCTCGCCGAGGCGGCCTGGCACCATCCCGACCTCACCGCCTCCTATGCCTGGGTCGAGGTGCGGCTGACCACCCACTCGGCCAAGGGCCTGACCGAGAAGGACTTCGCCCTGGCGGGTAAGATCGAGGAGGTGGTCGGCTGGCAGCCGGGGCTCGAGGGCGGCGCGCTGGAGGGCACGCCCACGGATCCGCGCTTCGCCTACATCAAGTACGGGCGATAGGGCGGGATGCGCCATCACCCCCCGCCTGCCTTCACCCGCCGGCACTGCGTCTTGAGATAGGTCGTCTGCCCCACCCCGGCGCGGATCCCGGAGCGGGCAACGATCTCCTGCCAGCCGGTGGCACAGCCGATCTCGCTCGCGACCCGGGTCTTGAACACGTCGGTGGCGGTGGCCTCGTCGCAATCCTGCACCGGAACCGTGCCGGCGCAGACCAGCACCAGAGCCAGGAAGCCGTTCATCGCCCATCCCTCCGCGGATAAACCGGGAGGATGGTGCACGGCGCAGCCTCGCCAACCCGTACCCTCGTCCGGGCCGTCAGGCCGGAACCTCGACCACCAGCTCAGGATCGAAGGTCCGGCCCTCGACGGGGTTGGCGAGGCAGCGCGTGCCGTGGAGATGGAGGTCGTGGCCGGCATGGAAGTGGCCGGAGATCCAGAGGGCCGGCCGGTGGGCGGCCGGCAGGTCGGCGAGCAGCGTGGTGGCGTAGAAGGCCGGCACCCACCAGGGCACGCCGGGCGCATCGCGAAACCGGTCGGCGGCCTCGGGGATCGGCGGGTGGTGGGTGACCGCGACGGTCGGGCCCGGATGCACCTTAGCAAGCGCGTCCGTCATCGCCGCCCGGTCGGCGGCGTGGGCCGCCATCGCGGCCTCGGGCGTCCAGGGCGTGCCGTCGCCCTGGCGGATCGCCCGGTACTCGCGCGAGCCGGTCGCCGGATCGGTCATGCGGGCGGCGGCGACCGCGACCGGGTCGTCGGGCCGGTCCGGCGCATCCGCCGCGAGCCAGCGCCCGGCCAGCTGCCAATCGCTCCACAGGGTCGCGCCGACGAAGCGCACGCCGCCGATCACGCGGGTTCCGCCGCCGTCGAGCAGCATCACCCGCTCGCGGCCGGCCGCGCGGTTGATCGCCGCCACCTCCGCCCGGAGCGCCGCCAGCAGCTCCGAAGCGGTGCGGAGATCGCCCGACGGCGCGTAACGCTCGTGGTTGCCCGGCACCAGCACCACCGGCCGCTCGCCGGCGAGCTGCAGGAGCGCATGAAGCCCCCGCTCCGGCTCCCCCTCCCAGACGTCGCCGGCGCAGACCAGGAGATCGAAGGATTGCGTCGGGATCGGCACGGCGGCGAGGGGCCGGCGCTCGAGATGCAGGTCGGAGAGCGGGAAGAGGCGCATCGCTCGTGTCACGTCGCTCCGGTCGCTTCGATCCGAGCGCTTGGGTCAGGCGCCGAACAGCGACAGCACCACCGGCCGCCGGTCGAGGTTGTAGATCTGCGTCTCCCGGGCGGCCCTGGCGGCGCGCTCGGCGGCGTCGGCGAGCGCAGCGAGGCGGGCCGGCGGCTCGCCCTGGCGGCGCTCGATCTCGGCGGCCAGGCGGCGCTGCACCGTGTCGAGGGCGGTGGCGTAGAGCGCGTCGGCGTCGCGGCCGGCGAGGCGCTCGGCCAGCCGCAGGGCCCGGCGCCAGTCCGGCCGGTCGCCCTGGTCCAGCAGCGCCTCGACCTCGTCGACGACTCCGATCGTGTCGGGATCGAGGAGGTCGAGGGCGCGGGCGACCGAGCCTTCGCTCAAGGCCGCCGCCCGCTCGATCAGCTCGGGTGGGTGTCCCGCCTGCGCCGGCCAGAGGCTCCGCAGCACCCGGGCCACCTCCCCGGCCGGGAGAGGCTTCAGGGCGAGGCGGCGGCAGCGCGAGCGGATGGTCGGCAGCAGTCGGCCGGGGGCGTGGCTGACGATCAGGAACAGCGAGCGCGGCGGGGGCTCCTCGATGACCTTGAGGAGCGCGTTGGCGCTGGCGAGGTTCAATTCGTCGGCGCAGTCGACGACGCAGATCCGGTAGCCCGCATCCGCCGAGGTCGCGGCAAAGAGATGGAGCGCGCGCCGCGCCGCGTCGACGCCGATCTGGGTCGGGATCGTCTTCGAGCCCGGCGCCTTCTGGCGCCGCAGCAGCACGAGGTTGGGATGCGACAGGCCCGCGACCTGGCGCGCCACCGGGTGGCCGGGGGACAGGTCCAGGCTGTCCGGCACGCCCGCGCCATCACCGCGGGCGAGCAGGTGGCGGGCGACCCGGAACGCGAGCGTCGCCTTGCCGATGCCCTTCGGGCCTCCGAGGAGCCAGGCATGGTGCAGCCGCCCGGCGCCGATCGCCTCGCGGAAGGCGCGCTCCGCCGCCTCCTGGCCGAGGAGATCCTGCCGCTCGCGCGGGCGCGGCACGCCCGGGATCTCGCCCGGTTCGAGCTCGTCGTCACCCTTCTCAGGCGGCATCGGATGCCTCCCGGACGAGGTGCGGCAGCCGTGCGGCCACCGTGGAGCGCACCGCCTGCGCGACGCGGTCGGGCCCTCCTTGCGCGTCGACGATCGCGCAGCGCGCCGGCTCGGCCTCGGCGATGGCGAGGTAGGCCGCCCGCAGGCGCTCGTGGAAGCCCAGGGCCTCGGCCTCGAACCGGTCGGGGCCGCGGGCGGCGGCGCGGTCGCGCTGGCGGGCGCGGGCGAGGCCGATCTCCGGCGGCAGGTCGAGGATCAGGGTCAGGTCCGGCCGGGTCGCCCCCACCACCACCCGCTCCAGCGCCGCGAGCGTCTCAGGCTCGACCCCGCCCGCCGCGCCCTGATAGGCCCGGGTCGAGTCGCTGAAGCGGTCGCACAGCACGATGGCGCCCCGGGCGAGGCTCGGGCGGATCAGGGTCGCGAGGTGGTCGAGGCGGGCGGCGGCGAAGAGCAGAGCCTCGGCGAAGGGGCCGTGGGGCTTGGCGACGCCGGCCAGCACCGCGGCGCGGATCCGCTCGGCCCGCGGCGAGCCGCCGGGCTCGCGGGTGGTCACCACCTCGCGGGCCTCCGCCAGTCCGTCCGTGCCGGCGCGAAGCCAGGCCGCCAGACGGGCGATCTGGGTCGACTTGCCGGCGCCCTCGCCGCCCTCGAAGGTGATGAAGCAGCCGGGACGCCGGGGGGCGGCGCTCGCGGCCACCATGGAAGCGTCGCTCACGACTTGCTGGTGATCCGGCTGAGGGCCTGGCGGAACCAGCCGGTGCCGACCTCGAGCGCCGCGTCGAGGGCGCGCTGGGTCATGGTGCCGGCCGGCACCGACTCGGCGGTGTAGAGCGGCATGTCGAGCACCACCTGCTCGCCGCGGGTGACCTTGAGCCGGCCGACCTCGCGCCCCTCCTCCACCGGCGCGGTCAGCGGGCCCTGGTAGGTGGCGCGCGCCACCAGCCGGTCGCTGTTGCCCCGCGGCAGCAGGAGCCGCACCGGCTTCTTCGTGACGAGCGGCACCCGGCCCTTCTCGCCCCCGAAGGTCTCGGCCTCCGCCACGGCCTCGCCGGCGGCGAAGACCTGGCGCGCCTCGAAGGCGCGAAAGCCCCATTCGATCAGCTTGCGCGATTCCGCGGCGCGGTCGCGGGCGGTCTTGAGGCCGCTCACCACCAGGACCAGGCGCTGGCCGTTCTGCACCGCCGAGCCGGTCAGGCCGTAGCCGGATTCCTCGAGGTAGCCGGTCTTCAGCCCGTCGGCGCCGATATCGAGGGTGAGCAGCGGGTTGCGGTTCTGCTGGCGGATCTTGTTCCAGGTGAACTCGCGCTCGGCGAAGAGCTTGTAGTTCTCCGGATAGGCCTCGATCAGGTGGATGGCGAGCTTGGCGAGATCGCGGGCCGTCACCTTCTGGTCCGGGGCCGAGTAGCCGGTGGCGTTGCGGAAGGTCGAGCGCTCGAGGCCGATCTCCTTCGCGTGCCGGTTCATGATCTGGGAGAAATTGTCCTCGGTGCCGGCGACGCCCTCGGCGGCCGCGATCGCCGCGTCGTTGCCGGACTGCACGATGATGCCGCGGAGAAGATCGGGCAGCTTCACCTTGCTGTTGAGCTGGGCGAACATCGACGACCCGCCGCCCCCGGCGCCGCCGCGGCGCCAGGCGTTCTCGCTGATCGTGAACTCGGTGTCCGGGCCGAGCTTGCCCTTGCGCATCTCGTCGAAGAGCACCTCGACGGTCATCAGCTTGGCCATGCTGGCGGGCGAGAACGGCTCGTCCGCGCCCTTCTCGAACAGGACCGCGCCGGTATCGGCGTCGATCAGGATCGCGTGCGGCGCCAGGGTCTGGAAGCCTTGCGCGCGCGCATCGGAGACCGCCACGGCAGCCCCGAGAATGGCTGCCAGAGCTAGTCCCGCGGCGCGGCGCGCGAGCGCCCTGCCCGCTCCGGTGGTCGCTGTCACACGCATATCCCTACCGCTCGAAACCCCGGCCGACCGGGAGACCTGCCGCACTTTGCCGCCCTGCCGAAGGACACGCAACCGCGCCTGTGCCGCAGTGCGGGAGGCGGAACCGTTTCGGAGACGGGCCACGGCGGTTCGACCGCATGCTTGCGCGTCGCCGCCGATCCGGCAGAACCGAGGCGTCCGGCCGCCGCCATCGCCCATCCCACCCACGACCTCAGTCTGAGGTCGCGGGTGGGAGGTCGGAGACCTCCACAACACCGTGCCCGGAAGCCGGGCCGGCCCTCAATACATCCCCGCCACCTTCGACCGCGGCGGCATGCCGGGCTTGTGGCCGGTATTCTTGCTATCCTCCCTGTCGCCCTTCTGGGCGCCGGCGAGGCGGAGCGGCGGCGCGATCGGCAGCGGGCCGCTCTTCGCGATCACGGTCGTCTTCGGCGCGGCCCTGCCCCCGGCCGGCAGCGAGGCGGCGTGCATCGCCTGGGCCAGGGAGGCGCGATCCGTCGCCGGATGGCTTGCGAAGGCCAGGGCCTGGCTCGGCGGGGCCGGCCGGCGGGACGCGGCGGCGGAAGGCTGGGCCGAAGCCGGCTTGGCCGCGCGGGGCGCGGCGAGGCCAGGGTTCAGGCCCTCGACGGCGGCCATACGGACGGGCGCCGGGGCCGGCAGCCGGGCCGGCGCCGCGGGAGGCATGGACCGCGCCTCGGCCACCTGGACCGGCGCGCGCGGCGCGGCGCGCACCGGCGCCGGGCGGCGGATCTCCGGCTCGGCCTCGGCGACCTGCACCGGCGCGACGACCCGCGGCCTCTCGACGATCGGGCGCACCGGCTCCGGCTCGGGCTGGCGGAACGCGAAGGGCCTGGAATCGACCTTGGCGTCGTCGCCGGCATCCGCCACCATGATGTTGGCGCCGAAGGGCGAGCCGGCCGGCTGCCCGTCGGTGCGCAGGGTCGCCATCAGCTTGCGGTCGTCGCTGCCGCCGACCGAGGCCTTGCCGACATACTCGACCCGGACCTTCGTGGTGCCGCGACGGCGGAAATCGAGGGCCTCGGCCACCGCCTGCGACACGTCCATCAGCCGGTCGGCGTGATAGGGCCCGCGGTCGTTGACCCGCACCACCATCGAGTGGCCGTTCGCCATGTTGGTGACCCGGGCATAGCTCGGCAGCGGCAGGGTCGGATGCGCCGCCGCCACCGAGAAGCGGTCGAAGATCTCGCCGTTGGCGGTCTGGCGGCCGTGGAAGGCGGTGCCGTACCAGGAGGCCAGGCCCTCGCGCACGTAGCCGCGCGCGTCCTGGCGCGGCACGTAGGTGCGGCCGGCGACCACGTAGGGCTTGCCGGTCATCTGCCGGCCGCCGCCCTTCGGGATCTTGTCGTTCTCGCCGTAGAGCCGCGGGCTCGCGGCGACGCCGTATTTCGGATCGATCTCGCGGCCGCCGCTCCTCACTGCCAGCTGCTTGGGCGTCGGCCCGGCGCAATTGGCCGCCGCCAGCGCGATTCCCGCCACCGCGGCCCACCGCACGACCGGCATCGGCCGGAGGGACCCCCGCTCCGTCTCCGGACGCGGGCGACCGCTCTTCGAAGATCCCGCCATCGACCCCTCGGATCCCGTGCCGCCCGCGGCCGCCACCCGGCCCGGAGGGCTGGGAGGGCGGGCCCCGGGGCCGCACAGGGTTACGCTGCACTCGTCGAAGACCCTGCCGGCCGTGCGTAAATGAAAGCTCAACGGGTGCTCCCGCGCGAGTCCCCTCCACCGCCGTCCACAGGCACGTGCGCCGGCCTCGCACCGGGACGGCGGCGGAAACGCTCGCTGCGTACCCGGCGGGCGACAGGGGCGATCAGGGGCGATCGGGACTCGCGGGCGTTTCGTGACAGGCGCTTAACCCCGGATGACTTGGATTCCCGGACGGATCGGGCAGGCTCGATCCCGCGTGGGGCCGGCTGCCGTCGCGCGGCGGCCCGTGAGCGTGCCCCAACCCGGGAGGAACGCCATGCGACACGCCATGAGGAACGCCTTGTCGAGGCCGCTCGCCGCTCCGCTGCTCGCCGCCATGCTGGCCCAGCCCGTCCCCGCCCTCGCGCAGCAGGCCCCCGCCGATCCCGGAGCGGGCCCGGGCGTCCCGGCCGGCTGGTCGCAGGAGGTGCGGACGGTCGTCGCCCTCGCGGTGCCGGAGGAGAAGGCCCAGGCGCTGCTGCCGGCAGGCTGGACCGTCAACCCGGCCCAGCAGGGGCCGAGCCGGGGCGCCAACCTCTCGGTGGTCTTCCGCGAGCAGCTCGCGGCGACGGGGCCGGACGGCAAGCCCGCGGGCGGCGAGGAGCGGGCCGCCGTGCTGGCGGTGCCGGCCCGCCGCGGCGACGAGACCGGCTTCGTGATCGTGCACACCTTCGCCGATGCCCGGTCCGGGCCGGGCTACTACAAGGTCGGCGTGCCGGCGAGCGTCACGCTCGAGCGGCGCGGCAGCGCCACCGCGCTCGCGGGCCAGGCCGAGGAAGCCTGGAGCGTGACCGCCGAGAGCGGCGAGCGGCTGGGCTTACGGGTCGCCTATGCGCGCGGCACGCCGGCCCGGCTCCAGCCCACCGCCCTCAACCTCTCGGCCGCCGATCCACGGATCCGGCGGACCTACCGGGTCGACCAGGGCGTCGATCCGGTCCTGAGCCGGCCCGCCAGCATCGACCGGACCACCTCCCTCTCCTTCACCGCCTCGGGCGGCGCGCTCGCCCGGGTCTTCGACGGCCGGGAGCAGGTGGTCGCCGTCCTGTCCCTGCCCTGGTACGCGCGCCAGATGTCCGCGCCCGCCGCGATTGACTGAAACTCCGCGACCGAGCCTCGCGCGCCGCCGCCTATTCCGCCGGCTGCGGCGCGCCGGGCCCCGGCGCCGCCTTGCCGGGTCCCTTCCGGCCGGGCTCCTCCTTCTTCCGGCCGGCCACCAGCCGCTCGGCCGCGACGTAGAAGACCGGGGTGACGAACAGGGTGAGCAGGGTCGCCACCAGCAGGCCGCCGATCACCACCGTGCCCATCGAGATCCGGGCATTGGCGCTGGCGCCGCTGGCGATGGCGAGGGGCACCGAGCCGAGGATGAAGGCGAAGGAGGTCATCAGGATCGGCCGCAGCCGCAGCCGCACCGCGTCCTGTGCCGCCGTGACCGCGTCCTCGCCTTTGTCGCGCAGGTCGCGGGCGAAGGAGACGAGCAGGATCGCGTTCTTGGCGGCCAAGCCCACGAGGAGCAGCAGCCCGATCTGCCCGAAGATGTCGAGGGGCAGGTCGCGCAAGGCGAGCGCCCCCACGGCGCCGAACAGGGCGAGCGGCGTCACCAGAATCACCACGAAGGGCAGCCGCAGGCTCTCGTATTGTCCGGCGAGCAGCAGCACGATCATCACCACGCCGAGGCCGAAGATCAGCGGCGCCCAGCCGCCGGCGATCTTCTCCTGGTAGGCGACCTCGGTCCACTCCACCGCGTAGTCGGTCGGAAGCGCCGTCCCGGCCAGGCGCTCGACGGCGGCGATCGCCGCGCCCGAACTCGCCGTCTCGGCGGTGTCGAGGGCGATCTCGATCGCCGGATAGGTGTTGTAGGACAACACCGCCGTCGGCCCGCTGACGAAGCGCGGCGTGACGAGCGCGCCGATCTGCACCGGCTCGCCTCGGTTGTTCGGCACCGTCAGGCGCGACAGGTCCTCGATCGTCCGCCGTCCTTGCGACTCGCTCTGGACGTAGACCTGGTAGACGAAGCCGAACTTGTTGAACAGGTTGACGAACGACGAGCCGACATAGGTGCCGAGCGCGTCGAACAGCGATTGCAGGCTGACGCCGAACTGCTCGGCCTTGGCCCGGTCGATGTCGAGGCGCAGCTGCGGCACGCCGTAGCTCGTGGTGGCGGTGGCGCCGCCGATCTCGGGTAACTTCTTGAGTTGCGCGATGAAGCCCTCGGCGGTCTTGGCGAGCTTGAGCCCGCCCTCGCCGCTGCGGTCCTGCAATTCGAGGGTCAAGCCGCCGCGGGAGCCGAGGCCCGGCAGCGGCGAGGGATCGACGATGCGCAGGACCCCGTCCGGGTGGTTCTTGAACTGCTTGCGCAGCCGTCCGATCACGTCGTTGACCGTCTCCTCGCGCTGATCCCAGGGCTTCAGGGTCGGGATCTGGAAGCCGTAGAACGGCGCGGTGACGTCGGCCAGGATGCCGCGCCCGGCGACCCCGATCGTGCCGGCGACCGAGGGCTCGGCCAGGGCCGCGCGGCCGACCTCCTCCACCATCGCGGCGGTGCGGCTGACGGAGGCGCCCTTCGGCATCGCGATGTCGGCGAAGAAGTAGCCCTGGTCCTCCTGCGGCACGAAGGCGCTCGGGCGGCTCGTGACCATCCAGGCGGTCAGCCCGGCGAAGACCAGGAACACGAGCCCGGTGGCGACGAGGTGGTGCGACAGCCGCCCGGCCGAGCCGACCGCGAACCCGGTCGCCCGGTCGAGGGCGGCGTTGAACCAGCGCAACGGTGCCCGCCAGCGGCTCTGGTGTGCCTCCTTGTCGTGGGGCTTCAGCAGCAGGGCGCAGAGCGCCGGCGTGAGCGTGAGCGAGACGAGGGCCGAGATCAGCACCGAGATCGCGATGGTGAGGGCGAACTGGTTGTAGAGCTGGCCCGTCAGCCCCGGGATGAAGGCGACCGGCACGAACAGGGCGGCGAGCACCAGGGTGGTGGCGATGACCGGGCCCGCCACTTCGTTCACCGCCTCGCGGGCGGCCTCGCGGGGCTCCTGCCCCTCCTCCATCAGCCGCTCGGTGTTCTCGACCACGATGATCGCGTCGTCGACCACGAGCCCCACCGCCAGCACCAGGCCGAGCAGGCTCAAGGTATTGAACGAGAAGCCGAGCAGAGCCATCGGCCCGAAGGTGCCGACGAGGGCGACGGGGACCGCGATCGCCGGGATCAGGGTCGCGCGCCAGCTCTGGAGAAACAGGTAGGTGATGACGACGACCAGCACGATCGCCTCGATCAGGGTCTTGATCACCTCGTGGATCGACGCGGTGACGAACTCGGTGCGGTCGAGGGCGATCTTGTACTGGAGGCCCGGCGGGAAGCGCTTCGCCAGATCCTTCATCGTGGCGTGCACGCCCTTCATCACCTCGACGGCGTTGGCCTCCGGGTTCTGGTACAGGCCGAGCGAGGCGGCGGGCTTGTTGTCGTAGGTCGAGCGGCTGCCATACTGCTCCGAGCCGAGCTCGACCCGGCCGACGTCGCGGATGCGCACCACCGAACCGTCCGGGTTGGCCCGGATCACGATGTCGGCGAATTCCCGGACCTCGGTGAGGCGGCCCTTGGTGACGATCTGGAGTTCAAAGGCGGGGGCGTCGCGCACCGGCTCCTTGCCGAGGGACCCCACCGTGATCTGGGCGTTCTGCTGCTCCACGGCCTGGACGATCTGGCCCGGGCTCAATCCCAGCGATTCCATCCGGGCCGGGTCGAGCCAGACCCGCATCGCGTAGCGCTTGTTGGAGAAGTTGACGATGCGGCCCATGCCGGTGACCCGGCGCAGGGGCTTGATCACCTGGGTCTCGGCCCAGTTCGACAGGAAGAGTTCGTCGTAGCGGTTGTCGTCGCTGTAGAGCACCACGTTGCCGAGGCGCTGGCGGGACGATTTCACGATCTCGAGACCCTGATCGCGCACCGCCTGCGGCAGGCGCGCCTCGGCCCGCTGGGCCCGGGTCAGCACGTCGGCGGCGGCGGCGTTGAGGTCGGAGCCGACCTCGAAGGTCGCGTCCATGTTGACGCTGCCGTCGGCGTTGCTGGTCGAGCTGATGTAGATCAGGTCCTGGGCGCCGTTGATCTCCTGCTCGAGCGGGATCGCGATCGCCTCGTAGGCCTGCTGCGCGGTGGCGCCCGGATAGGTCGCCTGGATGTTGATGATCGGCGGCGCGATCTCGGGGAACTGGGCGATCGGCAGGGCGAAGCCGGCCACCGCCCCGATCAACGTGATGAGCACCGAGATCACGCCCGCCAGGACGGGCCGGTCGACGAAATAGGCGAACATCCCGCGTCCCGGTGGCCGCCGGGGAAGCCGCCGCGAGCCGGGGCTCCGGAAGCCGGCCCTGTCGGGGCCTGCGACGGTGTGGTGAAAAGCTCACGTGCAACGCCATCGCGTCCGAGAGAGTTCCCCCTGCGGGAGACCGGCTGCCGCCCTGCGCGGATCGGTTCCGGAGCCTGCCATCGGAGGAGACCAGCATCGTGCGCGCAGGGTTTCGCTACGGCCTCGTCGGGGTTGCCGGCATCGCGGCCGGGGCCGGTCTGTGGTGGACCCTCGGCCACCCGCTGCCTGACGGCGCCGCCGGCATCCTGCCCGGCCCGGTGGCGCAACTCCTGGCGCCGCAACCGCCGCCGACGCGCGAGCCCGAGGCCCCCGAATTCGACGTGGCCGTGGCGAAGGCCGCCTCCGAGACCGTGCCGGTCGCCTTCTCGTATACCGGCACGGTGATCTCGCCGAAGGACGCCGCGCTCCAGCCCCGGGTCACCGGCGTGGTGGTGGAGCGGCCCTTCGAGCCGGGCGGCCACGTCAAGCAGGGCCAGGTGCTGTTCCGCATCGATCCGCGGCCCTTCGAGGTGGCCCTGCGCACGGCGGAGGCGCAGCGCGAGCAGGCGGTGGCGCAACTCTCCTTCGCGGATGCCGAGGTCGACCGCACCCAGACGCTCGCCGACAAGGGCTACGCCTCCGAGCAGCGCTTCCAGCAGCTCGAGAGCAACCGGCAGGTCGCCCGCAGCCGGGTCCAGGAGGCCGAGGCCGCGATCGCGCGCCAGAAGCTCAACCTCGAATACGCGGTGATCCGCGCGCCCTTCGACGGGCGCTCCAGCCTCTCCGACGTCAATATCGGCGACCACGTCAACGAGAACGCGACCCAGCTCGTCAGCGTGGTCCAGGTCGACCCGATCGAGGTGCAGGTGGCACTCTCGGCCGAGGATTCGGAGGCGGTGCGCGCCGCCCTCAAGGAGGACCGCGCCGTCATCCAGACCCTCGACGCACAGGGCAAGCCAGAGCGCAAGGCGACGATCTACAAGCTCGACAACCGCTTCGATCCCCGCACCGCCCGCCGCCTGGTCCGGGCCTGGCTGCCCAACGCCGACGAGCGCTACCTGCCGGGGGAGTTCGTGCGCACCCGGGTGCAGGTCGGCACCGAGGAGCGCCTGCTGGTGCCGACCATCGCGCTGTCGTCCCAGCTCGACCAGCGCATCGTCTGGCGCGTGAGCGACGAGGGCAAGGTGTCGATGATTCCGGTCACGACCGGCGAGGAATTCGGCGACCGCACGGCGATCCTCAAGGGCCTCAAGGCCGGCGACCGGATCGCCACCGACCACCTCCAGCTCCTGCGCCAGGACCAGCGGGTCGGGATCAAGCGGGAGGCCGAGCCGGCGCGGCAGGCCGCGAACGAGCCCGGCGCCAGCGTGCGGTAACGCACCGGCAGTCACGCTCCGTCAGTGCTTGCCGGAAGGGAGACCGGGACGCTACGCTCAAGGATGCCACCCCGCCACGGCACGCGAGCGACGGGCCATGACCTCTCCCGAGACCGCGCCGGCCGAGACGGCGGCCTCCGACGCCGCACCCGGCGCCGATCTGCGCTTCTCGGTCGTCACAGCCGGGCGGGACGGGCTCGAGCTCGTGGTGGCGTTCGGGCCACGGGACTACGCGGTCCGGCTGACCCCCGCGGAGGCCGCCGAGCTCGGCCTGGCTCTCCTCGCCACCGCCTCGGTCGCGGCGGATGCCGCGCAGGACGTGCCGGCGGGCACGCGGGTGGAGAACTGCTTCTTCCCGGTCCTCGGCTGGACGGCCGGCGAGGTCACCCCGGGCGTGCCGGCCCTCGCCCTCCGGCTCGCCGAGGGCGCCGAGATCGCCTTCCAGTTCGACCGCGCCGGGGCCTGCGCCTGCGGCCGCGACCTCGCCCGCAGCGGCCGGGTTCCGTTTCGGGAACGCCTGCGGCGCGTCTTCCGTCGGCGCCCCGCCCCGCCCACCTCGCCCGGGGCCCGGAACTGAGGAGGCGCGACGCCGAGCCCGCCCCGCGCCTCTGCCGGACCACCGCACCGCCGGGCCGCACGGAAACGTGCGGGCCGGCGCCTGCCTCAGCCCTGGGTGCCGTAGCCGGAGATGGTGTCGCCGAAGGCGCCTGCGGCCCTCGTAGAGCCCGTATTGCAGGTAGTGCTGCATCGGGTCGAGGCCCGCGTCACGCCGAAGAAGGCGAGGTCGGCTGGACATGCCGCATCGTCGGTTCGTCTCGAGGCCGGGCGACAGGACGATCGTCTCATCAGGTGATCGTCGGATCCGTCAATCGACGGAGGCTCGTTCGAGTGCGACGCCTCGCAAGGAAGACTGGGCCGCGGCTTCGCGCCCGAAGAGGCTACCGGGCGCGTGCCGGCGCGCGCCACGCGAGATCGAGGGCGAGGCCCTGCGGCAGGGTGTCGAGGAGCGGCGTGACGGGCAAGCCCGCTTCGTTGAGGAGCCCGGCGCTCCAGTGATTGCAGACGTTGAGCAGGCTGAAGCGCCCCTCCGCTTCGTAGAACAGGCTCGGGCCGTAGAGGCCGGGCCCCGCCTCGACCGGGTGTCCGTCGCGCAGGGTGAAGGCGTGGCCGAGCGCGGTGGCGAGACGCCGGAAGCCGGCCCGCGACAGAGGCAGCGTCATGATCTCGGCCCCCGGGAAGGCCGTGCCGGGCTCGGCCGCGACCCCGACCACGTGCAGCACCGCTGGGCGGCCGCCCGGGGTGAACAGGGCCTTGAGCGCCAGGCGCCAGTCGAGGGCGTCGATCGTCGGCACCGCGCGGTAGAAGCCGGCATCGCCCCAGCCGATCTCGAGGGCCGGATAGGCGCCGAAGCGCTCAGTCACCTCCAGAAGCGTCCCGGACCCGATCTTGCCGGCCGCCCGGGAGAGGTCGTCGCGCGGCAGCAGCAGGCCGGAATGCCAGGCCCGGGCGACGAGCCGCACAATGACCGCCTCTTCGACCGCCTCTTCGACCGCCTCGTCGCCCGGGGCCGGCGGGTAGAGGGCCGGGTCGCCCGGCCGGGCGGTGAGCCAGGCCGCCGCGACCAGGGTGATGGCGGGAGCGACGACGAGGAGCGCCGTTCGCCGGGCGAAGCGGCGCAAGGCGGTTCAGGCCGCCACGGCGAGAAGCCGCAGGTCCTGGTCGGCCGCCAGCCGCTCCGAGGAGGCATCGAGGATCTCGATCGCCGCGACGTCCCCGGCGGCATCGTAGGCGACGACGATGCCCGGCCGTATCTCCCGGCTCTCCACCACCTCGGCATCGGTGAAGCGGACGGACAGCACGTCGGTCTCGGCGTCGTAGCGGCCCTTCACGGCGCGGGTCTCCGGGCGGGCCAGGTCGTGCGGGAGTCGTCGGGGACGGGCTTCGGGCTCATGCCTGTGCGGATATCCGGGCAAAGGGTGACGGATCGCCTCCGGGAGCGTGCCCGTCCAGTCACCCTGGATCGGGCGGTGCCGCAAGCATCCCTGCCCGGATTTTCTTGTTATCCCGCTCCCCGGGCGGCGCAGGAGCCGCCCGCAGGAGGGTACCGATGGCGAGCGAGCCCGACGCATCCATTCCGGCGAGCCGGACTGTCCACGACGTCGCGCTGCTGCGGGCGGAACCGGCGCAGCGGCTGCTGATCGCGCAGCTGCTCCAGCTCTACCTGCACGACTTCTCGCAGCGCCTGCCGCGGGACAGTCCCTGGGGCGAGGTGAGCGAGGCCGGGCTCTTCGCCTACCCGCCCGGCCTCGACGGCTACTGGCAGGAGCCCGACCGGATCCCGTACCTGATCCGGGCCGACGGGCGCGTCGCCGGGTTCGTGCTGCTGCACGCCTGGTCGGCTCTCGATCTGCCCGTCGACCACGCGGTCGCCGAGTTCTTCGTGATGCGCAAGTATCACCGCGTCGGCGTCGGCACCCGGGCGGCCCATCTCGCGATCCGGCGCCATCCGGGGCGCTGGGAGGCGGCGGTGAGCCGGTTCAACCCGGATGCCCTGCCGTTCTGGCGCCGGACCGTCGCCGCGCTGCCGCCGACCGACCTGGAGGAGCGGGCCGGCGACGGCGGACGCACGGTGCTGCGCTTCGTCGTCCCGGGCTGACGGGGTCAGCCCTGCAGCCGCGCCAGCGCCTCCCGCACCTTCTCGCGGCGGGCGATGGCCGCCTCGCGGCGCTCGCGCTGCTCCTCCACCACCTCCTCGGGGGCGCGGGCGAGGAAGTCGGCATTGCCGAGCTTGGCGTCGATCTTCCCGATCTCGCCGCCGAGCTTGGCGTCCTCCTTGGTCAGCCGCGCCACCTCGGCGGTCAGGTCGACCACGCCCTCGAGCGGCAGCGCCGCGACCTCGCCGCGCACGATCAGCTGCACGGCGTTGCGCGGGCTTCCCTCGGCGATCTCGATCGAGGCGATGCGGCCGAGGCGGCGCACGGTGTCGCCCCATCGCGACACGCGCTCGCGCACCGCCTCGCTCGGCGCCACCAGCACCAGCGGGATCTGGGCCCCGGCCGGCACGTTCGTCTCCGAGCGGGCCGAGCGGATCTCCGAGACGAGGTCGACGACCCAGCCGATCTCGGCCTCGGCCTCGGGCCGGGCGAGCGCGCCGAGATCCGGCCAGGACGCCAGCGCCAGCAGCCCGCGCTCGATTCCGGCCTCGCGCGCCTTCGTCGCCCACAATTCCTCGGTGAGGAACGGCATGAACGGGTGAAGCAGCACGCAGATCTGGTCGATCAGGGTCGCGATCGTCCGGCGCGTCTCCTCCTTCGCCGGGCCGTCCTCGCCCTGGAGCACGGGCTTGGCCAGCTCCAGGTACCAGTCGCAGAAGACGTTCCAGACGAAGCGGTAGGCGGCGTTGGCCGCATCGTTGAAGCGGTAGGCCTCGATGGCACCGGTCACCTCGGCGACGGCGCGAGCGGCCTCGCCGAGAGCCCAGGCGTTGAGGGTCTGGGTCACGCCCTCGGGCGCGAAGGCGGGATCGAGCCGGCAGCCGTTCATCTCGGCGAAGCGGGCGGCGTTCCAGAGCTTCGTGGCGAAGTTCCGGTATCCCTCGACGCGTTGCACCGAGAGCTTGATGTCGCGTCCCTGCGCCGCCATGGCCGCGAGGGTGAAGCGCAGGGCGTCGGCGCCGTAGCGGTCGACGAGGTCGAGGGGGTCGACCACGTTGCCCTTCGACTTCGACATCTTGGCGCCCTTCTCGTCGCGGACGAGGGCGTGGATGTAGACGGTCCGGAACGGCACCTCGTCCAGCGCGTGAAGGCCGAGCATCATCATCCTGGCAACCCAGAAGAAAATGATGTCGAAGCCCGTCACCAGGGCGGAGGTCGGGTAGTAGCGGGCGAGTTCCGGCGTCTCCTCCGGCCAGCCGAGCGTCGAGAACGGCCACAGCCCCGAGGAGAACCAGGTGTCGAGCACGTCCTCGTCGCGGCGCAAGGAAACCGGGCGGCCGTGCTTCGCCGCCGCCTGGGCCAGGGCCTCCTCCTCGCTGCCGGCGACGAAGCAGTTCCCGTCGGCGTCGTACCAGGCCGGGATCTGGTGACCCCACCACAGCTGGCGCGAGATGCACCACGGCTCGATGTTCTCGAGCCACTGGAAGTAGGTCTTCTCGTAGGTCTCGGGCACGAAGCGGGTGCGGCCGTCGCGCACCGCCTGCAGGGCCCGCTCGGCCAGCGGCTTGACGTTCACGTACCACTGATCGGTCAGGTAGGGCTCGATCACCACGCCCGAGCGGTCGCCATGCGGCACCGCGTGGGTGTTGGGCTCGATTCCCGCCAAGCGGCCGCGCTCCTCCATCAGGGCGACGACCTTCGCGCGAGCGGCGAAGCGGTCGAGGCCGTGCAGCGCCAGCGCCTCCGGCTCCGGGCTCGCCTCCGCCAGGAAGTCCGCGTTGCCCTCGAGGCTTATGCGGGCTTCCTCATCCAGGATGTTGATCTGGACGAGACCGTGCCGGCGGCCGACCTCGAAGTCGTTGAAGTCGTGCGCCGGGGTGATCTTGACCGCGCCGGTGCCCTTCTCGGGGTCGGAATACTCGTCGGCGACGATCGGGATCAGCCGGCCGACGAGCGGCAGGCGCAGGCGCTTGCCGACGAGCGCGCGGTAGCGCTCGTCCTCCGGGTGCACCGCGACGGCGGTGTCGCCCAGCATCGTCTCGGGCCGGGTCGTCGCGACGGTGATGGTCTCAGCCGTCTCGGTCCCGGCCTCGTCCACCACCGGATAGGCGAAGTGCCAGAGATGGCCCTTCACCTCGACCTGCTGCACCTCGAGGTCGGAGATCGCGGTCTGGAACTTCGGGTCCCAGTTCACCAGGCGCTTGTCGCGGTAGATCAGCCCCTGGGCGTGCAGGTCGACGAAGACCTTCAGGACGGCCTTCGACAGGCCCTCGTCCATGGTGAAGCGCTCCCGCGACCAGTCGCAGGAGGCGCCCAGGCGCTTGAGCTGGTTGACGATGGTGCCGCCCGATTCCGCCTTCCACTCCCAGACCCGGCGGACGAATTCCGACCGGCCGAGGGTGCGCCGGTCGGGCTGCTGCTGCTCGGCGAGGCGGCGCTCCACCACCATCTGGGTCGCGATGCCGGCATGGTCGGTGCCGGGCTGCCACAGCACGTCCTTGCCGCGCAGGCGCTCGAAGCGGGCGAGCACGTCCTGAAGCGTGTTGTTGAGGGCGTGGCCCATATGCAGCGAGCCCGTCACGTTCGGCGGCGGGATCATGATGCTGTAGGGCTCGGCACCGGCCCGGTCCGGGCGCCCGGCCCGGAAAGCCTGCGCCTCCTCCCACTCGGCGGCGATGCGCGCCTCGACGGCGGCGGGATCGAAGGTCTTGTCCATCATCGCGAAAGCGCCACTCGCACGCCGCTCGGGCGCACGTCCCCGGCGGGACGCGCGCCTCACGGGCGCCGGAACCAGAAACGAAAAAGGCCGGCCGCGCGAGCGGCCGGCCCCCGAGCCCGCTTTCAAGCGGACGCGGGCGGTTCCGTCAACTGGAGCCGTCGCGCGATCGGCGACCCGGGGATCACCGCCAGGGAATCACCGTCCTCTTGCGACGCGCTCGATCTCGGCCCGGACCAGGCGCTCGACCATGACCGGCAGGTTGTCGTCGAGCCAGGCCTTCAGCATCGGGCGCAGCATGTCCTGCACCAGGTCCTCGATGGTGCGGGCGTTGCGGGTCAGCACCGTGCTGGCCAGAAGGTCGAAGGCGTGGCCGACCGTGGCGTCCGTCGCCTGGGACAGGAGCCGGTCCTCCATCGCCGGGCGGGGCGGCTCCGGCGGCGCGGCAGGCGGCGGGGCGACGGCCTTCGGGGGCTCCGGCTCGATCTCGATCGCGTCGAAATCCATCGGCTCGTCGCGGAACGCGATCTCCGGCATCGGGTCGAACGTGTCGTCGAAGCTCGGCTCGGGCTCGGGCTTCGGGGGCGGCGCCTTGGCGACCGGCTCCTTGGCGACCGGCTCCGGCTTCGGGGCGGGCATGGGTGCGGGGGACATGGGTGCGGCGGGCTTGGGCGCGGGCTTGGCCACCATCGCGAGGTCGAGCACGTCGTCCTCCTCCGGCTCAGGCGTCGGCACCGCCACCGGCCGCGATCCGGCGGCAGGCGGCTCGGCCGGCTTCTGGTCGTCGGCGATGATGCGCCGGATGGAGGCGAGGATCTCCTCCATCGAGGGTTCCTGCGTCTTGTCCTGCGTCTTGGGGCTCGCGGCGCTCATCCGGCTCAACGCTCGAGTGCAGAGGATCGGGGGGTCGGGATACGCAGTATTCCACAGGGCCGGCCCCGCACAAGCGAGGCGGCCCGCGCAACTCACAGGAAGGCGGCGCGGGGCCTCCCCGCGCCCGCCACGGTCAGCGGCCGTCCGGCGTGCGCACGCCGTACCAGAGGTCCTTGACTTGGTCGTAATGCTGCTTGGCGCTGTACTGGGCCACCGGCACGGCGATGAAGCGGGTGGTGAGGCGGCCGACAGTCTGCACCACCTGGTAGGAGCCCACCACCCGGTCGCGCTGGGCGGCGATCAGGCTGACGCGGGCGGTCAGCAACTCCTGCTGGGCGTTCAGCACGTCGAGGGTCGTGCGCTGGCCGACCCGGGCCTCCTCGCGCACGCCGTTCAGCGCCACTTCGTTGGCCTGGACCTGGGCCTGCGAGGCGATGACGCGGGCCTTGGCCGCCTCGAGGGCGCCCCAGGCGGTGACGATGCCGGCGCGGACCTGGTCGCGGGTCAGCTCGGCCTGGAGCCGGGCCTGGCCGACCTGCTCCTTGGCCTGGCGGATCTGCGCGTACTCGGTGCCGCCCTGGTAGAGCGGGACCGTGAGCTGCCCGATGATCGAGCCCTGGAAGTAGCGGGTATTGGCGATCTGCTGGTCGAAGACCTGCGCGGCGTTGCCGCTCAACGAGACCGTCGGATAGAGGGCCGATTCGGCGATCTTGACCTGCGCCTCGGCCGCGTCGACCGAGTGGAGGGCTGAGAGGATCGCCGGGTGCTCGGTGAGGCCGATCTCGACCGCTGCCGTCAGGGTCCCGGGCACGTAGCGGTCGATCGGGCGGCCGGGGGCGAGCTGGCGCGGCTCGACGCCGATCACCTGCCGGTAGGTCGCGATGCTGGTGCGCAGGTTCGCCTCGGCCAGGCTGACCTGGGCCCGGGCGCCGGCGAGCCGCGCCTCGGCCTGGGCGACGTCGGTGCGCGTCACCTCGCCGACGTTGAAGCGGTCGCGGGTCTGGCGGAGCTGCTCCTCCAGCACCTCGACGTTGTTGCGGTTCAGCTCCAGCGTGGCGGTGTCCGCCAGCACGTTCATGTAGGCCTGCGCCGCCGAGAACAGCGTCTGCATCTCGGTGTTGCGCAGGGTCTCGCGCCCGCCCAGCACCTGCGACTCGGCCTGCCGGGTCTGGTTGTCGGTCCGGAAGCCGTTGAACAGGGTCTGGTTGACGGTGAGGCCGGCCGAGCCCGGGATCAGGGTCTGCGAGGCGTCGCCGCCGCCGATTTCCCCGCGCGCGGCGCCGAGGCGCCCCGACACGTTGCTGACGCCGACGCTGGCCGCCGCGCTCACGGTCGGACGATAGCCCGCCAGCGCCCGCGGCACGTTCTCGTCGTTGGCGCGCTGGCCGGCGCGCTGTGCGTTCAGCGTCGGGTTGCCCGCATAGGCCCGCGCGAGCGCGGTATCCAGGGTTTCCGCGACCGCGCCCTGGCCCGCCATGGCGAGCGCCATGGCGGCGAACCCGCCCAGCCGAAGCCCGCGGAACACCTGAGTTCCTGTGTCAGTCACGCCTGTCTACCCTGTGCGGCTAGCCCACAATCGACCGGCTCTGCACCGCGGGCGGCTGAGCCGGTTCGTCATATCGCTGTGCCCACCTCGAGCGTGACCTTAGCCGAGGGTGGTTCCGGGAGCACCGCCCCCGCACTGTGGATGACCGAGTTTGACCGGCGGTGCCGCATAAAAGCGACAGGTATCCTTGGGGAAATTCAGGGTCGCGGTTCGGCGATTCGCACGCATCCTCGCGCCGGGCCCCGGCGGAGCGCGTGCTCCCTGCAAGTGATTGGTGAACGAATGCATTCGCGCGTCGTTCTGCCCGCGGACGCGGCCTCGGCTGCCCGGCCTAAGCCCCGGGTCGGGGCGCCGAACTCGGGCCGCCGGAGAGGCTGGACGGTGGGCCTGCGCAATGGGCCAAGAAAAATCCGCGTCGAGGACCTTGGTCGGAGCCGTCGGCCGGCTACCCAGATCAGCGGAGGACCACCCTCCTTCGAAGGTGGTTCGATTCAGGCGCGGGACCGGCGACGGTGTCCCGCGCCGGAGCGTCAGAATGCGAAGCCGGCCTCGACCGCGAAGGCGCGCAGGGGCGGCAGGGTGGCGTCGAAGAGCGGACGCGAGCCGAAGGCGTCGCCGGAACGCACCCACAGGGTCGCCTTGGCCGGGCGGCCCTGGCCCTGGACGCAGGCGAGGCGCCCGCCATCGGCGAGCTGCTCCAGCAATCCTTGCGGGCGCTGCTCGACCTGGCCCTCGACCAGGATCGCGTCGTACGGCGCGTGGCCGGCCGCACCCTTCTCAAGCGGGCCGACCTCGACGGTGACGCCGTCACCGACCCGCTCGCGCGCCGCCGCGGCGAGGCCGGGGAGCGATTCGAGGGCCACGACCTCGACGCCGAGGCGGCGCAGGAGGGCGGCGCCGTAGCCGAGGCCGGTTCCGACCTCGAGGACGCGGTGGCCCGGCTTGAGGGCCAGCGCCTGGATCAGGCGCGCCAGCACCATCGGGGCCGGCATGTAGCGGGTCTCGCCGTCTTCCGTGCCGACCGCCTGGGGCTGGTCGATATAGGCGAAGGCTTCCCGGTCCGCCGGCATGAACCGCTCGCGGGGGACGGCGTCGAACGCGTCGAGGAGCGCGATGTCGGTTACGTCGAACGTCCGGAGCTGGCAATCGACCATGAGGCGGCGCGCTTGCGCGTAGTCGAGCATGAACGTCTCTGGAGAGCTTGAGCGACGGCCAAGCCGCGACGGTCAAGCCGCCGGGCGACGCGGTTGTGGTGGATCGCCGGCCAAAAGGCAAGGATCCGGGCAAGATGCCAGGAAAGCCCGGCCTTGCGCGAGCGACGGCCTGATCTGCATCCGGATCGCGCGACGACGGTCGGGATCCGAATTCCTCTTGGTCTTTCAAGAGGCCGGCGGAAAGCTCGGGGCCGTCGATCCTGGAGCGTCCGAGGCTGTTTCCGGCCGACGCCCCGACAATCGGAGCGCGACAATGGACGAGGTCCCGCCTCCTCCGCAAGGGCATTCTTGCAAGGGCATTCTTGCGCAAGGGCGATCTGGGGCGAGAGGCTGTTTCGGTCTGCGGACCTGGCCTCGTCGGGCGCATGGAAGGGGCGTGGCGCCCGCTCGATCCGCCGGTGCCTGACGGTCCTCCCGTCTCCCGCGGCGGGACGAGGGGGTGCGGCTCCGGTCCTTCGGTCCTGCCGAGGAGCACCTCGTCGGCTCTCGTCGTTGCACAAGAATGAGGCTGGAAGCCTCTTCTCTCGCCATCACCGCCGGATGCCGTCCGGCTGGCCGCCATCAGGGCTCGCATCAGGGGCCCGGCGCGCCTTTCCGTTCCGTCCCCCCGGCAGCGACGCGCCCTCAATGGCCGGGATCTGCATGAGCATGCCCGATCCGACGGGTAGCTTGATCTACAGTTCCGAAAGCATGGGAAAGCAAGATTCGGGCCGATGAGCGTGAGACAAGTTCGATGTTGCGTGGGTAAGCTGGCGGACTTAAGTCTGCTGCCGTTGCGGGACGTGTTGTCGACAGCGGGGGGAGCGGGCGTTGAACGGGTATGTGAGCGCTATGTTTGCTGCGTCGGACGAGAAACGGGCATCCTGTCTCGCCGATCTTCTGAGCCGGGACCGTAGTTGGATCGGTGGCCGCGCCAATCTCGATCGGGACATGCGGGCGGTCGAGATCGACGGCGAGATACCGGCCCTCGACATCTCGATCTATCTCAGGAACGAGGGGCGCCACCGCGAGGCCCTGACGATCCTGGAGAGAGTTCGCGCCAAGAATCCGCTGAACGACATCGCCTACTACCAGGCCGCGCTGAACAGCGCGATGATGGGGAACCTCACGAGCGCGGTTCAGTTCGGGCGTCGCGCCCTGCAGATCCAGCCCTCGAACGTCGAGTACCGCTCGCTGCTCGCCCGGGCCTTGTCGATCGCCGGGCAGACGGACGCGGCGCGCCGGCTGATGCTGACCTCGCACGAGACCAACCCGGACCATCGCAACCTCTTCGAGCGGATCGGCCAGTTCATCGACTATTGCGAGGCTCATCCGCTGCAGGGCGCCCGCGACACCCTCGACCGCTTCATCGAGGACGGGCTCTACCTGGAGGCCGACGCCGTTCGTCGCCACGTCCTCGAAGCGGTGGCTCAGGGCCGGCCGTTCTCGTTCGCGCGCTTGGGCGACGGCGAAGGCGCGTGGCTGTCGTTCAACGATTACGACGAGGGCCGCTACGCCGCACTCTATCGCGGTCACCGGATCGAGTTCCTGCGCGACTGGTTCGGCACGGACCGGCTGATCCACGCGGAGGACTTCTTCCGCTTCTCGATCGACCTGCAGACCGGGTTCGCCGGCCACGACCTCATCGGCATTCCTCCCAAGGCCCGCCTGGACCAGGAGCAGGGTTTCCTGAGCACGCGGGGGATCACGTCCTCGGTGAACGTCTTCCGGTTCCTCGAGAAGATGTCGGGGCCGGCCAGCACGCGGTTCACCTCGAACAGCATGAATCTCACCCTGAACGACACGCCGTTCTACCGCGACCTGATCTCGGCCGGGCGTCCGTTCGGGATCATCACGAGTCAGTCAGGTCTCGCGGACCTGCTTCGCGGCCGGGGCGTGACCGTGGATCACGCCTACGTGGTGCCGGGCGACAGCCGGAACTTCTCGCGCGGCGAAGGCTCGAACGAGCCGGTCTGCCAGTACCCGCACTTCCTCGAACAGGTCGACGCGCATCTCGGTGCCGAGAGCCAGGCAGGCCGGATCTGGCTCGTGGCGGCGGGTTACGTGGGCAAGCGGTACATCCAGACCGTCCGGAACCGCGGCGGCGTCGCCATCGATCTCGGCTCGCTCGCCGACCACTGGGCGCGCAACGGACTGCCGTGAGCGCGACGTCCGGAGGGATCGACGGTCCTCGGATCGGAGGGCGGCTCTGACGCCGCTCCGCGCGGCCGTCGGTTCCCATCGCGATGCGATCCCGGTGCCCCGCGACGCGCGGGGCACCCATCCCGATACCCTGCTGCCGTGTTCATGAGGTCGCGTCGATCGCCGGGCGCGGTGGGCCGGTGCCGGAGGCTCCGATCCGGCATGCACCCTGTCATGAACGGATTTGAAGATTGGGGGCTCTCGCGACCAGGGCCTCGATGAGTTCGGTCGCCGGAGAGAAGAGATGGAGGCCTCGCCCGGAATCGAACCGGGGTGCAAGGATTTGCAGTCCTCTGCGTAACCACTCCGCCACGAGGCCATCCGGGCCGGCCTGCAGCCGGCGATCGGGCACACCGGGCTTCGAAGCACCGTCTGCGCCGTCTCCCCGGCGTCGGGCGGACGACTCGGGGACGAGGGGTCATTAGCAGAGCCCGGCCCGGCTCCGCAACAGGGATCCGACGGCAAAACGGCGATGGCGGCCGCGAAATGAGCCGGCTGCCGAAAATCTCCACACGAACCAGAAACCCCTTGCGCACCCTGCCCGGCTTGGGTAGAGGTCCCGCCGCGATCCCCGATAGCTCAGTTGGTAGAGCAGGCGACTGTTAATCGCCTTGTCGCAGGTTCGAGTCCTGCTCGGGGAGCCACCTCTCCCGCACATCGTGAAACCGCTGCCGCGCTGGTCGATGCCAGCGCGATCACCCTCGCACGGTCGCCCGCCTGCTTTCATCCGAAAAAATCGACGGAACCTGTCGCCCGGTCCGGTGGTTTCTCGTTCAACTTGCTGCAACGCTTCGCTGCACGCCGCCGCGAAGCAGTCCAGCAGCCTTCGATACGGGAGTTACCAATGATCGGCTGGGCTATCACCTTCCTCGTCGTCGCCCTCGTCGCGGCTCTGCTGGGCTTCGGCGGCATCGCCGGCACCGCCATGGAAGCGGCCAAGATCGTGTTCTTCGTCGCGATCGTGCTGTTCGCCGTCTCGGCGATCTTCGGCCTGATGCGCGGCCGCTCGCCCCGAATCTGACGCAGCCGGCGGGCGGGCCCTGAGGCCCGCCTCCCAGGATCAGGGCGGCCCCTCGGGGCCGCCTTTTTGTTGGCCGGTTTTCTCGGCCTGTTTCTCCTGCCGCTCAGCCCTCGGCCGCGCGCCGCATCCCGTCGGCTGGCGCCAGCGCCGGCCTCGTCCGTGCCCGGCGTGGCACCAGCCGGTGCACCGTCGCGGAGGGGAGCGGACGCGACGCTGCGGCGCGGGCTGCGCGCAGGTCGGCGCAAAGGATGGCCGCGGCAAGGTAGCCGCAGGAGGAGACCTCGATCCTGTCGGGACGGATCGGCGATTCGAATCGAGCCGTGGCCTTCATTCGCCCCTCCCTGTCACTGCACTCTCTTACGCGTGGGCTCGCATGCGCCGCGCGCAGTCCCGTTCGGTTCCTGCGGCGGACGGGCGGGCCAGGCAGCCCTCGGAGTCTTACTGCCTGGCCCGTCGACCACGCCCGGCCGTGCAAGGGAGAGTGGACACGGCGGGTGCAGTGACGACGGTCTCGCAAGCGCTGTGCCAAGTGTGGTGCGAGGGGCGTCGCAGGGGCGGGATGCGCGACAGAGCATCGGGTCCGGCTTCTCCCGGGAATGGACGCTCTCGTTCTAGGCAGGCCCTGCCGCCCCCTCGACATCATTTGCTAAGCATCATGCCGCAGGCCGCGAACGGCCGGTGAGGTGGCCACGGGCTGGGCAGCGCAAGCGATGCGAAGAGAAGACGATCAGCCGGTCGAGCCGTGCCGCTCCGCTGAGGAACGGCATCCCGGCCGGGCGCGCGGCGGCGTCGCGTCCCAGGTGGAATCGCTGCTTTCGCGCCTG
This sequence comes from Methylobacterium frigidaeris, assembly GCF_022179185.1. GTDB lineage: Bacteria > Pseudomonadota > Alphaproteobacteria > Rhizobiales > Beijerinckiaceae > Methylobacterium > Methylobacterium frigidaeris. The sequence goes on along the minus strand of NZ_BPQJ01000017.1, from coordinate 56,940 downwards.
GACGGGTGGCGGCGGCGCCCGGAAATCGGGCACAATGCCCTCGACGGGCCATCGTGCCCCCCTCGGAGACATACAGGCATGTCGACTGGCCCCTTCGTCACGGTGGACTGGCTCGCAGAGCGGCTCGCGGCACCCGACATCGTCGTGGTCGACGGCTCCTGGTACCTGCCGGCGATGGGCCGGGACGCCGAGGCCGAGTTCCTGGCGGGGCACATCCCCGGGGCGATCCGCTTCGACATCGACGCGGTGCGCGACGAGGCGAGCGCCCTGCCCCACATGCTGCCCTCGCCCGAGGCCTTCGCCTCGCGGATGCGCCAGATGGGCATCGGCGACGGCATGACGGTGGTGGTCTATGACGGGATGGGCCTGTTCTCGGCCCCGCGGGTGCGCTGGACCCTGAAGGCGTTCGGCGCCCGCGACGTCGCGATCCTGGAGGGCGGCTTCCCGGCCTGGGTCGCGGGCGGGCACCCGGTCGAGGAGGGCGAGGCGCGCCCGCGCGACCGGCGCCACTTCACCGCCCGCCTCGACCACTCGGCGGTGGCGAATGTCGGCGACGTGCAGCGGGCCCTCGCGGGCCAGGCCCAGGTGGTCGATGCCCGCTCCCCCGCCCGCTTCGCCGGCGAGGAGCCCGAGCCGCGCCCCGGCGTACGACCCGGCCACATGCCCGGCGCCCTGAACCTGCACTACGCCGCCTTGCAGGAGAACGGCCGGCTGAAGGACGAGGCCGCGTTGCGCGAGGCCGTGGCCCGGGCCGGGATCGATCTCGACCGCCCGGTGGTCACCACCTGCGGCTCCGGCGTCACCGCGGCGATCGTGGGCGTCGCCCTCGAGAGCCTCGGCCGGCCGGCCCGCGCCCTCTACGACGGCTCGTGGTCGGAATGGGGCGCCCGGGAGGACCTGCCGGTCGTCACGGGGCGTTAGACCCGGCGGTGTCGACCGGCCTCGCCCGGCCTTTCGGCCGGGCGCTGCCCTCAATGCAGGATCTGGCTCAGGAAGAGCCGGGTCCGCTCGTGCGCCGGCGCGCGGAAGAACGCCTCGGGGGTGTTCGATTCGACGATCTGGCCCTCGTCCATGAAGATCACACGGTCGGCGACCTGGCGGGCGAAGCCCATCTCGTGGGTGACGCAGAGCATGGTCATGCCCTCGTCGGCGAGGCCCACCATCGTGTCGAGCACCTCCTTGACCATCTCGGGGTCGAGCGCCGAGGTCGGCTCGTCGAACAGCATGATCTTGGGCGCCATGCACAAGGAGCGGGCAATCGCGACGCGCTGCTGCTGGCCGCCCGAGAGCTGGCCCGGATACTTGTGCGCCTGGTTCGGGATCTTCACCCGGGTCAGGTACTTCATGGCGACCGCCTCGGCCTCGGCCTTCGGCATCTTCTTCACCCAGATCGGCGCCAGGGTGCAGTTCTCGAGCACGGTCAGGTGCGGGAACAGGTTGAAGTGCTGGAACACCATGCCGACCTCGCGGCGGATCTCGTCGATCCGCTTGAGGTCGCTGGTGAGCTCGATCCCGTCGACGACGATGCGGCCGGCCTGGTGCTCCTCCAGGCGGTTGATGCAGCGGATCAGGGTCGACTTGCCGGAGCCCGAGGGGCCGCAGATCACGATCCGCTCGCCCTTGCGCACGGCGAGGTCGACGTCGCGCAGGACGTGGAAGGCGCCGTACCACTTGTTGACCCGCTCCAGCGACACCGCGACCGGCGCGGTGGCGAGCCGGGCGGCCGAGGTGTTGCGGGGGGCGAGGTCCGGATCGGTCTCGGGGAGGGTCGGGATAGGAGAGGAAGCCATCGGGGATCTCACCGTGTCTGGCCGGCCGCGAGCCGCCGCTCGACGAAGCGGGCGTAGCGCGACATGCCGAAGCAGAAGACGAAGTAGAACAGGGCCGCGAAGGCGTAGCCGGTCATCACCACGGTCGGCGCCGCCCAGGCGGGATCGACCCGGGCCGATTCGATCGTGCGGATGAAGTCGAAGATGCCGACGATCGAGACGAGGCTGGTGTCCTTGAACAGGGCGATGAAGCTGTTGACGATGCCCGGGATCACGATGCGCAGGGCCTGGGGCAGGATGATCAGGCGCATTCGGTGCCACGGGCTCAGGCCGAGCGACATCGCCCCCTCGGTCTGCCCGCGAGGGATCGCCTGCAGGCCGCCGCGCACCACCTCGGCCATGTAGGCGGCGGAGAACAGCGCGATGCCGACGAGCGGCCGCGCCAGCCGGTCGACCGTGACGTCGCCGGGCAGGAACAGCGGCAGCATCACGTTGGCCATGAACAGCACGGTGATCAGCGGCACGCCGCGCCAGAACTCGATGAAGATGACGCAGAACAGCCGCACGATCGGCAGCCGCGAGCGCCGCCCCAGCGCCAGCAGGATGCCGAGCGGCAGCGAGGCGACGATGCCGACCAGCGAGACGATCAGCGTCACCAGCATGCCGCCCCACAGGGCCGTCGGCACGGCGGGCAGGCCGAGCGCCGGCACGCCGGCAAGGAGCCCGTAGGAGACGACCGGGAAGACGACGAAGAAGTAGAGCGCCCCCCACGCGCGCTTCGGCGCATCGAGCCACAGCAGCCACCCGACGCCGACCGCCATCAGGGCGAAGAAGACGTTCGGGCGCCAGCGCGCCTCGATCGGGTACGAGCCGTAGATGAAGTAGTTGATCTTGCTCGTCACGAAGGCCCAGCAGGCCCCGACCGGGCGGCCGATCACCTCGGGCCGGCAGGCGTCGCGGTTCTCGCCGGTCCAGACCGCGTCGAAGACGAGGAAGCGAAGCAGCGGCGGCACCACGAGGGCGACGACCGCGAGCGCCGCCAGGGTCATCACGGCGTTGGCCGGGCTGGAGAACAGGTTCTGGCGCAGCCAGGCGAGCGGCCCGCTCACCAGGGAGGGGGGCGGGGCGGCGGGCACCGCCTCGCGGCGGACGAAGGTGAGCGGCAGGGGCTGGGAGCCGGCGGTCATCGTGTCGGTCTCACCGCTCGATCAGCGCGACGCGCCGGTTGTAGAGGTTCATCACGCTCGCCGTGACGAGGCTGATCGTCAGGTAGACCGCCATGGTGATCGCCACCACCTCCACGGCCTGGCCGGTCTGGTTCAAGACCGTGCCCATGAAGACCTGGACCAGGTCCGGGTAGCCGATGGCGACGGCGAGCGACGAGTTCTTGGTCAGGTTGAGGTACTGGCTGGTCAGCGGCGGCACGATCACCCGCATCGCCTGCGGGATCACCACCAGCCGCATGGTCGGGCCGGGTTGCAGGCCCAAGGCGCGGGCCGCCTCGGTCTGGCCCCTGTTGACCGCCTGGATGCCGGCCCGCACCACCTCGGCGATGAAGGCGGCGGTGTAGACCGTAAGCCCGACCACCAGGGCGACGAATTCGGGATAGAGCTGCATCCCGCCGCGCAGGTTGAAGGTCCCCTTCACCGGAAAGTCGAGCGCCACCGGGGCGATGCCGAGCAGCGCCAGCACCCCGTAGGTCAGGAGCGGCAGGCCGAGGATGAGGCCCGAGGCCACCGCCAGAACCGGCAGGCGCCGGCCTGTCCGCGCCTGCTCGCGCTTGGCATGGGCCCGGAACACGAGGGTCCCGACGAGGCCGATGACCAGGGCGACGGGCAGGGCCCAGGCATCCGCCGCGAGCAGGGGTTTCGGCAGGTACAATCCGCGCTGGTTGAGGAAGACCGAGGTGCCCAGCGCGTAGGAATCGCGGGCAGCAGGCAGGCTCGCCAGGACCGCGACGTACCAGAACAGCAATTGCAGCAGCAGCGGGATGTTGCGCAGGACCTCGACGTAGACGGTGGCCAGTGTGCGCACGATCCAGTTCGGCGACAGCCGCGCCACGCCGACCGCGAAGCCGAGGATCGTCGCCAGCACGATGCCGATCACCGCCACCATCAGGGTGTTGGTGAGCCCGACCAGAAAGGCGGTGCCGTAGGTCGAGGTCGCGGCGGCGAAGGGGATCACCGTCTGGTTGACGTCGAACCCGGCGGTGTTGCCGAGGAAGCCGAAGCCCGAGGCGACGCGGGCATTGCGCAGGTTCTCGGCGGCGTTGCCGATCGCGATCCAGGCCACCGCCCCGACCGCGAGCAGCAGCAGGATCTGGTAGGCCGCCCCGCGGATGCGGGGATCGTAGAGGGGCGAGACCCGGGGCGGACCGGACGGCGCATCGGCCGGAAGCTGCGTCGGCAAGGGTGGCGTGCTCGCGTCTGTGGTTGCCGGAGGACGGCGCCCGGGAGGCCCGGGCGCCGCTCAGTCATGCGGTCAGCGGATCGGCGGGCCGTATTGCAGGCCGCCCTTCGACCACAGGGCGTTGAGGCCGCGCTGGATCTTCAGGGGCGAGCCCTGGCCGACGTTCTTCTCGAACACCTCGCCGTAATTGCCGACGAGCTTGATGATCCGGTAGGCCCAGTCGTTGGTGAGACCCAGGTCCGTGCCGTACTTGCCCTCGGTGCCGAGGATGCGCTTCACGTCCGGGTTGTCGGACGACTTCACCATCTGGTCGACGTTGGCTTGCGTGATGCCGGCTTCTTCCGCGTTCAGCATCGCGTAATGGGTCCAGCGGACGATGTCGGCCCACTGGGCGTCGCCCTGGCGCACCGCCGGCGCGAGGGGCTCCTTCGAGATGATCTCCGGCAGCACGATGTTGTCGTCCGGTGCCGAGGCGCGCAGGCGCTCGGCGTAGAGGCCCGAGGCATCGGTGGTGAAGGCGTCGCAGCGGCCGGAATCGTAGGCCTTGAAGGTCTCGTCGGCGCTGGCGAAGGCCACCACCTCGTACTTCATCTTGTTGGCCCGGAAGTAGTCGGCCAGGTTCAGCTCGGTCGTGGTGCCCTGCTGGGTGCAGACCGAGGCGCCGTCGAGCTGCTTGGCCGACGTGACGCCGAGCTTCTTCTTCACCATGAAGCCCTGGCCGTCGTAGAAGTTGACGGCCGGGAAGTCGAGCCCGAGCGTGGTGTCGCGCGACATCGACCAGGTGGTGTTGCGCGACAGGATGTCGACCTCGCCCGACTGGAGCGCCGTGAAGCGGTCCTTGGCCGAGAGCGGGATGAAGCGGACCTTCGTGACGTCGTTGAAGATCGCCGCCGACAGGGCCCGGCAGAAATCGACGTCGAGCCCGGTCCAGCGGCCCTGCGCGTCCGGCACGCCGAAGCCGGCCAGCCCCGGGTTCGAGCCGCAGGAGATGTAACCCTTCTGCTTGATGCTGTTCAGCGTTCCTTGCGCCTGGACGGCGCCCGCCAGCAGGGTGGCACCGAGCCCGAAGGCCAGGGCCGCGACGATGGTCTTCATGCGGTCTGCGTCTCCCGTTCCGGTTGCGGCACCCTGCGGCCGCCCCCCGTTTGCCCAAGCACGGACGCTGCCTAAGCAAGAGGCATTCCAAGCGAACGGCGCTGCCCGGTCAAGGGGTTGGCTCTGTAGACGAACAGCGTAGACGGCCGGCGCCGAGGTTGCGATGGGCGCAAGGCTCTCGCACGCCAGGCTTGACGCGGCCGGGCGGCCCGGGATGTGCTCCGCCCCGGCATCCTCACGCCCGATGTTGTCACGCCAGAGGCCCGATGAGTATCACCCCGCCCCGAGACAAGAGCCGCCTCGGCACCCGCACCCGCCTGGTCCATGCCGGCCGCGACCCGTCGCAGCAGCACGGTTTCGTCAACACACCGATCTATCGTGGCTCGACGGTGCTGTTTCCGAGCTACGACGCGATTCAGAACCGGCGGGCGGACTATACCTACGGCACCGCCGGCACGCCGACGGTCCGCGCCCTCGAGGCCGCCTGGACCGAGCTCGCGGGGGCCGCCGGCACGGTGCTCACGCCGTCGGGCCTCGCCGCCATCACGGTCGGGCTCCTCGCCTGCCTCAAGGCCGGCGACCACCTGCTGGTGACCGATTCCGCCTATCGTCCGACCCGGGTCTTCTGCGACGGGTTCCTGAAGCGCTTCGGGGTCGAGACCACCTATTACGAGCCGACGGTCGGGGCCGGCATCGCCGATCTGATGCGCGACAACACCGCGGCGGTGCTCACCGAGGCGCCGGGCTCGCAGAGCTTCGAGATGCAGGACATCCCGGCCATCGCCGAGGTGGCCCACGCCCGCGGCGCCTGCGTGCTGATGGACAACACCTGGGCGACGCCCCTGCTCTTCCCGCCGCACGAGCGCGGCGTCGACATCGCCATTGAGGCCGGCACCAAGTACCTGTCGGGCGGCTCGGACCTGCTGCTCGGCCTCACCTCGGCGAACGCCAAGTACTGGCCGGCCCTGCGGCGGACCTTCGACCAGTTCGCGATGTGCGCCGGCGCGGAGGACGTTTTCCTGGCGTTGCGCGGCCTGCGCACCCTGCCGTTGCGCCTGCGCGAGCACGGCGAGCAGGCGCTCACGCTCGCCCGCTGGTTCCAGGGCCGGCCGGAGGTCGCCCGCGTGCTGCACCCGGCCCTGCCGGAGGATCCCGGCCACGCGATCTGGTCCCGCGACTTCCTGGGCTCCTCGGGCCTGTTCTCGATCATCCTCAAGCCCTGCCCCGAATCCGCGGTGGCGGCGATGCTCGACGGGCTGGAGCTGTTCGGGATGGGCTTCTCCTGGGGCGGCTTCGAGAGCCTGGTGATCCCTTTCGACTGCGCGCCCTATCGCACCGCCAATCCCTGGGCTCCCGGCGGGCCGGGATTGCGGTTCCAGGTCGGGCTGGAGGATCTGGACGACCTGACGCGGGATCTCGAGGCCGGGTTCGCGCGGTTGCGCGCGGCGAGTTGAGCGCGGATTTCCGCTGACCTCGCGAGGTCGAGCACGCTTCCCCTCTCCCGTGCGGGAGAGGGGCCGGGGGTGAGGGTGATACAAGTCGTGCGGGAGAGGGAATCCCGCGGCTTCACGTCATCGCGGAGAGATGGAAGAGATCGTGCCTACGGCGCCAGCCACGTCGCTCCCTGCCCCTCCCCGTTCCAGGTGAACAACGCCCGCCGGTGCCCCGACCTGGCGAGATACAGGAATTCGAGCCGGGCGACGGTGAGAACCACCACGCGGAACTCCGAAAATCCCGCCGCCACCGCCCCTTCGTCCTGCGGCTGCACGGAGGCGCCGCCTGCCGGCAACGGCGTGCCAGGACCCGGTGCGGTGCCGTAGCAGACCCGGCTCATCGGCCGCGACGCGCCCCAGGCGGCACGGGCCACCTCGTCCCCGCCGTGCAGGCGGGCCCTGCCCTCGATCCGGACCTGGAGCTTGGCCTTGGCGTCGTAGGCGTGGAGCGCCGCCCGGGGATCGGCGGCGATCTCGGCGGCCTTGTCGGAGCGGGCGTCGCAATGGATGCGCAGCGTGCGGGCCGCCCGGTCGACTCCGCGCAAGACCACGGTGCGCAGGCGCGGGGCGCCGTCGCGGCCGAGCGTGGCCAGCGCGGGCGTATGGAAGCCGCTCTGGTGCGCCGCCCCCTCCTCCAGCCGGCGCCAGGCCTCGGCGAGGCAGCCCGCGAGGTCGTCGTAGAAGGAGGGCAGCTCGGTCATGGCGGCTGAAGGCCTCCGGTTCGTTCACCAATCTAGGGCACGGTCCGGGGAACCGGGATGCCCCAGTGAAGCTTGTCCCGGCGAAGCTTGTCCGTAAGACCGCTCTTCCCGAGGCTCGAACTCATGACGCTCCGCATGATGCTGGCCTGGTTGCCCCTGGCGGCCGCCCTCACGGCCCTGCCGGCGATGGCGGCCGACATGCCCGCCGGCTACGCGGCGCGTGGTGGGGCCGCGTTCTCCGCCGGCTGGCGGGCGCCGCCCCCGCCGCCTCCCGCCGTCGCGCTCGAGGCGGAGGTCCAGGCCGATGTGATCCTGGCCGAGCCGCCGCCCCGCCCGCTCCTCGGCTTCGGCTACGCGCCGGTCCTGCCCTATTACGGCGTCTCGACCGGCCCCTACGGCTACCCGCCGCGGCGCGAGCCCGGGATCGGCGTCGGGCTGTTCTGATCCGCGGGCTCGTCGCAGGCGGCGAGCCGCCCGGCCACCAGCGCCTGCATCGTGAAGAGGTGGCGGTCGCGGATGCCCATCGCCTCGCAGGCCGCCACGGTGTTGAGCAGGTACTCGGCGCTCGGGCCGATGGGGCCGCAGGCGGCCGCGATGTGCGCGGCGATCTCCGCGTCGGTGAGCCGGCCCGCGTAGCGCCCGCCCGTCCGGTCGGCCACGAAGGCCAGGGCCGGCACCGGCCCCTCCGCGGTCTCGGCGGCGAGCCAGCGGGCAACGTAGCCGCGCCCGCGCATCTCCCGGCGCCAGACCGGCCGTACGGCCGCCCGCAGGTCGTCGCCGGCGAGGCGGTAGGCGAGGCCGCGGCACTGCCCGCCGCGATCGAGGGCGAGCATCACGCCGGGCCGCTCCGGCGTGCCGCGAAAGCCGTGCTGCCACAGGCAGAACCGGCGGTGCCAGCCCCGCACTCTCGCCTCGCGGCGCTCCGAGAACGGGAATTCCGGCCGCCACATCAGGGCGCCGTAAGCGAACAGCCACAGGGTGCCGGGATCGCCCGGCTTCTCGGCCATGGCCGAGTCGAGGCGCGCATCGGCCTCCGCCTCGCCCATCAGCGCCATGCCGTAGCCGGGGCCGCGCCAATCGGCGGTCACCGCATGCGGATGGGCCCGGGCGATCAGTGCGGCATCGAGCGTGAGGGAGCGTTTCGGCATCGCAACCGTTAGTCCGGTGGGGTGCGGCAGCGCAGCTGTGAGCCGAATGCGTGCAATCGGTGCCGATCGCATGCGATCGGCTTTTCCGGCAAGCGTGGCCGCCCCATGTTAGTGCCGTGCTAAACAGCACAGGTCCAGGGTGATCCGGAATGGTGATCCGGGATCAGGTTGTCCGGGAATGGAGGGACGCGTCATGGCCATCACGGGTCGCTTCAACTTCCGCAAGACCCTCACCGGCAAGCTCGTGCTGCAGGTGGAGACCGAGCGCCGCTCCTGGTGGCCCTTCGCGCGCACCGCCTCGCCGGGCCATGTCTGGCGCGACGCCACGCCGAAGGACCTGACCGCGGTGGAGCTGCAGCAACTGCTGAACCTGCGCCGCAACCCCGGCTACATGCCGCGCAACCCGGTGATCTTCATGATGGGCCAGGGCCAGAAGGACGCCCCCTCCGCCGAGGTGGTGACGCTGGCCGCCCACCGTGCCGTGGGCCAGCAGCAGGCGGTGTGATCCGGATCGCCGGCGGCCGGCAAGCGGCACCGCCCACGCCCGGCCGCGTTGTCCCGGTTCAAGGGGCGGGTCGATGGACAACGGCCCCGCCGAACGGGAGAGCGAAGCATGGGCATGACCTCCGTGAACCAGGCCGTGATCGAGGCCCTGTCGGAGCAGATCGTCACGGCCTATTGCGACGCCGCCGGGCCCGCCGAGGAGCCGGCCCGCGCCCGGCTGATGGGCGAGATCATGCACGCCATCGAGGAGCCGGTGGGCACCCGCACCCTGGCCGAGCACGGCCCCGAACGGGTCAACGCCGTGCTCGCCGACTGGGAGGCGCAGGAGGGCCGCAGCTTCGGACTGCGCCTGATCGAGATCGATCCCGGCCGCACCGTCGTGACGATGGGATAAGGCTCAGGTCCGGCCGAGCTCGACCAGCAGGTCGGCGAGCGGCCCCGGCGCGCTCACCATCGCGTCGTGGCCGGTGGTGAGGTCGCGCCAGCCCCAGCCGGGCTGGCCCCGCACCCACGCCTTGACGCGATCGAGGGTGGGATAGGACGGCGCCGTGCAATCGACGTAGGTGCGCGGCAGGCCGTTGCCGACCGGGCCACGGATCGGCAGCGTGCTCTCGTAGGTGCTCAAGGGGTGCGGGGTCAGGCGCCGCTCCACCCACGCCGCATCCGCCGGGTCGAGCACCCCGAAGGCCGCGGCCGGCGGCGGCGGCAGGCTCAGGCCCCCGCTCGAGTCTTCCGCCGCGCGGCGGCGGGCCGCCACCACCTCGGGCGGCAGCCCGTCGAAGGGCGCGCGGCCCGGTTCCGCGATCAGGGCATCGAGGTAGACGAGGTGGCGCAGCCGCTCCGGCATCTGCTCGGCGACGCCGCTGATCGCCAGGCCCCCGAAGGAATGCCCGACCAGCACGACGTCGCTCAGCTCCTCGGCCACGATCGTCCCGGCGACGTCGCGCACGAAGGTGTCGAGGGTGATTCTCCCGGAGAGGAGATGCGCCCGCTCGCCGAGGCCGGTGCAGGTCGGGGTGAAGACCCGGTGGCCTTCCGCCCGCAGGATGTCCGCGACGCGCACCCAGCACCAGCCGCCGTGCCAGGCGCCGTGCACCAGCACGAAGGTCAGACCATCCGGCATCCCGCCCCTCCCGTCATTGCCGGGGGAGCCAAGCGCGAACCGATGCCGTGCGCAAGGCCTTCAGCTTCCGGCCTCGTCCCGGTCCTCGCGGTTCGCGTCGAACCCGGCGATCATCCGCTCGAGGGCCTGGAAGCTGCGGACCGCCTCCTGGGTGCGGCCGGCGGCGCATTTGCCCTCGGCCGAGCGGTACCACAGCAGCATGCTGTTGAAGGCGTGCTGGTGGGGCGCCGCGGCGACGCGGGCGCGCCGCGCGGTCTCGGCGTCGAACCACACCCGCACGGCATGGCCGGCATTGGTGCAGACATCCGCCGAGGGCGGCAGGGCGGCGCGGGAGACGGTGGGATCGCACAGCATGGCGAACCAGATCGCCCCGGCCGCGAGGCCGGAGGCGCCGACCATGCCGGCGGCGCCGCGCAGGCGCCGGCGCCAGTCGGGCCGCGCCGCTTCGGAGGCCGGCAGGACCTCGACCGCCTCGGGCCAGCAATGGGTGTAGTGCACCGAACCGTCGGTGTGGTGATGGGGCCACGGATGGGTCATCGAGCACCCCCTTCGGGCAGGGTGGGACTCCGGAGCCTCGCGTGGTCGGTCGACGATGCCGGATCGCACGGGGTCGGGTCGGCTTGGAAGGTCGCGGCAGGACGACAAAAGCCGCGGCCGATCGCCGAACGATCTGCGGCGGCATCGGGACCTCGCGAAGTAGCCGGAGGTTAGGCGCGGACCGTCGTCCCCGGCGTGCTCCAGCGCACATTCCGCACGCAGCGACTGGCGATTTTCCGGTCGGCATGCTCTGCCTGTCGCCAGGGGCGCGGCGACGGCGCCCGCGAGCGGGAGGATGACGATGCGCTGGCGCGATGCGGCGATGGCCGCTTTCTGTCTCGGGCTCCTCGCCGCTCCGGCCCGGGCGCAGGACACCCCCGAAGGGGCCCGCCACTGGGCGACCGCCTGGGCCGGCTCGGTCCAGGGCCCCTACCCGGTCGGCAACCCCTCGGCGCAGCCCGACCAGAGCTTCGCCTTCCCCGACCCGGCCGAGGGCGCCCGCGACCAGACCCTGCGGCTGGTGCTGCGGCCGGACGTCTGGGGCCGCGAGGCCCGCCTCAGGATCTCCAACGCCTTCGGCACCCGGCCGCTGACCCTCGACGGCGTCCATGCCGGGCTGCAGCTCGGCGGCGCGGCCCTGGTGCCGGGCACCAACCGCCCGGTACGCTTCGCCGGCCAGGACCGGGTCACGGTCCCGCCCGGGGGCGAGGCCTGGTCCGACCCGGTCGCCCTGCCCTTCGCGGCCGACCCGGACGCCCCGCTGCTGGCCGGGCGCAAGCTCGCGGTCTCGCTCCACGTCGTGGGGCTGAGCGGGCCGATGACCTGGCACGCCAAGGCGCTGCAGACCTCCTACAGTACGGCACCGGGCGCCGGCGCCCGGGGGGCCGACGAGGGAGAGGCCGCCTTCCCGTACTCCACCGCCTCATGGTTCTTCCTCGACGCCGTCGACATGGCGGTGAGCGCCCCGACCCCCGTCGTGGTCGCCTTCGGCGATTCGATCACCGACGGCACCGCCTCGACGATGAACGGCGACGACCGCTGGCCCGACGTGCTGGCGCGCCGCCTGCACGCGCGGTTCGGCAACCGCGTCGCGGTGGTCAATGCCGGCATCGGCGGCAACCAGGTGATCGGCCCGGCGCAGTACGGGCCTCAGAAACCCTTCCCGGGCGGGCCCTCGGCTTTGTCCCGGCTCGACCGTGACGTGATCGGGCTGTCGGGCGTCGCCAGCGTGATCTGGCTCGAAGGCATCAACGACTTCAGCCGCAACGGCGAGGCCTCGCTTCAGGCGGTGGAGGCCGGCATGCGCGAGGGCGTCGCCCGCCTGCGCGCCCGCATCCCCGGGGTGCGGGTGATCGGCGCCACCCTCACCTCGGCCAAGGGTAGCTCCAGCGCCGCCCACGGCCACCCCGAGCAGGACGAGAAGCGCCGCGGCCTCAACGCCTTCCTCCGCGACTCGGGCCTGTTCGACGCCGTAGTGGATTTCGATGCCGCGACCCTCGACCCGGCGACCGGGGGCTTGCGCCCCGAGATGGTTCCGGAGAGCACCACCGGCGGCAAGGGCGACCGGCTGCACCCGAACCGCGCGGGCTACGTGGCGATGGGAAGCGGGATCGATCTCGGGGTGGTGCTGCCGGGGCGGTGACGGAGGTGCCCGTTCCAGGAGGCGGGCGCGGCATCCAAGGGGGCTGCGTGACCCGTCCAGCGTGCAGCCTGCGACCTCGACCAGCCTACTGATCGGGTCTCCTCCGGCAGATGGATATGAAAGCTCCACACCGTCCTGTGCGACGCGTCTACGCCGCCCGTCTTCGTGATGCCCCCGCATCGTCCCACGGGCTGACGCGAAGACCCCTTAAGTCTCGGCCGGAGCGGAGAGCTTCAGTAGATTTTCTTCATATTTATCTCAAATAGGTCGGCCGGCATCACGCCATTTCAGCGTGCGTCTATGAAGCTGGCGCTCGGACTGGCAATCCTTAGTCGACATCCTGGTTCGATGGACTTTTCCACCAATCCAAGATGCGTATCCGTCTTTTTTCATCTTCTCAGAGGTTTACGATGTTTTTCTCATTTTTACGAGCGAGGGATTGCAATTCTCGGGGCTTCCTGCGTCTGGAACCGTGGTTTGGTTTGATTTCCTCTCGCGCGGAAGGATGAATTGGTGAGACAGATACTTCGAGAAGTAGGCGATGTTTCTGCTTCTAATCCGGAATTTATTCGTTGAGGAGGGACACATGGCTTGCCAAACGAGGAGCTTGTGCCAGTCCTCGATCGTGACCGATCCAAGATGGCTCGGCGGTGCATTCCATTGCCATGACTGGCCGCCGGCCCGGAGCGTTTGTGGAGCATGCTTCTTCTTGAGTGCGGCCTGCAGGGTGGGGACCTGACCCGGGTTGGATTCGTAGAACGCCATCAGGAGAATGCCGTCCGCTGGCAGGCCCAAGAGCTGCTGATGCTTGATCGCGGGCGTGATGACGTCCTGCTCCCAATATCGAACCTGGAAAGCCACGACGTCCGGATCGCGGAAGGCTCGTCGCACCGCTGGAAGAAGCCAAGCACGGTGGGTTTGATAGAAGGCACCGGAGACAGGGGCTTGCGCCCTGCAGGTCCCGTCCGTGTTCGCTCTAACGGGCGAATTCTTCTTCGGCGCGCTGACCAGCAGACGCATGATGCCGGTCTCGACGGCGTCCTGTGTCGCGCCCGACTGTGTCAGGCTGGCGCTCCTTCGAAAGGCTGCCCAGGCTGCCGGATCCGCTTCGAAGGCTTCTGCGAAGCGCCGTATCACCGCAGCCTTGGCGGCTGCATCCATCATGAGCGCGGAGAAGAACGCGCCGATCTCGGCTTGCGGCCAGTTTCCGAAGCCGAAGGTGAGCCCATCGAGGCAGGTCACGAGATCGTAATGCCGGTTCGACTGTGAGCCTGCATCGAACAGGAGGATTGCCTCCTGCGTCAGCGCCGCGAGCGGAACGGCTGGGACCATCGCGGCGTCATCGGTCGTGCCCGGTGCCGTGGCTGGCGGTACCCGGGCGGGATTGTGCCTCGGCGGTAGAAGGCCGGATCCGTCGAGCCACGGCTTCGTTGAGGTCTCGGCGCGGGCATGGTTGCAGAATGCGGCTGCAACAGCGCATGCGAGTACAATCGTGAAGGATGTCCGATTCATGCCTTCGGCCTCCGCGTGCAGTCACTGCTCGGCCTTGTGCCTGAATATCACCATATCATACTTCTCGCTGCAACAGGGTGCAGATCATTGCCGGACGAGTGTTCGGTGGTTCTGAAGGAAAATAAATTTGTCTCAAATATTAAAATTCACAATACTATTGATAAATAATAGAAGTAAGAACGTAAATTGACTGCGCAATCTAAAGTATTTGCCTAAGAGACAAGATTAAAATATAAATCAGCCATCGATAAGTTGATGCATCGATTGTATTGGATTGATTTTCGGCTTGAGCAAAGGGAGATTGCCGATGCAAGGCGCATCAGGCCCGCGCGCCAGCGCCGATGTGCCTGTGCTCTGGTCCGTGCAGGATGTCGGTGCTGCCCACGTGCTCGCCAGAGAAGTCCTGCTCTCGCTTCGGGGCTTCGTCCGGGCCTTCGGGTTCCAGGTATGGCGGACCGGTGGCGCGTCGGTCAGTCTCCCGGACCGTTGGCATCACGCATAAGGGACCGCAGCGCTGCGGCGACCTGCCACGATGACGGGTTGGGGGGCCCGCGAGCCGGATCGCCAGCGCGGGGGGCGCCGATCGCGGTGCATCGGTCAACGGCCATCCAGGGGGATGGCGGTCTCACGCCCGCGCGTACAACCGGTCCGCCCGGCTCTCGAACGCATCCGTGAACTTGCGGAATGCCCTGTCGAACATCTTGCCCATGAGCAAGCCCAGTGCCAGGCTCTTGAACTCGTAGGTGATGAAGAACTCGACCGTGCAGCCGCCGTTCGGCGCCTCGCGAAACGTCCAGCGGTTCTCGAGGTGGCGGAACGGGCCGTCGATGTACTCGGCCAGGATCTTCAGGTTCGGGCGGTCGAGGCGGACCCGGGTGGTGAAGTGCTCCGAGATCGCCTTGTAGCCGACTCCCATGTCGGCCACGAGGGTCTCGGTGCCGTCCTCGCCCTCCTGCCGGCGCAGCACCCGTAAGGAATCGCAGAGCGGCAGGAATTCGGGGTAGCGCTCGACATCGGCGACGAGGTCGAACATCTCCGTCGGGCTGTGGCGAACGGTGCGGGTGGTGCGGAAGCTCGGCATCGAGTCAGACGGTCCCCAGCCGGTCGAGCCGGGCCTGCTTGAGCCGGGCGAAATCCTCGCCGGCATGGTGGGAGGAGCGGGTGAGCGGCGTCGCCGAGACGAGCAGGAAGCCCTTGGCGTAGGCCGTGGTCTCGTAGGCCTTGAACGCGTCCGGCGTCACGAAGGACAGCACCGGGTGGTGCTTCTTCGTCGGCTGCAGGTACTGGCCGATGGTCAGGAAGTCGACCTCGGCCGAGCGCAGGTCGTCCATCAGCTGGAGCACCTCGTTGCGCTCCTCCCCGAGGCCCACCATGATCCCGGACTTGGTGAAGATGGTGGGGTCCAGCTCCTTCACCCGCTGCAGCAGGCGGATGGAATGGAAGTAGCGGGCGCCGGGGCGGACCGTCAGGTATTTCGACGGCACGGTCTCGAGGTTGTGGTTGAACACGTCGGGGCGCGCCGCCACCACGATTTCCAGGGCGCCGTCCTTGCGCAGGAAGTCGGGGGTCAGGATCTCGACCGTGGTGGTGGGGCTCAGGCGCCGGATCGCGCCGATCACCGCGGCGAAATGGGCCGCGCCCCCGTCCTTGAGGTCGTCGCGGTCGACCGAGGTGATGACGACGTGGTGAAGGCCGAGCTTGGCCACGGCCTCGGCCACCCGCTCGGGCTCGGCGGCGTCGAGGGCGTCCGGCATACCGGTGCGCACGTTGCAGAACGCGCAGGCCCGGGTGCAGGTATCCCCCATGATCATGAAGGTGGCGTGCTTCTTCTCCCAGCACTCGCCGATATTGGGGCAGCCCGCTTCCTCGCACACCGTCACGAGCTTGTTCTCGCGCACGATGGCGTTGGTCTCGGCCCATTTCGGCGAGCCCGGCGCCTTGACGCGGATCCAGTCCGGCTTGCGCAGGATCGGCTGGTCGGGCCGATGCGCCTTCTCCGGGTGGCGCGGGCGCTGGTCGTTGCGCAGGAGATCGAGGACGACGGCCATGGGATCCGGGACGGCAAGGGGTTTCGAGACGGAGAAGCGCCCGCGAACCCCTCGCGGCGCAACGGTGACTTAAGATGTCTGAGCCGCGGGGGCAAATGGGGCGTGACGCGCCGCCGCGCGGCGCGCCATGCATGTGTGCCTCCGCCGTTCTGCGAAGGCGTCCGGCGCACTCGCGCCGGCGCCCGGTCGGGCTTGCCGGTGCGCAGGACGCGATCGGTCAGGAAGGTCAGTAGCGCCGCTCGCCCCGGACCGCCCGCACCACCGCGATGATGATGACCGCCCCGATGGTGGCGGAGAACAGGTTGCGCCAGAATCCGAAGACCGGGATGTGGAGCTGCGCCGCCAGGAAGTTGCCGACCACGCCGCCGATGATGCCGAGCACGATGTTGCCGAGCAGGCCCATGTTGGAGTTCATGAAGCGCTCCGCCAGCCAGCCGGCCAGCGCCCCGATGACGATGGCCATCAGGAAGCCGACGCCCGGCTGCCCGAGCGCTCCGTACACGTGACCGTCCATGCTGTTCCCCTGTCTCGCCGCCATGCGCGGCTCAAGCTCCCTAGATGGGGGCAGCGTGGCCGCGTTGCACCAGGCCGCTGCGCGTCGATCGCCGTAAAACCTGACGATGCGGAACCCTGCCGCTGCATGCCCGTTCTGCGCACAGGCCCGCGCCGCCCCACGGGTGCAGGGCCCCCTCGGAGAGTTTACCCCCATGACGCTGAAGACCGCCCTCGCGACGGCCGCCCTCCTGCTCGCCTGCGGGTCGGCCCTGGCCCAGACCGCGACGCAGCCGGGCGCGACCGGCGCGATGACGACCCAGCAGGTCAAGACCGCCACGGTGCAGTTCATCACCCTCGAGCCTGCCGCGGCGGTGACCTCGCGCATCCTCGGCACCAAGGTCACCAATGCCCAGAACGAGTCCGTCGGCGACATCGCCGACCTCGTGATCGTCGACGGCAAGACCGTGCAGGCGGTGATCCTCGGCATCGGCGAGCGCTACGTCGCGGTCAGCCCCGACAGCGTGACCCTGGTCCGCGACGGCGACGGCTGGAAGGCGACCGTGAACGCCACCAAGGACGAGTTGAGCAAGGCCCCGGCCTTCGACTACAAGAAGAAGGGCTGAGGCTTTCGGCGCCCCGGCGCCCCGGGGCGCCTCTTTACGCGCTGGTGTTGCGCCGCTCGCGGAACACCAGGGCGAGGTTGCGCAGGTAGATCACCGTGCCGAGGCTCTGGCCGAGGATGAAGACCGGGTCGCGCCGGTAGAGCGCGTAGCCGAGAAGAACCGCCGAGCCGCCGAGGGACAGGAACCAGAACGAGAGCGGGATCACGCTGCGCCCCGCCCGCTCGCTGGCGATCCACTGGACCAGGAAGCGGGCGGTGAACAGCCCCTGCCCGACGAGGCCGACCATCAGCACGAGGTCGACCGGGCCGGTGAACAGCGACCAGAAATAGGCGCTGAGCCCGTGCATGATGTCGGCGACCATCCGGGCTACTCCGTTCCGGCCGGGGTGACCTGCCCGGCTGGAGCGACTTGCCCGCCTGGAGCGACTTGCCCGGCCGGGACGACCAACTCGACCTGCGGCACCCGGCGCCGGCGGCGGATCAGCCACCACACCCCGGCGAGATCGAGGATGCCGACCCAGAGCCGGTCGAACAGGCCGTAATTCGAGCGGCCGGTGAAGCGCGGCCGGTCGACCACGTCGGCATGGACGACGGAAAAGCCTTCGCGGGCGACGAGGGCCGGCATGAAGCGGTGGAGCGCGTCGAAGTAGGGCAGGCGCAGGTACACCGCCCGGCGGAAGACCTTGAGGCCGCAGCCGGTATCCCGCGTGGAATCCTTGAGGATGCGGCCGCGCACCCCGTTGGCGATGCGCGACTGGATCATCTTCAGCCGCCCGTCCTTGCGGCCGACCCGCTGGCCCTGGGCGAGGCCTGCCCCCGGCCCTGCGGCGGCGAGCGCCGCCGCCAGCGCCGGGATGAAGGCCGGGTCGTTCTGGCCGTCGCCGTCGAGCGTCGCCACCAGCTCGCCCCGCGCCGCCAGCACCCCGGTGCGCACCGCCGCGCTCTGGCCGCAGCTCTCGCGATGGCGCAGCACGCGCAGCTCCGGATGGCGCGACCGCAGTTCCGCCAGGGCCGTCGGGGTGGCATCGGTCGAGCCGTCGTCGACGTAGACGATCTCGAACGGGCTCAAAGAGGCGCAGGACGTCGCGATCTCGGCGACGAGGGGGGCGATGTTGCCGGCCTCGTTCTTCACCGGAACCACGACGCTGAGGCGGATTGCCGCCTGATCCGACATGACGTGTGCGCTCTCGTGCGGGTGGTGGGTCACGGCGTCACCGCATAGGCCGACAGGCCGACCGGCTTCCCGCCGTTGATGTTGAAGCCCGTCACGCGGCCGACCGGCTGCGGCGGTCTGCCGGCAGCTGACGCTGCCGCGAAGGCCCTGGCGAAGCGATCCTCGACATAGACGAGGCGGCAGCCGCCCTGCTTGAGGAAGGCGGCGGCCTCCTCGGCGGAATCGAGCATCGCGAGGTCGGTGCCGACGAGGAAGACCAGGCTTGGCTCGCGGTAGCCCAGCGTCGCGGCCCTCGGATTCGGGCAGGGCAGCGCGTCGCGCAACGCGGCGAGCCGCGGCGAGACCTTGAGGGCGGCGAGCGCCGGCTGGGTGAGCCCGAACACCGCCGGTCCGAGGAGTGCGCCGGCGAGCACCGCGACGGCGAGCGCGCGCTCGGGGAAGCCGTCCACGAAGGTGCGCCAGGCGAGGAACGCCACCGCGCTCGCCGCTACGAGCAGCGGCAGCCCCGCCCACGGGATCACCCCGTCGAGGCGCCAGGCGGCGACGCAGAGGCCGACCGTCAAACCGGCGGGGATGAACGGCACCAGCAGCGCCACGAGCCGCGCCCCCGGCCGGTCGCGATGGACCGCCCCGCGGGCGACCGCGGTCACCGCCAGGATCGCCAGGGCCGTGCAGAGCGGCAGCACGTAATGCGGCAGCTTGGTCGGCACCGCCTCGAAGACGAGCCAGGACGGCAGCACCCAGGCGATCAGGAAGGCGACCCCGTCCTCCCGGCGGTTCGCCCAGGCGAAGGGCAGCGCCATCGCGGCGAAGGCCGCCGCGGGCCAGAAGGTGGCGAAGATGACGACGAGGTAGGTGCCGGGCGGCGCCCAGTGCTGGGTCTGGGCGGTGCCGACCTTGCCGAGCATGTCGTGCCCCACCGCCTCGCCGTAGAAGGCGCCGCCGCTCTTGAGCGTGATGGCGACGAACCACGGCGCGACGAGGACCAGCACCAGGACGAGGCCGAGGCCCGGCCGGAGCGCCTTCAGCCAGGCGCCGGAGCGCGCGACGATCGAGAGGCACAGGGCCGCGAGGCCGGCGAACATCGGCACCATCGGCCCCTTGACCAGGATGCCGGTCGCAACCGCGAGCCAGAAGGTCAGGACCGTGAGGCTCGGCAGGCGGGCCGCGGCGGCCCGGGTCATCCAGGCCTGGGCCAGCGCCCCCATGGCAGCGATCGCGCAGGCGGTGAGGAGCGCGTCGGTCTTGGCGAGCCGCGCCTCGGCCGACAGCATGACGGAGGCGCCGACGAGGGCGGCGGCCAGCAGCGCCTGGCGCCGCGGCAGGAAGGCGAGCGCGGTCCAGTAGCTCAGGAGCACCGTGGCGAGGGCGCCGATCAGCGAGGGGATGCGGTAGAGCCAGATGATGGTGCGGGCGCCCGGCACGCCGAGGGCCTCGCCGGCGGCCACGACGGCGCTCTGGGCCCAGTAGATGCCGACCGGCTTCTTGTGCCGGGCCTCGCCCTGGAAGCGGATATCGACGAGGTCGCCCGATTCCAGCATCTGCTTCGAGGCCTGGGCGAAGCGCGGCTCGTCCCGGTCCATCGGCTGGAGAGAGGCGAAGCCCGGCAGGAAGCAGACCAGCGACAGCACGACGAGCAGCGCGCAGGCCGCCCCGTGGCTGCGCGCCCCGAGATCGAGGAGGCGCTCCGCGAGGAGACCCACGGAGGCGGCGCGGCCGGGGCGGCGCCCGGCGGCAAGGCTCGTCAATGCACTGCTCCGAACCGGGAAACCCGACGCCCGCGGCGCCGGCCGGGCCGCCCGACCGGCGCCGGTCGCGGCGGGCGCCCGTGTCGGTGATCCGCTTCGGAATGTCAATTTTCGCAGGCAGGCGGCGTGTCGACCTCGGCTCGACGGGGGCGAGCGGCCGAGCCCTCACGCCATCTCGAACAGGAACCCGTCCAAGGCCGGGATCGGCACCGACAGGCTCACGCCGCGCGAGGCTCGCGACAGGCGCCAGGGGCGCTCGCGGCCGGCGCGGACCGCCTCGGAGGGGCGCAGGCGGCGGGTGGCGCCGTCCTCGTCGATCTCGTCGATGGTGAGGAAGCCGTAGACGAGCAGGCGCGAGGCCAGGAGCTTGGTCTCCCGGTCGCCCGCCGCCACCGGCAGGGTGCCGGCCTCGTAGACCGTGTCCATCAGGCTGCGCTGGTCGCGCCGCGCGGCGGCGACGCGGGGGCTGGGGGCGAGTTCGTGGTCCAGCCCGTGGCCCACTCGGGCGGTCCGCTCCTTGCGCCGGAACGCCACCACGGTGCCGCCCTCGACGGTGCTCCTCTCGCCCGACAGGTTACGCATACGCCCGATACCCTTCGCGACCAAGCAGATTTCGCAAAAGTGGTTGCCGGTTTTGCGACAAAAATCTGCGACAAAACAAAAGCCTAAGCGGACGAAGCGTTGGCCTGCCAACGCAAGTCCGCTTAGCCGCCGGCCCCTCGGGGCCGCGGCGACGCGCAGGATTCGATGAATCGGCTTAACGCCCGATTGACCCTGTGACGGCGGGCCCCGTGCCGGATCGGTGCAGGCCTCCACCCTTTTCCCTGGCCCTCGCCCACCCCCACCGGCGCGTGTATGAGCGCGACGCACCGGCCCGCCCCGCGAGGAGTTCCGTGATGACCGAACCGGCCCCGTCCCGCCCGGCGCCCGCCCTGGCGGTGGAGGACCTGGCCTGCCGCTTCGGCCGGGTGCAGGCCCTCGATCGCGTCTCGCTCACCGTGCGCCCCGGCGAGGTGATGGCGCTCTTGGGGGATTCGGGCTGCGGCAAGAGCACGCTTCTGCGGGTGGTGGCCGGGCTCGAGGCGCCGGATGCCGGCACGGTGCGGCTCGACGGGCGCCTCGTCGCCGGCGAGGGCGCGGCCGTGCCGCCGGAGGCGCGCGGCGTCGGCCTGATGTTCCAGGACTACGCCCTGTTTCCTCACCTCACCGTGCGGGAGAACATCCGCTTCGGTCTGAAAGGCCAGCCGGTCGCCGCCCGCGAGGCGGCCGACGAGCTCCTGGAGCAGGTCGGCCTCGCGGGCCATGCCGGCTCCTATCCCCAGACCCTGTCGGGGGGCGAGCAGCAGCGCGTGGCGCTGGTGCGGGCGCTGGCGCCGGGGCCGCGGCTGCTGCTCCTCGACGAGCCCTTCTCCAATCTCGACCGGCGCATGCGCGACCGGGTGCGGGAGGACACCGTGGCGCTCCTGCGCCGCACCGGCACCACCGCCCTGATGGTGACGCACGATCCCGAGGAGGCGCTCGCGGTGGCGACCCGCATCGCCCTGATGCGCCGCGGCCGCATCGTCCAGGTCGCCACCGGCGAGGCCCTGTACCGCCGCCCCGAGAGCCTGTTCGCCGCCCGCTTCCTCGCCGACGCGGCCGAGATCCCGGCCCGGGTCGAGGCCGGGCGGGCCGAGACGCCCCTAGGCATCGTGCCGGCCCCCCACCTGCCCGAGGGTGCGGCGGTCCGGGTCTGCCTGCGGCCCGAGGCCCTGCGGGTCGGCCCCCCCGGCGAGGGCATGCCTGCGCAGGTCGCGCGCCGCACCTTCCTGGGCGCGGCGAGCCTCCTCCATCTCGGCGTGCCGGGCCTCTCAGGGCCGCTGCGGGCGCGCCTGCCCGGGCCGGGACCCTACGGGCCGGGCGACGCCGTCGGGCTGACGCTGGTGCCGGACGCCGTGCTGGTCCTGCCCGACGAGGAAGCGGCTTAGTCCGGAGACTTGCGTGATCTTACATTGAAACAACTAAAATCTAACGCGCTTGCTTTTGTTTCGGGTTTGCTTCTCAAGGAGGCGCCAATCTCGGGAGGCGCCCCTTGTCCCTGTCACGCACCGCGCTCGCGCTCTTCGGTCTCGTCGCCCTCGCGGCCCCCGCCCGGGCCGAGACTGAAGTGAACCTCTACACCACCCGCGAGCCCGGCCTGATCCGCCCGCTCCTCGACGCCTTCACCCAGGCGAGCGGCGTGAAGGTCAACACGGTGTTCGTCGACAAGGGTCTCGCCGAGCGCGTCGCGGCCGAGGGCGCCCGCTCCGCCGCCGACGTCGTGATGACGGTCGATATCGGCAACCTGATCGAGCTCGTCGACCGCGACCTCGCCCAGCCGGTGCGCTCGCCCACCCTCGAGGCGGCGATCCCCGCCAACCTTCGCGACCCGGAGGGGCGCTGGTTCGCCCTCTCGACCCGCGCCCGGGTGGCCTATGCCGATCCGGACCTGCGCGACCTCGCCGGGCTGACCTACGAGGACCTGGCAGACCCGAAGTGGAAGGGCAAGATCTGCCTGCGCTCCGGCCAGCACCCCTACAACACCGCGCTGATCGCCGCCCATCTGGTCAAGCACGGCGAGGCGAAGACCGAGGCCTGGCTGCGCGGGGTGAAGGACAACCTCGCCCGCAAGGCCGGCGGCGGCGACCGCGACGTCGCCCGCGACATCGTCGCCGATCTCTGCGACATCGGGCTCGGCAATTCCTACTATGTCGGCCTGATGCGCAGCGGCCGGGGCGGCCCGGAGCAGAAGAAGTGGGGCGAGGGCATCCAGGTGGTGCTGCCGACCTTCCAGGGCGGCGGCACCCACGTCAACGTCTCGGGTGCGGTGGTCGCCAAGTCCGCCCCGAACCGCGACAACGCCGTCAAGCTGCTCGAGTACCTCGCCTCCGACGACGCGCAGGCGCTCTACGCCAAGGCCGATTACGAGTACCCGGTGAAGCCCGGCGTCGCGGCCGACCCGCTGCTGACGGCCCTCGGCCCGCTCAAGGTCGACGCCACCCCGCTCGTCGAGATCGCCCGCAACCGCAAGGCGGCGAGCCTGCTCGTCGATAAGGTCGGGTTCGACCGCTAGTCCCGCCCGGGCCCGTCCCGTCATCGTCCAGGACAACGGAGCCGCCGTGGAGGGAGGAGCCTTCGTGCCGTCGGGTCCGCCGGCGGCCGTGCGCCGGGTGGCGGTGCCCGCCCGGTCCCGTCCCGCTGCGGCTGCGCAGTCGCGCGGCCCGTGGCTGCGGGCCTGGACGCTCGCCGCCGGGCTCACCGCCCTCCTGGTCCTGGCCCCGGTCGCGGCCTTGGGGCTGGAGGCGCTGCAGGGCTCCGGCGGGCTCTGGCCCCATCTCCTCGCCCATGTCCTGCCCCCGGCGCTCGTCGAGACCGGGTTCCTGCTCGCCGGGGTCGGGATCGTCGTCGTGGTGGTCGGCACCGGGGCGGCCTGGCTCGTCGCAGCCTACGAGTTCCGGGGCAGGCGCCTGCTCGACTGGGCGCTGCTGCTGCCCCTCGCCGTCCCCACCTACATCGCGGCCTATGCCTATCTCGACCTGCTGCACCCGGTCGGCCCGGTGCAGAGCGCGGTCCGCATCCTCCTCGGCTATGCCCGCCCGCGCGACCTGATCCTGCCGGACCTGCGCTCGCTGCCGGGTTGCATCCTGCTCCTCGGCTTCGTGCTCTACCCGTACGTCTACCTGCCGACCCGGGCGCTGTTCCTGATGCAGTCGGCGACCCTGGTCGAGGCCGGCCGCAGCCTCGGGGCCGGGCCGGCGGCGGTGTTTCTCCGGGTCGCCCTGCCCCTTGCCCGCCCGGCCATCGCGCTCGGCGCCAGCCTGGCTCTGCTCGAGGCGCTCAACGACATCGGGGCGGCGGAGTTCTTGGGGGTCCGTACCCTCACGGTCTCGATCTACGACACCTGGGTCAACCGCTCCGACCTGCCCGGCGCCGCCGGCCTGGCGCTGGTGATGCTCGCCGCCTGCCTCGGCCTGATCGCGGTCGAGCGCCGGGCCC
Organism: Methylobacterium frigidaeris; assembly: GCF_022179185.1. Taxonomy (GTDB): domain Bacteria; phylum Pseudomonadota; class Alphaproteobacteria; order Rhizobiales; family Beijerinckiaceae; genus Methylobacterium; species Methylobacterium frigidaeris. The sequence goes on along the minus strand of NZ_BPQJ01000017.1, from coordinate 32,906 downwards.
GCCGCGGGCGGGGCTATGCCGGGGCGGCGCAGCGCCCGCGGCGGATGAGCCGCAAGCCCCTCGCCGGCCCGGCGGCGCTCATGGCCTTCGGTCTCGGCCTCGTGCCGGTCGCGCTCGGCTTCCTGGCGCCGGCGGGCTACCTCGCGGTCGAGGCGGGCAAGCGCCTGCACTTCGCCGGCCTGTCCGGGGCGATCCTGTCGGAGAGCCTCAACACCCTGCTCTATGCCGGCCTCGCGACGCTGGTGGCCACCACCCTCGGGCTCGTCGTGGCGGCGGGCCCGCGGCTGCTGGGCGGGCGCTGGCGCGGCGTGCTGCTGCGCTGCGCCACCTTCGGCTACGCGGTGCCGGGCGCGATCCTGGCGATCGGCCTCCTGCCGCCGCTCGCCGCCCTCGACGGCCTGCTCGACGGGGTGAGCCGGGCGCTGACGGGGATTCCGCTCGCCGCGATGGGCCTCGGCACCGGGGCGGCGCTCGTCTACGCCTACGTGGTGCGCTTCCTCGCCGTCACCGCCGGCAGCAGCGAGGCGGGGCTCGCCCGGGTGCCGCGCTCGCTCGGCGACGCGGCCCGGGTGCTCGGCCGCGGCCCGGCCGGCGCCTTGGCGCAGGTCCACCTGCCGCTGACCTGGCCGGCCCTGCTCGGCGGCGCCCTCCTGGTCTTCGTCGATTGCGTCAAGGAGCTGCCCGCGACCCTGATCCTGCGCCCGCTCAACGTCGAGACCCTGGCGACCCACCTCTACGGCGAGGCCGCCCGGGGCACCTACGAGGACGGTGCGGTCGCCGCCCTCCTGATCGTCGCGGTCGGGCTGCTGCCGGTCGCGCTGCTGCTGCGGGTCTCGACCCCGAAGGCGTGAGGATCAGGGCGTCCCGGCGCGGGGATGCTCCAGGAAGAACCGCAGCATCTCCGCGCTGGCATCGGGCCCCCGCGGCTCGGTGTAGGAGCCGTCCGGGCTGCCGCCGGACCAGGCGTGGCCGGCCCCGTGCAGCAGCCAGGATTCGACGATGCCCCGCCCCTCGGCGTCTGCGTGGACGCGGCGCGTATAGGCGATGCCGCCCGGCGCCTCGCCTCGCGTCACGGTCTCCCGCAGCGGCGCCCCCGGCATCGCCTGGGCGATCACCCGCTCGCCGTTGAGCGGATGCACGGTCTTGTCGCCGTCGCCGTGGAAGACGATGGTCGGTACCGCCGGGCCCTGCCGCGGCGGCGCCGCGCCACCCTGGCCCATCGCCGCGAAGGCCGACGGCAGGTCCCGGGCCGCGCCGCAAGCGAGGCCCGAATGGATGCCGGCCGCCGCGAACACGTCCGGGTAGGTCGCGGCCAGGATCGCCGCCGCCGCGCCGCCGGCGGAGAGCCCGGCGACGTAGACTCGGGTAGGATCAGCCCCGAACTCCTCCACCACGGCTCTCGCGATCCCGGCGATCAGCGCCGGCTCGCCGGCGCCGCGGCCCTGGTCGCCCGGCTGGAACCAGTTCCAGCATTTCTGCGCGTTGGCCGACCGTTCCTGGCGCGGATAGACGACGATCGCGCCTTGCGCCTCCGCGAGGTCGTTCATCCGCGTGCCCAGGGCAAAGTCGTCGGGGTCCTGGGTGCAGCCGTGCAGCATCACCACGACCGGCAAGGGCGTGCCGTGTCCCTCGTCCTCCCGGCCGCTCGGCACGTAGACCTTGTAGGTCCGGCTGCCCGCGGGGCTGGAAAAGCTCCGCTCCTCGAATCGCGCGCCCTCCGGCACCGGCACGGGCCGGCGGGACTTCAGGCTCTCGCCGAGACCACTCGCCAGGTTGGCTGCCAAACCGCCGGCCAGACCGCCGCCCAAGCCATCGAAGGCTCCCTCGCGCAGCAGGCCGCTCAACCCGCCCGACGGGCGGAACGTCTTCAGGGCCTCCGGCATTCCCCGCAGGGCCTCCGGCATTCCCCGCAGGGCGTCCAAGTTCTTCAGAGCCTCCGGCAAGCCCCGCAGGGCTTCGGACAGGTCCGGCGCGCCGGCCTCCCCCGGGACCGTCCAGGCGCCGCCCGGCTCGGCCGGGGCCACGAGGTCGGTGGCCGGCTCGGTTCCCCGCGGGGCGGGCCCGCGAGCGGGCTCGGCCGGCACTTGGCTCGGCACTTGGCCCGGCACTTGGCGGCCCTGGAGCAGCGCCACGGCCTCGGTCAGCCGGCCGGCGCGGGTGAGGCGGGTCACCTCGGCCATGTCGACGGTCGTGCCGAGCGTCCCGCCCGGGGGAAAATTCCTGAATGCGGTCATGAGTGTGGTCCTGTGCAAGATGGGGTCGGGTCGAGAGGTCGTCAGGCGATGCGGTCGGCGAGCGCCGCCTTCACGGCGGCGCTGGCGTGGAAGGCGCCCAGCACGTGGATCGACGCGATGGCCGCGCGGGCGAGCTCCGGCGTCACGTCGTCGGCGATGCTGGCCAGCCCGAGGACCTGGATGCGGAGCGGCGTCCCGGAATCCCGCGCCGCCTCCAGCTCCGCCCTCGTGATGTGCGTCAGGCCGAGGCTGAGCTGCCGGCGCGCCACCGACTGGCGCAGGGCCTCGTCCTGGCGGTCGAGCTGGTTGCGGACCGCCGTGCGGATGAAGTCGGCCCGGTTGGCGTAGAAGCCGTCCCGCACCATCAGGTCGATGCGGCCGAGATCGACGAAGCCGAGATTGACCGTGACCTTCTCGCTGTCCGGCATCTTCGGCCGCAGCTCGTGAACGTTCTCCGCCATCGCCATCTCCAGACCATCCAACCGGATGGTCTGGAGATGGGAAGGAGCGTCTACCTCCGCAAGAGGCATCGCGCGAGAGGCCTTGCGGGAACGATGGGGCATCCGTCCCGTTCAGCCTCGGGCCATGGCAGCGTCTTTCGATCCGGACCCTTCGGGGGTCCCTCGCCGGCGGCGGGCCATCCATCTGGCCTCGACGCATCGGCCTGCCGCGCGTAAGGCTTCGCCCCCCATGATTGGCCCCGCATGAGCAGACGACATCCGAGCCCGCCGGACCGGGGCGCCTCGCCTCGCCTCGCCGAGGACGAGCACACCCTGGCCGCCGGTCTCGCGGCGGGCACGGCCACGCGCGTGCTGGTGATGCGGCTGGTGATGCTGGGGGTACTGGCGGTCTCGGCCCATCTCAGCGACGGCGTGCTGCATGCCGGCAGCCACTGGTTCATCCTCAGCGGCTACGCGGCCTCGTCGCTCTGGCTCGCCGTCACGGCGCGGCGGCGCAACAGCGAGCGTCTGGCCTGGATCACGACGCTGCTCGACGCGGCGCTCGCGGCCTACATCGTGCTCGAATACATGATGGCGGCGGCCGAGGCCGCCGACGAGCCTGGCACGCTGGCGAGCCGGCTGCCGGCCTTCCTGCTGCTGCTCGAATCCGGCCTCACCTTGAGGCCGCGCCACACCGCGGCGTTCGTCGCTTTGGTCGCGGGGGTGTGGTCCGGGGCGCTCGGCCTCGGCCTGCTCGAACCCCGTCTCGGCCTGCCGCCGGCGGGACCGCACGTCTTCGGGCTCCTGTCCTTCCTGGTGGCGGGCGCCTTCGTGATCGAAGGCTCGCTGCGCCTGCGCCGGGGCGTGGCGACGATGCTGCGCCTGGAGCACGAGCGGGCGAGCCTGGCGCGCTTCGTGCCGGCGGGGATCGACCTGGTGCGGCGCGACGGGCCGACGGCGCTCCAGCCCCGCCACGCCTGCCTGCTCGCCCTCGACATCCGGGGCTTCTCCGCCCTGACCCGGCTTTGGGGCGAGGCCCGGGTGCTGGACTGGCTGCTGGCGGTCCGGGCGCTGGCCCACGCCGCGGTCACCGACTGGGGCGGCCTCGTCGACAAATATGTCGGCGACGGGGTGCTGGCCCAGTTCGTCGACGGCGCGCCGGCCGAGCAGGCGGCGGCGGCCCTGGCCTGCGTGCGGGAGATCGAGTCGCGGATGCACGGGATGAACGAGGCCCGCCGGCGGCAGGACCTGCCGCCCCTCGCCCTCACCGCCTCGCTCCATGCGGGCGAGGTGCTGGTGGGGGTGCTCGACGATGGGTTGCGGGCCGAGTTCACGGTGCTCGGCCCGGCGATGAACGCGCTCGCCCGGGTCGAGGCCCGGGCCAAGCGCGAGAACCTGTCCATCGCGGTCTCGAAGCGCGTGATGCGGCTCCTCGGCCCCGCCGCGCCGCCGGCCCGCCGCCTGCCCCGCCGCCCGGGCGAGGAGGATTGTCCGGACCTGTTCGGCCTGGATCCCGTCCCCTTGCCCGTAGCGGCTCCCGCCTCGTGAGCGGCGTTCAGATGACCGAATTGTCCAAGGCCGGGAGTCGCATGGTCGAGTTTCGCAGGATCGAGTTCCGCATGCCGCCCCGGACCCTGCGGACCGACGGGACGCCGCGCCGCGTCGGCGTCGAGATCGAGTTCATGGGCCCCTCGGCCCGGATCGCCGCCGCGGCGCTGGCCGCCGGCCTCGGCGGGCGCTTGGCCGAGGAGGACCCGCATGCCTTCCAGCTCGAGGGCACGGCGCTGGGCGACATCCGAGTCGAGCTCGACCTGCGCGCCGCCCATCCGCAGCGCCGTGCGCCGGTGCCAAGCGCAGGACAAGGCGCGGGACAAGGCGCAGGCCCCGGCCTGCCGGTCCGCGCCGCCGGGCGCTCGCTGGCGGCCCTCCTCGGTCCGGTGGTGCCGCGCGAGGTGATCACCGGCCCTCTCGCCTTCGACCGCCTGCCCGAAGTCGATCGCCTCGCCGCCCTGCTGCACGGCGCCGGCGGGCGGGGGCGTGGGGCGGTGCTCCTCGGCTCCCTCGGGCTCCACTTCAACGTCGAGCCGCCGGACCTCGACGCCGCCACCCTCACCGGCCTGCTCCGGGCCTATCTGCGGCGCGAGCCGGAGTTGCGCAAAGCCACGGCGGCGGGCGGGTTCCTCGCCGCCCGCGGCCTGCCGCCGCCCTTCCCCGCGGCTTACGTCGCGCAGGTGCTCGACCCAGGCTACCGGCCCGACCTCGACGCCCTCGCCCGCGACTACCTCGCCGCCAACCCGACCCGCCACCGCGGCCTCGACCTGCTGCCGCTCCTCGCCCATCGCGACGAGGCCGGGGTGCGGGCGGCCCTGCCGCCGGACGAGAAGGTGAGCCCGCGGCCGGTGCTGCATTACCGGATGCCCCAGGCCCATGTCGGGCTGGCGGGTTGGAGCCTGGCGCCGGCCTGGAATTTGTGGGTGGGGGTGGAGGAACTGGCGGAGGCGGAACGCTCCCAGGCGGCGAGGCCCGGTCCCGCTTGAGCGGATCGTGACCATAGCGTACAGCGTGACGGTGATGATTGAACGCCGCTCCCCCCACGCGACCGTCTGGTGGCGCTTCCTCTGAGGAAGCGGCCCGTCGTCATCCTTGTCACGACCGATGCCGCCGTCTGGTGGGCACGGTCGTTCTCGTTTTCCCGGCACCCTTCAGCGCGGCGGCTGTCCTCCGGAGAGCCCCGATGTCCATCGAAGCGCCGTCGACACCCGTCATCCTCACCGGCGACCGCACCACCGGTCCCCTGCATCTCGGCCATTACGCCGGCTCGCTGCGCAACCGCGTGGCGTTGCAGCACAGCCACCGCCAGTACCTGCTCCTCGCCGACGCGCAGGCGCTGACCGACAATGCCCACGACCCGGCCCGCATCGCCCGCAACGTGATCGAGGTCGCCACCGACTACCTCGCGGTCGGCCTCGATCCCGCGATCACCACGATCTGCGTCCAGTCGGCCCTGCCGGCGCTCGCCGAGCTGACCCTGCTCTACCTGAATTTCGTCACGGTGGCGCGGCTGGAGCGCAACCCGACGATCAAGGACGAGATCCAGGCCCGCGGCTTCGGCCGTGACATCCCGGCGGGCTTCCTGTGCTACCCGGCGGCCCAGGCCGCCGACATCACGGCATTCCGGGCGACCCTGGTGCCGGTGGGCGAGGACCAGGCGCCCCTGATCGAGCAGACCAACGAGATCGTCCGCCGCCTCAACCGTCAGGTTGCAGGAAAGCTCGGGCGCGATCTCCTGCCCGAGGCGCGGGCGTTGATCCCGGAGGTCGGGCGGCTGCCCGGCGTCGACGGCCGGGCGAAGATGAGCAAGTCGGGCGGCAACGCGCTGCCGCTCTCGGCCTCCGATGCCGAGATCGCCGCGGCGGTGCAGCGGATGTACACCGATCCCGGCCACCTGCGCGCCAGCGATCCGGGCCGGGTCGAGGGCAACGTGGTCTTCACCTATCTCGACGCCTTCGACCCCGATCCGGAGGAGGTCGCGGCGCTGAAAGCCCATTACCGGCGCGGCGGCCTCGGCGATTCCGTGCTCAAGGCCCGCCTCACGGGCGTGCTGCGCGACCTCCTCGGGCCGATCCGCGAGCGGCGGGCGGCGATCGCCCGCGACCCGGATCATGTGAGGGACGTGCTGCGGACCGGCACGGCGCGGGCCAGGACCGTCACCGCCGCCACTCGCGACGCGGTGCATGACGCCCTCGGGCTGTTCCGGCTCTGACCCTCCTATGCGCGGCTGCAAGCCGGTCCTTGCATCCGCGCGCATTTCAAACGCGACTCTGCGCGTCCATCTTGGCTCGCATGACACACGCCCTGCACTTCGGCCTCGACACGTTCGGGGATGTCACCGCCCGGAACGGCGAGCTCCTGCCCCACGGCCAGGTCATCCGCGACGTGGTCGCGGAAGGCATCCTGGCCGAGCAGGTCGGGCTCGACTTCTTCGGCATCGGCGAGCACCACCGCGAGGACTTCTCCGTCTCCTCGCCCGAGATGGTGCTGGCGGCGATCGCCGGGCGTACGGAGCGCATCCGTCTCGGCTCGGCCGTGACGGTGCTCAGCTCCGACGACCCGGTCCGGGTCTATCAGCGCTTCTCGACCTTGCAGGCGGTCTCGAACGGCCGCGCCGAAGTGATCCTCGGCCGCGGCTCGTTCACCGAGTCCTTCCCGCTCTTCGGCTACGCCCTCGACCAGTACGAGACCCTGTTCGAGGAGAAGCTGGAGCTGTTCGCCGCCCTGCTGGCCGGCGGGCCGGTGACCTGGCAGGGCACCACCCGGGCGCCGCTGGAAGCTCAGTCCGTCTTCCCGACCCCGGAGTCGCCGCCCACCACCTGGATCGGGGTCGGCGGCAGCCCGAACTCGGTGGTGCGGGCGGTCCATTACGACCTGCCCCTGATGCTCGCCATCATCGGCGGGGAGCCGCAGCGCTTCCGCCCCTACGTCGATCTCTACCACCGGGCCTGCGCCCAGCTCGGCCGGACCGTGCGGCCGATCGGCGTCCACTCCCCGGGCTATGTCGGCGAGACCGACGCCGGTGCCCGTGAGGAATTCTTCGCCGATTACAAGCGCATGCGCGACCGCATCGGCGCCGAGCGCGGCTGGCCGCCGATGACGCGCCAGGAATTCGACCGCGAGGCCGATCACGGTTCGCTCTATATCGGGAGCCCGGAGACGGTGGCGCGGAAGATCGCCGCGACGGTGAAGACCCTTGGCCTCGGCCGATTCCAGCTCAAGTACAGCGCCGGCCCGCTGCCGCACGACCGGCTGATGCGCTCGATCGAGCTCTACGGTACGCGGGTGGCGCCGCTGGTGCGGGAGATGCTGGGGTAGCCGTCCGGCCTCCGGCCGCGCCCGCGTCCGGACGGCCGACGACAGGAGACCTGCCATCTTCCACCTCATCTTCGCGGCGCCGTGCCTCTTGGTGATCGCCCGCTGGCTCGTGCCCCTCGGGCTGCCGCTCTGGGGCAAGGGCGCACTCGCCATGCTGCTCCTCCTCGCCTCGCAGTTCCACTTCTGGAACCGGCTCTCCTCCGGCTCGGTCTTCGCCCCCGAATTCCCGCGCGGGGTCGTGCTGCTGCTCAACTGGGCGTTCGGGGCGATCCTGCTCCTCGCCGTGCTGCAGATTCTCGTCGACCTCGGCGCCCTGACGGCGGCCCTGCTGCACCGGAGCATGGTGACCATCCCGGATGGGGTGCGGTTCGGGGCGGCCGGGCTCGCGGCTGTGCTCGCGGCCATCGGCGTCGCCAATGCCGTACGGGTGCCGCCGGTCCGGGACGTCGCGGTGGCCATCCCCGGCCTGCCGCCCGCCTTCGAGGGCTACCGGCTCCTCCAGCTCACCGACCTGCATCTGAGCCGCCTCTTCCCGGCGCCCTGGGCCCGCGCCGTGGTGGAGCGCGCCAACGCGGCCGGCGCCGACCTGATCGTGGTGACCGGCGACTTCATCGACGGCTCGGTCGCCATGCGCCGGGACGACGTCGCGCCCTTGCGCGACCTGCGGGCACCGGACGGGGTCTGGGCGATTCCCGGCAACCACGAGTACTTCTTCGATTACCCGGCCTGGATGCGTCACCTCGCCGGCCTTGGCCTGAAAATGCTGCCGAACGCCCACACCGTGCTCGCCCGGGGCGAAGGCCGCCTGGTGCTCGCCGGCGTCACCGACGCCTCGGCCCCGGCATCCGGCGAGGCCGGTCCCGACCTCGCCGCGGCACTCGCGGGCGCCCCGCCCGGCGCGCCGGTCGTGCTCCTCGACCACCAGCCTCGGGGCGCGAAACGGGCGGCGGCGCGGGGCGTCGCGCTCCAGCTCTCCGGCCATACCCATGGCGGCATGATCCTCGGTCTCGACCGGCTGGTGGCGCGGGGCAACAACGGCTTCGTCTCGGGCCGCTACGACGTCGGCGGCATGATCCTCTATGTCGGAAACGGCACCGGGATCTGGCCGGGCTTCGCGCTCCGGCTCGGCCGGCCCGCCGAGATGACGCGCTTCACCTTGCACGCCGCGCCCCGCGCCGACGAGCCGGGCTGACCGCCGGCATCCGGAACCCGCTCGGCGTCGCGTGCCCGAGCGGAGAGGGAATCCCGGACACGCGCCTCGGACAGCATCTCCGTCAGTCGCGGAGTCCGGACCGGACCCGCCCCCGGGATCCTCCCGTCCCGCATCGATGAACGCCGGCGCCTCGGCCGGCGCGAAGCGCGACCGACTTCACCACAAGGGTGGACGAGATCCACCGATGGGTGGAGGAAAAACTCATCCTTTTGCGTCTATGGGTCGGTCAGCTCCCCTCGTCTGCATGAGATGGCCGTCTCTAAAAATATAATAAAAGACGATATGAATAACAAATAGTGCTGATGCAATTTTGCAACTTGTGTCTTGGGCATTTTCTGGAAATATTACTGTCGGCCGAAGTGCCGACGTGACTGCAGGATTGCTGGTCGCAGCAGTCACGAGACCATGATGGGGGCCGCGATGATCCGCAGCAACACCCGCGCGCCCGATACGTGTTCGGCACGGCGGGTGAGGGCCGGTCTTCTCCACGACATCCGCGTGCGATGCGGGCGACCGCACCGCCTGTCGGCCGTGAGCGCGTCATGCGCCCCGCGCCGTCGCACGGACCGGGCATCGGCTCCCGCGCGGCGAGGGCGCGTCCGGGACCGCGATGCCCGGAGCCGGCCGGCCCGCTGACGGCATCTCCAACCCCGCGCGAGAAGCCCCCGAGGAGCCCCCGAGGAGCCCCGATGTCGATCGCCGAACTCGGCCGCATCCGCGCCCGCCTCGCCGCGCGGCCGCGGCCCGCCGACCTCGCGGCCCGGCGCGAGCGCCTCGACGGCCTCGGCGCGGAGTACGCCCTGCCGCCCGACGTGACGGTGGAGCGCGTGGTCGCGCGGGCCGTGCCCGCCGAATGGACGGGCACGGCCGCCGCGGATCCGGCGCGGGTGCTGCTCTTCCTGCACGGGGGCGGCTACATGGCCGGCTCGCTCGCCAGCCACCGCCACGTGGTGGCCCGGGCCGGGCGGGAGGCCGGCGCGCGGACGCTCGCCCTCGCCTATCGGCTCGCGCCCGAGCACCCCTTCCCGGCGGCGCTCGAGGACGCGCTCGCCGGGTACCGCTTCCTCCTCGACCAGGGGTTCGCGCCGGAGCGCATCGCGCTCGCCGGGGAGAGCGCGGGCGGCGGCCTCGCCATCGCGACGGTGCTGTCGCTGCGCGAGGCCGGTCTGCCGCCGCCGCGCTGCCTCTGGCTCTCCTCGCCCTGGGTCGATCTCACGCTTGCTGGCGGCACCCTGGCCAGCAAGGCCGCCCTCGACCCGCTCCTCAGCCGCGCCTACCTGGCGGAGCTCGTCGCCGCCTATCTCGCCGGAGCCGATCCGCGCTCAGCCCTCGTCTCTCCGCTCGACGGCGATCTCGCCGGCCTGCCGCCGATGCTGATCCAGGTCGGATCCGCCGAGGTCCTGCTCGATGACGCCCTCCGGCTGGCGGCGGCGGCCGGGGTGGCGGACGTGCCGGTGACGCTGCGGGTGTGGCCGCACATGATCCATGCCTGGCACCTCTTCCACCCGGAGCTGGAGGAAGGCCGCGCGTCCTTGAGCGAGGCGGGATCGTTCATCCGGTCCCACCTCGACGGCGCGGGGCCGCCATGATCGCCCACGCCGAAAGCTTGCCCGCACCGAAAGCTCGCCCGAGTCCGCCCGCGCATCAGCATCGACCGGAGTCCCTGCCATGACCGCACCGACGGTGAACAACTACTTCGACGTGTCGAGCTGGATGTACGGCAACGCCGACAACAACGACCAGCCGCCCATCCCGACCGGCCTCCAGCCCTTCGACTACGCGCCCGGGCGATTCGACAGCGGCCTGGACGACGAGACCGGGTTCCATGCCGCTGCCTTCGTCACCGGGGGCGACGACCCCACCGTCATCATCGGCTTCGAAGGCACCGATGCGAGCGGCCTCCTCCAGCGCCCGGACTTCCTGGCGGCCCAGATCGAGGCGGATCTCGCGCTCTTCTTCGGCTACCGGCCGGAGGCGCTCCAGCAGGCGGTCGGTTTCGCCGAGACGGTGGTCGAGGCCGCCCGGCAGAAGGGCATTCCCGAGAGCCGCGTCGTCGTCACCGGCCACTCGCTCGGCGCCGCGGAGGCGGCCTACGTCGCGACCCAGCTCGGCCTCGGAGGCACGACCTTCGCGGCACCCGGCCTCAACCAGGACTATATCGTCTTCCCGGGGAGCAACCTGACCAACTACGTCACCTACGGCGATCCGGTGGGCAATTACAGCGCGACGCCCAGGAACTACGAGGGTGCGTTCCTGTTCGACAGGGACATCCGCCGCGTCGGCGAACCGACCTACCTCGACATCACCGACGGCGTCCTCGGACCGGTGGAGCGCCGGCTGCTGATCACGGCGACCGAGAAGTTCGACGTCACCTCCGGCTCCTTCGATCCGGCCCTCGGCTTCGCGGAGGTGGGCGCCCTCGCCGCCACCTTCCATCCGCTGACCTTCTACGGCAGCCAGTTCTCGCCCTCCCTCAATACCGGGGCGCCGGTCCAGGTCGATGCCGGCCGGATCATCGACGGCACGGAATACTTGCGATTGTACGGCGATCTCGCCGACCGCAGCGGGCTGGTCAGCGACGCGTTCTACAATATCCGCTATGCCGACGTGCGGGCGGCGGGGGTCGATCCCGAGGCGCATTACGCCAAGGACGGCTGGCGGGAGGGCCGCGATCCGAACCCGTACTTCTCCACCCTCGGCTACCGCGCCGCCAACCCGAGTGTCGCCGCCGCCGGGACCGATCCGCTCGCCCAGTACCACGCCGAGGGGTGGCTGGCGGGCCGCGACCCGGGCGCGAATTTCGACACGAGGCTCTACCTCGAGCGCAATCCCGACGTGCGGGCGGCCGGCATCGACCCGCTGGCGCATTACCTCGATTACGGCCGCTACGAGGGCCGGGCGACCGAGTCGGCGATCGGCGAGGCCGCGGACCTCGCCGCCGGCCGCGGCTTCGACGCGGACTACTACCTGCTCGCCAATCCCGACGTCGCCGCGGCTGCCCTGAAGACGAGCGATTCCCTCGCCTACGCGAAGGCCCATTACGACACCTACGGGTGGCGCGAGGGGCGCGACGGCAACGCGCTCTTCGACACGGAAGGGTATCTGACGGCCTATGCCGACGTGAGGGAAGCGGGGATCGACCCCCTGGCGCATTACGCCAAGGACGGCTGGCGGGAGGGCCGCGATCCCTCGAAGGGCTTCGACACCGAGCTCTACCTGGCGCAGAACCCCGACGTGGCGCGGGCGGGCATCGATCCCCTGCTCCATTACCTGTCCTACGGGATCTACGAGGGCCGCGCGGCACCGGCGGATGGGGCGTTCAGCTGAGGCGATCCCCGGACCCGGTGTCCGGCCGTGGACCGAAGGCATCCGGCGATGTCCCGGTCCGGCGCCGTCGTTCGCTCACCGGGAGCGCATCCCGAACAGCCGCCTGCGGCGCAGCTGCGACGGCAGGTGCGGTATCGACGGCGACATATGCCAGGTCGCGCTCGCATCGAGATCGTCCCACGCGTCCGACGCCTCGGGATGCTCGATGCGGAATATCAGCTCCTCGGCGATGCGCTTCGGGTGTTCGAAGAAGGTGAGCCGCCGATGGCTGCCTTGGGTGTAGGTCAGACCCTGCGGATGATAGTAGCGCGACCGGTTGCCTTTGAGGGCGTCGATGAGCAGGTAGGTCGCGTTGACCTGCGGATCGGAGCTGAGGACGATCATCGACCGCCTCGGCGGAGCGAACAGGGCGGTATGAAGGGCCGATCCCAGGCCCGCGATGATCGTCCGGCGCCGGGCCAGCAGCCGGACCTGCTCGTCGAAGGTCAGCGTTTCCGGATAGACGACATCGACACCGGCCCGGCTCAGTGAATCGGCCATCTCGTCTTCGTTCTCGACGCGCTGGACGTAGTCGGCGAGCCGCGCCTTCGACAGGTAGACCGGCCGGGCCTCCGCATCGACCGGGACGCCGTCGAGCGAGGCGCGCCCGACCGCATCCCCGAGGGCGGCCATGACGGGATGAGCGGAGGCCATCTCCCGGAGCGCCGGTGCCGCGACGGTGAGGCGCCGGATCCGAACCGGACGGTCGAAGACCGTGAGATCCGCGAGACGCAGTCCGAGGCGATCGAGGATGTCGGTCACGAAGGGGCGGCCGGCCAGAAGCTCGTGCCCGCCGAAATAGCCGTGGCACAGGAGCTTCGGTCGATCGCCGCCTTCGTCGAGCATCGGCCAGAACCGGGCCAGCGTGTTGACGATGAAATGCCCGTAATGCGGATTGAGCTGGCCGAGATAGAGGTAGTGCTCCTCGGGCGCTTCCTCGATCGGGCCGGACAAGTCCGGTGGCCAGTCGGTCACCTGGTGCTGGAGCTGCCGCTCCGGCCCGAGAAAGTCCACGCTCTCCTCGACGATCCGGCGCTCGGCATCGAACACGCCCCAGGCTCCATCATGGACGAAGGGCAGGTAATGGGCGTTCTCCACCACGCGCAGGCGCGGTGGCTCCTGCGTGATCCGCACCTCGCCCGAGATGCCGAAGGTCCGTTTCAGCGATCGCCGCATGCCCGTCCGCTCTCCATGCCGCTCGCCGGCCGTGCGAATGTCGTTGTTGCGCTTCGAGGTCGGACGTCCAAGTCACGCGTGCAGGTCACGCGTGCAGGTCACGTGTCCAAGTCGTCGTTGGTCGGACCCGTCCGGCGCGCGACGATCGTGTAGCAGGGGCGCGGGGCGCCGAGATGGGTCTGGCGGTGGGCGTGCACGGCGGATTCCGCGAAGCCGAGGATCGCGAGGATTTCCTGCACGGTCTCGGGAGAGAGGCGCCACCACGTACCCCATCCCTCCGGCCGGTGCGCCCGCGGCACGAAGGAGGATTTCCTGCACGGTCTCGGGAGAGAGGCGCCACCACGTACCCCATCCCTCCGGCCGGTGCGCCCGCGGCACGAAGAAGGCCGGCAGACGCGAGGGCCGGGCGAGATCGCGCAGCCAGTGGCGGCGCGATGCCGTCGCGTCGGTGACGATCATCGTCTCGCGGGCGAAGCGCGCCGCGGCATGGAGGCCTCGGAACGGATCCCGCAGGCGGGGGAGCGCATGGTTCAGCACCACGATGTCGGTGGGGCCGATGAGATCCGGAATGGCATAAGCCGTCCCGCGCACCAGCCGGACCCGCGACGCGAGGGTGCGATGGCTGAACCAGTATGCCCGGCCGATCGCGTCGAGATGCTGGTCGAGCCGCTGGCGCGCCGAGGCACCGTCGCGCTGCGGGAAGGGCACGATGTCCCAGGAACCGCCGGCCGATCCGTCGAGACAGATCACCTCCGCCCCCTGCTTCTCCATCTCGAAGCCGAGGAAGCCGCTGTCACAGCCGACATGAAGCACACGCTTGCCGCGCATGGCGACGAAGCCGAGACAATCCTCGACGCCGCCACGCATGTCCCACTGACCGGGCATCGTCCCGTAGACGGGAAGATCGACCGTGTGGGTGAAGAAGCAGCCGTCCAGGCTTTCGATCCGCATGGGCGCGCAGAAGACGTCGCCCGGACGCGTGAGAGAGGCGTACGACATCACTTCCCATGCAGCGCGACGCGGGCAGACCCGCCGGCCGGATCGCGTGGATCCGCGCGATGGCGCTCGGCTTACAACACGAACTGCGGCTCGGAAATCAGGCTCTTGCGTCGGACGAGGCAGGTTCGACGAGGCAAGCGCGAAGTCCGCAAGCCCGGGGAGGAGGCGCGAGCGGCCGGGCCCGTTTGACGACCGGCGGGGACGGGCGACCTCACCCCGCACCTTCCCGTGCCCGCCGAAACCCGCTACGCCTCGCAACACCATGCCGACCCAAACCTCCACGACCGCCCCCTCGCCCGTCGCCGTCGCGGCCGGCTCCGTCCGCTTCGGCAACCACCTGCCGCTGAGCCTGATCGCCGGCCCCTGCGCCCTGGAGAGCCGCGGCCACGCCCTCGAGGTCGCCGCCGCCCTCAAGGAGATGACGGCCTCCCTCGGCATCGGACTCGTCTTCAAGTCCTCGTTCGACAAGGCCAACCGCACCTCGGCCGGGTCGAGCCGCGGCATCGGCCTGCCCCAGGCGCTGCCGATCTTCGCCGAGATCCGCGAGACGCTGGGCCTGCCGGTCGTCACCGACGTGCACGAGGCCGGCCACTGCGCCGCGGCCGCGGAGGCCGTCGACGTGCTGCAGATCCCGGCCTTCCTGTGCCGGCAGACCGACCTGCTGCTGGCGGCCGCCGCCACCGGCCGGGTGGTCAACGTCAAGAAGGGGCAGTTCCTCGCCCCCTGGGACATGGCCCACGTGGCGGCCAAGATCACCGGAGCCGGCAATCCCAACGTGCTCCTCACCGAGCGCGGCGCCTCCTTCGGCTACAACACGCTCGTGTCGGACATGCGCGCCCTGCCGATCATGGCGCAGGTGAGCGGCGGCCTGCCGGTGGTGTTCGACGCCACCCACTCGGTGCAGCAGCCCGGCGGCCAGGGCGCCACCTCCGGCGGCCAGCGCGAATTCGTGCCGGTGCTCGCCCGCGCCGCGGTGGCGGTGGGGGTCGCGGGCGTGTTCATCGAGACCCATCCCGATCCCGACCGGGCGCCTTCCGACGGGCCCAACATGGTGCCCTTGCGCCAGATGCCGGCCCTGCTCGCCGAACTGCAGGCCTTCGACCGTCTCGCCAAGGCGAGATCCGTGGAAAGGGCCGGCGGCTGACGGGGCGGCGGCGATGCAGGCCGCGCAGACATCGCAGCACGAGTCGCCCTCCCGCCTGATCGCGGTCCTGGCCGCCGGGGGCTTCGCCAGCACCTTCGCCGGACGGGTGGTCGAGCCGCTGGTCGGCGTGCTCGCCCGCGACCTCGCGAGCCCGCCCGCCACCGTGGCACTCCTCTCCACCGCCTTCGCGCTACCCTACGCGCTGATCCAGCCGGTGCTCGGGCCGGTCGGCGACGCGCTCGGCAAGGAGCGGGTGGTGGTGGCCTGCCTGTTCGTGCTGACCCTGGCGCTGGCGGCCTGCGCGTTCACCGGCGACATCGGCACGCTGTTCGGCCTGCGCATGGTCGCGGGCGCGGCGGCCGGCGGGGTGATCCCGCTCTCGCTCGCCATGATGGGCGACCGCATCCCGATGGAGCGGCGCCAGGTCGCGATCGGCCGCTTCCTCGTCGCGGTGATCCTCGGCCAGCTCTCCGGCTCCACCGTGGCCGGGCTGATCGAGGGCGCGATCGGCTGGCGCGGGGTGTTCTGGCTCGCCGCCGGCGTCGGGGCGGTCGGGCTCGCGGGCGTCGCCCTCGGCTTCGCCCGGCGCCTGCGCGCCGCGGGCGGCCGCTTCGCCCTCGCGCCGGCGCTGGCGCGCTACCGCACCATCCTGCGCAACCCCCGCGCCCGGGTGCTGTTTTGCGCCGTCTTCGTCGAGGCGATCGCGGTGTTCGGCATCTTCCCCCACCTCGCCCACCTGATCGAGGCGCGCGGCGAGGGTGGGCCCAAGGAGGCCGGGCTGGTGCTGGCGGGCTTCGCCGCCGGGGGGCTCGCCTATTCCCTCACCGTCGGGCTGCTGCTGCGCTTCCTCGGCCAGACCCGGATGCTGATGGCGGGCGGCGCGGTCTCGGGCGGTGCGCTGATGGTCGTCGGCCTTGCCGGCTCGTGGCAGGCCGACGCGGCGGCGCTCGTGGCGCTCGGCCTCGGCTTCTACATGCTGCACAACACCTTCCAGGTGCAGGTGACCGAGGTGGCGCCGGAGGCCCGGGCCTCGGCGGTGGCGCTCCACGCCTTCTCGTTCTTCTGCGGCCAGGCTCTCGGCGTCGCGGTGATGGGCTTCGGGCTCGAAGCCCTCGGCCAGCTGCCGGCGCTGGCTCTCTGCGCCGCCGCGATCCTGGTCCTTGGGCTCGTCACCGCGCGGCGCTTGGCCCGCGCTGGCTGACGATCCCGGCTGACGATCCGGCAGGGCGACAAGTTCAGCTGGAATTCAGGTGCCGGGCGCGAGGATCAGTGCCAGTCACGCCGCGCCGTCGCGGCTGCCGGGTTCATGATCCCGCGCGAGCCGGACGGGCTGACCCGGCGGAACGATTGCGGGAACTCTTCCCGGCCGAGGTCGTTATCCGGGTCATATGGCTTGAACGAAAGCAGGAGATCAACGATGCGCAAGCTGGCGATCATTCCGGCCCTCGCCGTCGCCCTTGGTGCCATGTCCACTGTCGCGCCCTCGCCGGCGCAGGCCCAGGGTTGGCGCGGTCACGGCTACGGCCATGGGGGGTACGGGCATGGCTATGGCCGCGGCTATGCCGGCCGGCCCTACGCCTACGGTGCGCGCCGCCGCGGCATCTCGCCGGGCGCCGCCGTCGGCCTCGGCATCGCGGGTGCGGCGGTCGGTGCGATCGGCGCCGCAGCCGCGGCCGATGCGGCTCGCCGCAACGGCTACGGCTATTACGGCGCTCCGGCCCCGGCCTACGGGTATGGCTACTGAGGCCTGAAGAAAATTCGTCACGGAGAAGGGCGGCCGGGGTGACCCGGCCGCCCTTCTTGCGTTGTCAGCCGCGCGCCCGGTAGGGCGGCACACCCTGGTCGGGCAGCCAGACCGAGGCCGGCGGCGTGCCGGTCTGCCAGAACACGTCGATCGGGATGCCGCCGCGGGGGTACCAGTAGCCGCCGATGCGGAGATACCGCGGCTCGAGCAGCGTCGTCAGTCGACGGCCGATGCCGACGGTGCAGTCCTCGTGGAAGGCGCCGTGATCGCGGAAGCTGTGCAGGTAGAGCTTCAGCGACTTCGACTCGACGAGCCACCGATCCGGCACGTAGTCGATTACCAGGATGGCGAAGTCGGGCTGGCCGGTGACCGGGCAGAGCGAGGTGAATTCCGGCGCGGTGAAGCGGGCGCAGTAATCGGTGTCCGGGTGCGGGTTCGGCACCCGGTCGAGCTGGGCCTCGTCCGGCGAGCGCGGCTGGGCGGTGGGCTGCCCGAGCTGTCGGGCGTGTTCAGTGATGTCTTGGGTCATTCCCGCCCTATAGACCCGCGTGGACCCTCGCGAAACCGCCCGCCCCGCGCAGGACGATCCCGGGCGCCCTCTCCCAACCTCGACGCTCTTCCCCAGTACCCACCCTTGGACGGCTTGCCGCAGGCGGCAT
Source organism: Methylobacterium frigidaeris (assembly GCF_022179185.1). Classification (GTDB taxonomy): domain Bacteria; phylum Pseudomonadota; class Alphaproteobacteria; order Rhizobiales; family Beijerinckiaceae; genus Methylobacterium; species Methylobacterium frigidaeris. The sequence goes on along the minus strand of NZ_BPQJ01000017.1, from coordinate 15,062 downwards.
CTTGGCCGATAAGCCGCGCGAACGCTCGAAGCCTGCCCGAGAGATCCTCTCATGACCGCGATCACCAACATCGCCGCCCGCCAGATCCTCGACAGCCGGGGCAACCCCACGGTCGAGGTCGACGTGCTCCTGGAGGACGGCTCCTTCGGCCGCGCCGCCGTCCCCTCCGGCGCCTCGACCGGCGCGCACGAGGCGGTGGAACTGCGCGACGGCGACAAGTCCCGCTACGGCGGCAAGGGCGTGCTGAAGGCGCTCGAGTCGGTCAACGGCGAGATCCTGGACGCCATCGGCGGCATGGACGCCGAGGAGCAGGCCGCCATCGACGAGGCGATGATCGAGCTCGACGGCACGCCGAACAAGGCCCGCCTCGGCGCCAACGCAATCCTGGGCGTCTCGCTCGCCGTCGCCAAGGCCGCCGCCGAGGCCTCCGGCCTGCCGCTCTACCGCTACGTCGGCGGCACACAGGCGCGGATCCTGCCGGTGCCGATGATGAACATCATCAACGGCGGCGCGCACGCCGACAACCCGATCGACTTCCAGGAATTCATGATCATGCCGGTGGGCGCCGACTCGCTCGCCGAGGCGGTGCGCTGGGGCGCCGAGGTGTTCCACACCCTCAAGGGCGCCCTGAAGAAGGCCGGCCACAACACCAACGTGGGCGACGAGGGCGGCTTCGCCCCCAACCTCCCCTCGGCCGAGGCGACGCTGGACTTCGTGATGGACTCGATCCGCGCCGCCGGCTTCGAGCCCGGCCGCGACATCGTGATCGCGCTCGACTGCGCCGCCACCGAGTTCTTCAAGAACGGCGCGTACGTCTACGAGGGCGAGGGCCAGACCCGCGACCCCGAGGCCCAGGCCGCCTACCTCGCCAAGCTGGTCGACGCCTACCCGATCCTGTCGATCGAGGACGGCATGTCCGAGGACGACTGGGCCGGCTGGAAGGCGCTCACCGACAGGGTCGGCGACCGCTGCCAGCTCGTCGGCGACGACCTGTTCGTGACGAACGTCGCGCGCCTGTCGGAGGGCATCGCCAAGGGCACGGCGAACTCGATCCTGGTGAAGGTCAACCAGATCGGCTCGCTCACCGAGACCCTGGCCGCCGTCGACATGGCCCACCGCGCCGGCTACACCGCGGTGATGTCGCACCGCTCCGGCGAGACCGAGGACGCCACCATCGCCGACCTCGCCGTCGCGACCAATTGCGGGCAGATCAAGACCGGCTCGCTCGCCCGCTCGGACAGACTGGCGAAGTACAACCAGCTTATCCGCATCGAGGAGGGTCTGGGTTCCCAGGCCCGCTACCTCGGCCGCGGGGCGCTGAAGGTCGGCTGATCGTCCCGGTGGAGGGGCTTGGGCGCCCCTCCCCGCTCACGACGACATCACGCTTTGCAGGCCGCCTCCGGGCGGCCTTTTCGTTGGGCGCGCAGGGCCCGTACAGGCGCGAACACCACGACGTTGCCGGCGAGCACCAGGGCGAAGCCGAGGGCGGCGAGCGGCGTCACCCGGTAGCCCTCGGCGAAGACCGAGATCGTGAGCGCCACGACCGGGAACAGCACGGTCATGTAGGCGGCCTTCTCGGGGCCGATCCGGTGCACCACCGTCAGGTAGGCGGTGAAGCCGATCACCGAGCCGGGGATCGCCAGGTAGAGGAGCGCGCCGACGTAAGGAGGCGACGGATCGAAGCCGAACGGGACCCCGCGCAAGAGCGCGACCGCCGCCACCAGGGCGGCGCCATAGAGCATCCCGTAGGCGTTCACCGTGGCGACCGGCAGACCGTGGCGCTGGTTGCGGGCCGAGACGAGGTTGCCGGCCGAGAAGAACCAGGTGCCGAGCAAGGCGAGGCCGAGGCCCAGGGCCGTGTCCTGGTTGAGCGCGGTGCCCAGGAGCGTGTCCCGGAACAGGCAGGCGATGCCGAGGAGGCCGATCACCGCTCCGGCCAGCACCCGCGGCGCCGGCCGGCGGCGGTGAAACAGGTAGGCATTGGCGACGTTGAAGATCGTGGCGGCCGAGAACACCACCGACACGATCCCGCTCGGGACCGAGCGCGTCGCCAGGTAGAAGCAGGCGAAGTTGCAGGAGAACAGGCAGAGTGCCTGCAGGAGCACGAAGGGCTGGTGCCGCCACGGGATCGGCTTGAGCCGCCCGGCGAGCCCGAGCGCGCAGACCAGGACGGCGCCGGCGAGTGCGAAGCGGTAGGCGATCGACGCCTCGAAGGCGACGAGGCCGAGCTGGTGCTTGATGGCGATCCAGGTCGTGCCCCAGATGAGCACGGTCAGGGCGTAGAGGAAGGCGGTCACGGCTTTTCGGGTTCCCGGGCGGGCTGGATCGAGAGTCCCGGATAGGCGGTCCTGTCCCCGCCGGCTTCCCTGTTCCGGTGGCGGTGTTGTCCATTCTTGGGGCTTTTCTCGGGGCTGTTCGCGCCGTCACGGCCTCGACCCGTTGCCGGAAGCGCCGAGCCACGCCTACGGTCGTGTCGCGACTGCCTCCCCCGGCGCAGATCCTCCTCCTGGCGCAGATCCTCCTCCTGGCGCAGATTCCTGGCGCGAGACCGTGACCGAGCCGAATCCCGACGTCCGCGACGCCCTCACCCGCACCGGCGCGGCGCTCCTGCGCAGCGCCGAGATCGGGCGCGGGCTGTCGCTGGCCGAGTGGCGGAACCGCGACAACCGCGCCCGCTACGACCGCCCGGACCACCATACCCTGAGCCTCTACCTCGAGGGCGGCGAGGGCGTGGTGCGCGAGGACGGCGCCGTGTCGGGCGGCGGGCCGGACAAGCTCTGCCTTCTGCCCGCCGGCCATGAAAGCCGGTGGCTGATCGGCGGTCCCTTGCGGATGGTTCACCTCTACGTCGCGCCGGAGACCCTGGCCTACCAGGCGGTGAGTGCCCTCGACGTCGATCCGCGCACCGTCTCGCTGCGCGAGCTGACCTTCGCGGAGGACCCCGCCACCGCGATGCTGATGCGCGGCGCCGTGCTGCCCCTCGACTGGGCGGCGGGCGCCGACCGGATGGCGCTCGGTGCCGCCTGCCACCTCCTGCTCCACGCCCTCCTGCGGCGCCATGCCGGTTCGGGCGGAACGCGGGCGGTGAAGGGCGGCCTGTCGCCGTCGGTCCGACGCCGGATCGCGGAGCTGATCGAGGCACGGCTCGGCGAGGCCCTGACCCTCGAGGTGCTGGCGGAGGAGGCGGGCCTCAGCACCTTCCACTTCGCCAAGATGTTCAAGGCCAGCTTCGGCCTGGCGCCGCACCGCTACGTGACCGAGCGGCGGATTGCCCGCGCCAAGGACCTGCTGGTGGAAGGACGCGCGAGCCTTGCCGAGATCGCGCTGACCTGCGGCTTCGCCTCGCAGAGCCACTTCACCCGCCGCTTCGCCCAGGCGACCGGCCTCACGCCGGCGGCGTGGCGGGGTGCCGCGTGAGGCTTTGAGCCTTCCTTAACCCTCCCGCCCCATCCTCTCCCGCATGGTAGTCCGTCGTCGCGCCCGTGCCGTCCTGTTGCCGCTCGGCCTCTACGCCGTGTCGATCCTCGTGGTCGGCTACTTCCTGCACGAGGCCGAGAGCGGAAGCCGCGGCCTCGAGGCCAAGCGGGCCCTGAAGATCCAGGCCTACAACCTGCAGCAGGAGCTCGACGCCACCAAGGCCGACCGGGCCGAGTGGGAGCGGCGCGTGGCCCTCCTGCGCAGCGACCAGATCGACCGCGACCTCCTGGAGGAGCGGGCCCGGGTGGTTCTCGGCCGCGTCCACCCCAACGACGTCGTCATCATCAACCCTTGAGGCCTGAAGGCTGCCGAGGCAGCGGCTTTCCGTCCCGAACCGCTCGATTTGCGCGACGTCCTGCCCTAAGAACTCTCCCACAAAGGTAGCAGCCGGGAGGGTGCCGATGGATGCCGCGAAAGAGGCGCGCCGCGGGAGCGACAAGACCCGCGAGAAGGCGGCCCCGCCGCCCTCGGCCTCGAACGTGCCGGCCTTCAGCCGGGACGAGGACCTGCACGCCTATCGCGAGATGCTGCTGATCCGCCGCTTCGAGGAGAAGGCCGGCCAGCTCTACGGCATGGGCCTGATCGGCGGCTTCTGCCACCTCTATATCGGCCAGGAAGCGGTGGTGATCGGGGTCCAGATGGCCTCGAAGGACGGCGACCAGGTCATCACCGGCTACCGCGACCACGGCCACATGCTGGCCTGCGGCATGGAGCCGAAGGGCGTGATGGCCGAGCTGACCGGCCGCAAGGGAGGCTATTCCCGCGGCAAGGGCGGCTCGATGCACATGTTCTCCCGCGAGAAGAACTTTTATGGCGGCCACGGCATCGTCGGGGCGCAGGTCTCGCTCGGCACCGGCATCGGCTTCGCCAACAAGTACCGCGGCGACGGCGCGGTCAGCCTGACCTACATGGGCGACGGCGCGGCCAACCAGGGCCAGGTCTACGAGAGCTTCAACATGGCGCAGCTGTGGAAGCTGCCCGTGGTCTACGTGATCGAGAACAACCGCTACGCCATGGGCACCTCGGTCTCGCGGGCCTCGGCCCAGACCGACTTCTCGAAGCGCGGCGTCTCCTTCGGCATCCCGGGCGAGCAGGTCGACGGCATGGACGTGCGCGCCGTGCGCGAGGCGGCGACCCGCGCCATCGCCCATGCCCGCGACGGCGAGGGTCCCTACATCCTCGAGATGCAGACCTACCGCTACCGCGGCCACTCGATGTCCGACCCGGCCAAGTACCGGACCAAGGACGAGGTCGCCCGCATGCGCGAGGAATCCGACCCGATCGAGCAGGTCCGCAAGCGCCTGCTCGGGCCCCACAAGGTGCCGGAGGACGAGATCAAGGCGGTCGACGCCAAGGTGCGGGAGATCGTGAACGAATCGGCGGACTTCGCCACCAGCGACCCCGAGCCGGATCCCTCCGAGCTCTGGACCGACATCCTGCTCTAGCGCGCTGCTCTGGCTCCCCCGGCTGTCCGCGGCGGCGCGGACGGCTTCGCCCCTGGCCGGCGCCCGACCCGGCGCGCCCCTCTCCCGGATCGACAGAGTCCCCCATGCCGACCGACATCCTGATGCCCGCCCTCTCGCCCACGATGGAGCAGGGCAAGCTCGCGAAGTGGCTCAAGAAGGAGGGCGACCCGGTCAAGGCCGGCGACATCCTGGCCGAGATCGAGACCGACAAGGCGACCATGGAGGTCGAGGCGGTCGACGAGGGCGTGCTCGCCAAGATCCTGGTCGCCGACGGCACCGACAACGTCGCGGTCAACACTCCCATCGCGGTGCTCGCCGAGGAGGGCGAGGACCCGAAGGGCGTCCAGGCCGGCGGCTCCAAGCCGAACGGCAAGGGTGAGGCCCAGAAGGCCCCCGCCCCCGACATGCAGGCCGAGGGCCAGGCCGAGCGCCCCGCCCCCGCCGCCAAGACCGGTGACGACAAGCCGGTCGAGAAGCCCGCTTCTCCCGCGGTGATCACCAACCGCAGCGACGACCGGGCGATGGCGGAGATCCCCGAGGGCACCGAGATGGTGACCCAGACCGTCCGCGAGGCCCTACGCGACGCGATGGCGGAGGAGATGCGCCGGGACGACAACGTGTTCGTGATGGGCGAGGAGGTCGCCGAGTACCAGGGCGCCTACAAGATCACGCAAGGGTTGCTGCAGGAATTCGGGCCTAAGCGCGTCGTCGACACCCCGATCACCGAGCACGGCTTCGCCGGCGTCGGCGTCGGCGCGGCGTTCACGGGGCTCAAGCCCATCGTCGAGTTCATGACCTTCAACTTCGCCATGCAGGCGATTGATCAGATTATCAACTCGGCGGCCAAGACCCTGTACATGTCCGGTGGCCAGCTCGGCTGCCCGATCGTGTTCCGCGGCCCCAACGGCGCGGCGGCCCGCGTCGCGGCCCAGCACAGCCACGACTACGCCGCCTGGTACTCCAACGTGCCGGGCCTCAAGGTCGTGATGCCCTACACCGCCTCCGACGCGAAGGGCCTCCTGAAGAGCGCCATCCGCGACCCGAACCCGGTGGTCTTCCTCGAGAACGAGATCCTGTACGGCCAGTCCTTCCCGGTGCCGAAGCTCGACGACTTCACGGTGCCGATCGGCAAGGCCAAGGTCCACCGCGAGGGCAAGGATGTGACGATCGTCTCGTTCGGCATCGGCATGACCTACGCCCTCAAGGCCGCCCACGAGCTCGCCGAGGCCGGGATCGACGCCGAGGTGATCGACCTGCGCACGATCCGGCCGATGGATTCCGAGACGGTGGTGGCGTCGGTGAAGAAGACCGGCCGCTGCGTCACCGTCGAGGAGGGTTTTCCGCAATCCGGCGTCGGCGCCGAGATCGCCGCGCGGCTGATGGTCGACGCCTTCGACTACCTCGACGCTCCGGTCCTGCGCATCACCGGCAAGGACGTGCCGATGCCCTACGCGGCGAACCTGGAAAAACTCGCCCTGCCGAATGTCGCCGAGGTGATCGAGGCGGCCAAGGCGGTCTGCTACCGGTGAGCGGCACGGGGATGGATGCCATGGCAGAGGACGAACCCCGCTTCGAGGCCCTCGACATCCCGCCCGATGCTCTGGAGCAGGGCGGCATCGAGGTGCTGCGCGCCGCCGTGGTCGACGGCGCAGTGAGCGTCGCGCTCCGCCGCTCCTTCGACGACCCGGCGACCTGGGGCCGGTTCCTCATCGACCTCGCCCGCCAGGCGGCGCAGGTCTATGCCCGCGAGACCGAGCTGTCCGAGGAGGAGGCCTTCGCGCGCATCCGCGCCGGGATGGAGGCCGAGAGCCTCGATCCCGAGAGCTTCAACTGAGGCCCCGATGGCCGGGGCCGCGCCGCGTTGGGCCACCTACGCCGATCTCGAGGCGGTGCCGGACCACCTCGTGGCCGAGATCGTCGACGGGGTGCTGGAGACGCACCCGCGGCCCCGGCCGCGGCACGGCGCCGCCGCTGTCGAGCTTGCCTCGGAACTAACCCCGCCGTTCCGGCGCGGCCGCGGCGGCCCGGGCGGCTGGATCTTTGTCATCGAGCCCGAGCTGCATCTCCGGCCGCACGTGATCGTTCCCGATCTCGCCGGCTGGCGCCGCGAGCGGCTGCCGGCCGAGCCGGAGACCACCTACATCGAGACCCCACCGGATTGGGTCTGCGAGATCCTGTCCCCCTCCACCGCCCGGCTCGACCGCGGGCCGAAGCGGCGGATCTACGCCGAGGCCGGCGTGAGCCATCTCTGGCTTCTCGATCCCACGGACGGCGTGCTCGAAGACTTCGCCCTCACGGGCGGCCGCTGGCTGCTGCTCGGCACCGTCGAGCGCGGCGAGGCGGTGGCGCTGCCGCCCTTCGACGCCGTCTCTTTTCCGTTCGACGACCTGTTTCCCTTCGATTCTCCGCCTTTCGACGATCCGGCCGCCCCTCCTCCCGCCGAGACCTGAATCCATGCCGATCAACGTCCTGATGCCCGCCCTCTCGCCCACGATGGAGAAGGGCAACCTCGCCAAGTGGCTCAAGAAGGAGGGCGACGCCGTCAAGTCGGGCGACATCCTCGCCGAGATCGAGACCGACAAGGCGACCATGGAGGTCGAGGCGGTCGACGAGGGCGTGCTCGCCAAGATCGTGGTGCCAGAGGGCACTGCCGACGTGCCGGTCAACGACCTGATCGCGCTCATCGCCGAGGAGGGTGAGGATCCGGGGAGCGTGCAGGCCGGCGGCAACGGGCAGGGCAAGAAGGCCGAGGCTCCCGCGAAGGCCGAGAAGCCCGAGGCCGGCAAGGTTGCGGATGGGAAGCCGCAGGTGCCCGCCGGCAACGAGACGCCCGGCGGCGGCACGATGTCGTACGAGCGGGTCGACACGGCGCCGGAGGGCGCGAAACCGGCGGCGGGCGACAAAGCGACCGGCAAGCCGAACGGCGCGGCCGCGCAGGCATCCGGCGGGCGCCTGTTCGCCTCGCCTCTCGCCCGCCGCATCGCCAAGCAGGAGGGCCTCGACCTCGCCGCGGTGACCGGCTCGGGCCCGCACGGCCGGATCATCGAGCGCGACGTCCGCGCCGCCCTCGAAGGCGGGACGGCCAGGCCGGCGCCGCAGGCCGCCAAGGAGGCCCCCGCCTCCGCCGCGAAGCCCGACCCGGCGCAGCCTCCGAAGCCCACTCCTGCCGCTCCGCCGGCCGGCCTCACGGCCAAGCAGGTGATGGGAATGTTCGAGCCGGGCTCCTACGAGGAGGTGCCCCTCGACGGCATGCGCAAGACCATCGCCAAGCGCCTGGTCGAATCGAAGCAGACCGTCCCGCATTTCTACCTCTCCCTCGACGTCGAGCTCGACGCGCTGCTGGCCTTGCGCGAGCAGGTCAATGCCGGGGCGACGAAGGACAAGGAGGGCATGCCGGCGTTCAAGCTCTCGGTCAACGATTTCGTCATCAAGGCGCTGGCGCTCGCCCTGCAGCGCGTGCCGGCGGCGAATGCCGTCTGGGCCGAGGACCGGATCCTGCGTTTCCGTCACTCGGATGTCGGCGTCGCGGTGGCGATCGACGGCGGGCTGTTCACTCCGGTGATCCGCCGCGCCGAGCAGAAGACCCTCTCGACCCTCTCGGCCGAGATGAAGGACCTCGCCGCCCGCGCCCGCACCAAGAAGCTGAAGCCCGAGGAGTACCAGGGCGGCACCACGGCCGTGTCGAATCTCGGCATGTTCGGCATCAAGTCGTTCGGCGCGGTGATCAACCCGCCCCACGGCACCATCCTGGCGGTCGGCGCCGGCGAAGCCCGGGTGGTGGCGAAGAGCGGCGCTCCGGCGGTGGTCCAGGCGATGACCGTCACCCTCTCCTGCGATCACCGGGTGGTCGACGGGGCGCTCGGCGCCGAGCTTCTCGCGGCCTTCAAGGGGCTGATCGAGAGCCCGATGAGCATGCTGGTCTGAGAACCGCCCCGCTCTCCCTGGAGACCTGAATGTCCGACACCTACGACGTCCTCATCATCGGCGCCGGCCCCGGCGGCTACGTGGCGGCGATCCGGGCCGCGCAGCTCGGCTTCAAGACGGCGGTGGTGGACCGCGAGCATCTGGGGGGCATCTGCCTCAACTGGGGCTGCATCCCCACCAAGGCCCTGCTGCGCTCGGCCGAGATCTACCATTACATGCAGCATGCCAAGGATTACGGCCTCTCGGCGGACAATGTCGGGTTCGACACGGCGGCGATCGTCAAGCGCTCGCGCGGCGTCTCGGGCCGGCTCAACGGCGGCGTCGGCATGCTGCTCAAGAAGAACAAGGTCGACGTGATCTGGGGCGAGGCCGCGATCGAGGCGGCACCGAAGGGAAACGAGGCCGGCCGGGTCGTCGTGCGGGAGACGAAGCGCGCCGAAGCGCCGAAGGGCGCCAAGGCCGCCGGCACCTATCAGGCCAAGCACATCATCGTGGCGACCGGCGCCCGGCCGCGGGCAATCCCGGGCATCGAGCCGGACAAGAAGCAGATCTGGACCTACTACGAGGCGATGGTCCCGGAGACGATGCCCAAGAGCCTTTTGGTGATGGGCTCGGGCGCGATCGGCATCGAGTTCGCCTCGTTCTACCGCACCATGGGGGCCGAGGTGACGGTGGTGGAACTCCTGCCGCAGATCCTGCCGGTGGAGGACCACGAGATCGCAGCCCACGCCCGCAAGCGCTTCGAGAAGCAGGGCATCAAGATCCTCACCGGCGCCAAGGTGACCAAGGTCGAGAAGAGCGGCGACGCGGTCACCGCCACGATCGAGGCCGAGGGCGGGAAGACGCAAACCATCACGGCCGAGAAGATGATCTCGGCGGTCGGCGTCGTCGGCAACATCGAGAATCTCGGCCTGGAAAAGCTGGGCGTCACGATCGAGCGCGGCATCGTCGCCACGGACGGGCTCGGGCGCACCACCATACCGGGGATCTACGCCATCGGCGACGTCGCCGGCCCGCCGATGCTGGCCCACAAGGCCGAGCACGAGGGCGTGATCTGCGTCGAGACCATCAAGGGCCTGCACACCCACCCGATGGACAAGGGCAAGATCCCGGGCTGCACCTATTGCCAGCCGCAGATCGCCTCGGTCGGCCTCACCGAGGCCAAGGCCAAGGAGCAGGGTTTCGACGTGCGGGTCGGCCGCTTCCCCTTCGCCGGCAACGGCAAGGCGATCGCGCTGGGCGAGCCCGACGGCTTGGTGAAGACGATCTTCGACCGCAAGACCGGCCAGCTGCTCGGCGCCCACATGGTCGGGGCCGAGGTGACGGAGCTGATCCAGGGCTACGTCGTCGCGATGACCCTCGAGACCACCGAGGAGGAGCTGATGCACACGGTCTTCCCGCACCCGACCCTGTCGGAGATGATGCACGAGAGCGTGCTCGACGCGTATGGGCGGGTGATCCACACGTAGGACGGAGTGAGACGAAAAACCTCGCTAGAACATCGACTTAGCTCTAAGATTCTAGCGAGGCAAAGCGACGGCCGTCAACCCTTTGCTGAAGGGGTTTATGGCGGTCCCGTACGCCTCGGTGTGACAGGATTGTGGCATGAAACTGCGTGCTGCCACCATGCCAGGACGTCTGGGTCCCGGGATCAGCCCTATGGAATTGGGCATGGGGCCGTCATCGTTCACCAATCAGTATGACGTTGGTATGACAAACTGATGATTACGTATAGTATTTTCGACGTTTCACATCTGGGGATCGCGGTATCAACCCTACAAAATACTTAAATATCGGGAACTCTCTCTTAGATCATCGGTGGATCAATTATTTGTTTAAAATCTAATGCTATATGTATTAGATATTGATGTGATTGCTGCAGTAAAAACAGCTCTGATCAGTATATAGTTTAGTGACCATTTGTTTTTTGAATTTAAAAGATTATAGCGTCGATTATAATTATAATGGTCGTCTATGACAATGTGTTTTCTAATTCGGTATCAATACAACAACTATGCACGTCCATATGAGGACACCTCGACGGCTGTGACAATCATTAATAATCTAAAAGCCTCAAAGCGGAAGGTCCGAGTGTCATTGCTATTATGGTGGGAAGGTCCTCGATCGTCATTACTATTAATGGCCGCAACGCAGGCCACTGGAATTAATTTTTTTTACCGTACCGCAGGCTAGTTTTATGGTAAAGATTTTTGGCTGAGGCCGAATATTCACAAATAAAGCACAAGATAGAATTCCGAATGAAAAGTAATCTGGAGCCCAAGGTTTCACACGCTGACTTGACATTATGCAATTCTCAACTTATATCATCCTGTTGCATGCGAAATTATAAGAAATTATTTAAAATTAACTCTTTACGTGTGGCATAAGATATGACATAAATCGGTGCGTTGGCGGGACGGAACAATCTATTCCCGGACAACATGGTCGGTCGCCGATCTCAGCAAAATTTTTGTTTCATTCAACTTTGCGATCGACGACCATTTATTGGATAAATTGTGATAAAGGATTAGTATTATATGTAAATCTATGTATTCACTAATAGCAACACCCCGCGCGTCGAGTTACAGCGCAAGGAAGATAACCAATCAGATTGTTATGATTAAAGGAAAAACACAAGATGAAAAGCTCAGAATTCTATAATCCCTATCTCAGCAAACGCGTGAAAAATGTGGAGTTATACGATGTATTCAATATAAGAAAAATCAAGACTCTCAAGGAGCTGAAAGATCTATGTTCTGAGCGACTCGAAAGATTTATTAGCGATCTCAAGAAAAAATTATTTGATCATAAAAATTATCAGTTTCTCAGCCTAAGTCAACTCGAGGAACAATTCAACTTGATCGTGACTCTTTCAGAAGGTTTGAAATTGATCAGGTCGTATAGAAAGTGCAAAGATTTCGTAAATATTAATACGAGTATCTACAGATGTCTTGAGCTTGCTAAACAACACTCATGTGATAAGCTGCCATTTGATTCTGCTTGCTTCTCTGTTATGCAAGCAGAATTTATTTCTTACTTCATGACTGGACGCTTGCTTATGCTATAACTAGCTTACATGAAAAAACAGAAGTCTGATATCGTCGGATCGCACGTTCGTCCATGTTCGTGCGATTATATTCCATCCCTGCATAAAACTGCTTAATACTTGTCCAATCATATTCACTGATGCTTGTGGCATGTTTGACAAATCATATTACGAGGATATAAGAAATGATGCGCGATCTACAATTGCTTATTGACCAGGGCTACAGCTTTACACCACTTGTCAAGGGAAGCAAAAGACCTGTATTGCCCAACTGGAACGAAAGAAATCTAACCTTCCATGATTTGCAATTTTATGGACCGTTTCCCCAAAACCATAACGTTGGACTATTGTTAGGAAATGTGTCTAATAAGCTTATTGACATTGACCTAGACCATGTTAATACTATAAATCTAGCTAAGCATTTCTTCCCTGATCCCAATGTCCTATTTGGGAGGGATGGTAAGCCTTGCAGTCACTACCTGTATCGTATCGAGTCTCAGGGTAGAACCATTCGGTTTAAACATCCGGAGACTGGGGCGAGCTTGATCGATCTTCTCGGCGATGGGACACAGGTCGTGTTTCCTGGGTCTGTCCATGTGAGTGGGGAGCAAGTCCGCTTCGAGAGGGGTCAGGATAGCTCCCCTACCCTAGTCTCCTACGATGCCCTGGTGCGTGCCTGTCGCCTCACGTCTGTCGCCGCCCTTCTGATCGAGCGTTGGGACGAGGGACAGCGGCATGCTCTCTCGCTGGCGTTTGCTGGCTTCTGCGCGGCAAACAAAGTGGAGCGGGAGGTTTGTGAGAGGATCGTTGAGGCAGTCTGTCATGAGGCCGGTGACGAGGAGCTGCAGGCTCGCTTGCGAGACATCGGGACCAGCTATGACAGGTTGTCTGCAGGGAGCCCGGTTGCTGGCACAGGACCGCTTATCAGCCTCCTCGATGATAAGACAGTTCGACAGATCCGAGCTTGGCTTTGCGATCGTGAGCAGTCCTCGCAAGCTGTCGCCTCACTGCCCGCTAAGACCTGCTCTGTGATGGATCTCGCGACAGATGCGTCGGCGGCTGAAGCGTTCTCCCGTGCAGTAGCTGAGCAGCTAATCTTCTGCACAGATGATCAAGCATTTTATATGAACACCAGTGGAGTTTATAGACAGGTGCCGAGAGAAACTGTTAATGGCTTGATCCTGCAATTTGGGAAATCAGCTGCAGATAGTGCGAGATCGATCGATGATTATAGGGTGATCAAAGCATTATCGATGTTGCCAAAGATCAAAGCAATTGTGGAGTTGTCAAAGACTCATCTCGCAGTCAGGGCCTCCGAGTTCGATAGCGACGATAATCTTGTTGGATGCGATAACGGTATTCTCGATCTGCGCAATAGTTCGGTATCTCAAGCGCCATCCCGAGTGACAAAGAAATTAGGAGTTAGGTTCGATCCATCTGCAGAGTGCCCCCGATTTGAAGCTTTCATACGGGCAATCTTCGAGTCAAATAACGACAAGATCAGTTTTGTTCAGAGAGCGATCGGCTACACGCTGACAGGCTCTACAAAAGAACAGTGTCTATTTGCGGCTGTAGGTCAAGGCGCGAATGGCAAATCAACTTTGATGAACGTCATCGCAGCATTGATGGGAGACTATGGCAAGTCAACTCCAATGCACGCACTTATGGTCTCGAAATTCGGAAATGATAGAACCGATGATCTTGCTGCGCTGAAAGGTATCCGGTTCGTCTCGGCAATGGAAGGAGAAGCTGGTCAGAGGCTAGCTGTAGCAAAGATCAAGGCGATGACGGGCGGTGACATCATTAGCTGCAGACCACTCTACGGTAATCTATTTACTTATAAGCCGAGCTTCAAGCTGTGGTTAGCAACGAATGACCTACCGCATATATCTGGTTCTGATAATGCGATCTGGAGGCGAATTCACATTATTGATTTTCCTGTCACAATCCCGACGAATGAGCAAGACCGTGACCTGCTCGATAAACTGACTGTTGAAATGCCTGGCATTTTGAATTGGGCATTGGAGGGACTACGTGAATACAATGAGATCGGACTTCGCCCACCTGAGTCGGTTCTTAAAGCAACCAAAGCCTATCGAGCCAATAATGATACCGTTGCACAGTTTGTTGATGCAGCATGCGAGATCGATCCTCATTCGAAGACGATGATGAAGCCGCTTTATGACGCCTACGTGTCATGGTGCGATAATAGTAGTATTGACCCGGTAAGCAATGCTCAATTCGGGAAAGAGCTGACTCGTTTGAATTTTGCATCCTGTAGATTCAAGCAAGGGAATGGTCGCGTCGGTATACGGCTCGCATAGTTACCACTTACCAATAATGGGAAAGGGCTTACACCCTTTCCTCGCTCCGCTCGCGCTGCTTGTCTTAAGGGTGGAGGGTGGAAGTGATATACCCATCTTTTCTATTATAATAATTATTTAAATTGAAAAATTAGGTATCTACATCCACCCTCCCCCTCGGAAAGAGGAAAGAATTGAATGGGATGAGGAGCAGATTCATGCATCACTGATGCAATTTGAGTTTATCACCTTGATATATGGTATTTACTTTCTGTGAGGAGCGTATTATATTAAGAAATACTGATTGGGAAACAAGCGAAAGCCGTTGTTATTGATTGATATGCCGAGTATTATCAAATAATAATCCCTAGAATTCAAGTGTGTACCATTCATTTCAAATCCCCAGTGACTTAATATCACAAAATCTAACAATGAGAGGTAATAATATGAGTATTATTAATAGCACTATCAAAGATGATTTGCGCAGTGACATATCAGAAATATATTACTATGCGATTTGTCATTTCGAACATCAAAGACATCTTATGTGCTCCATTGATCAGGATGATACGGAGTACGTGTCCTTGATAGATGAATATCAAAAGAAAATTAATAATATTGATCTGTTTATTGTCGACAATGCATTCGTCGATGAGCAGGCATATTGCAGACTATTTGACGATGTAAATACAATCATTGATCATATTCATGGGACGTATAACCTTCAAAGTAAATTCTTTATGGACTTCATGGTGTATATAAGAGAGAATCGACATATACTGGTATGCAATTGGTCAGCCCCCATCGGAGTGGTCCGCCCTGAAGTATGGCTTTGAGCCGACGGAG
>NZ_BPQJ01000016.1 GCF_022179185.1 Methylobacterium frigidaeris | reverse complement strand
TAACCAAACCCCGCCCGCCCACGGACTCACCCCCAAAGGGAACCCACGGATGACCTCGCCTCAGTCTCGCGGGTCCGGTGCGTGCCGGGTCGCCGCAGCGTCGCCCGGCCGTCGCGCCCGGACCGCCGCCCTCCTGGTAACGGTCGGGGTGACGCTTGGCGGCTGCGTGGGCTTCTCGGCCGACGGTGGTCTTGGCCCGGCGCACGGCTACGCCGCCCTGGAGCTGCGGAAGGACATCGTGAAGGTGTCCGACGAGACAGCGGCAATCGGCGCCGCGGCCCGTGCGGAGCAATTGCTGCGGCGCCCGCTCACGCCCGACAGCGCGGTACAGGTCGCCCTCCTGAAGAACCGCGCCCTGCAGGCGTCCTTCAACGACCTCGGCGTGTCGGAAGCCGAGTTCGTCCAGGCGACGTTGCCGCCGGTCCCGCGGCTCTCCCTCAGCCGGACCGGGGGCGACTTCACCCTGGAGGTCGAGCGCTCGCTCACCGCGAGCCTCATCGAGCTCCTGACGCTGCCGGTCCGCATCCCCATCGCGCGGAACCGTTTCAGGGCGGAGCAGTACCGCGCGGTCGGGCAGGTCCTGCGCCTCGCCGGCGAGGCGCGGCGCCAGTTCTATCGCACGGTGTCGGCGAACCAGTCCGTCGCCTACCTGGAGCAGGCGCTCGCGAGCGCCGGCTCCGCCTCCACCCTGGCCAAGCAGCTCGGCGAGACGGGCGCGTTGAACAAGCTGGAGCAGGCGCGCGAGCACGCCTTCTACAGCGAGCTCGGGGCGCAGCTCGCCAAGGCGCGCGTCCTGCAGCGGGTCGAGCGCGAGAAGCTGATCCGCCTGCTCGGCCTGTGGGGGCGCGAGATCGACTTCAAGCTGCCGAACGGCTTGCCGTCGCTGCCCGGTCGGCTGGTGAGCGGCACCCAGATCGAGGCCGAGGCGATCAAGAAGCGCGCGGACATCCAGACGGCGCGCTTCGAACTCCAGTCGCTCGCGGGCCAGTACGGCCTCAACCAAGTCAGCGGCTTCATCAACGTGCTCGATATCGGCTACTCCGACCGTTACGAGCGCTCGAAGGCGTTCGAGCTGAACGAGCAGGGCGGCTTCAACGTCACGCGCGACAAGAGCTTCGGCCGCGGCTACACCGTCGACTTGGTCATCCCGATCTACGACTTCGGGACGACGGTGGTGCGCGGAGCGCGGGAGGCTTATCTCGGCGCCGCCCATCGCCTCGCGGAGAAGGCGGTCAACGCCCGTTCGGAGGTCCGCGAGGCCTACCAGCGCTACCGCGGCCAATACGACATCACCCGGCACTACCAGGGCAGCGTGCTGCCGCTGCGCAAGACGATCCAGGACCAGGCGTTGCTGCAGTACAGCGGCATGCTGATCGACGTCACCACGCTGATCATCGACGCCCGCTCGCGGATCCTGAGCAATATCCAGGCCATCGAGGCCCAACGCGACTTCTGGATCGCGGCGACCGACCTCAGGGCGGCCGTCATCGGCGGCGGCTTCACCGGCGAAGGCTTCGGGGGCGAGTCGGCCGGAGCCGAGGCGGTGGCCGGCGGCGGAGGCGAAACCCTCGCGGCCGCCACGCCCGGCGGCTGATGCCGCTCCCCCACGAGACCCATGGAGAAACCGATGACTGACATCTCGCGAAGGGGACTGCTGGGCGCCGGGGGGCTCGTCCTCGCAGGAACGTCCATGATCAGCGGCCGCACGCAGGCCGCCGGCCTGCCCGAGGCTCCCTCGATGGACAAGGCGACGACGCAGCCGCCGCTCGTGCCGACCACTGGGGTGGACTACCAGCCGGTGGTGACGCTCAACGGCTGGACGCTGCCCTGGCGCATGCGCGGGGACTGGAAGGAGTTCCATCTCGTGGCCGAGCCGGTCGTGCGCGAGATGGCCCCCGGGATGAAGGCGCATCTCTGGGGCTATAACGGGCAGTCTCCCGGGCCGACCATCGAGGCGGTAGAGGGCGACAAGGTGCGCATCTTCGTCACCAACAAGCTGCCGGAGGCGACCGCCGTCCACTGGCACGGCCAGACCCTGCCCAACGGGATGGACGGGGTGGCGGGCCTGAACCAGCCCGGCATTCCGCCGGGCAAGACGTTCGTCTACGAGTTCATCCTGAGGCGCTCGGGCACCTTCATGTACCACCCGCACTCGGACGAGATGGTCCAGATGGCGATGGGCATGATGGGCTTCTTCGTCGTGCATCCGCGCGATCCCGCCGAGCGGCGGGTCGACCGCGACTTCGTCTGGCTCCTGAACGCCTACGACATCGAGGCCGGGTCCTACGTGCCCAAGGTCAACACGATGCTCGACATGAACATGTGGTGCTTCAACAGCCGGGTCTGGCCGGGCATCGAACCCATGGTCGCGCGCCAGGGCGACAAGGTGCGGATGCGCTTCGGCAACCTGACCATGACCAACCACCCGATCCACGTCCACGGCGTCGACTTCAAGGTCACGGGCACCGACGGCGGCTGGATCCCGCCCGAGCGCCAGTGGTTCGAGGTCTCCGCGGACGTCGCGGTCGGCCAGATGCGGGCCATCGAGTTCAACGCCGACAACCTGGGGGACTGGGCGGTCCACTGCCACAAGTCGCACCACACCATGAACGCCATGGGCCACTCGGTGCGCACCTACATCGGCGTGAACCTGAAGAGCACGGCGAAGCGCATCCAGAGGATCGCGCCCGGCTACATGCCGATGGGCTCGACCGGCATGGGCTCCATGGCCGAGATGGAGATGCCGCTCCCCGAGAACACGCTGCCGATGATGACCGGCGCCGGCCCGTTCGGATCGGTCGAGATGGGCGGCATGTTCACCGTGCTGAAGGTCCGCCCCGACGTGGCGCCCGGCGACTACAGGGACCCCGGTTGGTACCAGCACCCGGAGGGCACGCTGGCCTACGAGTGGACGGGCGAGCCCCTACCCGAACCCAGCCGCGATCCGAACACCCCCCGGGGCAAGCGCGCCCGCGAGACGGACCTGCGCGTGGTCGACCCGCGCAAGCGCCGGACGGCCTCCAACTCGGGCGGTCACGGAAACCACTGACCCGGCGATGCCGGATGTCATCCGAGCTTCCGCCGGAACGGCGCCCCGATGCGGGCGCGGACCGGCGGACGAATTCGGGTGGACCTAGTCCGCCCGAAAGCCGCTGCGCGGGCACCATCGCCCCCTGAACAAGTGCCCGTGCAGCGGCACAGCGACCATCAGGAGAATACGATGAGGAAGGTACCTCCCTTCGCCCTCGCCGCGCTGCTGGCCCTGGCGAGTCCGGCCTGGGCGCAATCGGTCAAGGCCACGGTCACGAAGGTCGACGAGGCGTCCGGCAAGGTCACGCTGGACCACGAGCGCATCCCGAAGCTCGACATGGACGCCATGACCATGGCCTACAAGGTCAAGGACCCGGCGATGATCAAGGACCTGAAGTCCGGGGACAAGGTCGAGTTCGACGTCGACGAAGCCGGCGGCCAGTACACCGTCACCAAGATCCAAAAAGCCAAGTAGCGCCTCGAACGGGCCCGCCGCGCGGACACGCCCGATCCCGCGCGGCGGCCCCATGCCGCGGAGGAAGTCACATGCGACGTTTATCCCTGTTCGCCGCCGCCATGGCCGTGGCGCTCGCCGGCCCGGTATCGGGGGCGGCTTGGGCGCAACCTGCCAAGGGTGCCCCGGCCGCCCTGGAGCGCGTGCGCGAGGTCATGGCCGACCGCTTCAGGAACCTCAAGCTGACCGGCGACCCCGACCGGGACTTCGCCGAGCTCCTGATCGCGAGCTACGAGCAGTCCCTCTTCCTTGCCAAGGCGCAGCTCGACTACGGCGGCGACCGGCAGCTGCGCGAGACCGCGCAGAAGATCCAGGACGAGCAGCAGCAGAAGATCGACGCCCTTAAGGAATGGCAGGTCCGGAACCGACAGTCGGACTACCGGCCGCAGCCGAACCAGACGCCGTCCGGCCAGGGTCCGTTGGACCGCCAGGCCCAGGCGGGGGGCTCGGCCCAGCCCGCGTCGCCGTCGCCCGCTCCGGCGTCCCCCGCCAAGCCCGTCGCCAACACGCCTCTCGTGAGCGGGACCGTCCAGAAGGTCGACGAGGCCTCTGGCAAGGTCACGCTGGACCACGAGCGCATCCCGAACATCGACATGGACGCCATGACCATGGCCTACCGGGTCGCCGACCCCGCCATCCTGAAGGGGGTGAAGGCCGGTGACCGGGTCCGGTTCTCCGCCGACCGGGTGAACGGGCAGCTTGCCATCACGCGCATCCAGAAGGCGCGGTGAGAAGACCAATCCGACGAGAGCGCGCTCATCCCAGGTCGGCCGACGGCGCCCCCGCACCTGACGCGTGGGCGGCCCGGCTCGAAACCGGTCACTCAGGACACCTCCATGCGAACCGCCAAGATCGTCTTCCTCACGTTGCTCTCGGCCGGCATCCTGGCGACGGTCGCCGCCGCGGCCGTGGTCTACGCGGGCGTCTTCAACGTCGCCGCCACGGAGCCTCACTGGGCCCTGACCACGTGGGTGTTGGACACGGCACGGGTGCGCTCGATCCGAGCCCATGCGGCCGGCCTGCTGCCTCCGCCGGGCTACGACGAGCAGACCAGGTTGGTGCCGGCCGTCGGACACTTCGCCGAGCACTGCGCCACGTGCCATGGCGGACCGGGCGCCAAGCGCAGCGAGGTGGCCGAGGGCATGTATCCCGAACCGCCCAACCTCAAGGGTGCGGCGGGGCGCTACAGCCCGGGCGAGCTGTTCTGGATCCTGAAGAACGGGATCAAGATGAGCGGCATGCCGTCGATGGCGAGCGACGGGGACGAGATGCTCTGGTCGACGGTCGCGCTGCTGCGGAAGCTGCCGGACCTGTCCGACGACGACTACAACGACCTGTGGATGCAGGCGCAGGCAGCCGGCGACCACGGCAGCATGAATCATGGTACCGCCGGCATGGACGGCACGAAGCCGGCTGACCTACCCTCGACTGCGTCGCAGCCGGACGGGGGCCCAGGCCACAAGCACAGCCATTGAAGGCCGCGGCCCGCGACGCGGTCGCCGACAGGGCCTTCACACCGGCCCGGCGGCGCATTGGAGGCCCGTCCGTCGTCCCCCGAACCAAGCCGTCGCGGCATACGCGTCCAGACGGCATGGGCGGCAGGATCGGACGCTTGCCGTCAGCCGCTCCGACCCTGCGGCCTTCGGCGGCGAAGGTCGCGCGGAATGGCACGCGGCCAGATGAACACAAGACCGCACGGAGACTTGCAATGAAGACCCACGCGATACCGTTGATTCTCGCCCTCAGCCTCGCATCCGGTTCTGCCCTCGCCCATGGCGAGCCGCCCCAGGCCGTGCACGGCGGCCTCGTGCAGGAGGCCCAGGAGCTCTGGCTGGAACTCGTGGTGAAGGACACCGACGTGACGGTCTACATCCTGGACGAGATGCGCAAGCCCGTTCCGGCAGCGCAGGTCTCAGGCACCGCAACGGTGCTCGTCGGCGGCAAGAGCTACAAGGTCGCCCTCAGCCCGGCCGGGGCCAACAGCGTGCAGGGCAAGCTGCCCGTCGCGGCGACCGGCCAGGTCGTGGCCACGGTGTCGCTCAAGGTCGGCGGCAAGGCCGCCTCCGCGCGGTTCACGAACAAGGCTTGAGCGGCCGGGTTCACGAACCGGCGGCCGGGACGGTGACGGTCGGCGCCGCGGCTCGCTTGTCAGGCGGGCCAGTTCGCCGGCCGTCCCAGGAAGCCGCGGCCCGGCATGCCGCGAAGCCATGCCACGAAAGCGTCCACCCGGTCGGGTGCGAATTGGTTCCGGTGACCGTAGAAGCGCGGAAGGCCCCGTCCTTCAGGGCGGGGATGGATATCGCCGGCCGCGACAGAAGCCTGCCCGGGCACCGATCCAATCCCCTTGCCTTCGTTCCGCATTCGTTCTATCCTTGGCCTGTGCTTCGCGTCCAAGCATACCGGTTCGTCCTCCGGCCCGACGGCGCGCAGGAACGGCTCATGCGCCGCTCCTGCGGCGCGCGCCGCTACGTCTTCAACAGGGCCCTCGCCCTGCGGAAGGAAAGGTACGCCGCCGGCGGGAAGCACCTCTCCTGCGCCAACCTCTGCAAGCACCTCACCGGCTGGAAGGCCGAACCCGACACTTCCTGGCTCAAGGAGGTGCACAGCCAGGTTCTGCAGCAGGCGCTCAAGGACCTCGACCGCGCCTACCGCAACTTCTTCGAGGGACGGGCCGAGTTCCCCAAGTTCAAGAGGAAGGGCAAGAACGACGCCTTCCGCCACCCGCAGAAGGTCGAGCTCGACCAGCCGAACGGGCGCATCCGCCTGCCCAAGCTCGGCTGGATGCGCTGCCGCGCCTCCCGCGCCGTCGAGGGCGGGGTCGGGCAGGTCACCGTCTCGCTGAAGGCCGGCAAGTGGCACGTCTCGGTCCAGACCGAGCGCGAGGTCGAGCGGCCGGTCCACCCGTCGACGACGCTTGTCGGCATCGACGTCGGCGTGACGCGCTTCGCCACGCTGTCCGACGGCACCGTCATCGAGCCGGCGAACGCGTTCCGCAAGGCCGAGGCGTCGCTCGCCAAGGCGCAGCGGCCGATGGGCCGCAAGACCAAGTTCAGCCGCAACTGGAGGAAGGCGAAGGCGAAGGTACAACGGGTCCAGGCACGCATCGCCCGCATCCGCTCCGACTTCCTGCACAAGGCCTCGACGACCGTCAGCAAGAACCACGCGGTGGTCTGCGTCGAGGACCTGGACGTGCGGGCGATGACGGCGAGCGCGGCCGGGACGGTCGAGGAGCCGGGCGTGAACGTCCGGCAGAAGGCGGAACTGAACAAGGCCATTCTGGACCAGGGCTGGGGCGAGTTCCGCCGGCAGGTCGGGTACAAGCAGGAGTGGCTCGGCGGCTGGTTGCTGCCGGTGCCGGCTCCGAACACGAGCCGGACGTGCCCCGAGTGCGGGCACGTGGCGGCGGGGAACCGCCCGAGCCAGGCCGTGTTCCGGTGCGTGGCGTGCGGCCATGCGGGGAATGCGGACGACGTGGCGTCGATCAACATCGCAAGGGCGGGGCACGCCCGGTTAGCCTGCGGAGATGCTTCGCCCGTTCGGGCGTCGGCCCAGGAACCCACCGAGGCGGGCCCGGCCCTGGCGGCCTGACACGCGGTAGGAATCCCCGTCCTTCAGGGCGGGGAGGATGTCAACTTGAGTGTGATCTCGGTCTATCGCCATCGCGAAGGTTTGCGCGGCAAAGGGGGGGCGGCTTGGACGCAGCGGTTCGTGCGCGATTGCTCGCCTCCATGGAGGCGGGGCGCCTCGTCATACTCTGCGGTGCCGGCCTGTCGATGGCGCCGCCGAGTTCGCTACCGTCGGCATGGTCCGTGGCCGCCAGTTGCTACGACCGGTACGTTATGAGCATCGACCCCGCGTGCCCGCCGGAGTTGCGCGGCGACCTGGAAGCCTTGGCGGAGATCTTCGCGAGGGACGACACCCTCGGCTCGGTCTTCATCGAGGCCCTCGTTCCCTGGGAGAGCTTCGTCAGGCCGCCGAACGCCGGCCACGCGGCGGTGGCGGACTTCCTGATCACGCGCATGGCTGCCGGCGCCGTCTCGGCAAATTACGACAACCTGATCGAGCGTCGCGCGCAGGATTACGGGTTCGACCTCGCCGCCTCGCTCGACGGCGACGAGGCGACCGTGCGGGCCCGTAAGCACGCGCCCTTGCTCAAGTTCCATGGCTGCTCGGTGCGCGAGCGCCGCGCCACGGTCTGGACGGCCTCCCAGCTCACCGAGGACGGCGTGGTCGCCGCGCGCATCGCCAAGACCAAGACCTGGATGGCGGCGAACCTGCGCGAGAAGGACCTGCTCGTCGTCGGCTTCTGGTCGGACTGGTCCTACCTCAATGCCGTTCTCGCCGAGGCGATGACGGGCGTCGCGCCGCTGTCGGTGACCTTGGTCGACCTCGCGGGCGAGGACGTCCTGCAGGCCAAGGCCCCCGAACTCTGGACGTTGGCCAATTCGGGGAACGTCCGCTTCGCGCATGTCAGGCGCTCGGGGGCCGAGGTCCTGGACGAACTTCGCAGGGCGTTCTCCCAGGGTTACCTCCGCAAGGTGCTGCACGCCGGACGCGCCGCGTTGGAGAGGGAAACGGGAGCGGCGTGCGAGCCGACCTGGCTTGATCCGCCCGATCTGGGCAGCGAGGACCTCTACGGCCTTCGCCGGGACGCCGAGGGGGTGCCGGCCACCGCCGCCGCAACCTTGCGCAACCCCGGCCACTCCGAGGTCTTGGGCTACGCGCACCTGTTGCTGCGCCGCGCCGGCGCCGTCCAGACATCCATAGGCTATGATCTCGCGGGCCGTCGTGTCAGGGTCGTGAACGGTTCGGGCACGCTGCTCCAGACGACGCAGGACCGGTTCAGGGAAACGCCGTTCGACGTCGCCGACGTCGTGGTCTGCGCCGGAGCCATCGACGTCGGCCTGCCTGTGAACCTCGTGCGGGAGGGCCGTCCGGGCGACATCATCCGGCCGGGCGCATCAGCGGCGTGGCTCGACCTTCCCGCCGCACGCCAGGAGCTCGGTGTGTGATGGACATCGCGACCCAATCCGAAGTGCTGCTCCGCTCGGCCGGCTACGAGACATGGACCTGGCCGGGCGGCAGCGTGCCGGTCGTCTGCTTCGAGAACGCCT
Source organism: Methylobacterium frigidaeris (assembly GCF_022179185.1). GTDB lineage: Bacteria > Pseudomonadota > Alphaproteobacteria > Rhizobiales > Beijerinckiaceae > Methylobacterium > Methylobacterium frigidaeris. The sequence goes on along the minus strand of NZ_BPQJ01000016.1, from coordinate 148,841 downwards.
CCGTCGCCGGGTTCCTGCACGTCTTCGGGAGCGGCGAGGGCCTGCTCGCCGACTGGCGGCAAGTCCAGCAGGCCACGCTCGGCCGACATGCGGCCGCGCTGCGCTCCGCGGGCGCGAAGGCCTGGAACGTCTACGCCTTGTTCCTGGCCAGCGGTTCCGACCCCGTCCTCGCGCGGCAGATCGAGCGGATCGAGGAGGACTTCTCCATGACCCGCAAGATCGCGCGCGGCGACCTGCGCACGGCCGCCGACCTGCGCAGGACCCTGTTGCCCCTCCTGCCGGTCCTCAGCGCACCCACGATCGGCGGCGCCGACTACCAGGCGCGGTTGCGGGCGCGGTTGAGCGACGTTCCGGACGCCGCGGTGGCCGCCTTCCTTGGCGCCGCGAGCGCTTCCGACGTGGCGCGCATCCTGGTGGATGCGCCATGAGGCTCGATTACCTTGAACTGTGCGGCTTCCGGGGCTTCCGGGAGCGCCAACGCGTGGATTTCGGGCCCGGCTTCACCGTGATCTGCGGACGCAACGGCGTCGGGAAGAGCACGCTGTGCGACGCGGTCGAGTTCGCCCTCACGGGCCAGATCGACAAGTACCTCGTCGACAAGGCGGCGAAGGAAAGCCTCGACGACTATGTCTGGTGGCGCGGCGAAGGGCAGCCAGAGGCGCATTTCGTCACGGTGGGATTCCGTGCCGATGACGGGAGCGCCTTTGCCGTGACGCGCTCGCGCGAGACCGGCGCCGACCGGGACGCGGCGCGCATCGAGGCGATGCTCTGCGTTCCGGGCGCGAAGCCGGAGCGGGCGCTGCAGCAGGTTTGCAGGACCTCTATCATCCGCGACGAATGGATCGCGGCGCTCAGCCTCGACCTGACGGAAACGCAGCGCTTCGAGCTCGTACGCGCGGCGCTGGGCGCCATCGAAGGTCCGGATTACGCCGCCAAGGCGCGAGAGGTCCTGTCCGCCGCCGAGGGCACGCACAATGCCGCCGCGCACGCCTACGAGGAGGCGCGCGCGCGCCTGACGGCGGCGTTGACCGACCTGGAGGAAACCCGGGACGTCGCCCTGAAGGCCGGCGACATCGCCGCGGCCCTGTCCAGCCTGGATGGGCTGACGGCGGCCGGCGGCCAGGACTTGGGGAGCCGGGTCTCGGCGGCGCGGCAGGCGCTGGCCGGCCGCCGGCTGGGCCTCGGCGAGATGGGCCGGGTCGCGGACGAGGTTCGCGCGGTGACCGCGTTGCGCGACACGGTCGCGGGCCCCGACTTTCGGGCGGGCCGGGACGCGGCGGCGGTGGCGGCGGCCGAGGCCGAGGCCGCGGTCCGGGAGGCCCGCCACGCGCTGGAGGCCGCCGAGGCGCGCCTTCGCCGGGAGCAGGAGACCGACGCGCTCGCCGCGTCGCTGGCCATCCTGGTCGACCATGGCAGCCGGGTCGGGCTTCATGACGACCGCTGCCCGCTCTGTCGCGCGCCGCAAGGCGCCTCCGAATTCGAGACAGGGCTCGCGGCTGCGCGTGAGCGGCTCGCCGCCCGGCACTCGGGGGTGCCGGAGGCGCGCGCCGAACTCGCGGCGGCCCGGACCCGGCACGAGGCCGCGGCCGAGATCCTGCGGGAGACCGAGGCAGCGGTCCTCCGGTTCGCGTCCGCCGAGGCCGAGCTGTCGGCCCGCGAAGAGGCGCTGTCGGCCGAGCTCGTGCGACGCTCGCTGGACGGGAAGCTCGCGCACGACGCCGGCGCCCTCGACGCGGCCGTGCAGGCCGAACGGAGTCGGTTGATCGACCTGGAGCGGAGCATCCTCACCTTGGAGGCCTCGCAAGCGGTGGAACGCGTGACGGATCTCGAAGCGCACGTCGAAGCGCTCCGGGTGGAGGCCGACGCCGCGGGGGACCGGCTCGCGCGGGTCCGGACGGCCGTGACCACCGCCCGGACGCTGGACCGTACCGTCCGCAGGACGAATGCCGAGATCATCGACGAGCGCCTCGCGGTCATCAGCCCGCTGCTGAACGAGCTGTACCAACGGCTACGCCCGCATTCCGAGTGGCGCACCATCGATTACGGCATCCGCGGCGACGTGAAGCGCTTCCTGAGCCTGAGGGTCGGCAACGGGCTGAACCCGCAATTCGTCTTCAGCAGCGGGCAGAGGCGCGCAGCCGGCCTAGCCTTCCTCCTCTCCGTGCACCTGTCCCGACCGTGGTGCACCTGGCGGACGCTCATGCTCGACGACCCGGTTCAGCACATCGACGATTTCCGGGCCCTGCACCTCGTCGAGGTGCTCTCCGCCCTGCAGCGGTCGGGTCGGCAGATCGTCTGTGCCGTCGAGGACCCCTCGCTGGCCGAGTTGCTGTGCCGGCGCCTGATCAGCGAGCCCATGGCCCCCGGCCGGCGTCACGACCTGGATCTGGTTTCCGGGGGCGGGGCCTCGGTCACGCGCTCGACGGACATTGCACCGGCGATGGCGGGCGTGCTCGGGAGGACCAGGGACCTGAGTGCGGCTGGCTGAATCGGCGCGGGTGTCAGCCAGAGCGTCGCGGCCTATCTTGCCGGGGCGTGCTCGCCTCGGCCCAACGGCGTCGAGGACGTCCGGCGGGACAGGACGGCGTGTTCTATCCCTTCCCAGGGGGCTCGGCTCACGATGGTTGCCCCCGTCCGACCAAGCCCGCGGCGCCGGCGAGCCCGTCCCGGCCGTGCGCGGGAGCGTCCGGGCCGGCCGATCTCAACCCGCGACGTCGGGCCAAGACCGCGGCGGCCGGGAGACGAAGGCGGGCCGGGATTCGGTCGCCCGCCGCCATGCGTCCACGAAGACACCGAGATGCGGGCGCGCCAAGCGTTCGGCTCCCAGGTACCAGATCAGGCCGTCCACGGCCGCGTCGTGGGCCTCCGGGCTGGTCTTTCCGGTGAGGTGCGCCCAGCGCAGGTACAGCACGAAGAGGTTCAGGCAGTCGGTCTCGCAGTAGGCCCGCACGCGCCCGATCTCGCCGCGGGCGACCATGGCGGCGACCTGCGAGCCGTGCTCGCCCAGCTTCCCGGGCAGGGCCACGAGCCCGGCGGCCTCCTCCAGGGTCAGGCGCGCGCAGGCCCCGTACTCGGCCATCGCCTCCATCAAGTCCGCATGCCAGTCCACGGCGTAGCGGCGGCCGTAGCCGTCTCACTTGGTCCCCCTCCTGTACCAGGAGGGCACCGCGATACCGTGCATCAACGAGCGCAGCAGGAGCGTGGGGAGGTCGAAGCTGCGGCCGTTCCAGGTCACGACCCTGTAGCGGCCGGCCGCGAAGAACTTCCAGAAGGCCCGCAGCAGGCGCTCCTCGTCCCATCCTGGCTCGCCCCCGCTCCGGCACGACCGGATCTGGTATGCCTCGGTCCCGGTCGCCGCGTCGCGGGCGATGGCCGCCTCGACGAAGGAGACCGCGATCACCTTGTGCCAGGCCGCCTTCGGGAACCTGTCGGACGGCCAATCCGCCGGGACCTTCTCCTCGTCGGGCACCGTCTCGATATCGAGGACGAGCAACGCCTGGTGGAGGCCGACAGGCTCCGCGGCGCCGGCCCACGCCTCCGGCCAGGCCGGACGGTGTCTCCGCGGGGTCGCGGGGGCTTGGCCGTCGAGCGACGTCGCGCCCGCAGCGGGGCCGACCGTGCCGCCCGATGTTGGGGTGCCACGGCGCGCGGTCACGTTCGCGATGGACCTCAGGGACATGTTCGAGACCTCACAGGGTTCGCGCCGCGGCGCGGATGCTACTCCGAGGCATTGCCACCACATCTGAACGCACCCGGACTTAGGTGGCCATATCCCGGGGCGGCTCCCCCCGCGCGCGGCCCGGCCTATGGGAAGGGGGACTGCGCCGTCAGGTCTGCGCCGCATCCCACCTCATGGCGGTGCCGGACCCCTCAACCACTTACGGCGAAGGGGCGGTCTCGGAGAGTTCCCTTACGGAATCGAGAAACCCGGCGACGTCGTCCGGATGGACGGCCAGCCCGCCTTCCGGAAGCCGCTCGAAGCGCAACCCCTCCCGCCCGAGGAGCGACAGCGGCGAAGCGTCGGCGAGCAGCCCGTCCACTTCCTCGGCCACGAGGTCGAAGGCGTCCAGCGCCCCCTCGACGGCCTCGCCCGCGCGCAGGTCCGCGAGGGGGACGTAGGGCCTCGGCACGGGGGGACGCCGCTTCGGCCAGGTTCGCTTGCCGAACCATTCGAGCTCGTCCCGGTGAAGGCACCAGACGGCCTTCGTCGCCGTCCGGTACTCGAACCTCACGGCGCGTGCGCCGTCCAGCACCGGCCCGTCCTCGGCCGCCACCACCAGGGCCTGCCAGGACCGCCGGAAGGTCGGGTCCGTCGGATGCTTCCCGAAATGGCCGGCGGCGTCGGCCATCCCCTGCCACGCGTCGCCCTTGGGTCCGGCGGACCTGCGCCCGCCCGTCATGCGCCCGAGCGCGTCGACCTCCGAGACGTGCAGGCAAGGGACGGGCTTGCCGCCCAGTAGGCGGGCCTCCATACGCAACGCCACGCCATCCAGGACGGGGGGCTCCCCCGCCTCCAGGCATTCGAGGAGGCCGTCCCACACCTCGCGGAACCTCCCCCTGTCCGGGTTCTGGTTCAGGAGGGCGGCGACCTTCTTCGCGCTCAGCCACTCGTCGGTCATGAGCCGGTCCCTGCCGCGCCCGATGGCGGCGGCGAGCGCGTCCATCTCGGACCGGTGCAGCCGGAAGGCGCCGACCTCCGTCCCCTTGGCCATCGCGCTGTGCCACTCCCGGCCCGCCGCCCTGCCGACGCCGGTCTCCTCGTAGGAGCGCCGGATCTCCATCCAGAGATCCTTGAGCGCCGGCGTGGCGTAGGGCGACGTCGAGATGGCGCGCCCCGCCTCGTTGATGGTGAGCCACTCCTCGGACGGCTCGATCAGGCCGGCGACGCCGGTGAGCTGCGCGAACCACGCGATCTCGGCCCTGTCCAGCGCGGGGACGGGGCTGCCGTTCGCCCCGCGGACGAACCCGAACCCAACCCGGCGCCCGTCCCGGACGACCTGCCCGTCCCGCATGCAGTCCTCGACCATCCGGTCCCATTGCTCCCGGAACCGGGTCAGGCGCTTGCTGACGCCCAGCGCGCGCATCACCTCCCACACCGACGCCTGGTCGGCGCGCTTGGCGGGCAGCGTGGGACCCTGGACGCCCAGGTGCCGGCGGAACACCTCCAATCCCCGCTCGTGCACGTGGAGCTTGGGCTTGCCGCCGTCGCGCAGCAGCCGGATCAGGGGGCCGCCCTCGAACGCGCCGAGCGTGCCGGCCAGCGCCGCGTCCCAGACGGCCGTGAAGGCGGGGTGGTAGGGGTTCAGGTTGCAGGCGAAGGCGGCCTCGGTGCGCGTCAGCCATCCGGCCTGGCGCTCGGCGCCGAAGTTGTCCGGCATGGTCCCGGCCGCCAGCATCCGCCCGGATCGCCTGAAGACCTCGACGCCGACGCGTGGCACGTCGTCGACGTGGACGTAGAACGCGCGCTGGCGCTCGAACCTGTGGAAGCCCGCATGGACGGCGACGCCCGCGACCTCAGGGGTCAGGCCAGCCCGCGCCGCCTCCTCCAACTCGCCGAACAGGTCCTTGAGGTGGGGGTCGTCCGTCCGGATGCCGATGGCGCGGGCCACCTGGACGCGGTGCAGCATGCCTTCCAGGCGCCGCGGGCCCTCGCGCTCGGCGAGCAGGTAGTGGATGCCATCCAGGCTACCCATGACCGAGAAGGCGTCCGCCCACCGCTCCGCGTCGACGGGCGCGCGGGGCCCCGCCCCTCTGGCGCCCGACCGTCGGCCCTCCTCCAGGCGACCGATGGCCTCGTCCATCTCGGACGCCTCCTCCCGGTTCTCCTCCCCGCCCGCCTCCGCCGGCCGGTCCCGCACGATCTCGCGCGCGAGCGCCGCCGCGTCCTGGCGGGGCGTGTCGTAGACCCGGGCCACCGACAGGTCGCCGATGGCCTCGGCGTAGATGCGCTGCGTGTCGAGCGGCATCCCGTCGATGCAGACCATCGCCTCGACCACGGAGGACATCTGCCGCGGGTCGGATCGGTCGAGCGCGGGGTCGAGGCGCCTGGCGCGCCCGCAGCGCTGGACGTGCTTGACCAGGGACGAGGTCGCATCAAAGGCGACCACGCCGCGCGCCTGCGGCAGGTTCACCCCCTCCACGAGCACCTTGTCGTTGACCAGCGCCCGCAGGTGCCCGTCCCGCAGGTCTAGAAGGTTGGCCTTCAACGCCTCCAGGCCGTCGCTGCCCTTGACCCCGCGGGCCGGCATGCCCGCCGCCGTCATCGCGGCGGCGAGCCCCTCGGCCTGCCGGATGCCGTTGGCGTAGCCGAAGAAGGCCTTGTCGCGCAGGCGCAGGCCCGTGGCCGGCTCCTCGTAGGTGGCGAGGAAGCCGACCAGGGCTTCGTGTCCGGCCTTCCTGAGGATGGCGCGCCTGAGGGCGGGGTCGTCCGGCAGGGCGCCGACGACGTCGACGCGCAGGACGTAGTTGGCCACGGGGGAGATGATCCCCTCGCGCCGTAGGCGCTCGTCCGCGACCTTGATGACCTCGTTCTCCGAGCCGAGCAGCGCGTGCACGGTCTTGTTCGCGTCGAAGGCGGGCGTGGCGCTGAACGCCGTGACCACGGCGTGGTCGAGGAACCGGCGGATCAGGTCCTGCCGCAGGTCCGAGAGCCCGCGGTGGGCCTCGTCCATGACGACCGCCCCGACGTCGCCGGGGAGCAGCCTGCCGTCGCGGAGCATGTTGACGAAGAGATCGTAGCTCATCACCGTCACGTTGCGCGGCCGGTCGTCCGGCGCGAGGAGCCCGGACACCTGCAGGGCCGGGAAGCGCTCGCGGAACGTCTCGACTGTCTGCCGGATGAGGTGGCGCGAGGGCTCCAGCACGATGGTCGGGACCGCCAGGCGCGCGCCGCCCGCGTCGAGACCGGTCGCCTCCACCAGCCTGACGATGATCTCGGTCTTGCCGCCCGCGGTGGGGATCACCGCCAGGGCCCGCGGGTCGCACGCCGGGTCGGCGAGGTGGGCCGCCAACGCCGCCAGGGTCTCGGCCTGGTGGTCCCAGAGCGGTCGGCCGCGGGAGCCGGCGTGCCCGAGCCCGGCGACGAGGTTGTTGCGCACCGCCTGCAGGGGGAGCGCGCGCAGCAGGTCGTGGACCTTGAGGTGCGTGCCCCCAAGACCGGCGGCGCTCCCGCGCATCGCGTCCGCGAACCAGGACCCCGACCCGCTCAATTCCTTCACTCCGACGCGACGCGCGCGGCCGCCTCGTGCCCAGTTTGGGAAGGACCGGGCAATCCACAACCCGGGCGCCATCGCTGACGACGCGACGCCTCGACGGACGGTCGGCTCCGTCGGCGGACACCGGGCGCACGAACGCGCCGACGACAGGTTCCGGGGCCGGGCCGGCCGGCGCGCGCCCCTCCGGCTCGACCCGGTACGGGCGCGCCCTTGCCATTCCTGCGAAAGCGGCGATCGTCTCCCCTGTCAGGCGCTCCCGCCGCGTCATCCCGGAGGCTGACATGAAGGCCGGAAACCAGAACCGCGTCGTCCTGCTCGGGGAAGGCGGCAGCCCATGGGGCGTGGCCCTGGGACACGACTGCAAGGCGGAGCACGAGCACGGCTGCGCCGGGCTCCGCGCGTGGCTCGGCGTGGCGGAGGACGCCATCACGGTCGAGGATGCCCTGTGCCGGCCGAAACCGGCCGGACCCGACTGGGCGTTCGTGCAGCACGACGACCCGAAGCTGGCCACGCTGCTCGTCCTCAACGACGCCTACGCCCGGGACTGGGCCGCCAAGCGGCAGGGGGTGCGCCGGAAGCACCTGCGCGACGGCGAGGGTTTTCACGACGCCTGGCAGGAGGACGACGCCCTCGCGACCGCCTACGACGAGGCGAGCGCGGCGCTCGCCGCGTTCCGGCCCGACGACAGGCGCCTGCTCGCCGACCTGGCGGGAGCCCTCGCCGCAGGCCGGCTCGCTCTCGCCCACGGCGGCGGCGTCGGGCCGATACTGCTCCTCGCCGACCGGTTGCCCGGGAACGCCTTCCTGCAATCCATTCACTATGCCGCCTTCGCCGCCGCGGAGGACGAGCAGGGAACGGGCATCGACTATGCGAGGCACCCGACCCGCCTGCTGGAGAGGTGCGTTGGGTGGAGTCCCGTTCGGTAGGCGCGGTCCGGGTCGCGAAGGAACGCTTGCCCCGACGCCTCCGCGGCGTCCGGCCCGGGTGAAAGACGCCGCCCGGGCCGGGCGGTCAGGGCGCGAAGCCGGCGGAGCGGCGCCCGCGTGCCGATGGTGCCGTTTGTGGCTTTCCGGGCGGCCCCCGAAATTGGGCCCGCGTCCGATTCCCCGGCGCCGTCCAAGGGTGGGAGCGCCCTGCGGGGGCCTCCCTCCACGCGTGGGAGGGGCCGCATCGGGCTTCGGCCGGACGCCAGCCCATCCGGGTCACCGTCCGGCCATGCGTCCTGCCCCGCCGCCACCGGTCGGCCCCGCCGGCATCCGTTCGAGGCATCGCGAACGAACGCTCGTCCCGACGATGGAGGTCGCCGATGCATCCTGAGAGGATGGTGCACGTCAGTCACCGTACGCGTTCGGCGACGGCCGCGCGGCGAGCATCATTGCGCGCTCGCGAGGTCAGGCGGCACTCTGGGATTGCTGGGGCGGTGTCCAGTTCCAGGGGAGGAGTTCGTCGATCCGGCGCGCGGGATGGGCCGGCAGTCGGGCCAGCACGTCGGCCAGCCAGGCCCGGGGATCGACCGCGTTGAGCTTGGCGGTCTCGGTCAGCGTGTACAGCGCCGCCGCGCGCCGCCCGTCCGCCCGCGTCCGAGCCAGCGAACGTCCAGTTGCGGCGGCCCACCGCGATCCCGCGCAGCGCCCGCTCGGCGGCGGCGGCGTTGCTCAGGTAGACCCGCCCGTCCTCAAGGAAGCGCATGAACGCCGCCCAGCGCTTGAACAGGAAGTCCATCACCCCGGCCATCGGCGTCTTGGCCGACAGCCGGGCCCGGTTCTCCCGCAGCCCCCCCCAGCGCGACGACCAGGCTGGCCGCTCCGGCCAACATGGGTCGCTGGACGCTCAAGCGCGTCGAGGACGGCTTCACCGGGTTCTTCGGACGGATCAAGCGCGGGCTCAAGCCTGGATTCCCACGCTTCAAGCCAGTCTCGCGCTGGAACACCTTCGGCCTGCTTGAGGCCGCAGGCCTGCGGCACGAGGGCGACCGCATCCGGCTCAAGGGTTTTGACCGCCCGATCCGCCTTAACCACGACCGGGCGCTTCCGTCCGACGCCAAGATCCTGGGCGTGACGTTCACCCGCAAGGGCCGGCACCGGTACGTCGGCTTCACCGTCGAGACCAATGAGGTGGTGGCGGCTACGCCACCCGCCGGCGAGGCGGTGGGCGGCGACCTTGGCGTCGAGGCGCTGCCGCATCCCGAACGTCCGACCAGCCTCGCGTCGCGAGCGCGAGATCCGGGTGTCCCGCCGGGCGCTCGCACGATGCCGCAAGGGCTCGAACCGCCGGCGCAAGGTCAAGGCACGGCTGGCGCGCCAACTCCGGGCGGTGGCGAACACGCGGGACCAGCATCTCCACCGCGTCTCGGCGCGGCTGGCGCGCGAGCATGCGCTCGTCGTGCTGGAGGATCTGCGCATCCGGAACATGACCCGCTCGATTGCGGGGACTGTCGAGGAGCCGGGCACGCACGTCGCCCAGAAGAGGGGGTTGAACAGGTCCATCCTCGATGCGGGATGAGGCAAGCTCGTGCAGTTCGTCCGCTACAAGGCTGCCAGGGCCGGTGGCGAGTTGATCTGCGTCGATGCCAGGGGGACGTCGCAGGAGTGCCGGCGATGCGGGGCGGTTGTGCCAAAGCCGCTATCGCTGCGCCAGCACGTCTGCCCGTGCGGGCTGGACGAGCATCGTGACGTGAACTCGGCCGGGGTGATCCGCGACCGAGGTCTCGCGGCCAAGGCCGCGAGCGAGGGGGGCAGCCCCTCGGGGGCGCCAACGCGGGCCGTCGGGCCGTGCGTCGTCCCGGGACGCTCCTCGCCGTCTGAGGGCGGCGCTAGAGAAAGTCACGCGGGGCCATCAACCCCAAATGACGAATGACCGAAATGTCGGTCCGCCCTCGTCCGGGAATGGTCCTGCAGACATTCGGCTCGGCCTCGACCTAGCCTGACGCCCGAGCACGTCCGCCTGGATCCGATCCGAACCAAGCATCGCTTCGGGGCAGTCGCGGCCCACTTGCCCTCGCTTCGCCTTCCGGGCCGGCGTGCCGGCAGGCACGATCCACCTTGCGGCAACGCCCCTTTCGGTTGGTCCCGCGTTGCAGGCACGCGACGATCCGTCGCGGCACCCCCGGCATGCCGTTGGCTGCGATTTAACGCTCAGGCCTGAACCCTCTGGGAGCGCCCAATCCCGGCAGGGGACAAGCGAGGAAGACCGCCGTGACACATGACGATGAGGCGCTGTGGTACGATTCCGAGACGGAGGAAACGGCGAAGAACCGATTTCCATTCTGGGATGTGCCCTGACCCTCGTTGCCACTGTTGTGGCGGTGTACCTGATCTTCTGATCCTGCCCCCTGTGACGAGCTCAAAGCCGCTTGAGAAGCCGTTTAGCCCCCACAAGGGCGCGATGCCCGAAGCGCGCCATAAGCGCCCTTCGAGCGACGGCACGCGGCGACCCCGTGGCGCGCTCGGACGCGTGGCTGCCGCGCCCGGGATGTCCACGTCGCGACCCGCGTAGGCGGAGCAACGCCGCGACGCCGAACGGAACCCGCGCCGACGTGAACGTCATCCGCGCGCCTCCGGGGCGAGTTCCTCCATGTCGGCGGCGACCATGGCGGCAAAAGCCTCGACCTCCCCGGCCTGGAGTACCGCCGCGGAACCCGCGCCGTCCCGTCGGACGGCTAAGGCCCGGTCGAGGACCGACGCCCAGCACGGCGAGAACGTAACCAGCCCGTACAGGCCGGCGTCGGTCTTCGTCGTCACCCGCCCGGTGAGCAGGGTGTAGTGCAAGCGCGCGGTGCCGAGGACGAGGGAGGACGCCTCCCAGGCGCTCGGCGCCGCGCGACGGGCGGCCGTGACCGCCTTCCCCGCCAGCAGCACGAGGTCGCGGTTGATGTCCCGCGACGAGATGCGATGCTCCAGCCCCGTCGGCGTCGTCCCTCGGGCGGCGACGGCGCCGGTCGCGAACGCGTACCGATCCAGTGCCCGGCGCCCGTGCGGTCCGGTGGGGATGAACCGCCCGCGTCGAACTTGCGGTCCGGTCACCTCCCACGTCCCGAGGCGCAACTCGTCTTCCGTGACGTAGATCCCGTCGAGTCGCGAGAGCGGATGCCCGGGCGCGATGTCCTGGTGAACGGCTTCGAGCGCCTGAGTCGGGGCCGGACCGTGCGTCCCGGCAACGAAGTTCACGTCGCTCGACCCGGACCGGAAGTCGCCCAGCACGGCGGAGCCCACGAGGTGGAGGGACCGGACGAGGCCGGGCAGGGCGGCGTCGGCGAGGGCGAGGTAGGCCTGCGCGGCCTCGGCCGCCCCTGGATCCACTGGCGTCAGGGCGGACCAGGACGAGCGCAGCAGCGGAATTCCTTTCGGACAGCGCTTTACGGGGCGTGTCATGGTCGCGGCCTCCTTCCGTTCATCACTCGCGGGGAGCGGACGGAACGTCGCCACGTCGCGTCGTCGGGCGCGGCGACGTTCCTTCCGTGGGGGCCTGCAAAGCCGGGCGTGCCGCTGCCTTCGGCGGGGGAAGGCGCTGTGCCGGACGACGGGGTGGCTTTCACGGCACGCTTCCCGGGTCGGTGACAATGGAGGGGGAGGCTGACGGGAGGCCGCGCCCGCCTTTCTCCGCCGGCCGCTCGGCTGCGCCGAGGCGGAGTGCGAAGAGGCGCGGCAGGGTTGTTTCCCCCGAGGGCGGCAAAGAGCGGGGAGCCAGCCGTTCGGGCGCGTCGGCGCCGAACCGGCGCAGGACGTCGGCGCTGGCGACCACATCCAGGTCTTCCTCCTTGGCGCGCCGCTCGATCCGCGACAGGTCGTTCATGACCGTCCCGAGCACCGTGAACTCGGCGCGCCGGCCGTCGTCGAACACGCCGGCCAGGACCGGGCCGCAGTGCAGTGCGGCGATGACCCGCAGCGTCGGGCGCCCCGCCCTGGACCGCTCGCGGTTCAGCGCGGTCAGGGTGTCGAGCATCGCCTCCGCTGCGGCCAGTGCCCGGCCAGCCTGCTCGCCGGCATCGCCGTCGAGGAACAGCGCCAGCACCCCGTCGCCGACGTACTTGTCGACTACGCCGCCATGGGTCGTCACCGCGTCATGGACGAGCCGCCGGAATTCCAGCAGCCAAGCGATGGAGAGCGCAGGCGGGTACGCCCTGGCGAGAGCCGAGGAACCCCGCAGGTCCACGCTGAGCAGGGTCGCGTGGCGCTCGGCCACGGAAGCCGTGCCGCCCGTGCGGACGACCTCGGTGGCCACGCCGTCCGGCAGGAACCTGGACAGCATCAGCCGCTCCTCCCCGGCGCGCAACGCCGCGGCGGCCGCGGCACGCATCCACGCCGTCGTCGACACGACGAAGCCCGACGCGACAGCGAACGCAGCGAGGCCCATCCCCTGGCGGACCAGGACGTGCGCGCCGTCCGGACCGAGGCGCGCGGGGTCGAGGAGCAAGGCCAGCGCCGTCGCCCACCCGGCGGCCACGAGCGCCGCGAAGAGCGCGGCGAGCCGGGGCCTGAGACGCATGCCGGTCTGCAGCAGGAACAGGTACGCCGGCAATAGGCTGACCGCGTCGGTCGCGAGGTGGGCCTCGCCGCTGTAACGAGGCACGTGGTCGGCGACCACGTAGACCGCGATGGCCGCGTCGGCGCATGTCGCCGCGAGCGGGAGCCAGGAGCGGACGCGTTCGGACCGCGCCCGGGCGCCGGCCGTTGCCAGCAGCGTGACGAGGACGTAGGCCCCGAGCACGACCCAATGACCCGTGCGTTCGCCGTGGCCGTAGTCGGCGAGGGCACCCAGCAGGAGGATGAGGACGACCCCGATCCGGGGGGCCAGCGCCCGCCGCTCGAAGCCCTGCTCGATCCGGGCGGGTAGCTCCGCCGAGAAAAGCCCGGCGGGGTCGGCCAGCGATATCGGAGGTGGTGGCATGCCGCTCACCGGGATGCCCGGGCCGCAGGTGTGCCGGCCGCAGGCATGCCGCCCACATGCAGCGTGACCGGAACATCGAAGCTGTCGAACCGGATGACGGCCGGGACCGTCGCGCCGTCTGGCAGCTCGTTCCGAAGGGGGCCGATGTCGATCCAGGCCGTGCGGTCGCCGAGCCCGTAGACGTCACCCGCCCCGACGCGCACGCCGGCCATCGCGGCGCTGTGGCCCCCACCCAGGAACCCGCGCACCTGCGACGGCTCGCCGGTGGGCAGGAGCAGTCCCACCAGCACGGCCCGGTCCGGCCCGTCGTTCTCGATGGTGAACGTGACCCGGCTCGTCTCGCCTGGTCTCGCCGGGGTGGCGGCGATCCCCTCGATGTGGATCCCGCCCGCCGTGGCGCCCTCGTCATGCGATAGGGCGGGCCCGGCCACGAGGGCAAGCGCCCCAGCCGCGGCGAATGCCCGGAACAAGTTCGTTGTCACTAGTCGATCCTGGTACGATGGCCTGGTCGGTCCCTCGGCACGACCGGCCTGCGCGAGCCTCGCCATAGGCCAGGCAGGACGCGGCGCGGGTGGTGCCGTTCGGGACACGCGAATGGACGACCGGTCGGTGGTCACGCCGCCTCGCCCTTCGCCTCGACGAGGCAGCGGTTCCCGGCCCGCCGCCGGGTTGGCGTCAGGCAAGCGGCCGAAGGGGGCAGGCACGGGACATGGCCTTGCCCGCGGGCAAGGACGCGAACCGGTCAGTCGAGCGACGCGATGAGTTCCGCTGACGGAAGCCTCGCGCGAGGCGGACGCGGGTCCGCCCCGGTTCAGGCTGCCCTGGGTGGGCGCTCGATGCGGAAAGGCGTGCCGCCCTCGACTTGCTCGTCGTTCGTCACATGGCAATCGGAGGTGCGGCTGGGCGGGTCCGTCAGCCCGGGCGCGAGCGAGGACTCGAAGGCATGGCAGGCGAAGCCGCAGCAGGTTGGGGCACAGCGCTTGCCGCCGGACGCGTGATGCATGCAGCCGTCGTCATCGGGCTCGGCCGTGAACGAAACCGGGGCGTCCTCGTGCGGCCCGGTCACGCCATGGTGGTGGCGCGCCCCGCCATGCGCGTACCGCAAGCTGTCCGCGGCGCGGGACGCAGTCACGCCGATGGGTGCGGATGCGCGCCAGATGCCGGCCGGGAAGGCCGCCAGGCACGCCGCGACCATCGCGACGAGGAGGGTCCTCAACGAAAGCAAGGTTCGTCCGCTTCGAAACACGCCCGCCTGAACTGTCTCACGGCTGTGCCGGACAATGCAAGCCAGGGGCCGCGGGATCCCGGCACTCTAGCCGGTGGATCCCGCGGGCGCGTGATTCAGGCGCCCAGCGCCCGGGCTTCGTACCCGGCTTGCTTGAGGGCCGCCACCACTCGCGACGGGTCGACGGCGCCGCGGACGGTGATCTCCCGGCTGGACAGGTCGACGTCGACCCTCACGTCGCCGTCAAGACCCTGGACGGCACGGGTGACGCCCTTGGCGCAGCCGCCGCAGTTCATGTTCGACACGTGGAAACGCAGCATGACCATCTCCTCTGTAGCGCGTTCCCCACCCACATGGTCCTTCCAACGATGGGAAGGTCAAGGGCCGGCGGCCATTCGTGCGGAAGGCGCGATCCCGTTCCTATCGGTTCCGTGGTCCAGGCCGGTGGGATCGCCGGGATCCCGTTGACCTTCCCATCGTTGGAAGCCTTATCTGTCCGTGGAAGTCGAGACAGAGGAGGGCACCGACCATGGGCCAGGACGTCGTCCAAGCTTCCACTGACCATGCCGCCCCGGGACGGCAGCTCAGCCTACCGGTGGAGGGCATGAGCTGCGCATCCTGCGTCGGTCGGGTCGAGGCCGCGCTCGGTCGGCTTCCCGGCGTCGCCGAAGCGGCGGTGAACCTGGCGACGGCCCGCGCGCGTGTGCGGTTCTCCGGCGCCGCAGACCCGGCGGCCGCCGTCCACGCCATCGAGGAGGCGGGCTACGCCGTGCCGGAGGCCCGGACCGAGATCGCGGTCGACGGCATGACCTGTGCGTCCTGCGTCTCGCGCGTCGAGCAGGCCCTTGCCCGCATACCAGGGGTGACAGGCGCCGCCGTGAACTTGGCAACGGGACGCGCGACGGTGCGTCACCCGGCGGGCGCCGTGAGGGAGGCGGACCTCCTGGAGGCCGTGGAAGGGACGGGCTACGAGGCGCGCACGGTCGGGGAGGACCGGGGCACCGACCAGGCGCGCGAGGCACGCGAGGCCGAGGCGGCCGGCCTGCGCCGCGACCTCCTGCTCGCGCTCGCCCTCGCGCTCCCGCTGTTCGCCGTCGAGATGGGGTCGCACCTCGTCCCCGCGCTGCACGCGTGGGTGACGCATACCGTCGGCATGCGTGCGACCTGGACGGCCGAGGCGGCGCTCGCTGGCCTCGTCCTGTTCGGCCCAGGCTTGCGCTTCCTCAGGAAGGGCGTCCCGGCGCTGCTGCGAGGGCACCCGGACATGAACTCCCTCGTGGCGCTCGGCACGAGCGCGGCCTATGGCTACTCGCTTGTGGCGACCTTCCTTCCCGGGCTGCTGCCGGCGGGCACGGGGAACGTCTACTACGAGGCGGCAGCCGTCATCGTCTTCCTCGTCCTGCTCGGGCGCTACCTCGAAGCGCGTGCGAAGGGACGCACGGGCGCCGCCATCGAGCGGCTGATGTCGCTCGCTCCGACGACGGCGCGCGTGGTCCGGGACGGTGGCGAGGCCGAGGTGGAGGTCGCGGCCCTGCGCGTCGGGGACGTCGTCCGGGTGCGTCCAGGCGAGAGGGTCGCGGTCGACGGCGAGGTCGTCGCCGGATCCAGCCACGTGGACGAGGCGATGATCACCGGCGAACCCGTCCCAGTCGCCAAGAACACGGGCGACATGGTCGTCGGAGGCACCGTGAACGCGACCGGCGGTTTCGACTTCCGGGTCACGCGCGTGGGCGGCGACACGGTTCTCGCGCGCATCGTGCGCATGGTAGAGGAGGCGCAGGGCTCGAAGCTCCCGATCCAGGCCGCCGTCGACCGGGTGACCGGCTGGTTCGTTCCCGCCGTCATGGCGACGGCCGCCGCGACGTTCGTCGCCTGGGTCGCGTTCGGCCCGGCGCCCGCCCTCGGCCTCGCCCTGGTGAACGCCGTCGCCGTCCTGATCATCGCCTGCCCCTGCGCGATGGGCCTCGCCACGCCGACCTCGATCATGGTGGGCACGGGCCGCGCCGCCGAACTCGGCGTCCTCTTCCGCCACGGCGATGCGCTCCAGGCCCTCCGCGACGTGGGCACGGTGGCATTCGACAAGACCGGGACGCTGACGGAGGGGCGCCCGGAGCTGACCGACCTCGCGCCGGCTGCAGGGGCAGACGGTAACGAGGTGCTGGCCCTGGTCGCCGCGGTCGAGGCCCGCTCGGAGCACCCGGTCGGCACCGCCGTGGTGGAGGCGGCGAAGCGCCGCGGGCTGGCCGTCGGCCCCGTCCAGGAGTTCGAGGCTGTGCCGGGCTTCGGCGTCTCCGGCCGCGTGGCGGGCCGAAAGGTGGAGGTGGGCGCCGACCGGTTCATGGCCCGCCTCGGCTACGACGTCTCCGGCTTCGCGCCCGAGGCGGTCCGGCTCGGCGGGGAGGGCAAGAGTCCTCTCTACGCCGCGGTCGACGGCCGGCCGGTCGCCATCCTCGCCGTCGCCGACCCGGTGCGGGAGAACTCGCCGGCCGCGGTCAGGGCCCTCCGGGCGCTTGGGCTGAGGGTGGCGATGGTCACGGGCGACAACCGCCGGACCGCCGAGGCCATCGCTCGCAAGGTCGGGATCGACGAGGTCGTGGCGGAGGTGCTGCCCGACGGCAAGGTCGCGGCCGTGAAGGGGCTTCGCTCGGCCGCGGGCGGCAAGGTCGCCTTCGTCGGGGACGGCATCAACGATGCTCCCGCCCTCGCCGAGGCGGACGTCGGCCTTGCGGTGGGGACCGGGACGGACGTTGCCGTCGAGAGCGCCGGCGTCGTCCTGATGTCGGGTGACCTGCGCGGGGTCGTGAACGCGGTCGCGGTGTCGCGGGCGGTGATGCGCAACATCCGTCAGAACCTGTTCTGGGCCTTCGCCTACAACGTCGCCCTCGTCCCGGTCGCGGCGGGCGTGCTGTATCCCCTGAACGGGATGATGCTGTCACCCGTCCTGGCCGCCAGCGCGATGGCTTTGTCCAGCGTGTTCGTGGTCACGAACGCCCTGCGCCTGAGGCGCTTCTCGCCGCCGGCCATCCCGGGCCCGGCCGGCGGCGGGACGGCCGGGCACGCCCCAGTGCCGGGACGGGTGGCCCCTGCGGAGTGAGCGGAGCGTTGCCATGCTGAACATCGGGCAGGCCGCCGAGGCGTCGGGCGTCTCGGCCAAGATGATCCGGTACTACGAGAGCATAGGCTTGATCGCCAAGGCCGGGCGCTCGGCTTCCGGCTATCGGCACTACGGCGAGGCGGACGTGCACGCGCTTCGGTTCATCCGCCGTGCCCGCGACCTCGGCTTCTCCGTGGAGCAGATCTCCGGGCTGCTGGCCCTCTGGCGCGACCGGGACCGGGCGAGCGCGCAGGTCAAGGCCATGGCGCTGGAACACGTGGCGGCATTGAACAGGAAGATCGGGGAACTGCAGGCGATGGTGCGCACGCTGTCGGACCTTGCCGAGCACTGCGGCGGCGATCACCGCCCAGACTGCCCGATACTCGACGATCTCGCGGGCGCGGGCGGCGACGTGGCCGCGGCATCGCCCGCGCCGGGGCTCCGCTTCGGCGCCCGGACGCTTCGGGAGGGCAGGCGGACCAGGAAGGTCGTGTCGGCTCCGCCGGGGTGAGGTGCCACCCGAGGAACCCGCAGGACCTCGGGTGGGGCCGAGGTGGCTCCTTCGCGGACGATCGTCGAGCGGGCCATCGTACCCCGTCCGTTTCACGGCTACTCGGCTCGCCGCTCCGCGGCGGCGTGGGCGTGGAGGCGCCGCTTTCGCTCTCGACCGGCGAGCTCATCCCGACCGTCCGCGCCGCGTGCGAGACACGCGTCTCCCGCCGGGCTCACGCTGACCGGGAGCGTGGCCCGGCATCGGACGCCGTCGGTCACCGAGCGGCCGGCTCGGTGGCGCGACCGCCGCGCGCGACATGCATGGGGGCGGGCCGCGCCGAGGCGGCCCACCGGTCCAGGAAGGCCTTGAGGTGGGGACGCTGCACGCCCTCGCGCCGGAGGTAGTCGACGAGGCTGCGCATGGACGCGTCGTGCCCTGCCTCGTCGGACTGCCCGCAGAGATAGGACCACCTGATGTACAGCCCCAGGGTGTTCAGGACGTCGCACTCGCAGTAGTTCCGGACGCGCTCGATGTCGCCCTCGGCGATATGGTGCCCGACGATCGAGCCGTGCTCGCCCGCCTTCCCGGGCAGGCCCATCGCGGTCGCCATCTCGTCGAGGCCCATGCGCGTCGAGGCGCCGTGGGCCGAGAGCAGCTCCAGCAGATCGGCGTGGTACTCCTGCGAGTACCTCGCGGAGTACCCCGACCACCTGTCGCCCCGCCGGTACCAGGCACTGGCCGGGATGCCATGGACGAAGGCGCGCAACTGCAGGACGGGCACGTCGAACGACCTGCCGTTCCAGGTGACGAGCCGGTGCGCGCCGGCGTCGAAGAGCCGCCAGAACCCGCGCAGCAGGCGCTCCTCGCCCCAGGTCGCCTCGCCTCCGCTCCGGCAGTGCTCCACGACGTAGGTCTCCAAGCTCGTCGCGGGATCGGTCACGATGCGCGCCCGGGCGTAGGACACGGCCACGACGCGGTGCCAAGCGGGCTTCGGGAACTTGTCCGCGGGCCAGTCCGCCGGCACGAGCTCCGCGTCCGGGACGGTCTCGATGTCGAGGCACAGCAGCGTCGTCGGCCGAGCCGCCGGCGCGGGGCGCCCGGACGCGGCCGACCGGCCTGGAGCCGGCCGCGCCGGGACGGGGCGGCCCTGGGGTGCCGACGCGGGGAAGGGCAGGACGCCCTGGGCAGGGAACGGCATCGTGTCAGGTCTCCAGTACGAGGGCCGGATGGAAGGCTTCGAGGTCGCCGCGGCGGCCCCGCGGGTTGGCGACGACGCGGGTCCGCCCGATCCGGAGGTCCACGGATCGGGGCACGTGGCCGTGGACCCAGAGGACGGGGGCGCCCCATGCCGTCATGAGATGCTCCAGGTCGGAAGCCTGCGCGGCCGCGCCCCAATCGACCGGGAGCCCGTGCGGGGGCCTGGGCGCCAGCGAGCGGCGGCTGGGCGCGTGGTGGGTCAGGACGATGGCTCGGTCCCCGGGCCGCGTGCCGTGCACGAGCGCGACCGGGGAAGTCCCGAAGCTTCCCGACTGGACCTTGATGCTGACGAGCGCGTCCTCGATGAAGGCGCGGCTCCGGGCGTGCGCCCCGGCGGCATCGTGCGGCAGGTAGCGGGTGCGCGGGCCGAGCCGGATGCGCCGGCAGTCCGGGTGGAACCGGCGGGCGTACCCGCGGGCAAGGGTCGCCCTGTCCCGTCCCTCGATGCCCCAGTCCGTCCAAAGCGTGCTGCCCAGGACCTGGACGCCCGTCCCGCCCGCGTCCGGGATCCGGACCGCCTCGTCGGAGAGCAGGGTGATCCCGAGGCGGGAGGCGAGGATCCGGCCTTCGCGCAGGGTGTCCGCCTTGCCCCGGCCGTTCCAGAACTCCGCGTTCCCGGGAACGAGCACGACGGGCCGCTCGCCCTGGCGCCCCGCGAGGTTGTCGGCCAACCAGGACAGGGAGGAGCCCAGGTCGTTCGACACGTTCCCGGCCACCAGGAGCGCATCGAACGCGGGCAGGGGATCCGGCAGCCGGAGGGGCGCCAAGTCGACCCTGAGGTCCGACATGACCCAGACGCGCAGCTTGGCGGCCGGGAGGCTCGCGGGAACCCGCTGCGGGACCGGCGCTGGCGCGGCATGCCCGGCCGGCGGCGGGACGTGGCGCGTCATTTCCGCTTTCCCTCCGTCGCACGCCCGCCCGCCCCGTGGCCGGCCATCAACGCGCGCAGGGCGTCGCCGCCGACGACGCGGCGGTCGAGGAGTGCCTTGGCGACCGCCTGCACGGCCTCGCCGAACCGCCAGACGAGCTTCTCGGCCTCGGCCTGGAGCCGGGCGAGGTCGGCCTCGACGGCGCCGCGCAGACCGGGGTCGTCCCGGATCGAGCGCGCGACCTCCTCCATGGTGCCGCGGTAGGCGAGGGCGTCGCCGAGGCCCAGCGAGGCGTGGATGCCGGCGACGAAGGCCGTCGCCCGGGCGAGGTCCGACGCGGCGTCCCCGCCCGCGCCCGCGCTGGCCTCCCCGAGGAAGACGGCCTCGGCCGCGCGGCCGCACAGCAGGAAGATGACCATGCGCTCCAACTCGTCCCGGGTGGGGGAGGAGCCGAGGAGCGGCTTGATGCTGGTCGCGCCGGCGGAGGCGCCACGCAGGACGAGGTCGACCTGCGCGACGCGCCCGACCCGCAGGATCTCCGCTCCCACGGCGTGGGCGGCCTCGTGGAGGGCGCTGCGCGCCCGCTCCTGGTCCGAGCGCCCGTCCTCAGGCGCCACCACGCCGAAGAGGTCCTCGGCCCGCAGCGGCCGCTCCTCGGCACGGGCACGGGCCCGGGCCTCCAGGACCCAGGCGGCCACCTGCGCGCCGGTGGCGCCGAGGGCGAGTTCGCCTAGCGTGGCCAAGTCCACGTCCGCGAGTTCGGCGCCGAGGTGCTGGCGGAAGATCACGGCCAGGTCGGGTGCCCGCGGCGGCTCGATCCGGATCACCCGGTTGAGCCGTCCCGGCCGGACCAGCGCGGCGTCGAGCTTGTCCGCATGGTTGGTGGCGCCGATTATGCAAATATCGGCCGCATTGTTTGCTGTGTAGTTGTCAATCGTCAAAAGCATATGCGTTACTATAGAGTTCCAATATTCTCTGGCTCGCTCGGTCATCGTTGCCCTGTTCGGTATACTATCGATTTCGTCAAGGAAGATTATCGACGGAGCCAACGATGCAGCATGCGAGAATTCTGTATCTATCTGCTTAATAACCGCGTCGAGATAACCACTGGAGGATGAAAACCAAGCTGACACAGATGTAACGATGAGTGGCAAACCCGAGGCTCTTGCAAGCGACCTAACGTAAGTAGATTTCCCGAGGCCAGGGTCGGATGCCAGCACCACGTTCCTGTCGATGCAGCGGAAGGGGATTTCCCCCCGCTTCCAGAGGTCGAGGTCGCGAAGCAGCCTCTTGCCCCAGTCGTGGGCGGCGCCGTAGCCGCACAGGGTTTCGAAGGCGGGCGCTTCCGCGCCGGAGGCGTCGGCCACCGATTTCGCCTCCTTCGCCGCGACCAGCCGCTGGACGCACGCCCGGGCCGACGTTCCGCGGATCGCGCTGCACAGCTCCCAGTAGCCCAGCCCGGCCGCCACGCGGGCCGGCATCGCGGGCGGTCGTTGGCCGGTCGCCGACCGGATGACACGCGCGACGACGTCGTTCGAGGGGACCGACACGCGGATGCGCACGTCGACGGCGGCGATGAGCGCCGCCGGGAGGTGGCGCTCGCAGGCGTGCGACACCCCGAGCACCCGGCCACCTTGCGCGAGGACCTTGGCGACCTTGTCGTTGCCCTTGTCGGGCCGGTCCTCGGTCCGGGAGGAGCCGGTCCGGGCGAAGGTGGCCGACCATTCGCCCAGCACCCGGCACGCTTCCAGGACCGGCTCGACCCACTCGGCCGATGGGACCTCGACGACCATGGCGAGCGCTTCGGCGCGCCCCACGCGTCGCCGCGGGCGGTCGCCGAGCGCGTCCTCCACGGCGAGGCGGGCGAGGGTTTCCGTGGCAGGCATGCGCCGGCCCCGTCGGTCGGCCGGGGAGGAGGCGGCCTCCATGTCGTCGAGGTCTTCGCGCAGGAAGGCAAGGTCATGCATGTGAGGTCTCGCGCATGGGAGTCGGCACCGTCCGGGAGGGACGGCGCGGGCGTTGTTGGGGGTGTGGCCTCGATGCGGGGGGATGGTGGCAGGCGCCGGGCGGGCGAGACCGAGGGGACGGCACCGGCCGCGTGCGGCCGTGCCCGCTAGCGGCCGCCGACGTCCGCGGGGTTGCCGTCGAGGGCGCCGCGGCGTGACAGAACGGCGAGGTTGTGGGCGAGGACCAGGGCGGCGACGTCGCAACCGGCCCGCGCGTGGACGAGCAGGCAACTCATCGCGAGGTCGCCTGCGAACTCGTCCGACCCTCGGCCGTGCACGACGTCCACGGCCACGGCGACCATGGCGGCAGCGTCGCCGCTTACGGCTTTGCGCCACAGCCGATGGTGCAGCAGGACGGGGCCGGCGAGCGCCCGGCGGATCTCGTCTAGCGTCGCGGCGTCGACGGCGCCCGGGCCGAGCACGCGCCACGCGGCAAGCGGATGGCACGCGGGACGGGTGGGGAGAGGCCCCCGACGGTCCCTGAGGACCGCGTTGCAGGGCTCGTCGGCGTCGGCCGGGCGGCTGTGGGGCATGGGACCTCCGGGTCGGGCATGGCTCCGCCATCCCGGCGGACGGCCGGGCGGCGCGGGTGGATGTCTTCGGATGGGTAGAACCTGCTAGTGCAGGCCGCCGCCGTCGGAGGGGCGGGCAGGCTTGCCGAGCAGGTAGTACCGCGACAGCGTCCGCGCCCAGGTCGCGCCGTCGGACGCGTAGAGGTCGGACGTCAGGATCCGCTGGCCATCCCGGATGTTCGGATGTCCGTAGACGCGGCCGGTGACGACACGGACCTGGCGCGTCGCCTCGCTCCAGTCCTCCAGGCGGGGAGCCGATGCCAGGTCCTCCCCGGTCGGCTTCACGCCGTCGCGGATGCCCTGGAGCTCGTCGGCGAGGTCGCGGAGCCTATCCCCGGCCCCCCGCTCGTCCGGCCGGCCGGCGTTCGGGAGGACGGCGCGGAGTTCGTCGGCGAGCGAGCTCCCGTCGATGGATTCCGCATGGGGGTTCCCGGCCACGGCTCGCAGGGCGGCGAGGAGGGTCAGCCCGGCAACGAGGGTCCTCGCCGTCCGGTCCCCCTCGACGACGCGGAGCGCCTCCTTGCGGCTCAGCGCCGGAAGGACCACGGGAAGCACGCGTGCATGGCGTCCGGCTGCCATGCCGCCGAGGAGGCGCCCCACCGCGTCCTCGAAGGCCCGTGCGGCCGGGGCGCCCCCGCCTCGCCCGCATCCCAGGAGCCAGGGCGGAGCGACCTCGGCAAGAGCATCGGACACCTGGCGGCCGGCGTCCCGTTCCCCGTGCGGATCGGCGGCCAGGGCGCACGCGGCGGCATTCTCGTCGAACGGGGTCGGGCCGACGGCGACGACCGATACGTCGGCCCGCGTCCGGAAGGCCCGGTCGGCAAGGCACCGCGGCGGAAGGTCGAGCACGACGTGACGCCCCGCTCGGACCGCTTGAGCAGTTTCCCGTTCGACGAGGACGCCGGCGGCCCGCAGGGTCGATGCTTCGTGTTCCACCAGCCGCACCGCATCGGGCCGGATGGCGAGGGTGGGAAGGCGCGGCTCGCCGGGGAGCGTGACGCGCACGAGGGTCGCGGCATCGCCTGCCACGGCGTGAGCGTCGGCGAGGATGAGGGCGGCATGCGCGGCGTCCGTGCGCCCGGGGCAGCCGAAGATGGCAGCGATCAAGGAAGCCTCCGTGAAGGGGGGCGCAGCCCGACCGTCGAGCCGGTCAGGGCGTCGAGCGGTTCGGGTGATGGGCCGAGGTTGCAAGCAGGTATCAAGCACTGGCCTCAATCCAGCGCAGCCTGAGAGGTCGTGGATACGCGAGGTGAAGCGCGGCCCACGTATTCCCGTCTTGTCGACGACTTGCCGCGTTCGCTTCGGCACCTCTCCCCCTGTCCTAGGGGGAGAAATGTCGGAAGGCGGTGAGGCTAGGGGCCGCCCGTCACCCGTTCGCGAACCAAGCGTCCTCCTCGTCGCGGACGGCGCGGTGCATGCGCCTGGCGGGGGCGAGCGCGTAGTCGTCGTCCTGCCGGTCGAAATCACCGTCCAGGAGGTCTGCCGTCAGCGCCTCCAGGTCCAGGTGCTCCCGCTCGTCGACGAGGAGGGCATCGGCGAGGAGGTGCGGTGCGAGCGGGGAACGGGTCCGGTCCAGGGCTTGGCGCCGGGCGGGGCGCCCGCGGCGGCGGGCGTTCCCGGGCAGGTCGAGCGCGGCGACGGGGTGCGGGACGGGCGTGGCGCGAGCGGTCATGTCTTTCCTCCTTCAACCGGCGATGGTGCAGGTGCAGCGGGCGGGGGGGCGGAACGCGAAGCCTTCGTGGCGGGGCGCGACGGGCCTGCGCCGTGGCGCGAGGTGGCGGGCTCGCCTCGCGCGCTCGGCGCCCGCGGGGCGCGACGGCCCTGCCGGATCGGCGTCGCCACCGTCGAGGTCGCGGGCGAGGTCCAGGAGCCTGGACCGGAGCTCGACCTCCGAGGCCGTGGCCGGCCCGGCCAGGAGCGCGGCGAGGTCGGCCGGTTCGATGGAGGCCGCGCGGGGATCCTCGGCCGCCAGGCATAGGGCCGCGGCGAGGCCGGCCGCGCGGGCCGCCAGGGAAGGGCCTGGCCACCCGCGGCGGAGGTGTGCCGCCTCGTCGCAACGCAGAGGCGGCGAGGCGACGGGCAGCACGCGCAGCCCGTAGGGACGCGCACGGGCGCAGCAGGAGAGCATCCATGGAGGCTCAAGGGCGGGGTCGGGGGAGGCGCTCACGCAGGCCATCGCGTACCGGGCGACTGCCGTGGCGAGGGGCGTCGGCCCGTGGCAGACAACCGAGAGGTCGACGCTGCCGCGTACGGCGCGGTCGGCAAGGCGCGCCAGCGGCAGGGCGACCGCGAGATGGCGGTTCTCCGCGCGCGCGGCGCCCAGGGCCTTCGAGACGGCGGCGGCGGCGGGCGCGAGGTCCGGCCCCGCCTCCGCGGAGCCTGCCAGGCGTGCGAGGGCGGCTCCCGCCAAGAGGGCGGCATGGAGAGCCGACGTGTCGTCAGAGAAGAACGCGATGATCACGGGAGACCTCCGTTGGCGGCCCGCTTCACTTCTGATGTTGGAATTATAGAGGCAGGAATATTATCCCGCCATCGAAATCTCCAAACGCTAGAGGTTTGGAGCGGGGATGGTTAACGAAGCGTTGCGGCCTTGGACGCGGTTGCGCCACCTCCCTGTCCGTACGCCGGTCCGGGAAAGCGGGACGAGGTCCGTGTCATCGGCAGGTCCGCACCTCGCAACGTGGCCGCCATCGAGAGGGGGCGGCCACGTCTGCTCCAAGTTTCGCCGGTTCGGGACTTCGGTGCAGCGCAGCGCAGCACTGGGGCGGCAATTTCGGCTATCGGGAAACTTGGGGTGATAAGCCCGTTCCCCGACTAACTGTCGCGGCGGCCGGCCCGGGTTGACCCGAACCTTTCGCCGTCGGCAGGACCCGGAGCACGAGCCCCGGTCGCCGACGGTGGCCGAGGCGCGACACCGCGAGGCCGGGCACCACCGGTGCACGGCCCCCGGACCCGGGTCGCGACAAGATCCAGCATCTCGCCGGGCTTGAGCCAGCCGTAGTGCTCCACCGCCTGCTGGGCGACGTAGGAGAGCACCGCGTACGCCCCGCCGAACGTCACCATCGCCATCTTCGAGAAGAACACCGCGACGTGGCTGAAGACGTCGTTCGGCCCGACGGCGATCAGGATGGCGGCGACGGGCAGCAGCAAGATCGCGCCCCAGGTCAACAGCATCCCCAGCGTGTGCCAGGTCGCGGCCCGCTCCTGGGGGAGCTCGTGGTCGTCCAGTAGGAAGGGACCCTCGACGACCTTGCCGCCGCCCCGTGCCCGCCGACCTTGAACTGCGGTAGGCCGGCGCGACCGCCGAGGTAGCCGATCACGCCGGCCGTCAGCACGATCACCGGGAAGGGCACGTCGAGGAAGAAGATGGCCACGAACGCCGCCGCGGCGAGGCCGACCATCACCGAGCCCTTGAGCGCTCGCTTGCCGATGCGGATCACCGCCTGGAGCACGATGGCGAGCACCGCCGCCTTCAGGCCGAAGAACAGGCCCGCGACGAACCCGACGTTGCCGTAGAGCGCGTAGACCCAGCTTAAGCCCATGATGGCGACGACGCCTGGCAGGACGAACAGCCCGCCCGCGACGAGCCCGCCGCGCGTGCCATGCATCAGCCAGCCCCGTAGGTGGCGAGCTGCTGCGCCTCGGGGGCCGGGAGGAGCGTGCAGAAGTTCAGCGCGTGCAGGAAGCGGTTCTCGGAGATCCAGCGCCTCTCCTCGACCAGGATGCGGTGCATCACCGCGATCTGCCCGGCAAGCCCACCGAACGTGAGCGCGGCGACGCGGGCCCAGACTGTGGATCGTGAACCGCTCCCAGGGTGGTACGAGCGCGGCGCCGCGGCCAAGGGAGCGGCCCTGAAGCCCACCTCCCGTGAGGTCTGAGAACCGCAGCCGCCTCGTCGTCATCTCCGCCCTGGGGGTGGTGGAGATCCTCGCCTGGGGGTCGTCCTTCTACCTGCCGGCGGTGCTCGCCGGTCCCGTCGCCGGCGACACGGGTTGCCCGCTGGCCTGGGTGGCCGGCGGCCTATCCATCGGCCTTGCTGGTGGCGGCATTCGCCTCGCCCCGGGTCGGAATCGCCATCCATCGGCATGGCGGCCGGCCGGTCCTCGCATCGGCGGCCTTGCTGCTGGCGGGTGGCTACCTGGTGATCGGCCTGGCACCGAGCCTGCCGGTATTCCTCGCCGGCTGGCTCCTCCTCGGGCTCGGCATGGGCTGCGGCCTGTACGACCCGGCCTTCGCCACCCTCGGTCGGCTCTACAGCGCCGAGGCGCGCCCGGCCATCACCACGCTGACCCTCTGGGGCGGGTTTGCCAGCACCGTCTGCTGGCCGCTTTCCGCCTTCCTCGTCGAGCAGGTCGGCTGGCGGGGTGCGTGCCTCGCCTATGCCGGGCTGCATCTCGCCGTGACGCTGCCGCTGGTGCTCGGCCTGATCCAGCAGGCTCCCGCGACCGCGCCCGGCGCGGATGGCGCACGCGGACGCAACGAGCCCCTGACGCCGCGCGAGCGGCGCGCCTTCCTGCTGATGACCGGCGTGCTGGTCCTGGGCGGCGCCGTGATGGCGCTGGTCTCGGTGCACCTGATCGCGCTGCTGCAGGCGCGCGGCGTGGCGCTCGCCGCCGTATCCTACGGTGCGCTGATCGAGCCGGCCCAGGTCGGCGCCCGCGTCGTTGAGATGGCCAACGAGGGGCGCCACCACCCGCTATGGACGCTGACGGTCGCCATGGTCCTCGTGGCGCTCGGGCTTGCCATCCTGGCGGCGGGCATTCCGGCCGTCGCCGTTGCCCTGATGCTCTACGGGGCTGGCAACGGGATCTACTCCATCGCCGGAGGCACTGTGCCGCTCGCCTTGTTCGGGCCGGAGCGCTACCCAATCCTGGTGGGCCGCCTCGCCCGGCCGGGGGCCTGATCGCACAGGCGCTCGCCCCCTCGCTCGGGGCGGTGGCGCTGACCTACGGCGGCGCGGACGCGACCTACGGCCTGCTGCTGGCGCTCGCGTTGGCCAACGTCGGGCTGGCCGTAGCCTCATGGGGCGCACGGTAGGCGCGCCCCGACGCCCGACCTCGTCCGCCCGACGAGCCGGGGCCGAAAGGCGTCCCCTTTCCCCCGCCGGCCGTAGGGCGCCGCCGTGAGCCCCCGCGAGAAACGGGCCCCTGATGGGTCCCGACCGTCTCACATGCGGCGGTGGCGGTGCATATGCCGCATCATGTGGCCTTGGCGGTGGTGCCGCATCATTCGGTGGTGATGGTCGCCGTGCATCCGCTCCATACGGACGGAAACCACGTCCGGCGGCGCGACCACGGCGCCGGGCAGGCCGGGCGCGGGGGAGGCCGAGGTCGCGCCGCCGAAGGCGGCCAGGACGGCGGCAACGAGCAGGGTGTTCCTCTCCGGGTATCGGCGCGCTGGTCGTCGCCGGCGGCTCCATGCCGACCATGGACGGGCCGGCAACCGAGCAACAACCCGGCAAGCGAAGCCGTTCCGCATGCCGGCCCGCCCCGTCGGGCATGCCCGACGGGGGACCGACCATCGAGGCCTCCTAGACCGCAAGACTGGGAGCCTCGGACGCGAGTGCCTCGTTTTCGACCTGGATGGTGACGTGCTCGATGCCGTGGCGGTCCTTCACCAAGCGCCGGATCGCCCGGATCACGCCCGGGCCCGCCGCGACGTCATCCACGACCACGTGTCCGCTCATCGCGTCGAAGCCCGAGGTCAACGTCCAGGCATGCAGGTCGTAGGCGCGCCGCACGCCCGGCATACCCTCGATCCCGGCCTTCAGCGCGCCCAGGTCGACGCCCGGCGGCGTGCCTTCCAGCAGGACGTGGAGCGCCTCGCCCAGGAGGCGCCAGGTTCGGGGCACGATGAACAGGCCGATGCCGGCGCCGACGAGCGGGTCGACCCAGCGCCAGCCCGTCGCCATCACGACCAGGGCGGCGGCGATGACGCCGACCGAGCCCAGCATGTCCGAGAACACCTCGAAGTAGGCGCCCTTGACGTTGAGGCTCTCGGACGAGCCCCCGGCCAGCAGCCGCATGCTGGCGAGGTTCACGCCGAGCCCGACGAACGCCACCGCCATCATCGGCCAGCCGAGGATCTCGGTCGGCTCGACGAAGCGGCGGTACGCCTCGTAGAGGATGTAGGCCGTCACCCCGAGCAGCACGACGGCGTTCGCCAGTGCCGCCAGGATCTCGAAGCGCATGTAGCCGAAGCTCTTGCCTGGCGTCGGCGCCTTGGCCGCGTAATGGATGGCGAGCAGCGACAAGGCCAGGCCGCCGGCGTCCGTGACCATGTGGGCGGCGTCGGCCAGCAGCGCGAGGCTGCCGGTGAGCAGCCCGCCCACTACCTCGGCGGCCATGTAGGTTAAGGTCAGGGCGAGCGCCCACGCGAGGCGTCCCTTGTTCCGGCCCGCCGCCGAGCCTGACGGAATGCCGCCCCCATGCGAATGTCCGTGTCCCATGTCGCTCCCGTATCCTCGTTTCCGCCCTGCCGCAGGCTCAAGGGCCGTCATGTCCGATGAGGTCGGCGACGTGCGCGCCGGCCGGGTGTCCGGTCGCGGCGCGGTGGGCCGCCGAACAGGCCGCGTAACCGGGCCCGAACGTCGTCATGACGAGCTCGCGCCGACCGTCCCCGACCTCGCGGGTGGCCAGGAGCGCCCCGCCGCCAGGCCAAACCTCGGAACCGGGCGACGGCCCCGGGTCGGGCTCGCCGTAACGACGGACGCCCTCGTCGCGGATGGCCTGGCGCGCCCGCGCGAACGCATCGCCGGCCAGGGGCAGGCCGACCCACACGACCTGCTGCAGTCCCTCCTCCCGGCAGACCACCAGCACGACCTCGGCGGTTTCCGGGCCGACGGCCGGCCGCCAGCCCCGCGGGTAGTGCAGCGCGGTCAGGTTCGCCTCCCGGCCCACCTTGAGCGGCCGCGGCACCGTCGCGACCGGTCCCCAGGCGAGGCCGAACGGCGCCTCGCCGGCAAGGGCCGCGCAGGACGGGGCGATGACGGCCGTCACCGCCGCCCAGCACCGGACGGTCCGCATCGGGCTACTCCGCCGCCTTGAGTTGGCGGCGCTCCGGCTCCCGAGCGCCCGGCGCCGCCTTCGCCGGCGCGACCCGGCCGAAGCGGGCGTAGAGCGCCGGCAGCACGACCAGCGTCAACAGGGTCGCGCTGATCAGGCCGCCGATGACCACGGTGGCGAGCGGGCGCTGGATCTCGGCCCCGGTCTCGGTGGCGATGGCCATGGGCACGAAGCCGAGCGAGGCAACCAGCGCCGTCATCGCCACCGGGCGCAGCCGGGTCATGGCACCCTCCAGGATCGCCTCACGCTTCGGCCGCCCCTCCGCCACGAGTTGCTTGATGAAGGTCAGCATCACCAGCCCGTTGAGGACCGCCACGCCGGACAATGCGATGAAGCCGACGGCGGCCGGAACCGAGACCGGCATCCCGCGAAGCCAGAGCGCCGCGATTCCGCCGGTCAGCGCCAGCGGCACCGCGCTGAACACAAGGAGCGCGTCCCGCGGCGAGCCCAGGGCCGAGTACAGCAGCAGGAAGATCAGGAAGAAGCAAACCGGCACCACGACCATCAGCCGTCGCTTGGCCGAGGCGAGGTTCTCGAACTGCCCGCCCCAGGTCACGAAGTACCCGGGCGGCAGCTGCACCTGGCTCCCGACCTTGGCCTGCGCCTCCGCGACGAGCGAGCCGATGTCCCGCCCGCGGACGTTGGCGGTGACGACGACGCGGCGCTTGCCGTTCTCGCGCGAGATCTGGTTCGGTCCCTCCGTGACCGAGAAGCCCGCCACCTGCTTGAGCAGGACCGAGCTCGCCCGGCCGTTCGCGCCCGGCGGCAGCGGCACCGGGATGTTCTCCAGCGCCTCGCGGTCCTCGCGCACCTTGTCGGTCAGCCGCACCACGATGGGAAAGCGCCGGTCGCCCTCGAAGACGACGCCGGCCTCCTTGCCGCCGATGGCCGCGCCGATGACCTCCTGGATCGCCCCGGTGCTCAGGCCGTAGCGGCCGGCCTCGGCCTTGTCGATCCTGATCTCCAGGAACGGCAGGCCCGCCGTCTGCTCGACCTTGACGTCCTCGGCGCCGTCGATGCCCTTCAAGGCCGCGGCGACCTGGTTGGCCGCCTTGAGCATCGGCTCGAACTCCTCGCCGAACACCTTCACGGCGAGGTCGCCCCGGGTGCCGGCCAGGAGCTCGTTGAAGCGCAGCTGGATGGGCTGCGAGAACTCGTAGACGTTCCCCGCGAGCGCCCCCACCGCCTTCTCGATCCGCCCCTGCAGGTCGGCCTTCGACAGGCCCGGGTCCGGCCACTCCTCCTGCGGCTTGAGCATGACGAAGGTGTCGGAGGAGTTCGGCGGCATCGGGTCCGAGGCGACCTCGGCGGTGCCGGTCTTCGAGAACACGTAGGCGACCTCGGGGAACTTCGAGACCTCCTTCTCGACCTTGAGCTGCATCGCCTGGGACTGGCTCAGCGAGGTCGACGGGATGCGGGTCGCGTTGAGCGCGATGCTCTTCTCGTCGAGCTGCGGGATGAACTCCGTCCCGAGCCGCGTGAACAGGACGCCCGCGCCGACGAGCAGCAGCAGTGCCGCGCCGATGAAGGCGAGGGGACCGCGCACCGCAGCCCCGAGCACCGGACGGTAGGCGCCCTTCAACGCCCGGATGATGAGGTTGTCCTTCTCCGTGACCTTGCCGGTGATGACGATGGCGATGAGCGCCGGCACGAAGGTCAGAGACAGGACGAAGGCCGAGACCAGGGCGATGATCACGGTGAGGGCCATCGGCTCGAACATCTTGCCCTCGACCCCGGTGAAGGTCAGGAGCGGGACGTAGACGAGGATGATGATCGCCTGCCCGTAGAGCGACGGCTTGATCATCTCCTCGGCCGACGCCCGGACCGTCTCAAGGCGCTCCTCCGGGTCGAGCCTTCGCCCGAGCGCGTGCTGCCTCTCGGCAAGGTGGCGCAGGGCGTTCTCGGTGATGATGACGGCCCCGTCGACGATGAGGCCGAAGTCGAGCGCGCCCAGGCTCATCAGGTTGGCCGAGATCCGCGCCTCGACCATGCCGGACATGGTCATCAGCATGGCGACCGGGATGACCAGCGCCGTGATGACCGCCGCCCGGATGTTGCCGAGCAGCAGGAACAGGATGACGATGACGAGGGCCGCCCCCTCGGACAGGTTCTTCACGACCGTCTTGACCGTCGCCTCGACGAGGCGGGTGCGATCGAGGACCGTCTGGACCTCGACCCCGGGCGGCAGGCTCTTGCGGATCTGGTCCATGCGCGCGTCGACGGCGGCCGCCACGGTGCGGCTGTTCTCGCCGATGAGCATCAGCGCCGTGCCGACCACGACCTCCTGCCCGTCCTCGCTCCCGGAGCCGGTGCGCAGGTCGCGCCCGATGCGGACCTCGGCGATGTCCTTGATCCGGACCGGGACGCCGCCCCTCGTCGCGACGACGACTTTGCCGATGTCGTCCATGTCCTCCAGGCGGCCGGCCGCCCGCACCACGTAGCCCTCGCCGTTGTCCTCCAGGTAGCGGGCGCCCTGGTTGGCGTTGTTGGTCTCCAGGGCGCGGGCGACGTCCGTGAAGGATAGGTCGAGGGAGGCGAGCTTATTGGGGTCGGGCTGGACGTGGTACTGCTTCTCGAAGCCGCCGATGCCGTCGACGCCGGCCACCCCGGGCACCGTCTTGACCTGGGGCCGGATGATCCAATCCTGGACCGTGCGCAGGTAGGCGGTCTGCTCCAGCTCCGTCCTCAGGCGCTGGCCCTCGGGGGTCAGGTAGCTGCCGTCCGGCTGCCAGCCCGGCGCGTCCGCCTTCGAGGCCCGGCGCTCGCCGGGCTTGGCGTAGTGGATCGACCACATGTAGATCTCGCCCAGCCCGGTCGAGATCGGGCCCATCGCGGGCTCGGCGCCCGGCGGCAGGTCCCGCCTCGCCTCGGCGAGGCGCTCGGCGACCTGCTGGCGGGCGAAGTAGATGTCGAGCTTCTCCGCGAACACCGCCGTGACCTGCGAGAAGCCGTTGCGCGACAGCGAGCGGGTGTATTCGAGTCCCTTGATCCCGGCGAGCGCGGTCTCGACCGGGTAGGTGACCTGCTTCTCGATGTCGACCGGCGATAGCGACGGCGCGGTGGTGTTGATCTGCACCTGGTTGTTGGTGATGTCGGGCACCGCGTCGATGGGCAGCCTGGTCACCGCGTAGCCGCCGAAGCCGGCGGCGAGCAGCGACAGCAGCAGCACCAGCCAGCGCTGGTGGACGGAGAAATCGAGGATGCGGCTGATCATGTCGCCCTCCCTCAATGGTCGTGGTCGGCTTCGCTCTTCCCGAGCTCGGCCTTGAGGAGGAAGGAGTTGGCGACCGCGATCTCCTCGCCGGCCCTCAGGCCGGCGGTGACTTCGTGGGAATCGTCGTCCGATCGTCCGAGCTCGACCTCGCGCTTCTCGAAGCCCTCCTCGGTGCGCACGAAGACCACGCGCTTGCCCTCGACGGTCTGCAGCGCCGACTTGGGGATGCGCACCGGCACCTCGTCGCGCGCGATCTCGACCTCGGCGGTGACGAACGTGCCGGGCCGCCAGGCCATGTCCTTGTTCGGCAGGGCGACGATGACCCGGGCCGAGCGGGTTTCCTGGTTCAGGAACGGGCTGACGAAGATGACCTTGCCCTCCTCGTTCCGGCCGCCGCCCTCCCGGCTCGGCGTGACGACGACGCGGGCGCCCTCCTTCACCTGGCCAAGCTCGACCGTGGGGACGGAGAGCTCGATCCAGACCGCGGAGAGGTCGGCGACGGTGTAGACGTCGGACGGGTCGCCCTCCTTGCCCACCGCCGTGCCGACGTCGACCTTGCGCTCGACGACCCGGCCCGAGAGAGGCGAGCGCAGCTCGTACTGGCGCAGGGTGGAGGCGTTGGGCGTGGCCTCGTCCTGCTTGGCGAGCCTGGCCACCTCGGCGGCGTTCAGGCCGAGCGCCGAGAGCTTCTGGCGGGCGAGGTCCTGGCGCAGGGTGGCCTCGGTGTAGACGGCCTTGGCGTTCAGGTAGGCGGACTCGGCCGAGACGCGCTTGTCCCAGAGGGCCTGCTGCCGGTCGAAGTTGGTCTTCTCCAGGTCGGCGCGGACGACGGCCGTGAGGTACTCGCTCTTGGCGTCGGCGACCTCGCGGCTGTCGAGGACGGCGACGACCTCGCCCTTCCGCACGGCGTCGCCGAGGCGCTTGCGCATCTCCGCCACGGTGCCGACGACCTTGGCCGGCACCCGGGCGATCCGGTCCATGTCCGGGGTGATGGTGCCGGGAACCAGCAGGTGCCGGGCAAGCGTCCCGCCCTCGACGGGCGCGACCTTGATGTCCTGTCCGGCTACCTGCTCGGGCCGCATCTTGATCACGCCCTCCTCGGCGTGTCCCTCGCCCTCCTCGTGCCCGTGGCCGCCATGGGCATGACCCTGCGCGGGAGCCGCCGCGGCTTTCCCGGGCTCCGCGGCGGGGGCGTGGCTTGCATGGTCGTGCCCGGCCTTTCCCGCCCCCTTGTCGTGATCGTGGCCGTCGCCATCCGCGTGCCTGGCCTCGGGAGCCTTGGCGGGCGGGCCGGTGAACGCGAGCAGGGTCGGCGGCACGCCCGCGGTGACGAGGGTGCCACGGACGAAGTCGGAGACGGCGGGCACGGCGGCACCGATGGCGATGCCGGCGGCCAGGAGGACCGCGGGGAGGAGGATGCGCATGGGACCTACTCGGACGGGCTTCCGGTCGGCGCCGAGGGCGCTCGCGGTCGGACCCGTGGTTCACGTGGGGAAGCCGGCGCCGGATATGGCGCAGGGCCGGGACATGCGCCGCGAGGGCGCCGTCGCCTCACGTCCTGGGAGGTTCGGGCAGGCGGTCGGGGGCGATGGAGGAGGCCGTCTCGCTGACCCGGGCGTAGACAGGCGACATGGCTTCGAGGCAGGGCACGACGGGACTGCCCGCCACTGCCGGGGCGACCTGGTGGCAGCCGCAATGGAGGTGGCAAGCCAGCCCCGGATCGGTCGCGTCCGCGCCCGGCGCGGCGTCCGCCATCGAAACCTCGGTCACGGAGCGATGGCCTTGGTGGAACGCGATGTCGTCCGCGTATCCGGTGACCGGCGCGACCAGGGACAGGGCGAGGACGAGCGCGAGCAGGCGGGCGGCAGCCGCCCACCATGCGCGTGCCGCCCGTCGGCGGCTATGCCCGTGTCCTGAACCCATCTCCGGCCTTATGTGCGATTCCCTCCGGATAACACAAGCCATCGCCGTGGCGCGTTGAACACGGCCTGAACGAAAGCTTCCCAGGTCCGGAAAGGTCATCCCTCGGCAAGGCCGGTACATGGCGATGCACGGAAGTAAATCTCATGACGCAAGGGCATTCGTGGCTCGTCGCGCAGTTGGCAGGCAGGCTAGCCCGCGATCCGTTGCTGGTCGGACCAGCACGGATACCGAGCCGAAAAAATCCCGGAACGGTTTTTTTCGGCTCGCGCATTCTCTGCCCAACCTCGAAACCAGGAGACCTTCGATGAAGATCACGATTGCCGCCCTGGCCGCCTCCGCCGCCCTGGCCCTCGCGCCGGTCGGCGCGTTCGCCCAGCACGTGGACGTCGGTCCGGGCGGCGTGTCGGTCCACGGCGACCACCATCGTCACGACGTCGAGCACACCCACGGCACCGTCGTGCGGGAGCACCACGAACGCCCGGTCGTGCACGAGCACCATCACGACGTCCACGAGCACACGGTCGTCGAAGAGCATCGCCACTGAGGCCGCCGAAGGGGTTGCGGACCAGGGAAGCCCGGTCCGCGGCCCCTTCGGTTTCCCGGACCCTCGAAGGTTACCGCTCCCTGAACGGCTATCTCAGGGTGCGTTCAATCGGGGCGTCGCAAGGTGACCGTGACCTGAGACACCTTCGGAGCGACACATGAGGACGATCCTCGCCGGCCTTGCGGCGGCCCTGATCCTCGCGCCGGCCGCGGCCTCCGCCCAATACTACGAGGGCGGCTACGGGTATCGGCGCCCGCACGACCACGTCGACGTTTACCGCCACGGCGACCATGACGACGTCGTCGTCCGGCACTACCATCAGCGCCGCTACGATGAACGCCGCCCCTACTGGGACAGGCCCCACCACCATCACCACGACGACGACTGAGCCGACCGGCCTCAGACTACGTGGTCGGGCGCCAGCACACAGGGGGTGGAGGCGTCGGTCTCCACCTGCAGGGTGGCGTGCCCGATCCCGAAGCGCTCCTTCAGGTCCGCGGCGGTCCGGAGCAGGAACGCGTCGCCCGGGTGGCCGCCCGGCATCAGGACGTGGGCGGTCATCGCGACGTCGGTCGTGCTGATTGACCAGACGTGGAGGTCGTGCAGGCCGGCGACGCCGGGCTGACCCTCCAGGAACGACCGGACCCGCGCCAGCTCGATGCCCGGCGGCACCGCGTCGAGCGACATGCTCAGCGAGCCCGTGAGCAGGCCCCAGGTCCCCCAGACGATCACCGCGTTGATGGCCAGGGTCACGGCGGGGTCGAGCCAGGTCCAGCCGGTCAGCAGAATGACGAGGCCGGCCACCACCACGCCGGCGGAGACCAGCGCGTCGGCGGCCATGTGCATGAACGCGCCGCGCACGTTCAGGTCGCCCTTGCGGCCGGACGCGAACAGCCAGGCGCAGACGCCGTTGAGCACGATGCCGATGGCCGCGACGGCCATGACCGTCTTCCCGGCGACCGGCTCCGGCTCGACCAGGCGCTGGATGGCCTCCCAGGACAGGCCGCCGACGACGACCAGCAGGAACACCGCGTTGAACAGGGCCGCCAGGATTGACGAGCTGCCGAGCCCGTAGGTGAACCGCGCGGTCGGCGCGCGCCTCGCGAGCACGGTGGCCGCCCAGGCCACGCCGAGGCCGAGCACGTCGGACATGTTGTGCCCCGCGTCGGCGAGCAGGGCGACCGAGTGGCCCAGCAAGCCGAAGACCACCTCCGCGACCACGAACGCGAGGTTCAGGCCGATGCCGATGACGAAAGCCTTACCGAAGTTCGCGGGCGCATGGACGTGGCCGAGGCCGCCGTGACCGTGGCCGTGGTGGTCGTGCCCGTGCTCGCCATGCTCATGATCGTGACCGTGGTGGTCGTGGTTTCCCGTCATCGCCGACCCTCTTGCCCCGGGCCCCATCCGGCCCCGATGCATCCGGGGCGCCTAACTCCTCTAGCCGCTGGAGGAGCAAGGCGCCGTCGCGGGGTGGAATGCCGCACCCTGCCGTTCAGTGCCGCTCGTGCAGGCATTCGCCGTGGTCGGCCAGCACTTCGATGATGCGGCATTCCCGGACGTGCCCGCCCGAGCACTGCTCGACCATGGCCTGGACCTCCTGCCTGAGCCCGGTGAGCCGCGCGATCCGGTCGTCGATGTCGGCGAGGTGCTTGCGCGCGATGGCGTCGGCCTCGCCGCATGGGCGGTCGGGCTGGCCGGCGAGGTCGAGCAGGGCCTGGATGTCCTCGATCTCGAAACCGAGCTCACGTGCATGCCGGATGAACCGCAGGCGGCGCACGTCGGCCTCGCCGTAGCTGCGCCGGTTGCCCTCCGTGCGCTCCGGGGTCGGGAGCAGGCCCCGCTCCTCGTAGAACCGGATCGTCGTGACCTTCACCGCCGTGCGGCGCGACAACTCCCCGATGGCGATGGGCCTCATGCCGCTTGCTCCTCTAGTCGCTGGAGGAAGTAGGGTCTCCCGAACGATAAGGAAGGCACCTGTCATGAGCGACGCCGCGACCCTGGACCTGACCGACGCGAGCTCGACGTGCCTGCGGGTCTCGGGCATGGACTGCGCCTCCTGCGCGGCCAAGGTCGAGACGGCGGTGCGGCGGCTTCCCGGCATCGAGTCCGTGGACGTGTCGGTCGCGACGGAAACCCTCACGGTCCGGCATGGGCCCGGGACGAGCGCCGGGGCCATCGCCGCGACGGTGCGCGGCCTCGGCTACGGCGCGGAGGACCCGGATGCGGCCGCGTCGGGGGAACAGGTCGCGGATCTTCCCTGGTGGCGGGCGCCCAAGGCCCTGCTGGCGTTCGCCTGCGGCGCGGCCCTTGTGGTGGCATACGCCGTCGGGCACGTCGTGCCGGGGGCCGAGCGCTGGGCCTTCCTCGCCGCCATGACGGTCGGCCTGGTGCCGGTCGCCCGGCGGGCCCTGGCGGCGGCCCGCCACGGCACGCCGTTCTCCATCGAGACGCTGATGACGATTGCCGCGGTCGGCGCCACCGCCATCGGGGCGACCGAGGAAGCGGCCACCGTCGTCTTCCTGTTCCTGGTCGGCGAGGTGCTGGAGGGCGTGGCCGCCGGCCGCGCGCGGGCGAGCATCCGCGGGCTCACCGGCCTGGTGCCGGACACCGCCCTGCTGGAGCGGGACGGCACGACCGAGCGGGTCGCGGCGGCGAGCCTCCGCGTCGGGGCGACCGTGCTGGTTCGCCCGGGCGACCGGGTCCCGGCGGACGGAACCGTCCTCGACGGCGAGACCGCGGTCGACGAGGCGCCCGTCACCGGGGAGAGCGTGCCAAGGCCCAAGGCGGCGGGCGACGCGGTCTTCGCCGGCACGGTCAACGGGGACGGCGCGATCCGGGTGCGGGTGACCGCGGCCGCGCGCGACAACACCATCGCCCGTGTCGTCCGGCTCGTGGAGGAGGCGCAGGAGGCGAAGGCGCCGACCGAGCGGCTGATCGACCGGTTCGCAACGATTTATACGCCGGCCGTGGTTGCGGTGGCGGCCCTCGTGGCCGTGGCGCCGCCGCTCCTCGCCGGGGCCTCCTGGGGCGAGTGGGTCTACAAGGGGCTGGCCATCCTGCTGATCGGCTGTCCCTGCGCCTTGGTCATCTCGACGCCGGCCGCCATCGCCGCCGGACTCTCGGCCGGGGCGCGACGGGGCCTCCTCATCAAGGGCGGCGCGGTCCTGGAGCGGCTCGCCGCGGTGACGACGGTTGCGTTCGACAAGACCGGCACCCTGACCGAGGGCAAGCCGGTCGTGACGGACGTGGTGGCGTTCGGGCGCTCCGAGCGGGACGTGCTTTCGCTGGCCGGCGCGCTGGAGGGCGGTTCCTCGCATCCGCTCGCCAAGGCCGTTCTGGCTAAGGCCGCTGAGGTCGGCG
The DNA here is from genome assembly GCF_022179185.1 of Methylobacterium frigidaeris. GTDB lineage: Bacteria > Pseudomonadota > Alphaproteobacteria > Rhizobiales > Beijerinckiaceae > Methylobacterium > Methylobacterium frigidaeris. The sequence continues at coordinate 110,120 of NZ_BPQJ01000016.1, read as the reverse complement.
CGCCGGTGCCCCCGGCCTTCGGAGCGCAGGCCCTCGGCGGCAAAGGTGTCACCGGCAAGGTCGGGGGCATCGACCTGTTCCTGGGTTCTCCCCGGGAGGCCGACACGCGGACGGTGTTGGCGGCCGGACAGGAGGCGCGGATCTCCGCCCTTCAGGGCGAGGGCAAGACGGTGTCCGTGCTCCTCGCGAACGGGGCGGTGGCCGGCCTGCTCGCGATGCGGGACGAGCCTCGAACCGACGCGAAGGCGGCCGTCGACCGCCTCGCGTCGGTGGGCATCGGCGCCCTCATGCTGACCGGCGACAACGCGCGCACGGCCCGGGCCGTGGCCGGCGCCCTCGGCATCGAGGCGCGGGCGGAGCTCCTGCCGGAGGACAAGCAGGGGATCGTGCGCGAGCTCCAGGCCGGCGGCGCGGTCGTGGCAAAGGTCGGCGACGGCATCAACGACGCGCCCGCGCTCGCGGCCGCCGACGTCGGCATCGCGATGGGCGGCGGCACCGACGTGGCTCTGGAGACGGCCGACGCCGCGGTCCTGCATGGCCGCGTTGCCGACGTCGCGCGCATGGTCGAGCTCGCGCGCCGGACGCTGGCCAACATCCGGGCGAACATCGCCATCGCGCTCGGCCTGAAGCTGGTGTTCCTGGTCACCACCATCGCCGGTATCACCGGTCTCTGGCCGGCCATCCTGGCTGACACGGGCGCCACCGTGCTGGTGACGGCGAACGCGCTGCGGCTGCTGCGCGTGAGACTGCCTTAATGACGTCCGCTCAACGAGAGTTTGCAAGCCTAAGGGTGTGCTCGCGGCGCTCAGCGTGAAGCACGTGGCGAGCCGCTGGTCCGGGTTCGGCGCCTTCGCCCGGCGGGCCCCTACGCCTCGGCCGCGCTCATCGTGCTGGTCGGCCTCTACACCGGCTGGCTCGGCTGGGAGGGTATCGCGCACGGCCATCAAGCGGCGAGCCTCGGTCGGTCCATCGGCTGACCGGTGATGCGCGGCGCGCTGCCTTGAGGGTGCGGTGCATCCATCCGGGCGCACATCGCCATCGCCGTCACAGGCGCCCTCGGCGTCGCGTATCTTTCCGTCGGACGAGCGCCCGGCTTCCGGGCTGACGGGCCGAATCACCCCCTCAAAGAACGAACGTGGCCGCCGACTTTCGACGCCGGCCACGTGTGCTCTAGGTTGTGACAGTGCGGAACTTTGATCTCGCGCAGCGCAACACTGAGTTGGCTACCAGCGTGATCCTCGCCGCGGCGGTAGCAGAAGTCGCCGAGGTGCCGGACGGTGTCATCGGTGCCCACAGCGGCATTCCGGTTCGCAATCAGCGTCTCGTCGTGCTCCTCTATGGAGGCGAACGGGCGGCGGTTGGGAATCCGCTCGTCGAGAATGGCTTGACGGGTCGAAGCGGTGGTCGCTCGACCACGGGACCCTGGATGGCATCGAGCCTCGCGGGTGCGGAGGCTCGGCACGCGGCGGCACTCCGGCGGTCAGGCAGATGGGTGCTCAGGCGCGGGTTTCATGACGGTGCGTCCTGGAGGGTGGCGGCCGCGTCCCGCGCGTGATGGCGAAGCAACCCCGGGGCGCCGGGATTCGCGAAGGTGCGCCGCCGGGACGGTGCCGGAGGCCGTTCGGACCCGCCGGGCAGACGCCTCGGAAACGCGACTCGTCGGCGAGGTATCGGGTAGCGCTACCCGATACCCTACGCGCGAACGAACCGGAACCACTGCCGGGCCGTTGTGTCACCTGTCCGGCCTGGTCCCGTCGAGCGTCGATGGCCGCGAGGCGGTCTGGAAGCCGGTGACTCGGCGGGCTAGCTTTCCGGCGATACGGGAATTCGGCGCCGGCCGGCGCACGCCTCGTCACCGACGTGACCTGGCCTCCACGACCCTGAGCGACCACGATGGACGGGCAGCCCGAGACCACCACGAGCCCCGGCGCCGCCCGTCCTGCGCAGGGCGGACCGGCCAGGCCGCAGGTCGGGTTCCACCATCGCGACGCGGTGCGCCTGCTGTACATCCTGGCGCTCGGGAGCGAGGAAGCCGTACATGACGGCCGCATCTTCAAGGGCGAGAAGCGGGCCATGGCCATCGACTTCCTCGTCCGCTACCCGGATTACCTAGCCGACGAATTGCTGACCCGCTTCGAGGCCGAGGGCGATCCTGCCGCCCTGGAAGCCGCTTCCGACATCTTCGACGCCGACGAGCCGGACCTTCGCACGGTCGCGATGGTCCGCTGGCGCCGCGGTGCCTTCCAGAACATCGAGATGCCGCTCTCGATCCTCGCGGCGCATGGCCTGGTGCGTCCGCTGAAGCAGACCGCCGGACAGCGCCGGCACGACTTCATGGTCCTTCCGGCCGCTTTCTCGTTCATCGAACGGATCGAGCGGGAGCAGCCGAGCCTTCGCTGGTACAGGTCTCGCGTCGAGCTGGTGATGACGCTGGCCGGCTTCCGGAGCGGCTCCGACCTCAAGGGCGACCAGTACCTCCATCCCGAGTACCGCGACGCTCGCCACGGGACCGAGATCCCGTCCATCAAGGAGCGCGTCCTGGCTCGGCTCCAGAGCCTCAGGGGACGATGATGACGCAAGCCACGGCCGCGGAGTGGATCGAGGCCATCGCCGGCAAGGCATCCCTGCCGGTGGCCGTCGTGCAGGAGGCGCTCGACAGGCACGCCGTCGAGCCGCAATCCACGCTGCCCCGCAGGAAGAGCCTGCGCGTCCGCTCCGTCACGCTGGAGGGCGTGAAGGAGGGCACCGCCGCCGACGGCCCGTTCGACCAAACCTTCACCTTCGGTCCCGGGCTCTGGGCCATCGTGTCGGACGAGAACTTCCGCGGGAAGTCGACGCTCCTGAACATGATCCAGGGAGGCATCCGCGGGGACATCCACGAGCGCGTGAAGCCGGACGTGTGGCGGTGGCTCAGCAAGGCCGAGATCGTCTTCGAGGCCAACGGCATCGGCCACCGCGTCCTCGTCACGAAGGAGGCGGGCGATCCCGACAAGGACGCAGCCGCCACCTTCGCCCGCGAGCAGGAAGGGGGCTGGTTCGTCCTGTACGAAGGTACGGTCGGAAAACCCCTCGAACGGGCGGTCGAGGACGCCATGCTGGCGGAGTTCGGCTTCGCGAGGTTCCACGCCCACAACAAGAAGGACGGCAGTCACACCCACGGCTGGCAGGTCATCGCCTCGGCGCTGTTCGTCAACGGCCCGGGCGAGGCGGTGTTCGGCGAGTTGCTCGTCGACGCCATCCCCCTCAGGCTGCTGCAGATGTTCATGGGCCTGCCGTGGGTCAGCACCTACACGGCGGCATCCACGGCGCTGAAGCGGCTGAGGACAACGAAGGCCGAGAGGCTCAGCCCGTCCAAGGGCCTCAAGGACCGCCTCCAGGCCAGGCTCGGGACGGTGGAGGACGCCCTGGCTGCCGCCCGTGGCCGGGTCCGCCCCGGCCCGGACCGCGGCGTCCTGCGAGCCCGGATGCTGGAGATGGACGGGCGGCTTCTCGCCCTGCGCGAAAGAGTGGAGGCGACCCGGCGGGAGACGTTCAGGCTGGAGAGGCAGCTGCAGGGAGCGACGACCGTGCTCCTCGACACGCGCAGGGCCCTGCAGCAGCTCAAGGACGACCGCGCGGCGGGCGTGGTGCTCCGCACCTTGCGTCCCGTCTGCTGCCCGTCATGCGACACCGGGATCGACCACGACCGGCACGCCAGGGCGACGGACGGCTCGACCTGCGCCCTGTGCGGCACCCGCCAGACGCCGGCCGAGGACGAGGACGGCCTCAGGTTGGAAGAGCTCCAGCGCGACGCCGACGACGTTGCGGCGAACGTCGCCGAACTGCGCGCCCAGGCGACCGAGGCGCAGGCGTCGCAACGCGGGGCCGAGGCGGAGCTGTCCCGTGCAATCGCATCGTCGCGCGCCCTCGAAGCCGCGTTGAGAACCGAGGGTTCGGCCGACCTGGAATTGGAGATCCGGGGTCTTGAGGCGCAACGCGAGCAACTCCTGGCCCTGATCGCGGCCGAGGAAGAGGAGGCCGAGGACGAGGCCGCCGACGCGGCCGGCGCCCATGACGAGGCGGTGCTGAAGGCCGCCGAGGAGGTGACCAAGGACCTCTACGACGGACTCGCGCGGGAGATCCTCGCCGACGTATCGAAGGAGATCACGCAACTGTCGCGTTCCTTTGGCGTCCAGAACATCGAGAGCATGGACTGGGGCACCGGGGGCGCGATGCGGATCGTGCAGGGAAGGGCCCAGACCAGCTTCGGGAAGCTGTCGCCGGGCGAGAACCTCCGCGTGCGCATCGCGGCGGCGCTCGCCGTGATCGAGGTGGCCCGGCAACGCATGTACGGCCGGCACCCGGGACTGCTGGTGCTGGACAGCCCTGGCGCGCAGGAGATGGCGCCCGCCGACTTCGCCGCGTTGCTGTCGCGCGTGCACGGGGCTATCGAGAGCGCGGGAGACATCCAGATCATCGTCGGCGCCCGCGCGGAGCCGGCGCTCCTCGATGTTGTCCCTTGCGATCACGTGACCCACGCTCAGGGCGAGCGATTCCTTTTCTGAGCCTAGCGCCGTGGCGACGTCCGACTTGATCAGGCGCCTTCTCGAAGAGGGCGACGCGCGAGACCTCGGCTGCCTGTCGTCGGACGAGCTTGCCGCGGCGGTCGCTGACCATTCGACGGAGGTCGAGGGCGCGCGCCTCTTCGTTGTCCTTGCCGAGCATCCGCGGACCGAGGCGACCACGAAGGCGCTGGTCGCGTTGGCGGGGAACGCCGATGTCCTCGCCATGATGGAGATCGCGTCCTGGCTCGGACGCGGCGGGCAGGTCCCGTCGTCGCACCGCCAGGGGCTCGGCAAGGCTTTCCTCGGACGCGCTGCCGACAGATCCGTCGACTACGGCACGCGCTCCCAGGCGCTGAAGGCGGCGATGATCATGGCCCAGTCGGAGCGGTCGCTGCTCCGGCGCCTCCAGGCCGACATCCTCGATCTCGACCCGTCGGACGACGGCATCTACCTCCGCCATGCGGCCAGGGTTGCCGGGGCCGTGCTGGCCCACGAGCCCGCGGACGACCTGCGCCACAAATTGACGGAACTCGCGGATGTGGAGGAAGCGGAGGACGAGGCCGCGGTCGAGCTCGGCCTCGATGCCTTGAGGACGGGGCTCGGCGCCACCAAGCCGGAGACGGCGCTCGACGCCTTCGGGCAGGCCCGGTACTGGTTCGCGCGTGCCGAGGACGCGACCGAGACGCGCCTCGATGCCCGGCTGTACGTGAACTGCCTCGACATGCTGGTGGCCTTCCAGGAAGGCCGTACCGGCGAGGACCTCCCGGACCGGATCGACACCGTCACCCGGTCGGCCTTCGAGTACACCGCCTTCCTGACGCTGAACGACCGCGAGCCCGAGACGGCGTCCTGGCTCGCGGCGAAGGACCTCGAACGCGTCCACTGGACATCGCTCGCGCTCCGTCTCGGGGCGGTCGCGGAAAAGGTCTCCCGTTCGGCGTGGCTCAAGGTCGCCGCGGTCATGGAGGAGGAGCTCCTGTCCGTCTATGCAGCGAGCCGCACCATGTTCCGGCGCGGCTCGGACGGCGGGCTTGAGCAGGTCGTGCGCCCGAGGATCGTGGGCGCGATGCAGCGCGAGCTTCGTTCCCTGGACATCCTGGAGCACTGGATCGAGGAGAATGCAGGGTCCGCTTACCTGGCGGATGCCAAGTCCCTCGGCGACCTCGTCAGGCAGGCCCGAGAAGACCTTGTCACCCACCGCCCTTCCGGGGCGGCGGACGGGAGCTCACCGACCGCCGCCATCATTGAGCACCTGCCGGCAACAGTCCGCGACACCGTCTCGGCCCGTATCGAGGCCGACGCCATCTCGCTGCTCGACGAGACCGTCTCCAGGACCGTCGACGACGTACTCGCAAGGGCCACAGCCGCCCTGATGACAAACGTCGACTACCGGGAGCGGGCCGATGCCCGGCGGTTCTTCGACATCCTGCTCCTCGACGTCACCCGGTTTGTGGTCTCACGATACAACCTCAGCACGGCCACGTTCCCCGGGGTCGCCTATCTCTTCAACAGGGACGCGAAAAACCCGCCGCTGGAGGCCGATCTCCAATATGACTTCGTGAATTCCCTCATGGGCTCGCGGCTTGCCGAGATCTGCCGTCCCGAGGCCCGGGACCTAGGCGGTGGTCGCGTCGATGTCCTCTTCAGCTACAGGTGGATGAGGACGACATCCGAACTGAAGCGCTCCTTCCCGAAGCTCACGTCGGGCGAGTTGGTCGACAGGTACGGCCCGCAGGCCATCTCGTACCAGGGTACCAACGTCGCCCTCTCCATGCTGATGGTCCTCGACCTCTTCGACCGCTCCGGGGCCCAGCCCGATATACGCGACCAGATCGGTGTTCATCACCGGACCGTGGCGGATAGCTCAGTCGAGACCGCGGTCGTCCTCTTCCGCATCCAGGGCAAACGGCACACCCCGTCGGACATCCCCAAATCCGCCTTGACACCATCACGGGCCAGCCAGGCGAGCGGCAAGTGACCGTTGGCGCACGGGGTATCGGGTGCCGCCACCCGGTACACGACCGCGGAGTTGCGAATCCGCGCCCCCGCGGAGCCCGCCTCAGCGCCCGCTTAACCTCGTCCAGGCATGCTCCCCGCCGCCCCCGGGGAGGGCCCATGCCGTCCGCCAAGGGCGAGCGGCCCAACCTGCGCAGGGTCCGCGAGGCCATCCCGACCGGCGGCTCGCCCCGCGAGGTCTGCAGGCACCTGCGCGCCTGGCGGAAGAAGCGCGGCTACAACCCCAAGCTCGAACCGACCGACATGTCCAAGGCCATGAAGGAGGCCGGCCAGGCGCTCGCCATGGCCCTCTGGAAGCAGGCCAAGCGCGAGGCCGCCGCTTCCATGGCTTCCGACGACAAGCAGGACCGCGAGCACCTGATCGGCATGGTCGAGACGCTCCATGCCGGGAACGCCGCGCTCGCCGCCCGCGCCATCCTCGGCACCGCCGCCTTCGCCAACGGGGACGAGGACCACGGCGCACCGGTACAGGGGGTAGTCCAGATCGAGCAGCGGCAAGGTGTTCGATTTCGCGCAGGACTGGTCCGACGCGCGGGCCAGTTTCGAGGAGGTCGCGAAGGCGCTCGGCCAGCCCGAGCCGGCGAGCGCCCGCATCGCCGGCGTGCCCGCCGGCCATCCGGCGGCCGGTGGGGGGCGGCCCTGACGGCGGCTTGAGCCGACGCGTCGGGGCTTGACCGGTCTCGGGCGCGGGCGCCCTGGGCCGGCAGCCCGGCCGTAATCACGTCGGATGCCTACGCTTGCGCGGAGGCGGTCGCGGACGGCTCGCCGGGCTCCGCTCGGTGCGGCCGCGCGAGCCGCCAACGCGCGTTTTGGCCCAGGCCGCACGCGATGTGTCCCTCGGCGCGCAGGCTCCCCCGCACCGCGACCGCTCGGGACGTGGGGTAGCCGCGAGACCGCACCGCCTCGACGAGATCATCGCCCGCGAGCCCGGCTTCGCCGGCCGCCGTCAGGGCTTCAAGGATGATCCGGCCCACCGGGGTTTCCCGTGGTCGGGCGACGTGCGGGGTGGTGCGCCCGGGGATTACCGCTCCCGTCTCAAGGAAGCGCGGCGCCAGCGACCACGAGGACGTCGCGCGCTCCTTGACCAGGACCCCCTGCTTCTTCAGCCGTGTCCTCACCTTCTCCGCACAGTCGAGGGTGTAGCCCGCGTCGCGGATGATGCGGGTCAGGTCCGGGCCGTACATGCGGTGCGCGGGAGCCCTCAGAAGCGTCTCGATGACCAGCCTAGTGACCGGGGAGCCGGCGCGCGAAGCCTCGACGCGTGCCGCGGGCGCGGGCCCGGGGATGTCGCCGCCCCGGACAGGCACCGTGCCGGCCGCGTCGCGCAGGGCGCGCTTCACCAGGAGGGGAGCAAGCCTCTCCTCGAAATGCCTGCGCAGCGCGGCGTACTCCGCCTCGATCAGCGCTTCCAGGTCGATGGTCCGGGCATCGTGCAGCATTCCCGCCTCCTCATCCGCCCGTCGATCAGGGCCATAGTGCCGGGTGGAAGGGAACCCGGTCGCCCGAGGAAGGATGGTCCAGACGACGGCCTGGACGGAACGGGTCCTGAGGCAGCTTCCCGGTGCGCGACCGGGTCGAGGCCGGGCACACGGCCGGGCCACGGTGGACCGGCCCACCGGCTTGCCCGGCCGGCTTCGCGCTCCGGGAAGCCGAGCCGAGGCGCTTCCCGGCCACCGCGCAGGGCTTTCCAAGGGTCATCGCGACCAGGCGGCGAGCCCAGGTCGGCCGACCGGACCGACCTGGGCTGAGCACGCGCGCCTCTCCGCTGGTTGTCCACAGGATTCCGGTCGCCCCCGGCGGGCTGCGGATCGCCGGTGTCAGCGGGTCAGGAAGGAGGCGGCCTCGGGCAGGGCTGCCTTCAGCCTGGCTGGCATTCAGAGCAAACGCGGTCCGCATCTCCATCCCGACCGGTACCACCCCGGCCGCCATGGTCGGCTACGACCGCGAGGCGCTTCACCGACGCTGGATCGGGACCCACCGGACGTCCACGCGCTCCGCATGGGTGAGGAGATGGCGGTGGTGCCGGTGGTGCCGGGAGCCGCCCTGCCGGCACCATGCTTGCGCCGATCGGCACGGTGGCGACGCCGGTCTCGATGCACCTGATGACGCGTTAGCCTGCGCGGCGTGGCGCTCGCCGCAGCCGTGTCCTACGGCGCATTGGTCAGGCCGTCCCAAATCGGAGCCCGTATCGTCGAGATGGCCAACAAGGTCCGGCATCCCCCGCCCCGGACGCTGACTGCCGTCGTGGCCTCGTGGCGCTCGGACCAGCCATCCCGGCTGTCGGCATCCCTGTGGCCGGCATCGCCTTGGTGCCCTGCGGGGCGCGCAACGGGACCTTCTCAGTTGCCAGAGGCACGGTGCCGCCCGCCTTGGCGGGGCGCTAACCGGTCCCGGTGGGCCGCCTGGCTCAACCGGGCCTGGGCGCCCAGGCCCTCGTTCCGTCGGTAGGCGCCAAGGCACCCACAGACGGTGTCTCGACATGGACCATGCTTTCCCGGCGGCGCACGCGCTGGCGAATGTTGGCCGGGCGCGCGCCTAATGGGCTACGCGGCCGGAAGCGGGCGGCACCCATCGCTACGCCCAGTCATACCTGAGGAGCGGGTTGTCCGCGTCGCCAGATAGGTCGAAGAGCCGCTGTCGGGGGCGACCGTACGATACGCGTGGTTGCTCAGGTGCGGAACTATGGTGCCCGAGACCGGATACTGGGTCTGCTACCTGCTGGAAAAAGCCAAGCGGTGGGCCGGTGGGCGCAACGGTCTGTTAACCATGGTTTCGACAGGGATCTTGCCATTTTTACTAGAGCGTTGCAAATTCGGGGGTTTCCCTGCTAATATTCCTAGGTACAAGCCCATACGATTGATGGACTCATCGCGAACGCGGATCCGGCGGCGCCATCGAGTTACGGTCCCTCGCGGGCCGTGCCACCGAAACGGTTGCGCCGTGGGTGCGACGGCGGACCGGACCTGGACCTGACGACACCGGAACGCGGCAGGGCACCTAGGCATGGACGTCTTTCCTGTAGCTCGGTAATCCTTGGTGCCTGATCCCTGTCTTTCCGAGTTGACTCCGGAGCGCGAGCGCCCCAGATTGGCGGGAGGGGAATGCCGGAGCCATCATGCGGACGAACGCCGACATACTGACCGAGGAGCTCAGGGCCTACGAAGAGCTGGCCGCGAAGGTGCACGCGCTGATGACGATGTTGGTCGGAGCGCAGAACGCGCTACTGGAACTTCAGGCCGGCACTGCCGCCGGACGCGCGAGGTTGGCCGGCCGGCTCGCCGAAGTTGCCGTTCGCGTAGCTGCCGAACCGCCGTCGGGTCCAGGTCTCGACGGCGCTCAAGCGGCCGAGCGCGCTGGCCTGGACGGCCAGGCGCAGCCAATCCCGCGCCTACGCTCCCGCGTGGCCCAACTCATCGTTAATGCCTTGGCTGAAGCTGGTGATACAGGATTATCAGGTCAGGCCATCAATGAGATTGTTGTCAATGCTCAATACACCAAAGATGCGAGCGAAAAAGCCAAACTTTTCTTGAAGCGAAACGGCTTGGCTCGCCATGATAAGCAAGCAATGCATTGGTATTCAATCGGAAAAGGTCCCAAGAATATTGCCGGCGAGCAGAATGATCGGAAGCGTGCAATTCCTGAAAACCTAGGCCGCGTTAGAAGCAAGCCTAAAACAAATGCAAATTCAACTATGAAGTAAGGACGCGCCTGACTGTAAGCTAAAACTATGTCTAAGAGAGCGCTAATGACTTCTTGATGTCATACCACGGCAACCAGAATGCTTGAACGACTCCCGGACGAAACATGAAAGGACTTTGGATGAAGCTATCGCTCACCCAGCGGGAGCGCACCGCGCGGATTAGATCATTGCCGGCAACGGCACGCGGCCCGCCCTGGCAATCGGGAGCGTTCCCTTGGCCGATCCACAAGGCAGCTCCCCGGCGCGATGTTGTCATCGCGCCGGGGAGGCCTTGATCGCTCGGCGTGTCCAACCACGCCAAGCGACCGCTCGGCCATTCCCTTTACGGAGCTTCGTACCGGCCGGACTCGCAGGGTCAAAAACCCGACGAGGAATCCTCTTTATGCCCGCTCCACGCGCCCATCGCAAGCGGGGAGGGCGGATTTCTGCGGGCCGCGCCGTGGTTTTCCACAGCGAGGAGGACTGCAGTTGATCGACGACGACATCAAGGCGCTCGACGACGCACCAGACATGGGGCTGGCCGATGCAGTCGGCCTGCTCGACGCGGACTTCGATTACCAGCCGACGGACGAAGTCCACTTCTCGGCCAAGTCGTTCGGCGCCTCGGAGAGCTGACGTTCTACCGGACGCCTTTTCCTAGCATGGGACCCACGACCCCGCAACGGGTCGTGGGTCCCGCACCCCCTCACCACAACGAGCAGGCTCCGGCACTTGCCGCCGGGCCGTGGGAGATTTTTCCATGTGCGAGGACACCCCCCGACCGGCCGACCGCACCCTTTTCAGCGTCGTCGGCATCGTCCTACCCGTCCACCGCGCGCCTCGACGGCCCGCTCCTCTCAAGAAGCCGGCTGTCGGTACGAAGTCGGACAAGGCCGTGGCGGAGCCCAGGCCCGGCGACCCTGTGGGCGCCTGAGAAGCGCGGCCCCCTTAATGAGGGCCGCCCGCCGCGGCGTCCCTCCCACCACCGAATTCCCGTCATGCGAACGGACGCGCCCATGCCACAATCCCGCAAATCGCGCGACGCTGTCGTCGCACATGATGCATCGATGCAAACGGACGAGGCCGCCCGACGGCCGCGCTGCGTGGCTGCCCTCGACGATGCCGTTCGCGGGAACCAGCCGGCGCTTGCCGCGCTTGCGGCGGTCGCCCATCGCCATGCGGAAGCCGCTTCGTCCCCCTGCCAAGTCCCTTGCTGGCAGGCCGGGTATGAGGGGTGCGGCGCGCAAGAGACGGCCATTCTCGACCGTCGTTGGTTGAGCGCGCTCGTCGTCGACCGCTGCGGCGAGCCGCCGGTGCGACGCCGCATGCTCAGGGGCATGCATTCGTCCGGCAAGTCCGTCTTGGGGGTAGCGGTCTCATGCGAGCCTCAGGGGCGCCGCGTATGAGGCCCATGCGACCGCCGGCCAGGAAGGTGGTCACCGGCCGCCGGACGGGGGCCCTGACCGGTTATCACCCGAGCCGCAAGATGGGGGCGTCCGTCCCGTTCGAGAGCCTGCTCGAACTCGACGCCCTCGTGTTGCTGGAGGTGGACTGGAAAGTCGTGCAGTTCGCGACCCAACCGGTCACCTTCCAGTGGCGCGATGCCGGCCGTGCCCGCCGTTACACGCCCGATCTCCTCGTCGTCACGGCTCTCAGCCGCACGTTTCGGGAGGTCAAGCCTGCACGCCGGCTAGCCCGAGATCCCACCCTGCGGGGTCGGAGGGAGCGCATCGAGGCGGAGTGCGCGGCGCTCGGGGCCGATTTCGAGGTCTGGACCGACAAGGACATCAAGCGCGAGCCGCGCCTCTCGAACTCCCGGGCGGTCCTCTCCGAGGGGCGCCGTGTCGGCGACGCATGGGCGGAGCAGCGCGTCCGTGCCGTGCTGCCGCACTGCGCGACGGTCGGGGAGGCGGCCTGGGCAGGCGGCCTGCCGCCGGTCCGTGCCCTTCGGGCGGCCATGCGCCTCGCCGCGCGCGGCGAGGTCGGCCTGGACCTGGACCTCGCGCTCGGGGCGTCCACGCGGATACTGGCAGGAGGTGCATCACGATGAGCGGCAGCCCGCAACGGTACGTGGAGGGCGACCATCTCCGGATCACGGAGGCGGACGGTACCCCGCATCTCTGGGTCGTGCGGAAACGCGTCGTCCGGGGCTGGCGCCTGGAACCGGTCGGCGGCGGCGACACACGCACCGTGACGGACCGTGACATCACCCGCATGCGCCAGCAGATCGAGCACTATCCCCAAGGCCGGGCCGGTTTGACGGCGGACCAGGAGGAGCTCCTCAACAGGACGTTCGAGAGCAACAAGGCGGAGTCGTGCATCGAGGCGATGCGACGTGCGGAGTATCTCTGGCATGCGTACCGACTGCACAAGGAAGGCATTCCTCTGAACGCGGCTTTCGAGCGCGCCGCGTCGGAGATTTTCGCCGAGAAAGGACCGACGTGGCAGAAAGAGGACGACGAGGCGGCCGCCGTCCGCGAAACGGCGCGCGCCGAGCGCCGCCGCGTGCCCCCCGAGTTGCTGAAGAGCCCGAACAAGCCCCGGAAGCCCCTGGCCGCGCCCAAGCCCAGCACGATCGAGAGCTGGTATCATCCCTGGATGGCGGTGAGCCGCGACATTCGCATCCTGGTCCCGTTGATCGAGAAGCGCGGGAACCGAACCTCGCGGTTCAAGGATGAAAGGGCCTTCATCCCTGAGAGGATGAAGATCTACATCGAAACGATGTTTCTCAACGACCGCCGGGCATCGCTGAACGAAGTCCACAAGCTTCTTAACAAGGAGCTAAAATCGAAAGGCTTAAAGGTAAGCTATAAATGCTTTCAAGCGTATCTTTTGAAAAACTACTCTGAACATGAGGAGGTTAAGAGGCGTTTCAATTGGCGTAAAGCGCACCTCGAAACCGGCGTATTCAAACGCAAGCGCCCGCCCGCGAAGCCCCTCGAAGAGATCGAGGTCGATCACAGCCTTCTGGACATCATCGTCGTCAACGAGAAGTCCGGAAGACCCCTGGGTAGGCCGTGGATTACCTTGGCCTTGGACAGATGCACTCGGATGGTACTCGGGGTGCACGTGAGTTTCGAGCCCCCGAGCTTCGCTTCGCTGCAGCGGTGCTTGGCCCACGCATTCTGGCCCAAGGACCTCACCGGGTTGGGGCTGAGCAATCCATGGCCTGCCGAGGGCATCCCCCGGCTGGTCTTCTGTGACAACGGCAAGGAATTCCACAGTCGGTCCCTGAAGCTCGCCGAGCTGTCGATGGGCTTCACGGTCGTCAACTTGCCTCCGCGTCAACCCTGGCTGAAGGGTAAGGTCGAACGAATTTTCGGCAGGATAGGAATTCAAGTCTTCGACCTCATGGAAGGTAAAACATTCAGCAACCCGGCAAAAAGAGGTGAATATAAATCAGTCGCTAGCGCCAAGCTGACTCTCCCGGAGGTGAAGGAGAAGTTGCTCAAATACTTCGTGGACGATTACCATGTGACTTTCCATGACGGGCTTAAGGGAACCCCCCTTGAGGAGTGGCAACGCCACGCCGAGGTGGACCGGGTCGAGGGCGTGCGCTCCTACGAGGACATCCGGCGCCTGATGGGCGCCACCTTCCTGAAGCCGATCACGAACGTCGGCATCAAGATCTTCGGGCTCGTCTACTACCACGACGACCTCAAGGAGCTGCGCCGCCGGCGCGGAGGCACGACCAAGCGGTTCCAAGTCCGCGCCGATCCGTTCGACCTAGGGGAGGTCGAGGTGCTCGACGAGGAGACGGGCCGGTGGATCGTGGTGCCTTGCGACCGACCCGAACTCGCGGCCGGGGTGTCGCTCCACCAGGCCAGGACCAACGACAAGCGGGCGCGGAGGCTCGCGGAAGGCGGACCGGTGACCGATCTGCACCGGGCCGAAGGGCAGCGCCTCGAAGCGGAGGAGGCGGCCGTGGCGCTGGATGACACCGAGGCTAAGACCACCGCCGCACGGGCGGCACGGTACGGGCTGGACAACGGCTGCTTCTTCACGCCGCTCGTCGGACAGCCGACGCCCGCGAACGATCCCGCGCCGGTTCCCGTCGGGGGCGAGGCCGAGGGTCATGAGGGCGGCAATGACCGGGCCGGTAACCCGGAGCCGGCCGGAGGCGGCGCCGACCCGGACGTTCAAGCGGCGATGCTCGCGATGATGGCACAATGGACCAGGAGGTCGGCGTGAAGGTGGCGACGGAGCAAGCGATTGGACCGGGGCCCGAGGCGGCTGGCGGCGGGGACGTCGTCGTCGACTTCGAGACCCGGACGGTGCCTCACCAAGCCCTGCTCGACGGCAAGGCGGAAATCGCGAAGCTGCAGGCCCGGTACAGGCCCGAGAGGCGCCGCCGCCTGAAGGCACGGGCACTGGTCATCGCCGGACCCTCTGGGGCGGGGAAATCCACCATCCTCGAAAGTTACGCCGAGGACCATCCGCACCTGACGGATAGCCCCGACGGCGACGTCCGACGCGTGATCCTCGTCGAGGCCCCGAAGCGCCCGACGCAGAGATCGTTCGTCGCGGCCATCATGCGCGCGCTCGGGTCGAAGGCGCGGGACACCTGGAACACCGACGAGATCATCGCGAAGATCGGCTGGCTCTGCGACGAGCTCAAGGTCGAGCTGATCCTCATCGACGAGGCGCACCACCTCTGCGAGCACATCAGCCAGGACAACGAGGAGGACGTCTCTGAATTCCTCAAGAGCCTGCTCAACCGGCTCGGCACGCAAATCGTGTTGGCCGGCCTGCCGAGCCTCCTCCACCTGCGGGACTATCCGCAGCTGCGGCGTCGCATGCAGCCGCCGGTCGTGCTCCATCCCTATTCCTGGTCCTCCATCGAGGGGCGCGCCGCCTTCATGGCCATGCTCGGGCTGTTCGAGGCTCAGCTCGGCCTGCCCGAGCCGTCGTTCCTCTTCGAGCACGAGACGGCCAAGCGGTTGTACTGCGCGACGGGCGGTTATCCGGGCCTCGTCTCGAAGACCCTGAGCGAGGCGCTGAGCGTCGCCCTGGAGAGGAAGGCAAGGCGGATCGATCTCGCCTTGCTCGGGCAGGTCTGGGAGCGGTTCGAGCCCGCCGGCGCGCCGCAACTGTCGGCCGACCCCGACGCACGACCGATGCCGGCACGCGAACTGGCCCGGGGAACCGCTCGCAATCCCTACCTCGCCGGCAAGGACGCGTTCCTGAAGCTCTGGGCGCGGATGGCAAGGGAGCACGCGACGATGTCCGAGCGCGCGAACCGCCGTCGTCCGAGGCAATTGGCCTACCGGCCGGTCAGGGACGACGTCGAGGAGAGGCTCGCCGCGTGAGCCGGCAGACCGTCGAGCCTCTCGCGCTACGTGTCCGTCCGAAGCCGTACGAGGGAGGTGCGAGCCTCCTCGGACGGCTGGCAGCGCGCCATCGGGACGGGGACTTGGCCGCCTTCTGTCACGAGCATGGGCTGAGCCTTCGGCAGCTCGGTTTCGGCCGAGGGGTCGAACGCCTGGCGATGCTCGCGCGCGTGGACGCAACCGACTTGCTGCTGTCTTCCCCGAAGGTCGATGCTCGCACGCGGTCGGTCCGAATCGGCCACACCGTCGTCGGACTTGCGGACTGGTCCAAGGACGGCGGCCGATATTGCCCGCATTGCGTGCGCGAGGATGCCCTGCTCGCGCGAGCCGCCGGGCGCGACGCTGCCGTCGATGTCCATCGTCGCCTCTGGTGGGATGTCCTGTCGGTGACGCGCTGCCCGACGCACGGGACCGGATTTGGCGCCGGCTGCCCGCGCTGCGGCGCCCGTCCGGCTTGGGGAGGCGCTCCCGGTCGGTGCAGGATCTGTGGCTGCAGCCTGGCGGCACCCCGTCCGCCGGACCCTCGGGGGACCGCGGGCTTTTCCGAATACGCGGCTGCACGGCTCGCGGGTTGGCCTACCGACGTTCCCCTCTTGGACGAAATGGACCTTAAGGAAGCGGTTCCTCAGATGGAACGGCTCGGCCTGGTCATCACGGGGCCTCTATCCGCCCTCAAGCCACGCCGGGACACCGCGGCCGCCGCGGAGATCCGGGAAGTCGCGTTTCGCGCGCTGGCGTCCTGGCCGACGCAGTTCGAGGCGGCGCTCGACCGTGGGCTCACCCGGTCGCGGGGTGGACGGACCGGGACCGGACTGACGGGGACGTACGGCTGGGCTTACGAGCACTGGGCGGCGAAGCTCGAACATGCCTCGGTTTTCGGGTCCGCGGTGCGGTCGGCGATGCGTGGCCACGCAATCAAGCACGGGGTGATCTCCGACCGGGAGGGCGCGCTGCTCTCGACGCCGTCGCCGCGCGATCCCGGGATCTCAGGAGCCGCGCGCTCGATGGGGTGGGGCTTCGCGCGCGTCAAGCGGGAGGCATCCCGACGTGGCTTGGTCCCGCGCGGTGCGCGTCGGGGCGTCGGCATCCGGATCTCCTCGCAAGAGGTCTCTACCATCCTGAGGGAGCAAGCCGAGCTCGTCGGCATCGACGAGGCATCCCGCCTGCTCGGCATCGGCAAGTCGCAGGCGGGCAGGATCGCCGCGGCCGGTCTGCTCGGCCCGTTCGAGGCCAAGCCCACTCGCATCCGCCGGGAGGCGTGCGAGGATCTGGTTCGTCGCCTCGCGGCCGGCGCGAACCGGCTCGAAGCGCGACCGGGCGGCATCCTCCCGCTCCCGGCGGCCTGCCAGGCCGCCGGGGTCCCGCTCGACCACGCCTGCCGTCGCATCCTCGCGGGTGACGTGTCGCCCGCCGGCGTGGTCGGCGACGGCCGTACGCTGGCGCAAGTCCTCGTCGATCCGAAGGCGCTCAAGCCGGGGCGCCCCGACGGCAATGTAAGCATCGAGCAGGCGGCGGCGGAACTGCGCCTGCACCACCAGGCCGCGCGCCATCTTGCGCGCGTGGGGCTGCTGGGGCGGCGATGCGGTTCGGCGACGCGGGTCGACCGCGCTGGACTGGCCCGGTTCCGTGATGCATACGTGACCGGAAGCGAGGCAGCTGCCATGTTCGGCACCTCGCCGAAAGCCGTCGTCTCGCGGCTCGGGCGGCTCTCCGTCGTCCCTGTCGCCGCCCCGCCGGCGTGCAGGCAGGTCATCTTCCGGCGGGCCGACGTGGAGACGGCATTCCACGCGGTCCCCGGGTCCGCCGCGACGGACGTGCCGCTTGCCCGAGGAGTTGCCGAAGCCCGCTCGCGACCGACGCAAGAGGGATGAGGAGTTCGAACCGCGCGCGTTGCGCGTGCGCTTCCGGCCCGAGCCGGCATACTCGTTGTTCGGTCGGCTGGCCGCCAGGAACGGCGAGACATCCTGCCGCGCCTTCGCCGCCGAGGTCGGGCTTCGGTATTTCGGGGAGGTCCTGGCCGGCCGGAGGGTCGAGGCGGTCGAGAACCTCGCGGGTCTGGCCGGATCGGACATCGCCCGCTACACCGCCGTGAGCTCGGGGCCACGTCAGGTGGTGGTCCTGAACGGTGAGACGCTCCTGGCGAGGTCCTGGGCGCCGAAGAAGCGACGGTATTGCCCGCGCTGCCTGGGAGGCGACCTGCGGGGAACGGTCGAGAATGACGGCCCGCGACCCTTCCGCCCATATCGCCGCGCTTGGTGGGACGTGGTCCATGTCGACAATTGTCCGATCCATTGTTGCGAGCTCCTGCGCGCCTGTCCCGCGTGCGCCGAGCCCATCGACGCCGACTGCGCTTGGCCCTGGCGATGCCGGTGCGGGGGGGACCTGACGAACGCGGCCGCCATCCCGCGTTCGCCGAACGAGTGCTCGTTGGACCGATACGTGGTCGGGCGTCTCGGCGGATGCGAGCCGCTCCCGTCGCGTATCCTGGACGGCGTCACGCTGGAGGCGGCTATCTGGGCGGCCTTTTACGTCGGCTGGATTGCGGACCACGGCCGAGCGCTCGACATGCGCCGGGCCGACCACGCCACCAAGGCGGCGGCGCGCCGGCGCGGATTGGAGCTTCTCGCGGATTGGCCGCTGTCGTTCGAGGCGCTTCTCGATGCCATGGTCGAGGACGTGCCGTCACGCGACATGCAGAGCCTATCGCCACGGACCGCGTATGGCGCCCTCTCGATGTGGCTGGCCCGGTCTCCGGAAGGGTCGCTTGAGCCTCTGCGGGCAGCCGTCCGCAACCATGCCGAGAAGTCGAGGCGGTCCGCTCCGTCCGGAGTGACCTTTACCGAAGCCGCCAACCAGTTGGGGGTGACGCGCAAAACGCTCGTCGCGGTCGCCGAGCAACTTGGTCTTCTCCCTTCGGGCACCGATCTTCGGTCCAGGATCGTGATCGACGAGGAGGCGGTTTCCAAGGTTCGCGACCTGTTAACACGAACATTGGGGCAACGGCACGCCGCCAGGTTCCTCGGGATCAGCGTCCCGGCCTTCCAGCGCTTGGTCGATGCCGGCGTAGTCGCCACCCACGATCCGGTCGTGACTGGCCGCCGCGACAGGACCTACTCACCGCAGGAGCTTGAGCACCTGCTTGGCCGGCTATCCGGCGATGTCCCCGAATGCCATGACCTGGTGGGGGACCTGGCAGGATTGCCGGCGGCATCGTTCAAGGGACGGGTCGGATTGGACCGTCTGCTCCCGGCCGTCCTCGACGGCCGCGTGAGGCCCAGGGGAAGGTTGCCGTCCGCCCCGGGACTGCAGGGTATCCTCGTATCCGTGGGGGAGGTCGTCGCCCTGCACGGGCATCGCTCCGACAGCATGCTGCTGGAGGAAGCCGCGAAGCGGTTCGGCGTCAACTACTGGGGTTTCCGCGGGTTGGTCCGATCCGGACTGATCCCCGGACGACAGGCTCTCGGCCGAACGAATAAGCGCTGGTGGGTGCGAAGGGCTGATTTCGAACGCTTCTGTGATGAATACGGCACCGTTCGCCATCTCGCCGAACGATACGATCTATCGCGCATCGTGACGCGCGCCATCATCGACAAGCTCGGCCTGAAACATGCTCCGGTTCCGCCAGGGCACTTCGTTGAGGTGTATCGGTTCCGCGACGTCGAGGCTGCCCTGACCGGTTCGCAGGAGGCGCGGGACCATAGGGCTCGACGAAAACGGCGTCCTAAGCGTCCGCTCAAGTGATTGGTTCGACGTCATGGCGCTTCGGCGCCGACAGGCTCCTCACCGATTTGGGTGAAAAACGGCAAAGTTCCCGACGCAATCGGGTATAGCCTCCCGATAGGATATAGGTTAAAACTCCAAAATTCCTCATATTTTTCAAGAGCGCTGAGAAAGCGCTTATGGGAACAGGCAGACACGACCATGCAGGCGGCCGAGCTCGCGCCCTTTTCCGACTACGTCCTGCCGGAGGCGACCCTGCCGGAGCTGCCGGGGCATTACCGCGGCAAGGTACGGGACAATTACGACCTGCCCGATGGGCGGCGCATCCTGATCACCAGCGACCGGTTGAGCGCCTTCGACCGGGAGCTGGCGGCGATCCCGCTCAAGGGCCAGGTCCTGACCCAGACCGCGCGCTACTGGTTCGAGAAGACGCGGGACATCTGCGACAACCACGTGCTCGCCTATCCGGACCCGAACGTGGTGGTGGGCCGCCGGCTCACCATCCTGCCGGTCGAGATCGTGGTGCGCGGCTACCTCGCCGGCAGCACCGGGACCTCGATCCTGACCCTCTACAAGGCCGGGCAGCGCGAGATGTACGGCCACCGGCTGCCGGACGGGATGCGCCCGCACCAGGCGCTGCCGCAGCCGATCATCACGCCGACCACCAAGGCCGGCCACGGCGACCACGACGCGCCGCTTTCCGAGGCCGAGATCCTGGGGCAGGGGCTGCTGACGGACAGCCAGTGGCGCATTCTGTCTGAGACGGCGCTGGCACTGTTCGCCCGCGGCCAGGCGCTGGCGGCCGAGCGCGGCCTG
Source organism: Methylobacterium frigidaeris (assembly GCF_022179185.1). GTDB lineage: Bacteria > Pseudomonadota > Alphaproteobacteria > Rhizobiales > Beijerinckiaceae > Methylobacterium > Methylobacterium frigidaeris. The sequence continues at coordinate 90,015 of NZ_BPQJ01000016.1, read as the reverse complement.
ATCCTCGCCGACACCAAGTACGAGTTCGGCCTGGATGCCGACGGGCGGATCGTGCTGGCCGACGAGATCCACACCCCCGACAGCAGCCGCTACTGGTTCGCGAAGAGCTACCCCGAGCGCTTCGAGGCCGTCACCCAGCCGGAGAGCTTCGACAAGGACGTAGTCCGCCACTGGGTCGCGGCCCGCTGCGACCCCTACCGCGATCCCGTGCCGGAGATTCCGCCCGAGGTGGTCCTGCACACCGCCGCCACCTACGTCAGCGCCTTCGAGACCATCACGGGCGAGCGCTTCGCCCTGCCGGACACCGGCGAGCCGCCGCTGGCGCGCATCCGCCGCAACATCGCGGCGTTCCTGGCGCAGTAGAGCATCGGCCCTGCAAGACGGGGTGACGACGGCGGGGCGACGGGGCCCGGCGCACCACGCGATTCAACCCGCGGAACGCCGTCCCTTCCGGCGCGACCTGCAACATCGTTCCGCTCACCGCACCCTGTGCACGATTGTGCTTGTCGGGCGCGGTTCGGCCCGGTATGACCCTGACCGCACAGAAAAAAGGCCGCCCTTGCGAGGCGGCCCGAAGTCTAGGGAGGAAACGCCCAAAGAGGGCTGCACCGTCGCGACGCCATCGCTGCGGTGCGAAGTCGTTGTCTCATGCTGCATCGCACAAAGCAATCGTCCCGCGTCGCGCGACCGCCATGCTCGGCGCGCATGACCTTGGTCGCACGCGCATCCTCGGAGGACGGATGGTCGGGGTTCGACGCGGTGCACGGCCCATCGGCGCCGCGGCGCTTCCGGCTCTCCTGACGACCGCCGCGTGGGCGGAGCCCGCTGCCGTCACGGTTCCGGGTCCGGACGGAATCGCGCTGCAAGGGCAGCTCTCTCGGCCCGCCGGCCAGGGACCGTTCCCCGCCATCGTCGCGCTGCGCGGCTGCGGCGGCCTGTTCGAGCGGGCCGGCTCGCTCGCCGAGCGCCACGCCGATTGGGGCGAGCGCTTGTCCGCGCAGGGCTTCGTGGTGCTGTTTCCCGACAGCTTCGGCTCCCGCAGCCTCGGGCCGCAATGCCGGGTCTCCCGCCGCGCGGCCCGGCGGCGAGCGCATCGCGGATACCGAAGCCGCGCAGGCCTGTCTGGTCAGCCGTCCCGACGTGCAGACGAAGGCGGTCTCGCTGCTCGGCTGGTCCAACGGCGGCTCGACGGTACTGGCGGCGATCCGCGCCGGACCGCGGATTACGCCTTTGCCCGCGCCGTCGCGTTCTATCCGGGCTGCTGCCGCGCCACCCTGGAGCAGGGCTGGCGCAACCGCATGCCGCTGCTCATCCTGGTCGGCGGCGCCGATGACTGGACCGGCGCCGCGCCCTGCCGCGCCCTGGCCGAGGCGGCAAGGGGACGGGGCGAGCCGGTCGAAATCACGGTCTATCCCGGCGCAGTGCACGATTTCGATGCCTCCGACCGGCTGGTCCGCGAGCGGCGCGGACCGACGCACTGGTGCGCGTCCCGGCCTATCTCACCCGCTGAAATCTACCGCCGCAGGTCCATCTTCCGCAGGCCCCACAGCGTCAGCAGGGCGGCCGCGACGGCGAAGGGCGCCGCCCCGACCACCGCGGCGACCGCCTCCGAGCCGATCAGCGCCCCGAGGCCCTTCACCAGGGCCATCAGCAGCAGGAAGCCGCTGACGCAGGCGAGGAGCAGGATCGCGCCGCCCCACAGAGTCCAACCCGAGACGACCCGAACGATCCGGTCGACCTCGTCGGAGAACAGCGTGATCTCCTTGACGGCCAGGCTGCTGGCGAGGCGGACGGCCTCGGCGACCAACCTGATCGTGCTCACCTGCCGGTCCGACCGCACCACCCACGCTCCCGCTTCGCCGCCACCGGGCATCGGTGAGGCGAGCGGAAACGCCCGAGCTTGGCCGTCGTTCCGAGTATCCCGCCAGCCGTCCCGGCCCCTCCGGCGATCAGGCCGGCTTGAGTGGGCAGCTCTGGCGGGCGAGCAGCCGCCATGGGCCCCCGTCCTTGAGCCAGACCTGCATCACCGCGATGTAGGAGCGGCCGGTCTCGCCGTTGGGCAGGATGTCGGCGCCATCCCAGACGTGGCGGACCAGGGCGTTGTCGCCGACGACCTGGATCCACTGCTCGGAGAAGGTCAGCGACTTGTAGTTGGTCTTGCCGGCGAGGCTGGCGATGAACTGGGGCTTGGTCTCGATCTTGCGGCCGCTCGAATGGCCGTAGCTCATCTGCGGATGAGTGAGGGCGTCGAGTGCCTTGGCGTCGCCCTCCACGATCGCGACCCGCAGGGCCTCAAGCTGGCGGGCCACCGCCTCGCTCTCGTCCGCGGCGTGCGCCGTCACCGATCCAGCCGCCAGCACCGGCATCGCCAGACCCACCGTCATGCCCGCCAACAGGACCCGCCGCGAGCAGTTCTCCGTCTCCACCATGAGCGTCCTCCCGTTCACGCGGTCGCCGTCGGGTTGATCCCGCCGGCGCCGCGCCGCCCGAGTTTAGCCCGGAGGCCGGGCCCTCGCCACCGGGACGACACGAAGGAGAGAGCGGGAATCATTCGTGAAGGGCGGGGGCTGGCATGGTCAGCGATGGTAAGGAACGATCCCCCCGGTGGCGGTGGGGCCGCCAGCGGCGGCACGGGCCGAGTCGAGCTCCCCCTGGCAGGGCGGGCTGACGCTGGCATAGTTCCGGCGCAGGCAGGCCTCGATGCGCCGCGTGTTGGGCACGTCGCTCGCGCACAGCGTCATCGCGTCCGTCATGCAGGCCAGGCGCTGGCGCTCGGTTCCTTGCGCACTCGCCCGCCCGACGGGCGACAGAAGCACGATGACCGCCGCCAAGGCGACGGTGCGGGTCAACGGCATCGACATTCGACCTCTCCGGCTCATTCCGGAGGGTCAACTCCAAGCCTGGCCTTCCGGTTCGCGACGTGGAGGATTGCGTTGCCCACAAGGACGGCGAGCCGGCCTGGATCGCGCCCCGCGCGTCGCCCTGCGGCCCACCCAGGACAGGGCTCCTAGGAAATTCCCCAGTACGGCTGCGCCGTCAGAGCATGGAGAAAGGGTCCGAGACAAGGAGCCTGTCCCCATGATCCACGTCGTCACCGCCGCCAACCAGGATCGCTACGCCGCCGAGATGGAGGAGGTCTGGCGCCTGCGCCACCGCGTCTTCGTCGAGGAGAAGGGGTGGAATGCCCTGCGCCGCCCGGACGGGCGCGAGATCGACCAGTTCGACACCGCCCACGCGGCCCATTTCCTGGCGATCGAGAACGGCCAGGTGATCGGCTACAGCCGGCTCCTGCCGACGACCCGGCCGCACCTGCTCTCCGACGTGCTGCCGGAGCTGTGCGAGGGCGACCGGCCGGCCGGCCCGCAGATCTGGGAATGGACCCGCCAGGCGGTGGCGCCGAGCCACCGCACCCGCGGCAAGAACCACCCGGTCACCCTCGAGGTGATGACCGGCATCGTCGAGTGGGGCCTGGAGAACGGGGTGACCTGCTTCCTCGCCCAGATGCCGATCCTCTACCTGCTCCACGTCCTCCAGCTGCATTTCCGGGCCGTGCCGCTAGGCGTGCCGGCCGAGATCGACGGCGAGCGGATCATCGCGGTGGAGGCCCGCTTCGACGCCCGCACCCTGCGCAAGCTGCAGGAGATCCGGGGCACCCAGGCCTCCGTCCTGGCCCCGACCTCGCCGACCTACCTGATGGCCTGAGAGGGCGGCCCCCGAGAACACCGCCAAGAACACCGCCAAGAACCAACATGAAGAACCAACACGAGAGGCAGCGAGAGAGATCATGACCAGCCGCACCCCGCCGACGATCGACGAAATGGCCGATATCCTGCCACCCCTGGTCCGGGCGCTGAGCGAGATCGTCGACATGATGGAGGGTCTGGTGGACGTGGCCTGCCACGCCACCAACGTCCAGGAGACCACCGCCGACACCCTGGCCGATCTCGGCCACACCCTGACGGAGTACGCGCACACCCTCATGCAGGAGGCGACGGAGCGCCGCCGCACCGGCCGCGGCAACGTTCCCCTGACGCTGCGGACGGCCCCCGCGACCGCGGACGAGCCCCTGCCGGCGGCGTGACGGTCACGCCGCGTCGCCGCAGGCGCAGGCCTGCCGGTAGCCGAAGGCCCGGCCCAGGGCGAGGCGCCCGCCGGGGGTCACCGCGACGGCCCGGCTGCCCTCGCTCCGGCGCAGCCAGCCCCGGTCGAGGCAGGTCGCCAGCAGGGCCGCCCCGAGAGCACCGGCGATGTGGGGCCGGCGCTCGCTCCAGTCGAGGCAGGGGCGGCAGAACACCCGCCGACCGGACGCCGCATCGAGATCGACCCCGAGGCCGCGCAGGAAGACCTCGCCCGCCGGCGTGAGGGCACCGCCATCCTCCCCGAGTTCGACCGCGCCGCGCGCCACGAGGGAATCCGCCATCGCGACGGCGAGGCGGCCGGCGAGGTGATCGTAGCAGGTCCGGGCCTCGCGCAGGGCGGCGTCCCGGGGGCCAGGAGAGCGGATCGATGGAGCCCGGGTTGCGGCCGGCCGGGCGGCGTCCGGCATCGAGGCGACCGCCATCACGCCCTCCAGCATCCGGGCCACCGCTGGGGAGGCGAGGCGGTGATAGCGGTGGCGGCCCTGGCGCGCGACCGTGAGGAGGCCGGCCTCCGCGAGCTTCGCGAGGTGGCCGCTCGCGGTCTGCGGCGTGACGCCGGCGGCGCGGGCGAGTTCCGCCGCTGTGAGCGCGCGGCCGTCCATCAGCACCGTCAGCATGCCGGCACGGGCCGGATCGCCCACCAGGGCGGCGGTGCGGGCGAAGGCGGCGACGGTCACCATGGCAAGCTCCTTGGGCAGGCTCCTCCCGGATCTCCCTTGTAGGGCATGGAGAGGCCGGACGCTTCGGCGATGGCCGAAGCATGGGTTGGGTCGCCGGGCCCCGGCCGAAGCCTGCTGCGGGACGCTTCGGCCGGAACCGAATCACGGCGGCCGGGGGCTGAGCGAGGATCGTCCCGTCCCAATGGGAAGCGCTCGCCATGCTGCCACTGATTCGCCGCCTCCTCGTCCTCTGCCGCCCAGGCGCCCCCGGGAGTGGCCCGCCCGGGGAGGGCGCCCTGTCACGACACCTGCGTCAGCGCCGCGACCGCACGAGGTTGACCTGGCTCGACGACCGGTTGCTGCGCGACATGGGCCTGCGGCGCGAGGTCTCGCCGGCCGGCCTCGACTTCGTGCCCCTGTCATCGGCCGATCCGAACGGGGGGCCAAGACCGGCGAGACTGCCGCAGGATTGCCGGAGCCGGGACGAAACCGGGCCCGCGGCATCGTCTCCGCACAGCCGCGCTGCCCTCGACTGGTCATGATCATGCCGTGATCGCGCCGCCGTTCCGGGGCCTGTGGGGCGACGCTCCGATCGTGAGCCGGCGGTGTTTCCCGTTTGCATCAGATCGCTTGTATCTGACTGCCCGGCGCGAGGATTGGTTTACGAACCGTATCCACGCCCCGCCTTCGCCACATTCCGCCCCAAGCTTGACCTCGAGCGCGGCCATTCCGGCCGTGCCCGGCCAATGCAACGAGAGGGGCCTGCATGACGCGGAACCGGACTTTCCCCATCACCGCCGCCCTCGCGGTTCTCGCCACGGCGCCGCATCTCGGCGCCTGCAGCCTGATGCCGGCCGGGGTCGACACGACGGGAAGCCTTCCGGACCGCAAGCAGCTCGCCGCCGTCACCAGCGCCGACCGGGACTGCCTCGCCCGCGCGATGTACTTCGAGTCCAACCGCTCGAGCGAGGAGGGCCTGCTCGCGGTTGGCACCGTGGTGATGAACCGGCTCGAGGCGCCGGCCTACCCGAACTCGATCTGCGGCGTCGTCGGCCAGAAGCGCCAGTTCGCCACCGGCGTGCTGCACAAGCCGATGCGTGATCGTGAGCGCGAGAAGGCCGAGCAGATCGCCGACGCGATCCTGGCCGGCGAGCGCCACGAGAAGGTCGGCGGCGCGATGTTCTTCCATACCGCCGGCTACACCTTCTCCTACCGCAACATGCACTACGTAGCGCTGGCCGGCGGTAACGCCTTCTACGAGAAGCGCCCGTGGTACGACCGCGAGGGCACGACGGCGCACCGGGCCCCGGCCGCCGCGACCCAGCTCGCTCAAGCCCAGTCCGGCTCGGCCGGCAGCGCCCGCTGGACCTCGCGCCCGGTCCGGGTCGCGCGCAACACCCAGCAGACCCCGCTCGCCGAGCTCGGCCCTGCCCGCAACATCTGCCGCGTCGCCGCCGCCGAGACCGGCCGCAGCCCGGGCTGATCCACCGGCAGAAGCCTGCCGTCACGCCAGCCGGTCGAGCCGCAGGCGGTGACGCGCATCGGTGAGCCGGCGCGACGCGGCGAGGACCGCCCCCGTCACCCCGAGGCCGCTCGCCCCCGCGAGCAGGAACAGGATCAGGATCTGCGACGCGGCCGCCCCTTGCGGGTCCTGCCCGGCGAGGATCTGGCCGGTCATCATCCCCGGGAGCGTGATCAGCCCCGCCGCCGCCATCTGGTTGAGCACCGGGATCAGCCCGGCCCGGACCGCGCTGCGGACCAGCGGTGCCAGCGCCTCGTTCCTCGTGGCGCCGAGCGCCAGGCGCGCCTCGATGCCCGCCCGCTCGCGCCGCACGGCTCCGGTGAAGCCGTTGAGCCCGATCGCGATCCCGCTCATCACCGAACCCAGCACGATCCCGGCGAGGGGGATCAGCGCGTGCGGGTCCCACCAGGGATGCGGGCGTAAGGACGCGAGGCCGACCGCGACGGCGACGACCGTCGCCCCCGCGCCCACGGCGCCGCCGAGCGCGTAGCGCCACGGACCCCGGAGGGGCCGCTCCTGCCGGGCGCCGATCTCGTAGGCGGCGGCGAGCGCCATCACGGCGACCACCCCGACCACGGGCCCCGGCGCCCCGAGGCCGAACACCGTGCGCAACACCAGCCCGACCAGGGTGAGCTGCGCCACCAGCCGGCAGGCCGCGACCAGGATCGTTCGGGCGAGACCGAGACCGAGGGCCGCCGACAGGCCGGCATTGACGAGGACGAAGCCCGCCCCGAGGGCGAGATCGAGAGGCCCGGGCGAAGGAATCATGCGGATCGGATCAGAGGGGGCGCCCGCCCGCCACCGCGAGCCGGCGGGTGGTCAGGCGCGTCACCTGGGCGGGATCGTGGGAGACGAGGACGACGCTCAGCCCGGCGGCGCGGCGGGCCTCGATCACCGCCTCGGCGCCCCGCACGCTGTCGGGGTCGAGGGAGGCGGTCGGCTCGTCGAGGAGCAGCACCCGCGGCCCGCCGGCCAGCGCCCGCAGCAGGGCGAGGCGCTGGCGCTCGCCGGTGGAGAGCCGCGCCACCGGCCAGCCGAAAACCTCCGGCGGCAGGAGCAGGGCCATGCGCTCGGGATCGAGGCGGGCGGGCGCGTCGGCGGAAAAGTGCTCGGCCACGGTCTCGGCCCACCAGCCGGGCTCGGCGGCGAGATAGGTCACCTGCCTGCGCCAGAGCGGCGCCGGCATCGCCTCCCGGTCGATCCCGTCGAGGCTGACCCGGCCCTCGGACGGGTCGAGATCGGCGATCATGCGCAGCAGCACGCTCTTGCCCGCCCCCGAAGGCCCCGTGACCGCGCAGGCCTCGCCCGGCGCGAGCGCCAGGTCGAAGGGCCCGAAGTCGAAGGGCCCGAAACGGTCGCGGCGGAGGGACTCGATGCGGAGCATGGGCGGCGCGGCGGCAGGTCCTGCTTGATGTGCGGGAGGCGCGCGCGGAACGCAACGGCTCCGCTGCGGTTTGAGTTGGCCACGGATGATTCGGGAGGATGGAACGTGGCTGCAGGAGACTTGGCTGCGGGAAATTTGGCGGCAGGAGCGGGAACGGCGCGGAGCGCCGGGACGGGTGTGGTGCGCACCGACGTGCCGGCCCGGATGGACCGGCTGCCCTGGAGCCGCTTCCACCTGCTGCTGGTCATCGCGCTCGGCATCACCTGGGTGCTCGACGGGCTCGAGGTCACCATCGTCGGGGCGATCGGCCCGGTGCTGCAGGATCAGCGGGCGCTCGGCCTCACCCTCCAGCAGATCGGCGCCTCAGCCTCGTTCTACGTCGTCGGCGCGGTGGTCGGCGCCCTGGTCTTCGGCTGGCTCACCGACCGGTTCGGGCGCCGCCTCGTCTTCTATGCCACGCTGATGATCTATGTCGGCGGCGTCATCGCTAGCGCGCTCGCCTGGGATTTCTGGAGCTTCGCGCTGTTTCGCCTCGTCACCGGGCTCGGCATCGGCGGCGAGTACGCGGCGATCAATTCCGCCATCGACGAGCTGATCCCCGCCAAGTATCGCGGTCGGGTCGACCTCATCGTCAACGGCAGCTTCTGGATCGGCGCCGCGGCGGGGGCGGGGGCCTCGCTGCTCCTCCTCGACCCCAACCTCCTCGACCCGGATTTCGGCTGGCGCCTCGGCTTCGGCATCGGCGGCGTGCTCGGCCTGTTCATCCTGTTCCTGCGCCGCTACGTGCCCGAGAGCCCGCGCTGGCTCGTCACCCACGGCCGCGAGGCGGAGGCCGAGCGCACGGTAGCGGAGATCGAGCGCACGATCGAGGCCGAAACCGGGAAGACCCTGCCGAAGGCGGAAGGCATCCTCGAGGTACACCCCAAGAAGAGCTTCGGCTTCGGCGAGATCTTCGCCTCGATGGTGCACAAGCACCGCGGCCGCAGCATCCTGGCTCTGGTGCTGATGATCGCCCAGGCCTTCCTGTTCAACGCGGTGTTCTTCACCTACGGGCTGGTGCTGGCGAAGTTCTACGGCGTGCCGGAGAACCGGGCCGGCGTCTTCCTGGTGCCCCTCGCCATCGGCAACTTCCTCGGCCCCCTGCTTCTCGGCCACTTCTTCGACACGATCGGCCGGCGCCGGATGATCGCCGGCACCTTCGGCTTAAGCGGGGTGCTGCTGATGGGCACGGCGGTGGTGTTCGGCCTCGACCTGTTCACCGCCTGGACCCAGACCTTCGCCTGGATCGCGATCTTCTTCGTTGCCTCGGCGGCCGCGAGTTCCGCCTACCTCACGGCGAGCGAGATCTTTCCGCTCGAGACCCGGGCCCTCGCCATCGCGGTGTTCTACGCGCTCGGCACCGGCGCCGGCGGCGTGATGGCGCCCTGGCTCTTCACCCACCTGATCGAATCCGGCCAGCACTGGGCCTTGGCCGGGGGCTATGCGGGGGCGGCCCTGCTCCTGGTGCTCGCGGCAGTGACGGAGTGGCGGCTGGGGGTCGATGCGGAGGGCAAGTCGCTGGAGAGTATCGCGGATCCGTTGTCGAAGGCGGGGTGAGGGGGTGTCGGGGCCGGACGGCGTCGCCCCCCCGCACAGGTGATACCGCCGCGCCTTCGAACGGACGCGTTCGAAGGCGCCAGGCAAGCCCGAACGGGCGCCGGCGCTGATGCGCCGCTCGCCTTCGCATCGACGCGGCGATGCGAAGGCGCGAGGGTATGAGACGCCGTCAGTGCAGGGCCGCGGGCCGCTCCGCCTCGGTCGGCGGCACCGCTGCCTCGTCGATGAGCGCCGCGCGGATGCGGGTGAGGCGCAGCTCCGCCGCCTCGCGTCCGGCTTGCGCCGCCGTGGCGGCGTCCCGGGCCGCGCGGGTGTCGGCCATCACCTCGGCCAGCCGCTCCTCCAGCCGGCGCAGCCGGGCCCGTTCGGCGGACAGCCTGGCCTCGGCCGCGCCGGCCCGGGCCTCGGCCTCGGCCGCCGCCTGTCTGGCCTCGGTCGCTTCCTCCGCTGCAGCCTGCAGAGCCGACTCGACCCGGCCGAGCAGGGCGCCGACCTCGCGGCTGAGCCGGTCGGCGCGGGCTTCGGCCGCGGCAGCGCGGGCGGTGGAGGCGCGCACCGTTTCGGTCGCGCGGCGCAGCAGGCTCAGGATGGTTCCGGTATCGATCGGGGTGGCCATAGGGTCCGGTTTCTGGGCGTCCGGGATTCGGGCGGCGATTCCCCAAGGGGTGCCTGCCGGCGCGCCGCGGTCAAGGGTCCTCGCACCACCGCCCACAATCGCCAAATCCCTGCAGCGTGGACGCGTCACTCCGTGCGACCACCCCTGCGACCGATGCGCCCGTCCGGCGCGGTGCGGCGGAACCTAACATGGATCAAATCGATGCTCCCGGGGACTATCCCCGAGCGAGAAGGTGCCGTGCCATGTTCATGAGGATCGACCGCCTGCAGGCCGAGCTGCCGCAGCCCAAGAGGCCCGACCCGAATGCCGCCGCCGCCCTGCAGGAGCTGCTCGGCGGCAAGTACGGCGAGATGTCGACGCTCGGCAACTACATGTTCCAGAGCTTCAATTTTCGCGACAAGTCCAAGCTCCGGCCGTTCTACAGCCTGGTCTCGAGCATCTTCATGGAGGAGCTCGGCCATGTCGAGCTGGTCTCGACCGGTGTGGCGATGCTCAACAACGGCCCCGGCGACCCGACGCCTGATGTCGACGTGTCGAAGGCCCCATTCCACGACATGCAGGACGTTCGGCTGGCCGGAAGCTTCCTCAGCAACGGCGGCGGCGCGATGCCGATGAACTCGAACGCCGCGTCGTGGAACATGGACATGGTCACCACGACCGGAAACATCATCATCGACCTGCTGCACAACTTCCACCTCGAATGCGGCGCGCGCATCCACAAGCTCAGGGTCTACGAAACCCTGAAGGATCCGACCGGGCGCGAGGTCTGCGGCTACCTGCTGGTGCGGGGCTCGGTGCATGCCCACGCCTACGCGCTGGCGCTGAAGAAGCTCACGGGCGTGGCAATCGAGCAGATGCTGCCGACACCCAACATCAACCTCGACCGCATCCCGGAATGCCAGAAATACCTGCAGGAGGGCAGCCACCGTCGGCTCTACCGCTTCAACTCGCCGGACTACCCGGAGGCGGCCGGCGTGTGGTCGAACGACGAGGTCGCGCTGCCGGGCGATCCGCCAGGCAACCTCGAAGTGGTCGACGGCGCCCCCGAGGGTGGCAAGATTCCGGAGCTCGACGGCAATTACGGCGCCTTCGCGCCGAACTACAAGCCCGAGGAGATCTTCGAGATCGCGAGCAAGCTCTACAAGAAGAGCCGTTGAGACCAGGAGCCTTGTCCGACGCAGTCGATGCCGGTTCGTCGACGACACTGCGGCAACGCTGACGATCGAGAGCACAACCCGGTTGCACCATGATCGGGCCGTGCTCTCGATCGGGGCCGGTCAGGCCGGCCCCGATTCCTTGAGGATGTCGTCGAGGGCGCCCAGCACCTCGGCCATTTCCGGTCGCGCCGCCGGGTCGGGCCCGGCGCAGGCCTGCGCCAGGGCGTCGAGGGCCGGGTGAGCGAGGGGAGCAACCGCCCGCAGTTCCTCGAGGAGCAGCCCGAACGCCCGTACGTCGAGCCGCCGCAGGAACGCGCCCTCGCGGCCCGGTGGCAGAGCGGAGGCCGCACCGAGATCGCTCAGCACCGCCTCGCCGCGAGTCCCATCCCACAGGACGTTGTGACCGTAGAGGTCGCCGTGGCCGAAGCCCCTGGCATGCAGGTGGGCGGCGCCCGACGCCACCCCGCGGGCGAGGCGCAAGGCGGCCGTGGGCGTCAGGCGGAGATCCGGGTCGTAGACGTCGCGGCTGCAGCTCTCCAGGCTCGGAGGCCCGGCGAGCACCCGCCAGCCCTCCGGCAGGAGCGGCATCAGCAGCCCGTGCGCACCGTCCGGATGGTCGGCGAGGCGGCCGAGGCCGCCGGTGAGGTGCGGATGCGCGCCCGCCGCCAGGCAGGCCGCCATCTCGCGCTCGGGCAGGCCGTCGCTGGTCATCGCGCCCTTGAACAGCTTGAGGGCGACGGGCTGCGCCTCATCGGTTCCGTCCGGCCGCCACGCCGCCCGCATCACCCGTCCGGAGGCACCCTCGCCGAGGAGCGGGCCGAGCGCGAGATCGCGCCACGCGACGGGAGGCGCCGCGGGAGGGGACGGCGCCGCACGATCCTCGAACGGGTTGCCGGCCCAGGACAGCCAGGCCAGGCGCGGCAGGGCGGTCAGGCAGGCAGGCAGCGCCTCGAATGCGTTGGCGGCGATGCGCAGGAGTTCGAGGTTCCGCGCTCCCCCTAAGCTCTCCGGCAGGGCCCGCAGGCGATTGCCGGCCAGCATCAGCTTCTGCAAGCGCGGCCGGGCGCCCAATGCCTCGGGCAGGGCCGCGATGCGGTTGTCGGTGAGGGTGAGCCAGCGCAGGGCCGGAGCCAAGGATTCGGCCGGCACCTCGGCGATGCCGGAGCCACGAAACCCCACTTGGCTCAGGGCGGCGCAGTCGCCGAGGACCGGCGGCAGCCGCACGAAGCGGTTGCCGGAGCAGAACAGCACCCGCAGCCGGCGCAGCCGGCCGAGATCGGCGGGCAGCGTGGTCAGATCGTTCTGGCCGAGATCGAGGAGTTCGAGCGTGTCGGCAAGGCCGAGGATCTCGGGCGGCACCTCGGTCAGGCGCCCCTCCGGCCCGCCGGGAAGCCTAAGCTCCCGGGCTCCGGCGAGGTCGCCCCGGCGCAGCGCCTCGAGTCGCACGAGGGTCGCGGGCGGCAGGCTCATGCCCGCGGACCCGGGGCGCGCAAGCCCGAAGCGCAGAAGGGTGTCGGCATCGTCGTGTCCCGGCAGCGCGTCAGGTCCGCCGGGCAGTGGTCGCCGGAAAGCGTGACCGGATCAAGGGGCCGTGCGCAAGACAGCCTCAGGACCGACCGCCTCAGTACGGGTAGCCGTAATAGGCGGGCGGCGGCGCCGGCCGGTAGCCGTAGCCGGCCGGCGGGCGGCCATAGGTGCGCAGGTAGGGGTCGTAGCGCGGCTTCCGGTAGTTACCGTTGTTGATGCCGGCCGAGCGATCGTTGCCGTTCAGCGCCGCGTAGGGCGAGAGCCCGCTGCCGGAATCGCTGTTGCGGGCGAGTGCCGTGCCGGCCGTTCCGAAAACGAGGGCCGCCGCGATGGACACCCGGACCGTGAGAGCGCGCATGAGAGGCCTCCTGATGGCGTTGAAAGGCAGGATGTCTCGGAACCAATGGCGACAGGCCGAGGTTCCGATGCCTGGGGCGCGGCCTTTCCGCGCCAGGCCGGGCGCCGGCGCCACGCGCAGCGTCAGCGTCCGGCCAGCAGCGTCGCGGTCCGGCGCTGCTGCGCTAAGACGCGGCCGAGATGGTCGATCGCCCCCTCCTGCAGCCGGTGCAGGGTCTCGGGCTCCTCCTCCGCGTCGCGCCGCATCGAGACGTAGAATTCGAATCCGCCCACCTCCGTCGCACCGACCCGGTTCAGCACGAACGGGAACAGCCCGAGCCGCGTCGCTCCCGCCACCAAGTCCAGGAATCCCTCCGGGGTGAACACCCAACAATGGCACGGTACGTAAGACCCGGCGGCGAGCGCCGCGGAGGCCTCCGCGTAGGCATGCGCCAGGGCCGCCTCGCCGGAGAGGCGCGGCGCCGCCACCGGATCCTCGCCGGCCCAGATCTGCGCCGGCGCGACCGCCCGCGCCTCGCTCGCATGGGCGAAGAGCTGGCGCGGGCTGGGCCGCGTCAGACCGAGAAGATCGGCCTCGACGAGTTCGGCCAAGGTGCTCGCGGGCCGCGCGGCGTCGAACATGAAGCGCTTGTCCGGCAGCGACAGGTTGAGCACGCCGCCCGGGCGCAGCACCCCGTGGATGCCGCGCAGCCAGCCGAGCAGGTTGGGGACGTACTGCGCCACCTGCGCGGCGATAGCGACGTCGAAGGGGTCCGGGCCGACGATCGGGGCGAGGGGCCCCGATCCCGCCCAGGCATGGTCGATCGGCGCCGCGCCGGGCAGCCCGGCGCCCGCGTCGAGGGCGTGATCGACGGTGGCGACCTGCACGCCCACGGGCAGTGGGGTGGGGTTGTCCCCGGGCCCGAATTCCAGCCCGCGCGCTTCCGGCAGCGGCATGTCGTGGGTCAGCCGCGCCAGCCGCCGGTCGGCGGCGCGGCGGGTCAGGAAGGCGTCGAGAGAGAGGAGGCCGGGTCTCATGACCCGTCTTGTCGCACGGAAAACTTCCCGCTGCGAGCCGAGCGAAGCGCTCCGCCTCGTCCCCGGCGCGAGCGGCGAACACGCCCGACGGGCGCGCCCGCTCAGCCTAAGCGTGTTATGACTCTATGACATAACGTGAGCGCCGATTGCGTCGCCGACCCGTCCGACATCGCCGAGTCCGACATGGCCGATGAGGAATGAGCGCTGCTGCGTGAGGCCTCGGGCCAGCGCGACCATGCGTTGCGCCAAATGGTCAACGGCCCGCACTCCATCGTCAAGACAGGCGCCCCGTGGCCCTACATGCCCCGCGACCTGCCGCAATGGGCCGCCGTCTACCAGTAAACCCATCTCTGGCCCTCGGCCGACTGCTTTGGCGAGGTCGCAGGAGATGATCCTCCCCCATTTTGCCGACACAGGGTTAGCTTGCGTTCCGATCGGCCTGCTCAGCCGTGATGGAGCCGAGAGTCGAGGGGACGCGCTGTCGAGTACAATAGCCTTCGATGTCGGCGAACAGGTCGCGCCGGGCCTCATCCCGGTTCGCCCATCGTCGCTGGTGGACGAGTTCGACTCTGAGGGAGTGGAAGAAGCTTTCCATTAGTTCATTATCGTCGCAGCAGCCAGTGCGGCTCATGGAGGGCGTCGCCCGCATATCGGCGAGTTGTCTGCGGCAAGCATCCACCTCGTACTGGCTAACACGATCCAAGTGACAGATGGCCGGTCGCTGCGGTCGAGTGGCCATCATCAGGGCAGCCGACGTCAGCTCACAGTCCGCATGTGGTCGCGCATCGACCAACCGACGCTCTTGCAGGTGGCAAGATCAAGGACGGCAGCGAGGCAGGTCCACCCCTCTGCCGTGGGAAGGTAAGTCGTGTCCGCCAGCCAGACTTGGCTGGACGGGGCAGCCGAGACGAGCCGCTTGAGGAGTTTGGAGACGATGGCAGGTCGTATCGGCTGTCGGTCGTGCATGGCCGGAACCGACGCCCCGCCAAGGCCCGGATGCCATGGCGACGCATCGGGCGCTCCATCCGTCCGCGACTGGCTGTGCAGCCTTCCGCGCGCAGCGCCGCATGCACCCGAGGCGGGCCGTATCACCTCTGATGCCCGGCAAGGATCAAGCGGCACGTCCACGACCTGCGCGGAACGGCGGTAACGATGCTGGCGGAAGCCGGCTGCACCATGCCGGAGATCGCGACGAATCCCACCTCAAAGAGAGTCATGAGGCCAAAAGCAAAAAGCGCCCCTGTCGAGGCGCCGGATCTTACAAACCATTTTGCAACCCGAGGGTTCATCCCCCTCAAGAAACAAGCCTAAGTGCTTGATTTTGAATGGTCGGAGCGAGAGGATTCGAACCTCCGACCCCTAGTCCCCCAGACTAGTGCGCTAACCGGGCTGCGCTACGCTCCGACGCCCCGAAGGGCATGAGCGATCTAGCTTTTCGCCCCTGGCCGCGCAACCCCCTTTTTTCGCGATTGGCGCAACGAACGGCGAACAGGAGCGGCCTTCACTGCCGGCAGTCCCACGGAAGTCCCACGCGATGGCCAGGACCTGTTCCAGGGGAAGGAGCCGCGCGCGAGAATTGCCGAGCGCCTACAGACAAGCATCGCGTCGACACTCCCAGCACCACCCTCAAATGGTTTCACGGCCTCTACAGCCTTACACCAGCGCCCCTCCCTGTCCTGGCCTCCGCCCCAACGAATGGACCGAGACGCACCGGAGATACGGCGAGCGCATCGACCTTTGGGCTGTTCATGCACATAAGATAGGCGCGGGGTAGAGATGGTGCCGGCCACGAGGATCACAGTCAACAATCGCTCGCCGGTGATGTTCGGAAGCCGCAGGGCAGGGGCGTGGCGCGTCAGGCCGGACCGGCCGGTCGGCCCCCAGGCTCCGGGGCGTCGACACTCGTCGGACAAGAGACTTGGGGCAAGAGACTTGGGCCCTCGGCGGAGAAAGCGTGCGGCCGCGCTCACCGGTGCAGGCCGACGCTGTAGAATGACGGCTAGCCCGATCGAACCACTGCAAGCACTGAGTGCTATGCGTGGCCTTGGGCAGCCTCAGCGCCCGGTGCGCACGCGGGTCCAGAGCCGGGTCACCACGCGCTGGGTGCGGTCGTCATAGGCGGTGTTGGTGAACAGCCGGCGGAAGGTAGCCTCGTCCGGGTAGATGCCGGGATCGGACAGGATCTCGGGGCGCACCAGGGCCTTGGCCGCCAGGTTGCCGCTGGCATAGGAGACGAAGTTGGTGTTGGCCGCCGCCACCTCGGGCCGCATCATGAAGTCGATGAAGGCGTGGGCCTCCGCCGCGTGCGGCGCGTCCTTCGGGATCGCGAAGGCGTCGAACCACATCAGAGCGCCCTGCTGCGGGATGTAATAGGCGATGTCGACGTCGTTCTTGGCCTCGCGGGCGCGCCGGCGCGCCTGCAGCACGTCGCCCGAATAACCGACAGAGAGGCAGACATCGCCGTTGGCGAGCTGGTTGATGTACTCGGAGGAATGGAACTTCTGCACCGCGCCGCGGATGCGGAACAGCGCGTCGCCCGCCCTGTCGAGATCGTCGATCCGGCGCGAATCGGGTTTCAGGCCGAGCGCCTGGAGCACGCTCGGGACGATGTCGTCCGGCGAATCCAGCATCGTGACGCCGCAATCCTTGAGCTTCGTCACCAGCTCGGGGCGCAGGACGATGTCCCAGGTGTTGAGCGGCTGATTGGGGCCGAGGCGCTCGCGCACCAGCGCGGTGTTCACCCCGATGCCGGTGGTACCCCACATGTAGTCGACGGCGTAGACGTTGCCCGGGTCGTAGGCCGCGAGCCGCGCCGTCACCTCCGGCCAAGCATGTTTGAGGTTCGGCAGCTTGGCCTTGTCGAGGGGCTGGAACGCTCCGGCCTTGATCAGGCGCTGCAGGAAGGGACCCGTCGGCACCACGATGTCGTAGCCCGAGCGGCCGGCGAGCAGCTTGGTCTCGACGATCTCGTTGGTGTCGTAGGTGTCGTAGACAACCTTGATGCCCGTCTCGCGCGTGAAGGCGTCGAGCATCTTGGGGTCGATATAGTCCGACCAGTTGTAGATGTTGACGACCCGCTCCGGCGCGGCGGCTGCGGGGCCGGAAGGCCCCGCCACGAGGGCGAGGAGGCAGGCCGCTGCCCCCAGGAAACGGCGCCGGAGCGGATTCATCCGTCAGGCTCCGGTCGCGGCGATGACCGAGATCTCGACCCGGTATTGCGGACCGGCGAGCTTCGCCTCCACGGTCGCCCGGGCCGGGGCGTGGCCAGCCGCCACCCAGCCGTCCCAGGCCCGGTTCATCTCGGCGAAGGTCGACATGTCGGTGAGGTAGATCGTGGCCGAGAGCAGCCGGGTCTTGTCGCTGCCGACCGTCGCAAGCAACGCGTCGATCTGGCCCAGGATGTCCTTGGTCTGCGCCTCGACGCCCTCATTGTTCGAGACTTGGTCCGCAACCTGGCCGGCCAGGTAGACGGTGCCGTTATGCACCACCGCCTGGCTCATCCGGGTGCCGGTCTCGAAACGCGTGATGGTCATCGGGAACTCCTCGAGGGCTCTGAGCGGGAGGGCTCTGGAATGGCGCTCAGGCGCCTTGTGCCGCCGAACCCGTGCCGGCGTAAAGGGCCCTCCGAGGAACCTTGGCCAGGATCTGTCGGCAAAGGTCCGGGCGACGGCACGCACGTCCCGGCGCAACCACGACGCCGCCCGTGCGTTTGCTCTTCAGTTAAGCGGAGCCGAAGGGCAGCCCTCATGCTTGCGATCCTGTGGACCATCATCATCGGCTTCGTCGCCGGTGTCATCGCCAAGTTCATCATGCCCGGCTCGGCCAACGAGCCGAGCGGCTTCATCATGACCACCCTGCTCGGAATCGTCGGCGCCTTCGTGGCGACGTTCCTGGGCCAGGTCACCGGCTGGTACCCACCGAACGAGGGTGCAGGCCTGATCGCCTCTGTGATCGGCGCGGTGATCGTTCTGGCGATCTTCGGCTTCATCCAGGGCCGCCGCCGCTCCACGGCCCTCTGAGGGATTCGGAAAACCGGCGGGATCCCGCCGGTTCTTCCCCACAGCAGGACGAAGCCCGCGCCAGGATACCGGCGCGGGCTTTTTCATTGCGTCGATCTCTTCCATCGAGAACGGGGCGCCGTGGGCGCCCCGAGGCTTCGTCAGATTCGTGCCGGCTCGTGGGAGCCGCTGTTCATCAGCGACTTGGCGGCGCAATGGCCGGTGGCGCCGCGGATCGCCAGGAGCGAGCCGGCCACCAGGGCCGCGAGGCTCAGGAACTTGTTCGGCCGAGGCTGCGCGGCCGCGGCGGCCAGCCCGAGGCCGAGCACCACCGAGATGGCCCGCTCCTTGGTGGTCAGGTTGCGCTCGCCGCTGAACACGTCGTGGATGAGGTCGCTGGCCATGGGATCTCCGTCAGGATCGGTCGCGGAAGAATTCCGCTGCGTCGCGGTGCGAACGCGGCCGGAGACCGGACGTTCCCTGACGGAGGCGGCCCTCAGCCCTGCAACGCCTCTTCTCAGCCATGCGGCGTCTCGGCGATCAGCCGGTCGTCGATCTCCCGGGCACGCACGGCCGCCGGGCGGTCGGCGAGGCGGGCGACGTAGGCCTCGTAGGCCGGGCGCCGCTCGATGCCGCCGAACTGCATCCCCCACATCAGGTGCGCGCCGAGATAGAGGTCAGCGGCCGTGAAGCGTCCGCCAGCGAGGTAGTCGCGGCCCGAGACCGCGCCTTCGAGCGCGTCGAGCACCTCCGCCATGCTGCCGTACCCGACCATGCGGCGGCGCTCCTCCGATACCTCGACGCCGAGCGCCTTGTTGGTCACCGCTGCCTCGACCGGCCCGGCTGCGAAGAACAGCCAGCGGTAATAGGCGCCGCGCTCCGGACTGTCGGGCGCAGGGGCGAGGCCGACTTCGGGAAAGGCATCGGCCAGGTAGGCGCAGATCGCCGCCGTCTCGGTCACGGTGATGCCGCGATGGGTCAAGGCCGGCACCTTGGCGAGCGGATTGATGGCCCGGTAGGCCGCTTGCTTCATCGTCGGGCCGTAGCCGACGATCTCGGTGCGATAGGGCGCTCCGACCTCCTCCAGCATCCAGCGGACGATGCGGCCGCGAGACATCGGATGGGTGTAGAAGACGAGATCGTCGCTCATGCGCTGCCTCTCCGGCGGGCGAATCAGCGAAGCCCGCGATAGACCTTGAAGCAGAGGTGGGGACGGGCGGGAAGGCGGCGGACGGCCATCACGGGGGTGCCCACGGATCGAGCGTGCGCAACCCGGCGGCTTCGAAAGGGCTCGTGTCGCGGGTGGCGACCATCAAGCCGCGCGACGCGGCCGTCGCGGCGACGCAGCCATCCGCCATGGCGACGCCGCGGCCGGCCTCCCTCGCTCCGCGCCATGAGACCGGCATAGCCTGCGCGGCCTCCAGGTCGAAAGCGAGGACGCGGTCCTGGAACAGAGGCAGCACCTCCGCCTCCAGGCGGCGGAGCGGATCGCACCGCTTGTCCGGCGGCATGGCGGCGATGCCGAACCGGAGTTCGGCCACGGTGATGGGCGGCAGGTAGAGGGTCTCGATCGCCTGGGCGTCGATCCAGGCGAGCACGCACGGATCGGAGGCCGGCCTCAACGGCTCGGATAAGACGTGAGTGTCGAGCGGGAGCACTCGAAACCCATCGGCCCGGTTGAGGTCCCGTCCCGGAGACGGTCGAATGGCTCCATGTCCGCTTCCGTCAGGCCCGCCCCGCGGCCGATGGCGGACAGCAACGTGCCGGGATTGACGCGATGCGTCTGGCGCCCCGCCGCCTCAAGGATGTCGCGCATCT
Organism: Methylobacterium frigidaeris; assembly: GCF_022179185.1. Taxonomy (GTDB): domain Bacteria; phylum Pseudomonadota; class Alphaproteobacteria; order Rhizobiales; family Beijerinckiaceae; genus Methylobacterium; species Methylobacterium frigidaeris. Next base: position 70,225 of record NZ_BPQJ01000016.1, on the reverse strand, counting down.
CGGCTTCCGTGCCGCGCCCGTGCTGGGCGGCACGGACCTTCAGAGCGCGATGAGCCTCATCGGGGAGGTTGCGGATGGTGACGGCGGGCGTGACGACGTACCTTCCGAGCATCGAGGAGAATGACAGCAAATCGCACGATCCGCCACCGACGCTCGCCATCCCGATCCGCCGATGCGCGCGGACGCTCCCGCACGAAAAAAGCGCGGCCCCGAAGGACCGCGCTTTCCTCTTCAAGGCGGCGGGGACCCGTCCGGGCTCCCGCCGATGTAGTCAGCCGATCACTCGCCGGCGCGGGACTGCTTCTCGCGGGTGCGGTCGGCGTCGCGCTGGGCCTTCAGCTTCTCGGTGATGTCCTCGCCAGTCTGCTGGTCGACGACCTTCATCGAGAGGCGGATCTTGCCGCGCTCGTCCTGGCCGAGGAACTTCACCTTCACCTTGTCGCCTTCCTTCACCACGTCGGTGACCTTGGCGACGCGCTGGGCGGCGAGCTCGGAGATGTGGACGAGGCCGTCCTTGGCGCCGAAGAAGTTGACGAAGGCGCCGAACTCCATCGTCTTCACGACCGTGCCCTCGTAGATCATGCCGGGCTCGGCCTCCGCCACGATCGAGCGGATCCAGTTATAGGCCGCCTTGATCGCCTTGCCGTCCGACGAGGCGATCTTGATGATGCCGGTATCCTGGATGTCGATCTTGGCGCCGGTCTTCTCGACGATCTCGCGGATGACCTTGCCGCCGGTGCCGATCACTTCCCGGATCTTGTCGGTCGGGATCTGCATCGTCTCGATGCGCGGCGCGTGCTCGCCGAGCTCGGGACGGGCGGCGGTCAGGGCCTTCGCCATCTCGGCGAGGATGTGGGCGCGGCCGTCCTTCGCCTGGGCGAGGGCCACCCGCATGATCTCCTCGGTGATGCCGGCGATCTTGATGTCCATCTGGAGCGAGGTGATGCCCTCCTCCGTGCCGGCCACCTTGAAGTCCATGTCGCCGAGATGGTCCTCGTCGCCGAGGATGTCGGACAGCACCGCGTAGCGCTCACCCTCAAGGATGAGGCCCATGGCGATGCCGGCCACCGGACGGCGCAAGGGCACGCCGGCATCCATCAGCGACAGCGAGGCGCCGCAGACCGAGGCCATCGAGGACGAGCCGTTCGACTCGGTGATCTCCGACACGACGCGGATCGTGTAGGGGAACTCGTGGGCCGGGGGCAGCATCGGGTGCACGGCGCGCCAGGCGAGCTTGCCGTGGCCGATCTCGCGGCGGCCGGGGGAGCCCATGCGGCCGGTCTCGCCCACCGAATAGGGCGGGAAGTTGTAGTGAAGGAGGAACGTCTCCTTGTAGGTGCCCTCGAGCGCGTCGATGAACTGCTCGTCGTCGCCGGTGCCGAGCGTCGCCACCACCAGCGCCTGGGTCTCGCCGCGGGTGAACAGGGCCGAGCCGTGGGTGCGGGGCAGAACGCCGACCTCGGAGAGGATCGGGCGCACGGTCTTCACGTCGCGGCCATCGATGCGCGAGCCGGTGTCGAGGATGTTCCAGCGGACCACCTTCGACTGGGCCTCCTTGAAGGCGGCCTTGATCTTCTCGGCCTCGAAGCGGGCCTCGCCCTCGGCCGGGGCGAGCGCGGCCATCACCTTCGCCTTCACGGCGTCGACGGCGGCGTAGCGCTCCTGCTTGACCGTCTTCTTGTAGGCCTCGCGCAGCTCGGCCTCGCCGACCTCGAGCACGGCCTTCTCGACCTCGGAATTGTCCGCGGGCTGGAAGTTGCGCGGCTCCTTGGCGGCCTTCTCGGCGAGGCGGATGATCGCCTCGATGACCGGCTGGAAGTGCTTGTGGCCGAACATCACGGCCCCGAGCATCACGTCCTCGGGCAGTTCCTTGGCCTCGGACTCGACCATCAGCACGGCGTCCTGGGTGCCGGCGACGACGAGGTCGAGGGTCGAGCCCTCCATCTCCTGGATGGGCGGGTTGAGCTTGTACTGGCCGCCGACATAGCCGACGCGGGCCGCACCGATCGGACCCATGAACGGAACGCCCGAGAGGGTGAGCGCCGCAGAGGCCGCTACCATGGCGAGCACGTCGGGATCGGTCTCGAGGTCGTGCGAGAGCACCGTGACGACGACCTGGGTGTCGTTGCGCCAGCCCTCGACGAAGAGGGGGCGGATCGGCCGGTCGATCAGGCGGGAGACCAGGGTCTCCTTCTCGGAGGGACGGCCCTCGCGCTTGAAGTACCCGCCCGGGATGCGACCGGCGGCGTAGGTGCGCTCCTGGTAGTTCACCGTGAGCGGCAGGAAATCGATGCCGGGCTTCGGCTCCTTCATCGACACCACGGTGGCGAGCACCGAGGTCTCGCCGTAGGTGGCGACCACGGCGCCGTCGGCCTGGCGGGCGACCTTGCCGGTCTCGAGCACGAGCTTGCGCCCGCCCCACAGCAGCTCTTCGCGTTGAACGTCGAACATGTTCGTCATGCCTTCCTGCGGTCCGGGAGGGCGGCGCCAGCGCAAGACGGCGAGGGGCTCGTTGACGAGCCACCGGCGATCCTGCCCTGGCGGTCGCGGCCCGCGTTCCTCGCGGGTCCCGGAGAGTGGGGCGGCCGGACCCATTCCGGCCCACCCGGGACGGGTGAGCACCCCTTCGCTGTCGAAGGGCGTCTCACCTGCAAAAACGCGGCCCGGACCGGTGCCCGAACCGCGTGAGACCCGCCTTAGCGGCGGATACCAAGGCGCTCGATGAGGGCGCGGTAGCGCGCCTCGTCCTTGCGCTTCAGGTAGTCGAGGAGCGACCGGCGCTGCGACACCAGCTTGAGCAGGCCGCGGCGCGAGTGGTTGTCCTTGGTGTGGGTCTTGAAGTGCCCGGTGAGGTTCTGGATCCGCTCGGTGAGGATCGCGACCTGCACCTCCGGCGAGCCGGTGTCGGCTCCGCCGCGGGCATGTTCCTTGATGAGCGCGGTCTTGCGCTCCGCCGTGATCGACATCGCGTGTCCTTTCAGGTGGTACGGGTTCTTGGATGCGCGACCTCGAGGGCCGCCTTCCGCACGGGGCTCGGCCGGGCCGGGATGTCGTCCAGCGCGGTCTGCCAAGGCGAAAAACCTCGCCGTGTGAGGGCGAGGGTGACGCACCTCTACACGAATCCGCCGGGCCCCGCCACTCCCCATCGGCCGGTTACCCCGCGCGCGGTTTCGTCACGCCCGCGCCGGCCGGCGGCGAACGGCCGAGGTCGAACCCGGGGTACTCCCGAGTAGTTTGTCCGCCATTCGCTGCCCCACGAGAGGTTCACGATGACCGCGACCGCGGACCGGACTGGCACGGCTACCAATGACACCGTGCAGTCGATCTACGTCACCGCCCTGCGCAACACCCACGCCCTGGAGAAGCAGGCGGCACAGATGATCCAGCGCCAGATCGAGCGCTACGAGAACTATCCCGAACTGACCCAAGCGCTGCGGCTGCACAAGAGCGAGACCGACCAGCAGGTCACCCGCCTCGCCGACCTGCTGCACGGCCACGGCGAGGACCGCTCGCTGCTGAAGGACGTGGTGACCCAGACGGTGGGCAACGTCGCGGCTCTGGTCCACAGCGTGACGGGCGACGAGGTGCTGAAGAACCTTTATACCGACTACTCGGTCGAGACCTACGAGATCGCTGCCTACACGTCGTTGATCGCGCTCGCCGAGGAGGCCGGGCACGGCCGCGACGTCGAGACCCTGCGCCTCTCGCTTCGGGAGGAGGAGCGCATGGCCGAGGCGGTGTTCAAGCAGATCGTGCCGGTGACGAAGGGGTTCGTCGCCCGGGAGTTGAGGGGCGAGAAGGCGGATCGGTAAGCACGGGTGAGGAGGGGCGGCGCGCGGCGTTCCGCCTCTCCGGCCTTCAGGTCCGAAGGCGAACTCGATTCGGAGGCGCCCCCCCCTGTCGCGTCCGCGAACCGGCGCAGCGAGGTCGTGGTCGGCGCGGCAGCTCAGCAATGGTTTTTCGACGAGGCTGGACGAAGATCTGGCTGCCCAAGCCGATCGCGCTTCGATCCTAAAGCTCCAGCTCCACCGTCACCGGCACATGATCCGACGGCTTCTCCCACGCCCGCGTATGCCGGGCCACCGTCACCGACTTCACGGTTCCGGCGAGGTCCGGGGTGACCCAGATGTGATCGAGGCGCCGGCCCTTGTCGGCGGCGGCCCAGTCGGGGGAGCGGTAGCTCCACCAAGTGTAGATCTTCTCCGGCGGCGGGCGCAGGTGGCGCATCGTGTCGATCCAGCCGGCCTCGCCGCGCAGGGTCTCCAGACGCTCGGTCTCGATCGGAGTGTGGCTGACCACGTCGAGGAGCTGCTTGTGCGACCAGACGTCGTGCTCCAGCGGCGCCACGTTGAGGTCGCCGACGAGGATCGCCGGGCCGGACGGGCGCCGGCCGCCCCAGGCGCGCAGCTCGTCCATGAAGGAGAGCTTGTGGGCGAACTTGTCGTTGAGCTTGGCGTCCGGCACGTCGCCGCCGGCGGGCACGTAGAAGTCGTGGATGGCGATGCCGGCCGCACGCCCGGCCTCGGGCCCGAGCACCGCCGAGATGTGGCGCGCGTCCTGGCGCTCGCAGAAGCTCATCACCTCGCGGGTGACCAGCGGCAGGCGCGAGAGGATCGCGACGCCGTTATAGCCCTTCTGCCCGGCGAACACGACGTGCGGGTAGCCGAAGCCCTGCAGCTCCTTGAGCGGGAAGCGGTCGTCCGGGCACTTGGTCTCCTGCAAGCAGAGCACGTCGGGCTTCGCCTCGTCGAGGAAGCGGCGCACGAGGTCGATGCGCAGGCGGACCGAGTTGATGTTCCAGGTGCTGACGGTGAGGCGCAACGGTCGAGATCTCGAAGGCGGGAGTGGATCAGTTGGGGCGGGCCTGCTGCATCTTGGCCTCGAGCTCCTTGTCGACCGCCCGGCCGTAATTGATGACGAACAGCATGCCGTCGACGGCGCGGCCGCGCTGGAGGTTGGAGAGCAGCACGGTGGTCTGGTAGCCCTGCGGGTCGGTGATCCGCCATTGGCTCAAGGTCTTCATCGCGTCGTCGAAGTAGAGCGCGATGCGCGAGGTGCCCCCCAGCGTCGAGCGGTCGTCGAGCACGATGCGGATGCCGCCGGGTTCGGCCGCGACGTCGGTGACGGTGAGGTCGCGGGCGAGGTCGATCTTGTCGCGCAGCAGGAATTTCAGCGGCGTCTGCGAGATGAAGTAGAGGTCCTGGGTTGCCAGCTTGCGGTCGCGCACCGCCACCGAGGTGCCGTCGGCGATCACCTCGAGGGAGGAGGGCTGATCGTAGTCGAAGCGCAGGCGGCCGGGCTTGGCGAGGGTGAGCTTGCCGCCGATCTTGCGCCCGTCGGCGCCGATCTGGACGAAGTTGCCGGTCAGCGTCGTGACGCCGTTGAAATAGGCGTTGGCGCGCTCGATCACCGCGGCCGGATTGGCAGGGTCGACCGCCGAGGGCGTGGTGACGGCGGCGACCTGCTGGGCCGGCGCGGCGGCGGGCACCGCGGCGGTCTCGACCGGCTCGGGCGCGGCATTCTTAGCCCCGCCGAGGGAAGCCGGCCGGCGCGGCGGCAACGGCGCCTTGGCGGAGGAGCCGGGGGCCTGACCGGTCGCCGGAGCCTGGCCCGGAACGGCCGGGGCGAGGTCCGGCTGCGCCTCGGGCGCCGGGTCCTTGCGGCCGAACAGGCCGTCGAGGAACGACGACACCTGTGCCTCGGCGGGCGCCGCGCTCAGGAGGGCGGCGACCGAGAGAGCGGCGCCGAGGGACACCGCGCGGAGCGGGCCGGAGCGGGGACGGCCGTTCATCGGCAGGGTTCTCCGTGTGGGCGAACGGGGAGGGACGGGGCCGCGCCGGCATGCCGACGCCGCGCCTGTCCGGGATGCTGGTGTGCCGCAGGGGGCCGGTCCGGCCATAGAGCCGCCCCCTGTGGCGAATATGCGACGGCGGGGCGGCTCACGCCTCCTCAGCTCCGGGCTGGGGCGCGGGCTCGATCAGGATCTCGCGCTTGCCGGCGTGGTTGGCCGGGCCGACGATGCCCTCGCGCTCCATCCGTTCCATCAGCGAGGCCGCCCGGTTGTAGCCGATCTGCAGCCGGCGCTGGATGTAGCTCGTCGAGGCTTTCTTGTCCCGCAGCACCACCGCCACCGCCTGGTCGTAGAGGTCGGCCGACGGATCGCCGAAGCTGCCCTGGTCCATGACCGGGGTGTCCTGCGCGGCGGCGGCCGCCTCCTCGGCCTCCTCGTCCGCCGTGACGGCGTCGAGGTAGGAGGGACGGCCCTGGCGCTTGAGATGGGCCACCACCTGCTCGACCTCGTCGTCCGAGCAGAACGGGCCGTGCACCCGCGTCGTGCGCCCGCCGCCGGCCATGAACAGCATGTCGCCTTGGCCCAGCAGCTGCTCGGCGCCCATCTCGCCCAGGATCGTCCGCGAGTCGATCTTCGAGGTCACCTGGAACGAGATCCGGGTCGGGAAGTTCGCCTTGATCGTCCCGGTGATCACGTCCACCGACGGACGCTGCGTCGCCATGATGAGATGAAGACCGGCGGCGCGCGCCATCTGGGCGAGACGCTGGATTGCCCCCTCGATGTCCTTGCCCGCCACCATCATCAGGTCGGCCATCTCGTCGACCACGATCACGATGTAGGGCAGGGCGGAGAGATCCATGACCTCGTCCTCGTAGACCGCCTCGCCGGTCTCGCGGTCGAAGCCGGTCTGAACCGTGCGGGTGATGACCTCGCCCCGCGCCCGCGCCTCCGCCACCCGGGCGTTGAAGCCGTCGATGTTGCGAACGCCGAGGCGCGCCATCTTCTTGTAGCGCTCCTCCATCTCGCGCACCGCCCATTTGAGGGCGATGACCGCCTTCTTCGGGTCAGTGACGACGGGCGAGAGCAGGTGCGGGATGCCGTCGTAGACCGACAGTTCGAGCATCTTGGGATCGACCATGATCAGGCGGCACTCTTCCGGCTTCATCCGGTAGAGCAGCGACAGGATCATGGTGTTGATGGCGACCGACTTGCCCGAGCCGGTGGTGCCGGCCACCAGCAGGTGGGGCATGCGGGCAAGGTCGGCGATGATCGCCTCGCCGCCGATGTTCTTGCCGAGGCAGAGCGCGAGCTTCTGCTTGGTCTCGGTGAAGACCGGCGAGGTCAGGAGCTCGCGCAGATAGACCGTCTCGCGCTTGAGGTTCGGCAATTCGATGCCGATGGCGTTGCGGCCCTGGACGACGGCGACGCGGGCGGAGATGGCGGACATCGAGCGGGCGATGTCGTCGGCGAGCGAGATGACGCGGCTCGACTTGGTGCCGGGGGCCGGCTCCATCTCGTAGAGCGTCACGACCGGACCCGGGCGGACCGCCAGGATCTCGCCGCGCACGCCGAAATCCTGGATCACCTGCTGCAGCTGGAGGGCATTGTCCTCCAGCATCTCGGGATCGAGGTTGCTGCCGTCCGATTCCCGCGGCTCGGCCAGAAGATCGACCGAGGGCAGCTCGTAGGGCGCCTCGACCGCACGCGCGGCCTGGCGCAGCGGAATGGTGGTGACGGGCGCCAGGATGTCGTCCTCGTCCTCCCCATCCTCGTCGGCATCGAGGCCGAGGTCGCAATCGAGCCCCGCCGTGCCGATGACCAGGCCGTGCGGCTCCGCGACCGGCATCTCCGCCGTAGCGGGCGACCAGGTCGGCGCCGTCGCGACGGGCTCCGGCTCGGGGGCCGGGGCGTCAGGCTGCGCGGCGGACGGCGCCGATTGTGTCGCAATCGGCAGGATGATGCGCGGCGGGCGCGGCGGGGAGGGCAGGGTCGGGGCGGGCGGCTGCGCGTTGAGGCGGCCGGTCGGCACGTAGACGAAGGGCTGCGTCCCCCGTAGCGCGGCGGGAGACGCCGGCTCGGCGACCGGCTCCGCCATCGGCCGATCCTCGGCGGCTGCGACGGGCGTCACGGCCGGCGGGGTCTCCGCCGTCACGGGCTGCGTCACCGGCAGCGCGTCCGTGGCGATGAACGACCACGGCACCGGCGCGAAGGCCAGAGGGGCAGCGGGAAGGGGGGCAGCGGGGAGAGGTTCGACGGACAGGGGTGCCGCGGGGGGAGCGGACTCGACGGGCGGCACGACCTCGGTCGCGGCCTCCACCACGGTGTCGAGAGCGATGAGCGGCAGCGGCGCGGCCGGGGCCTCGGGCTCCAGCGGCACGGGCAGGAGCGCCGTCTCCGGAAGGGGTGCGTAGGTCAGGGCCAGCATCGGGGCGGGCGCCGGCAGCAGGATCGCGGCCGGCGGCAGGTCGGCCGCAACGTCTCGCTCCACGGCGACGACAGCCTCGGGGACGTCGCCCGCGGGCGCGATCACCGCCGGGACGACCCCCATCGCCGCCTCGACGGCGGGCTCTGGCACGGACGGCAAGTCCAGGGGAGGCACATCCACGGGAGACAAGTCGACGGGGGGCAGGTCTGCGGGAGGCAAGCCCACGAGGGGCACGTCCAGCAGCAGGTCCGCCGTGGGCGCCACATCCTGCGGCACCGCGATCGGTCGCGCGGGCACGGTCTCCGCGACCGGCCCGGCGACAGCAGGCTCGACCAATGGGACGGGATCCTCGTCGGGCAAGGCCTCGGCGGTCGGCTCCTCCGCGACCGGCTCCGGGGCCGGCCGGTTGTCCTGCTCGGCGGCGGTCGGCAGCGGGCGAGTCCAGTCGTGCTGGAGCAGGCGGTCGAGGGTGTAGACGGGGCGCGGGGGCAGGGAACGGAGATGCGAGACGTCGACCGGCACCAGGATCGCGCTGTTCGGGACGTCGAAGACCTGAATCGGCGCGACCGGAGCGTCCGCGACGACGGCCGGCTCCGGGGCCGGCCCATCCGGCGCGGAAGACGCAGTCCCGGCCGACGCGACCTCGGGAGCCGGGGCGGCAGGCTCGGATGCGGCGGATCCGGAGGTGACAGCCTCGAACTCGACGGCCGAGATCGCCGTCGCGCAGACGGCCGCGACCGGTGCCTCTCCGGCCGGGGAGACCGGGGGCTCGGCGACGTCGTGCGCGATCTCCTGGATCACCGCTTGAAGGGTCCCTTGAACGGTCTCCCGAACGACCTCGCGGGTGAACTCCGCGGCGACGGCGTCCACGACCGGCTCCGTCAGCGCGGCGACGGCCTCGGCAGCGGGCTCCTCCGTCGCGACCGGCTCGGCGGCGGCAGCCTCCACGGAGACGGTCGCCTCGGGCTCGGGCGCCGCCTCGCCGGCCGCGATCTCACCCGACATGGTCTCGGCCCGGGCGGTCTCCTCCTGCGGATGGCGCAGGAGATGGTCCGGCGTGCGGGTGAAGCGCACGCCCGGCGGCAGGACGAAGGGCTGGCGCCACAGGGGCACCGCCGCGGCCGCCGCGGCGGCCTCGGCTTCGGCCCGGGCCGCTTCGGCCTCCGCCCGGGCCGCCTCGGCGGCCGCGATCTCGGCGGCGGCGCGGGCGGCCGCCTCCGCCTCGGCGGCGCGCAGGGCCTCCTCCTTCTCCCGCAGGGCCTGCTCGCGCCGGCGATGGCGCGCCTGCAGCACGTGGTCGGGGGTGCGGGTGAAGCGCACCCCGGTCTCGGCGGGACGCTCCGGCTGACGCTCCTGCGGCGACGGCCGGGACTGCGCCTCCGATGCCGCCGCGGACGGCTCCGCGTCGCGGCGGCGGGCCCGGGTCAGAACGGCGCGGGCCGGGCCGGCGGGGGGAATCGGCATGATCCAGCCTCCCTCGGGGACGAGGGCCGGATCCGGCGCCCAGGTGGACGCGGACGACGAGGCGCGGCGCGGCGCCTCCGGGGCGACCATGACCGGCGATGTCGCGAGGAGTTCGGGCTCCGCCGGGAAAACGGGTTCTGCCGGCAGCGGCACGACAGCCTCGGGCAGGGGCGGCCGCGACTCCTGAGGCGGGAAGCCCTGATGCGGCAAGTCTTGGGGCAGAGAATCTTGAGGCAGAGAATCTTGGGGTAGAGAATCCTGCGGCCAGGCCTGCGCCGCGCCGGCAAACTCTCCTGCGCGACGGGCCTGCGCCTCGCCATGGGAAGCGGGCGGCACCGCCGGGGCGGGGCGGGCGGCGGGCGGCGCGGGCCGGGATGGCGCAGCCGAGACCGGCATCGGCGCCTGCATGAGCGCCGGATCCGGCGCCCACCCCTCCGCCGGAGCGGCATGGGACGCCGCGGCGGCCCGCGCCGGGCGCGGGGCGGGGCTGGGAGCCGGAGCGAAGGGGCTCTGATTCCACGGCTCGGGCGGCAGCGCTGGCGTGAAGCCGGGCTCCGGGGCGTCAGGGCGCACCAGGGCGTCGGCCATCCAGCTCGGGGTGGCGCGCCGACTCAAGGTATAGTCCCGCTGGGCGGGCGGGGGCGCGGGGGGGGCGAATCGGCGGGCCAGGAGGGCCCGCAGGCTCATCACCGTCTGGGCGAGGACGCCGAGGGGGCGCTCCCGGCGCTCGGGCGTGCGGAGATGGTCGCGCACCCGCTGGGGCGCGCGCGGCGAGGAGTCGGAGAAGGGTGGCCGTCCCGATTGTCTCATGATGCCGAATGGTGTGTGGGCGGCCCGCGGCCGCGTACGTCGCACCAGTTAGGCACGGCATCGTTAACGCCCGATTAGGCACGGGAGCCGGTACCGGGGCGCGCGCGGCCGCGTTAAGGAGCAGGGGCATTTCCGGCGAGAAGGGGCTGCCAGCACGATGTTCCGATCTCTCTACCGGCACGGTTTCGCCCGCGTCGCGGCCTGCGTCGGCCGCAGCCACATCGCCGATCCGGACGCCAACGCGGCCGAGATCCTGCGCCTGGCGGAGCGCTGCAATGCGGACGGCGTTGCGGTGGCGGTGTTTCCCGAACTCTGCCTGTCGGGTTACGCCCTCGAGGACCTGCTGCTGCAGGAGACGCTGCTGGAGCGGGTCGAGGCGGCGCTGAGCTTCCTCGTCGAGGCCAGCTGCGGGCTGATGCCGGTTCTCGTGATCGGCGCCCCCCTGCGCCACCGCAACCGGATCTACAACACTGCCGCTCTGATCCATCGCGGCCGTCTGCTCGGGGTGGTGCCGAAGAGCTACCTGCCGAACTACCGCGAGTTCTACGAGAAGCGTCACTTCGCCTCCGGCGCCGGGGTGACGGGCGAGACCATCCGGATCGGCGCCACCGAGGCGCCGTTCGGGACCGACCTGCTGTTTCCGGCCGAGGACCTGCCGGGCCTCGTCCTCGGGGTCGAGGTCTGCGAGGACATGTGGATCCCGGTGCCGCCGTCCTCGCTCGCCGCGCTCGCCGGCGCCACGGTGCTCGCCAACCTCTCGGGCAGCCCGATCACCATCGGGCGGGCGGAGAGCCGGTCACTCCTGTGCCGCTCGGCCTCGTCCCGCTGCCTCGCGGCCTACATCTACGCCGCGGCGGGCCCGGGCGAATCGACCACCGACCTCTCCTGGGACGGCCAGACCGCGATCTACGAGGACGGCGAGGTGATCGCGGAAGGACCCCGCTTTCCGGCCGAGCCGCAGGTGACGCTCGCCGACATCGACCTCGACCGCCTGCGCCAGGAGCGGGCCCAGATGGGCAGCTTCGAGGACAATGCCCGGGAAGCCCTGGCGCGCGCGCCGTCCTACCGCCGGGTGCCGTTCCGGCTGGCGCCGCCGGAGACGGATCTGGGCTTCCACCGGACGGTCGAGCGCTTCCCGTTCGTGCCGGCCGATCCCGCCCGCCTCGCGCAGGATTGCTACGAGGGCTACAACATCCAGGTGGCCGGCCTCGCCCAGCGCCTGCAGGCGATCGGCACGCGCCGCGTCGTGATCGGCATCTCGGGCGGCCTCGATTCGACCCACGCGCTGATCGTGGCGGCCCGCGCCTTCGACCAGCTCGGCCTGCCGCGTTCGGACATCCTCACCTACACCATGCCGGGCTTCGCCACCTCGGACGAGACCAAGGGCAACGCCCACCGGCTGATGGCCTCGCTCGGCACCCGTGCGGCCGAGCTCGACATCCGGCCGGCCGCCCGGCAGATGCTCACCGACATGGGCCACCCGTTCGGGCGGGGCGAGGAGGTCTACGACGTCACCTTCGAGAACGTGCAGGCGGGCCTGCGCACCGACTACCTGTTCCGGCTGGCCAACCAGCACGACGCGATCGTGATCGGCACCGGCGACCTGTCGGAGCTGGCGCTCGGCTGGTGCACCTACGGCGTCGGGGACCAGATGTCCCACTACGCGGTCAATGCCGGGGTGCCCAAGACCCTGATCCAGCACCTGATCCGCTGGGTGATCGCGTCGGGCCAGTTCGAGGCTGAGGTCGGCCGCACCCTCGAGGCGATCCTGGAGACCGAGATCTCGCCCGAGCTGGTGCCGGCGCGCGAGGGCGAGACGATCCAGAGCACCGAATCGAAGATCGGCCCCTACGCGCTGCAGGACTTCAACCTGTTCTACACGCTGCGCTACGGCTACCGGCCCTCGAAGATCGCCTTCCTGTCGCTGATGGCCTGGGAGGATGCCGCGCGCGGGCCCTGGCCGCCCGGCTTCCCGGAGGCGAAGCGGGGGGCATATGCCCTGCCGGAGATCCGGGCCTGGCTCGCGGTGTTCCTGCGCCGCTTCTTCGGCTTCAGCCAGTTCAAGCGCTCGGCCCTGCCGAACGGCCCCAAGGTCGCGGCGGGCGGTGCCCTGTCGCCGCGGGGCGACTGGCGCGCGCCCTCCGACGGCAATGCCCGCGCCTGGCTCGACGAACTGGAGCGCAACGTCCCGCAGGGCTGATCCCAGAAACCCCATGGGGGTATAAGCGTTGGTCGGGCCCCGGGGCCGAGACGAGCCCCTCACCGGGAGCCCGACCCCACATGGCCAGCGCCGCGCCCTCCGACACCGACGCCCTGCCGAACGGCCCGCTCGACGAGCGCGCGGTGCATGTCTGCGTCGACATGCAGAACCTGTTTGCCCGGAAGACCGCTTGGCACACGCCCTGGATGGGCCGGGTGCTGCCGCGGGTCCTGCACCTCGCGGCCGCATTGCCGGAGCGCACGCTGTTCACCCGCTTCGTCCCCGCCCGTCGCCCCGGGGAGGGACGGGGCTGCTGGAAGCGCTACTGGGAGCGCTGGGCCGAGATGACGGTGGAGCGGCTTGGGCCGGAGATGGTGGAGCTGGTGCCGGAGCTCGCGGCGCTGACGCCACCCGGCACGGTCATCGACAAGACCGTCTACTCGCCCTGGATGGAGCCGGGCCTGGAGGACGCGCTGCGGGCGCGCCGGGCTGAGACCCTGGTGATCACCGGCGGCGAGACCGACGTCTGCGTGCTCGCCACCGTGCTCGGCGCGGTCGATCGCGGCTACCGCATCGTGCTCGCCACCGACGCGGTCTGCTCCTCCTCGGACGAGACCCACGACGCGATGATGACGCTCTACCGGCAACGCTTCGGCCAGCAGCTCGAAGTGGCGACGATCGATCAGATCCTGCACAATTGGAATTGTTCACAGTTGCCGGCCCGATGATGCGGGGCGGCACCGCGTATCTGGCCGATATCGGCACCTTGTCTCGTGTCGTCCCGCGGTTCCCGGCTCGCACGATTTCGTGATGATGGCCTGTTCTGGGGGTCAGGACCTAGCGTCATGGCCAAGATCGTGGTGGCGCCCTAGGCTGGAGGCTGACATAGTCTCGGCCAAATCAGCCGCTAGCGAATGGACGCCATGGCAGCACCTGCGAGCGGAGGCGATCCGATGCGAAGCTACAACCTGTTCTGCCTGAAGGGACTCGACGGCCTGGTCTGCGCGGTGCCGGAGGATTACGCCGTGCCGGCCTTCGTCACCGAGGCCCGCTGGGCGTTCGGCGGCAAGCTCGACGGCAGCACGCCCGGGCCCACCGGCTTCGATGGCGCGGCCGCCGCGACCGCGGTGCGCTTCAACGGGTTCTACCTCTTCCAGAGCACGTCTCCGGTGCAGGGCTGAGGGACCCGCGTGCCGTGATGCTCCGGCTCCCCGCACGACGTTCGCGTGCCTCCGAGATCGCGGCGAGCATTCCTTAAAGGTCGGCAGGATAGGATTCCCGGCATCCGAACCACGCGAGGCCGAGAGGCTTTCCGCCATGCCCGACATGTCCGAGCTGCGCAGGGAGACCCGCCTGCGGACGTTCCTGAAGGGGCGCATCGTCTTCAACAACGGCAATTCCAGCATGGATTGCCTGGTGCGGGACATCTCCGCCTCCGGTGCGCGGCTGATGCTCAGCCAGACCGCGACGCTTCCGGACGGCTTCGACCTTATCATCCCGGCCAAGGACCGCACCCACAAGGCGACCCTGCGCTGGCGGAAGGCCGACAGCGTCGGCGTGACCTTCGCGGACGAGGCGGCCCACCCGGCGGCGGCGAGCGCGTCCGACACGACGCCGGCGGCACTGCTCGCCCGCATCCGCGAACTGGAGGCCGAGAACGCGTCCCTGCGACGCCAGCTGCAGGAGGCGGAGGCGGTGTTGCTCGATCGCAGCCTCTGAGGCATCTTCCGAGACGGAACCGCTTCGCGGCACGTCCCGCTGCCGGATCCGTGATCTGCTTCCGCTGACGCTGCAGCCGTCCGGGACGGAAACGGATCATGAGTCATCGTCAAGCGCGGGAGCCATGGCCGAGGCGCGCTCACGCGTACCATGTCGCACCGTGATCGGCGCCGCTCAAGAACGGACGAAGGGCCGACCTGGCGACAGGGCGGCCCTTCCATTGCCGAACCGCGGTCCGACCGATCGATCTGTCAGGATCTTACCGATCCTGGAATGTTCGTCGTACGCTCAGGCCGTGAAGCCGGAGGCGACGATCCAGGTCCGGCGCGCAGACGACCGCGGCTGATGACAATGAGACACTGGATCACCTCCTTCCTGTTGTTGCCGATGATCCGAATGTAAGGATTCATCGGCCTCGCGCAATCCATCCCGGGCGCGGCGAAGGGTCCGCGGGAGCGCACCTTGACCTCGGCCTTCGCCCGGTCATCTCCCTCGCATGAAGAACCGTGGCTTCCTCAAGCTCGCCAGCGCCATGACCGTGATGACGCTCGGCGGCGTCGGCTACGCCGCTCACCGACGCAGCCGCAATCCCTATTATCGGGGCCCGGTCAGCGATCATTTCGACGGCGTGCGGTTCTTCTCGCCGGGGCAGCCGCAGGACAAGGACATGGCCGAGCTGGCGCGCTGGCAGCTCGGCGGCGGCCGGGAGGCCTGGCCGGCCCACGTTCCGAGCCCGTTCCCGCAGGACACTCCTCCTGAGCGGGTCGAGGGCCTGCGGGTGGTGCATATCGGCCATGCCAGCCTGCTGTTCCAGGTCGCCGGCCGCAACATCCTGGTCGATCCGGTCTATGCCCGGCGCGCGAGCCCGGTGGGCTTCGCCGGGCCGAAGCGCGCCAACCCGCCGGGCATCGCCTTCGCGGCCCTGCCGCCGATCGACGTGGTGCTGATCACCCACAACCACTACGACCATCTCGACGGACCGATCCTCGCCCGGCTCTGGGCCGAGCACGCGCCGACCTTCGTGGCGCCGCTCGGCAACGACGCGATCCTCCGCAGCTACGATGCGACGATCCCGGTCGAGACCCGTGACTGGGACGGTTCGGTCGATCTCGGCGGCGGGATCGTCGTGCACCTGGTGCCGGCCTATCACTGGTCGGCGAGGGGCGTGAACGACAAGCGCATGGCGCTCTGGTGCGCCTTCGTGCTCACCACCCCGCAGGGCGTGCTCTACCATGTCGGCGATACCGGCTATGGCGACGGGGCGATCTTCCGAGGGGTACGCGAGCGCTTCGGCGCACCCCGCCTCGCCACCCTGCCGATCGGCGCCTACGAGCCGCGCTGGTTCATGCAGCCGCAGCACATGAACCCGGAAGAGGCGGTGCGGGTCTTCCGGGACGTCCAAGCCGAACAGGGCCTGGGTCATCATTGGGGCACGTTCCGGCTCACCAACGAGGGTGCGGGCGAGCCGGCCGAGGCCCTGGCACGGGCGCTCGCGGAGGCGGAGGTGCCGGCGGAGCGATTCCTGGCGTTGCGGCCGGGGCAGGTCTGGGGCGGATAGGCTCCGCCCCGACCAAGCTCAGAGAACGAAGCGGCTCAGAGGATGAACCGGCTCAGATCCGCGTTTTGCGCCAGGCTCTCGACCCGGTCGCGGACGTAGGCCGCATCGATCGTCACGGTTTCGCCCGCGCGGTCGGGTGCCGTGAACGACACGTCGTCGAGCACCCGCTCCAGCACCGTCTGGAGCCGGCGCGCACCGATGTTCTCGACCGAGGAGTTCACGTCGACGGCGACGCGGGCGAGCGCGTCGATGGCGTCGTCGGTGAAGTCGATCGTCACGCCCTCCGTCGCCATCAGGGCGACCGCCTGCTTGGTCAGGCTCGCCTCGGTCTCGGTCAGGATGCGGCGGAAATCGTCGACGGTGAGGGGGCTCAGCTCGACCCGGATCGGCAGCCGGCCCTGAAGCTCCGGCAGCAGGTCGGACGGCTTCGAGACGTGGAAGGCGCCGCTGGCGATGAACAGGATGTGGTCGGTCTTCACCGGCCCGTGCTTGGTCGCCACCGTAGTGCCCTCGATGAGCGGCAGCAGGTCGCGCTGCACGCCCTCGCGCGAGACGTCGGCCCCGGAGCGGCCCTCGCGGGCGCAGATCTTGTCGATCTCGTCGAGGAAGACGATGCCGTTGTCCTGCACGTCGCGCAGGGCCTCCTGTACCACGCTGTCCTGGTCGAGGAGCTTGTCGGATTCCTCGCTGATCAGCGGCGCGTAGGCGTCGCGCACGGTCATCCGCCGCGGCTTGCCCTTCTGGCCGCCGAGCGCCTTGCCGAGCATGTCGCCGAGGTTGATCGCCCCCATGGCGGCACCGGGCATGCCAGGGATCTCGAACATCGGCAGGCCCTGCGGCGCGCCCGCCGCCAGCTCCAGCTCGACCTCCTTGTCGTCGAGCTCGCCGGCGCGCAGGCGCCGCCGGAAGGCGTCGCGGGTGGCCTGGCTCGCGGTCGGGCCGACGAGGGCGTCGAGGACGCGGTTCTCGGCCGCGGCCTCCGCCTTGGCCTGGACGAAGCGGCGCTTCTCGTCGCGCTTCAAGCCGATGCCGACCTCGACGAGGTCGCGCACGATCTGCTCGACGTCGCGGCCGACATAGCCGACTTCCGTGAACTTCGTCGCCTCGACCTTCAGGAACGGCGCCCCGGCGAGCCGCGCGAGGCGGCGCGAGATCTCGGTCTTGCCGCAGCCGGTCGGGCCGATCATCAGGATGTTCTTCGGCGCCACTTCCTCGCGAAGCGGGCCTTGGAGCTGCTGGCGGCGCCAGCGGTTGCGCAACGCGATCGCGACCGCGCGCTTCGCGTCGCCCTGGCCAACGATGTAGCGGTCGAGCTCGGAGACGATTTCGCGGGGGGAGAAGGTGGTCATGGGGATCTTCGCGGAGTTCTTCGCGGGGGCTCGCGGCCGGATGCGGGGGTGAGGGACGAGCGGGCAGCCGTCAGGCGGCGTCCAGGCTCTCGATCACCAGGTTGCCGTTGGTGTAGACGCAGATCTCGGCGGCGATCCGCATGGCGCGGCGCACGATCGCCTCGGCATCGAGGTCCTGCTCCTCCAGCGCCCGGGCGGCGGCGAGGGCGTAGTTGCCGCCCGACCCGATCGCCATCACGCCGCCCTCGGGCTCCAGCACGTCGCCGGCGCCGGAGAGGAGCAGGCTGACGTCCTTGTCGGCGACCAGCATCATCGCCTCGAGGCGGCGCAGGTAGCGGTCGGTGCGCCAGTCCTTGGTCAGCTCGACGCAGGCGCGGGTGAGCTGGCCCGGATACTGCTCGAGCTTGGCTTCCAGCCGCTCGAACAGCGTGAAGGCGTCGGCGGTGGCGCCGGCGAAGCCCCCGATCACCGACCCTTTGGCCAGCCGCCGCACCTTGCGGGCGTTACCCTTGACGATGGTCTGGCCGAGGCTGACCTGCCCGTCGCCCCCGATCACCACCCGGCCGCCCTTGCGCACCATCAGGATCGTCGTCGCATGCATGCGGGGGGCGCCCCCCGCGTCGTCGTTGGCCAAGGATGTCTCTCCGGACAGGCTGTCGCGTCGTGCTGCGGCGTAGGTGGGGGTTGCGGGAGCGTTCGTCCAGCATGACGCGGGCAGGCGTGGCGATCTGGATGCCCAGCCGGTTACATGACGCAGGGTGATGCGAGAGGACGATGCCGTAAGAACGTTGGGCGTGGTTCTTCACACCACCACAACCGCCGAGAGCCCGCGCCATGCTGATCGTGTTCGGTGGTCTGCCAGGAACCGGAAAGACGACCATCTCCCGCAGGCTCGCCCGCGCCCTCGCGGCGATCCATCTGCGCGTCGACATCATCGAGCAGGCCATCCGGGATTCGGGCGTGCCGGCGGACGCTGTGGGCGCGGCCGGCTACGCGGTGGCGCAGGCCCTCGCGGAGGCGAATCTCGCGGACGGGCGGGTCGTGGTGGCCGATTGCGTCAATCCGGTCACTGCTAGCCGCGAGGGATGGCGGGCGGTGGCCGCCCGCGCCTCGGTGCGGCTGATCGAGGTCGAGGTCGTGTGCGCGGATCCGCAAGAGCATCGCCGCCGCGTCGAGGAACGGGTGTCGGACATTCCCGGCCTCGTCCAACCGTCGTGGGAGGCGATCCTGCGCAGCGGCTACGAGTCGTGGGACCGGCCACGCCTCGTCATCGACAGTGCGGCCTCATCGCCCTCGGAGGCGGTCGCCGCCGTGCTCGGGATAGCGGCGCAAGACCGATCGTCATGAGGCCTGCGCGCCGGACGATGCGGGCCGTCCTTCCTGACGGATGCGTCCAAACCGCGGCACGCCTCGGCTCTCGCCTCGGCCATGGTCTCTCACCGGCGCGGCCCACTCGAGGTCTTAGCGGACCAGCTTGCGCAACTCTTCGGTCGCGTCGTCATATGGGTGCTGGCCAAGGTACCGTCTCCCACCCGGTTCACGTTACTTGGCACGCTGCTCGGCCGGCACACATCGTGCCAGGCGAGCGGCACTGCCGCGATGAGACGCCACATTGATCCGTCATGGAGCTGCCAAACGCTGCGGACCCGTGGCCGGCGGCCGTCCGGCGTCTCCATCGGTTCCACCTCGGGATGGGCGGGATCGAAACCGAAAGTCATGAAGAACCGCGCTTTCGGGCCGCCCTGGGATGATAGACGTTCAACGAATAATGAACGAGCTTGCTGCCGGGCACCTCGAGGGCAGGCTTCCACCCGTCCTCGCTCAAGGCACCGAGCGCCCGACACGGGCGAGATCGGCAGCCTTCACCGTCGCGAACGCCCCCATCGGCTCCGGAAACTCGACGTCGTAGGACTCGCCCCGCTCCACACGGCGACGACCGTACCTTCCGTGACGGCAGCGATCGTGTCCCCGTCGTCGGTCGTCACGTCGGCCATGACGCGCACGTCGTCGAGTTCCCGGAGCAGGGCACCGGGATCGGCCTTCCGCAACGTGCAGGACACTTCGATCGACATGCGGGCAGGCTACCGCATGGGCGCGGCTGTGCAAGCCACCCCTACACCACCACCGTGACCGCCTCCGCCGCCCGGGTCAGCGCCGTGTAGAGCCAGCGCGCCCGGTGCTCGCGGAAGGCGTAAGATTCGTCGAACAACACCACCTTGTCCCATTGCGACCCCTGCGCCTTGTGCACGGTGAGCGCGTAGCCGTAGGTGAACTCCTCCGTCTCGCGCCGCAGGATCGCCGGCACCTCCTCGTCGCTGCCGGCGATCACCGAGCGCAGAACCCGGATGTCCTGGGGCTTGCGGCGGAGCGCCGGATCGTCCTCCGGCACCACGTCGAGGCGCACGAGGTCGGGGCGGGGGGCGGCGCGCAGCGCCTGGACGGTCCAGGTCGAGCCGTTGAGCAGGCCCTTGGTGCGGTCGTTGCGCAGGCAGACCAGCTTCTCGCCCACGGCCGGCATCGGGTCGGCATGGCCGATCAGCTCGCGGATGCGGCCGTTGTAGAGCCGCCGCGTGCGGTTGAGGCCGACCAGCACCTGGTCGGCGGCGAGCACCGTGCCGGGGTCGATCTCGCGGCGCGGGATCACCCGGCTCTCGCCGTAGGTCCCGTAATCCAGGCGTCCGCCCTCGCGCACCGTCATGGCGAGGCGCACGATCGGGTTGTCGGCGGCCTGGCGGTGGACTTCCGTCAGCATCACGTCGGGCTCGGCCTCGGTGAAGAAGCCGCCGCCCTTCACCGGCGGCAGCTGCGCCGGATCGCCGAGCACCAGGACCGGCGTGCCGAAGGAGAGCAGGTCGTTGCCGAGGTCGCCGTCGACCATCGAGCATTCGTCGATCACGACCAGGGCCGCCTTGCTCACCGGCCCGGTGCGGTTGAGGGTGAAGGCCGGCCCACCCTCGGTATCCTCGCGGGTGCGGTAGATCAGGCTGTGGATGGTCGAGGCGTCGGGGCAGCCGCGGGCGCGCATGACCGAGGCCGCCTTGCCCGTATAGGCGCAGAACAGCACCCCGCCCTCGACATCCTCGGCGAGGCGCCGGGCCAGCGTCGTCTTGCCGGTTCCGGCGAAGCCGAACAGGCGGAAGACCTGCGGGCTGCCGCGCTTGAGCCAGTCCGACACCGCCTTGAGCGCCGCCTCCTGCTGCGGTCCGATGCCGCTCACGGCGCCTTCCCCACGGTGCGGCGGGCCTGGAAGGGTGCGGCCGGCGGCGCCTCCTTGCGGCGCAGGATCGCCCGGAACTCGTCGCGGCGCTCGTGAATCGAGGCGATCACCAGCCCCATCGGCACCCCGACATCGACCAGCACCGCTTCCGAGAGCTGGAGCGAGGCCTCGATCGTCTCCGGCACCGCGTCGTCGACACCCATCTCGTAGAGGGCGGTGGCGTGGCGGGCGTCGCGGGCCCGGGCGACGATGGTCAGGTCCGGCCGCTCGGCGCGCGCTGCCGCCACCACCGCCTCGACGGCGCGAGGCTGGTCGAGGGTCACCACCAGGGCGCGGGCGGTGTCGATGCCGCAGCGGCGCAGCAGGTCGGGATTGGCCGAATCGCCAAAATAGACCGGGTTGCCGAGGCGGCGCTGGTCGGAGACCCGGGCGGCGTCCATGTCGAGGGCGATGTAGGGCACCTTGTGGCGGGCCAGCATCTCGGCGACGAGCCGGCCGACCCGGCCGTAGCCCGCGACGATCACCCGGCCGGGCTGGCGCTCCGCCGGCGGCGGCTCGGCCCGAGCCCGGCCGAGGGCGGTCCGGTCGATCCGCCGGCCGAGGCGGCGGGCGAGAGCGGCGAGGCCGGGAATCATCACCATCGTGGCGGTGGTGACGACGAGCGCCGCCTGGCCGAGATCGTCGGGCACGAGGCCCGCGGCGAGCGCGCTGCCGACGAGCACGAAGGCGAACTCGCCGCCCGGCCCGAGCAGCAGGGCGGATTCGAGCGCCACCGCCCGGGGCAGGCGCAAAGCCGTGCCGATCGCCACGATGACTCCGCCCTTGAGGACGAGGAGCCCGAGGGCCAAGCCTAAGATGGTGAGCGGCGTCTTCATCAGCACCGCCGGGTCGATGCCCATGCCGACCGAGACGAAGAACACCCCGAGCAAGAGGCCCTTGAACGGGTCGATCGTGGCCTCGATCGCCCGGCGATACTCGGTCTCGGCGAGCAGCAGCCCGGCCACGAAGGCGCCCAGCGTCATCGACAGGCCGCTCGCCGCCGCGACCAACGCCGTCGCCGCGATGACGAGGAGGCAGGCGGCCATGAAGAGTTCGGGGCTGCGGGTGCGGGCGACGAGCTGGAACAGCGGCCGCAGGCCTAAGCGTCCGGCGCCGACGAGGAGCGCGAGCGCCACCGCGGCCTGGCCCAGCGCCAGGGCGAGGCCGGTCACTGCGTCGCTGTCCTTGCGGCCGAGCACCGCGATGGCGAACAGCACCGGGGCGACGGCGAGGTCCTGGAACAGCAGCACCGCGAAGCTCGCCCGCCCGGCCGGCGTGTTGAGCCGCTTCTGCTCGGCGAGCACCGGCAGCACGATCGCGGTGGAGGAGAGCGCGAGCGCCAGCCCGACCAGGATCGCGGCGGTAGGCGGCACCTCGAGCGCCATCAGCACCGCCCCGACGAGGAGGCTCGACACCACCACCTGCAGCGAGCCGAGGCCGAAGACGAGGCGGCGCAGGATGCGCAACCGCTCCCAGGACAGCTCGACCCCGATCATGAACATCAGGAAGACCACGCCGAGCTCGGCGAGATGCGCGATCTCGGTGCGGGTCGAGATCGTCACGGCCCCGAGCCACGGCACCGTCTCGGTGAGGCGCCCGAGGCCCGACGGCCCGAGGAGGGCGCCGGCGCCGATGAAGCCGAGGACCGGGCTGACGCGCAGGCGATGGAACAACGGCACCACGATCCCGGCGGTGACCAGGAACAGGATGACTTCCTTGTAGGAGCCGGACGCGGCGTGCTCGGTCATCGGGAGCGGCGGGGCCTTGTCAGATTGCGGATGGGGGCAGCCCCGCCGCAGAGGGCGCAGCCGGGGCACGGGCGGCCATCATGCGGAGGGGGCCCGTCGGGGCAAGCCAAAACGGGCCGGAGCCGGCGCATTTCACCCCAGGGTGGCCAGCGCCGCCTCCAGGTCCGCCGCCAGGTCCTCCGGATGCTCGATGCCGATCGAGACCCGGATCGTCGCGTCGGTGACGCCGAGGCGATCGCGCACCTCCTTCGGCACTCCCGAATGGGTGGTCGAGGCCGGGTGGCTCGCGAGCGATTCCGTGCCGCCCAAGCTCACCGCCAGCTTGAACAGCTGCAGCGCGTTGAGCACCCGGAAGGCTTCCGGTTCGCCGCCCGCGACGTCGAACGAGAAGGTCGAGCCCGGGGCGGCGCATTGCGCGGCGTAGACGCGCGCCGCGCCGGAGCCGGGTTCGAGGTGGCCGAGATGGTGCAGCTTCGCCACCTTCGGGTGGGCGCGCAGCCGCTCGGCGATGATCTCGCCGTTGCGGTTGGCCTTCTCCATTCGGAGGGTCAGGGTCTCCAGCGAGCGCCCGAGCATCCAGCACGAATGCGGGTCGAGCTGGGTGCCGATCGCCGAGCGCAGGAGCCGCACCGGCTTCATCCGGGCCGCCGAGCCTAAAGCCGCCCCGGCGATGAGATCGGAATGGCCGCCGACATACTTCGTCAGCGAGTAGACGGAGATGTCGGCGCCGTGGCGCAGGGGATGCTGGAAGAGTGGGCCGAGCAGGGTGTTGTCGCAGACCACCACCGGCGCCTGCCCGCCCTGCCGGGCGCCGATCCGGTCGGCCGCCTGGCGCACCAGCGCGAGGTCGACCAGAGTGTTGAGGGGGTTCGACGGCGTCTCGACCATCACGACGCTGACGCGCCCGCCGCCCTTCTCCGCCAGGGCCTCGGCAGCCTGGGCGGCGGCCGTCACGCTGCCTTCGTCGGTGCCGTCCTGGAAGCCGACCGCACCGATGCCGAACCCCGCCAGCGTCTTGGCGATCAGCGTCTCGGTGCCGCCGTAGAGCGGCTGGGAATGCAGCACCACGTCGCCGGGCCGGGCATGAGCCAGGATCACGGTGGCGATCGCCGACATCCCCGACGAGAACAGGAGGGCGGCCTCCGCCTCCTCGAACACCGCCAGGCGGTCCTCGACGATCTCGCTGTTGGGGTGGTTGAAGCGGGAATAGACCAGACCCGCCGCCTCGCCGGCCGGCGGCTCGCGCCGCCCGGAGACGTAGTCGAAGAATGCCTTGCCGTGCTCGGCGGAGGTGAACACGAAGGTCGATGTCAGGAAGACCGGCGGCTTCACCGCCCCCTCGGAGAGGGCGGGATCGTAGCCGTAGCCGACCATCAGGGTCTCGGGCGTCAGGCGGCGGTTGCCCAACCTGTCCTTGTGGTAGCGATCCTTGTGGTAGCGGTCATCCGACATGCGGGGCCTCGCTCCGGTCTGGCGACGCCGTCGCGCGGCGTCGGTTCTCGGCGCGACGACCGCGCCGCAAGCCAGTTCTAACGCGATCCACGGCGTTTTGCGGTGCGTAAACCACCACCCGGACGCTGCGCCGCGGCAAGCCCCGCTCGCAGAGGGCGCATTTTCGGCGCAAAACCCGCATAGCGTGAAGGATTGAGATTCCGTGTACGCGGCTGCTCCCGGGCGGCCGGACGAGGAGCCGAGATGGGCCGACAGCCTCCCGATCGGGTGGTGGTGCGCGAGAAGCGCGCCTGGACCGACGAGACCGATGCCTGGAAGCAGGACCGGGCGATCCGCAAGGGTTACCGCATCCGCTGGGGCTACGTCGCCATCGCCTACCTGGTCGAGGCGCTGGTGATCTGCACCTCGCTCGCCGGGGCCTGGTTCTTCGCCGAGACCTATGCCGACCGCAACGACCAGAGCTTCTGGTTCATGCTGCTGGCACCGATCGTCTACGCGGCGATCGAGCTGTGCCGGGTGCCGCTCGGCATCCTGATCCGGGTCCAGCGCGACTGGCTGATCAAGGGCCTGGCGATCGTCGGCATCGTGATGGCGGCGGGCGTCACCACCAAGTCGGTGTCGCAGCTCGGCGAGATGATGTTCCATCCCCGCCTCGCCGAGGCCTCGAAGGCCCGCACCACGCTGCGGGAGGCCGAGGCCGACCGGGGCACGATCGACAACCGCATCGCCCAGGCCGACGCCCGGGTGGCGCAGTACACGGCGGAGGCCGCGGCGCTCGAGAAGCGCGCCACCGAGGCCTCGGCCCAGCTCGCCGGCCTGCCGGGCCAGCGCTGCGAGCGGCTGTCGGGCACCAACAGCCGCGGCAAGCGCTACAACTACCTGCGCTGCGTCACCGATCCGCGCACCGCCACCATCGCGGGCAGCCTGAAATCCGCCGGCGACGAGCGGGCGGTGGTGGCCAAGAACCTGACGGAGGCCCGCGCCGCCCGGGCCCAGCTCGACCGCGCCGCCGCCGACCGCCGGGTGACGGAAGCCGAGGGCGCCTACCGCGACGCGGTGCGGCGCTCGCAATTGCACTCCTTCACGGCGATGGTCTACGGCGCCGATCCGATCGACGTCACCGACCAGCAGGTCCACGCCTTCCTGCGGATCTTCGTCTTCGCGCCGGCTTTGTG
Organism: Methylobacterium frigidaeris; assembly: GCF_022179185.1. Taxonomy (GTDB): domain Bacteria; phylum Pseudomonadota; class Alphaproteobacteria; order Rhizobiales; family Beijerinckiaceae; genus Methylobacterium; species Methylobacterium frigidaeris. The sequence goes on along the minus strand of NZ_BPQJ01000016.1, from coordinate 45,278 downwards.
CGCTGCCTTCGCCTCGACGTTGCTGGCGCTCTGCGCCGTGCAGGTGCGCAAGACCTATCGCGACGAGGACGACCTCGACGCGATGATGCAGCCTGAGGGCGTGCCGCTCCTCCTCAACCAGATGGCCGAGAGCGCGACCCAGATCCAGGACGCGCAGCGCGCAATGCGCGAGGCCGCGGTGGCTTCCGGCGCCGCGATCCCCCTCGACCAGCGCCGCTCGCCGACCGTGCCGCAGGCCGGCACGCCCCCGGCACCGCCGGCGCGCGACGACGACCGCATCGAGAGGCCGAGACCGTGAGCTACCTCGCACCGGGCACGCCGGAGAACGTCGCGCTCGCCCAGCACGTCAACGGGCGCCTGCGGGCCGAGGCCCGGATCTCCAACGCCCGCGCCTTCCTGTTCCGGGCGATCGGGCTCGGGGCGTTCGTGGGGCTCGCCGGCGCCGGCCTCGGCGCCGCCTTCTACGGCTACGCGACGATGAACGAGGTCGGGAACGCCTCCGACAAGCTCGCGAAAGCCCTCACCCAGGCCCTTGAGACCACGACGCTCAAGACGAGCGGAGAGGTCCGGCTCACCGACAACACCCTCAAGATCGAGGGCGGGGTGCCGGCGGCGGCGAAGGGCCGTCCCGACGTCTCCTCGCTCACCGGCAACCAGGGAAAGACCGAGGCGCCCGCGAGCGCCGCGGCCGCCGTGCGCACGAGCTTCACGGTGTTCAAGACCGTGCCCTATCTCGACGGCTCGATCGTCACCGGCTGGAACTTCAAGGGCGACGAGCAGAAGCCCGAGAAGCAGTACTGCTACGTGACGAGGCCCCAGACCTTCGGCGACGGCGCCACCTCGAACCAGACCACCGTGGCGATCGACGGCGAGCTGCTGCCGCAGCCGGCCCGCTCGGAGGTGAATTTCTCGGTGATCGCCCGCAGCTGCGTGTGGTTCGATCCGTCGAAGCTGTGAGGAGGGCGGGGCTCGCCAGCGCGGCTTTCGCCGCATAGGTTCGGGACAATTCCCGAACGACAGGACTGACACGAGCCCGATGCGCTTCACCGGAACCGAGAGCTACGTCGCCACCGGCGACCTCACCGTCGCGGTCAACGCCGCCATCACCCTGGAGCGGCCGCTCCTCGTCAAGGGCGAGCCGGGCACCGGCAAGACCGTGCTGGCGGAGGAGATCGCCCGCGGGCTGAACGCCCCGCTGCTGACCTGGCACATCAAGTCGACCACCAAGGCGCAGCAGGGCCTCTACGAGTACGACGCGGTCTCGCGCCTGCGCGACTCGCAGCTCGGCGACCCGCGGGTCTCCGACATCGCCAACTACATCCGGCGGGGCAAGCTGTGGGAGGCCTTCACGGCGCCCGAGCGGCCGGTGCTGCTGATCGACGAGATCGACAAGGCCGACATCGAGTTCCCGAACGACCTGCTGCTCGAACTCGACCGGATGGAGTTCCACGTCTACGAGACCGGCGAGACCGTGCGGGCGGAGCGCCGGCCGATCGTCATCATCACATCGAACAACGAGAAGGAGCTGCCGGACGCCTTCCTGCGCCGCTGCTTCTTCCACTACATCAAGTTCCCGGACGCCGACACGCTGAAGGCCATCGTCGACGTGCATTACCCGGGCATCAAGCAGCGCCTCGTCGAGGAGGCCCTGCGAATCTTCTTCGAGGTGCGCGAGGCGCCGGGCCTGAAGAAGAAGCCCTCGACCTCCGAACTGCTCGACTGGCTCAAGCTCCTGATGGCGGAGGATATCGGCCCGGAGCAGTTGCGCGAGCGCGACCCCCGCAAGCTGATCCCGCCGCTGCACGGGGCGCTCCTGAAGAACGAGCAGGATGTCGGGCTGTTCGAGAAGCTCGCCTTCCTGAGCCGCCGCGAGGGACGCTAGAGCGATGCGCCGCCTGATCCTGCTCCGCCACGCCAAGTCCGACTGGCCGGACGGCGCGTCCGACATCGACCGGCCGCTCGCTCCCCGCGGGCGTGAGGCCGCCCCCAAGATGGCGGCCTACCTGGCGGCGGAGGGGCTGATCCCCGACCGGGTTCTGGTCTCGCCGGCCCGGCGCACCCAGGAGACCTGGGACCTCGTCAAGCCGGCTCTCGGGGCAATGCCGGACGAGACCGTGCCGCAGATCTACGAAGCGCCGGTCTCACGCCTGCTCGACGTGGTGCACTCGATCCCGGACGAGGCCGCGACCGCCCTGATGATCGGCCACAATCCGGGCTTCCAGGACCTCGCTCGGCTCCTCGGCAAGCCGGGGGAGGAGCGGCGGGCACTCACCAAGAAGTATCCGACGGCGGCGATCGCGGTGATCGACTTAGCCGTGGAGTCGTGGGCCAAGGTCGAGGCCGGGGACGGGACGGTCGAGCGGTTCGTGACCCCGAAGAGCCTGGGGCACGGCGAGGACGAGTGAGCGCGGGACGCGGCGAACCGGATCGCTCCGGAGCCGTTTGAGAGAGCCGATCCTTGAACGGAGACCCGCGGGCCCCGTGATCCTCACCGCCTTCCTCAGCTTGAGCCTCGCGGCCGGCCCTGCCACCAATGCAGCTGCCGCCCTGGTGCGGGACAGCGCCGCGCGCGTCGGTGACGGGCTCGCCGCCGCATCCGCCCTGGCGGCGCCGGCGCGCGAGACGCCGGTCTACCGGCCCGAGGCGCGGGCGGTGTCGAACTGGCGCAGCGAGACGAAGGACGGGCTCCTGCCGCTCTCCCTCGCCTGGACCGCCTGGGCGGTGCCGAGCGACCCGGCCTTCGTGGCGCGCTGCGTCAAGCTCAACAATTACTGGTGCATCAAGCGGGCGCGCTGGGACGGCGAGATCGGCGGCGACCAGGAGGGCCATACCGGCTTCGCCACGGCCGGGCAGGGGGCCGACGCCGCGGTCTCGCTGCTCCGACGCTATTACGGCGAGTACGGGCGCCGCTCGGCCCTGGCGATCGTCCGGCGCTGGGCGCCGGCCGAATGCGCCGCCCCCGCCGTGGCGCGGGTCGCCGCCCCGGGACGGGCGGCCGCGCCCGCCTCGCCAGCGCTGGCCGCCCTGGCGCCGCAGGGCATCGGCCGCACCCTGCGGGCGCGCTTCCTCGCCGGCCACGGCCGCGGCGGGGCGCCCCGGCGGGTGGCGCGGTCGCCGGCGCGCGGCGTCTCCGCGCCCGCCCGGCCCGCCGCCGGCAATGCCATGCGGGTCCAGCCCTGGTCGGCGCTAGCCCGGATGCAGGGCCGTCCGCGCCAGCCTTTGCGGGCCGTCAGGGCGGCCCCGCTCCCGACCATCGCCACCGGCATCGGCGAGGCGGCGCGCCCGTCCGCCGCCATCGAGCCCGGCCGGATCCTCGACGGCGCGCGCCTCGCCGCGGAGGCCGCCGCGCTGCCGACGCTCGCCGTCGCCCCGGCCTCGTCCCTGCCGCTGGCCCTGCGGCCGCCCGCACCGCTCTGCGGCTCCGACGAGATCCGCATCCAGAACTACGCCGCCCGCATCGCCGGCAGCGTCGGCGTGAAACCCGGGGACGACCTCGGCCTGTTCACGCCGGAGGGGCATGCCACCGAGCGCCTCGCTCCGGTGCTGCTGGCGATGTCCTCGGTCGAGCTCGGGGCGCTGCGGGCGAGCCCGGCCCTCGTCGCCGCGGCGATCGCTCGGGCCGAGGCCGAGCGCGGCGCGGAGCGCCGGCAGGCCGAAGCCGTGCCGTAGCTCTTGCCGTAACCCTTGCGGAAGCCTCCCCGCCGCGCCACCTCCCGGATCACGATGAAGCGAGAGCGTACCGCGTGCCCCTGACCGACCTCGCCGCGCGTGCCGGCTCCCTCGCCAAGTCCGTCACCGAGGCCACGCGCTCCCTGGCGGAGGCCTCCAACGACCTGCTGGTCCAGCCGACGGTGCGGCTCGGCGTCACCGGCCTCGCCCGCTCAGGGAAAACGGTGTTCACCACCGCGCTCGTGCACCAGCTCACCGGCCTCCACCCGCTGCCGGCGCTTCGCGCTTCCCAGGAGGGCCGCCTGCGTCGGGCGCGCCTGGTGCCGCAGCCCGACGACGCGGTGCCGCGCTTCCCCTACGAGGACCATCTCGCGGCGCTGACCGAGGCGCGCCGCTGGCCGCGCTCGACCGACCGGATCAGCCAGCTGCGCCTCGAGGTCGATTACGAGCGCAAGAGCGGCTGGCGCACCGGCCCGGCGAGCCTGATGGTCGACATCGTCGATTACCCCGGAGAATGGCTGCTCGACCTGGCGCTGATCGAGCAGACCTACGAGGGCTGGTCGCGGGAGACGATCGCCGCCGCCCAGCGCCCCGGCCGGGCCGCGATGGCGGCGCCCTGGCTCGCGTCCTTGAGGGCGCTGGACCCGAACCAACCCCTCGACGAGATCGTGGCCGAGCGGGCGAGCGAGGCGTTCAAGGTCTACCTCGCCGCCGTGCGCGCCGGCCCCGAGGCGGTGGCGACCACGCCGCCGGGCCGCTTCCTGATGCCGGGCGACCTCGCGGGCTCGCCGGCGCTGACCTTTGCCCCCCTGATCCTGAACGGCCCGGTCAACCCCGACAGCCTCGGCGGGCTGATGCAGCGCCGCTTCGAGGCCTATAAGCACCGGGTCGTGACGCCGTTCTTCCGCGACCATTTCCAGCGCATCGACCGGCAGATCGTGCTCGTCGACGTGCTGGCGGCGGTCGATGCCGGGGCGGCGGCGCTCGCCGAGCTGGAGGAGGCTCTGGACCGGGTGCTGATGAGCCTGCGCGTCGGGCGCAACACCCTGCTGTCGCGTTTCTTCGCGCCGCGGGCCGACCGGATCCTGTTCGCCGCCACCAAAGCCGACCACCTGCACCATGCGAGCCACGACCGGCTCGACGCGCTCCTGCGCCTCCTCGTCGCCCGTTCCCTGCGGCGCACGGAGGCCGCGGGCGCCCATGTCAGCACCCAGGCGCTGGCTTCGGTCCGCTCGACCCGCGAGACGGTGGTGCATGACGGGCCGAGCGCCTTCAGGGCGGTGGCCGGCACGCCGGAGGCGGGCGAGAGCATCGACGGCGAGACCTTCGATGGCGAGACCGAGGCCGCGATCTTCCCGGGCGAGCTGCCCGAGCGGCCCGAAGCCGTGCTGGAAGGGGCGGTTCCCCCGGGCTCGCTGCGCTTCCCGCGCTTCCGCCCGCCACCCGTCTCCCGCGACGCCCTCGGCCGCCCGGGCCGCCTGCCGCAGATCCGCCTCGACCGCGCCCTGCACTTCCTGATCGGCGACCGCCTGGCCTGAGGGCTTTCGATGACCGACACGCCCACTCCGAAGCCCCGCGCCTTCCGCCTGCCGCCCACCGGCACGGAGACCATGACCGCCCCGCCGCCACCCGGCACCGAGACGGCGTTGCCCGACGGAATCCGGGTGGTGGAGGAGCCGTTCGAGATCGTCGAGGCCGCCGACGGCGTCGCCGTGCCGGTGGCGCCGCGCTCGCGCGCGCCCTGGGCGACCTTGCTGCTCTCGGCGCTGGGAGGCTTGGCCTCGCTCGGAATCGGGCTCGCGATCGAGCGCCTGATCGCCGATCTCTTCTCCGCCGCGCCCTGGCTCGGCATCGTGGCGCTGGTGCTGCTGGCTGTGGCGGTGGTGGCGCTCGCGGCCATCGTCTGGCGCGAGGTGGCGGGCGTGCTGCGCGAGCGCCGCATCGAGGCCCTGCGCGAGGAGGCCCTCGACGCGCTGCGATCCCGCGATCACAGCGCCGCCAAGGCCGTCGTGCGAAAGCTGTCCGGCCTCTACGCCGAGCGGCCGGCGGCCGGTGCAGCACGGGCGCGGCTCGCCGCCCTCGACGACCAGATCCTCGACGTCGAGGACAGGATCGGCATCGCCGAGGCCGAATTGCTCGGCGCCCTCGACCGCTCCGCCAAGGCGGCGGTGGCGGAGGCCGCGAAGCAAGTGTCGGCGGTAACGGCCTTGAGCCCGCGGGCGATCGTCGATGTCGGCTTCGTGATCTTCGCCGCCGTCCGGTTGCTTCGCCGCATCGCCACCATCTATGGCGGCCGGCCTGGCCTGTTCGGCTTCCTGCGCCTCGCCCGGGCGGCGCTCGCTCATCTCGCGGTCACCGGCAGCGTCGCGGTCGGCGACAGCCTGGTGCAGCAGGTGCTGGGCTTAGGGGTCGCCGCGCGGATCTCGGCCAAGCTCGGAGAGGGCGTGCTCAACGGCCTGATGACGGCGCGGTTCGGGCTGGCGGCGCTCGCCGTGTGCCGGCCGTTGCCCTTCACCCGGGAGCCGGCGCCGCGGCTGGGGGATGTCGCGGGGGAGTTGCTGCGGGGCGGGGGTGATGCGGAGGGGCGGGACGGATCACGCTAGGAGCGGGACCAAAACGGCGAGATGAAGGGCGGCGCTCGGCCCTGTCAGGAAATCTGTCCGCTCGTCGTGCGCCGGGGCTCGGACGACCAAGTCCGTCCTCCGCATCCGGGATGACGGGACAGGCAAGCGCGTGCCGAGGCTCCGTCCGGGGGCCTCCGCTGCCCTTGCACGGCTCTCCCTTCATCCGGCCCGCTCAACGTCCCGAGAGGCTGCCGACCCGCTCCGCCGCAAAGCGCTCGCGCAGCCAGGATGCGGCAGGCCCGCAGGGCCGCTGCTTGTGCCAGACCAGCTCCAGGGCGATGGGCCAGTCGCCCTGGTCGAACTGAAGGTCCGGCGTGACGAGGTACGGCGCGGTGAGAGAGGCGGCGATGACGTGATCGGTGACGAAGGCCCAGCCGATCCCGTGCTTCACCATCTCCAGGATCACCCAGTGGCTCTCCACCCACCACACCTCGGCGGCGACCCGCAGGCGGCGCTTCTCCGGGCCGTCGCTGCGGGCGGCGACGAGGATCTGGCGGTGGCGCTTCAGTTCCTCCCACTCCACCCGCGCCTTCGCGAGCGGGTGGTCGCGCCCGCAGACGAGCTTGAGCGGCACCCAGCCGATGGTCTGGAAGCCGAGTTCCGTCGGCAGGACCTCCTGGCGCCACATCACGCCGAGATCGGCCGCGCCCGACTGCACCATGCGGCTGACGTCCTCCATCAGCGGGAACAGCAGTTCCAGCTCCACGAAGGGGAAGGCCTGAGCGAACTCGGCGAAGAGGGCGCCGAGCGCGTGCTCAGGGTAGAGTTCGTCGATGGCGACCACCAGCCGGTTCTCGACCCGCTGCTCCAGGCTGCTCGCCACGCCGATCAGGTGCTCCCGCCGTTCGAGCACGACCCGGGCCTCCAGCAGCAGCCGCTCCCCCGCCGGGGTGAGAACCGGGTTCCGACCCGTCCGGTCGAACAACGTCAGGCCCAGATCCGCCTCGAGGTTCGCCACCTGCGTGCTGACGGCCGACTGCGCCTTTCGCAAGCCACGGGCCGCGCCGGAGAAGGACCCGGCCTCGGCCGCTGCCACGAAGGCCTGGAGCTGGTCGAACGAGACGGCCATCCATCTGATTCCGAGATATGTCCCAACTTGCCGACCGGAGCATCGCAGATAGAAGGCGGCCGACCAAACCGACCTTTCGGAGCCAGATCATGCGAAGCACGCGCGACCGCATCCGCCACGCCCTCCTGTTCGAGATCGTCGGCCTCGCGCTCATCATCCCGCTCGGGACCGTGCTGTTCGGGCTGCACGCCTCCGAGATGGGCGCGATCGGTATCGGCAGCGCCGTGACCGCGACGGCGTGGAACTACGTCTACAACCTGGGCTTCGATCGGACGATGCAGCGGCTCACCGGGACTACACGCAAGAGCCTCCCCCTTCGGTTGGCTCACGCCGTGCTGTTCGAGGCCGGGCTGCTCGTGATCCTGCTGCCGCCGATCGCGTGGTATCTCGGGATCGGCCTCGTCGAGGCCTTCGTCATGGATATCGCGATCGCCCTCTTCTACGTGACCTACGCCTTCGTCTTCAACTTGGCCTACGACTGGGCCTTCCCACTGAAGAGCTGGGGCGAGGTCGTGGCGGAGCCGTGCCGCTGAGACCGCTCGCGCCTCACACGCTCACGGCATCGCGCCCAGCCGCCATCGGCAGCCCGACGTAATTCTCCGCGATCACCGTCTGCGCCGCCCGCGATCCCCGGATATACGCCAGCTCCGCCACCTGCATCCGGCGGGCGAACTCATCCATGTCGGGGAAGCGGTGAGTGAGGCCGGTGAACCACCAGCTGAAGCGCTCGGCCTTCCACACCCGGGCGAGCGCCCGGGCGGAGTAGCCGTCGAGCCCGGACGAATCGCGCTCGGCGTAGTGCAGGCTCAAGCCCTCGGCGAGCATCGCGACGTCGGAGACCGCGAGGTTCATGCCCTTGGCGCCGGTCGGCGGCACGATGTGGGCGGCGTCGCCGGCCAGGAACAGGCGGCCGTAGCGCATCGGCTCGGCGACGAAGCTGCGCAGGGGCGCGATGCTCTTCTCGAAGGAGGGGCCGCGCACCAGCCCGGCCGAGGCCTCGGGTCCTAAGCGCGTCTCGACCTCGTCCCAGAACCGCTCGTCGGACCAGTCCTCGATCCGCTCGTCGAGGCCGACCTGGACGTAGTAGCGGCTGCGGGTGGGGGAGCGCATGCTGGCGAGCGCGAAGCCGCGGGCGTGGTTGGCGTAGATCAACTCGTGGTTGACCGGCGGCACCTCGGCCAGGATGCCGAGCCAGCCGAACGGATAGACCCGCTCGTAGATCTTGAGCACGTCGGCCGGGATCGCCGCCCGTCCGACGCCGTGGAAGCCGTCGCAGGCCGCGATGAAGTCGCACGTCAGAGTGTGTGCGACCCCGTCCTTGGTGTAACTCACGCTCGGGCTGTCGCCGCCGATACCGTCGAGCCGCACGCCCTCGGCCTCGAACACGATCCGCACGCCGCGGGGCTCGGCGGCGTCGAACAGGTCGCGCATCACCTCCTGCTGGCCGTAGACCGTGACGGCGGAGCCGCCAGTCAGCGCCGCCATGTCGACGCGGAAGATCTCGCCGTCATAGGCGAGGTTGGTGCCGGTATGGACCAGTCCCTCGGCCTTGAGCCGGGCATCGAGGCCGAGCTCCCCCATCAAGGCGACGGTGCCCTGCTCCAGCACGCCGGCCCGCACCCGGCCCTCGACGTAGTCGCGGGTGCGGCGCTCCAGCACCACCGCATCGATCCCGGCGCGCGCCAGCAGATGGGCGAGGAAGAGGCCGGCCGGGCCGGCGCCGATGATGGCGACCTGGGTGCGCATGGGCGTTTCCTTGAACCGTGGCGCCACCGTCTCGGCGGTGGCTGCTCGATGGCGGAAAGGTGAACCGCGGCGCACCGGTTGACGATGGACGGGGCGAGGGAAAAATTGGACTTTTCGAACACTCCGCCCATCCCGCCAGGGCAAGCCCACGATGCGCTTCGATCCCGCCCAACCCGCTGCCGTGCCGCACTTCTTCCTCTATGGCGAGGCGCCGCGGGACGCCGATGACCGCTTCCTGCACCTCGAGGCCTTGGACGATCGCAGCCGCCCGAACCGCTGGACCATCCGCCCGCACGTCCATTCGAGCTTGCACCAGCTGCTGCTGATCGCCGGGGGCGGGGGGGAGATGCGGGCCGAGGCCGAGCGGTTCCCCTTTGCGGCGCCGTGCCTGCTGGCGGTCCCGGCCGGCACCGCCCACGGCTTCCGCTTCGCCGACGGCACGGTCGGGGCGGTGCTGACCCTCTCGGCGCGTTACCTGCGCGACCTGTGCGGGCGCGAGCCGGAGCTGTCGGCGCTCTTTGCCGGCCCCGCTTCCCTCACGCTGCCGGAACCGGGCCCGGTCGAGGAGGCCGTGGCCGAGCTCGCCCGGGAACTGGCCTGGGCGGCGGCGGGCCGGCGCGGCGCCATCGAGGCCCACCTGATGCTGCTCCTGGTCGCCGGCCTGCGCCGGCTCGCCGCGACGCGCGAGCCGGCGGCCCCGCCGGGCCCGCAGGCGCTGCTGACCGCGCGGTTCCGCGAGGCCGTCGAGGCGCAGCACCGCCGCGAGCGCCCGCTCGCCGCGTATGCGGACGATCTCGGGGTGACCGAGGCGCGGCTGCGGGCCGCCTGCCGGGCAGTGACGGGCGCGAGCCCCGGCCGGATCATCCGCGAGCGCCGCCTGCTCGAGGCCAAGCGCAGCCTGCTCTATTCCGACCTCGGCATCGCCGAGATCGCCTACAGCCTCGGCTTCACCGACCCGGCCTATTTCTCGCGCTTCTTCGCCAAGGGCACCGGGGAGTGCCCCCGGGCGTTTCGCGACAGGCGCGGCGCGGACAGGGGAGAGACGCGATGACGCGAGAGGACGGACTGACCCGGCAAGGCTTCCTCGGCGCCGCCCTCGCGGCGGCTGTCGGTGGCCGGGCCGCCGCGCAAGGGGAGGAGCTGCACCGGCGGCCGATCCCGGCGAGCGGCGAGACCCTGCCGGTGATCGGGCTCGGCACCTGGCGCGGCTTCGATGTCGGGACGAAACCCGCCGAGCGGGCGCCCTTGCGCGAGGTGGTGGCGACGCTTCTCGCCAAGGGCGGGAGGGTGATCGATTCCTCGCCGATGTACGGCCGGGCCGAGGGCGTCACCGGCGACCTGGTGGCGGAAGCCGGGGCTCGGGAGCGTACCTTCCTCGCCACCAAGGTCTGGACCAGCGGCCGCGAGGCGGGGATCGCGCAGATGACGCGCTCGCTCCAGCTCCTGCGCACCGAGCGCCTCGACCTGATGCAGATCCACAACCTGCTCGACTGGCGCACCCACCTGCCGACCCTGCGGGCCTGGAAGGAGGAAGGACGGATCCGCCACCTCGGCATCTCGCACTATACCGAGAGCGCCTACGACGCCGTCGAGGCGGTCTTGAAGGCGGAGCGGCTGGACGTCCTCCAGATCAACTACGCCCTCGATGACCGGGCGGCAGAGAACACCATCCTCCCCCTCGCCGCCGAGCGCGGCGTGGCGGTGCTGGTCAACCGGCCCTTCGGCGGCGGCGGGCTGCTGCGGCGCCTCGCGGGAAAGCCCCTGCCGGACTACGCAGCGGAACTCGGCTGTGCGACCTGGGCTGAGATTCTGCTGAAGTTCGTGGTCTCCCATCCGGCCGTGACCTGCGCGATCCCCGGCACCGCCGATCCCAGCCACATGGCGGCGAATCTGCGCGCCGGCACCGGCCGGCTTCCGGACGAGGCCCTGCGCCGCCGCATGGCGGCGACCCTGCCGGCCTGAACCCAGGCTAACCGCCAAGACCGGTCAAGTCGCCGGCAGCAAGACGGCGGACAAGCGCGGCCATAGCCCAGTCGATCCGCGGATCGACGCGCTGCGACCCGCCATATTGCTGCCGTTCTGCCCGCGTTAATGGTGCCTCATCCACATCGCTTCTCGTCCAGCGCGCGACCACCCGTGTTCGCGCAGCGGGACGTTGCGGTCCCGCCGCAACGCTCTGCCACGCATCCAAGAAGCGACCCGGCCCCGTCCATTCGGCCGGGCTCGAACAATCAGGGGGTCCCATGCTCAAGTCGTCCGTCGCCGCTCTCGTCCTGTGCGCCGCCCTGCCGGCCAGTCTGCAGCCAGCGGCGGCGGAGGGGCGGAGCTTCAACGGCACCTGGTCGGTGCAGCTCGTCACCGAATCGGGGATGTGCGACAGCCGTTACACCGTTTCGCTCGCGATCGCCGACGGCGACGTGCGGGTGGCCTCGACGGGAGAGGGAGGCGCGACGGTGAGCGGGCGCATCGGGTCGGACGGCAATGTCGGCCTCACGGTCCGCCACGGCTCGGCGAGCGGCGCCGCCTCGGGCCGGCTCCAGGCCAATTCAGGCTCCGGCACCTGGACCGTCTCCGCCCTCTGCTCCGGCCGCTGGACCGCGCAGCGCCGCACGGCCCGGGTCGCGCAGGCGGACTGACCAACATCACTGCACAGCGCAGCGATCCGCTCACCCGCCGGAGATCGAGCGGGTGCTGAACCGGCTCCAATGCTGCGCGTGCACGGTACTGATGATGCCCGAGGCCCAGACCAGGCGGCAATCGGGCATCAGCGGGGCGTTGTGGCTCTCGAGGTGGTACGAGCCCCGCTGCGAGCCGCGCAGGATCTTCTTCAGGAAGCGGTGCCCCTCCGCTGTCGTGACCGCGGCGTAGAGGTCGAGCAGACGCTCCGGGCTCTCCCCCGTTTCGGCGCAGAGCACCACGTCGTCCGGCTCGTATTTCGGATACATCGACAGGCCGGCGACCCGGAACGCGATGGTGCCGTGCGGCACCGGAAACGGCACCGTGATGCGGAAGAGGTCGCCCCCCGGCCCGGGCTGCTCGTCCCCGGTGTCGATCAAGCCGCCGGCGCTGATCAATCCCTTCACTCCCACGACCTGACCACCTTCCGCCGGCGGTTCCGGCGCGTCGTCGTCGCCGAACAGCAGCCCCTTGGCGGTGACCTCGACGCCGTCGCGGCGGAAGCGCGCGGCGTAGCGCTCGGCATCGTCCTGGCCGATGGTCCGGGTACCGGCCTCGTGCGCCCGGTAGGTGCTCTCCGGCCAGGCATTCTGCAGCGCGGCGTCCCGCGCCGAGCGGTAGCCGGCGGCGATGCGTGCCTGCCGCAGCCGCTCCCCTTGCGCGGCCCGGACCCGGTTCTCTCCCGACTGGATCACCTCAACGAAATTCCCTGACACTTGAGGTATTGAGCAAAATCATTACATCATGTAGCTACTTTGGTCGCAAGCACCGCGGCAAGCAGCGTTGTTCGCGCGTGTCTCACCCTGCCACCCTAACCCAAGGGCAGGCTTGCGTCGTATCCCTCGTTGCGGGAGTCCTCCGATGGTCCACCGTTTCCTCGTAGCCCACCGCAGACCGCCCGACGGTGCGGCCGCTCCGTGGCGCAACGCCGGGGCGGAGCGGGACGATCCGGGTCGATGCCCGCCTGATCACCTCGGCGGCGAATCGCCGCAACGGATGCGCGATGTAGGGGAGAGCCGGCCCGCCGGGAACGAAGACGCTCGCGCCGCGCGCCGCCCCAGTGCAGGAGGGGCGCATGAAGGTTGCCCTGATCGTGCTCTGGACCCTCGCCGCGGGGGTCGGCCTGTTCCTCATGGTGCGTGCCCGCATCGTGCGCGCGACCGAGGCGCTGACGCGGGAGGCCGCCCGCGAGCGGATCGCCCCTCCCGACCCGCCGTCGGATCGCCCTGGCGGGCCTTGAGCGAAACAGCTCTTCGTCAGCCGGGGAGGGCGGCGTGAGCGGGAAGAAGCGCCGCATCGCCCGCCGCCGCCGGGAGGCCCTGGCGCATGCGCGGCCCCCGGCCGGCCGGGCCGCCGAGATCCGCCGCCGGCGACGCCGGCGGGTCCGGCCCACCCGGATCGTGCTCGCGACCGACCGGATCTGGATGGTCGCCGAGACGAAGCCGCGCTGGGCCGCCCGGGCGGCCCGCGACCTCGAATCCGCCGGCATCGCCAGCTTCGAGCCGCGCGAGGAGGTCGAGCTGACCTCCCCCACGGGCCGCCGCCGCACCGCCCGGGTACCGCTCCTGCATCGCACGCTCTTCGTCGGATTGCGCGACGATGCCGATCTCGCGCGGGTCGAGAGCCATCCGGGCATCGCCCGGGTGCTGTATCGCGACGGTCACGCCATCGTCATCGCGCCGTCCGTGCTCCAGGGCTTCGCCGACGCGATCACCGGGCATGGCGGTGGCGAGGTGGGCGGCGACGCGGAGGCGGTGACGGCGCTGCTGTTCGCCCTCGGCGACGCCGTACGGGTGACGGCCGGCCCGCTCGCGGCCCTGCGCGGCACGGTCGATGGCGTCGATCCGGCCCGGCGGCGCTACCGGGTTGCCCTGTCGCTGTTCGGGCGCGAGACCCCGGTGGTGCTCGCGGAGGACCACATCGACCACGCATAACTCACCCAAAAAAGTTGCGCCCCGCGGAAGAGAACATTTGACGAACATCGGCGGGGCGGGTACAAGGGTTTCAGGTTATCCGGGTCTGCGGCCTGCCCTGTGAGGGAGGTGGCTGCTCGACTGCCCCGCCACGCGGGGATGTGTCCCCGGACCCGGCCCACGGCATCACCGAGGCGAAGGACGGCTCGTGTCTACGGGCCTCCGTCCGGCCCTCCCGGGCCGTGCCCCCATTGTTCGAAGAGGCGATATGGCACGGCGAGTCATCGACTGGGCGGGCATCTCGGCGGCCTATCGGGCGGAGCCGGGGGCCGGGCCCGCGGTCGCGCGACGCTTCGGCATCAGCCCGGCGTCGCTCAGGCGTCGGGCGCGGGCGGAGGGATGGGGGAGCGACGTACCCGCGGGCGAGGCACCTTTGGGCGAGACACGTCCGGGCGACGTGCTCGGCGGTCACCGCATCGTGGTGGCGCAGGGCGCCGCCCTCACCCTGCAACTCCTCGGCGACCTCCAGGCCGCCATCGCGGCGGAGTCCGGGCCCGACGACGGCGCGGAGGAGAGCGGGCTCGCCCGCGCGGCGGCCTTGCAGAAGCGCGTCGCGGCGTTGCGCGACCTCGCGACCGCGGCGCGGCTGTGGATCGCCCTGGAGCGGCAGGCGTGGGACCTCGACGGCAAGGGAGACGGCGAGCAGCGTGACGACACCGCGATCCCCGATCCCGACGCCGCCTTCCGGCTCCTCGACGAAGAGCAGCGGGCCCAGCTCCGGGCCATCGCCGAGCGCCTGGCTCAGGGATCCGCCGGCCCTGCTGCGGGTCCTCGACCGGCTCGATAGCGAGGAGAGCCTGGCGGGCTTCGTGCGCCGGGCCTGGCCGGTGATCGAGCCGGGCAGCGCTTACGTGCATGGCTGGCACATCGACGCGATCAGCGCCCATCTGGAAGCGGTGACCGCGGGCGAGATCACCCGGCTCCTGATCAACGTGCCGCCCGGCACGATGAAGAGCCTGCTCGCCGGCGTATTCTGGCCGGCCTGGGAATGGGGGCCGAAGAACCGCCCGTCCTTGCGCACCGTCGCGGTCTCGCACACCGAGCGGCTGGCGCTCCGCGACAACCTGCGCACCCGCCGCCTGATCACCTCGCCCTGGTACCGGGCCCTGTGGGGCGAGCGCGTGCGGCTCACCCGCGACCAGAACCGCAAGGGACGGTTCGAGACGACGGCCACGGGCCTGCGCGAAGCGGTCTCGGCCGGCTCGATCACCGGCTCGCGCGGCGACCGGGTGATTCTCGACGACCCGATCTCGGTCGACGGCGCTCATTCCGAGCGGGTGCGCGAGGCGGTCGCCCGATGGTTCCTGGAAGCCGTGCCGACCCGTCTCAACGACCCGGTCCGCTCGGCCATCGTGGTGATCATGCAGCGGCTGCACGAGCGCGACCTGTCGGGCGTGATCCTGGCGAAGAACCTCGGCTACGATCACCTCGTGCTGCCGATGGAGTTCGAGCCGGAGCGCGCCTGCGCCACCCGCATCGGCTTCACCGATCCGCGTCGGGAGCCGGGCGAGCTGCTCTTCCCGGCCCGCTTCCCCAGGGAAGCGGTGGAGCGCGACAAGGCCGCGATGGGCGAGTACGCGGCGGCCGGCCAGTACCAGCAGCGCCCGGCGCCCCGGGACGGCGGGCTGTTCAAGCGAGGCTGGCTCACCCTGGTGCGGGCGCTTCCCGCCAGCTGCGCCACCGTGCGGGCCTGGGACCTCGCGGCGAGCCTGCCGCGGAGCGGGCGCCAGCCGGATTACACCGCCGGCGTCAAGCTCGCGCGGGCCCCCGACGGGCGCCTCTACGTCGCGGACGTGCGCCGCGACCGGCTCTCGGCCGGCGGCGTCGAGAGGCTGATCCTCGCCACCGCCGCCGAGGACGGGCCGTCCTGCCGGATCTCGCTGCCGCAGGATCCGGGCCAGGCCGGCAAGGCACAGGCGCAGTACCTCGTCGGGCGCCTCGCCGGCTACGACGTGCGGGCTTCCCCGGAGAGCGGCGACAAGGCGACCCGCGCCGCGCCGGTCTCGGCCCAGGCCGAGGCCGGCAACCTGCACCTCGTCGTCGGCCCCTGGAACGAGGCCTTCCTCGACGAGCTCTGCACCTTCCCCAACGGCGCCTTCCTCGATCAGGTCGACGCCCTCTCGCGCGCCTTCGCGGCGCTCGCCCGGCCGGGATACGGCCTGCTCGGAGTCCTGTGATGTGGCTCGCCGACCGCCTCGCCAACCTCGTCTCCGGCCTCGGCGGCCCGCGGGACAAGAGCACCGGCAACCTGCACGTCCACGTGCCCCGCGCCAGGGCGGAACTGGATGCCGCCTACCGGGACAACTGGCTCGCCCGCAAGGTCGTCGACATCGTGCCGTTCGACATGCTGCGCGAGTGGCGCGCCTGGCAGGCGCCGCAGGAGATCGCCGCGGCGCTCGCCGCGAGCGAGGAGCGCCTGTGCTTGCGCGACCGCCTGCTGCGGGCCCTGCGCCTCGCCCGCCTGCATGGCGGCGCGGCGATCCTGATCGGGGATGGCGCCGCCGATCCGGGCCTGCCGCTCGAGCCCGAGACGGTCGGGCAGGGGGGCCTGCGCTACCTCCACGTCCTGCCCCGCGGCCAGATCCAGGCCGGCGGGATCGAGCGCGACCCGCTCTCGCCCTGGTTCGGCGAGCCCAAGGGCTACACGCTCGGCTACGCGATCGCGGGGGGACGGACGATCCATCCGTCCCGGGTGATCCGCCTTCTCGGCGCGGCCCTGCCGGAGGACGAGGTGGGCGACGGATGGGGCGACAGCGTGCTCCAGGCGCTCCTGGAGGCGGTCGACCAGGCGACGGCCGCCGCCGCCCACATCGCCGCGATGCTGCCCGAGGCCAAGCAGGACGTGATCTCGGTACCGGGCCTGTCGCAGCATCTCTCGACCGAGGACGGCACCCACCGGCTCACAGAGCGCTTCGCCTACGCGGCCCGGATGAAGGGCCTGTTCGGCATGTTGCTGCTCGAAGGCGACGGCCGCTCGCCGGAGGGCGAGCGCTACCAGCAGAAGCAGCTCGATTTCTCCGGCCTGCCGGAGGTGGCACGCCTCTTCCTCCAGGTCGCGGCGGGGGCCGCCGACATCCCGGTGACGCGGCTGCTCGGCCAGTCGCCCGCCGGCCTCAACGCCACCGGGGAATCCGACATCCGCAACTACCACGATCACGTGGCGGCGCGGCAGACCGTCGAGCTCACCCCCGCCATCGCCCGCCTCGACCGGCTCTTGATCCGCGACGCGCTGGGCCGCGACGAGCCCTCCTTGCGCTACGCCTGGCGGCCGCTCGCTCAGGCGAGCGAGCGCGAGAAGGCGGAGGTCGGCCGCCTCAAGGCCGAGACCGCCGCGATGCTCGCCCGCGACGGCGTGGTGCCGGCGAGCATCCTCTCCCGCGGCGTCGAGGGCTGGCTCACATCCGCCGACCTCTTCCCCGGCATCGCCGCGGCCTTCGGCCGGCCGGCGGGCTGAGCGCAGGCGTCACAACCCTCGAACCATCTTTCCCGATCGGTCCGGCACGGTCACATCGCCTCCGGATGGAGCGCGGGTTCTCTCCTCTCCCCGCAGGCGGGGAGAGGAGAGGCGCACGAACCGGCGTGTGAGCCGACGGGGCCGAGCGGGAGCGAGGATTTTTCACCTCCCACACGAGAACTCCCCCATGCATCTCTTCGACCGGTTCAGCCTCGGCCCCGCGGCCGAGATCGCGGGCGCGCGCCCGCTCGGCAACGGCGCCCTGGTGGTCCAGGCCCGCGCCGCCCGCGCCGGCAACGTCCAGGTCTATCGCGGCGACGAGGTCGCCCGGCCGGACCTCCGCGAGGTCCGGATCTACCGCGACCCGGACGAGATCTTCCGCGCCGAATCCCTGCGCAGCTTCGGCCACAAGCCCGTCACCCTCGACCACCCGCCCGAGGCGGTGACGCCCCGGACCTGGCGCGGCGTCGCAAGGGGCCATGTCGGCGACGAGGTGGTGCGCGACGGTGCGTTCGTCCGCATCCCGATGCTGCTCGCCGACTCAGCCGCCATCGCGGCGGTGCAGGCCGGGCGGCGCGAGGTTTCGGTCGGCTATACCTGCGACCTCGACTGGACCCCCGGCACCGCCCCGGACGGCAGCCCCTACGACGCCCGCCAGACCCGCGTCGTCGTCGACCACGTCGCCATCGTGGCGCAAGGGCGTGCCGGGCCGGATTGCCGCATCGGCGACGCGGACCTGGAGCGGCGTCTCGCCGAGGCCGAGGCGCGGGCGCAGACCGCCGAAACGGCGCTGGCGCAGCGCGATGGCGAGGTCGCGGCGCTCCGCGCCCGGGTGCCGGATGCGCAGGCCCTCGATGCCCTGGCAGCCGAGCGCGGCGCCCTGGTCGCCGACGCTCGCCGCATCCTCGGCGACGCCTTCGATCCCGCCGGCCTCACCCCCGAGTCAATCCGGCGTCAGGCGGTGGCCCGCATCCTCGGGGAGGCGGAAACGACAGCGATGAGCCCCGCGGCGGTCGAGGGCGCGTTCCGGGTCCTCGCCGCCACTCCGCGACCGGCTCTCTCGCACCAGGCCGCCGACCCGCTGCGCGACGCCCTGCGCGACCACGGCCCCGCTCCCCGCACGCCCGAGGCGGCCCATGCCGCCATGGTCGAGACCCTCCGCAACGCCTGGAAACCCGCAGGAGCCCGCTGATGCCCCCCGTCCAGACCAGCTATCCCGGCCGCCCGGCCGCCGCCTACGAGGGCATGGCCGCCGACCAGACTCCCGCGATCATCCTCAGCCGCAATGTCGAGACCCCGGAGGGGATCGGCTTCGGCCGCGCCGCCTTCCAGGGCGCCCGCGACGACGGCATCGCCGCCGCGGGCGCGATGTTCCGCGGCATCGTGCTCGCCGACCGCAACGCCCGGCCGAGCCCGGGTGGCGGCGACCTCTTCGCCAAGAGCGAGACGGCGCCGGTCATGGTGCGCGGCGCCGTCTGGGTCGTCACGGCTTCGGCGGCGAGCGCCGGCAGTCCCGCCTACGTCACGCCCGCCGGCGCCGTCACGGCCGCCGCCTCCGGCAACGCCCCGATCCCCGGCGCCCTGTTCGACACCTCGGCGCCCATCGGCGGCCTCGTCCGCCTGCGCCTGAACTGACGAGAGGCACGAGCCATGACCCGCACCCTCCTCACCGACGCGCCCCGGGCGCTCGCCTTCCTGGTCAGCCAGCAGGCCTTCATCGAGCCCACCGTCTACCGCGCCCAGTACCCGGCGATCCGCTATCCCCGGCTGGTGCCGGTCGACACCGCGGCGCCCGAATGGGTACCGACCGTGACCTACTTCTCGGTCGACCGGGTCGGGCAGGCGACCTGGGTCCACGGCGCCGCCGCCGACTTGCCGAAGGCCGAGCTGCTGCGCCGCCAGCACGAGACCACCGTCGCCATGGCGGGCATCGGCTACGGCTACGACCTCGAGGAGCTCGGCAAGGCCCAGCTCCTCGGCATGAACCTCGACGCCGACAAGGCCGACGCGGCGCGGCTCGCCTCGGAGGAGTTCATCGATCAGGTCGCGCTCATGGGCGACCCCGCCAAGGGCTTCTCCGGCCTGCTCAACCATCCGGGCGTGACGGTCGGCAGCGCCGCCGCGACGGGCGCGAACGGCAGCAGCGCCTGGGCCCAGAAGAGCCCGGAGCAGATCCTCGCCGACGTCAACGGCCAGCTCGTCGGCATCTTCACCGGCTCGAACACCGTCGAGATGGCCGATACCCTGCTGCTGCCCTACGAGCAGATGCTCGGCATCGGCCTGCGCCGCCTCGACGGGATCAGCCCGCTCACCCTGCTCGACTGGATCCGGCGCCACAACGTCTACACCCTGGAGACGGGCCAGGAGCTGACGGTCTACGGCGTGCGGGCCCTCGAGACCGCCGGCACTGGCGGTACCGCCCGTCTGGTCGCGTATCGCCGCGACCCGTCCGTGCTGAAGCTGTGGCTGCCGATGCCGTTCCGGTTCTTCCCGGCCTGGCAGACCGGCCCGTGGCGATTCGAGGTGCCGGGCGCCTTCCGGCTCGGCGGCCTCGACATCCGCCGCCCCGCCGCCTGCCGCTACCTCGACGGCATCTAGGGGGAGGCGCGCGATGATGCGGGTGACGAACCACGCGGCCGGCCCCCGGCTGGTCTGGCCCAAGGGAGCCCGCGCCCCCCGGCTCCTGCTGCCCGGCGAGAGCGTGGTGCTGATGCTCCCCGAACGACCGGACCCCTGCCTCGCCGCCTGGGAGGCGGCGGGCGAGGTGCGGGTGGAGGAGGAGCCCGATCCGGGGACACCGAAGCCGCGCCCGGACCGCCGCGGCCGCGAGCGGCCGCCCTCCGGCGGGGAGGCGTGAGATGGCGGAGGCGACCACCCCGGAGGCTTTCCGGGCCCGCTTTCCGGCCTTCGCGGGCGTGCCCGACGCGGCGGTCGCGGACGCACTGGCGGAGGCCGGCCCCAGGGTCGGGGCGGCCTGGCCGGCGGCGGATGCCGCCCTCGGGCGGATGCTCCACGCCGCCCACACCCTCACGCTCGACGGGCGGGGCGGGCCCGAGGCCGAGCTCGCCCGGGCGGGCGCCCTCGACCTCAAGGCGCTTCGCAGCGGCACGCTCCACCTCGAGCGCCACGACCCGCCCACCGACTCAGCCCCGGGCACGCTTGGGCTCACCTCCTACGGACGGCGCTTCCACGAGGTGATGCGCCGCAACAGCGTCGGCGTGGTGGTGGTGTGATGGGCCTCCTCCTCAACGGCCTCGGGCGCCATCTCGGAGCGGTCTTCGCGCCTCTCTTCGACGAGGCCGTCCTGCACCGGGTCAGCCCGGGCGGCGTCGCGGACGAGCCCGTCCGGGCCCGGATCGACGGCGCCCGGGAGGCCGCCGAGGAGCCCGGCCTGCCGGGCCGCCTGGTACGGGCGGTCGTGCTGACGCCCGGCCTCCCCCCGAACCCGGACGACGAGATCACCCTGGCGGGGATCCGCCACCGCATCGTCGCGGTGGAGACCGACCCCGCCGGCAGCCACGCCATCATCCAGGGACGATCCTTGTGACGCAGAGAGCCGAGACCTGCCCGCTCCAGGCGCGGCTCGCGCGCCTCGCCCGCGCTGGCAGCGACGCCGCGCGGGCCCGCGCGCGGGAGGCCGCGAGCGCGCTCGCGGTCGACATCGAGACAGACCTGCCCGACGGGCGCGCCGAGGCGGCGGAGATGCGAGACGGCGCCGCCGTCACGGTCGAGGCACCCGGCCTGATCGCGCGGGAATTCGGCACCGCGACACGAGCGGTCCGGCCGGTGATCGGCCCGGCGGTCGCGCGCCTGACGGGGAGGGGGTGATGGCCGGCCTCGATCTCTCGCCCCAGCTCCTGCGGGCGGTGCGCACCCGCCTCCTCGCCGATCCCGCCTTGCGCCCGCTCGTCGGCGACCGGGTGCGCGAGGCGGTGAGCGCCCGCGAGGAATGGCCGTTCCTGCGCGTCGATCCGCCGGAGGTGAGTCCCTACGAAGCGCAGGGCTGGCGCGGCTGCGCCTGCCGCCTGACCGTGCATGCCTTCCTGCGCGGGGCCCGCGGCCTCGGGCCGGTGCAGGAGCTGCTCGCCACCGTCGCGGCCGCCCTCGACGAGGCCGACCTGGCGCTCGCCCGCGGCGAGCTCCTGTGGCTGTCGCACGAGCGCAGCCTGGTGCTGCCGGAACCCCTCGGGCCCGGCTCCTGGCACGGCGTCGCCCGCTTCGGCGCCGTCGCCGCCGAAACCGTCTGATTTCTCGAGGAGTGACCCGATGGCCCAGCCCACCACCCTGCCGTTCTCGGCGATCGCCGTGAAGCTCGAGAGCCCTTCTAAAGCGGGCACCTTCGAGGCGCCGTGCGGCCTCACCGAGCGCGCGGCGCAGTTCACCAAGGAGACCAACAGCGCGGTCGTGCCCGACTGCGCCAACGAGGACGCCGCGCCCTTCGTCGACCGGTTCGCGGTCTCGAAGTCGGTGGCGGTCTCCGGCAAGGGCGTGATGGCCCGTCAGAGCATCGCCCGCTGGCGCGCAGCCTTCGAGGCAGACGGGCCGGTGAAGGCCCGGGTCGAGGTGAGCGGCACCGGCGCCGACGGCGGCGGCGCCTGGGAGGGGCTCTTCCACCTCACCAGCTTCGAGGTCGGCGCCGTGCGCGGCGAGCGCTGCACCGTTGCGGTGGCTTTGCAATCGACCGGGGCGGTGTCCTTCACGGCGGCCGCGTGAGGCTTCCATGAGCCGCGACGGCCATATCGACCTCGCTCTCGAGGACACTACTCACCGCTTCCGCCTCGCCATCGGCGACCTGGAGGCGTTGCAGGAGGCCACGGGCGCGGGGCCCGCCGCCCTGCTGCACCGGTTCCATGCCGGCCGGCTCTACCGGTTCCAGGACGTCCGCGACGTGCTGCGCCTCGGCCTGATCGGCGGCGGCACCCCGGTGCCGCAAGCCCACGCCATCGCCCGCCGCCTCGACGGGCTGCCCTGCATCCCGCTGATCGCCAAGGCCGCCCTGGTGCTGGCGGCGGCGCTGGAGGGCACCGAGGACGAGCGGGTCGGCCGCTCCACGGGTGCTGCGGGCCCGCAGGGGCGGATCGCCTTCGCGGCCTTCTACGGCGCCGCCGCCGCCATGGGCCTGCCCGCCGCCGACCTGCGGGCGATGAGCCTGTGGCAGCTCGCCGCCTACGTCGACGGCTTCAACCGCGCCCGCGACCCGGACGCGGCGGACGCCCCGACGCCGCAGGAGGAGGACGCGCTCTGGGCCTGGCTCCAGGGCGCGCCCGGTGAAGGCTTCCCGGAAGGAGGCCTGCCGGATGACGACGGATCCCCCGCATGACGACTGAGATCGAGCGCCTGGTGGTCTCCCTGGAGGCCAATGTCGAGGCCTATGAGCGCGAGCTCGCCCGGGCCGGGCCGCTCGCCGAGCGGGCGATGGCGGAAGCCGAGCGCGCCGTCGAGGCCGGGGGCGGGCGCATCGCGGCCGCGATGGCGCGGGCCGGCGCCGAGGTGCGCGACGAGCTCGCCCGCATGGCCGCGCCGGAGACTCTGGGCAGGCTCCAGCGCGCCGTCGAGCAGGCGAGCGCCCTGCCGATGGCGGCCGACGGCGCCTCCCTGCGCCGGGTCGACGACGCGGTCGGAAGCCTGACCGCCCGCCTCACCGAGGCCGGCTCCGCCTCCCGGGAGGCGGTGGCGGGGTTCGAGGCGGTGGCGGGCGCGGTCGGGAGCATCGCGGACAAGATCCCGGCCACCGCCGACCTCGTCGCGGATCTCGGTCGGCGGGTGCGGGCAGCCTCCGGCGAGGACGCGGCGATCCGCGCCCGCATCACCGACGCCTTCGCGATCAGCGACGCCGCGCCCCGCGGCAGCCTCGCCCAGATCGCCATGTCTGCCCCAGGCGGCACCGCCACCCCCGAGCCTGCCCGGGCGCCCGCCCGGTCCCCGGCGCAGCCCGTCAAGGCCGCGGAGCCGGAGGACGACGCGTTTCGCGACGAGGTGGCGCGCCTCACCCGGCGCACCAATCTCCTGCAGGTCGAGGCCGGCGCGGTCGGCCGGGAGGAGGGCGCCGCCGCGAAGGCCGAGGCGGCGTTCCGGCTGCTGGAGGCGGCCAAGAAGGCGGATCTCGCGGTGACGCCGGCGCTCCGCGAGGAGGTCGACCGGGTGGCGGAGGCCTATGGCGCCGCGACCGCCCAGGTGGAACGGGCCGAGGCCGCGCAGCGCGCCGCCCAGTCCGCCTCGCGGGAGCTCGGCTCGGCGCTGGCCGACAGCTTCAAGGGCGCGATCCTGCACGGCGAGCGCCTGACCACGGTGGTCGCGCGGCTCGCCACCACGCTCGCGAGCCGGGGCCTCGACCGGGCCTTCGACGGCCTGTTCGGCCGCGGCAGCCCCGGAAGCGACCTGATCGGCGACGCGCTCGGCTCGCTCGGCCTGACCCGGAACCCGACCGGCCGCGCCGCCGGCGGTCCCGTCACCCCAGGCGTCGCCTACACGGTGGGCGAGAGCGGCCGCGAGACCTTCGTGCCGCTCCAGCCCGGGCGGATCCTGCCGGCGACGCACGGCGTCACGACCCCGGCCCCCGCCCCGACCGTCCAGGTCTCGGTCTCGATCGCCACCGCGGACGCCCCGAGCTTTCACCGCTCGGAGGCGCAGGTCAGCGCCGCCCTGGCCCGGGCGGTGCAGCGCGGCCTGAGGGGCCTGTGAGCATCCGGAGCCCGTGACCCATGCCGAGCCCCTTCCACGAGGTCCGCTTCCCCCTCGCCCTGTCCTACGGCTCCCGCGGCGGGCCGGAGCGGCGTACCGAGATCGTCACGCTCGGCTCCGGCGACGAGGAGCGCAACAGCCTCTGGCGCCACTCGCGGCGCCGCTACAATGCCGGACCCGCCCTGCGCTCGGCCGAGGACGTGGCCATGCTGATTGCCTTCTTCGAGGAGCGCCGCGGGCCGCTCTACGGCTTTCGCTGGCGCGACACCTTCGACCACAGCTCGGCCGCTCCCGGCCGCGCCGTCGCCCCCACCGACCAGCGCCTCGGCACCGGCGACGGCACCACCCGCGCCTTCCCGCTCGCCAAGACCTACGGCGCCGCCTTCGCGCCCTATGCCCGCCCGATCACCAAGCCGGTCGCCGGCTCGGTCACCGTCGCGGTCGGCGGCGTCGCGCTCGCCGCCTCGGCCTTCGCGCTCGATCCCGCCACCGGCCTCGTCACCCTCACGGCCGCGCCCGCGTCCGGGGCCGTGGTGACGGCGGGCTTCACCTTCGACGTGCCGGTGCGCTTCGCCACCGACCGCATCGAGATCGACCATCAGGCCCTGCGCGCCGGGCTCGTCGCCGACATCCCGATCCTCGAGATCCGCCGCTGATCCCATGAAGACGCTCTCGCCCACCCTGACTGCTCGCCTCGCGAGCGGGGTGACTACCCTGTGCCAGTGCTGGATCGTCACCCGCACCGACGGCCTGCGCCTCGGCTTCACCGACCATGACCTAGACCTCACCGTCGACGGCGTCCTGTGCTCGGCCGAGAGCGGCGCCACCGGCACCGCGCTCGAACAGGGCACCGGTCTCGCGGCCGACTCCCTGGAGATCGTCGGGGCGCTGACCAGCGGGCGCCTGGCGGAAGCCGAGCTGGCGCGGGGCCTGTTCGACGGCGCCGCGGTCGCGGTGTGGCGGGTCGACTGGTCGAGCCCGGCCGACCGCGTCCTCGTCCTCTCCGGCACCGTGGGCGAGGTCTCCCGTGGGCCCACCGCCTTCACGGCGGAAGTCCGCGGCCTCGCCGATCGGCTGAACCAGCCCCGCGGCTGGGTCTACCAGCGCTCCTGCGACGCGCTCCTCGGCGATGCCCGCTGCCGGATCGACGCCACCGCCCCGGCGATGCGCGGCGCCGGCACGGTCGCGACGGTGCGCAGCGCCCGCAGCCTCGCCGCCTCCGGCCTCGCCGGCTACGCCGCCCGCTGGTTCGAGGCCGGCCGGCTGGTCTGGACCTCCGGCGCCAATGCCGGCGCCGCGGTCGAGGTGCGGGCCCAGGCCCGCGCCGGCGCGCTGGCCACCCTCGACCTGTGGGAGCCGATGCCGGCCCCGATCATGGCCGGCGACGGGTTCCAGGTCGTCGCCGGCTGCGACAAGTCCCTGGCGAGCTGCCGGGACAAGTTCGCCAACGTCGTCAACTTCCGCGGCTTCCCGGATCTTCCGGGCAACGACTACGCCGTGGCCTACGCCGTCCAGGGAGCGGACAATGATGGAGGCCGCCTCGGCTGACACCCGCGCGCGCGTCGTCGCGCTGGCGCGCACCTGGCTCGGCACGCCCTATCACCACCAGGCCAGCCTGCGCGGGGCGGGCTGCGACTGCCTCGGCCTGCTGCGAGGCGTCTACGCCGCGCTGTACGGCGCCGAGCCGGAGGTGCCGCCGCCCTACACCCCGAGCTGGGCCGAGGACCGGGGGCAGGAGACGTTGCGGGATGCCGCCGCCCGCCACCTGGTGGCGCTCGAACCAGGCGCGGCCGAGCCCGGCGACGTGCTGCTGTTCCGCTGGCGCGACCGCCTGCCGGCCAAGCATTGCGGGATCGTGGTCGCCCCGTCCGTGATGATCCACGCCTATGACGGTCACGCCGTGGTCGAGACCTGGATCCCGCCGGCCTGGTCCCGGCGCATCGCCTACGCCTTCCGCTTCCCGGAGATCCCGACGTGAGCACGCTGGTCCTGTCCTATGCCGGCCAGGCGGTCGGCAACGCGCTCGGCGGGCCGATCGGCGGCGCCATCGGCCAGGTGCTCGGCGCCGCCGGCGGCAGCGCCCTCGATCGCGCCCTGTTCGGCGCGCGCCCCAAGCCGCAGATCAACCTCGGCCCGCGCCTCTCCGACCTCCACGTCACCGCCTCGACCGAGGGCGCGGCCCTCGCGCGCGTCTTCGGCCGCGTCCGCGTCGGCGGGCAGATCATCTGGGCCACCAAGCTCAAGGAGACGCAGAAGGTCGAGAAGGTGAAGTCCTCCGGCGGCAAGGGCGGCGGCGGACAGAAGCAGTTCAACGTGACCTATTCCTACAGCGTCAGCGTGGCGATCGCCCTGTGCGAAGGCCCGATCGTCGCCGTGGGCCAGGTCTACGCGGACGGCAAGCGGATCGCGCTCGCCGCCTACGGCGCCCGGGTCTATCTCGGCGACGAGGCGCAGGGGCCGGACCCGAAGATCGCGGCCATCGAGGGCGCGGCCAACGCCCCGGCCTATCGTGGCCTCGCCTACATCGTGTTCGAGGACCTGCCGCTCGGGGAGTTCGGCAACCGCGTCCCGGTCATCACCGCGGAGGTGATCCGGCGCGCGCCCAACGCCTCGGGCCGGCCGCGGCTCGAGGAGCTGGTCACCGCCGTCACGATGATCCCGAGCATGGGCGAGTTCACCTACGCCACCGCGCCGGTCAACGCCGCGACCTTCGGCGGGATCAGCGGGCAGAACACGGTCTCGGGCGGGGTCGACGCGCTCAAGGCGCTCGACCAGCTCGCCGCCGAGGCGCCGCGCTGCCGGCACGTCTCGCTGGTGGTCGCCTGGCACGGCACGGATCTGCGGCTCGGCGCCTGCCGCATCGTCCCGAAGGTCGAGACGGCCACGAAGTCGACCACCCCGGAATGGCTCGCCGGCGGGGTCGACCGGGCGAGCGCCGGGATCGTCAGCCGCGACGCGGCCGGCGGCCCGTTGCTCGGTGGCGCGCCGTCCGACCTGTCGGTGGTGCAGTTGATCCAGGCCCTGAAAGGGCGGGGCTACGCGGTCACGCTCTACCCGTTCGTGATGATGGACATTCCCGCCGGCAACGGGCTGCCCGATCCCCATGGCGGGGCGGAGCAGGCGGCCTTTCCCTGGCGCGGGCGCGTGACCTGCCACCCGGCCCCGGGCCGGCCCGGCAGCCCCGACAAGACCGCCGCGGCGGCCGGCCAGGTGGCGGCGTTCTTCGGCAGCGTGGCGCCGGCGGATCTGGCGTGGAACGGCCGGACGGTGACCTGCGCCAAGGCGGAGTTCTCGTTCCGCCGCTTCATCCTGCATTGCGCGCGCCTGGCCGAGGCCGCGGGCGGGGTCGACACGTTCCTGATCGGCTCGGAGATGATCGGGCTCACCACCGTGCGGTCGGGGCCTTCGACCTTCCCGGCGGTGGCGCAGCTCGTGAGCCTGGCGGCCGACGCGCGGGCGATCCTGGGGGGCGCGACGAAGCTCGGCTACTCGGCCGACTGGACGGAATACGCCAGTCATCGCCCGGCCGACGGCTCGGGCGACGTGTACTTCCACCTCGATCCGCTGTGGTCGAGCCCGAACATCGACTTCGTCGGGATCGACAACTACATGCCGCTCGCCGACTGGCGCGACGGGTTCGACCATCTCGACGCCAAGGCAGGCGCTCCCTCGCCCTATGATCCGGGCTACCTCGCCGGCAACGTCGCGGCCGGCGAGCTGTTCGACTGGTCCTATCCGACGCCCGCCGATCGCGACGCCCAGAACCGGGTGCCGATCGCCGATACCGCTTACGGCGAGCACTGGGTCTTCCGCCTCAAGGATCTGCGCGCCTGGTGGGAAAACCCGCATCGCGACCGGCCGGGCGGGGTGCGCCAGGCCACCGCGACGGGGTGGGTGCCGCAGGGCAAGCCGGTCCGGTTCATCGAACTCGGCTGCCCGGCGGTCGACAAGGGCATGAACCAGCCCAACGTCTTCGTCGATCCGAAATCGTCGGAAAGCTTCCTGCCGTACTTCTCGAATGGCCGGCGCGACCTGGCGGCGCAACGGGCCTACCTCGAAGCCACGCTCCCCTACTGGCAGGGGGCGGCCGGCAACCCGGTCTCGGCGGTCTACGGTGGCCGGATGGTCGATCCCGAGCGGCTGTTCGTCTGGACCTGGGATGCCCGGCCCTACCCGGACTTCCCGCGCCAAGCGAGCGTGTGGAGCGACGGGCCGAACTACCGGCTCGGCCATTGGATCAACGGGCGGCTCGGCCTGACGCCGATCGCCGACGTGGTGGCCGAGCTGTGCGGGGGCCTCGGCGTGCCGATCGATGTCGGCCAGCTCCATGGCCTGGTGGAGGGCTACGCCGTCACGGAGGTGCAGACGCCGCGCGCCTCGCTCGACCCCTTGCGCACGTGCTTCTTCTTCGACGCGGCGGAGTCGGCCGGGCGGCTGGTCTTCGCGCCGCTGGCGCGAGCCCCGGCGGCGGCCCTGACGGCGGATGACCTGGTGGCGCGGGAGGGCAGCGGCGGCGACTACCGGCGCACCCGCGGGGAGGAGACGGCGCTGCCGGGGGTGGTGGCGCTGACCTACATCGATCCGCAACGCGGCTACCAGTCCGCGTCGGTCGAGGCGCGCCGCACCAACGGCCGGGCCAACGCGGTGCAGCGCGTCTCGGTGCCCTTGTGCCTGGACGAGGGGGCGGCGCGGGGCATCGCGCAGGCCCTGCTCTATCAGGGCGTGGTCGAGCGCGAGCAGGTCGGGGCGACCCTGCCGCCGTCCTGCCTGGCGCTCGATGCCGGCGACGTCGTCACCCTCTCTCTCGCCGGGAGCGGCGCCGACTACCGGCTGACCCGCCTCGGCCTGGAAGCGGGCCGGCCGGCGAGCGGCATCCGCACCGACCTGTCGGTGTTCGCCTACCGGGACGGCACCGCGACGCCCCGCCCGGCCGAGCCGCCGGCGACGGTGGGGGTGGCTTTGTTCCAGTTCCTCGACCTGCCGCTCCTGCGCGCCGACACGGTGGCGCACGCGCCCTACCTCGCCGCCTACACGGCGCCGTGGTCGCCGGTGGCGGTCCTGCGCGCGACCGCCGGCGGGGCGTTCGTGGACGACGCGGCGATCGGCGCGCGGTCGATCATCGGGCAGCTGACGGCGGCGCTGTTTGGCGGCCCGTGCGGGCGGTGGGACCGGGTCAACGCGGTGTACGTCGAGGTGCCGCGCGGGGTGGAGCTGGCCTCCGCCCCCGAGATCGACGTGCTCAACGGAGCCAACGTCGCGGCCCTGCTGACGCCGTCGGGCGAGTGGGAGGTGCTGCAATGGGCGCAAGCCACGCTGCTGGCACCCAGGCGCTACCGGCTCGCCACGCTGCTGCGCGGCCAGCTCGGGACGGAGTTCGCCCTGGGCGCCCCGACCCCGGCCGGGGCGCCGTTCGTGGTGCTCACCGACGCGCTGGTGCAGTCCGGGATGCCCCTGGCGCTCCGCACCCTGCCGCTCGCCTGGCGCTGGGGCCCGCTCGGCCGGCCGCAGGACGATCCGAGCTTCACCGGCGCCACCCTGGCGTTCCGCGGCGTGGGCCTGCGCCCCTACGCCCCGGCGCAGGCCCGGATGGTGCGGGCGGAGTCGGGCGACCTGGTCCTGTCGTGGATCCGGCGCACCCGGATCGACGGCGACCCCTGGGAACAGGTCGAGGTGCCGCTCGCGGAGGAAGCCGAGGCCTACGCCCTCGACGTGCTGGCGGGCTCCATGGTGCTGCGCACGTTCGAGGTCGCAGGCCCCACCGTCACCTACACGGCGGCCCACCAGGCGGCCGATTTCGGCGGGCCGGTCGCGAGCCTGTCCGTCGCCATCCACCAACTCTCGGCAACCTACGGCCGCGGCGCGGCCCTGAGGGCGACCCTGTATGCCTGACGCAGCCACCGCCAACCTCGCCCTGCCGCTGATGGCGGCGGCGCAGGCGCAGAAGCACGTGACCCACAACGAGGCGCTCGTCGCCCTCGACACGCTGGTCCAGCTCGCCGTCCTCGACAAGGACCTGACCGCGCCGCCGGCGAGCCCGGCGGAGGGCGACCGCTACCTGATCGCGGGGGCCGCCCCCACGGGGGCGTGGGCGGGCTGGGCCGGCCGGGTGGTGCGCTACCAGGACGGGGCGTGGCGCAGCTTCGTGCCGCGCCCCGGCTGGCTCGCCTTCGTGGCGGACGAGGCAGACCTCTACACCTGTACAGGTGTGGCCTGGGCCTCGTTCCGCTCCACCCTGACGGCGTTGCAGAACCTCGCCCGGCTCGGCCTCGGCACCACCGCCGACGCGCAGAACCCCTTCGCCGCCAAGCTCAACAAGGCGCTGTGGACCGCCCTGACGGTGGGCGAGGGCGGCAGCGGCGATCTGCGCTACACCCTCAACAAGGAAGCCTCCGGCAACACCCTGTCGCTGCTGTTCCAGTCCGGCTTCTCCGGCCGGGCCGAACTGGGCCTGACCGGCGACGACGACCTGCGCCTGAAGGTCTCCCCCGATGGCGCCGCCTGGCGCGAGGCCCTGCGGGTCGACCGCGGCACCGGCGGCCTCGACCTCGCGGCCGCGGAGGCCTCCGCCCCGGTCGCCGCCACCGTCGACCTCGGCGCGCTCCCCGCCCTCAAGGTGGCGCTCACCGGATCGGGCACGGTGACGAGCTTCGGCACCAGCCCGCACCGCCTGCGCCTGCTGCGCTTCACCGGCGCCGCGACGCTCACCCACAATCCCGCCAGCCTGGTCCTGCCGGGCGGCGCCCCCCTGGTCACCGCCCCCGGCGACACGGCGCTGGCGACCTCGGACGCGTCCGGTGCCTGGACGGTGCGCGATTACGTCCGCGCCTCCGGCAAGCCGGTGACCGGCCCGGCCGCCGCCGACATCACCGACGCCAGCGCCCCCGGCCGCAGCGTCCTCGCCGGCACGGCGGCGCAGGGCGCGACCGCGCTCGGGCTGGGGAGCGGCAACGTCCCGACCTTCGCCAGCCTGGCGCTGAGCGGCGCCGCCGGCGCCTTCCGGACGACGCGGGTTCTCACCGGCAGCGCCTTCCGCTGGGACTACGGCGTCGACGGCACCGCGGAGAGCGGGTCCAACGCCGGCTCGAACTTCTTCATCAACACGTTCTCCGACGACGGCACCTATCGGGCGACGCCCTTCGTCATCAACCGCAACACGGGTTCCACGACCGTGAGCGCGCTGACCGTCAGCGGGGGTGCGGTGAACCTGGACAACGGCGCCAGCAACGTCATCGGCTATCGCAACGCGGGCGTGGCGCCCCCGACCACGACGACGCGCTCGGTCGGAACGAAGATCGTGCTGTTTCCCGCCTTGTCGGGCAGCGATGTCGATTACGCGATCGGCATCGACGGCAGCACATTGTGGAACAGCGTCCCGACCGCGAACGCATTCCACAAGTGGTATGCCGGCACCGTACCTGTCGCGACGCTGAGCGGGAGCGGTGTCCTGAGCGTCGCAGGAGAGATGCGTGTCGGCGGCAACACGTCTCAGTACACGTCGTCCTTCATCAACGGCGCATCGGGCTACTCGCGAGGCGTGAACATCCAGTCGGCCGGGATGCTGCGCTGGGCCATGCAGGCAACGGGAACACCCGAAACGGGCGGGAACTCCGGGTCCGACTATGTTCTGGCGGCATT
The DNA here is from genome assembly GCF_022179185.1 of Methylobacterium frigidaeris. Classification (GTDB taxonomy): domain Bacteria; phylum Pseudomonadota; class Alphaproteobacteria; order Rhizobiales; family Beijerinckiaceae; genus Methylobacterium; species Methylobacterium frigidaeris. The sequence goes on along the minus strand of NZ_BPQJ01000016.1, from coordinate 13,751 downwards.
CAGCGACACGGGCAGCTTCCTGTTCACGCCGCTCGCTCTCTCCAGGGCAACCGGGGCGGCGACCTTCAGTCACAACATAGTGGCTGCCGGCTCCATCCGTCCCGGCTCGTACACCGTGGCGACGGTGCCGGCGGGAACGGCCGGGGCGGTGATCTACGTCTCGAACGGCCGCAAGTCCGGCGAGGGCGCGGGCGCCGGGACGGGCGTGGTCGCCTGCTACTCCAACGGCAACTGGCGGCGGCTGTCGGATGACAGCCCGGTCGCGGCGTGAGGGTGAGATGAGCGAAGCCTACCTGTACGAGTTCCTGTATCGCGGGCGGCCGGCGGGATCGGCGGAGGCGCCGGCCTGGCACGTGGTGCTGGGCCGGCACGTGACGCCGCCGGGCGCGAGCGAGGCGCAGTTCGTGGCGAGCGGGGCGCTGACGCCCGCGCAGGCCGAGGCGGCGGGGTTCCCGCTCTCGGCGGTCCTGGACGGGATCGACGCCGCGGCGCTGGCCGGACGTGATGCGGCGATGGCCGCCGCGGAGGCGGCGCGACGGGACCGCGACGAGATGGCCGAGGCGCGCGATGTGGCGGCGGCGGCGCGCGATGCCGCGGAGGCGGAGCGGGACGCCCTGGCGGCGCAGCTCGCGGCGCTGCAAGCCGCGCCGGCGCCGGCCGCACCCCTGCCGGCGGTGTCGGACCGGCAGTTCTTCCAGGCCCTGGCGCAGGCCGGCGCAATCACGCCCGACGAGGCGCTGGCGGCGGTGATGACGGGCGTGCTGCCGGCGCGGATCGAGGCGGCGGTGGCGGGCCTGCCGGCGGCCGAGCGCTTCGCCGCCCGGATGCTGCTGTCGGGCGCCACCGCGTTCGAGCGCGGTCACCCGATGGTGGCGCAGCTCGGCGCCGCGCTCGGCTCCGACGCGGCGGAGCTGGACGCGCTGTGGCGCCAGGCTGCCGCCCTTTGACCCCTTGCCCCTGATCGCGGCCTGACGCCCGGCGCAAGGCCGGCGCGCCGCACCACCCTGCCCAACCCGGAGAGACGGTATGGCCGCGAGCACGTTCGAGCGGGCGCTTTCGCTCGTCCTGACACACGAGGGCGGGTGGTCGGACGACCCGCACGACCCGGGAGGGGCGACGAACCTCGGGGTGACGATCGGCACGCTGAGCCTGTGGCTCGGCCGGCCGGCGATGCGGGCGGAGGTGCGGGCACTGACGGTGGCTTCGGTGGCGCCGCTCTACCGGCGGCGGTTCTGGGACGCGATCCAGGGTGACGCGCTGCCGGCGGGGCTGGATTACGCGCTGTTCGACTTCGCGGTGAACAGCGGCCCGCGGCGGGCGGTGATCGGGCTGCAGCGGGCCTTGGGCCTCGCCGATGACGGGCGGCTCGGCCCGGTAACGCTGGCGGCGCTCAAGGGCCGGGACGGGCCGGCGCTGATCGACGCCCTGTGCGACGGGCGGCTGACGTTCCTGCGGGCTTTGTCGACCTGGCCGCGCTTCGGGCGCGGCTGGGGTCGACGGGTGGAGGAGGTGCGGGCGGCGGCGCTCGCGCTCCATGCCGCCCCGGAGCGTCCCGCCGCACCGACCCCTTGCCCGGCCTGCGGCCAGCCCGTCGCGGCCTGACGGGCACATTCCGCCCCACCATCCTTCGACAGGAGATCGTCATGAACCAGGACCAGCTCACCACGCTGCTGCGCACCCTGCTGCAGTTCGGCGGCGGGATCGCCGTCGGGCGCGGCTGGATCGATGCCGACACCGCCACCGCCTTGACCGGCGCGCTGGTGACGCTGCTCGTCACCGCCTGGGGCCTCTACGTGCGGCGCAATGCCGGCCTCGTCGCCTCCGCGGCCGCCTTGCCAGCGGTGAAGACGATCCTGGCCGACCCGGCGACCGCGCACGCGGTCCCGAGCGCCAAGGTCCGGCCGCCCGCGTAGCGCATGTCCCGGTTCCGGGATGCCGCTCACGCGGTCGATGCCTCGGCATCCCGTGCCATCGTCGGGCAGTGGTCGCCGGCTTCGCTGTCGTCGCGGACGAGGCCGGTGCGCGAACCCTCCGTCATCCATAGGCGAGGCACCAGCCAGGCCCGCGCAACCAGCATCTGTCGTCGGGAAGCGCATCGGTGCGGTGAAGCATCCGGACGGCCTCCTGGCCGCCGGCCGCCAGAGCGCGTGCCAGGGCCCGCTCGGCCACAGGATCGCGGGCGCCGGCACAGGGATAGATCAGGGTCGGGGAAAGGCAGCGCGCCGTGTAGTGCCCCTCGTCGCGACGCTCGATCAGGAAGACGGCCCCTCGGGTGATCGGCGTGCCGGGCCGCGGCCCGGCCGTCAGGGGCAGGACCAGCCGCCCGCCGACTTTGAGCGCGTCGAGCCAGGCATAGGCCGGACGCACCGCGCCGGCATTGACGAGGACGAGGTCGGCCGGGGGCAGCGTCATGGCGGCGCCGTCGCCCGCGACGATGCGGACCTGCGGCAGTTCGGCCAGCGCCTCGGCCGCGAAGGCCGCGAGGGCGGGGTCATGCTCGATGCCGAGCACATGGCCCTCCGCCCCGGCGAGGCGGGCCAGCAGGGCCGTGTAGTAGCCGGTCCCCGTGCCGACATGCACCGCCTTCATGCCCCGGCCCGGCCGTCCCCGGGCGATCAGGCCGGCCAGGAAGGAGGGCTGCCCGTTGTTGAGGTGCCGCTCCGGCCGGATCGCCACGGGCACGTCCTGGTAGAGATAGACCGGATCGTCATCGGGCGTCGGCGTATAGCCGCCGGACAGGCGGGCCAGGTGCCAGGGTCCGGGCGGCAGGAAGCGCTCGCGAGGGATGACGGCCAGGGCCGCCTCCAGGGCGCTGCGCAGCCCGGCCTCGTCCGCAGCCGCCGCGTGGGCGACGTGCCTGGCGTAGATGTGCCGTGCGATGGCGGCCCGCTCGTCCCGTGTCATGGTGCCTGCTCCGGATGCGCGCTCTCCAGCCGCCGATGCGCGGCCACGAGAGGAGGCGCATGAACCGACGGGACGCGGACCGGCCGGACCATTTCGCAAAATTTCGATCCGCGCCTGTCCGCAGTCGGCGCGCCCATGCGCATGACCCTGGACGAGTGCGGACGTGGTGACGATGGAGACGGACGAGGCCGAGCAGCGCGACGTCGCGGGGGCGATCCGCGACCTGTCGACCGTCGATCTCGCGCGCCTGCGGGCGCTCGCCCGGCTGCGGGCGCGCCGGCTTCCCGGCACCGACTGGTCCGACATCCTGCACGAGGCGATCGTGCGGGCGCTCGACGGCACGCGGCGCTGGCCGCCGGGGGTTCCGGTCCTGGTCTTCCTGGCCGGATGCATGCGCTCGATCGAGCACGACCTCCGGCGGCGGCTGGCCCAAGAGTGGCTGGCTCAAGATTGGCTGGCCCAGGAGCGGGCGTGGCGGGAGCACGACGCGGCGGACCGCGAGGGTGCCGATCCCGAGCGGGCGATCGCCGCCGCACAGGCGCTCGGCAGGATCGTGGCGCTGTTCTCCGGCGACGAGACGGTGCTGCGGATCATCGAGGGATTGGGCCACGGCCGCTCCGCCGGCGAGATCCGCGCCCGGCACGGCCTGTCCCAGACGGATTACGACAGCGCCCGCAAGCGGCTGCGGCGCGCGTTGCTGCGGCTCGATTCCGAGGGAGGCCCGCGATGACCCAGTGGCGCCCCGACCGCGCGCTCGACCGCCTGACCGAGGCGCTCGAGGCCGAGATCCTGTCGGCCCCCGAGCCGGAGGTGCGGGCCCTCGTCGCGGAGGCCGCGCCGGGCGCAGAGGCCCTGCGCCGGCTCGTGCTGCGAGCGGTCGACCAGGCCGAGGAAGGAGCCCGCCTGCCGCCGGACATCACCGGGGGAGGACCGGCCCTGCGGCGGCCCTGATCCCCCCGGCATCATTCCGCCGGCCAAATGCTGCAAGAACAAGAAGCCAAGCAGAGGTGCGCCGTGCGCCTCTGCTGGGCGGGCCTGTGATGTCAGCCCAGCACCACCACCTGCGCGCCCACCGGCACCCGGGCGTAGAGGTCGATCGCGTCCTGGTTGATCATCCGGATGCAGCCCGAGGAGACGCTGCGGCCGATGCTCTCCGGCTCGGTGGTGCCGTGGATGCGGTAGAGCGTGTCCTTGTTGTTCTGCCACAGGTAGAGGGCGCGGGCGCCGAGTGGGTTGCGCGGGCCGCCCGGCACGCCGAGGCCGCTCTGCAGCTTGGACACGCTGCGGGCCAGGGCCGGCTGGCGGGCGATCATCTCCTTGGGCGGGTACCAGTCCGGCCAGGCCTGCTTGGAGTTGATGGTGGCCGCCCCGTTCCAGGCGAAGCCCTGGCGGCCGACGCCGACGCCGTAGCGGCGCGCCCGGCCGCCCTCCTGGATCAGGTAGAGGTGGTGCGCCCGCGGATCGACCACGATCGTGCCGGGCGCGTAGCGGCCGCCATAGGCGACCTCCTGGCGCAGGAAGGACGGGTTCGCCCGGCGCCAGCGGAAGGCCGGGACCGGAAACGGCTCGGTGTCGAGCGCCGCATAGGCACGGGCGTAGTCGATCGGCCCGTCATCGACCACGATCGCGGCGTTCGGATCGACCGTGCCCGGCTGCGGCGCCACGGCGCGCCGGCCGCCGCCCCAGAACGAATCCTCCTCCGGCGCCTCGGTGGGGACGGGCTCGGTCCGATAATAGGGATCGGTGGCCTGGCCCCGCGTGTCGTAGAACGCGCCGTCATCCGCCGGGACGGGATCGCGGGAGCGCCGGCGCCGGACGGGGGCGAAATCCTGGTCCGTCCAGGCGAAGGCGGGGCGCGGCCACGCGCCCGCCAGCAGCGTCGAGGCGAGGCCGGCGGCGGTGCCGATGACCAGGAAGCGGCGGTTCTTGTCGGTCATGGGATGTCTTGCGGATCGTGCTGACAGGAACGGGGCGCCGGATGGCGCAATGCAGCAACAGCTAGGGCATTTCCCCACCGAGGGGAAACCGCCGTTCGTGAAAAAACCGTCAGGACCAACGGGCTAGCACGATATCCCGGCGGGTGTGGCCCCGGCGCCGCCCGGGCCGAACCGCCTCCGGCGCGATGCGGAGCCAGCCGGCCAATCGCGTGCGATACTTTTTCTATTTCGTATCGAGACTGACGAATTCTGTTGTTACGCATATCACCTGTGGTTGACGCCCCCGACAACACGTGCCCTCTTGAGCCAGTCATTTCGATCTGGTGCGCCATGACCAACGATGACCCCACCCGGTCGCTCGACCTGATCGAGCTCGCCGCCGACGTCGTGTCGGCTTATGTGGCGAACAACTCCGTTCCGGCAGCGGACGTCCCTGGACTGATCGCGGCGGTCCACACGTCGCTGAGCCAGCTCGGCGCGGCACCGGCGCCGGAGCCCGAGAGGGTGGCGCCGCCGGTGCCGATCCGCCGGACCGTCACCCCCGACCACATCATCAGCCTTGAGGACGGCAAGCCGTACAAGACGCTCAAGCGTCACCTGGCCGGGCGCGGGCTCACCCCGGAAGCCTACCGCCAGAAGTGGGGCCTGCCGCCGGACTACCCGATGGTCGCCGCCAACTACGCCGCCCAGCGCTCCGAGCTCGCCAAGAGCTCCGGCCTCGGCCAGAGCCGGCGCGGCCGCGGCGCGGCCATGCGGGCCGCGGCCGACCCGGTGGTCTCTGGGCCGGCGCCGGGGAAGTCCAAGCGCCGCTGAGACGCATCCCGAGCTGAGCGGGAGCCGACAGGCGCGCTCATCGTGCATTCAGGTCGTTAGTTCTTTCCTTGCGGGGCAGGGCGGTCCTCGCGGCCGCCCCTCACTCCCAAGGAGAGATCCCACGATGATGCACGTCAAGGTGCTCGGGATGGCCGCCCTCGTCGCGGGCGGCTTGATCGGTAGCTTGGGTCTTGCGTCGACCGTACAGGCCGCCCCGATCGGCCTCGGCACGGCGGGCACGCTCGCGTCGGAGACGGGCGTGACGAAGGTGGCCGGCGGCTGCGGCCCGGGCTTCTTCCCGAACCGCTTCGGCTATTGCCGCCCGTTCTACGGACCGCGGCCGTTCTACGGACCGCGCCCCTATTATTACGGCCCGCGGCCGTACTGGCGGCGCCCGTATTACGGCCCACGCCGCTTCTATTACGGTTATTGATCCGGATCGTATTCGACGAAAGGCGCCCGACCGGCCGGTCGGGCGCCTTTCTGCGTTCAGGATCCGGGCGGTCTAGCCGGCCCGCGCCGCAGGCTTGCGCCCGAACGGATCGAACTCGATCACCGGGGCCTTGCGGCCGTGGAGCGTCGGCAGCACCCGCTCGCCGAAGGCGTCGATGAACGCCGCCTGGTTGCCGCCGACCTGGTGCAGGTCGATGCTGTCGAAGCCGAGCGCCGCGCAGGCGGCGATGCGCTCGGTCAGCGCCGGCAGGTCGTGGGAGATCAGGACCGCCTCGTGCATGTCCTCGGGCCGCAGGTAGCGGGCGGCGGCCTCGAAATCGGCCGGGCGGGGCAGTTCCCAGGCAACCGAGGCCGGTAGCGCATTGAAGCGCCACTCGGCATGGGCCTGGTGCAGAGCCTCGGCCGGATCGGGGGCGTAGCTGAGATCCATCTTGAGGAAGACCGGCTTGTCGGCGCCGCCGCCCTCCCGGAAGGCGTCGACGATCGGCCCCAAGGCCTCGGGGCTCGTCCCGACGGTGAGGAGCCCGTCGGCCCAGGTGCCGAGCCAGGCGGCGGTCTCGACGCTGGTGGCCGCCCCCACCAGACGGGTCGGGGTCTCGGGCAGCGACCACACCTTGGCGTCCACCGCCGTCAGGCGCCCGCGCTGGGTCACGGTCTCGCCGGCGAGGAGCGCCCGCATGATCTCGGCGCCCTCGCGCAGGCGGGCGTTGCGCTCGGCCTTGTCGGGCCAGGCGCCGCCGGTGGCGCGCTCGTTCATCGCCTGGCCGCTGCCGAGCGCCACCCACGGCACCCGGCCCGGAAACATCTGTCCGAGGGTCGCCACGGCCTGGGCCAGCACCACCGGGTGGTAGCGCCAGCCCCCCGGGACCGAGATGATGCCGAAGGTCAGCCGCTCGGTCGCCTGCAGGGCGGCGCCGAGCCAGGCCCAGGCGAAGCCGGACTCGCCCTGGCTCGGCGACCAGGGCTGAAGGTGGTCGGAGGAGAAGGCCCCGTCGAAACCGGCCTGCTCGGCCCGCTGGGCCAGCGCGAGCAGGGCCCGGGGCGGGCACTGCTCGTGGGAGATGTGGTAACTGTACAGGGTCATCGCGCGGCTCCCGGCCCGAGGAATGCCCGAGCCCGGGCGGTCGTTCCGGGCGGGCGCGGTTGCGCCGCGGGCCCGACCGCTCCTCGCTACATCCCCACCGCCACCCGGCGGCTGTTGCCCCGCTGGAGATTGCGGTAGCGCGCCAGCGCCCAGAGCGGGAAGAACTTCGCGTAGCCGTGATAGCGCAGGTAGAACACCCGCGGGAAGCCGGTGCCGGTGTAGAACTCCTCGCCCCACAGCCCGTCCTGCCCTTGCGTGCGGGCGAGGTAGTTGACGCCGCGGGCCACCGCCGGGTGGTCGGCCTCGCCCGCCGCCATCAGGGCGATCAGCGCCCAGGCCGTCTGCGAGGCGGTGCTCGCCGCCCGCTCGTAGCCGCGATACTCGAGCTTGTAGCTCGCCGCGTCCTCGCCCCAGCCGCCGTCCGGGTTCTGGATCGAGACCAGCCACTCCACCGCCTTGCGCATCGGCGCGGAGGCCGGATCCTGGCCGGCGGCATTCAGCGCGCAGAGCGCCGACCACGTGCCGTAGATGTAGTTCATGCCCCAGCGGCCGTACCAGCTGCCATCCTCCTCCTGGTCGGCCAGGAGGTAGTCGACGGCCCGGGCGAGGACGGGGCTCGTCTCCCTGGTCTCGCCGAGCTGGGCGAGCATCGAGATGCAGCGGGCGGTGACGTCGGCGGTCGGCGGGTCGAGCAGGGCGCCGTGGTCGGAGAACGGGATGTAGTTCAGGTAGTGATAGGTGTTGTCGGCGTCGAACGCCGCGAACCCGCCGTCGCGGCTCTGCAGGCCCTCGATCCATTCGCGTGCCCGGGCGATCGACTGGGTGTAGTCCGAGCCGCCCTCGCCGGGGCCGAGGCGGGTCTGCGCCCGGTCCATCGCCATCGCCACCACGGCGGTGTCGTCGAGGTCGGGATAGTGCGGGTTGGCATACTGGAACGCCCATCCGCCCGGGCGCACGTCCGGCTTGCGGGCCGCCCAGTCGCCCTTGATGTCGAGGACCTGAAGGGGCTTGAGCCATTCGAGGGCGGCGCGGGCCTGGCGCTCGTTCTCCTGCCCGCCGGCCTCCATCAAGGCGTGGGCGGCGAGCGCCGTGTCCCAGACCGGGGAGAGGCAGGGCTGGACGTAGGCCTCGTGCTCCTTGACGGTGACGAGCTTCTCCACCGCCGAGCGCGCCGTGACCACCAGGGGGTGGTCCTCCGGGTAGCCGAGCGCCTCGTACATCAGCACCGAGTTGGCGATGGCCGGGAAGATGGCGCCCAAGCCGTCCTCGCCGTTCAGCCGCTCGCTGACGAAGGCCACCGCCTTGTCGACCGCCTTGGCGCGAGGCCCGGCCGGGAACAGGGGCTCGACCACCCGCAGGATGTCGTCGATGACCGCGAAGACCGGGCGCCAGGGCGAGGATTCCTGCGCGCCGGAGGGCCAGCGCCGGATCCGCTCCGGATCCTGGGTGAACAGCTCGCGCACGCCGACGCCACGGGGGTTCTTGGCCCGGGGCTTCTTCATCTGCAGGATGAAGAGAGGCACCATCACGGTGCGGGCCCAGTACGAGACCTTGTCGAGGTGGAACGGGAACCACCGCGGCAGCAGCATCACCTCGACCGGCATGACCGGCACGGCGCTCCACGGCACCTCGCCGTAGAGGGCGAGCAGGGTGCGGGTGAAGACGTTGGCATGGGCCGCGCCGCCCCGCTGCAGGATCGCCTCCCGGGCCCGGCGCATATGCGGCGCGTCGATCGGATCGCCGATCATCTTCAGGGCGAAGTACGCCTTGACGCTCGCGCTCATGTCGAGGGGGCCCTCGTGGACGAGCGCCCAGCCATTGTGCAGCGCGCTCTGCGTCCGGCGCAGGTAGACGGCGATCTTCTCTTCCAGCTCCCGCGGCGGCACCGAAGCACGGAAGTGGTGGTAGAGGATGTACTCGGACGGGATGGTGGCGTCCGCCTCCAGCTCGAAGCACCAGTGCCCGTCGGCATGTGCCAGTTGCGTCAGCGCCCGGGACGCGGCCGACACCCGCCGCTCGACCTCGTCGAGGGTGATGTCCTGCGTGCTCTTGCGTTGCAGCGTCTCGACCTTGCCCACGGTATCTCTGCCTTCCTCGAGCGAGGGCGGCTCCGCCCCGCCGCCCATGATGCCATCCCGATTGATTTTTGCAGCGCACAAAACGCCGCGCACGCCCACGCTGTTCCCGAAACCGGACCCCGGCGTCAAGCGGCTCCGCGCAACGCAGCGTTGCCGCCGGTGCTCGCACCGGTGCCAACACCAGCCAGGACCTGCGCTGCCGTCGCCCCGGACCGGATCGCCCCCTCGATGGTCGAGGGCAGCCCGGTCGCGGTCCAATCTCCCGCCAAGGCCAGATTGGCGATGTGCGTGCGCGCACCGGGCCGTCGCGCCGCCTCGGCGGGCGTCGCCGCGAAGGTGGCGCGCTTCTCCTTGACGATCTGCCAGCGCGGCAGCGGCTCGCCGGAGAAGCCCGAGAGCCGCGAGACCTCGTCCCAGATCGTGCGGGCGAGCTCTTCGCGCGGCACGTCGAGCAGGCGGTCAGCGCCGCTGATCGTCACCGAGAGCCGGTCGGGATAGGAGAACAGCCATTCGGTGACGCCGCCGACGACGCCGAGGAGCAGCGGCGCGCCCGGCTTCGGAGCCAGCGCGAAATGCGCGTTAACGATCGAGCGGTGGCTCTGCGGCACGCTCAAGCCCGGCATCAGGTCGGCGGCGACCCATGCGGGCAGGGCCAGCACCGCCGCGTCGTCGGCGCCGAGCTCTTCCGCGCCGTCCGAGAAGTCGAGCCGGGTCAGGCGTCCGTCCCCGATTCCGAGCCCCCGCAGGCGCCGGCCGAAGCGCATCTCGGCGCCGGCTGCCGCCAGAGCCGTCAGGGCCGGATCGACGAAGGCCGCCGACAGGCCCTCCACCGCGACGAGGGGCCGGCAGGCCCGGCCGCCGGCACCCAGCGTCTCGCGCAGGATCGTGGCGGCAAGGCCCGCATCGCTCTCCTGCGGCTCGGTGTTGAGGGCGGCGAGCAGCACCGGGCGCCAGAGGCGATCCCATAGCAGCCCCTCGCAGGCCATGCTCTCGCCGATCGTCGCGGACTTCGTCGCGCCGCGGAAGATGCCGAGCGGCGCGAGGTAGTCGCGGGCGCGGCTGCCCGGCACCCGGCGGCGGGCATCGAGCACCCACCAGGGCAGGCGGCCGGCATTGGGGCGCAGGGTCCAGCGCTCGCCGGTGGCGATGTCGGCGAAGGCGAAGGCGGCCTCGTCCGGCCCGGCGAGCACGCCCTCGGGCGCGCCGGCCAGCTTCAGGAAGTCGAGGGCGTCGCGATTGCCCGACAACAGCAGGTGGTTGCCGTTGTCGATGGTCAGCCCGAGGGCCGGATCGAAGTAGGAGCGGCAGCGCCCGCCGGCCTGCTTGGCCGCCTCGTGCACGACGACGCGCCGGCCGGCCTTGGCGAGGCGCAGGGCCGCCGAGAGGCCGGCGAGGCCGGCGCCCAGAACGTGAACCGTACCCATCAGACGATCGCGTGACGCAGGAGGACGCCGACCAGCGCGAGCTTGCCGGGCTTCACCCGCGCGCGGGGCGCCGCCCAGCCGCGCTTGCGCAGGCCGACGAGAATCAGGTGATAGGCCGCCCCCATGATCCGGGGCGCCTTGGTGGCCCGGCGCGGCTCGCGGTTCATGATCGCCCAGGCGGCATCGTAGTGCCCCTGGGCCTCGTCGGCGAGGCGGGCGCAGACCTCGCCCAGGCGCGGATGGATGAGGGCGGAAGCCGGGGTCGGATGGTTCAGCCCGATCGCCGCCAGCGGCTCGGCCGGCAGGTAGAGCCGGCCGCGCTCGGCATCCTCGTCGATGTCGCGCAGGATGTTGGTGAGCTGGAGCGCACGGCCGAGATGGTGGGCGAGCTTGATGCCCGGCTCCTCGGGCAGCCCGAAGATCCGCACCGAGAGCCGGCCGACGGCGCTCGCCACCCGGTCGCAATAGAGGTCGAGGGTCGCGGAATCGGGGGCGACGATGTCGGCCTCGGCGTCCATCGCCATGCCGTCGATCACCGCCTGGAAATCCTCGCGCCGGAGACCGAACTGGCGCACCGGGCCGACGAGGGCCTGGGTCCGCGGCACCGGCCTTCCGGCATAGAGGGCGTCGATGTCGGCCCTCCAGCGGTCGAGTTCGGCCGCCCGCACCTCGCGGGCACCGCCGTCGTCGGCAACGTCGTCGACGGCGCGGCAGAAGGCGTAGACCGCGTACATCGCGTCGCGCTGCTCGGCCGGCAGCAGCCGCATCGCGGTGTAGAACGACGAGCCGGCGGCCGGCAGGGCCGGGGCCTCGGCGGTCGCCTCGGCTTGGGACGGGGTCTGGGAGGCGAGGGCGGTCACGGGCGGGCTCCCCGCAGGGCCGGATGCAAGTGGCGGCGGAACGGCCGCCGGGCGAGGGCAGTGGCGGCGGCGCCGAGAGCGGTGAGCGCGAAGGCGGCCTTGCCGTGATGGACCGTCTCGCTCAGCGGATCACGGACCAGCAGGCCGCGGGCGAGCAGGACCGCGAGGCGGTGGATCGCCGCGATCTCCATGGCGAGACGCGTGTCGTCGATCAGGTCGGGCAGGGGCCTACCTTCCTCGAGGAGGTCGAGGCAGCGTTGCGCCAGGTCCTTGATCACGGCGCGCAGCGCCGGGGTGGCACGCTCGGCTCCCAGATCCTCGATGCGGGCACCGTGCTTCTCCAGGGTCTCCCGCGGCAGGTAGACCCGGTCGACGCTCCGGAAATCCTTGCCGCAATCCTGCAGATGGTTGATCACCTGCAGCGCGGTGCAGATCGCGTCGGAGGTCGGCCAGGTGCGGCCCGGATCCTCACCGTGGACGTCGAGGACGAAGCGGCCGACCGGTACCGCCGAGTAGCGGCAATAATGGGCGAGTTCGTCCCAGGTTTCGTAGCGCGACTTGTGCGCGTCCATCCGGAACGCGTCGAGCAGTTCCAGGGCGTGGCGCGGCGGCAGCCCGCGCTCGGCGAGCGAGCGGCGCAAGGGGGCCGCCTCCGGATCGTCGGGGCCCTTGCCGGTCAGCGCGTCGGCGAGGCCGTCGAGGAGCGCGATCTTCCGCTCCGGCGAGAGGCCGGCATTGTCGGCGACGTCGTCGCCCGCCCGGACGAAGTAGTAGAAGTCCAGGATCGGGCCGCGATGGCGCGGATGGATCAGGTGCGAGGCGACCGGAAAATTCTCGTCGCGGTGCCCCTTGCCGGAGCGCGCCTCGGTGGCGGTTTTCATCGGATGTATCCAGCCTGACGGAACCAGGCGACGGCGTCGGACAGGCCGTCGCGGTAGGGCCGGGCCGCGTAGCCGAGCTCGGCCCGCGCCTTGGCGTCGGAGAAGAACATCCGGTAGCGCGACATCCGGATGCCGTCGATCGTGGCGAGCGGCGCCTTGCCGGTGATCCGGGCAGCGAGTTCGGACACGAAGGCCACCGGATAGACCGCCGCCCGGGGCAGCCGCACGGTCGGGGGCTTCCGCCCGACGAGGCCGGCGATGTCGGCGAGCATGCGCGAGAGGAGCACGTCCTCGCCGCCCAAGATGTAGCGCTCGCCGATGCGGCCCCGGTGCAGGGCGAGGAGGTGGCCCTTCGCCACGTCGTCGACATGGACGAGGTTCAAGCCCGTATCGACGAAGGCCGGCATCTTGCCGTTCGCCGCCTCGACGATGATCCGCCCGGTCGGGGTCGGCTTGACGTCGCGCGGGCCGATCGGGGTCGACGGGTTGACGATCACCGCCGGCAGGCCGTCGCGGGCCACCATCTCCTCGACCACGCGCTCGGCCACCACCTTGCTGCGCTTGTAGGCGCCGATGGCGGTCTCGGGCGTCAGCGGCCGGGTCTCGTCGGCGGGCGTGCCGTCGTCGTGTGGCTTGATGGTGGCGACGCTCGACGTATACACCACCCGCTCGACGCCCGCATCGAGCGCCGCCCGCATCAGGGCCCGGGTGCCCTCGCGGTTGGTGCGCACGATCTCGTCCGGGTCCGGCGCCCAGAGCCGGTAATCCGCCGCGGCGTGGACGAGGTAGCGCATGCCGCGCATCCCGGCCGCCGCCGCCTCGGGGTCGCGCATGTCGCCCTCGACGATCTCGACGTCGGGCCAGGTCAGGTTGGTGCGCGGGCTCGTCGCGCGCACCAGCACCCGCACCGGGAAGCCGGCGGCCCGGAACACGTCGACGAGCGCCGGGCCGAGGAAGCCGCTGGCGCCGGTGATCAGCACCGGGCCGGGCTCGACTGCGGTGCCGGACGGGGTGGACGCGGTGCGGTGCTGGGCCTCGGTCATGCGTTCCTTCTCGGCGGCTCGGGCGGCGGGCCCGATCTCCGGTGGTACCTCACTTCGGGAAGCCGGGCCGCTTCTGCCAGCCCGGCGCCATGCCCGCAAGGCGCGGGCAAAGGGATCGCAGGCGACCGTGCCGCCCGCGCATCAGCATCCTGCCACCGGGACGAACCCGTCCGGACGGACGTCTCAGGCGAGGCGCAGGCGCCCGCCGCGCTCGGCCGCGGTCTCGCGCGCCGGGAGCGTGGCCTCGACGACCTTGACGATCGACGGCGCGTCG
>NZ_BPQJ01000015.1 GCF_022179185.1 Methylobacterium frigidaeris | reverse complement strand
GCGCCGGCGCTGATGCGCCGGTCGCCTTCGCGTCGATGCGAAGGCGCGAGGGTATGAGCACCCGACTTTGACAGCGCCGCCCCGGCATACCGGGGCGGCGCTCGTCGTTTCGGGACCGCCGGTCCGGCGGTGGACGGTCCCCTCTGGCCGGGCGCGTGCGACCGGGGCATAGACGCCGCGTGTTCCGCTCCGCGAGGCCCGTCCCGTGACCTCCTCCGACACCGATCCCGCCCTGCGCAGAACCGTGCGGCGCGTCGCCCTGCTCAATCTCGGCTATTTCGGGGTCGAGGCGGCGGTGGCGGTGGCGATCGGCTCCGTCGCCCTCGTGGCCGACAGCGTCGACTTCCTGGAGGACGCGGCGCTCAACCTCCTGATCGTCGCCGGCCTCGGCTGGCGGCCGGCGGCGCGGGCGCGGCTCGGCACCGTGATGGCCGGCATCCTGCTGCTGCCGGGGCTCGCGGCGCTCTGGACCGCCTGGCAGAAGATCGGCGCCTTCGCGGCCCCGGCGCCGGTGCCGCTGACCCTGACGGGGCTCGGGGCGCTCGCCGTCAACCTCGCCTGCGCCCTGATGCTGGCCCGCCACCGCGAGGGGCGCGGCAGCCTGACTCGGGCGGCCTTCCTGTCGGCCCGCAACGACGCGGTCGCCAACCTCGCCATCGTGGCGGCCGGGCTCGTCACCGCCGCCACCTTGTCGCCCTGGCCCGACCTGGTGGTCGGCCTCGGCATCGCGGCGATGAACGCCGACGCCGCCCTGGAGATCTGGCAGGCCGCCGCCGCCGAGCGCCGGGCCGCCCGGGACGCGGCCTGACGCCTTATACCCTGGCGCCGTCGCATCAGCGCCGGCGCCCGTTCGGGCTTGCCTGGTACCTACGAACGCGTCCGTTCGAAGGTGCGGCGGTATTACGGGCCGGGATCCGCCTCGCGCGCGATCAGCTCCCGCAGGGCTGCCCCGGTCCGCCCGGCGAGGACGTCCGCGAGGGTGAACCGGTCGAGCTCGCGCACGAAGCTGCGCTCGGCGGCGTCGAGCGCGTGCTTGAGCAGGCAGCGTCCGGCGAGCGGGCAGGGGCCGCGCCCGCACTCGACGAGGCAGCCGAGCCCTTCCAGTTCCGCCACCACGGCGCCGAGCCGCACCTCCACCGGCGGGCGGGCCAGGCGCACGCCGCCGGCGCGCCCCTGCCTCGCCTCGATGTAGCCCGCGCCGGTGAGCCCGCGCGCCACCTTCTGCAGGTGGTGCAGCGACACTCCGAAAGCGCGCGCCACCGCCGGCGTCGTCGTCCAGCCGCCGGCCTCCACCGCCGCGAGATAGAGCAGCAGGCGCAGCGACAGGTCGGTGTAGAGCGAGAGCCGCAGGGCGCTGTCCTTCCTTCGCAAGTCGCCGGTGCGAGTCGCCTTCGCAGGACGTCGCCCGGGCCGCGCCCACCCATCGGGCGTCCTGATCGCGCGGGGCTCCCTAAGCGCCAGCCTACAGCAAGTCGGTTCGGGGGAGAACGGCGCGCACGGTTGTATCGCAGCCGAGCGAGTTCGACCGGCGCGGATGGCGGATGGCGGATGGCGGGGGCACCGTGACGTCGCAAGCACCGGCCGAGCGCGGCATAATCTGGTAATTGTCGTACTTGTTTGTGACGAGAGGGAAATTCGGATAAGATAAACATTTGCGAGAGCGCTGCTTGCCGCTGCGTCCTAGGGAACCGTCACCGGGGCCCCGATCGGCAGGGCCTGTCGGTGGGTTCCGAGATTCGGTCCGGAGATCCTCTCACACCATTGGGGCAACCCGTGCCGCACTACTTCTTTGACATCAACGATCACGACCTGTCGCACCGCGACGACGAGGGCAGCGAGTGGCCGAACCGCGAGGCTGCTCGGGCACATGCCATGCGGGTCCTGGCCGACATCGCCCGCGACGAGGCCCGCCGCCAGGACCGGCTGCACCTGTTCGTGACCATCCGCGACGAGCGCCGGACCGTGCTCGCCATCGCGTCCCTGGCCGTCGCCTGCACCTGGCTGGACTGAGCGCGGACTTCCGGCGACCGGTTTCCAGGACACCGCACCGCCCGATCAGTTCCCGCGCAGCGCGTCGCATGTCTTGGGTCAGGCCTTCGAGACACAAGGGAATGCCGATTTTAAACTTTTTTTCATGGCGATATTCTAATCACGGGAGGGGCCGTGCCGACGGCATCTAGGGCACCTCTCGGGATCACGATGAAGCTCAGGGTCTTCACGCTCGCCGCCATCCTGCTCGGCGGGGCCGCCGCATCGGCGGAGCCGGATATCGCCGCGCTCAAGGCGCTCCATCGACGGCCGGCCAGCATTCCATTTCCCGAAGCCGCGCCCTATTCGCCGCAGCTCGCGACGCTCGGGAAGATGCTGTTCTTCGATCCGCGCCTGAGCGGGATGCAGAACCTGAGCTGCGCGAGCTGCCACAACCCGTCCTTCGGCTATGAGGTCCCGGTGCCGGGCGCCATCGGGGCGACCAACACGCCGCTGGGGCGCAAGGCGCCCACCATCCTCAACGCCGCCTGGATGCCGGTGCTGTTCTGGGACGGGCGCGCGCCCACCCTCGAGGCGCAGGCGCAGGGGCCGATCACCGCCGCCGTCGAGATGAACGGCAAGTTCCCGGAGATCGTCGGTCGCCTGAAGGCGATCCCGGACTACGACGCGCAGTTCCGTCGCCTGTTTCCCGAGACCGGTGCGAGCCGCGAGGCCGTGCTGACGGCGATCGCGACCTACGAGCGAACGGTGGTGGCCGGCTGGGCGCCGTTCGACCGCTGGGTCGAGGGCAGCGAGGACGCCATCACCCCGGCGGCCAAGCGCGGCTTCGCGCTGTTTGCCGGCAAGGCGCGTTGCGCCGCCTGCCATACCGGCTGGAACTTCACCGACAACAAGTTCCACGATCTCGGCATCCCGACCCGGGACCTCGGCCGGGCGGGGGTCGCACCGGACGAGCCGGGCGCGCGCCACGCCTTCAAGACCCCGGGCCTGCGCAACCTGACCTACCGGGCGCCGTTCGGGCATGCCGGGCAGTTCGCCGATCTGGAGGCGATCCTGGCCTTCTACGAGAGCGGCGGGATCGACCGGCCGTCGAAGTCGCCCCTGATGCACCGCTTCGAACTGAGCGCGCCCGAGCGCCTGGACCTCCTCGCCTTCCTGCGCTCCCTGACGGCCGAGCAGACCGAGACGGCCCTGCCCAACCTGCCGAACTGAGCGTCCCCTACTCGACGCCCACGCGCCGTTGCCGCTCGCAGCGGCGGCGCCGCAGCGAGAGCGTCGTGAGCTGCACCGAGCCCCGCGCCGCCTCCCGGATCCCCGCGATGTCGATCAGAACCAAGCTCCTCCTGCCGCTCCTCGGCTTCCTCGTCGCCGGCGGCGTGCTGGCGGGCCTCGTCGGCTGGCAGGGCATCGCCGCCGTCGGCCGCCTCGGCACCGTCACGGGCCTCAGCCTCGCCTCCGGAGCCGCGGGCGAGGAGGCGCGGATGCGCTTCGCGCGTGCCGAGCGGATCCTCGCGCGCGTCCTGGCGATGACCGATTTCCTCGACCACGGGACGATCGAGGCCGGCTTCCGGGCCGAGACCGCGGGCCTCGCCGCTGCCCTCGACCGCCTCGGCGCGACGGTGCAGTCGGAGGAGGTCGGCGCCCTGGTGCGGGCTGCCCGGACCGAGACGGCACGCTGGCAGCGCGATGCCGAGGTCCTGCTCGGCTTGGCCCGGTCGCGCGAGATCCCGACCCAGGAGGCGATGAACCGGCGTAGCGCCACCCTGCGGGCCGGCCTCGACGCCGTGCGCAGCGCCGCTGGCCAGGACGCGGAGATGCGGGCCGCCGCCACCAGGGCCGATCTCGAACGCGAACTGACCCTGATGCTCCTCGCCGGCGCCGTGCTGGCGGCAGCCGGATTCGGCGCGGCCCTGGTGATCGCCCGCAGCGTGTCGCGCCCGCTGGTGCGCCTCGTCGCCGATGCCGATCGGCTGGCGGCCGGCGACCTCGCGGTGCGGTTCGTCGGGCTGGAGCGCCGCGACGAGGTCGGCGCCGTGGCCCGGGCGGTGGCGGGATTCCGCGACGGCATGGTCGAGCGGGCCGCACTCGCCGCCTCCAACGCCGAGCAGGACCTGCTCGTGGAGCGCGGGCGCCGGGTCGAGGCGCATATCCGCACCTTCGAGGCAGGGGTGCTGGCCGCCCTCGATCAGGTCGACGCCACGGTCGCCACCATGGCGGGATCGGCCGACCGGCTCAGCACCGTGACCCGCGACATGGAGCGCCAGGCCTCGGGCGCTGCCGGCACCTCGGAGCGGACCCGGACCCATGTCGAGGGCGTGGCGCAGTCGGCGTCCGCCCTGACCCGGGCGGTAGCGGCGGTGGGCCGGCAGACCGACGAGACGGTCCAGCGGGTGGCCCAGGCGAACGCACAGGTGAGCGCCGCCGACGGCGCCGTGGCGGGCCTCGCCGGGGCGGCGCAGCGGATCGGCGATGTGGTGGCGATGATCGCGGGCGTCGCCGGCCAGACCAATCTTCTGGCGCTCAACGCCACGATCGAGGCGGCCCGGGCCGGCGAGGCCGGCCGCGGCTTCGCGGTGGTGGCGGCGGAGGTCAAGGAACTCGCCGGCCAGACCGCGAGAGCCACAGAGGAGATCACCCGCCAGGTCGCCGGCATCCAGTCCGCCACCGCGGGCGCCGTCGCGGTGATCCGCGGCATCGGCGGCGCCGTCGACGCGATCGAGGCCATCGCCGGGGAGACCTCCCGCGCCATCGCCGAGCAGCACCGGGCCGCCGACCAGATCGGCCGGAGTGCCGAGGCCGCCGCCGGCCTCACCGCCGAGACCGACCGTGGCATCGACGGGACGGCGACGGGCCTGCGCGGCACCGTGGCGGCGATCGCCGGGGTCGGAGAGGCTGCCGCCGCCGTGCATGCCGAGACGGCGCGCCTGCGCGGCACCATTCACGACTTCGTGGACCGGGTCTCCGCGGCCTGACCTCCAGGGGACCTGATGGTGCGGCGCAAACCGTCGCGCCCCGAAACCGCGCCACCGGACGGTACGTTACCCCCGCGCTTTAACTTGTGTTGACAGCGAGGCGACGTGACGGACCGGCCGATCGAGGACTACGCCGTCATCGGCGATACTTGCACGACGGCGCTCGTCGCCCGGGACGGATCGATCGACTGGCTGTGCTGGCCCTGCCACGACAGCCCAGCCACGTTCCTGCGCCTCCTCGACGAGGACAAGGGCGGCTTCTGCGACCTCGTCCTCGACGGCCTCTCCGAGACGCATCGCCGCTACCGACCCGGCACCTGCATCCTGGAGACCACCTTCGTCACCGCGACCGGCACCGCGCGGCTCACCGACTTCATGCCGATCCATCCCCTGGAGGCGGTACCGGAGGAGGGACCGGACGGCGATCCGCGCGGCCGGATCGTGCGCCTCCTCACTTGCGAGGCCGGCACGGTGACGGGGCGGTTCCGCGTGCGCCCGACCTTCGACTACGCCCGCGACGGCGCCGCCCTTGAGTCCGAGGCGAACGGGACGGTCCTGTGCCGGCGTCTCGGCGCTGCGGAAGGCGTGCGCGTCGCGGCCTCGGTGCCGCTCGCCATCACCGGCGACCGGGTCGAGGCGGCGTTCTCCCTGAGGGCCGGGGAGGGGGCGTCGCTGGTCCTCGCCCACCGGGAGGACGACGACGGCGATGTCGGTCGCGCCGAGGAGAGCCTGTCGGCGACGCATGACTACTGGGAGGAATGGTCCGGTCGCTGCACCTATGACGGGCCGCACCGGGACAGCGTGCTGCGCAGCGCCCTGGTGCTGAAGCTTCTGACCCACGCGCCCTCGGGCGGGATCATCGCGGCCGCCACCACCAGCCTGCCGGAGGCGGTGCCGGGCACCCGCAACTTCGATTACCGCTACGTCTGGATGCGGGACGCGAGCTTCACCGTCACGGCCTTCGTCAATCTCGGCTACGTACGCGAGGCGGCGGAGTTCCTGCGCTTCCTGCGCGACGCCGACCAGACCCGCGGCCGCGACCTCAAGCTGATGTACGGCATCAACGGGCGCGTGCCGGAGGAGGAGATCCTCGATCACCTGCGCGGCTGGCGCGGGGTCGGACCGGTGCGGATCGGCAACGCGGCCTCCGGCCAGCACCAGTACGACATCTATGGCGAGTTCCTGGTGGCGCTCCACGCCTTCCTGGACGCCGTCGGCTACGACCCGCCGGTCAAGGTCAACGACCACCTGCCGGAGGCGCTGGGGCACCTCACCGACCACGTCATCCGCTGCCGCCACGCCCCCGACCACGGCATCTGGGAGTTGCGCGACGAGACGCGCCAGATCCTGCACACCAAGGGCATGCTCTGGGTCGCCCTCGACCGGGCGGTGCAGATCGCGCAGGCCGTGGACGTGGCGAGCCCGGATCGGGTCGAGGAATGGCGCAGGGTCGCGGCCGAGATCCGTGCCGAGTACCACGAGAAGGGCTGGAGCGAGCGGGTCGGGGCCTACACCCAGTCTTACGGCTCGGACGACCTCGACGCGGCGGTCCTGCGCACGGTTCTGTTCGGCGCCTTCGACGCCCATTCGCCCCGGGTCGCCGCGACGCTCGAAGCGGTGAGCGCCGGGCTCGGCGACGGCGACCTGATATACCGCTACCGCAACGGCGACGGCTTCGAGCACCCGGAGGCGACTTTCGCGGCCTGCGCCTTCTGGCGCGTCGGCTGCCTGGCGCTGGCCGGGCGTACGCACGAGGCCGAGCCCCTGTTCGCGCGCCTCTTGACCCGCGGCAACGACCTCGGGCTGTTCGCCGAGGAGATCGACGCCGCGTCCGGCGAGCAGCGCGGCAACGTCCCGCAGGGCTTCACCCACATGGCGATCATCAACCACGCGGTCCGGCTCGACCGGGCGGCGCTGCACCGGGAAGCGCGCACCGACGAGCCGTGCCAATGGGCGGTGGGGGCGTGAGCAGCGGCGGAAACGCATCCGGAGGGGTGGGCACCGCTGCCCGAATTTGCTCTAAGGCTCGGATGGGCGCGCCCGTGGGCGCTCCGACCGATCCGAAGCCAAATCCGGGAAACCTGTCGTGGCGGGCGAGCCGTACTTCATCACCACCGCCATCTCGTACCCCAACGGGGTGCCGCATATCGGGCACGCCTACGAGGTGATCGCCGCCGACGCCATCGCGCGCTTCAAGCGGCTCGACGGCTTCGACGTGTTCTTCACCACCGGCACCGACGAGCACGGGCTCAAGATCCAGCAGACCGCGACCAAGGCCGGGATCAGCCCCCGCGCCTTCGTCGACGACATGGCGCCGCGCTTCCGCGCCATGGCCGAGCGGCTCGACTGCTCGTTCGACCGCTTCATCCGCACCACCGACGCCGACCACATCGCCTCCTCGCAGGCGCTGTGGCGCCGGATGGAGGAGAACGGCGACATCTATCTCGCCAAGTATGCCGGCTGGTACTCGGTCCGCGACGAGGCCTATTACGACGAATCCGAGCTGGTCACGGCGCTCGACGGCAGTCGCCGGGCGGAGAAGACCGGAACGCCCGTCGAGTGGGTCGAGGAGGAGAGCTACTTCTTCCGGCTCTCGGCCTATGCCGAGCGCCTGCTCGCCCATTACGAGTCCCATCCGGACTTCATCGGCCCGGACACGCGGCGCAACGAGGTGGTGAGCTTCGTCCGCTCCGGCCTGCAGGATCTGTCGGTCAGCCGCACCACCTTCGACTGGGGCGTGCCGGTGCCGGGCAATCCGGCCCACGTGATGTACGTCTGGGTCGACGCGCTCACGAACTACATCACCTCCTGTGGCTTCCCGGACGAGGCCGACCCGCGCTGGCGCCACTGGCCGGCCGACCTCCACGTCATCGGCAAGGACATCATCCGCTTCCACGCGGTGTACTGGCCGGCCTTCCTGATGTCGGCCGGGCTGCCGGTCCCCGAGCGCGTCTTCGGCCACGGCTTCCTCCTCAACAAGGGGGAGAAGATGTCGAAGTCGGTCGGCAACGTCGTCGATCCGGTGGGCCTCGCCGACACCTACGGCGTCGATCCGCTGCGCTACTTCGTGCTGCGCGAGGTGCCGTTCGGCCAGGACGGCAGCTACTCGCACGAGGCGATCGTCAACCGCCTCAACGCCGACCTCGCCAACGATCTCGGCAACCTCGCCCAGCGCTCGCTGACCATGATCGCCCGCAATTGCGGCGGCCAGGTTCCGAAGGCGGGCGAGCCGTCGGCGGCCGACCGGGCGCTGCTCGCGCTCGCCGACGCACTGCCGGAGAAGGCGAGGGGGCTGATGCAGGATCTCGCCCTGCACGCGGTGCTGGCCGAGATCTGGGCCGTGGTGGCGGAGGCCAACCGCTATTTCGCCGGCCAGGAGCCCTGGACCCTGCGCAAGACCGACCCGGCGCGGATGGAGGCGGTGCTGTACACCACCGCCGAGGTGCTGCGGGCGGTCGGCATCCTGGTCCAGCCCTTCATCCCGAGCGCCGCCGCCCGGCTCCTCGACCTCCTGGCGGTGGTGCCCGAGGCGCGCAGCCTCGCCGATGTCGGTGCGGACCACCGGCTCGTGCCCGGCACGGCCCTGCCGGCGCCGAGCCCGATCTTCCCGCGCTACGTGGAGCCCGAGGCGTGAGCCTGGTCGACAGCCACTGCCACCTCGACTCGCCCGGCCTCGCCGAGCGGCTGCCCGAGGTGCTGGCCCGGGCGAGGAGCGCCGGGATCGACCGCATGGTGACGATCTCGACCCGGGTGCGCCGGTTCGAGACCTACCGGCGTTTGAGCGAGGCGCATCCGGAGGTGCTGTTCACGGTCGGCACCCACCCGCACCAGGCGGCCGAGGAGCCGGACGTGCCGGCGGACGAGATCGTCGCCCTGTCGCGCCACCCGCGCTGCATCGGCATCGGCGAGGCGGGGCTCGACTACCACTACGACTACGCGCCGCGGGACGTGCAGCAAAAGGTCTTCCGCACCCACATCGCGGCGGCGCGGGAGAGCGGGCTGCCGCTCGTCATCCACGCCCGCGAGGCGGACGAGGACGTGGCGGAGATCCTCATCGAGGAGATGGCCCGCGGCGAGTTCCGGGCGGTGCTGCACTGCTTCTCGTCGGGGCGGCGCCTCGCCGAAATCGGCGTCGAACTCGGGCTGTACGTGTCGTTCTCCGGCATCGTCACGTTCCGCAACTCCGACGAGATCCGGGCGATCGCGACCGCCGTGCCGCGCGAGCGCCTGCTCGTCGAGACCGACGCGCCCTATCTGGCGCCCGTGCCGCACCGGGGCCGGCCGAACGAGCCGGCCTTCGTCGCCGACACCGCACGGGTGCTGGCCGAGACCGTGGGAATGACCCCCGACGACCTCGCAGGCCTCACCACCGACAACTTCTACCGCCTGTTCGACAAGGCCGCCGCGCACCGCTGAGGGTTTCCACCACATGCCGACCCTGACCCTTCGCATCCTGGGCTGCGGCTCCTCGGGCGGCGTGCCGCGGGTCGGCTACGGCTGGGGCGCCTGCGACCCGGCCGATTCGCGCAACCGGCGCCGGCGCTGCTCGCTCCTGGTTCAGCGCCGGGACGCCGAGAGCGAGGCGACCACACTCCTCGTCGACACCTCGCCGGACCTGCGCGAGCAGCTCCTCGACGCCAGCGTGACGCGCCTCGACGGCATCCTGTTCACCCACTCGCATGCCGACCACACCCACGGCATCGACGACGTGCGCCCGCTGGTGATCCACATGCGCCGGCGCATTCCGGTCCATGCCGACGAGGACACCTCCGCGCTGCTGCGCGCCCGCTTCGCCTACTGCTTCACCTCGCGGCCGGGCAGCCTCTACCCGCCGATCCTCGACCTGCACGCCCTGGAGACCGGCGCGCCGGTAACCGTCGAGGGCCCGGGCGGGCCGGTGACCGCCACGGCCTTCGCCATGGAGCACGGGCCCGAGGAGAAGGCCCTGGGTTTCCGCTTCGCCGACGCGGCCTACGCGCCGGACGTCAGCACCATGCCGGAGGCCGCCAAGGCTCGGTTGCGCAACCTCGACCTCCTGATCATCGACGCCCTGCGCGACACGCCGCATCCGACCCATTTCTCGGTGCCGGACGCCCTGGCGCTGATCGAGGAGGTGGCGCCGCGTCGCGCCATCCTGACCAATCTCCACACCGACCTCGATTACGAAGCCTTGAGCCGGCGCCTGCCGCCCGGGGTGGTGCCGGCCTATGACGGGCTCACGGTCGAGGTCGACGGCTGATCCGCCGGCTGAAGATGGACCGCGAGCCAGACCGTCGGTGCGTGCGGATCCGTCCACTCGACGCGATGGCGGAGATGCGCCGGGATCAGCAGGTGGTCGCCGGGAACGAGCTGCCGCGGCTCCGGCTCGCCGTGCAGGTGCAAGCCGGCCGTGCCGGTGAGCAGCACGACCCACTCGTCCCAGGGCTGGTCGTACCAGAAGCCCGGCGGGCTGGCCTGGCCGGTGGACACGATCCGCTCGATGCGGGCCCACGGACCTTCAGCCAGGATGTCGAGGGTCTCGTCGGCCCCGGGTGTAGCGGGCAGGCCGGCGAAGAGGTTGGCGGTCGGCGGATGCGCGGGATCAGAGGCCATGCTTCGCCCGGATCGCTTCGACCTCCTCGTCGCCGGCGAACCCGCCCCGGGCGGCCTGTTCGAGCGACCTGGCGAGAGAGGCCTTGTCCTCCGGGGTGAGAGCGACCGGCTCCGACGCGGCATCGACCCGCACCGGCATGGCGCAGGCGATCGTGTCCTGCGTTTCGGGCGGGAGTTCGCGGAGGCGTGCGATCACCCGTTCGGGACAGTCGGTCATGGTGCCATGATGCACGGGGTCCGCGTCCGTCAGAAGGGGAACCCCAGCGTTTCGGACGCGATGCAGCCCACGCCGGACGCCCCTGACCAGCTTCGATGTTCCATAACCTACCTTATGCGAATCGCGCTTGTAGGCGCAAAGTCGGAATGTCCCACCTGAGCCAAGTAGGAATGGCACGCTCCCCTGTTTTGCGGAACGCGGGAGGTCGCCATGGGGTGGGGCCTGATGAGCGAGCGGGAGTTGCACCGGGTCGAGGTGCGGGGCCGCCCGCCCGCGGTGCTCAGAGCGCGGCAATCAGGGCCTTCGCCTTGGCGGCGACCTGCTCCGGCGTGTCGCCGGGCTTATAGAGCGAGGAGCCGCAGCCGTAGCCGCTGGCCCCTGCCTCGCGCCAGGCCGGGAGGCTGCGGGCATCGACGCCGCCGACCGGGAGCAGCGGCGTGCCCGTCGGCAGCACCGCCCGCAGGGCTTTCAGCATCGGCGGGCCCCCGGCCTCGGCCGGGAACAGCTTGAGCGCGTCGGCCCCGGCATCGAGCAGCCCGAACGCCTCGGCCGGGGTCAGGAAGCCTGGCATCGCCACCATGCCGCGGGCTTTGGCGGCGCGCACCAGGGCCGGATCGGCATGGGGCGTGACCAGGAGGCGCCCGCCAGCATCGGCCACCGCCTCGACCTCGGCCTCGCGGCGGAACGTACCGGCGCCGACGAGCGCCCGGTCGCCGAGACGGGCCGCCAGCCGGCGCACGCTCTCGATCGGTTCGGGCGAGTTGAGCGGCACTTCGAGGATCGCCACGCCCGCCGCCACCAGCGCCTCGCCGATGGCCTCGACCTCGTCCGGCCGCACGCCGCGCAGGATCGCCACCAGGGGGCAGCGCGAGAGCCAGCCCGTCACATCCATTCGGTTCTCTCCCCGATCAGCGCCAGGCCGCGGGCGGCGGAGTCCGGATCGCCCGCAACCGCCTCGCCGCCCCTGAGGGCGATCGCCCGGCCGTAGAGCGCCATCAGCGGCCCGGAGCCGACGAGGCGCACCAGCGCCGGTTCGGTCATCGCGCCCGCCACGTCATGCCCGATCAACAGGCCCGACAGGTAACTCGCCGCGTCCTCCGGCGCGAGCCGGCCGAACAGCCCAAGGGCGCGGGTGCCGAACAGGTGGTGGAGCAGCCCGCCGTCGTCGGCCGAGCGGGCGACGCCCGCCTCGAAGGCCGGGCCCGGCTCCGCCGACCCGGTCATCATCCGGCCGAGAATCGTGTGGCCGCTCAAGGCCGCGAAGGCCTCACCGGTCATGCTGGTGGTGAAGCCGGCGATGCGTCCGCCCGCGACCCGCACCCATTTGGCGTGGCTGCCGGGCAGGCAGATCAGCGCGTCCTCGTCCCCGCGAGCGAGCGCCCCGAAGACCTGGACCTCTTCCCCGCGCATCACCTCGGGGGTTCCGGACGCGTCCTCGGCGCTCAGGCCCGGCACCAGCCGCACCGTCGCACCCGCGAAGGGCACCGGCACGACGGCGCCCGCCAGCGCGTCGAGCCCCGCCGGGCAGGCGAGGTACGGCGCCTCCTGCCAGCCCTGGCGGCTGCCGACCATGCCGGAGAGCAGCACCCGGGTCTCGCCGGCCGCCAGCCAGTCGCCGACCATGTCCGTGAGGGCCGCCGGAAAGCCGCCCTCGGGCACCCGCAGGATGCCCCCCGTGCCCTCACGCCGCGCCAGGACCGCCCCGTCCGGCGCGAGCCGGTACGCGCGGGCACTGCTCGTTCCCCAATCCACCGCGATCATGCCCGATGCTGTGCCTCAGGGCCGGCCCGAGCGCAACCGCCCCTCCGCTTGACGCCGGTTCCGGCCGCTCCTATCGAGGGAAGAAAGTTGCATCCGAAACCAATCGACAGGGCAGGAAAGGGTCGCCGGCATGACCGTTCAGGCGTTGTCCGGGCTTCGTCCCGCCGCCACCGGCTTCTGGTTCACGCCGGGCGACTTCTCGGGCTTCGGCGACGCGAAGACCGGCGGCGGCTTCGAGCCGAGCGGGGCGTCGCTGCACGACACGCTGCCGACGCACGGGCCGGATGCCGTCGCGCTCGAGAAGGCGTCGAGCGTGGAGCCTGAAGCCGCCGGGACTCCGGCTCGGCAGGCGGATGACGGGACCTGCGGGCGCAGGCTGGTGAAACATGTCGATCCGAGCCGGGCGGAGGCGCGGTGATGCGGACCCCGACCCGGACGGGTCTCGACCACACGCACGACCCTGCCGTTCGCTGCTGCGTGCCGGGTGCCGACGGGCATCCGGACTTCCCGATCCAGAATTTGCCCCTCGGGGTGTTCTCGCTCGCCGACGGGGCGAAGCGGGCCGGCGTCGCGATCGGCGATCATGTCCTCGATCTGCCGGCGGCGCAGGCGGCGGGGCTCCTCACCGGTGAGGCGGCGCGGGCGGTGGCCGCCGCCGAATCCGGCGATCTCAACGGGTTGCTCGCCCTCGGCGCCGGCCCGCGGCGTGCCCTGCGCGACCAGCTCTTCGCGCTCCTGCGGGCGGAGAGCCCGGACTGCGAGCGGGTGCCGCCGCTCCTGCACGCGGCGTCGTCCTGCACGCTGCACCTGCCGGCGCGGATCGGCGACTACACCGATTTCTTCGTCGGCATCCATCACGCCACCCAGACTGGACGGCAGCTCCGGCCCGACCAGCCGCTGCTGCCGAACTACAAGCACGTGCCGGTGGGCTATCACGGCCGCGCCTCGTCGATCCGGCCCTCCGGGGTGCCGGTGCGCCGGCCGCATGGCCAGGCGAAGCCGCCGCATCGCGATGCCCCGGTCTTCGGCCCGTCGCGCCGGCTCGATTACGAGCTGGAGCTCGGGGTGTGGATCGGACCCGGCAACGAACTCGGCGCGCCGGTTGCGGTGGGCGAGGCCGCCGGGCAGGTGGCGGGGTTCTGCCTGCTCAACGACTGGTCGGCCCGCGACATCCAGGGCTGGGAGTACCAGCCCCTCGGGCCGTTCCTGGCAAAGAGCTTCGCCACCACGATCTCGCCATGGATCGTCACTCCCGAGGCGCTGGCGCCGTTCCGCATCCCCCAGGCGCAGCGGCCGGAGGGCGATCCCGCTCCCCTGCCCTACCTTCTCGACGAGGCCGACCAGGCCGGCGGCGCCCTCGACCTCGCGCTCGAGATCCTGCTCGCGACCTCGGCTTCCCGCGAGGCCGGCTTATCCCCGCACCGGGTCGCGCGGTCCAACGCCCGGCACATGTACTGGACGGTGGCGCAGATGATCGCCCATCATACGAGCGGCGGCTGCAACCTGCGCCCCGGCGACCTCCTCGGCACCGGCACGCTGTCGGGCCCGGATCCGGAATCCTGCGGCAGCCTGCTCGAGACCACCCAGGGCGGCAAGGCACCGATCCGCCTCGGATGCGGCGAGGAGCGCCGCTTCCTGGAGGACGGCGACGAGGTGATCCTGACGGTGCGCGGTGTGCGCGAAGGCTTCGTGCCGATCGGCTTCGGCGAATGCCGGGCGGAGGTGCTGCCCGCAACGTGACGCGACATCCAGGGTTTCGCATCATGACTTCGCATCCATGACCTGGCATCCGATCGCCGATCTTTCGGAGTTCGAGGACCGCTCGGTGCTGGCCCGCGAGGCCGGCGGCGTGGCCCTCGCGCTCTACCGCGTCGACGGCGCGGTCTACGCCACGCAGGGGCATTGCACCCATGCCGGCGTACCCCTCACCGGGGGCGAGGTGGTGGAAGGCTACATCGAGTGCCCGGCGCATTACGGCCTGTTCGAGATCGCCACCGGCCGGGCGCAGGGCGGGCCGGTCTGCCGCGACCTCACGACTTATCCTGTCAGGGTCGAGGGGACCCGGGTGTGGGTCGAGATCGTGCCGGGTGGTGACTGAGCACCCGCCATGCACGGCAAGCATTCCGCTCACGGAATGATGAAGTGCCATTCCGAGCAGGAAGTTCTAGATCACAGATGCCATTCCGCAATTGACGCGGAAGATCCGAACCCGGAGGCATACATGAAGAGATTGTCTCTCGCCGGTATCGCGGTGTTTCTGGCTCTGCCAGCGTACGCACAGACCGGGGTCAATCCTGCCGAAATCAGGGAGCCGGGCCCGCCGCGGCTCACGACTCCGTTCCAAGGTCAGGAGGAAGTCTTCGAGGGCAGCCGGTCGCAGGTCGACAATTCGGGCCCCGGTTCCACCGGAACCCTCGCCCGCAGCGGCCTCGGCGCCGACAACTGGTCCAACGACACCGCCAACACCTCGAACTCGTCCGACCCCGAGCGCGGGCTGCCGAATACCGGCGGCGGCGGCGGGGACGGCGGTCAGTAGCGGGCCGCCACTCGCCCGAAGGCCCCGCCGCCGGGCCCGTCGGGAATGCCGGCGGCGAACCTCACGGCGTCGTCAGGCGCCGGGACCTCGATGGTCCCGACGGTGCGGACCGCCTGCATGATGGCGTCGACGACGCGCAGATCCAGTAGCGCCTGGCGAGGGAGCCGAAGCGGATTCGGCTACGCGGCATCAGCCTGACGTCGAGAGGACCGACGACATGCAAGCGTCATTCGCCGGGTTGGTCACCGGTTGAGTGACAAGAAAGATGAAAAAAACAAGAAGCTAGGCAGATTTGCGCCATGCCAAGCCACGGCGCACGACAGTGAGGGACGCGGTGGTCGTGACGCGGCAGCTCCTCGTCTGTCGCTTCGCCCTTTCCGGGACGCCCGCAGCGATAGCGGAAGGAGATCCGGGATAGGGGGTTGGCCTTCGACGAGTTACCAGCCTGTCGGCGCGTGCATCCGCCACTGTCGCGTACCGTGCCTGCACGTCTACTTAGCGATCCCCCGCCAGCCCCTGCCCGCTCGCCGCCCCGGCCAGCGCCAGGATCGCCCGGTTCAGCGGCACGTCGATCCCGTGGCGCTCGGCGGCCGCCACGACGGCGCCGGTGAGGTGGGCGTGTTCCAGAGGGCGGCCGGCGAGGCGGTCGTAGAGCATCGAACTGCCGCCGTCGCCGGTCATGCGCAGGTAGCCCTCGAGGATCCGGGTGGCGTCCGCGTCGGTGAGCCGGGCGCCCTCCGCATTGGCGACGCGGATCACCTCGTCCATCAACCCGCGGGCGAGGTTCTGGATCGCCGGATCGTTGAAGACCACGATGCGGCGCAGGGTCAGCGCCGTGATCGGGTTGACGACTGCGTTGCTGAGGAGCTTGCGCCAGGCGACCGTGACGAAATCCGCTTCCCTCGTGATCTCGAACGGCGTGCCGGCGAAGAGCTCCGCGAAGGCGGCCCCGTCCGGGCCCGCCGGCACGCTCATCTTGGTGCTGCCGTGATGGGTGATGCGGCCCGGCGCCGTGCGCTCGACCGAGCAGTAGATGATCGCCGGCACCACGGTCGCGTCCGCCGGCAGGTGCGGCCGGGCCCGCTCCGCCTGGCCGACGCCGTTCTGCACCACCACCACGCGCGTCGCCGGCCCGACCAGCGTCCGAAACCACGGTTCCGCGCTCGCGGTATCCTGGGCCTTCGTGGTCACCAGCACCCAGTTGGCGACGCTCACCTCGCTCGGATCGGCGACGATGCGCACGGGCACCTCGCGCTCGCCCGCGGCGTCGGTGACGACGAGGCGATCGAACGGCGTGCGCACGCAGAGCGTCACGTGGCGGCCTGCCCGCTCCAGCGCCCCCGCCAGGTAGCCTCCGATCCCGCCGCTCCCGATCACCGCGACGCTGCCCGCCTGCCTGGTACCGTCCGCCATCGTCCCGCTCGCTCTCGAAGATGTCTCAAGCCCTAACCTTAGGCCGGCGCCGGTGCCCCGGAAAGGCGGGACGGACGCGGGAGAGGTCTGCATCCCCCACTCGCCGCCTCACGGGCGCGTCCCTTGCCTGCTGCGGTGCGGGATCTAGCTTCCAGGTCCGAGCTTCACTGCGTCGCACCCGCTGGCCAAGGAGACCCCCATGACGTCGCACGTCCCGGTGGAGGGGCACGCCGCCTCCGGCAGCAAGCCGGCCCCGCCCAGCACCATCGTGATCTTCGGCGCCGGCGGCGACCTGACCAAGCGCCTGCTGATGCCGGCCCTCTACAACCTCGCCGGCAGCCGCCTCCTCGACGGCGCGACGACGATCTGGGGCGTCGACCACAGCGACGCCACGGACGAGACCTGGCGACAGAACCTCTCCGACACGATGGAGTCCTTCACCAAGGACGAGACGGCGGAGTTCCACGCCACGCACATCGACCCCACCGCCTGGGGCTTCGTGCGCGACCGGCTGCACTACCTGAAGGGCGACTTCCTGGCGCCCGAGACCTACAGGCAGATCGGAGAGAAGATCCCCGGCAACGCGGTGTTCTACCTCGCGGTGGCGGCGCGGTTCTTCGCGCCGATCGTCGAGCATCTGGGCCAGGCCGGGCTGCTGAAGCAGGGCGACGACCGCTTCCGCCGGGTGGTGATCGAGAAGCCGTTCGGCAGCGACCTCGCCTCGGCGCAGGAGCTGAACAAGCGTCTGCTCACTGTGGCCGACGAGTCGCAGCTCTACCGGATCGATCATTTTCTCGGAAAGGAGACGGTGCAGAGCATCATGGCGATCCGCTTCGCCAACGGGATGTTCGAGCCGATCTGGCGCCGGGACTTCGTCGATCACGTGCAGATCACCGCCGCCGAGACGATCGGCGTCGAGGAGCGCGGCGCCTTCTACGAGCCGACCGGGGCACTCCGCGACATGGTGCCCAACCACCTGTTCCAGCTCCTCTGCATGACCGCGATGGAGCCGCCGGTCTCCTTCGACGCCGAGGCGGTCCGGACCGAGAAGGCGAAGCTGGTCCAGGCCGTGCGCCCGGTCCAGCCCGGGGACGCGGTGCGCGGCCAGTACCGGGCCGGCCAAGTGCAGGGGCACGCCGTGCCATCCTACCGGGACGAGCCGCACGTGGCGGGCGACAGCCGCACCGAGACCTACGCGGCGCTCAAGCTCACCATCGACAATTGGCGCTGGGGCGGGGTGCCGTTCTACCTGCGCACCGGCAAGCGGATGACCGGGCGGCGCACCGAGATCGCGGTGCATTTCAAGCCGGCCCCCTATCAGCTGTTTCGCGACACCCCGGTCGACCAGATCGCCCCCAACATCCTGCGGATCATGGTCGATCCGGTCCAGGGGATGACCACCACGTTCAACGCCAAGGTCCCGGGCCCGTCGATGCGGCTCGGCGCCGTCCGCTCGACCTTCCGCGAAGGGGACTTCTTCGCGCAGGAGCCGAATGTCGGTTACGAGACCCTGCTCTACGATTGCCTTTGCGGCGACGCCACGCTGTTCCAGCGCGCCGACAACATCGAGGCGTCCTGGGCCGCCGTCGACCCGCTGGTGAAGGCCTGGGGCGCGGGCGGCGAGCCGGAGCCCTACGCATCCGGCAGCGCCGGTCCCGAGGCGGCCGACGAACTGCTCGCCCGCGATGGCCGGCGCTGGCTGCCCCTCGACGGCGACTAGGCTGTGAACGACCCGCGGGAGTGGCTCGAGGCGGACGGGCTCGGGGGCTTCGCCTCCGGCCCGGTCGCGGGCCCGCGCACGCGGCGCTACCACGCCCTGCTCCTGGCGGCGACGACTCCTCCGACAGGCCGTGTGGTGCTGGTCAACGGGTTCGAGGCGGAGGTCGCGACCGACGGTGGCTCCGCCCCGCTCTCGACGCAAGGCTACGCGCCGGACGTGATCCACCCGGACGGGTGGCGCCACGTCGCCGACTTCTCCCCCCGGCCCTGGCCACGCTGGACCTTCGTGCTGCCGGACGGCACCACGATCCTGCACGAGGTGCTGGCGGAGCCCGATTCCTGCGAGACGCTTCTGCGCTGGCAGCGCCTGGCCGGCGACGGTCCCTGCACCCTGACCGTGCGCCCGCTCCTGTCGGGCCGCGACTATCACGCCCTTCACCACGAGAACCCGGCTTTCGCCTTCGCGGCGACGGTGCAGGGCGGCAACGTCTGCTGGCGCCCCTACCCCGGCCTGCCGGCCATCGCGGCGCTTACGAACGGCGCCTACGCGCACGAACCCGCGTGGTACCGGAACTTCCTCTATGCGGCGGAGCGGGACCGCGGTCTCGACGCCGTCGAGGACCTGGCGAGCCCGGGCGCCTTCACGTTCGACCTCGCGGCTGGTGCGGGCGTAATGATCCTGCGCAGCGGCGACGGCCTCTGCGTTCGCGCCGGGCCCCATGCCGAGCGCCTGGTCTCGGGCGAGCGGGCGCGACGCGAAGCGCTGACGCCTCTCGCTCTCGCGGCCGGCGCCTATCTCGTCGACCGGCCGGGTGGGAGGACCCTGGTGGCGGGCTTCCCGTGGTTCACCGATTGGGGCCGCGACACCTTCATCGCGCTGCGCGGCCTCCTCGTCGCCACCGGCGCCCTGGCGCAGGCCCGCGCGATCCTGCTCGCCTGGGCCGGCGCGGTGAGCGAGGGCATGATGCCGAACCGCTTCCCCGACCGGGGCGAGGCGCCGGAATACAACGCCGTCGATGCCTCGCTCTGGTACGTGGTGGCGGTCCACGACGTGCTCGCCGCCCACGCCGCCGCCGGGCGGCCCGTGCCGGAGGCGGAGGGGGCGCGCCTCGCCGGGGCGTGCGCGGCGATCCTCGACGGCTACGCCGCCGGCACCCGGTACGGGATCGAAGCCGATGCCGACGGCCTCCTGCGCGCCGGCGTGCCGGGGGTGCAGCTGACCTGGATGGACGCCAAGGTCGGCGACCGGGTGATCACGCCCCGCATCGGCAAGCCGGTCGAGGTTCAGGCCCTGTGGATCAACGCGCTTCGGATCGCCACCGCCCGCTGGTCGCCGCGCTGGCGCGACCTGGAGCGGCGCGCCTCCGCGAGCTTCGCTCGCTTCGTCTCAGCCTCGGGCGCCCTCTACGACGTGATCGATGCCGATCACGCGCCGGGCGTGGTCGATGCAAGGGTGCGGCCGAACCAGATCCTGGCCATCGGCGGCCTGCCCTACCCGCTCCTCACGGGCGCCCCGGCCCGGGCCGTGGTCGAGGTGGTCGAAGCGCGGCTCCTCACGCCGCTGGGTCTCCGCTCCCTCGATCCTGCCGACCCGGATTATCGCGGCACCTATGCGGGCGGACCGGCGGAGCGGGACGCCGCATACCATCAGGGCACGGTCTGGCCCTGGCTGATCGGCCCCTTCGTCGATGCCTGGCTCATCCAGCGCGGCCGCTCGCCCGAGGCGAAGGCCGAGGCGCGCGAGCGCTTCCTGCCGCCGCTCTCCGCCCATCTTGAGGAAGCCGGCCTCGGCCACGTCTCGGAAGTCGCCGACGGGGATGCGCCCCACCGCCCCGGCGGCTGCCCGTTCCAGGCCTGGTCCCTCGGCGAGCTGATCCGCGTGCGGCGGATGCTCGACCTCGATCCGGTGTGACATCCGTGGAGGAGCCCGTGATGCCCGATCCAGCCCCCTGCCTCACCGACACCGAGGAGGGCCGCCGCCTCTCCGCCGTCGAGGCGGAGGGCTGGCACCGCTGGGGCCCATATCTGAGCGAGCGGCAATGGGGCACGGTGCGGGAGGATTACAGCGCGGGCGGCACCGCCTGGGAGTATCTGCCCCACGACCATGCCCGCTCCCGCGCCTATCGCTGGGGCGAGGACGGCATCGCCGGCTTCAGCGACGACCGCCAGCTCTGGTGCCTCGCGCTCGCCCTGTGGAACGGCCGTGACCCGATCCTGAAGGAGCGGATGTTCGGCCTCACCAACGGCGAGGGCAATCACGGCGAGGACGTCAAGGAGCTGTGGTGGTACCTCGACGGGACCCCGACCCACTCGTACATGCGGATGCTCTACAAGTACCCGCACGCGGCCTTTCCTTACGCCGACCTCGTCGCCGAGAACGGGCGGCGCAAGGGGCAGAACCGCCCGGAATACGAGATCGCCGAGACCGGCGTGTTCGAGGGCGGGCGCTACCACGACGTGACGGTGGAATACGCCAAGGCCGCCCCCGACGACGTGCTGATGCGGGTCACGATCGTCAATCGCGGGCCGGAGGCGGCGGACCTGCACGTCCTGCCGCACGTCTTCGCGCGCAACACCTGGTCGTGGGGATGGGAGTCGTGGGAGCCCGAGCCACCGCGCCCGCTGCTGCGCCTGACCGAGACCGGCGCCGTCGAGGCGACGCGCGGGCGCTCGCCGCCGCTCCGCTTCGCAGCCCTGCAGCCGGCCGAGTTCCTGTTCTGCGAGAACGAGACCAACGCGCGGCGCCTCTTCGGCACCCCCGGCCCCGCTCACCCGAAGGACGCGATCAACGATCGCGTCGTCGAGGGCCGTCACGACGCGGTGAACCCGCTCGCCGAGGGCACCAAATGCGCCGCCTGGACGAGGCTCACCGTGCCGGCGGGCGGCGTCGCGGTGTTGCGCTTCCGCCTCAGCCCTGCGGCGAGCCCGGATGAGCGCGATCCGGCGGCCTTCGACGCCGTGATGGCGCGCCGCCTCGCCGAGGCCGACGCCTTCTACGCCGCGCTCCAGCGCGACGTGACGGACCCGGATGCCCGCCTGGTGCAGCGCCAGGCGCTCGCCGGCATGCTGTGGTCGAAGCAGTTCTACCACTTCGACGTCCGGCGCTGGCTCACCGGCGACCCGGCCCAGCCGGCGCCGCCCGAGGTGCGCCGCCACGGCCGCGACAGCGACTGGACGCACCTCAACAATGCCGACATCGTCTCGATGCCGGACAAGTGGGAATACCCCTGGTACGCGGCCTGGGACCTCGCCTTCCACTGCGTGACCTTCGCGCTGATCGACCCGGCCTTCGCCAAGGGCCAGCTGATCCTGCTCACCCGCGAATGGTACATGCATCCGAACGGGCAGCTGCCGGCCTATGAATGGGCCTTCGGCGACGTCAACCCACCGGTCCATGCCTGGGCGGCCCTGCGCGTCTACCGGATGGACCAGGCGATGACGGGCAGGCCCGACCGCGCCTTCCTCGAGCGGGTCTTCCACAAGCTGATGCTGAACTTCACCTGGTGGGTGAACCGCAAGGATGCTGGCGACCGCAACGTCTTCCAGGGCGGCTTCCTCGGCCTCGACAATATCGGCATCTTCGACCGCTCGGCGCAGCTCCCCACCGGCGGCACCCTCGACCAGGCCGACGGCACCGCCTGGATGGCGATGTACAGCCTCAACCTGATGCGCATCGCACTGGAGCTGGCGGTCGAGGATCCGGTCTACGAGGACATCGCCACCAAGTTCTTCGAGCACTTCCTCACCATCGCCGAGGCGATGACCCATGTCGGTGGCAACGGGACCGGCCTGTGGGACGAGACCGACGAGTTCTACTACGACGTCTTGAGCCTGCCCGACGGCCGCCAGGTGCCGCTCAGGGTGCGCTCGCTTGTCGGGCTGATCCCGCTCTGCGCCGTCGAGGTGCTGGACGACGACCTCGCCAAGCGTTTTCCGGCCTTCGCCCGCCGCGCCCGCTGGCTCCTCACCCACCGCCCCGACCTCGCCGCCCAGGTCTCGCGCTGGGAGGAGCCGGGCCGCGGCAACCGGGTGCTGCTCTCGCTGCTGCGTCGCCACCGCATGAAGGCGCTGCTGCGCCGCATGCTCGACGAGACCGAGTTCCTGTCCCCCCACGGCGTCCGCTCGGTCTCGAAGGCGCACGAGGCGGCGCCGTTCCGCTTCCCCTGGGACGGCCAGACCTTCGAAGTCGATTACGAGCCGGCGGAATCGACCACCGCCGTGTTCGGCGGCAACTCGAACTGGCGCGGCCCGATCTGGCTGCCGATCAACTACCTGCTGGTCGAGGCCCTGACCGAGTTCGGCCGCTTCTACGGCCCCGAGTTCAAGATCGAATGCCCGGCGGGGTCAGGGCATTACCTCACCCTGCCTGAGATCGCGGACGAGCTGTCGACCCGCCTCACCCGTCTGGTGCTGCGCGGCCCCGACGGCCGCCGCCCGGTCCTCGGCGACGATCCGCTGTTCCAGGACGACCCGCACTTCCGCGATCACGTGCCGTTCCACGAGTATTTCCACGGCGAGACCGGGGCGGGATTGGGGGCGGCGCACCAGACCGGCTGGACGGGATTGCTGGCATTGCTGCTGCAGCCGCGCCGGACCGTGTCCGGCGGGCAGGTGCCGGCGCCTCCGGAGGCGTGATGCACGGCCCGCCCAGACATCCCTCGCTTCGTGGTGACATCCGCGCATGAAGGCCGTCACGTCGATCCCGGTCCGCCTCACGAGCGCGATCAAGCGGTCGTTCCGGCAGTTCCTGAGCCTGCCGCTCGCGACGGTTGTAGGCTTCGCAGGCTTGAGCGCGCTGATCTATCTCGCCGACAAATCCTGGTCGGGCGGCCACGCGCCTCCCGGCTTTCGCTGGCTCGGGGAGTTGATGGGGGACCGCGCGGCCCTCGGAAGCCTGCTCGCGACCGTGGCATCGAGCATCGTCACGGTCACGTCCATCACCTTCTCGCTCCTGCTTCTCGCCGTGCAGCAAGGGGCCGCCGCCTTGACGGCGCAGGTGACCGATCAGTTCATGGCGCGCAAGGTCAATCAATTCTATTTCGGTTATTTCGTCGGATTGTCGGTTTTCGTGCTGACGACGCTCGTTACCAATACGGATTACCATCGACCGGTATTTGCGGCAGCACTCAGCCTGCTGCTCACGGCCCTGGCGCTGTGCCTGATCATCGTGATGATTTACAACACCATCGATCAGATGCGACCGGAACAGATCATCCAGTTCATCCACGACAAGGTGTTGGAGGCTCGTGGCGCGGATCGCAAGTTACTGGCGGCGACCCGCAGGGAGGGACGTCCCGGTTGGGCCGATGCCGCGCTCGTCCGCTCGCGCGACAGCGGTTACGTCGTCGGCCTCGACCTCGCCCGTATCGAGAAGGCCCTGGAGCGGCAGGCGCGAGGCGACGTCGAGATCGAGGTCCTGATCACCCTCGGGACGTATCGCGCCGTCCACGATCCCCTGTTCCGGGTCCGATGCAGACCCGGCGCCGTCCTGAGCGAGGACGCGCACCACAGCATCGTCGACGAGACGCTGACCGCGTTCGCCTACGACGACGGCCGCGACCTGCAAGGCAACACGGCCTACGGCTTGCACCAGCTCTCGATCATCGCCTGGACCTCGGTCTCGACCTCGAAATCCAACCCCAATCCGGGCCTCACGGTCATCCAGGCTCTGCGGGACATCATCTCGCAGTGGAGCCGGGGCGAGGTCGAGATTCGAGCCGATGCCGGGTCTCATGTCGTCTACGGAGATGCGGCTCCGGTCATCGCGACCGATGCGCTGGAGGCCGTGATCGTGGTGGCATCGGAGTCGATCCAGTCGCAGACCCTGGCGGAGGCAGTCAGGACGCTCGCGATCCTGCTGCGCCACGTCGAGAGGCCGACGGCGGAGAGGCTGGCCGACGTCGCCCATCGGGCGCTGTCGAGCCTCGGCGAGCACGTGCTGACCCGCGAGCTCGATGTCGCCCTTCAGGACCTGGCCGACGCTCTGCGAGAACGGGGCTTCGTCACCGTTGCTGCGGCCGTCTCCGAGGCATCGGCCGACCTCGCAGCCAGCCTGGGCAAGCTGAACTCGCGCTCCACCCGGGTCCCCGGAACGACGTCGTAGCGAATGACCGTCGCAGCGCGGCGCATTGGCTACTCGATGTTGCATGTCGTGAAGACGATATCCTCGCGCGCAACGACACTGCGGCTCGCACCATCGCCCTGCTTCGACGCACGGCTCTCAACACATTGCGCCGAGATCCGACGAAGGCCTCCACCCACACAAAGATGCAGCTGGCCGGCCGGGAGGACGACGTCCTCCGATGTCCCATCCGCCATATGCGACGGCCCTGCCCGCGGAGGGGAGGGTTGGCGCGCGGGTCACCCCACCGTCTCCCCTTCCCGCAGCGCGCGCCGCAGCACCTTGCCGACATTGGTCTTCGGCAGGCTGTCGCGGAAGACGAAGCGGCGGGGCACCTTGTAGGCGGTGAGGCCCTCCCGGGCATGGGCCCGCAGGGCCTCCGCGGTGAGGTCGGGGTCGCGCCGGACCACGTGGGCGACAACACTCTCGCCGGTCTCCGCCGAGGGCTCGCCCACCACCGCCACCTCGAGCACGCCCGGATGGGCGGCGAGCACGTCCTCGACCTCGTTCGGGTAGACGTTGAAGCCGGAGACCAGGATCATGTCCTTCATCCGGTCGACGATGCGGACCTGCCCGTCAGGCTCGATCAACGCGATGTCGCCAGTGCGGAAGAACCCGTCGGGGGTCATCGCCCGGGCGGTCTCGTCGGGCCGCCCCCAGTAGCCGGCCATCACCTGCGGCCCGCGCACGCAGAGCTCGCCGGGCTGGCCCATCGGCAGGGTGGTGCCGGCGGCGTCGCGGATGCAGACCTCCGTCGAGGAGACCGGGTAGCCGATGGTGCCCGACCAGTCGTGCAGGGTCGGCGGGTTGACGGCGACGACGGGCGCGGTCTCCGACAGGCCGTAGCCCTCGATCACCGGTTTGCCGGTCACGGCCTTCCAGCGCCGCGCCACGGGCGCCTGCATCGCCATGCCGCCGGCGATGGCGTAGTCGAGCCGCGACCAGTCGACCTTGCCGATGTCGGGGTGGTTGAGCAGGGCGTTGAACAGGGTGTTGACGCCCGACAGGTTGGTGAAGCGGTGCTTGCGCAACAACGCCACGAACCCACCGATGTCGCGCGGGTTCGGCACCAGCAGGCAGCAGGCGCCGAGCCGCATCATGAAGAAGAAGCAGCAGGTCAGCGCGAAGATGTGGTAGAGCGGCAGGGCCGTGACCATCACCCGGCCCGGCCCCTCGTCGTCGCGCATGCCGAACCACACCCGGCTCTGCTCGACATTGGCGGCGACGTTGCGATGGGTGAGCATCGCCCCCTTCGACACGCCGGTGGTGCCGCCGGTATATTGCAGGAAGGCGAGATCATCGGGGCCGAGCGCGACCGGCCTGAAGGTGGCCCGGCGTCCAGTGGCGAGCGCCGCCTTGAAGGTCGTCCGGCGCTCGTCCGGCAGGGCGAAGGCCGGCACCGCCTTCTTGAGGTGGCGCGCCGCCAGCGTGATGAGCGAGCCCTTCAGCCCGAGCCCGTCGCCGGCGCCGGCCACCACCACCCGCTCGAGGCCGGGCAGATCGGGGAGCGCCTCGGCGACCGTGCGGCAGAAGTTCTCCAGCACGAACAGCACCCGGGCGCCGGCATCGCGCAATTGATGGGTGAGTTCGCGCGGGGTGTAGAGCGGGTTCACATTGACGACCGTGGCGCCGGCGAGCAGCGCCCCGACCAGGGCGATGGGGAAGGCCGGCACGTTCGGCATCATGATGGCGACCCGATCGCCCTTGGCGATGCCCTGCGCCTGCAGCCAGGCCGCCACCGCCTCGCCCTCGCGCTTCAGGGTGGCGAAGGTCAGGGAGGCGCCGAAACAGGTGATCGCCGGGCGGTCGGCGAAGCGCCGCGTGGCGGTCTCGATCAGCTCGACCAGGGTGCCGAGGGTGTTCGGCTCGATCTCCGCCGGGATGCCGGCCGGATAGGCGGCGAGCCAGGGCCGCGGCGGGGTGTTCGGTTCCATCGCGCTCGGCCCCTTGCCCATCGACTCCACCCTCCCCGGTGCCGGGTGCCTCGACGGGCCCAGGCTTTCCCCTTCGGTTAGCGTCTACCCGGGGTGGATTCAACCGACGCGCGGGTCGGGAGGAGACTAAGGAGGGCGTGGGGCAGGAACGCCGCGAGCACGATGCCGAGCGCCAGCACGGCCTGTTCGCTGGAGAGCGGCAGCCGCGGGAAGCCCGACAGGCCGAGATCGCGGGCGGCCGCGACCACGCCGAGCGCCCAGGCCAGCGCCACGAAGCGCAGGAAACCCCGGATCAGAGCGCGCAGGCGGGTGCCCCGGCGCGGCAGGCCCCACGCGATGAGGGTGGCGAAGCCGAGGGCACCGCCGAGCACCGAGGCCGCCGCCACGGCGCCGAGCGCCTGCGCCACCGCCATCGGCTGGCCGGACAGGAA
The DNA here is from genome assembly GCF_022179185.1 of Methylobacterium frigidaeris. Lineage (GTDB taxonomy): Bacteria > Pseudomonadota > Alphaproteobacteria > Rhizobiales > Beijerinckiaceae > Methylobacterium > Methylobacterium frigidaeris. The sequence goes on along the minus strand of NZ_BPQJ01000015.1, from coordinate 134,155 downwards.
GGCGACGCCGCCGACCGAGAAGCCGGCCCGCAGCACCAGCCCGCCATAGGTCGGGTGCAGCGACAGGGCGACGACGAGGGCGAGGCCCAGCAGCGCGCCGAGCCAGCCGCGCCAGCCCGGCGCGGAGAGCGGCAGCAGCGCCGCCCGCACGACGCCGAAGGCGATCGCGGCGAAGAACAGCGGGTAGCGGTCGGCGAAGAAGCCGTAGGCCCACTGGCCGAGCCCGGCCGCGTCGAGGCTGCGCTGCGTCGTGCCGCAGACGGCGACGAGCGCCACCGCGGCGAGCGCCGCCCCGAGCGGGATCAAGGCGACGAGGCGCCCCGGCCGGGCGGCGGCCACGGGGGCGGCGCCCGGCAGGGCGCCCGCGAGCGCGCTCACGCCTCGTAGTGGTCGCGCACGAGCCGGTCGAGGAGGCGCACGCCCCAGCCCGAGCCCCAGGAGCGGTTGACCTCGGTCGCCGGCGAGCCCATCCCGACGCCGGCGATGTCGAGGTGGATCCACGGCACGTCGTTGACGTAGCGCTTGAGGAACTGCGCCGCCGTGGCCGAGCCGCCATGGCGGCCGCCGGTGTTCTTCATGTCGGCGAACTTCGATTCGATCAGCTTGTCGAAGCCGGGGGTCAGCGGCATGCGCCAGACCCGCTCGCCGGTGGCCTCGCCGGCGGCCGAGAGTCGCTGGGCCAGCTCGTCGTTGTTCGAGAACATGCCGGCGAATTCCTGGCCCAGGGCCACCAGGATCGCGCCGGTCAGGGTCGCGAGGTCGATCATGAAGCGGGGCTTGTAGGTCTGCTGCACGTGCCAGAGCACGTCGGCGAGAACCAAGCGGCCTTCCGCGTCGGTGTTGATGATCTCGATCGTCTGGCCCGACATCGAGGTGACGATGTCGCCGGGGCGCTGGGCCTTGCCGTCGGGCATGTTCTCGACGAGGCCGATGGCACCGAGGGCGTTCACCTTGGCCTTGCGGCTGGCGAGTGCGTGCATCAGGCCGACCACGCAGGCGGCGCCCGCCATGTCGCCCTTCATGTCCTCCATGCCGCCGCTCCCCTTGATGGAGATGCCGCCGGAATCGAAGCACACGCCCTTGCCGATGAAGGCCACCGGCGCCTCGGAGGAATCCTCGCCGCCGTTCCAGCGCATGATGACGACCCGGGCCTCCTTGGCCGAGCCCTGCGCGACGGCGAGCAGGGCCCGCATGCCGAGCTTCTTCATGTCCTTCTCGTCGAGGATCTCGATCTCGACGCCGAGCTTCTCGAGCGCAGACGCGCGGCGGGCGAATTCCTCGGGATCGAGGACGTTCGGCGGCTCGTTGACGAGCTCGCGGGCGAGGATCACGCCCTCGGCCAGCCCTTCCGCCCCGCGCAGGGCCTTCTTCAGGCCGGCATTCTCGGGCACCAGCAGGGACAGGCGCCCTCCCCCGCCGGTCTCCTCGCCGTCAGACGACTTCTTGCTCTTGTAGCGGTCGAACTTGTAGGCGCGCAGGCGTGCGCCGAGCGAGAAGGCCGCGACCTCGTCGGAGCCCGGCACGGTGCCGGGCCAGTCGAGGACCACGGTGGCCGACCGGCTGCCGAGCTTGCCGGCGGTGTAGCCGCCGAGCGTCGCCCAGTCGCGGGCGGAGGCGTCCTCCGAGCCGGTGCCGATCACCACCAGCCGCTCGACCGCGAGGCCCGCCGGGGCGGTGAGGACGAGGGCGCTCGAGGCCTTGCCCTTGAAGCGCTCGACGCCGGCCGCGCGCGCCACCAGCTCGGCCGCGCCGGGACCGGCGATCTCGGCCGCCCGCGGCGACAGGGCGAGGTCCTCGCCGACGAACAGCACGAGGTCGCCGCCGGGCTTGGCCTGCGCGCCGGACGCGGCGAGGGATTCGATCTCGATGCTGATGCCGTCCGCCATGGCGTTGCTTTCGTCCCGTCCTCAAGGATCGCGCGTCTCTGATGCGCCGCGTCGGCCCTGTGTAGCGGTGGGATGCCTTCGAGCGCAACGCGACCGGGTGTGCGACCGCCCGCCTCCGGCGGGCGGGCATCTGTGGCCGCCCGGGCGCGCCCGCCCGCAAAAGGCCGCACTTGCCGTGCTTGAGGGCACACGATGCTTGTGCAGCCGGCAGGGGGCGCCTAACCAGCATCGACGCGGGAGGGGGCCCGACCGCAGCCGGCCGATGAGACAGATCGAGCGCTACATCTTCCGCATCGCCCTCGGGGCCTTCCTGTCGTGCCTGATCGGCCTCACCGGCGTGATCTGGGTGACGCAGGCCCTGCGCGAGCTCGACCTGATCACCGCCAAGGGCCAGACCCTGCTGATCTTCTTCCTGATCACCGGCCTGTCGCTGCCCACCCTGATCACCGTGATCGCGCCGGTCGCGCTGTTCATCGCGGTGGTCTACGCGCTCAACAAGCTCAACGGCGATTCCGAGCTGATCGTGATGAGCGCGGCGGGCATGTCGCCGCGCCACCTGATGCGACCGTTCCTGACCCTCGCTCTCCTCGTCAGCGCGGCGATCGGCTTCCTGACCATCCAGGTGATGCCGTCGAGCTTCCAGGAGCTGCGCGACGTGCTGACCCGCGTGCGCGGCGACTTCATCGCCAACGTGGTCAAGGAGGGGCAGTTCACCACCCTCGACAGCGGCATCACCTTCCATTTCCGCGAGCGGGCGCCGAACGGGGCGCTGCTGGGCATCTTCATGCAGGACCGGCGCGAGGCCGGGCGGACGGTGGTCTACCTCGCCGAGCGCGGCCAGGCGGTCGACCTCGACGGGCAGACCTACCTCGTGCTCGAGAAGGGCAGCATCCATCGCCAGCAGCCGAACAGCCGCGACACCTCGATCATCACCTTCCAGCGCTACGCCGTCGACCTCGCGGCGTTCACGCCGCCCGATTCCGACACGATCTACAAGCCGCGCGAGCGCTCGACCGTGCAGCTGATGTTCCCGAACCCGGACGAGACCTACTACAAGCTGACCAAGGGCCGCTTCCGGGCCGAGCTGCACGACCGGCTGTCCTCCTGGCTCTACCCGCTGGCTCTGGGCCTCATCGCCTTCGCGGCGCTCGGCGATCCCCGCACCACCCGCCAGGGACGGGGGCTCGCGGTGGCGGGCGCGATCGCCGCGGTGGTGGGATTGCGCATCGCAGGCTTCGCCGCCTCGAGCGCGGCGGTGCGCAGCCAGGCCGCCGTGACCGCGGTCTACGCCGTGCCGCTGATCGCGATCGCGCTGTCGCTCCTCGTCGCCACCCAGGGCAACCGGGTGCGGGCCTTCAACGCGGGCGTGGCCGCGCGGCTGCGCCGGCTCTCGGGGACCGTCCCGGTCCTGCGGATGCGGGCGGGCTGAGCCGATGCTGATCGGCGTCACCCTCGGCCGCTACCTGGCGGCCCGGTTCCTGCGCATGATCCTGGGGGTCTTCCTCACGGTCTTCGCCCTCGTCTACACCCTCGACTTCGTCGAGCTGATGCGGCGCGCCGGCGACGCCGAGGGCGCCTCGGCCGCCGTGATGGCGCAGCTCGCTTTGTTCCGGACCCCGGCGGTGGCCGAGCAGGTGCTGCCCTTCGCGGTCCTGTTCGGCGCCATGGCGGCCCTGCTCCAGCTCAGCCGCAAGCTCGAACTGGTGGTGGCGCGCGCCGCCGGCATCTCGGCCTGGCAGTTCCTCCAGCCCGGAGCCCTGGTGGCGCTCGGCATCGGCGCCTTCACCGTCGGGGTCTACAACCCGGTCTCGGCCGAGCTGAAGCAGCGCTCGACCGAGATCGAGGCCAAGATCTTCGCCCGCTCCTCGAAGGCCGCCTCCGGCAAGGACCTGTGGATCCGCCAGCGCAGCATCGACGGCCAGGCGATCATCCGAGCCGAGACCGCGGTCGAGGGCACCACCACGCTCGCCGGTGTCGCGGTCTTCACCTTCGACGATGCGGGCGCCTTCACCCAGCAGATGCAGGCGGCCCGGGCCACCCTGCATGACGGCTACTGGGAGCTGCAGGACGTGCGCGTGCAGGCGATGGACCAGGAGCCGCAGAGCTACGACACCTACCTGATCGCCTCGACGCTCGATCCCTCGCAGGTGCGCCAGCGCTTCACCCCGCCGGAATCCGTGCCTTTCTGGCAACTGAAGCAAACGATCGCCCGGACCGAGCGGGCGGGACTCGACGCCACGCGCTACCGCCTCCAGTACGACGTGCTGATGGCCCGTCCGGTGCTGTTCCTGGCGATGGTGCTGGTGGCGGCTTCGGTTTCGTTAAGGTTCTTCCGCTTTGGTGGCATCGGCAAGATGGTGCTCGGCGGCGTCGCGGCGGGCTTCGTGCTCTACGTGGCACGCCAGGTGATGGAGGGCTTAGGAGCCTCTGGATTGGTCGCGGCGCCGGTGGCGGCGTGGTTCCCGGCCGTGGTAGGGAGTCTCCTCGGAACGCTCGCGCTTCTGCACCTGGAGGACGGCTGATGCCCAACCTCCGGCGAAGCGGCGCGGGCATAGCGGGTGCAGGGATGGGTCGAGTCGTGCGTAAGGCCGCGGGTGCCGCGGTCACGGGATCCCTGACGGTTCTGCTGGCGGCTGCCGTAACGGTAGGTGCGAGCGAGCCTGCGCGCGCGCAGGACACGCTCAACGACCGCCTGGCGGCGCGCTCGGCCAAGAACCAGGGCAAGAACCAGGGCAGGCCCGGCAGCGGCGACGAGCGCCTGCTCGTCGAGGCCAAGGAACTCGTCTACGACAACGACCGCAACACGGTCTCGGCGGTCGGCAATGCCGAGCTGCATTACGGACCGCGCACCCTGCTCGCCGACCGCGTGCGCTACGACCGCAACACCGGCCGGGTCTTCGCCGAGGGCAATGTCCGCCTCACCGACGAGACCGGCGCGGTCGTCACCGGCGACCGGATGGAGCTGACCGACGACTTCAAGTCCGGTTTCATCGACTCGCTGCGCATCCAGCAGACCATCGAGCAGCGCGGCCGCCCGGCCCGGGTGCGGTTCTCCGCCCCGCGGGCGGAGCGCATCGCGGGCGAGACCACGACCTTCGAGTACGGCACCTACACCGCCTGCGAGCCGTGCAAGGACAATCCCGAGCGGCCGCCCCTGTGGCAGGTCAAGGCGGCGCGGATCATCCACAACAACGAGGAGCGCCGGATCTACTACGAGGACTCGTATCTCGAAGTGGCCGGGATCCCGATCGCCTATCTGCCCTACTTCTACTCGCCCGACCCGACGGTGCGGCGCGATACCGGGTTCCTGGCGCCGCACTTCGTCTCCTCGAACGTGCTCGGCTACGGCATCGGCACGCCGTTCTTCTGGAACATCGCGCCCGATTACGACCTCACCGTCGAGCCGACCTTCCTGTCGAAGCAGGGCGTGCTCGGCCAGGCCGAGTGGCGCCAGCGGCTCGCCAACGGCTTCTACAACGTCCGGGTCAGCGGCATCTTTCAGTCGACGCCGAGCGCCTTCCTGCCCGGTCCCCTTGGCTCCGGCGACCGCGACTTCCGCGGCTCGATCGAATCCGCCGGCCAGTTCTACCTTGGCCAGAACTGGCGCGCCGGCTGGGATGTCGTCGGCGTCACCGACAAGTGGTTCCTCGACAACTACCGCATCCGCAACCAGACGATCAGTACGGACTACTTCCGCGAGGCGGTCTCGACCGCCTACCTGATCGGCCAGGGCGACCGCTCGTGGTTCGAGGCGCGGGGCTACTACTTCAAGGGCCTGTCGACCTACGATTGGCAGAAGCAGCAGCCGATCGTCGCCCCGGTGATCGACTACGACAAGCGCCGCGACGGGCCCGACCCGATCGGCGGCGAGGTGCGGTTCCAGGCCAACGTCACGCACCTGACCCGGGACGCGACGCAGTACACCCAGATCCCGCGCACCGGGACCTACCTGCTCAGCCCGAGCGTCAACGGCATCTCGTTCCCGCTCTACAGCACCTGCTCGGTGTTCGAGCGCGGGCAGTGCCTGGTGAGCGGGCTCGCCGGCGACACCACCCGGGCGACCGCGCAGGTGTCGTGGCGGCGCACCTTCACGGACGAGTTCGGCCAGCGCTGGCAGCCCTTCGCCTACCTGCGCGGCGACGCGTTCTTCGTGAACCCGAACACGACCGGGTACCAGAACCCCGAGGTCAGCAACCTGTTCTCGCCCGATTCGGACTTCTCCGGACGGGTGATGCCGGCGGTCGGCCTCGAATACCGCTATCCCTTCGTCGCCGATATGGGGCCGCTCGGAGTCCACACGGTCTCGCCGATCGTCCAGGTGATCGCGCGTCCGAGCGAGACCCGGATCGGCCGCCTGCCGAACGAGGATGCCCAGAGCCTCGTCTTCGACGACACCTCGCTGTTCGAGTGGGACAAGTTCTCAGGCTACGACCGGGTCGAGGGCGGCGTGCGCGCCAACCTCGGCGCCGAGTACTCGATTACCGGCCGCAACGGCTTCTACATGAACGCGATGTTCGGCGAGTCGATCGCGCTCGCCGGCGTCAACTCGTTCCGCCGCGGCGACATCGCGAATGTCGGCCGCGATTCCGGCCTCGAGACCACCCGCTCGGACTTCGTCTCACGCTTCCAGGTCTCGCCGAACCAGAACATCAGCTTCATCACCCGGGCCCGGTTCGACAACGCCACCTTCGCACTCAAGCGCTTCGAGAGCGGCATCACCGCGAAGTTCGCGCCGTTCCTGCCGCTCGAGACCTCGCTGATCTACGCCCGCTACGAGGCCCAGCCCGAGCTCGGCTACGACCGCCGCCGCGAGGGCCTGCAGGCCTCGGCCCTCTACAACATCACCCCGAACTGGTTCGTGACCGGCTCGGTGCTGTTCGACCTCTCGCACTACCTCCAGGTGCGCGAATTCTACGCCTCCGCCGCCCAGGCCTATTTCCTCAACCCGGTCGGCACGGCGCCGACCTACGACCGGGCGGACAAGTTCTATGTCTCCTCGTCGGGCCTCGGCTTCGGCTACCGCGACGAGTGCACCACGATCTCGCTCAACTACCTGTCCTCGCCGATCGAGACGGCGTCGGGCCTGCGCGAGCGCAACCGCACCTTCCTGCTGCGGATCGAGCTGCGCACCCTCGGCGAGGCGAATTTCCGCCAGAACCTCAGCACCACCACGACGGCGGACGGCATCGCTACGGCCCGGTGACGGGCCCGACGCGCCCCGTCCGCCGGGGCGCACGACGCGACCAGGGCGCTCGTCGGCTCAAGGCCGGATGACGCGCACGAGGGCGATGACCGCGCCGAGGATGATCAGCGTCTGGAATCCGATCGTTCCAAACATCCACTTGACGATCTCGGACCGCTGACGCTCCAGCTTGGTCTCCAGGCGCGATTCGGATTCGCGCAGCTCGGATTTGAGCTCGGTGCGGAGCGTCTGCATATCGTTCTTCAGCTCGGTCCGGAGCGTCTGCATGTCGTTCTTCAGCTCGGTCCGGAGCGTCTGCATGTCGTTCTTCAGCTCGGTCCGGAGCGTCTGCATCTCATTGCGCAATCCGGTGTCCAGAGTTTGCAAGTCGGTCCTCGTCGCGAGATCGCCCTGAACGGCTTCCGAGACCGCAACGGCGAACCCTTCCGCCTGCTCCGGCGACAGCTGCGCTTTGTCGCGCAGGGTCCGGGCGAACTTCAACGTGTCGAAGGCGACGCTTGCCATGGGGGTGGGATGATCCGAGGGCTGTACTACCGGAGGGTGCCCGAAACCAATCTCCGCCGCAACGGAAGGTTCGTTTCGAGGAGTGCGAGGCGGCTTGCCCGGCGGGAGCCGGGATGTCATGGCGCGGGGACGCGCTACCACGGACGAGGATCCCCGCGATGACCACAGCCCTCGCGCTGACACAGGGCGATCCGGCCGGAATCGGCCCGGAGATCACCCTGCGGGCCTGGCTCGCCCGCGAGGAGCACGGTCTCTCGCCGTTCTTCGTCATCGGCGATCCCGATTTCCTGGAGAGAATCGCCGCCCGGCTCGGCCTCGCGGTGCCGCTCGCCGATGTGACGCCCAAGACGGCAGCCGACGCCTACGCCCGCGCCCTGCCGGTGGTGCGGCTGCCGGACGGCATCACCGTCGCGGCCGAGCCCGGCACACCCGATCCGGCGAGCGCCGCCGGGACGCTCGCCTCGATCGAGGAGGCGGTGCGGCTGGTGCGGGCCGGCCTCGCCCCGGCCCTCGTCACCAACCCGATCGCCAAGCACGTGCTCTACGCGGCGGGCTTCCGGCACCCCGGCCACACCGAGTACCTGGCGGCGCTCGCCGCCGAGCCCGGCGCGACGCCGCCGACGCCGGTGATGCTGCTCTGGTCCGAGGAGCTGGCGGTGGTGCCGGTGACGATCCACGTGGCGCTCCGCCGGGTGCCGGAACTGCTGACGGCCGACCTCGTGGTCGAGACCGCCCGCATCGTCGACCGGGACATGCGGGCCCGCTTCGGCCTGTCCGCTCCGCGCCTCGTGCTCGCCGGGCTCAACCCGCATGCGGGCGAGGCCGGCACCATGGGCACCGAGGACCGCGACGTGCTGGCGCCCGCGATCGAGCGCCTGCGGGCGGAGGGTATCGCCATCACCGGCCCGCACCCGGCCGACACCCTGTTCCACGCCCGCGCCCGCGCCACCTACGACGTGGCGCTCGCCCCGACCCACGACCAGGCCCTGATCCCGATCAAGACGCTCGCCTTCGACGAGGGCGTGAACGTGACCCTCGGGCTGCCCTTCCTGCGCACCTCGCCCGATCACGGCACCGCCTTCGACATCGCCGGCAAGGGCCTGGCCAAGCCCGACAGCCTGGTCGCCGCCCTGAAGCTCGCCGGCCGGCTGACCCGGCCCCGGGACGGAGAGGTGGCATGAGCACTCCGGACGGTCTGCCGCCGCTGCGGGAGGTGGTGCAGGCGCACGACCTGATGCCCCGCCGCTCGCTCGGCCAGAACTTCCTGTTCGACCTCAACCTCACCGGCCGGATCGCCCGGTCGTCGGGGGCGCTCGAGGGCGTGACGGTGGTCGAGGTCGGCCCCGGCCCCGGCGGCCTGACCCGGGCGCTGCTGATGCACGGCGCCGCCAAGGTGATCGCGGTCGAGCGCGACCCCCGCGCCCTGCCGGCCCTCGCCGAGATCGCCGCCCGTTACCCCGGCCGCCTGGAGGTGGTGGAGGCCGACGCGCTGGACTTCGACCCGCGGCCGTTGATCGGCGAGGGACCGGCCCGCATCGTCGCGAACCTGCCGTACAATGTCGGTACGCAACTCCTCACCGGCTGGCTCACGCCGGAAGCCTGGCCGCCCTGGTGGGACTCGCTGACCCTGATGTTCCAGCGCGAGGTGGCCGAGCGCATCGTCGCCGACGAGGACGACCGGGCGAATTACGGCCGGCTCGGCGTGCTGTGCGGCTGGCGCACGCGAGCCCAGATCCTGTTCGACGTGCCGCCTTCCGCCTTCGTGCCGCCGCCGAAGATCACGTCGAGCGTGGTGCGGCTGGTGCCGCGGCCCGAACCCCTGCCCTGCCGGGTCCGGGCACTCGAAGCCGTGACCGGCGCCGCCTTCGGCCAGCGCCGCAAGATGCTGCGCCAGAGCCTCAAGGCGACGACGCCGGATCCCGCCCGCCTGCTCGCCGCCGCCGGCGTTCCAGAGACGGCGCGGGCGGAGGAGGTGCCGGTCGAGGGCTTCGTCGCGATGGCGCGGGTGCTGTGAGGACGATTTCGGCGGCGAAGTCGAGACGAAGGAGCATCGGCGTCATATTGAATGTCTGGATCCCGGGATCCGCTGCACGGCCCCGGGATGACTCAGGGGGTGAGAGATCCGTCCCAGGAATACCACCCGAGGACACCAACCGAGGTCCAGACGACATTGAAAAGCCCTCGATCCGGCGGGATCGAGGGCTTCATGAAGCGACGTGGGGAGACACGCTCCCCACGACACAACCGTTACCGGGTCTGCTGGATGGCCGAGACCACCCACTGGCCGCCGCGCTCACGCAGGAAGGTCCAGACCTCCGTCGCCTCGGGCGGGTTGGTCTCGACGACCCGGCCGCTGGCGCGCTCAATCAGCGCATCGCGCAGGGTGTAGCGCATCGCCACGGTGGCGTAGTCGACCGGGCCCTCGCGCCAGGACTCGGCGAGGTCGCCCTGCTGCAGCTTCACGTCGGCGATCTTGTTGACCACGCCGCGGGCGGCATTGGCCTTCAGCTCCTCGGTGAAGTAGCCCACCATCTCCGGCGTCGTGAGGCGGCGCAGGGTGGCGACGTCCTCGGCGCCGTAGGCGAGCTGGACCTGGCCGAGCGTGCGCTCGAACGCCTCGAAATCCTGCGGGCCGATTCCGACCTCGTCGCGCTGGGCCGGGCGGGCCTGCGCGGACGCGCCACCACCGCCGAGTCCGGCACCGAGGCCACCCAAGCCGCCGAGAGGATTGCCGGGACGGGGACCGTCCGCCGGGCCGCTGCGGTTATAGGCGCCCGCCATGGCCGGCTCGGCCTGGCGGCGGCGGAAGAAGCGCAGGACCAGCAGGACCACGCCGACCAGGAGGCCGACCTGAAGCAGCAGGCCGAGGAACGAGGCGATGCCGCCGAGGCCGCCGAAGAAGCCGCCGCCGATCAGCGCACCGAGCAGGCCCGCGCCGAGGAGGCCGGCGAAGAAACCGCCGCCGAAGCGTCGCTGCGGCGCGGCGGGGGCGCCCATCTGCGACCCGGGCTGCGTCATCGAGCGCTGCATCGGCGCCGGGGCACCGGGGGCGGTCGCAGTGGAAGGCGGGGCCGAGAAGGTCTTGGAGCCGCGGGACCCCATCGAGGAACCGCCGCCGGGACGCGCCTCGCCGGCCGTCGCCGCCACGGCCATCAGGGCCGCCAGGCCGAAAGCCAGAGCCGTCCGGCGGCCGCGGGAGAAGGTGGTCATCATCGGTTCGTATCGCCTCGTGTCGTCACCAGTGAGGGGCGTCCCGCCCCTTGCCATGCATATGGGGGCGCGGGTGGCGCAGTAGAAGGGAGGCATCGCGCGGGATGCCTTCCTGTTTGTAACTACACCCGATGAAGAGTCGCCGATCGGCGCCAGATCTGCCAAGCGATAAATTTTTGAGATGACAGGGATTATCGCGCGGCGGCACTTCGTTGCGACCGCGGCCGCGGGGTCTCGGCGGCCGGGAAGGTGAGGCGCACGACGGTTCCCTCGCCGGGGCTGCTGCGCAGGGCGACGGCGCCGTTCTGGCGCTTGACCAGGGCGTTGAGGATGGCGAGGCCGGTGCCGCGGCCGGGCTCGCGGGTGGTGAAGAACGGCTCCAGCGCCCGGGCCAGCACCTCCGGCGGCATGCCGGCGCCGGTATCCGCCAGGGTGAGCGCGACGTGGCGCCCGGCCGCCCCGTCCGCGGCCACGCCCTCCCCGCCGTGGTTGCGAGTTTGAACCGTGACGCACCCGCCCGCCGGCATCGCCTCGGCGGCGTTGCGCAGCAGGATCTGCAGGATCAGCTCGGTCTGGACCGGATCGATGCAGGCGATCCACAGGTCCTCGGCGAGGTCGAAGTCGAGGGCGATCCGCTTACCCAGCAGGCTCGACGCCCGCTCCTGGTGGCCGCGCAGCAACCCGTTGAGATCGACCGGCCGCGGCTCCGGCCGGTGCCGGCGCGAGAAGGCCAGGAGGTGGCGGGTGAGCGCCGAGGCGCGCTCGGCGGCGTCGGTCGAGCGGCTGAGCGCCCGCTGCACGAAGGCGTCCGGATGCTCGCCGAGGCGCCGGCGCAGGCCGTCGACGTAGCCGACCAGGATCTGCAGCAGGTTGTTGAACTCGTGCGCGACGCCATTGGTGAGCTGGCCGAGCGCCTCGCGCCGCTGCGCCAGGGCGAGCGCCACCTCGAGGTCGCGGCGGCGGGACGTCTCGACGATCTGGACCAAGTGGGACGGACCGTGACGGGACGGACCTTGGCCGAACGGCTCCAGCCCCTGCACCGGCGAGAGGTGGATGAGCGCCCAGAGCGTCGCCCCGTCGTGCCGGCGCAGCAGCACCTCGGCGCTGGCCGGACCGCCAGAGGACAGGAGCGCGCGCAAGGCTGCCTCGGCCTCGGGCTCGGCGGCGAGGACCGCGACGTTGGCGGGCGCCTCCCCCAAGAGGGCGAGGGCGGCCGGGTTGGCGAAGCGCACCTCGCCCGCGGGACCGGGCGCGACCAGCAGGGACGGCAGGGGAGCGGCCGAGAGGACGGCGCACAAGGATCCGGCCTCCCCCGGCGCCTCAGCGGCCGGCACTGGCGCGGGGACATCCGGCACGGGCGGACCTCCGTGATGCGCGGGCCGTCGCCGCGATCTCATCCGATACTCTAGAGCAAGTCCGGGCGGCGTGGAAACCGCGATGCCCGGCGCCGTCCGGATCAGCCACGCCCATCGTCTTCGACCAGCACCGTAGGCCCGAAGATTGCCTCGAAGCGCCCCCGCAGCACCGCGTCGACCTCCGGCATCGTCACCGGCCGGCCGAGATCGACCAGGCTGGTGACGCCGTGCTCGCGCACGCCGCAGGGGACGATGCCTGAGAAATGCGACAGATCCGGCTCGACGTTGAGGCTGATGCCGTGGAAGGTCGCCCAGCGCCGCACCCGGATGCCGATCGCCGCGATCTTGTCCTCGACGCCCGGCCCCTTCTCCGGCCGGCGCACCCAGACGCCGACCCGGTCCTCCCGGCGCTCGCCCCGCACCGTGAACGCCTCGAGGGTCGCGATCAGCCAGGCTTCGAGGGCGGCCACGTAGGCGCGCAGGTCCGGCCGCCGTCGGTTGAGGTCGAGCATCACGTAAGCCACCCGCTGCCCGGGGCCGTGATAGGTGTATTGCCCGCCCCGGCCGGTGCGATGGACCGGGAAGCGCTCCGGCGCCACCAGGTCGGCCTCCTTGGCCGAAGTGCCGGCGGTGTAGAGCGGCGGGTGCTCGACGAGCCAGACGCGCTCCAGCGCGTGCCCCTCGGCGATCGCGGCGGCTCGCGCCTCCATCGCAGCCTCGGCCTCGCGGTAATCGAGGAGCGCGTCGCGCACCACCCACTCGACGGGGGGGCTGCCGGGGGTGGGCAGGAGGCTGCCCGGGGCGGTTCCGAGCCGGTCGTTTACCAAGGCTTCACCATAAGATCGGATTGTTCACGCATTGGCTTCGTCGTCAGGGTGGGTGCGTCCGTTGGCGGTACTCGACATACTCAAGGTGGATCTCGCGGTCGTGCTCGGGCGGACCCGGATGCCGATCCACATGCTGCTGCGCATGGGACGCGGCGCGGTGATCGAGCTCGACTCCACCGATTCCGATATGGTCGAGATCCTCGCCAACAACCACCCGATCGCCCGCGGGCAGATCGTGGTCACCGGCAACCGCATCTCCGTGGAGGTCACGGAGCTGATCCGCAAGGCCGAGGTGGTGCGCGAGCCCGGCATCCGCATCGGCGACGGCAGCGCCGGCCTATTGAACGCCCTGTCGGACGCTCTCTAGGCGAGAATGTTCGCCGGATCCGCATCGGGGCGCTTGCGTCCCCGGGAGGGGACTGGTATTCGCAGCCTCGCTTCGGACGGGTCTCACCCCCGCCCCGCCGGTTCCGGCGAGAACAAGCGATCCGCGGCCGTGGCGGAATTGGTAGACGCGCTAGCTTGAGGTGCTAGTTGGGCAACCAGTGGAGGTTCGAGTCCTCTCGGCCGCACCATTCATCCTGCAGGGTCTCGGACCGCAGCGGGATAGAATGGAGAGCGTATCCGGCGTGAACATCTCGATCATGGTCGGGATCACGAGCCGGGTGGTGCTGCCATGTGTCGGACTACTCAGTGGTCTTGATGATATTTGTCATAAGTTGTTTCAGCTTGGCTGGGCCTTTTTTGATGTCCAGCACGCTCCGCGGCCGTGGCGGAATTGGTAGACGCGCTAGCTTGAGGTGCTAGTTGGGCAACCAGTGGAGGTTCGAGTCCTCTCGGCCGCACCATCCTGCCTCTGTGCGGGATAGAAGGATCCCGTCTCTCCGGACGCTGATTGCCGGGAGAGCGACACCATCCCAGCCTTCCGAACAAACTCTGCTTTGCCCGACGTTCGGCCCGATGTTCGTGCCCCAGCCCAGGTGATGAGCCGGCATAGCGCGATAGTTCGCATCGTCTCGCGGGTCCGTGCGGCCGGCCGGATCGGTCTCTCGCCGGCCGCCTGACGGGGACGTATCCTCGTCTGGGCCCGATGTCGCGCCGCCCGCCTCGACGCCACGCGTCGCTTCCGGTGGTGACGGCACGAACCGCAGGCCCCATCCCCTGGAAGCGGACGGCGCACGCCTGCGCGGCGCCCCGCATCCCGGGTCAGTTGAGGAAGCGCGGCACCACGAAGCGGACACCCAGCAGGCCGATCATCGCCAGCGTTCCGCTGACCATGAGCACGTACAGGATCGACGCGTCCGCCCCGTAACCCGGATAGAAGGCGGACCGGCACACCTTCACGATGTGCATGAGCGGATTCCATTGCACGTACTCGTAGATGACTGCGGGCATCGCTTCCGTCACGAAGATCGCACCACTGGTGAAGTACATAAGAAGCGTGGGAACGATGGTGCCGATCTGCCAGGGAGGAAACATCTGCGAGATGAAGACGTTCAGAAACCCCATCGACATGGCGAAGCACAACGCGAGAAGCATGCTCTCACAAAATGCGTAACTATTTTGTGGAAAAACATGCGCCCCGAAACATGCAACGACAAAGAAAACTAGAAATATACTGAGACTACTAGTACAGATTTCGACGATAGCACGAGACATGACGACATCAAAGAATTTGACCTGAGGAAAATAGATGAGCTGCTTGTTCTGCATAGGCCCCTCCATCATCTTTCTCGACATGTAGTTGAGAACGATGTAGGGCGACAACCCGGAGACGGCGAACAGTGCGATGCTGTCGCCGATCGGCACCGGCATGTGCCGGATCGCGTAGAAGCCGGCGATGACCAGGATGTGGGCGCAAGGCCAGCCGACGGCGATGCAGTAGCCCCACATCGTGCCGCCAAACCGGGTGCGCATGTCGCGCAGCATGAGGGCGCCGAGCACGTCCAGTTGGACCTCGAGCGCCGACTTAGCCTGGTACGCCATCCACCGCTCCCGCTCGGCCGATGCGCCGCACGAAGCGCCCTCGACCCGATCCACGACTCACGGAGCGCCCTACGCCGACAATGCGGCAACCGGGTGACCGGTCAGGCTTCATCCGGACCGGGCAGGCCCCGGGCCTCGCCGTGGTAGGCGCGGTTCGGGCGCATGTCGACGGCCGAGGCCATGCGATTCGACATGTTGAAGAAGCTCGCCACCGCGGAGATGTCCCACAGGTCGCGCTCGGAGAAGCCAGCATCGCGAAGAGCCTCCCGGTCCTCCTCCTCAATGGTCCAGGGCGCCTCGGTGAGGGCCACCGCGAAGTCGAGCATCGCGCGGTGGCGCGGCGAGAGGTCGGCGGCGCGGTAGTTCATCGCCATCATCTCGCCGAGCACCGGGTCGTCCGAGAGGCTGCGGACGGCGGCACCGTGCGCGGTGAGGCAGTAGTAGCAGCGGTTCACGCTCGACACCGCCACCGCGATCATCTCGCGCTCGAGCTTCGACAGGCCGGAGGGCGCGAGCATCAGGTCGTTGTAGAGGGCCGCGAAGGCCTCGAGCTTGGCGCTGTCGTGGGCATAGGCCAGGAGCACGTTCGGCACGAAACCGATCTTCTCGCGGCATTTCTCGAAGTAGGCCCGCATCTCCGGCGACAGGTCGGGCGACGGCGCGAGGTCGAGGGCCATCGCCCGGCCCTCGGTCTCCTGCGGCACCGGCCGCTCGCCGATCTCGGGCTTCGCGCCCGCCTTCCTCCTGCCGCCACTCATTCCCCTGCCCTCCCGGTCGTCGTGCCTCAGCTATAGGCAGTTTGCCTGGTGCAGGCGAGGCCGGGCTTGCGGGGGCCAGGGCGCTGTGCCACCGCTCCGGTTACCAACCTCGGCGGAGGACGAGCAGACGTGGAACCCTCGACCGCGACCGCGACCCCCGAAGCGAAGGCCAACCGCACAGACCTGATCGCCGCCGCGGCGACGATCGCCGAGGACCGGGGCGGACCCGGCGGCTTCGTCCGCGACCTCTTCGGGCGCGTCGCGCCGGAGGACCTGACCGCCTACCCGCCCGAGACCCTGGCCGATCTCGCGCTGGCCGCCCGGGCGCACCTCGCCGCCGCGCGGCCCGGTCGCACGATCAGCGCGGTGCGCCTCTCGGATATCGAGGTGGAGCAGGGCGGACGCCGGCGCGACCTCACGGTGCTGGAGGCGGTCAATGCCAACCGGCCGTTCCTGCTCGAGTCGACCCTCGCGGAGCTCGTCGCGCGCGGCTACCAGCCCCGCCTCGTCGCCCACCCGATCCTCGGCGTCGAGCGCGACGCCGACGGCGCCCTGGTACGGGTCGTCGGCGAGACCACGGCGCAGGAGAACGGCACCGATGCCGGCGAACTCGATGCCGGAGGGTTGGCCCGCGAGAGCTTCATCCACGTTCATCTCGACCGCATCGACGACGAGGCGGCCCGCGCGACGCTCGCCGCCAGCCTGGCCCGGGTCTATGCCGACGTCGCCGTGACGGCGGCCGACCACACCGCCATGATCGAGCGCCTGGCCGAGGCGGCGGCCTACACGGACGCGCCCTCGCCCTTGGCGCCGGAGGAGCGGGCGGAGGCCCGCGCCTTCCTCGATTGGCTCCGCGACGGGCATTTCGTGCTGCTCGGCCTGCGGGAATACCGTGACGCGGACGGGGCCGATCATGCCGGGGTGAAGGGGAGCGGGCTCGGCCTCCTGCGCGACCCCGCCGTCGAGGTCCTGCGCCGCGGCGACGCCATGGTGGCGGTGACGCCGGAGATCCGTGCCTTCCTGGAGGGGCCGGAGGCGCTCCTCGTCACCAAGGCCAGCCTGCGCTCGCGGGTGCGCCGGCAGGCGCATCTCGACATGGTGGCGATCAAGCTGTTCACCGGCGACGGGCAGCTCTCGGGAGAGTTGCGCCTCGTCGGCCTGTTCACCGGCAGCGCCTATGCGAGCCGGGCCGAGGAAGTGCCGTATCTCCGGCGCAAGGTCGCCGCCGTCCTCGCCAAGGCCGGCCTCGACCCGACGAGCCATGCCGGGCGCTCCCTCGTCCACGTGCTCGAGACCTATCCGCGCGACGACCTGTTCCAGATCGAGCCCGGCCTGCTCCTGCGCTTCGCGCTCGCCATCGTGTCGCTCGCCGACCGGCCGCGGGTGCGAGTGCTGGCGAGGCCGGACAAGTTCGGCCGCTTCGTCTCGCTGATCGCCTACCTGCCGAAGGACCGCACCGACGCCCGGCTCCAGGCCCGGATCGGCGCCTACCTCGCCGAGGCCCTGGGCGGTCGCCTCTCGGCCATCGCACCGGACTACCCGGAAGGGCCGCTCGCCCGCCTCCACGTCATCGTGGCGACCCCGGGGGCGCCGGACGAGATCGACGCGGGGCAGCTCGAGGCCGGCATCGCCGATCTCGCCCGCACCTGGGCCGATTCCTTGCGCGAGGCCTTGGGAGCCGCCCGCGGCGGCGACGCCCGCGGCCTCGCCGCGGTCTACGCCGACGCCTTCCCGGCGGGCTACCGCGAGATGTATGCCGGCGCCCAGGCGCTGCCGGACATCGCCATCCTGGAGCGGATCTCCGAGGGCCAGCCCCGAGCGGTCGACCTCTTCCGCCGGCCAGGCGATCCCGACACCCGGATCGGCCTTAAGGTCTTCTCCCGCGGGACCGCCCTGCCGCTCTCCGAGCGGGTGCCGGTGCTGGAGAATCTCGGCTTCCGGGTCATCGAGGAGCGCTCCTACCGCCTCAAGCCCGAGGGCGCCGGCGCCCGGGTCTGGCTGCACGACATGGTGCTGGAGCGCGCCGGCGGCGGCGCGATCGACGTCGCGGCGGTGGAGGGCCCGGTCGAGGCGGCGCTGCTGGCGCTCGCCCGCGACCTCGCCGAATCCGACGCCTACAACCGCTTGGTGCTGGAAGCCGGGCTCGGCTGGCGCGACGTCGCCCTGGTGCGGGCGCTCGGCCGCTACCTGCGCCAGTTGCGCATCCGCTACGGCCAGGACTACCTGGCGGCGACGCTCTCGCGCCACCCAGGCCTGGCCCGGCGCCTCGTCGCCCTGTTCTACGCCCGCTTCGACCCTCGCCTCGACGGCGACCGGGCGGCAGCGCAGGAGGCCGTGCGGACCGAGATCGAGGCGGATCTGGCGCAGGTCACCAGCCTCGACGAGGACCGGATCCTGCGCCGCTTCGTCAACCTGGTGGAGGCGGCGCAGCGCACGAACTTCTTCCAGATCGGCCGCAACGGGCTGCCGCCGGAGACCATTGCGTTCAAGTTCCGCTGCGCCAAGGTCGACAGCATGCCGCTGCCGCGGCCCTTGTTCGAGATCTTCGTCTACTCGCCGCGGGTCGAGGGCGTGCACCTGCGCTTCGGCTACATCGCCCGTGGCGGCCTGCGCTGGTCCGACCGGCCGGAGGATTTCCGCACCGAGGTGCTGGGCCTCGTCAAGGCGCAGCAGGTCAAGAACGCCGTGATCGTGCCGGTCGGCGCCAAGGGCGGGTTCTTCCCCAAGCGCCTGCCGCCTGCCTCCGACCGCCAGGCCTGGATGCAGGAGGGCACCGAGAGCTACCGGATCTTCATCCGCACGCTGCTCTCGCTCACCGACAACATCGTCGACGGCAAGATCCTGCCGCCGCCCGCCACCGTGCGGCACGACGATGCCGACGCCTACCTGGTGGTCGCCGCCGACAAGGGCACCGCCACCTTCTCGGACGTCGCCAACGCGCTCTCGCTCGAGGCGCACCACTGGCTCGGCGACGCCTTCGCGTCGGGCGGCAGCCAGGGCTACGACCACAAGCAGATGGGCATCACCGCCCGCGGCGCCTGGGAGGCGGTGAAGCGCCACTTCCGCGAGGTCGACATCGACATCCAGGCCGAGCCGGTCACGGTCGTCGGCGTCGGCGATATGTCGGGGGACGTGTTCGGCAACGGCATGCTCCTGTCGCGCTGCCTCAAGCTGGTGGCGGCCTTCGACCACCGCGACATCTTCCTCGACCCGGATCCCGATCCGGCCGCGTCGCACGCCGAGCGCAAGCGCCTGTTCGACCTGCCGCGCTCGTCCTGGGCCGATTACGACCGCCAGAAGATCTCGGCCGGCGGCGGGGTGTTCTCGCGCCAGGCCAAGACCGTGCCGCTATCGCCGCAAGTTCGGGCCCGTCTCGGGCTCGACCGGGCGGAAGCGACGCCGGCCGAGGTGATGCAGGCGATCCTGCGCGCGCCCGTCGACCTCCTGTGGTTCGGCGGCATCGGCACCTATGTGCGCGCCACCTTCGAGAGCGACGACGAGGCCGGCGACCGGGCGAACGACGCGATCCGCATCACCGGCTCCGAGTTGCGCGCCCGGGTCGTTGGCGAGGGCGCGAATCTGGGCCTGACCCAGCGCGGCCGGATCGAGGCCGCCCGCCGCGGGGTTCGGCTCAACACCGACGCGATCGACAACTCGGCCGGCGTCAACACCTCGGACGTCGAGGTGAACATCAAGATCGCCCTCGCCACACCCGAGCGCGACGGCCGCCTGAGCCCGGAGAGCCGCAACGCGCTCCTCTCCGGCATGACCGAGGCGGTGGCCGACCTGGTGCTGAGGAACAATCAGCTCCAGACCCTCGCCCTCTCTCTCGCCCAGCTCTCCGCCGCGACGGAGACCGGATTCGCCTCGCGGCTGATGCAGACGCTGGAGGCCGACGGGCGCCTTGACCGGAGCGTCGAGTTCCTGCCCTCGGACGCGAGCCTCGCCGAGCGGGCGCAGGGCGGCGAGGGCCTGACCCGGCCGGAACTGGCGGTGCTGCTGGCCTACGCCAAGCTCGCGCTCAAGGACGCGCTCCTCGACAGCGCGGTGCCGGACGATCCGTACCTCGCCCGGGAACTGGAGCGGTCCTTCCCGCCGGTGCTGGTGGCGCGCTACCCCGATGCGGTGCAGGGCCACCGCCTGCGCCGGGAGATCATCGCCACGAGCCTCGCCAACGCCATCGTCAACCGCGGCGGGCCGACCATCGTCAGCCGCCTCTCCGACGAGACCGGCGCCGAAGCCCCATCCATCGCCGCCGCCTACGCGGTGGCCCGCGACGCCTTCGGGTTGATCGATCTCAACAAGGCGGTGGACGGGCTCGACGGGGCGATCGCCGGCGACCAGCAGCTCGCCCTCTACGCCGAATTGCAGGACTTGCTGCGCCAGCGCATGGTCTGGTTCATCCGCAACGGCGAGGCCGCGCCCGGCGGGATCGAGGCGGCGGTGCAGCGCTACCGCAACGGCATCGCGGCGGTCTCCGCCGCCCTGCCGGGCGCCCTCCCGCCGGCCGCCGCCGAGGCGCTGACCCGGCGAATCCGTACTCTCGTGGATCACGGCGTGCCGGAGGCCCTGGCCTCTCGCCTCGCCTCGTTGAGTGAACTCGGCGCCGCGCCCGACATCGTCCAGGTCGCCGAGGCGACCGGGCGTCCGCCAGCGGCGATCGCCGCGACGCATTTCGCGCTGGCCGACCTGTTCCGCCTCAACGCGCTGTCGGCCGCCGCCCGGGCGGTGCCGGTGGCCGACACATTCGACCGCATCGCACTGGAGCGCGCGGTCGCCGGCATCGCCTCGGCCCACCGGGCGCTCACCGCCGAGGCCGCCGCGTTCGACGCCGAGGGCGCCGCCGCGGTCGAGGCCTGGAGCCAGGCCCGCGGCGCCTCGCTCGCCCGCATCCGCACCGCGGTCGCGGCCATCGCCGCCTCGGGCCTCACGGTGTCGAAGGTCTCGGTGGCGGCGAGCTTGCTCGGGGATCTGGCGCGACCATGACGGAGCCGGCGACCGGTACCCCGGAATTCGGGGCGGACTTCCGGGTCCGCTTCGCGGAGCTGGTCGCTTGGCGCCGCGACGTGCGGCGCTTCCGCCCCGATCCGGTGCCGGAGGAGCCGTTGCGGGAATGCCTGGCGCTCGCCTGCCTCAGCCCGTCCGTCGGCAACAGCCAGCCCTGGCGCTTCGTGCGGGTCTCGGATCCCGGCCGGCGCGCGGCGGTGACCGCGAGCTTCCTGCGCTGCAACGAAGCGGCCGCCGCCGCCTACGACGACGCGCGCGCCGCCGCCTACCGCAACCTCAAGCTCGCGGGTCTGCGCGAGGCGCCGGTGCATCTCGCGGTGTTCTGCGACGAGGCGACGGGGGCCGGCCATGGGCTGGGCCGGGCGACCATGCCGGAGATGCTGCGCTACTCCGCCGTCACCGCCATCCACACTTTCTGGCTCGCAGCGCGCACCTATGGCCTCGGGGTCGGGTGGGTCTCGATCCTGTGCCCCGAGGAGGTCACCGCAGCCATCGACGTGCCACCGGCTTGGCGGCTGATCGCGTATCTCTGCGTCGGTTATCCGGCGGAGGAACATGCCGACCCTGAGCTGGTGCGCCATGGCTGGCAGGCTCGGCTGGAGGCCTCGTTCCTGGAGCGGTGAGCGGGGAGCAGACCTGGATTGCGCGGGCCCTCACTCCATACATACCAGTATGTACAATAGAAGGATCGAGGCTGCTCCCGCAGCCGCGGAGATCCCGCCGAAGGATTCCAGGAGATCCTCTCATGCCCCTCGTCACCATCACCCTGAAGCGCGACCGCTCACCGAGCGAGCGGCGCGCCATCGCCGACGCCGTCCATGCCGCCCTCGTCGGCAGCATCGGCATCCCGCCCGACGACCGGTTCCAGGTCGTCTCGAGCCAGTTCGACGAGGTGATCTACGATCCCGGCTATCTCGGCATCGCCCGCAGCGACGAACTGGTGATGATCCAGGTTCATCTCTCGACCGGGCGCAGCGTCGCGCAGAAGAAGAGGCTGTTCGCGGCGATCGCCGAGAATCTGGGAGCCCTCTCGGTCCGGCCGGAGGACGTTCTCGTCACCCTGGTCGAGATCGCCCGGGAGAACTGGTCCTTCGGCAACGGCCTCGCCACCTATGCGGACGTCGCCCCGCCCCACCTCGCGGGCCCAGCGGCCTGACGGTCTGGCCTGACAGGTCCGGGCACGGCATACCGCGCTTCGACGGCGTAAGGCAGTCCGGGGCAGGGACACGACGTGGCGCGGCAGGGATCATCGAAGCGCGAGGCGATCGTCGCGGCGACGAAAGCGTTGCTCTGGGAGCGCGGCTACGAAGCGACGAGCCCGCGGGACGTGCTGGCGCGGAGCGGTGCCGGCCAGGGCAGCCTCTACCACCACTTTCCCGGCAAGCGGGAGGTGGCGGCCGCGGCGCTCGCCGAGATGGCCGAGGAGGAGATCGCGGTGATCGACGCACTGTTCGCGTCCGACGCCCCGCCCCTTGACCGCATCCGGGCCTACCTGACCCGCGAGCGGCAGGCCCTGCGCGGCTGCCGCCTCGCCCGCCTCGCCAACGAAGCCGCCATGGAGGAGCCGGCCCTGCGCGAGCCGGTCGCGGCCTATCTCGCGCGCATCCAGGCTTGCTTGCGCGCGAGCCTGGACGAGGCGCGAGCGGCCGGAAGCTTGGTGCCGGGGATCGCGCCCGCCCCGTTCGCGGCAGCGCTGATCGCGATCGTCGAGGGTGGCTATGTGCTGGCCCGCGTGCACTGGGACGAGGCGGCGATGCGCGAGGCCATCGACGGCGCCGTGCAGCTGCTCGCCGCCGTCACCCGCCCTCAGGCGTGAGCCTGCGCCGCCGCCAGGATGCCGACGCCGATCGCGATGACGCCGATGCCGAGGATCATCAGCGGGGTCACCGGCTCGCCGAACAGGAGGGCGCCGCCGAGCGCCGCGCCGACCATGCCGGTTCCAGCCCAGATCGCGTAGACGATCCCGATCGGCAGCATGTCCATGCTGGTCGACATCAGCCACAGGGCGGTGCCGTAGCCGAGGGCGACGAGGAGCGTCGGTCCCGGGCGGGTGAGCCCGTCGGCGGCCTTGAGGGCGAGCGTCGCGGTGATCTCGGCGCCGATCGCCACTGCGAGGGTCAGGAACGGGTTCATGCGCTCGCCATCAGCGGCAGGGTGGGCGCGGGACCCTTGGCCGGCTCCGGTGCCACGAACATCTCGAGGTCGTCGGCGAACTGCTCGGCGATCTCTGGCGCGTTCTCGAGGCAGACCTTGAGGTAGTCGGTGAAGGCGGGCGGCGGCGCGAAGCCTTCCGCGAGCAGCCGCGCGTTGGAGAAGGTCAGGTCGAGGGAGCAGAAGGCGTAATAGGCCCGCACCGCCCGCAGCATCGCCTGCTTCAGGGCGCCGTCGAGGCCGAAGGTCTCGGCGAAGCGTCGGCGCAGCAGCGCCCGGTCGGCGGTGAGGTCGAAGCGGGCGAAGTCGTCGCGCGGCCCGCCCTCCGGGTCGGCGGCCGCGAAGGCCCGCATCAGGTCGTCCCACCGGGCCCGGGCGCCCTCGCCGGCCGAGACGTGGTAGAGATCGTGCGCGAGCCGAGGCTTGCGCAGCAGGCCGAGCAGGCTGTCGGCGACCCAGTCGACCGGGACGATGTCGACGGCGCTCGAAGGGCTGCACGGCACCAGGCGCAGCCGGTCGGCGGCGCGGATGACCCACAGGATGCTCGAGCTCGGCACCGCCCCCAGCGTCGCATGCCCGACCACGATCGAGGGGCGGGCCACCACGATCGGCAGGTCGGCGAAGCTGCCGGCGAGCGAGGTCTCGGCGGCCGCCTTCGAGACCGTGTAGGCGACGAGGTGGCGCGCCTGGGGCGAGGGATAGGCCGCCTCCTCGACGAGGGACGGCGCCTCGGCGCCGCAGATCATGGCCGTGCTGACGTGCAGGAAGC
This sequence comes from Methylobacterium frigidaeris, assembly GCF_022179185.1. Taxonomy (GTDB): domain Bacteria; phylum Pseudomonadota; class Alphaproteobacteria; order Rhizobiales; family Beijerinckiaceae; genus Methylobacterium; species Methylobacterium frigidaeris. Next base: position 110,499 of record NZ_BPQJ01000015.1, on the reverse strand, counting down.
GGACAAGGCGCGGCATGGTCCGGGCGCGGCGGGCCAGCGCCAGCGTGCCGTCGTGGTTGGTGCGGCTGACCCGCTCCTCGCCCCACCACGAGGTGTCGGCGGCGAGATGCAGCACGTGGGTGACCGAATCGAGCCGCGGATCGGCGTCGAGATCGGCGCGGGTGAAGTCGCCCGGCACCACCTCGACCGCGCGGGCGAGGCGCTGGGCGGTGAACGGGTCGGTGAAGCGCGACAGCCGCGCGGCGATCCGCTGCCGGCCCTGCTCGGCGCTGGCGCAGCGCACGAGGCAGACCCACGCGGTGCCATCGCGCTGGCTCAGCGCTTGGTGAAGGACGGCGCCGCCCAGAAAGCCGGTTGCGCCCGTCAGTAATATCCGTGCCACGCTGGACCTCCCCGCATCCTGGAGAGATGCCACAGATGAGCAGGCAACGAATTGGTCCTGGCGGCATCGATCTCTTATTCGTGCAGTATGTTACGCGCACGCAACCGTCTATTTCTCGTTTTGATTAGTCCGCTCACGTGGAAATAGGTCGAGAAATACCGCAGAAACGATCGATATAGCCCATTCGACATAGGACGGTGCACGCATCATAGCCCGACCGCCGCGGATTGCCGCGACGACCGACTTCAGAAATCTTGCGAAATCTTTTGAAACAATCGCGGCGTCGCCGCGCGCGGGCTCAGCCGCGGCTCAGCAGATGGGCGAGCAGCGCCCGCAGCTGGGCGGGCTTCAACGGCTTGTGCACCAGCTCGCAGCGCGCCGCCCGCACGCGCGCCTCGACCTCGGAGGAGTGGTCGGCGGTGGTGATGACCGCCGGGATGTCGTGGCCGTGGACGGAGCGCAGCCAGGCCACGGTGTCGAGGCCGCAGGCACCGCCGTCGAGGTGGAAGTCGGCGACGACGACGTCGGGGCTCCAGGTCGTGCCGAGGAGCCGCACCAGGCTCAGGTGGTCACGCGCCGCGAAGGCGTTGGCGTCCCAGCCGTGGAAGAGCCGCGCCAGGGCCTCCAGCGCCGCCTTGTCGTTCTCGATGAGGGCGATGCGGGCGCCGGTGAGGCTCGTCGGCGGCACCAGCGAGGGGGCGGGCCGGGGCGGCTCGGGGGCGCAGGGCGGGAGGTGCAGGCTGAAGCGCGAGCCGTGGCCGACCCGGGATTCAAGGCTCAAGGGGTGCCCCAGGGCCTGGGCCGAGCGGCGCACGATCGACAGGCCGAGGCCGAGCGCGATCTCGCCGTCGACGCTCTCGCGCCCGCCGCGATGGAACTCCTCGAAGATCAGGTCCTGCTCGTCCTCCGGGATGCCGGCCCCGGAATCGACCACGTCGATGCGGATCTCGGGCCCGCGCTTGCGCGCCGCGACCAGCACGCCGCCGGCGGCGGTGTAGCGGATCGCGTTCGAGACCAGGTTCTGCAGGATGCGCTGGAGCAGCACGAGGTCGCTCGCCACCCAGGCCTGCCCGCCGCGCACCGACAGGCGCAGGCCCTTGCGCGCCGCGAGCGGCCCGAAGCTCGCCTCGATGCTCTCCAGCACGTCGCCGACGAGCACCGGCCGCACCACCGGCTGGATCAGCCCGGCATCGAGCTTCGAGATATCCAGCAGAGTCTTGATCAGGTCCTCGATCGTCTGCAAGCCCCGCTCGACCTGGCCGACGATGCTCCGCGCCTCCGGTCCGACCCGCATGTCGGCGAGCGCCGAGAGCGACAGCCGCGCCGCGTTGAGGGGCTGGAGCAGGTCGTGGCTCGCGGCGGCGAGAAAGCGGGTCTTCGAGCGGTTGGCCCGCTCGGCCTCCTCCTTGGCCGCGGTGAGGTCCTGGTTCGAACGCTCCAGGCTGCGCATCAGCGCCGTCAGTTCCTCGGTGCGGGAGCGCACTTGGCCCTCGAGGGTGATGGCGGTCTGGAACAGCGAGTAGGCGCTGCCGCGCTGGTCCATCGTGCGCTCGACCTGGGACATCAGGGCGGCGTTGATGCGCTCCAGCTTGGCGATACGGCGGTGGAGAGCCGCGACGTCGTCGCCGGCCCTCGGCTCGTCCCCGGTCACGGACCGGCGGGCCGCCCGATGGCGATGCCCGTGAAGGTCTGGTTCAGGTGCATCGAGCGGTACTGCTCGCCATAGGTCTCGAAGCCGACGACGTTGTAGTGCCGGTAGAGCTCGGCGATGCTGTGACGAGCCTGGTGGATCTCGGCGTCGAGGCGGCGCAGCACGCATTCGAAGCCGATCACCAGGTCGACGCCGCCGAGGCGCGCGTCGAGCCGGGCCAGTTCCTCCCGGGCCGCCTCGACCAGGTCCTTCTGGCGCGCCAGCGTCAGCACCACGCCGCTCTCGATGGCACAGTGGAAGCTCAGCGACTGGTCGGGGTTGAGGTGGCGGATCGAGCGGCAGAAATAGTCGCCGCCGACCCGCACGACGAGCGGGTGCGCCGCGAAGCTCGTGGGGGTGAGCGCGTCGGGATCGAGCCCGAGCGCGTTGGCGTATTCGACCGCCGCCGGCTCGGCGTTGAGCTCGCGCACGGTCCGCTGCTCGTGGTCGGTCTCGGTGACAACGAACTTGACGCCGGTCGGCTCGAAATTGTCGTTCTTGAAGATCTCGACGGGGAAGTCGGACTCGATCAGCAGCAGGATCGCGGCCCGCCGGTGCACCCGTCCGTCATGGATGAGGGCGGTCTCGGAGAAGGTCAGCTCGTCCCCGGCCGAGCCGCCGACGAGGGGCACCCCGTCGAGCCCGTAGTTGATCGCGGCGATCACCGTCTCCTCGGCATTGGCGAGGCCGTCGATCAGCGAGATGGCGAAACGCTGCCCGCCGCGGGAGATCCGCTCGTGGGCGCAGCGAAGCGAACGGATCGAGGCCGCGGCCCGCTCGGCGTCGAGGTGGTCGACCGCCTCCAGCACCGTCGAGGCGATGCGGAACCCTTCGTGTGGGAAGGCGATCGCCACGAGGCCGCGGTCGAGCCCGGCCATCGGGCTGATCTCGCCCGACGAGGTGCAGCCGGCGATCCGCACGCCCGGGAAGGCGCCGGCGAGCGCGGCGTTCAGCGCCTCGACCCCGTAGGCCGGCGAGAAGAAGATGACGAGGTGGGCGATGCGGGCAGTATCGAGGGAAGCGGCGAGCGCCGCCGCGGCGGCCTCGGCCCCGGCCGCCTCGGTCCAGGCGGTCTGGATCCCGCAGCGATGCGAGCGTGTGCGCGTGTCCTCACCCGACATGGCTCGCGCAGAAATACACCGCGCCACGCGGTCCCTCCCCCTATCGCCGGCTCCATGGCGGCATTGCCCGCATTATGCTGCGACGGGATGCAGCTGGCAATTGCGGCCGCTGGCATCAGCCTCGACGGGGAAACGGAGGACGATCGTTATTAGGTGCGCAGGCGCGGCCGGTGCGGCGGCCACGCCTGCGCTGGGGAGCGGTCGGGCGATCGCCCCCGCGATCAGCGACCACGCCGCCCCACGCGACGCCGCCGCCAGATGCCACGCTCCGCTCCCACCCGCTCCGCGGTGAGGAGGTCCTTCGGCCGCCGAGGTCGCACGACGATAGGACCGGGTGGCCGCCGCCCACCATTGGACCAATGTGCAGGGAGCAGGGTGGCCGCCGCGGATCCATACCAAAGCCGAGGGTCCGCCCCAAAGAAGGATCCGTACCAAAGCATGGTGGCTGCTGCGGTGGCCGCGTGGTAACTTTTTCTTCGACTTATGGGTGCGGCGGCGTTGCTGTGCTCGACCTGCGAGAGCGCGTGCCGCCAGGCCATGCGCCTGCGAGAGGATGATCCGCTGCAATGGTGGGATTGACCAGTCCGGCCCCTGGGGTGTCTCTTCCACGGCCGGACGGAGCGCCGACGCCCGTCGCGGAGGGGTCGGACATGCACCTGATCATCGTCGACGATCACCCGCTGTTCCGCGATGCCCTGAGCAGCGCGGTCCGCCTCGCCTTCCCGGCCGCCGAGGTCGAGGAGGCGGACGGCATCGAGAGCGCCTGCGCGGCCCTGTCCCGCGGCCGCTCGATCGACCTGACGCTCCTCGACCTCACCATGCAGGGCGTCAACGGCTTCGACGGGCTGATCGCCATCCGCACCCGCTTCCCGCGCATCCCGGTCCTGGTCGTGTCGGGCCTCGACGATCCGCGCATCGTGCGCGAGGCGCTCGCCCACGGCGCCGCCGGCTTCGTGCCCAAGGCCGCCGGCAAGCCGGTGCTGATCCGCGCCATCACCGACGTGCTCAACGGGGCGGTGTTCGTGCCCGAAGGCCTCTCGGGCCCCGCCGAGGCTCCCGGCCGCAAGCCCGGCAAGGCGCCGATCGCCGAGCGCATCGCAGAGCTGACCCCGCAGCAGGTGCGGGTGCTGCTGATGATCCGCCAGGGCAAGCTCAACAAGCAGATCGCCCACGAACTCGGCGTCGGCGATTCCACCGTCAAGGCCCACGTCTCGGAGATCCTGCGCAAGCTCGGGGTCATCAGCCGGACCCAGATCGTGATCGAGACGGCGAACCTGGATTACGATCATATCCTGGCAGGATTGCCGTCGAGCTGATCGGCTTCCAAACAAGATCTCGCAGATATCGTCAGAGCTAGATCTGTACGGCATCCAGTCCACCACGTCATTACGGGGCTCGCCGCAGTCGAGAGCCCTGGATCAGGACACTCAGGTGGCAACTAACGAGGCGGAACGATACTCGCCTCTTCCTGGCACTGCAGCGCTTCCGGGCCTGCCTGCGGCAGTCCGGGCTCTGCTGCGTGGCCCCGGAACGACGACGGAGCGCATCAGATCTTTCCACCACGGATCTGAACCGCCGCTCATCCATCCCTACGACGAAAGTCTAATCCTCCCCCGACACCCCCGACCGGCCGCCGCATTGGCAGCCCTCGACGTTTCCTTTACCCGAAAGTCGAAGGAAGCCGCCGAAGCCTGTCCTGCCCGGCGGCGAAGCCGGGAGGATGACCTTCATGACAGCCGTCCGGAAGCACGGCCCCTGGGCCCTCGTGGGCGCGCTCGGAGCCGCCGCCCTCGCCGTGGTGGCGACGCAGCGCGGCGAGACCATCAACGCCCTCTGGATCGTCGTCGCGGCGGTCTCGGTCTACCTCATCGCCTACCGCTACTACTCGCTCTACATCGCCGACCGCATCATGCGGCTCGATCCGACCCGCGAGACCCCGGCGGTCCGTCACAATGACGGGCTCGATTACGTCCCGACAGACAAGTACGTGCTGTTCGGCCACCACTTCGCGGCGATCGCGGGCGCCGGCCCACTGGTCGGCCCGGTGCTCGCCGCCCAGATGGGCTACCTGCCGGGTCTGCTGTGGATCCTCGCCGGTGTGGTGCTGGCCGGCGCCGTGCAGGACTTCATGGTGCTGTTCGTCTCGATGCGCCGTGACGGCCGCTCGCTCGGCGAGCTGATCCGCGCCGAGCTCGGCACGATTCCCGGAATCGTCGCGCTGTTCGGCGCCTTCCTGATCATGGTCATCATCCTGGCGGTGCTGGCGCTCATCGTCGTCAAGGCGCTGGCCGAGAGCCCATGGGGCACCTTCACGGTGATGGCGACGATCCCGATCGCGCTGCTGATGGGCGTCTACTCGCGCTGGATCCGCCCGGGCCGCATCGGCGAGGTCTCGATCCTCGGCTTCGTGCTGCTGATGGCGGCGATCATCTTCGGCCAGACCGTCGCCGAGGATCCCGCCCTCGCGGCGATGTTCACCTTCACGGGCACGCAGCTGTGCTGGATGCTGATCGGCTACGGCTTCGTCGCCTCGATCCTGCCGGTCTGGCTGCTGCTGGCGCCGCGCGACTATCTCTCGACCTTCCTCAAGATCGGCACCATCGTGGGCCTGGCGCTCGGCATCCTGGTGCTGGCGCCCCATCTCCAGATGCCGGCGGTGACGAAGTTCGTCGACGGCACGGGACCGGTCTGGTCGGGCTCGCTGTTCCCGTTCCTGTTCATCACCATCGCCTGCGGCGCGGTGTCGGGCTTTCACAGCCTGATCTCCTCGGGCACCACCCCGAAGCTGATCGACAACGAGGTCAATGCCCGCTTCATCGGCTATGGCGGCATGCTGATGGAATCGTTCGTCGCCGTGATGGCGCTCGTCGCCGCCAGCGTCATCGATCCGGGCGTGTACTTCACCATGAACTCGCCGGCCGCTGTGGTCGGCACCACGCCGGAGAGCGCGTCCGCGGCGGTCACCGCCATGGGCTTCCCGATCACCGCCGACACCATCAAGCAGACCGCGGCCGATGTCGGCGAGCACACGGTGATCTCGCGGGCCGGCGGCGCGCCGACCCTGGCGGTGGGCATGGCCCACATCATCTCGAGCGTCATCGGCGGCAAGACGATGATGGCGTTCTGGTACCACTTCGCCATCCTGTTCGAGGCCCTGTTCATCCTCACCGCCGTCGATGCCGGGACGCGGGCCGGGCGCTTCATGCTCCAGGACCTGATCGGCGTCGCGGTGCCGGCCTTCAAGGACACGGCGTCCTGGGGCCCGAGCATCGTGGCGACGGGCCTCTGCGTCGCGGCCTGGGGCTTCTTCCTCTACCAGGGCGTCACCGATCCCCTCGGCGGCGTGAACACCCTGTGGCCGCTCTTCGGCATCTCGAACCAGATGCTGGCGGCGATCGCCCTGACCCTCTGCACCGTGGTCATCTTCAAGATGAAGCGGGAGCGATACGCCCTCGTCACCATCGTGCCGACGCTCTGGCTGGTCGCCTGCACCCTGACCGCCGGCCTCCAGAAGGTCTTCTCCGCCGATCCGCGGGTGGGCTTCCTGGCGCATGCCGACCGCTACGCGACCGCGCTCGCCGAGGGCAAGGTGCTGGCCCCGGCCAAGAGCGCCGACCAGATGCGCCAGATCATCTTCAACGACCGCATCGACGCGGTGCTGGCGCTCGTCTTCGTCGGCGTCGTGGTGGCGATCATCGCCTTCGGCGTCCGGGCCTGCCTCAAGGCCTACCGCACCGACCGCTGGACCGCCGTCGAGGCGGATCCGCGGGCGATGCCGGCGGCGGCGGAGTGAGCCGATGAAGGCCCAACTGAACGGGCAAGTGAACGGTCAGGCCCTGCGGGAGCGCTGGGCGGCCCTGACGCGCTGCGTCTGCGACGGCGCGCGGCTGATGGTCGGCCAGGGCAATTACGACACCTACGTCGCCCATATCCGCAAGACTCACCCCGACCAGGAGCCGATGACCCCGACGGAGTTCTTCCGCGAGCGTCAGAACGCCCGCTTCGGCGTCGGCGGCCGCGGCGGCTTCCGCTGCTGCTGACAGGCTGCCGCCACTTGCGCCCGCGCAGGGCCTTGACCCTGCGCGGGCGAAACAACACGCAATTCCAAACCCGGTTCCGGCGAAGACGAAAAGTCTTCATGGTTCTTTCAGGTTACACCCGTAACGCTTGCGGCGGGATGATGGCGGCGATCTCGCAAGTCGCCGCCGGCCCGACACGATCCGGTAAAGCGCGCCTTAACTAGGGCTGATCAGGCAGCATGGCCGTGGCGCGCAATCGGCACGGCTGAGCTGGCCGGGGCGATGCTACAGATGAGGTCCCTCATCCGCACCCGCCGTTAGCCCCGTGGCCACCCTGACACTCCCCGTCGCCGCCGCCCCCTCCGCCCGCCCGGCCCTGCCGGCCCTGCTCGGCGACCAGCCGCTGCGCGGCATCGTGCTGGTGGTGATCTCCACCGTCTTCCTGTCGAGCTCCGACGCCACTGCCAAGTACCTCACCGGGCAGCTCTCCGGAATCGAGGTGGCGTGGCTGCGCTACGTCGGCTTCCTCGCCGTGATGCTGGTCGCCGCCCTGGTGCGCGCGCAGCTCAAGCGAGGCGCCTCACCGTTCCGCAGTGCGCGGCCGGGCCTGCAGGTGGTGCGCGGCATCGCCCTCGTCGGATCCTCCCTCCTCTTCCTCGCTGGCCTGCGCACCCTGCCGGTGGCCGAGATCACCGCGATCGCCTTCGTGTCGCCGATCTTCGTCACTGCCCTGTCGATCCCGGTGCTCGGCGAGAAGGTCGGCGCCCGCCGCTGGATCGCCTCCCTCGTCGGCCTCCTCGGCGTACTGATCATCGTGCGGCCGGGCACCAGCGCGTTCCAGGCCGCGGCCATCCTGCCGATCGTCTCGGCCCTGTTCTGGGCTGCCGCCCTGGTCGTGACCCGCAAGATCAACGGCTACGACGCACCGCAGACCACCATGACCTGGTCGGCGATCGTCGGCTTCCTGATCCTGTCGGCGATCGTGCCCTTCGTCTGGGAGACCCCGAACCTGACCCAGGTCGCGATCGGCGCCGCCATCGGCTTCATCTCGACCGCCGGGCACTGGATCGTCACCATCGCCTATCGCCACGCCCCGGCTTCGACCCTGGTGCCGTTCTCCTACAGCCAGATCATCTGGGCCGGCCTCCTCGGCTTCCTGTTCTTCGGCACGGTGCCCGACGCCTATATGGGCCTCGGCGTGCTGGTGATCTGCGGCAGCGGCCTCTACACCGCCCACCGCGAGCGGATGCGCCGCGTCCCGGCCCCGACCGGAGTGCTGCCGGCGGGCGGAGTGCGCTGAGACGCGCTCGACGCTTCCACCAAGTCCAGCGGGTGGCCGATTCTCGACGGCCACCCGCCTTCGATTCCGGACGACGGCCCCGGATACTTGGCTACGGCCGCGCGCACCTCGCTTGACCTAAGGGCTGGTTGGGTGTGACTGTCGCAACGGCAAGGGCGATCAGCCCGCGCGGGAGCCCGGCATGCCCCGTTTCCTCTTTCTCCTCGTCGCGGGCGGCGTCGGTGCGGCGCTCTTCCACGTCATGCGCATCGTGCTGACCGGCACGCTGGATCCTGCCCTGATCCCCCTGGTGGCCGGTCTGGTGGCCTGGTCCATCGTGGTCTTCGGGGTGACGCTGCCATGGGCCGAGCGGCGCTTGCCGGCCGGCCAGCGCTACGGCTGGCTCATGGGCGGGCAACTGAGCCTGGTCCTCGCGATCATGGACGGCGCGGCGCTCTGGCGCCTGCCGGGAGGGGTCGACAAGGTGGTCCTCGGCTTCATCCTGCTCCTCCCCGTCATCGCGTTGAGCCAGGTCGCGTGCTGCGCCCTGTTCCCACGTGCCGAGCGCGAGACCTGGTCGCGGCGCCCGGACGGACGGGCTGCGAAGGCGCCTGGCGCCCCGAACGCCTGACGGGGGGCGGAGCCACCCTTCCAACGCGCGCCCAACCCCTCTAAGGACACGCCTCCCCGTCGCCCCCGAATCGCGGAGTCGTCATGTCCAGCATCACCCAGCGCATCGCCATCGAACTCGGCGCGCAGGACTGGCAGGTCAAGGCGGCGGTGGAGCTTCTGGACGGCGGGTCGACGGTGCCGTTCATCGCCCGCTACCGCAAGGAGGCGACCGGCACCCTCGATGACGCGCAGCTGCGCACGCTCGAGGAGCGCCTGCGGTACCTGCGCGAGCTGGAGGCGCGCCGTGCCGCGATCCTCGAGAGCGTGGGCGCGCAGGGCAAGCTCGACGACGCGCTGAAGGGCCAGATCCTCGCCGCGGACACCAAGGCGCGGCTCGAGGACCTCTACCTGCCGTTCAAGCCGAAGCGCCGCACCAAGGCGCAGATCGCCCGCGAGGCGGGCCTCGGTCCGCTCGCCGAGGCGCTGCTGACCCGTCCCGATCAGGTGCCGCTGCATGCCGCCGCCCCGTTCGTCGACGAGGGGAAGGGCGTGGCGACGCCGGAGGCGGCTCTGGAGGGCGCCCGGGCCATCCTGGTCGAGCGCTTCGCCGAGAATGCCGAGCTGGTCGGGCAGTTGCGCGAGGCGTTCTGGGCCCGCGGCAAGCTCGTCTCGCGGGTGCGCGTGGGCAAGGAGCAGGCCGGCGCCAAGTTCTCCGACTATTTCGACTTCTCCGAGCCCCTGACGCGCCTCCCCTCGCACCGGGTGCTGGCCCTGTTCCGGGGCGAGAAGGAGGAGGTGCTGGACCTGCGCCTCGACGAGGCCCCGGAAGGCGTCGATGCGCAGAGCCTCTACGATGGCCGCATCGCGCTGTCAGTGGGGATCCAGGACCGCGGCCGGCCCGGCGACCGCTGGCTGATGGAGGCGGTGCGCTGGGCCTGGCGCACCAAGCTCCGGCTCTCGATCGAGCTCGACCTGCGCGCCCGGCTATGGGACGCCGCCGAGACGGAGGCCGTACGGGTCTTCGCCGGCAACCTGCGCGACCTGCTGCTCGCGGCGCCCGCCGGGGCCCGGCCGACGCTCGGCCTCGATCCGGGCTACCGTACCGGCGTGAAGGTCGCGGTGGTGGACGCCACCGGCAAGGTCGTGGCCACCGACACGATCTACCCGCACGAGCCGCGGCGCGACTGGAACGGGTCGCTGATGACCCTGGCGAAGCTCTGCCGGGCGCATGGGGTGGAGCTCGTCGCCATCGGCAACGGCACCGCCTCCCGGGAGACCGATCGGCTGGCCGCCGAGCTGATCGCCAAGCAACCGGAGCTGACGCTCACCAAGGTCATGGTGTCGGAGGCCGGCGCCTCGGTCTACTCGGCCTCGGCCTATGCGAGCCAGGAACTGCCGGGGCTCGACGTGTCGTTGCGCGGTGCGGTCTCGATCGCCCGGCGCCTGCAGGACCCGCTGGCAGAACTGGTGAAGATCGAGCCGAAGGCGATCGGCGTCGGCCAGTACCAGCACGATCTGGCGGAGGCAAAGCTGTCGCGCTCCCTCGACGCGGTGGTGGAGGATTGCGTGAACGGCGTCGGAGTCGACGTCAACACCGCCTCCGGCCCGCTGCTGGCCCGGGTCTCCGGCTTGAGCGAGCGGGTGGCGCAGAACATTGTCGCGCATCGCGACACCAACGGGCCGTTCCGCAGCCGCACGGGGCTGAAGAAGGTCGCGGGGCTCGGACCGAAGGCGTTCGAGTTGTCGGCGGGCTTCCTGCGGATCCAGAACGGCGACGACCCGCTCGACGCCTCGGGCGTGCACCCGGAGGCCTATCCGGTGGTGCGCCGCATCCTCCAGGCGACGAAGAGCGACATCAAGGCGGTGATCGGCAACGGAACGGTGCTGAAAGGCCTGAACCCCAGGACCTTCACCGACGAGTCCTTCGGGTTGCCGACCGTCACCGACATCATCGCCGAGCTGGAGAAGCCCGGCCGCGACCCGCGCCCGACCTTCAGGACCGCGACCTTCCAGGAGGGCGTCGAAACCATCAGCGACCTCAAGCCCGGCATGGTGCTGGAGGGGGTGGTGACCAACGTCGCCGCCTTCGGCGCCTTCGTCGATATCGGCGTGCATCAGGACGGGCTCGTCCACATCTCGGCCCTGTCCAAGACCTTCGTGAAGGACCCGCGGGCGGTGGTGAAGCCCGGCGACGTGGTGCGGGTGAAGGTGCTGGACGTCGATGCGCCGCGCAAGCGCATCTCGCTCACCATGCGCCTCGACGACGAGATCGGCGCCCGGCAATCGAGCGGTCAGCATCGCGACGCGCCCCGCCGCGACGCCCTGCGCCAGCAGGGGCGCCGCGAGGAGCCGGCGGGCGGCGGGGCGCTGGCGGATGCCCTGCGCAAGGCGGGGCTGGATCGTGGGTCGCGGCGCTGACGCAACGGGCGGTGTGCCCCGGCAGGACCCTGCCCAGGTCGAGTCCTCGCGAGGTGCCGATCGCGGTTCCGCGCTCCTCGGGTCCCATCCGTATTGCGAGCCTACTCTCATGCCTTCGCATCGACGCGTCAGCGCCGGCGCCCATTCGGGCTTGCCTGGCACCTTCGAACGCGTCCGTTCGAAGGTGCGGCGGTATCACGCATCGATCAAGGCATGGAAAGCGGGTCGTGACCTCACAGGCCGCCAAAATCGAGGCTGGCGAGATGCTCACCATCCCGGCGGAGTTCCGGTACAGCTCAGAATCAATATCGGCGATACCGTCATCGTCGAGGTCGTCGACGGTGAGCTTCACGTCAAATCCCTGGCTTCCGCCATCAACAATGCCCGCAGGATCATGCGGCAGCTCGTGCCGGATGGCGTCAGCTTCGCCGATGAGCTGATCGCGGACTGCTGGGCCGAGAGCAGCGGCGACGGGGATTGACCGAGCGCTACGTCCTGGATGCCTCCGCTCTGCTCGTCCTGCTCATCAACGAACCGGGAGAGGAGCGAGTGCGGATTGCGCTCGGGACGGCCATCATGGGGGCCGTAAATTGTTCGTAAGTGGTTGCAAAGCTCGTCGAGCGGGGCGGCACGCGGGAGATGGTTGCCGCCATGCCCGATCCATTGCACGGCGACATCATTCCCTTCGAACGGCAACACGCCATTGCTGCAGGCGGGCTGCGCGGTGCGACGCGGGCCGCCGGATTATCGTCCGGTGATCGTGCCTGCCTGGCGCCGGCAGCGGAACGACAGCTCACGGTGCTGATCATCCGACCGATCATGAAAAACTTCCGATCTGGCGATCCGGACAGACGTCCTTCGCTGACTTGGCCTCCGAAACCGCTTCTTTCCAGTCGTCTCCTGTTCACTCGCCGTCGTCGGTGAGACCGTCGACACGTTCGGGCAGGCGTCGCGTCTCGGAGATCGCGGTGAGCGCCCGGTTCTCCATGAGGACGAGATCTCCGCGGAGCCCGTCGACATCGCGCTGCAGAGATTCGACGTCTTCCCGGAGGGTGGCGACCTCCCCGCGGACGCCGCCGATATCCTCGCGCACGCGGCCGAAATTTTCGCGAACCCGCCCGAATTCCTCGCGGACGCGCCCGAACCCCTCGTCCATGCGCAGGGCCAGCCGGTTGACGAGTTCGATCAGCCGCGCCTCGCGCTCGTGCGTCTCGTGGAGGTCACGACGGATCCCCTGCATCTGGCGGAGCAGAAGGGTGTTGTCCGGCGTCGGTGCATCGACCATCGCGGTTCGCTCACCCTTCGAGTCGTGGAGATTATCGGCGTGGAGGCTAGCAGGACTGCCCAGGAAACCGAAGCAAAATCAAAGGACTGACAGTTCAGGCTACCTCCCCGGCGCTGCCTCGCTCGCGGTCGTGAACGTCCCCTCGAAGCGACCGCGCTGGGTGTCGGCCGCGCAGGCGACCGTGGAGCGGCCGGGGCTAGACGCCGGGAAGCGGCAGGAGCCGACGGTCATCAGGGTGTCGCGGGTGATGCCGCCGTCCGGGCCCTTCACGGACAGGATCACGGCGCTGACCGGCTGGAGCGCGTCGACTCCGACCTCCTCCTGGCGGTCCTGCGGCATGCCGGTGCCGCTGAAGCTGACGGTGGTGCCGTCGCTGGAGGTGAAGTCGAACGAGGTGCGCCGACCCTGGACCGTGTTGACAATGCTCTCGCCGCAGGTCGGGCTGACGTCGCGCCCGGCGACGACGAGCGTCTCGCAGGTGCCCTTGAGCACGTTGCGGGTCAGGGGCTGGGCCTCGGCGGCGCAGGACACACCGATGAGGAGCAGGAGGGTGAAGACACGTGTGAGCATGCGGGGAATCTAGGGATCGCGGTGAACAAACCCAATGTGGATTTTAGTGGAGCGCCGCCGCGATCGCGTCCGCTGCCCGCTCGCCCTCCGCGTAGGCGCCGCCCGCCGTGCCCCATTGCTCCCGTGACAGGGCCTCGCCGGCAAACCAGATCCGCTCGCCCACCGCCTCCTTGAGGAGGTCGCGGGCACCCGTATGGCCCGGCGGCACCACCGCCCAGGAGCCGCGCGACCAGGGATCGTGGCGCCACTCGGTCACCGCCGGCACCGCGAGGTCGCGCAAGCACCCGCGGCCGACCTGCTCGGCCAGGGTCTCGCGCACCAGCCGCCGCGCGCCGTCGGCCCCGGCCCGTGCGGCGTCGAGGCGCCGGGCCAGGGGCACGTCGAGCTCGAAATAGTGGAACGGCGTGCCGTCGACTCGCGTCAGCAGGCCCGGTGGCTGGAGGCGGCCGCCGATCAGGCTCGCCAGCCGGTCGCGGCCGCGGAACGGCGATGACGGCCAGTGCAGCACCACGTGCTCGTAGATGCCGGTGCGGAATCCGTCGATCGCCGCGCGGACCGGACCGGGCAGGTCGGGGGCGAAGCGGAGCGCCGGGGCCGGCTCCTGCATCACCATCATCGGGGCGGTGACGAGGGCGGCACGGGCCCGCAAGGTCCCGCGCGCCCCGAGATCGAGCCGCACCCCCTGCCCCGCCCAGTCGAGGGCGGTGACGGGGGTGGCGAGCGCCACCGGCAGCCCGGCGGCGAGGCGGGCGAGATAGGCGCCGTAGCCGCCGGCGATGAAGAAGTTGTCGCCGTATTCCATGCTCGGAAAGTCGTGCAGGCTGACCTCGGTGAGCGGCCGGCCCGAGACGAGGCCGTGCACCAGGGCAACCCGCTGGCCCCAGGGACCGAGGCCGGGCGGCAGGGCGCTGGCGGCCGCACGGTCCTCGCCGTGCAGCCTCGCGCCGTCGGTCATCGCCCGGTCTGCGACGGCCCAGGCGCGGCCGAAAGCGGCCTCCTCCGCCGGTCGGCCGGGCCGGCGCCCGACCCAGAGATGATTCTCCTGAGCGGCCCGGCGCAGGGGCTCGCCGCGCGCGAGTCCCAGCGCCACCAGGGGGTTGATCGGCCCGGCGTGGAGCCAGTGGGCCCCGAGATCGACCGGATGCCCGCGCAGGGACGTGGTGACGGTGCGGCCGCCGAGCCGGAGGCGGGCTTCCAGCACCGCCACCGACAGGCCGCGGGCGAGGAGCCGCCGCGCCGCGCCGATCCCGGCGGCGCCGGCGCCGATCACCACGACGTCCGGATAGGTGGGCAACGGCGCCAGAGGTGGGACGCCGGTAGGGCTCAAGTGCTCGTGTGCGGCGCGCGGCATCCGGATCATCGCCCCTTGTTCGCTTCGGTTCCGGCCGCCGCCGCGATCTCGTCGAGCCAGCGGGTCAGGCGCCGGCGGCTCGTCGCCGGGACGGGGCAGCCGGTCTGGCTGCGGATGTAGAGCGCGAGGCTCGATCGGCCCTCCCCGCGGCCGACGATCTCGACCGTGACGGTATCGGGGCAGCGCAGCACGGCGGTGCGGGCGACGTAGCGGTCCTGCTCGCCCCAAGCGTCGGTGAAGACCAGGGCCGTGCGCGGCTGGCGCGCGGCGACCGACCGGACGATCTCGCGCAGGCGGGCGCCTGCCACGGCGAAGTCCGGCGGCACCGTGTCGGTCTGGGCCAGGGGGCAGATATCGACCGCGCAGGCGAGCGCGTCGCTCCGGGACGGGGCGCGCCGGAGGGCCGCGAAATCAATCGGGCCGAGATCGGGCGGGCCGAACAGGGCGATCCAGACCTCCTCGATGCCGCCGGGCTCCTCGCCGCGGGCGACCATCACCGCCCCGGCGGCCAGGACCGCGAGGAGAGCCAGGAGGAGGGCCAGAAGGACGGTGAAGGAGGAGAGCGCGGCGCCACGCCCGGTCACGGATCACCCTCTCACGGCACCGGCCGCCAGGCGCCAGACTCGCAAGGGGGTGTCCGGCACCGGGATCGGCTCCAGCCCGGGCGGGGTGATCTCGCCGCGCCCGATCCGGTCCGCGACGCTCGGAGCCTCGCCCGGCTCCGCCGGGGTGGCGCAGGCCACGATGTAGTCCGCCCGCACCCGCGCGGCCACCTGCGGCAGGGCACTCGCGTCCCGGAACGCGTCGAGCGAGGCGGCGAGGCCCGGCAGTGCCCGGTGGTAGGGCGCCGCCACGACGGCGTGATGACCGTGCAGGAGCAGGCTGGGCCCGAGATCGATCCGGGCGAGGATCAGCCCCTGCGGCAGGACGTCGAGGGCGGCGACCGCGCGGGGATCGCCGCAGCTCTGCCAGGCGGCGCGCTCCGCCGCGAGCGCCGTGTCCGCCCCGGCGGAGGCCGGCCAGATCGACGCGACGAGGAGCCAGACCTTTCCGCACAGGGCGAGGCTCAGGGCGAGGGCCGCGGCGCGCCGGAGCGGCGCGGCCTCGGGCACGCGCAGGAGCGCGACCGCCCGGTCGAAGACCGGACCGGCCACCAAGGGCACGAAGGCGCCGGCGACGTAGAGGCCGCGGAGCTGCGGCACGCCGAGCGCGAGGCCGAGCCAGAGTACGGCGGCGGTCGCGGCCATCAGGCATCGTTCCCCAGGATCGCGCCCGCGCCAGGCCCACAGGCTCGCCGCGACGGCGCCGATCAGCACCGGCAGGTAGCCGGCGAGGACCGCGTCGGGGGCCAGACGGACGAGCTGCCAGACCGGCAGCATCTCCTGCACCCTCGCCAGCCACTCCCGGCGCACGAGGTCGGGCATGCCGGTGAACGGCCCGGCGGCGCAGGCCGGGAACAGGACGTGGAAACCGCCGGCCGCCACGATGCCGCAGGCGGCGAGGAGACCGAGCCGCAGGCCCATCCCCCGCCCGCCCGGCACGACAGCCGCAGTCGCGGCCGTGACGGCGGCGGAAGCCGTGAGCCAGAGCCAGGGCGGCGAGAGGGCGTCGCAAGCGGTCGCGCTCCAGAGTGCCGGAGCGGTCTGGACGAGGAAGAGCGCCGGGGCGACGAGCCCGAGGGCGAGGCCGAACCCGAGGAAGGGCGGCAGCGCGGCGCGCCCGTCGCGAAGCCAGAATCCGGCGAGGACGAGACCGGCCGCGGCGATGAACGGCAGCGCCTCGAGCCCGACCGCCAGGGAGACGGCCGCGAGCGCGCCCGCGAACGCCCCGTCCCGCGCTGTCGGGGCCGGGCGGGCGAGGCTGACCGTCAGGGCGAGGATCGCGCAGATCTGGACGTTGTGGTGGTCGATCCGCCCCGGGGCGAACAGGCTGGTGACGAAGATCGCCTGCGTGCCGGCAAACAGCGCGAAGGCCGCGGCCCGCCACCCGAAGGCGCGGCGCACCCCGCGATAGAGGATCGCGGCGTAGAGGCCGAGCAGCAGCAGCGGCCACATCACCGCGGCGATCCCCTCCGCCAGGGCCGGCCCGGCGAAGGGCCGCGTCAGCAGGATCAGGCCGGCGATCGGCGCATCGACGAGGCGCGACCAGTGCATCGGCGGCGCGCCCGCGTGACGGTGCTGGGCGAGGTCGAACCAGGACTGGCCGGCGAGGAGGTCGCGCACCTGGACGAGCCGCATGGCGTCGTCGGTGTCCGGCAGGCGCAGGTCGCGGAGCACCGCCCCGAGACCGGACCAGGACGCGAAGCCGACGGCGCCGGCCAGGACGATGAGCCAGACGATCGCCGGGCGCTCGAAGGGGGAACGCTGCGCCGCCTCCGGTCCGGACCGGGCCTGAGGGAGCGAGGCGGCGAGCATGGCGGAGTCGTTAGCCATGGCGGGGTCTTGGGCCTTGAGGGTGATCCGGATGGTCCCGCTTCGCATGGGCGCCGTTACCCCGGGGTTAGCGGCGCCGGTTGAGCGGTTCTTTACCATCCGGGCGGTAGAGATTGGGCAGAGAGACCCGTCTCAAGCGGAAGCGGCCGTGACGGCCCCGGAGTTGCCCGAGCGATGAGCCTTCACACCGAGACGCTGGTGATCGGCGCGGGGCCGGCGGGCCTGACCACCGGCTACATGCTCGCCAAGGCCGGCCGCGACGTCGTGGTGCTTGAGCGCGACCCGACCCAGGTCGGCGGCATCAGCCGCACGGTGGAGTACAAGGGCTTCCTGTTCGACATCGGCGGCCACCGCTTCTTCTCGAAGGCGAAGGAGGTGGTCGATCTCTGGAACGAGATCCTGCCCGACGACTTCATCGAACGGCCGCGCCTGTCGCGGATCTACTACAAGGGCAAGACCTACGCCTACCCGCTCAAGGCCTTCGAGGCCCTGCGCAACCTCGGGATCATCGAGAGCGGGATGTGCGTCGCCTCCTATCTCTGGGCCCGGGCCCGGCCGATCCAGGAGCCGCGGAGTTTTCACGACTGGGTCCGCAACCAGTTCGGCGAGCGGCTCTACTCGATCTTCTTCAAGACCTACACCGAGAAGGTGTGGGGCATGTCCTGCGACGACATCTCGGCCGATTGGGCGGCCCAGCGCATCAAGGGGCTCGACCTCGGCGCCGCGATCCGCGACGGGCTCAAGCGCTCGCTCGGCTTGCACCGCTCGGGCACCGGCGACGGTCCGGTGATCAAGACCCTGATCGAGTCGTTCCGCTATCCCCGCCGCGGTCCCGGCATGATGTGGGACGCGGCCGCCGCGGCGATCCGGCGGAACGGCGGCCGGGTCCTGCTCGACCGGCGGGTCGACGGCCTGTCCTACGATCCCGGCACCAAGCTGTGGACGGTGAGCGTCCGGCGCGAGGGCGGCACCCGCGAAACGTTCACGGCCCGCAACGTCGTCTCCTCGGCGCCGATTCGCGAGCTCGTCGGGGCGATCCGCCCGGCTCCCTTGAGCACCTTCCACGCCCGCTCCTTGCGCTACCGCGACTTCGTCACCGTGGCGCTGATCGCCCGGGCGAAGGACAGCTTCCCGGACAACTGGATCTACGTCCACGACCCGGCGGTGAAGGTCGGCCGGGTGCAGAACTTCCGCTCCTGGTCGCCCGAGATGGTGCCGGACGAGTCCTACACTTGCCTCGGCCTCGAATATTTCTGCTTCGAGGGCGATGGGCTGTGGAACGCGCCGGATTCCGAGCTGATCGCGCTCGCCCGCCGCGAGATCGGCCTGATCGGCCTCGTCGATCCGGCCAGCGTGGTCGATGCCTGCGTGGTGCGCCAGCCCAAGGCCTACCCGGTCTACGACGATGCATACCGCGCCCACGTGGCGACGATCCGCCGGGACCTCGAGGGCAGCTACCCGACCCTCCACCTCGTCGGCCGCAACGGGATGCACAAGTACAACAACCAGGACCACGCGATGATGACCGCGATGCTGACCGCGCGGAACATCCTCGCCGGCGAGCGGCGCTTCGACGTGTGGAACGTCAACGAGGATGCCGAATACGCCGAGGCCGGGCTGTCGGGCGCGCGGGAAGCCCTGAGCAGCGAGCGGATGGTGCCGCGCAAGGTGGCGTGAGACGTCACGACGCCGTCTGACCCGGCCCGCAACGCAGGCTCAGGAGCTCGTCCAGGGTCGGATCGAACCCGGTGACGAGCCGCCCCCAGGCCGGAGCCGTCGCGACGACCAGCGCCAGCGCAAGGAGCAGCCACGGCAGGGCGGCGCGCATCACCGCCCCCGTACCAGGAGGCCGCCCGCCACCCCCATGGCGGCGCCCCAGGCCAGGAAGCCGGCATCCCACCAGGCCCAAGCCGCCCGCGGCACCGTCTCATTGACGTGGTGCACGCCGAGGATCTGGTGGTCGATCACGCCCTCGACCAGGTTGAACGCCGCCCAGCCGAGCAGCACGGCGCCGGCGAGCGCCCGGCCGTCACGGAAGTCTCTCCGCGGCCCGCCCCGGCGCCAGAGCAGAAACACCCCGAGCACTACGAACACGTAGGTGGCGCTGTGGAAGTACCCGTCCCAGCGGGTGTTCAGCTCCAGCGCGTCGAGCGAGGTGATCGGATACCAGCTGCTCAGCATGTGGTGCCATTGCAGCAGCTGGTGCAGCACGATCCCGTCGAAGAATCCGCCGAGGCCGAGGCCGATCAGCAAGCCCGGCAACAGGCCGTGCCGGGGTCGCAGGCCCTGCCAGGATCGGGTGAACGCCGTCATGCGGGGCGAACGGCACGGAACTGCATCCGTTCCGGGGCCCGCGACGGCGCCGGAGCTTCACAGCGCCCGCCCCCTCGACTAAGGAGCCCGCAGAACCCCGGCAAGACTCCCCGGACGAGACCCGCGGAAGGACCCCACGACCATGACCGGCTTCGACCATGTCGGCCTGACCCGACCCGCCTCGCAGCTCGTGACCGTGTTCGGGGGATCGGGCTTCCTCGGCCGCCACGTGGTGCGGGCGCTCGCCAAGCGCGGCTACCGGATCCGGGTGGCGGTGCGCCGGCCCGACCTCGCCCAGTTCCTCCAGCCCCTCGGCCGCGTCGGCCAGATCGTCGGCGTGCAGGCCAACCTCCGCAACCCGGCCTCGATCGTGCGCGCCGCCGAGCACGCCGACATCGTGGTCAACCTCGTCGGCATCCTGCAGGAGAGCGGCAGCCAGAGCTTCCAGCGCCTGCAGGCCGAAGGTGCGGGCGAGGTCGCCCGGGCGGCGGCCGCGGTGGGCGCCCCGATGGTGCACGTCTCGGCGCTCGGCGCCGACGAGCATTCGGCCTCGGCCTATGCCCGCTCGAAGGCGATCGGCGAGGCCCGGGTGTTCGAGGCCCGGCCCGACGCCGTGATCTTTCGTCCCTCGGTCGTGTTCGGGCCGGGCGACAGCTTCTTCAACCGCTTCGCAGGCCTCGCCCGGATGCTGCCGGTGCTGCCGCTCGCCGGGGCCGAGGCGCGGATGCAGCCGGTCTTCGCCGGCGACGTTGCCGAGGCGATCGCCCGGGCGGTCGAGGGTCAGCTCCAGGGCGGCCGGGTCTACGAGCTCGGCGGGCCGGAGATCCTGACCCTGCAGCAGCTCGTCGAGTACACCTTGAAGGTGACGATGCGCAGCCGCGTGGTGCTGCCGCTGCCGGCTCCCGCCGCCCGGCTCCAGGCGAGGGTGATGGAGATCGCCGACACCCTGACGCTCGGCCTCCTGCCCGACACCCTGAAGCTCACCCGCGACCAGGTCACCCTGCTCCAGAGCGACAACGTCGTGTCGGAGGCGGCGAAGGCGGAAGGGCGGACGATCGAGGGCATCGGCATCGCGCCGACCGCGATCGAGGCGGTGGTGCCGGGCTATCTCTGGCGCTTCCGCAAGGCCGGCCAGTTCGCCACCGGCCGCGGCACCCCCGACATGGCCGCGACCCCGGATCTGATGGCGCCCGATCCGATGGGCCAGGGTTCGCAGCACCACCCGGGCGATGCGAGCGGCCCGGCGGTCGGCTCGCTCGCGGCGGGCGCCGGCCCGGCGCCGGGGGTGCGCTGGGGCAAGCGGAAGTAAGCAACAGACCAGTTCTTCGGACATGGAAAAGGGCGGTCCCGCGGGGCCGCCCTTTTTCGATATATGCGTCGCGTTTTCCCGGTTCTCCTTCCGCTGCCGCTTCAGTTGTCCGGGAATGGGAGGAGGCAGGACGACGATTGTCCCGCCCCCGCAATCCTCGTCAGATCGACCGAACGGCCCCGCCATCGACCCGGATCATGCTGCCGGTGACGTAGGACGCCCGCTCGGAGGCCAGGAAGCACGCCACGTCGGCGAATTCCTGCACCTTGCCGTAGCGCTTCGCCGGAATCGCCGCGCGGGCGGCCTCGGCGATCTGGTCGGGCGTCTTGCCCTGCGCCTTGGCGTTGGCGGCGTCGAGCTCGCCGGTGCGGTCGGTCTCGATCCGGCCGGGCAGGATCATGTTGACGGTGATGCCCTCGGCCGCGACCTCGGAGGCCAGGGTCTTGGCCCAGCCGGCGATCGAGGCGCGCAGCGCGTTCGACATCACCAGGTTCGGGATCGGCTGCTCGACGCCGCTCGACGCCACCACCAGGATGCGGCCGAAGCCGGCCTGGCGCATGCCCGGCAGGACCAGCCCGGCGAGGCGGAAGACCGGGGTCACCATCGCCTCGAACTGGGGCGTCCAGGCCTCGGGCTGCACGGTCAGCGCCGTGGCGGCCGGCGGGCCGCCGGTATTGGCGACCAGGATGTCGACCCCGCCGAGATGCTCCTGCGCCGCGGCGTAGATGGCCTCGACATTGTCCTTCAGGCTGCCCGCGAAGGCGTGGGCGCGGCCCTGGCCGCGGGCGTTGATCGCCGCCACCGCCTCGTCCAGGCGCTCGGCGGTGCGGGCGGTGAGCAGCACGTCCGCGCCCTCGGCCGCCAGGGCCTCGGCGATGCCGCGGCCGAGGCCGCGGCTGGACGACAGGACGAGGGCGCGCTTGCCCTTGAGACCGAGATCCATGGTGGGTCCTCCCGTGAATGGTAGAGCGTGTCCGACCGAGGTTGGCACTAACATGAGTGCCCGCCCGCTCCCACCCGTGCCCTCATCCTGAGGTGCGAGCGAAGCGAGCCTCGAAGGAGGTCTCCAGATAGCCCCGAGACCTCCGGCGCCCTCCTCCGAGGCTGGCGATCGTCGATCGCCGGCACCCCGGGATGAGGTTGCGGTTGGGGTAGAGGGGCTTGACGCCGCTCAGGCCGTCTCGCTGGCCAGCCGCTTCAGCCAGCCTTCCGCCTGGGCCCGGACGTTGTCCGGGGCGGTGCCGCCGTAGCTGGTGCGGCTACCCACCGAGTTCTCGACGCCGAGCACCGCGAAGACCGCGTCGGTGATGCGCGGCTCCTCCGCCTGCATTACCGCGAGCGGCAGCGCCTCGAGGCCGATGCCGCGGGACGAGGCCTCGCCGACGAGGCGGCCCGTCACGTGATGGGCATCGCGGAAGGGCAGGCCGAGCTCGCGCACCAGCCAGTCGGCGAGGTCGGTGGCGGTGGCGTAGCCGGAACCGGCCGCGGCTTTCAGCACATCCGGCACCGGCTCCAGGTCGCGCACCATGCCGGCCATCGCGGCGAGGCAGAGCGAGAGGGTCTGGAGCGCGTCGAAGGTGCCCTCCTTGTCCTCCTGCATGTCCTTCGAATAGGCGAGCGGCAGGCCCTTCATGACGATGAGCAGGCCTGACAGCGCGCCGATGACCCGGCCGGACTTCGCCCGCACCAGCTCGGCGGCGTCGGGGTTGCGCTTCTGCGGCATGATCGAGGAGCCGGTGGTGAACCGGTCCGACAGCTTGACGAAGCCGAACTGGGCCGAGGTCCAGACCACGATTTCTTCCGCGAAGCGCGACAGGTGCACCGCCGCGATCGCCGCGGCCGAGAGGGCTTCCAGCGCGAAGTCGCGGTCGGCCACCGAATCGAGCGAGTTCGCGGTCGGCCGGTCGAAGCCGAGGCTGGCGGCCGTGGCGTGGCGGTCGATCGGGAACGAGGTGCCAGCGAGCGCGGCCGCGCCGAGCGGGCATTCGTTGAGGCGGGCGCGGGCGTCGCGGAACCGGCCGCGGTCGCGGTTCAGCATCTCGACATAGGCCAGCAGGTGATGGCCGAAGGTGACCGGCTGGGCCGATTGCAGGTGGGTGAAGCCCGGCATCACCGTGCCGGCATGCTTCAAGGCCAGTTCGGCCATGGCCTGCTGCAGGTCGGCGGCCTGGGCGTCGAGGGCGTCGAGGGTGTCGCGCACCCACAGCCGCATGTCGGTCGCGACCTGGTCGTTGCGCGAGCGCGCGGTGTGCAGGCGGCCCGCCGTCGGGCCGACGATCTCGCGCAGCCGGCTCTCCACGCTCATGTGGATGTCCTCGAGCTCGCGCCGGAACTCGAAGGTGCCGGCGTCGATCTCGGACTGGACGGTCTTGAGCCCGGCCTCGATCTTCGCCACATCCTCGGCCGGCAGGATCCCCGCCTTGCCCAGCATCGCGACGTGGGCGAGCGAGCCCCGGATGTCCTGGGGGGCGAGGCGCTTGTCGAAGCCGATGGAGGCGTTGATCTCCTCCATGATCTCGGCGGGGCCGCTCGCGAAGCGCCCGCCCCACATCCGGTTGCTCATGTCCTCACCTCGTCTCGCATCCTCGCGCAAAGCCCGCCTCGCCCTCGTCGCGGGGGGGCTCGTCGCCGTCCTCGGCCTCGGGGCTGCCCTATACGGGGTTGCGGGCGGGAGCAACGGCGGCGCCTGCCCGCTGAGCGCCGCCACGGCTGCCCGCGTCGCGCCCTTCGCCCGCGGCGAGGTGGCGGCCCTCCAGGTCGATCCCCGGCCGAAGCCGGCGCCGGCCATCACCTTCACCGGGCCGGACGGGCAACTGAGGACGCTCGCCGACCTCAAGGGCCGCACATTGCTGCTGAACCTGTGGGCGACCTGGTGCGCGCCGTGCAAGGCGGAGATGCCGGCCCTCGACCGGCTGCAGGGCGCGCTGGGGGGCCAGGATTTCGAGGTGGTGGCGCTCAACCTCGACACCCGCAATCCCGACCGGCCGCCGCGCTGGATGACGGAGAACGGGATCGCGAGGCTGGCCTACTATTCCGACCCGGCCGGGCGAGCGCTGCCGGTGCTGCAGCAGGGCGGCGACGTCGTCGGCCTGCCCACCACCTTCCTGATCGACCCGGCCGGCTGCGAGATCGGCGTGATGAAGGGCCCGGCGGAATGGGCGAGCGAGGACGCGTTGAAGCTGGTGCGTGCGGCGCTCGGGCAGGGCTGAGCCGCCCGGCCGCCGGAGGCCGGCCGCGTTCCCGCGGCCGGACCACACCGGTCTGCCCGGAGGTCTGGATCAGGGGGCCTGGAAGCCCTTGTGGCCCCAGCTCAAGCCGTCCCCCGGGCGGACCTTCTCCGGCGCTCGCTCCCGCTCGCTCCAGGCACGGATCGACAGTTTCTCGGTCGGCGAGAGGCGCGCGGTCTCGGCCGGATCGAGCTGTGCCGGCGTCTTGATGCCGGGCAGCGCACGCAGGGCGTCAATGGCAGGCTTGTCGCCTTCCACGACGAAGACGTGAGCGGAAAATTCCTGAGTCCTGTGCGTCTGCTCCAGCGCCCGCCACGTGCTGGCATCCGCCTCGGCAGGGTCGAGGATCATGACCTGTTGCATCTCAGGCCTCCACTGCGACGCCGCTCGCCGCGACACCGGTCGCCGCGGGCATCGTGTAGCCGAGATGGTAGGGCGTCTCGGCGCACATGGCCCACGTGTTGCGCTTCATGATGCATGACACGCCACCACCCTCGGCGCAATTCTCGCAGTTCAGGTTCGGCCGGCCGTACACGCCGTGCGAACCGCCGCAGTCGCAGCCGCTCTCGGCGTATTCGTCCGGCGCACCGAACACGTGACCCGTCTCGTGCGCAAACACGCTATCGAGATTGTCGGTTCCCCAGCCATCGTTGTCGTAGTGCATGACGATGTAATCGCCCCGGCAATACGCGAAATGGTTGAGCTGATAGTGGGTGAAGAAGGCACAGTACGCGGCCTGCGCCCTCTTGGATGTCCGGATGGCCTTGATGTAGCTCCCGATCCCGGATAGCCCGGCCGGATGCCCGATGGAGGTCAGCGCGTCGTCGCGCCAGGGTGCCTCGAAGTGCTCATATGGATCACCACCGATAGGATGCTGTCCGGCCGTGTCGGGGGTGGCGATCTGAACGACCTGGATGTCGTACGTGAAGGTCACGTCCTTGGCCGGGGCCTGGCCGCCGAGGAAGCTGAGGCCGTTCTGCACCTCCGCGATGATTTTCTGCTGCTGGGCGTCCGTCATTTCCAGCGATCCCGGACCCGAGACGATGAACAGGCCGACGGCGATGCGCCCAGCCAGCCGCCGGACCGGCGGAGCCGCCTGCGCGGCATTCGGATCGGCCGTCGCCGGCACAGCAGGTGGGATCACGGCGTGTCGGTCGCGGTGCAAACGCGGCTGGCCGCCATCCCCGCCCCAGGACGCCGACTTGTAAGGACGGTTCTCCTTCGCCTCCTTGTAGGAGGCGTTCAGCCGCAAACGGAAGGCCTGGAGACCCAGGCGCTCCTGCCCGGTCAGGCCGGCCTCGCTGATGGGGGCCTGTGGCACGGCCGCCGACAAGCCGATGCGCACGGACGGGCCGTACTCGTGCAGCACCGGCAGCGCCGCGGCCATCGCCACTCTGCCTTGGGGCATCGGCGCCAGGAGCGCCTCGGGGAAGTTGACGTCGCCAGCCATTGCGGGGAACACCTCGTTCTCGAACGACAATCCCTGTAAATGATCAAAAAATGATTTCGTTGTGAAGCCTGGTATATTTTGTTGTGCGCGCCAGAACTGGATCTAACTCATCGGGAAACTGTTTTCCAGAAGCGGAATATCGTCGACCGGGGCATGATGCGGGATCGGGGCGTCACAGACGATCACGCCCCGCGTTGATCCCACTCACGTTTCCTGGCACGCCCGCGGCCATGCAGACGACCCCCTCCCCCCGGCGCCTGCCGCGCCCCCTCTCCGCCCTCCGCAACCTGCTCGTCAGCAGTGCCGGCGGCGGCCTCGTGCTGATGGCGAGCGCGGTTCTCGCCCTCATCGTCGCCAACGGCCCCTACGGCGAGGCCTATGCCCACGCGCTCCACGCGACGCTCGGCCCCCTGAGCCTGCTGCACTGGATCAACGACGGCCTGATGGCGGTGTTCTTCCTGCTCGTCGGGCTCGAGATCAAACGCGAGATCCTGGACGGGGGCCTGCGCACCTGGCCGGACCGGGCGCTGCCGGGCATCGCGGCGCTCGGCGGCATGGCGGTGCCGGCGCTCGTCTACGCGGCCATCAACTGGCACTCGCCGGAAACGTTGCGCGGCTGGGCGATTCCGGCCGCCACCGACATCGCCTTCGCGCTCGGCGTCCTGGCGCTGCTGGGCTCCCGGGCACCGGTCTCGCTGAAGATCTTCCTCACCGCCCTCGCCATCCTCGACGATCTCGGAGCGGTGGTGATCATTGCGCTGTTCTACACCGCCGACCTGGCTTGGCCGATGCTCGCGCTCGCGGGCGCCGTGACGGCGATGCTGACGACGCTCAACCGCCTCGGACTTCGCCGGCTCGGGCCCTACCTGATCCTCGGCGTGGTGCTGTGGCTGCTGGTGCTGCGCTCAGGTCTGCACGCCACCGTGGCGGGCGTGGTCCTGGCGCTGGCGATCCCGCTGCGGGCGAGCCCGGGGCGGCCCGACGACGGGGAGTCGCCCCTGCACCGGCTGGAGCACGCGCTTCAGCCCTGGGTCGCCTACGGGATCCTGCCGGTCTTCGGCTTCGCCAATGCGGGCGTGTCGCTCGCCGGGCTGACGCCGGGGGCGCTCCTCGCGCCCGTCACCCTCGGGGTCGCCGCGGGCTTGTTCCTCGGCAAGCAGGTCGGGGTATTCGGCGGGGTCTGGCTCGCGGTGCGGACCGGGCTGGCGCAGAAGCCCGCCGGGGCCACCTGGCGCCACGTCTACGGGGTGGCGCTGCTCTGCGGCATCGGCTTCACCATGAGCCTGTTCATCGGCGGCCTCGCCTTCGCCAACGCACCGGAATTCGACACAGAAACCAAGCTCGGGGTGATCCTGGGCTCGGTGCTCTCGACGCTGGCCGGGACGCTGCTGCTGTCGCTTGGGCAGCGGCGGGCGGAGAGGCCGGTCCCGGCGGAGGATCGGACTTAAGCGGGGAGCAACGTCTTCCCGCGCTTGCCTCGCCACCTCAGACGATATCCGATTGATTGCTTCGCAATGCGGAAATCGGCTTCGCTCAGGCGCCGCGCGGGCTGCTGACACGGGCTCCGGAAGGAATCGTCCGGAACCCGTGTCACAGGGTCATACCGGGGCCGCGACAGCGGCGCCCGGGATGACGCGGAGGGTTTTCAGACGCGTCGAGATGAGAAACGAAAAGGCGTCTCAGTTCGCCGGCTGCGAGGCGGCGACGCGGTTGCGGTTCGGCCCTTCGGTGCGCTTGCCGGTCTCCGGCACCTTCTCGGCCGGCTTGCCCTCCCCGGCCTTGGCGGCGGGCTTCGCCTCGGTGGGCTTGGCGTCCGTGGGCTTCGCCTCAGCCTTCTTCGCGGCCCCTGGGTTGAGTCCGTCGACCTTGGCCGCGGTGGCGGCGTGGGCAGCCGGGGCCGGGTGCAGCCGGGCGGTGACCTTCTTCGGCAGCGGTGCGGCCGGCGAGATCGCCACGACCGGGGTGGCGTCGGCCGCCGGCAGAGCGGCGGGGGTGACCGGGGGCGCGGCCGGCGCGCCGCCGAACAGGTTGCCGAGGAGCTTGCGGTAGGAAGCGGGATCGCCGTCGGCGCTCGCCACGGTGATCGGCGCCGCCGGGGCAGCAGCCTGCGCGGCCTCGCGGGTCGGGATCGGAGCCGGGTTCGTCGCCGGCGCCGCGAAGGCGAGCGCGGTGGGCTTGACCGTCCCGTGTTTGCCCTTCTCGTGCTTCGGATCGATCTTGGCGAGGAGGACCGGCTTCACCTTCGGCTCGATCGCGATCTCCTCCGGGGCCGCCGCCAGGGCTTCGGGCCGGCTGACGATGCCCATGTTCGGCCGCGGCTGCGCCTGCTCGGCGAAGAGTTGGGTGCTCGGCGCGGTCTCGCGGAAGAACGGGTGCTGGCCGCCATCCTGGTAGACCAGGCGGGTCGCCGCGGTGCCCTTGGCAATGAGTTCGGCCACCTCGACCTCGTCCTTCTCGCGCTTGGCGACGACGACGGGATCGACCTTCGGATTGCAGGCGCCCGCCGCCGCGTCCTGGCCGCCGAACACGTAGCGGGTGCCGCAGACCCCGACCCGCGGTTCCTCGTGCAGGGCCTCGAAATAGTCCGAGCCCTCCTTGAGGTTCTTCCAGAAGCCGATGTTGGGGTCGTTGCGGAACTTGGCGAGGTTCTGCGCCGTCATCCGGAACGGGTAGGATTGGAACTGGAACGCCCGCTGGCCGCCGGCGAAGGCCTCGCGGGCGATGGCGTAGATCTCCGAGATCGCCTCGTCGGTCATGGCGAAGCAGCCGGCGGACGAGCAGGTGCCGTGCACCATCAGGTAGCTGCCGGTGCGTCCGTTGGCCCGGTCGAAGGCGTTGGGATAGCCGGTGTCGAAGGAGAGGTAGTAGGACGAGTTCGGATTCATCTGGCCCATCGAGATGGGATAGAACCCCTCGGGCGCCTGCCGGTCGCCCTCCCGCACCTTCGGCCCGAGCTGGCCCGACCAGCGGCAGATCGGGAAGGTCTTGAGCAGCGCGTACTGACCGTCGGTCCCGCGCTTCCACACTTCCATCTCCGATTCCTTCTTGAAGGCGCGGATCAGGATCGGGTCGCGGGGCGACATGTTCTTCGACGCCATCAGGGCGACGGTCTTCGGGGGAATCGGCTCGCGGGCGCGGGCCGAGCCGGCGGCGGAGAAGCCGGCATCCTGGCACGCCCCGAGGGACAAGGCGACGACGAGCCCGCTCGCCGCCAGCACCGGACGCATCGCCAGACGCCTCGCCAGACCCACCATGGGAACCCCGCCTTCTCACCATCGGACCGCCGGCACACTGACGCCGCGGACCGGTCTCCCCAACCCCATAGCTTCGTTAAACTTACCCGCCTCTTACCGCAAGAACGGCCAAGATTGCGGGGATTCGTTCAACGGGCACGCCGGCCAAGAAGCCGGCGCACGGCGTCACGGGGTTCACCCGCGAAGACATCCGCCCCGTCTTCGGCAAAACCAAGGCCGGGTCGTGTCTGGGGCGTGTGGGTTGTGCGGGGCTGTGGATGGTGGGGATTGGGGACGGGAGGCCCGGCCCCGAACGGCTCAGAGGCTCCGCCCGATCTCCAGGAACTTCTGCGCCCGCCGGTCGCGCAGCGTATCCGCGTCGAGGTTCGCCAAGGGCTCCAGCGCGCTCGCGATCGCGTCGCCGGCCGCCCGGATCGCCGCCTGCCCGTCGCGGTGAGCGCCGCCGGTGGGCTCAGGGATGATGCCGTCGATGACGCCGAGGCGCAGGAGGTCCTGGGCGGTGATCTTCATCGCGGTGGCGGCGTCCTGGGCCCGGCCGGCGTCGCGCCACAGGATCGAGGCGGCGCCCTCCGGCGAGATCACGCTGTAGATGGAATGCTCCAGCATCAGCACCGTGTTGGCGGTGGCGAGCGCGATGGCGCCGCCCGAGCCGCCCTCCCCGATCACCACCGTGACGTTCGGCGTCGGCAGGCCGAGGCAGGCCTCCGTCGAGCGGGCGATGGCCTCGGCCTGGCCGCGCTCCTCCGCCTCGATGCCCGGATAGGCGCCGGCAGTGTCGACGAAGGTGAGCACCGGCAGGCCGAAGCGGCCGGCGAGCCCCATCAGGCGCACCGCCTTGCGGTAGCCCTCGGGCTTGGCCATGCCGAAATTGTGCCGGATCCGGGCCTCGGTGTTGGCGCCCTTCTCCTGGCCGATGACGCAGACCGGCCGGCCGCGGAAGCGGCCGAAGCCGCCGACCACCGCCTCGTCCTCGCCGAAGGCGCGGTCGCCGGCGAGCGGCTGGAACTCCTCGATCAGCCCGGCGCAGTAATTGACGAAGTGCGGCCGCTGGGGATGGCGGGCGACCTGCGTCTTCTGCCAGGGGGTGAGGCCGGCATAGAGTTCGGCGAGCGCCGCCGCGGCCTTCGCCTCCAGCCGCGCCACGTCCTCGCTGATCGCCACCGCGCCGTCGCGGTCGCCGAGGGCCTTCAGTTCCTCGAGCTTCGCCTCGAGCTCGGCGACGGGCTTTTCGAAGTCGAGGTAGGAGCGCATCGGAACCTGTGCTGTGTCGGGCCGGCGTCGCGGGGGGCTTTGGCGAGGAGCCGGGGCCTTGAGGAGCCCTGCGGCGCGGGCGGCCCACCCGGGGCCGGGCGGCGCGGAGGCTTGGCGGAGGGGCCGGCCCGTGTCAACCCAGAGGGCCGGCCGCACGGCGGACCCCTGTCAACACGAGGGGCCGGCCGAGCGCCCGCGGTGCGGCGCGGACCGGCGCGAGGCTTGTCTCGCGGCGGTGCAGCATCATCTAACCGCCGAGATTCGCGCGGCGGCCAGCGGAGGCCACATGGACGAGCGGGATCAGGCGAACCAGCGGGCGGATCGCGACGAGTGCCGGGTGCTGGTGCTGCAGGGCGGCGGCGCGCTCGGCTCCTACCAGGCCGGCGTCGCCGAGGCGATGCAGGAGGCCGCGCTGTCGCCCGAATGGGTGGCCGGCATCTCGATCGGGGCGATCAACGCCGCGCTCATCGCCGGCAACCCGCCCGGGCGCCGGGTCGAGCGGCTGCGCGCGTTCTGGGAAAGAGTGTCCTCCGCCATCACCGTCTCGCCGTGGTGGCCCGGCGAGCAGGCGCGCGAGGTGTTCAACGCCTGGAGCGCCTCCTTCGGGGCGACGGTCGGCGTGCCCGGCTTCTTCGCCCCGCGCTGGCCCCCGGCCCCCCTGTACCCGGCCGGTGCCCCCCAGGCGCTCAGCTACTACGACACCGCCCCCTTGCGGCAGACGCTGCTGGAGCTGATCGACTTCGACCGGATCAACCGCTGCGAGACGCGGCTTAGCGTCGGCGCGGTCAATATCCGCACGGGCAACTTCGTCTATTTCGACAACCGCCGCGACCGGATCGGCCCTGAGCACATCATGGCCTCGGGCGCCCTGCCGCCGGGCTTCCCGCCGGTGGAGATCGATGGCGAGCTCTACTGGGACGGCGGCATCGTCTCGAACACGCCGCTGCAATACGTGCTGGACGAGGAGCGCCTGCGCGACCTCGCGGTGTTCCAGGTCGACCTGTTCAGCGCCCGGGGTCCCGTACCCCGCACCCTGTCCGAGGCGGCCGAGCGCGAGAAGGACATCCGCTATTCCAGCCGCACGCGGCTCAACACCGATGACCAGATCGAGATCCACAAGGCCAAGACCGCGTTCCGACGCCTGTTCGACAAGCTGCCGCCCGAGCTGCGCCAGGATCCCGACGTCGCCTTCCTGTCGGAGGTCAGCCACCAGAACGCGGTGACGATCCTGCAGCTGATCTACCGCGCCAAGAACTACGAGAGCGACGCCAAGGACTACGAGTTCTCGCGCACCACGATGCTGGAGCACTGGAAGGCCGGGCGCAACGACGTGCGCCGCTCGCTTCGTCACCGCCGCTGGATCGAGCGCTGCCGGCCCGACGAGGGCGTGACCGTGTTCGACCTCACCCGCGACGCGCGGGATTGATTGTCTGTCAGAGGAAGGAACGCCGCATGACCCGCGACGAGATCCTGAAGGCGCCCTCGATGCCGGCCTTCAGCCCGAGCTACCCGCACGGGCCCTACCGGTTCATCCGGCGCGAATACCTCATCATCACTTACGAGACCGATCCGGACGCGCTCCGCGCCGCCCTGCCCGAGCCGCTCGAGCCGGCGCCCGGCAACCTCGCCTATTACGAGTGGATGAAGATGCCGGATTCCTCCGGCTTCGGCGATTACGAGGAGAGCGGTTCGGCCATCGTCGCGACCTACAAGGGCGAGCCGTGCAACTACTCGGTCCAGATGTATCTCGACGACGAGCCGCCGATCACCGCCGGCCGCGAGATCTGGGGCTTCCCGAAGAAGTACGGCGTGCCCCGCCTCAAGGTGATGAAGGACACGCTCACCGGCACCCTGCACTACGACGAGGAGCGGGTGGCGATGGGCACGATGACCTACAAGCACCGCAGCCTGGAGGACCAGCTCGACAAGGTCCGCGAGGGGATCGGCCAGCTCAACGTCAACCTGAAGCTGATCCCGGACGTCGATGGCGGCGTGAAGGTGGCGCAGCTCGTCGGCTACCGCCTCCAGGACATCAAGGTCCACGGCGCCTGGGAGGGCGACGCCCGGCTGCACCTGATCCCACACGTCAATTGCCGCGTCGCCGACCTGCCGGTGCGCCGCATCGTGCGTGCCCGCCACCAGATCGTCGATTTCACCCTGCCGTACGGCCACGTGCTGCACGACTACCTGGCTTGACGAACCTCGCTTGAAATCTTCGGCCTGAGGAGACCGTACAATGTCGCTGCAATCCAAGACCGCCCTCGTCACCGGCTCGACGAGCGGCATCGGCCTCGCCATCGCCCGGGCGCTGGCCCAGCACGGCGCCAATGTGGTCATCAACGGCTTCGGCAAGCCCGACGCCATCGAGACGGAGCGGGCCGGCATCGAGTCCGAGTTCCACGTCCGTGCGGTCTATTCCGGCGCCGACATGACCAAGCCCGACGAGATCGCCGCCATGGTGGCCGAGGCCGAGAAGGAGTTCGGCGCGGTCGACATCCTCGTGAACAATGCCGGCATCCAGTACGTCTCGGCGATCGAGGAATTCCCGGTCGAGAAGTGGGACCAGATCATCGCGATCAACCTGTCCTCGGCCTTCCACGCCATGCGGGCGGCGATTCCCGGCATGAAGAAGAAGGGCTGGGGCCGGATCATCAACACCGCCTCGGCCCACTCGCTGGTCGCCTCGCCCTACAAGTCGGCCTACGTGGCGGCCAAGCACGGCATCGCCGGCCTGACCAAGACCGCGGCCCTCGAGCTCGCCACCCACAAGGTCACCGTCAACTGCATCTCTCCCGGCTACGTCTGGACCCCGCTGGTCGAGGCGCAGATCCCCGACACCATGAAGGCCCGCGGGATGACCAAGGAGCAGGTGATCGAGGAGGTTCTGCTGAAGGCCCAGCCGACGAAGGAATTCGTCACCGTGGATCAGGTCGCGGCGATCGCGGTGTTCCTGTGCTCGGAGGCGGCGGCCCAGATCACCGGCATCAACCTGCCGGTCGATGGAGGCTGGACGGCGCAATAAGACGGCGCGGGGAGCCGGGATCCCGGCTCCCCGCGGATGCCGTGTCGGCCGGATGGAACCGGCGCCCGGCGAGGACCGGCATTACAGATTTTCATCTGATCCTATTTCACATGCTCTATCCTGGTTTGGGCCTCGTCCCGAGCGCGATAACGACCAATCATTCACTCTAGAACATCGACATCCGCCGAGTCATTCCGGGACCGGGCAGCGAAACCCGGAATGACTCGGCGGATGTCGAGTTTGTCGAGCGAAGCGCAGAAGTCGTGACTGCGCTTCCCCAGGCATATCGGCAGTCGAGGCGGCGAGGGACGCATCGCCCCGCCCCGTCGCCGGCGCCCCAGGTTTCGACCGCCGCGACATGCTTCCTCAAGCGTGGCTGACAGGCGCCCCGACTGCCGGCAATCGACGCGCTACTTTCCGCTGCGTTACGAGCTTTTAATGAAGAAAATCCGCAACTCCGTCCTCGCAGATGTATTATCAGAACGTAGCCAACGCGCTGATGCCGCAAATAACACCGGCATCGACACCAAGAGGAGGCTTGGCCATGTTCTACCGGAAATCTCTTGCTGCCGCTCTCGTCGCGACCACGCTCCTCGGCGGCGCCGCCTATGCGACCGAGCAGGCGACCAAGCCGGTGGCGACGCAGGAGAGCGCGGCCCAACGGGCGGTCGACCAGGATGTCGGCAAGCTCTCGAAGGACGGCGCCCAGGCGTTCCGCGACATGCACCTCGCCCGCATCGCCATCTTCGACGCCGACCCCGCCCAGGCCAAGGCGCTCATCGGCAAGGCCCAGGCGGCGCTCGCGAAGGCGAAGACGGACAATGCCGTGTTCACCAAGGCGGAGGCCGAACTGAAGACGCCGGCCGACCTCACGGCGGCCCAGGCGAAGACCGACAAGACGGCCGACGCGAAGTCGACGGATGGCAAGCCGGTCTCCAAGGACAAGGTCGCCTGGGTGCCCGTCGATGCGCAGATGACGCTCGGCGAGGATTTCGTGGCGACGCCCCAGAAGGCCTCGGCCGTGACCGAGGCGAACAAGAGCCTCGCCAACGGCGACCAGAAGGGCGCCATCGAGAAGCTGCGGCTCGCCCATGTCGACGTGAACTTCGTCATGGCGGTGCTGCCCCTCGACAAGATCACCGCCGACGTGAACCAGGCCGCCTCGCTGATCGGCCAGGGCAAGTATTACGAGGCGAACGCGGTGCTGAAGACCGCCGAGGACGGGATGCGCTTCGACGTGATCGACGTGGTGGGCTTGCCCCAGAAGGCCGCCGCGACCACGACCGCCAAGCCCGCGGCCCCGCAATCCGCCGCGCAGGCGGATGGCAAGGCGACGAAGTAAGCCTGTCGACGACCTGAATTCATCGCGAGGGTCGGGGACGGATGTGCCGTCGTCCCCGGCCCTCGCATCCGGAGCCGGATCGCCGTCGGAGGTCGCCGTGAGAGTGCGTCGGACACCGCTTCCCGTCCTGATCGGGCTGGCCCTGTCGGGCCCCGCCGCGGCGCACGGCGCGGATTTTCCCACCTTCGCCCCACGCGGGGCCTGCGGGCTGGAGCGCGCGGACGGTTCCCGCGTCGATCCCGCGAGCGACCGCGGCTGCCTGTTCGACGAGCGTGCGGCGCGGCGCACCCTGCGGCGCCAGTGGGCGCGGCTTCCGCCTGCGCACCGGCAGGCCTGCCGCGAGGAGAACGCGATCGGCGACGCGCCCTCCTACGTCGCCCTGCTGACCTGCCTGCAGCTCGCCGACGGCGCCCTGCCGCGCCAGCCGCCTCCGGTGGCACCGGCGACACGGTGATCGCCCACCGCGCCGCCGCTCAGGTCACCGCGCCCGACCGCCCGGCCAGGTAGGCAGCCAGGGCGCCGAGGATCAGGGCTCCCGCCGCGTAGAGCGCGCCCTGCGCCGCCGCCTTGCGGGTCGCCTCGGCGGCCTGCCGGGCTTGGTTGGCGGCCTCGCGGTACTGCGTCTCGTAATCCTGCACCTGCTGGCGGGCCTGGTCGACCGGAATGGCCTTCGCCTTGGACAGCGCCTCGGCGGCGCGGTCGCGCGCCTGCTGCTGCTGGGCGGCATCGCCGGTCAGCGCCGCCCGCACCGCCTGAACGGTCGTGTCGCGCAGGGCCTGCGGATCCTGCCCGCCCGCCGTGTCGCGGACCTGACGCTCGATGCCCGCAAAGGGATCGGCGGCCCGGCCGAGGGAGGGTGCGGCGGTCTCGGCCGCGGTCCTCACGGTGCCGCCGAGCGCCGAGGCCAGTCCCCCGGCGGCGCCACCGAGCAGCCCGCCCGCCGCCGAGGTCGAGAGGTAGACCAGCACCAGGGTCGTCGCCACGAAGGAGATCAGGCCGTGATGGCCCGCCGTGGCGGCGGGCTTGCCGGAGAGGCGACCGGCGAGGAAGCCGCCGACCGCCGAGGCGAAGAGGCCGGAGAAGACCCACCACAGCAGCGCGCCCTGGGACAGGGTGCCGACCCCGGGATTGTCGCCGGTGGTGGCGCTCACAGCGGCGAGTCCGACGCCGATGCCGATCAGGGTGAGGACCAGCTGCACCACCAGGGCGGAGGCGGCCCCGGCGAGGACGGCGCCCCAGGACAGGCGGTGGAGCATCACCGTGCGCAGGTCGTCCGCGATCGGGACGGTCCCGGCGGAGAAGGACTCGCGCGGGGACGCTGCGGCGGGGCGGAGCGCCATGGCGGGAAACTCCTCTCGCAAAAATTCCTCTCGCGAAAAAGTTTGCTCGGTGGAGGCGCTCAGCGGCGCCCGTGCACCAGGAGCGCGAGGCCGTAGCCGACGGCGCCGGCGATCAGCAGGGCGATGAGCGGGGTCTCCTCGACGTAATGGGTCACTGTGCGGGCGCCCTGCCGCGCCGCGTGGCGGCCGCGCTCGTAGGCGTCCTCGGCGTAGTCGATGGCGGTGTCGGCGGCGTCGCGCAGCCCGTCGCGAGCCTCGCCGGCCAGGCTCTCGGCCCGCCCCTGCGCCTCGCGGAAGCGACCCTCGACCTCGGTGCGGCGGTCGCCCGCGAGGTCCCCGACGGCGGCCTGCGCCTTGCCGCCGATCTCGCGCGCTGCGCCGGTGATGCGATCGGTGTCGACCATCTGTCTCTCCTTTGCCGGATGGGGCGTCCGAGACGCGCACCATGTGACGACAGGTGGGATGGATGGAGGTCGCGGCAATGGCCCGGACTGCATTCCTTTCGGGAGGGTCCGGCTCGCCATTGGGTGCATCGACCGAACGGGACGGGGGCCCCTACGATGGCGTGAAGCGGCGCAGCATGGCGAGGCCGCACGAGTTGCACGCCTCCTGGAACTTCTGCAGACGTTCGACCGGCACGAGCGCGTGGTTCCAGGCCTGGGGATCGTGCAAGACCTCGCCCCCATCATGGATCGCCATGTCGGGCCTGAGGCGGAAATCCAGGTAGTTCGTGTCGCGCACGAAATGCCGGATGCGGTGGCTCTGCCCGCTCTGGAGCAGCTCGATGAAGACGATCGGCCGCTCGCGCGAGATCGTGTTCCGCGCGCCCTCGAGAAAGGCGTGCTCGTGCCCTTCAATGTCGACCTTGATCACGCCGATCGGGCCCTGAATGTCGAGGCTGTCGAGCGTGGTGACGTTCACTTCCAGACTGGTGCTGGCGAGGTCGCGAGGCTTGAAATCGGCCTCGAGGGAGGCGCTGGTCTCGATCAGGCCGTGACTGGGATCGGGAATGTGCAGCGTGGCCTTGCCCAGTCGATTGCTCAGCGCACTGTCATCGACCGTGACCACGTTCTGAATGTTGTTCGCCGCGATGTTGCGCCTCAAGGCCGCGAGCGCCAATGGCAGCGGCTCGAAGGCCAGTATCGGCCGTCCAGGGGCGATGATGGCGGCCATCACCGAGTACAGCCCCGTATTGGCACCGACATCGATGAAGGCGCCCTCGACGCGGATGATGCTTGCCATCATCAGCATCGGAAGTGGCGCCTCGTAGCTGCCCGCCACGATATCGCGCGCGACCTGATCGGCGCCGTTCGCCGTATCGAGCCTGAAGGTACGTCCAGCGAAATTGACTTCGACGCAACCGTGATCGGGCAGTTCAGCACCAACATTGATGCTCGGATGATGAGAAGATCGACTGAACAAACGTCCAAGACCGCGCTTCATCAAAGCGGATGCTCCTTCGCCGAGACTGAGCGCGTCGGTAAAAACTAACAACTATGTGCGATCGGTCGCGACTGCTCGCATTCGTAAATGTTAACAAATTATGCTCGACTTACGCCTGCAAGAGCCCGAACGACAGCAAGCTTCACCGAGAGGACTCGTCGGTTTGTCCGATCCAGGGCGCCGTCGGCCCGTCACGGCGGACTGCGCAGTGTCGGGTGGATCGGCTCTCGATCCATGGTCGTGGGAGACGCAGAACCCTTCCCTTCCAACGATTCGCGCACGATGTCGACGACACTCCTCGCGACGGGATCGAGACAGGGAATCGGGTCTCCGTTCCCGGACCGTGCAGGGTTGTCCGGTAAAATCCTTTGAAGATCAAGCGCCGATCTCCCCTCTCCCGTGTGGGAGAGGGGAGATCGGCGCCTCTTCTTTTCGCGGGCAGCCCTGCGGAGGGTGCAAGGAGCGTCGCGCGAGATCGCGGTGGCGGCAGCTCTCGGCCGACAACGCTCGGGCCGACGGCCCTGCGCCCGCCGGATTGGGTCGGGCGCAGGGACCGGGCAAGCGTCGCTCAGTCGCGGTCGAGGACTTCCTTCGTGGCGACCGTGGTGTCGTCCTTCAGCCGGTAGACCAGCGGCACGCCGGTGGCGAGTTCGAGGCTGGGGATCGTCTCGGTGGTGAGGCCGTCGAGCACCATCACGAGGGCGCGCAGCGAGTTGCCGTGGGCCGCCACCAGCACGCGCTCGCCGCGCATCACGCGGGGCAGGATCTCCCGCATGGTGTAGGGCAGCACCCGGGCCACGGTGTCCTTCAGGCTCTCGCCGCCGGGCGGGGGCACGTCGTAGGAACGGCGCCACACGTGGACCTGCTCCTCGCCCCACTTGGCGCGGGCATCGTCCTTGTTGAGGCCCGAGAGGTCGCCGTAATCGCGCTCGTTGAGGGCGGCGTCGGCGTGCGTCGGCAGGCCGGACTGGCCGAGCTCCTCCAGGATCAGCGCGCAGGTGCGCTGGGCCCGGGTGAGGTCCGAGGTGAAGGCGACGTCGAACTGCACGCCCTTCGCCTTGAGCCGCCGCCCGGCTGCCCGCGCCTCCTCGACGCCGAGCTCGGTGAGCCCCGGATCCTTCCAGCCGGTGAACAGGTTCTTCAGGTTCCACTCGCTCTGGCCGTGGCGCGCGAGGACGAGAAGACGCTCCATGATGCGTGTCGCTCCGTTGTCAGGGGGAAAGTTTCAGAGGCCCAGCACGTCGTCCATGCCGTAGAGGCCGGGCTCGCGGGATTGCGCCCAGAGGGCGGCCTTGACGGCGCCGGCGGCGAACAGGCCGCGGTCGCTGGCGAGGTGCGTGAGTTCGATGCGCTCGCCGGCGCCGGCGAAGATCACGCTGTGCTCGCCGACGACGCTGCCGCCGCGGAGCGTCGCGAAGCCGATGCTGCCGGGCTCGCGCGGGCCGGTATGGCCGTCGCGCACCGCGACCTTGCGCTCGCGAAGCGCGACGTTGCGGCCCTCTGCCGCGGCCTCGCCCAGCAGCAGCGCAGTGCCGGAGGGCGCATCCACCTTGTGGCGGTGGTGCATCTCCAGGATCTCGATGTCGTACTCGTCGCCGAGGGTGGCGGCGACCTTGCGCACCAGGCCCGCCAGCAGGTTGACGCCGAGCGACATGTTGCCCGACTGCACGATGCGGGCGTGGAAGGCGGCTGCCTTCAGCTTGGCGAAGTCGTCCGGCGACAGGCCGGTGGTGCCGACCACGTGGACGATGCGGGCCTGGGCGGCGAGTTCGGCGTAGAACACAGTGGCGGCCGGCGCCGTGAAATCGAGCACGCCGTCGGCCTCGACGAAGGCCGGCAGCGGATCGTCGGTGACCGGGACGCCCAGGGAGGGGAGCCCGGCGAGCACGCCGGCGTCCTGGCCGAGCGCCGGAGAGCCCTCGCGCTCGATCGCGCCCGAGAGCGTGCAGCCCTCGGCGCCGGCCACGGCCTGGATCAGCATCCGGCCCATGCGCCCGGAGGCGCCGACGACGACGAGACGCATGGCGGTCATGCTCCTGGTGCCGGCGGCTTCCAACCGCCCCGTCCGGGCCTCGTACAGGGGCCCGACGATGCTGCCAAGGCAGGGCGGGGGGATATGCGCGGGAACGAGAAGGCCCCATCTTATCCCGCAGTGCAGCATCGCGCCGGAGATCCCATGGCCTTTCGGTTCGTTCCAGGGCGCGCCACCCGCCGCGCCGCCAGCGGCGCCGTCAAGATCCTGCGCGCCACCGCCAAGGCCAACGCCGCCGCGGTGCGCCGGACCGGAGTGCTGATGCAGCGCGGCGCCGAGGCGCTGAAGACGACCGAGCCGGCGCACAAGCCACCGGGCCGCTTCGTCGAGGTCGACGGGGTGCGGGTGCACATCATCGTCCGCGGCAAGGGCCGGCCGGTGGTGCTGATCCACGGCAACGGCACGATGGCGGAGGATTTCGTCATCTGCGGGCTGGTGGAGCAGCTGGCCAAGACCTACCGGGTCATCGCGATCGACCGGCCCGGCTTCGGCCATACCGAGAGGCCGCGGCACTGGGTCTGGACCGCCGCCGCCCAGGCGCGGCTGATCGGCCACGTGCTCGCCGAGATGAACGTCGAGCGGCCGGTGGTCGTCGGCCATTCCTGGGGCACCATCGTCTCGCTGGCACTGGCGATCCACGAGGATCTCGACCTGCGCGGGCTGGTGCTGCTCTCCGGCTACTACTATCCGGGCCGGCGGGCCGACGTGGCGCTGATCGCGCCGCTCGCCGTCCCGGGCGTCGGCGACGCGGCCCGGGCGATGATGCCGGAGGCGGTCGGGCAGATGCTGGCGCCGAAGGTCTTCCGCCACGTGTTCAAGCCGCAGGCCGTGCCTGCGCGGTTCACCGCGCGCTTCCCCGTCGCGCTCTCGCTCTCCGCCACGCAAGGGCGGGCGAGCGCCGAGGACACCGCCAGCATGAACACCGCCGTCGCCCTGCTGCAGCCGCGCTACGCAGGCTTGCGGCTGCCGGTGGCGATCCTGTCGGGCGACGCCGACGCCGTTGTGGAGCCTGCCGAGCAATCCTGCCGCCTCCACGCGGAGGTGGCGGGCAGCACCCTGACCCTGCTGCCGGGCCAGGGCCACATGATCCACTACTCGGCCAAGGCCCGGATCCTGCGGGCGGTCGAGGCTCAGATGGCGCTCAACGGTCGAACCCTGGCCTGGCGTTCGCGATGAGCGGACCCAGCACGTCGGTGACGCCGGTGAGCGTGATCTGGGTGCCGACGCAGAGGAGCAGGAAGGCGGCGAGCCGCCCGAGCACCCGGGCCCTCGCATGGCCGAGCCGCTCCACCAGCCGGTCGGCCGAGGCGTAAGCGAGCAGCACCATCAGGGCGATGACGAGGGCGGCGGCGGAGGCGCCGGCGAGGTAGGCGATCCGGTCGGCCCCGCCCTCCGGCCGGCCGGCGCCGAGCGCGATCGCCACCGCGATCGTGCCGGGCCCGGTGGTGAAGGGCAGCGTGAGGGGGAAGAACGCCACCTCGGCGAGTGCTGCGGGCTCGGGATCGGCCTCGTTGCCCTGCACCGGCTCGGCCTGCGCGGTCTTGCGGGCCTCGCGCTGCTCCGGCGCGGCGAGGAGAGTCCAGGCCTGCGCCGCCACGACGAGGCCACCGGCGATGCGCAGGGCCGCGAGCGAGATGCCGAAGAAGCTGAGCACCGAGGCCCCGGCCCAGAGCGAGACCAGCATCACGGCAGCCGCGTAGGCGCCGATGCGGCGGGCGAGCCAGGTGCGCTCGGCGTGCATCCGCCCGGCCGTGACCTGCGCGAAGATCAGCGCCGCCCCGGGCGGGTTGACGATCGAGAACAGGGCCGAGAAGGCGAGGAGGAAGCTCTGCAGCGCGGCTTCCGCGCCCGGGAACGGCATCACGCGCCTCCCGGCACGGGGGTCGGAACCGGCACGGGCACCGGCGCCAGCACCCGCGCGCCGAGGCGCGCCGCCCTGCGGGCCTGGACCGCAACCGGGCGGTGGAGCTGCTTCGTCGCCTCGACCACGTGCAGGCCGGCGAAGGGCAGGGACAGGCCGGTGCCGACCCGCTCCCAGGCGCTGGCGGTGCGCAAGGTGAGCCAGCCCTCCACGGGGGGCACGTAGAGGGTCTCGGCCCAGTCCTCGGGCGAGAACAGCGTGTCGCGCATCAGGCGGCCGAGCTGCGAGCGGCTGTAGGGCTGGCCGTGGCCGAAGGGCGTGGCGTCCCGCCGCGCCCAGAGGCCGCGGCGGTTCGGCACCGCGACGATCAGCCGTCCGCCGGGCGTCAGCACGCGCCAGACCTCCTGCATCAGCTCGGCCGGGCTCTCCACCGCCTCGATGGCGTGGATCAGCAGAACCCGGTCGAGGGCCGAATCGGGCAGCGGCATCATGGTCGGGTCGACGAGGCAGGAGGCCGAGCGGCCGGAGCCGGGCCAGTTCGTCACCCCCTGCGTCGCCGGCATGAAGGCCAGCGTCCGCTCGGCGGCGTGCCGCACCGGGCCGAGATACGGCACCGCGTAGCCGAGGCCCATCACCCGAAGCCCCGAGACCGAGCCGAGCATGCGGTGGACCGTGCGGCCGACGAGCCGCTGCGCCACCGCCCCGAGGGGGCTGGCGTAGAAGGCGCGCAGGTCGGTGACGTCGACGCTCATCGGTTCTCGGGACGTACGGGGCCGCGGGCACAGGGCCCTCGTGCCGCAAGGGCCATGAACTAGGGCCATGAATGGGGAGTGGCGCGAAGCGCGGCAAGGCGTCAACCCGCAGGCCGCCCACGCGCTCCCCGCTATTCGCCCGAACCCCGTCGCGCGGGCGCGGATGCGCCCTATCTCGCTGCGTGAGAATCCGTCCGTGAGACTCGTTCTGGAGGCGCCGCCATGCCCGAGATCCGTCCCGAGATCCGCACCTTCCTGTGCCGGAGCGACAATATCGGCGTTCTGATGCGCGACCCCGAGACCGGAGCCTGCGCGGCGATCGACGTGCCGGAGGCGACGGCCGTCCTGCGCGCCCTCGACGAGACTGGCTGGCGCCTCACCGACATCCTGGTCACCCACCGCCACGGCGACCACGTCGAGGGCATCCCGGAGGTGAAGGCGAAGACCAATGCCCGGGTGACCGCGCCGGCGCGTGCCGGCAGCGCCGTGCCGCAGGTGGACGCCACCGTGCGCGAGGGCGACGTGGTGACGGTGGGCTCGCTCGCCGCCGCCGTGTGGGAGACGCCCGGCCATTGCGACGATCACGTCACCTACTGGTTCGAGGAGGCGGGCGTGGCGTTCGCCGGCGATACCCTGTTCACCCTCGGCTGCGGAAGGGTGCTCGAGGGCCCGCCCCAGGTGCTGTGGCGCTCGCTGTCGCGCTTCCTCCCCCTGCCCGACGAGACCGTGATCTATTCCGGCCACGACTACGTGCTGTCGAATGCCCGCTTCGCCCTCGCCGCCGAGCCTGAGAACCGGAACCTGAAGGACCGGGCGGCGCTCGCCGAGACGGCCAGGGCCGAGGGGCGCTTCCTGGTGCCGACGACCTTGGGCGAGGAGAAGGCCACCAACCCGTTCCTGCGCGCCACCGCGCCGGCCCTGGCCCGGGCGGTCGGGATGGAGCCCGGCGCCGACCCGGCGGCGGTGTTCACGGCGCTCCGCGAGTGGAAGAACCGGTTCTGACGATGCAAAACCTCACCGCAGCGGAGGTCGTGCGCCTGCTCGACCTCAAGCCCCATCCGGAGGGCGGGCATTACCGCGAGACCTTCCGCGATCCGCGCGAGATCGACGGGCGCCCCGCCTCGACGGCGATCTACTACCTGCTCGATATCGGCGAGACCTCGGAATGGCA
Source organism: Methylobacterium frigidaeris (assembly GCF_022179185.1). GTDB lineage: Bacteria > Pseudomonadota > Alphaproteobacteria > Rhizobiales > Beijerinckiaceae > Methylobacterium > Methylobacterium frigidaeris. The sequence continues at coordinate 67,573 of NZ_BPQJ01000015.1, read as the reverse complement.
CCGGGTCGACGCGACGGAGATCTGGCTCTGGCATGCCGGGGCGCCGATGGTCATCACCACCAGCCCCAACGGCCACGACGCCGAGGCGCGCCATCTCGGCCCCGACCTCGCCAGGGGCCACCGGCCGCAGATCGTCGTGCCGGCCGGCCACTGGCAGACCGCCACCAGCCTCGGGGCGTGGACCCTGGTGAGCTGCACCGTGGCGCCGGGCTTCCGGTTCGAAGGGTTCGAGATGGCGCCGCCGGACTGGCGGCCGATGCCGCGTTGAGGGTGGACCGGACGTCGTCAGGGCTCCCGGACCGGGCGTGAAGCCCGCCACCGTCCCGTTTCCGGGACCGCGCCGTGTGGGGACGCCGGCGCGGATCGCCCGCGGGGCGCCGTTCCCGAGGGCGCGTTCGGGCGGATGCGTCCGTCGCGGGCACGACCCGGCGAACCCGGATCCCCCGCCCGGCGATGGGCGGTGAGACGGATGGTGCGAAGAATAAGACGCCAAGCGTAATATGAATTGTTCCAAACACAGGCGGTTTGTGCAAGGACGAAAATCCCGTTTTACAAATCGCAAACCTGCCTATCCTAGAGAAACCGAAGTTCGTCAATTTAGAACTGCAGCATGTGTTGCAGAAAAATCATATCATCCCTCTGCGGCAGCAGGCATAGTGGCGATCGCGAAACTCCACTTTCGGTTGTAGAAATGAAGAATTTCCTGGCCTCTCTGGCCGCGTTCACCGCCCTCACTACGGTTGCCGCTGCGGCCGACCTGCCGCGTCGCGCGGCCCCGCCGCCGGTCTTCACGCCGGTGCCGGTCTTCACCTGGACCGGGTTTTACCTCGGCGTGAATGCCGGCTACGGCTTCGATGCCAACAGCCGCAACACGTCCCGGTACTCGCTGCCGGCCGGATCGGTGTTCGGCTCGGAGGACACCAACGGCATCGTCACCCTCAACACCAACCGGACCAAGAACGACGGCTTCACCGGCGGCGCGCAGATCGGCTATAACTACCAGTTCACGCCGGGCTCGGGCTTCGTGATCGGCTTCGAGGCCGACGCCCAGTATGTCGACTTCGCTCGCCGCACCCGGGGCACGCTGAACTACGGCTTCACCGGCAATCCCGGCTTTGCCTTCGCGCCGCCCTCGGCTGCTGTCTTCACCAGCGGCAACGGCCTCGACTATTTCGGCACGGTGCGCGGCCGCGTCGGCTACGCCTTCGACCGCACGCTCGTCTACGGCACCGGCGGCTTCGCTTACGGTTCCGGCAGCGAGGACCAGGAATTCGCCGCCAGCAAGAAGCTCCGCGACAGCTTCCGCACCGGCTACGCGGCCGGCGGCGGCATCGAGTACGCGCTGCCCACCGACTCGTTCCTGAACTTCTTCCGGTCGAACGCCGTCACCCTGAAGGTCGAGGGCCTTTATGTGAACCTCGACAGCAAGAAGAACGCCTTCCGCGGCGTTTACGATGAAGACCTCAATGCCGCCTACCTGCGCGGTGCAGCCGCCAACACCGAGTTCGCCGTCGTCCGCGCTGGCCTGAACTACAAGTTCGGCTCGTACTAAGAGACGGCTCACGCCTTGTGCGACGAACCGGTATCCGGTTCGTCACAGGGCATGCGGCATGGTCGACGACAGGAGACGGGCGCCCCATCACCGTGATCGGGCGCTACACCAAGCTCATCGATCGCCCGCTCGCCCGAAGACGAGCCAGCGGGCCGAAACTGACAGGAGGGCAGCGCAATCTGACGTGAGTTTCTGATCGACCTCCGGATCCCCAGCCCCGATCAACTGGCCTGCGAGGTCGTCCCCCGGACGCAGCCGCTGCTTCCGGGGGTTTTGGTCGTTCGATCGACCGATGTCCCTGAGCCGTCGAAGCGGGCTCCACCACGCGGATCCACCAAGCAGAGGAAGCATTGGCAGGCCAACGATTCTTCTGCTTAGAGCCCATTTGAGTGACCGACCCGATTTAAACCCTCCGGGTCATCCCGGGACCGCGCAGCGGAACCCGGAATCCATCGCCGCTGACGGCCCCGAAGGATGCGGACAGCGTTCTGCATTTTCCCGCACTGTCCACAGTTATGAACCCCGATTTCTCGCCTTCGATAAGCCCCGGGATGACGGGGAGAGATGTCGATGCATGCGCCAGATTGATCGAGGGAGACGCTCAAACAAAATCTTAGATTTTTGCCCTACCCTGGATTTCTCTTGGCTGTAAGCTTTTACCGCAATCCGGCCACCACTTTTGCGAAACCTGCTTAGCGCCCACCCTCCACTGCCGCCTCCCGCGCCCCGCCCGCCCGCGTCGCCACCAGGGCGCCGGCCACGATGAGCCCGCAGGCGAGCGCCAGCGACCAGGTGGCCGGGGCGTAGCCGGCGGCGACGAGGATCAGGGTGGAGAGCACCGGGGCGGCGTAGGAGCCGACGCCGAGGAGGCGGATGTCGCCGCGCTTGACGCCGATATCCCAGAGGTAGAACGCCGCCCCGACCGGCCCGAGGCCGAGCGCCGCCACCGCCGCCCACTGCGCCGGCCCCTCCGGCCAGACCGTGCGCTCGAAGGCGAGGTGGCAGACCAGGCTCAAGGCCGCCGTGGCGAGGCAGAAGCCCGCCACCGCGTCGGTCGGCACCGCCCCGACCCGGCGCGACAGCACCGAGTAGCCCGACCACAGGAACGCGCAAGCCAGAGCCGCGGCGTAGCCCGGCAGGGCGGCGGCCTCGAAGGTGAGCGAGCCGCGACCGAGGAAGAGCGCGACGACGCCGGACAGGCCCAGGAGCGCGCCGGCGAGATGCGCCGCGCGCAGCCCCCCCTCCCCCGGCAGCAGCGCCGAGAACAGGACGATCAGCAGCGGCCAGAGATAGCTGATGAGCCCGGCCTCCGCCGGCGGCGCGAGGCGCAGGGCCGCGAAGTAGAGCGCGTGGTAGCCGAACAGCCCGACGATCCCGAGCGCCCACACCGAGAGGGGCTGGCGTAAGGAGGCGAGGCCCGAGGGCCGCACGATCCAGCTGGCGCAGCCGAGGAGCCCGCCGACCAGGAAGGTCATGGCAGCGAGCTGGAACGGCGGCACCGCGCCGGAGGCGGCGGTGAACAGGGCGAGCAGCGACCAGAGCAGGATGGCGCCGGAGCCAATCAGGGTGGCGGTGCGGATCGTCATGGGTCGGCTCTACCACAGCCGGGCCTGCCGGCTCACGCGGAAATCGGGTAGGACACCCACCGTCCGCCAGAGGAGCGCGCCCTGATCGAACTCGCCCCCGGCCTGATCCACCATCCGGGCTACCTCGACGCGGAAGCGCAGGCGGCGCTCGCCGCCGATCTCGCTGGCGTGCTGCGCGAGGCTCCGCCCTTCACGCCGTCGATGCCGCGCACGGGCAAGCCGTTCTCCGTGCGGATGACGAATTGCGGTCCTCTCGGCTGGGTCTCCGACCGGGCGGGGTACCGCTACCAGGCGACGCACCCGGAGACCGGCCGGCCCTGGCCGGCGATGCCGGCGGCGGCGAGGCGGGCCTGGACCGAGCTCGCCGGCTGCCCGGCGGAGCCGGAGGCCTGCCTCGTCAACCTCTACGCGCCCGGCACCCGGATGGGGCTGCACCAGGACCGGGACGAGGCGGAGTTCTCGGCACCGGTCCTCTCCCTCTCCCTCGGGGCCACCGCCCTGTTTCGCTACGGCGGCCTCTCACGCTCCGATCCGACGCGCTCGGTGCGGCTCTCCTCCGGCGACGCTCTGGTGATCGGCGGGCCCTCGCGCCTGATCTTCCACGGCGTCGACCGCATCCTGCCCGCCGATCTCCTCGCCCCCATGACGGGGCCGGTCCTGCCCGAGGCGGTGGCGGCAGGCGGGCGCCTCAACCTGACCTTGCGGCGCGTCTCGGCGATCCGCCCCGCTTGACAGACCGGCGCGCACGGCCGACGCATCCGGCGAAGTCCCGACACGCCGCCCGATCCCGGGCGGCCTGTGCCAACCCAGAGACGAGTCTGATGTCGACGAGTCCCCTGTCGCTGCGCGTCCTTTCGGTGCGCGTCCTGACGCTCCTCTCCGTCCTCGTCGGTCTGCCGGCCGGAGCGCTGGCAGCCGATCCGGTCTACCCCCCGGGCTCGCGCTTCGGCTTCGAACCGGCCAAGGACATGGTGGTGTCGCGTCGCTTCACCGGTTTCGAGCGGCAGAACGGCGGCGCCACGGTCTCGGTGGTCGAGCTGCCGCCCCAGGCCTACAAGGATCTCACCGCCAACTTCACCGACGAGAACCTGAAGAGCCAGGGCCTCATCGTGAAGACCCGCGAGACCCTGAAGCTCGCCGACGGGCGCGAGGGCCTTCTGTTCACCGGCGAGCAGCCGATCGAGCAGCCCGCCGGCGCGCCGGCCCTGCACAAATGGGTCTTCCTCGTCTCGGACCCGACCGTCACCGGCATCATCATCGGCCAGACCCTGCCCGCGGCCGAGCCCGACGAGGCGATGCGCGCGATGCTGACCAGCGTGCGGGTGCGCCCGGCCCTCACCCTCGACCAGCAGGTCGCGGCCCTGCCGTTCCGGGTCACCGAGACCGCGGGCTTCCGCCCGGTGCGGGTGCTGGGCGGCAACTCGGTGCTCTACACCGACGGGCCGAAGGACCAGATGCTGAACCTGGAGCAGCCGATCCTGGTGCTCGCCGAGGCGGTGCAGCCGGCGCCGTCCGCCGAGCAGCGCGACGCCTTCGCGAAGGCCGCGCTCTACTCGAACCAGACCATGAAGGACTTCGCGATCGAGCGCTCGCAGAGCTTCCGCCAGAACGGCGCCGACTGGCACGAGATCGTGGCGCGCGCCACCGACGTGCCCTCGGGCACGCCGGTGGTCGTGTCGCAGACCATCCGCTTCCAGCCCGACGGCTATTTCCGCGCCGTCGGCGTGGTGCGCGCCCAGGACCGCGAGGCGATGCTGCCGCGCTTCCGCAAGGTGGTGGACAGCGTCGCGTTCTGAACGCGTCTCTCCCACCCGCGACCTCGTCCTGAGGTGCCGGCCGATCGAAGGTCGGCCGGCCTCGAAGGATGGGTCCGGAAACCTCCCCGATCCGTGGAGCCCTCCTCCGATGTCAGTCGATGTCCCATCGGCCGACACCTCGGGATGAGGTTGTGAATGGGACGAAGTCTGTCGATCATCCATCGAGACGCGGAGGCGGCGCGCGCGGCAGCTCCCGCCCACCCGGACGAAAGCGATGGAACTCAAGTGGATCGAGGACTTCCTGAGCCTCGCCGAGACCCGCAGCTTCTCGCGCTCGGCGGAATCGCGCGTCGTCACCCAATCGGCGTTCAGCCGGCGCATCCGCTCCCTCGAGGTCTGGCTCGGCACCGCGCTCCTCGACCGCAGCACCTATCCGATCACGCTCACCGCCGACGGCCGCCAGTTCCTCGAGACGGCCGAGGAGGTGGTGCGATTGCTCAGCCTGAGCCGCGCCGATTTCCGCGCCCGCAGCGACGGCGCCGGGCTGCCGGTCGTGACGATCACGGCGCTCCACTCGCTCTGCCTGTCGTTCCTGCCGCGCTGGCTCGGCCGGATCCGTGACGCGCTCGGGCCCGTGGCGAGCCGGGTGCTGCCGGACAACTTCAACATCTGCGTCCAGGCGCTCGTCGAGGGCGGCTACGACCTGCTCCTGACCTATCACCATCCGGGCATCCCGATCCCGCTCGACCCCGAGCGCTATCCCTGCCGGGTCGTCGGGCGCGACAGCCTGGCGGCGGTGGCCGCCCCACGCGGGCTGGTGCCGGATGCGCGCGGCCGGCTGCCGCTGCTGCAATATTCCCGCGGCTCGTTCCTCGGCCGCCTCGCGGGAATCGCCCAAGGGGCGGAGGACGCGCCGGCGACCTACCCGGTCCACACCAACGAGAACTCGATGGCCGAGGCCCTGCGCTCGATGGCGCTCGGCGGCCACGGCATCGCCTGGCTGCCGCGCAGCCTGGTCGAGCCCGAGATCCGGGCCGGCGCCCTGACGGTGCTCGGCCGCGAGATGCCGATGGACATCCGGCTCTACCGCAGCGCCGAGCGCCACCGCTCGTTCCTGGACGAAGTGTGGGCCGTCGCGGCGGAGGACCCGCCAAACTATTCGGATGCGGAATAGTTCCTGGCAAACATAGCATTGGCGCGGTGCCACGGCCGGGATTATCCCGCCGCCATCCGGTGACGGCGCCGCTTTTCCTCAGCGAACCGGCGGGCACGGCCCCGGCTCATCTCCGTCCTTCGACGCGGCCCCGCCGCCTGCCCGCCATCTGGCGCGCCGGCTCGCGCCCGCGCGGCCAGAATTCCAGCGTCAGGAGCCCTCCCTTGACCGCCAACATGACCCGCATCGAGCACGACCTTCTCGGCGACCGGGAGGTGCCTCGATCCGCCTATTACGGCATCCACACCCTGCGCGCCGTCGAGAATTTTGCGATCACCGGCACGACGCTCGCCACCTGCCCCGACCTGATCCGGGCGCTCGCCGCGATCAAGCAGGCCGCGGCGCTGGCCAACCGCGAGCTTGGGCTTCTCGATGCGGAGCGCTGCGACGCCATCGTGGCGGCCTGCATCGAGATCCGCAACGGCGCCCTGCGCGACCAGTTCGTCGTCGACCAGATCCAGGGGGGTGCGGGCACCTCGACCAACATGAACGCCAACGAGGTGATCGCCAACCGGGCGCTCGAGCTGCTCGGCGCCGCGCGCGGCGATTACGGTCGGCTGCATCCGAACGAGCACGTCAACATGGGCCAGAGCACCAACGACGTGTACCCGACGGCGCTCAAGATCGCCGGGATCGGGGCGATCCGTCGGCTGGTCGACGCCATGGCGGCCCTGCGGACCAGCTTCGAGGCCAAGTCGGACGAGTTCCGCGACATCCTCAAGATGGGCCGCACCCAGCTCCAGGACGCGGTGCCGATGACGCTCGGCCAGGAATTCGGCACCTACGCCCGGATGCTGGCGGAGGACGAGGCGCGCCTCGGCGAGGCCGAATTGCTGATCCGCGAGATCAATCTCGGCGCCACCGCGATCGGCACCGGCATCACTGCCCACCCGCTCTATGCCGGCCTCGTGCGCGAGCGGCTCTCGACTCTCACCGGGATCCCGCTCATCACCGCGGAGGATCTCGTCGAGGCGACGCAGGATTGCGGCGCCTTCGTGCAGGTCTCGGGCGTGCTCAAGCGCGTCGCCGTCAAGCTGTCGAAGACCTGCAACGACCTGCGCCTGCTCTCGAGCGGGCCCCGGGCGGGCTTTAACGAGATCAACCTGCCGGCGCGCCAGGCCGGCTCGTCGATCATGCCCGGCAAGGTCAACCCGGTGATCCCGGAAGTTGTCAACCAGGTCGCCTTCGAGGTGATCGGCAACGACGTCACCATCACCTTCGCGGCGGAGGCCGGGCAGCTCCAGCTCAACGCCTTCGAGCCGGTGATCGCCTACAGCCTGTTTCGCAGCCTCGCCCATCTGGAGGCGGCCTGCCGCACCCTCGACGTCCATTGCGTGCGCGGCATCACGGCGAACCGCGAGCGCCTGCGCGCCAGCGTCGAGACCTCGATCGGGATCGTCACCGCGCTCAACCCCTATATCGGCTATCGCAACGCCACCGCCGTCGCTATGGAGGCGCACGCCACGGGCCGGGGCGTCTACGACCTCGTGCTCGAGAAGCAGCTGATGGCCAGAGACCAGCTCGACCGGGTGCTTCAACCCGACCAGCTGACGCGCCCGCAGGCCCTGACGGCACTCTAGTCTCGCCGCCAATCCACGGACGGAAACGCCAGACATCCGCGGGAGACCCGGGGCGCGCACAGACCGCGCCCGGGGCCCTTGCCGCATATCCGTTCACCCTTGGGAGGAACATGAGAAATGGCACAGGTTGAACCGACCGGGCGCTCGGGCCGGCTGACGCTCTACACCGGAATAGGCCTCGCCCTCGGCGTCGCGGTCGGCGCGGTGCTGCACGGCATGGCGGCGAGCCCCGCCGAGGCGAAGGAGATCGCCGGCTACTTCACCATCGGTACCGACATCTTCCTGCGGCTGATCAAGATGATCATCGCGCCCTTGGTCTTCGCCACCATCGTGGCGGGCATCGCGAGCTTCGGCGACACCAAGGCGGTCGGCCGCGTCGCCGGTTACGCCATGGGCTGGTTCCTCACCGCCTCGATCGTCTCGCTCTCCCTCGGCTTCCTCGTCGCGAACATCTTCCAGCCCGGCGCCAGCCTCGGCCTGCCGCTGCCGGATGCCGCGGCCCCGACGGGGCTCAAGGCCGCCTCGATCAACCTGCGCGAGTTCATCACCCACGTCTTCCCGACCAGCATCGTGTCGGCGATGGCGACGAACGAGGTGCTGCAGATCCTGGTCTTCTCGGTGTTCTTCGGCTTCGGCCTCAGCGCGATCGACCGTGCTTACGCCGATCCGATGGTGCACATGCTGAACGGCCTCGCCAACGTGATGTTCAAGGTCACCGACGCGGTGATGCAGGTGGCCCCCCTGGCGGTCTTCGCCGCCATGGCGTCCGTCGTCACCATCCAGGGCCTCGGCGTGCTCATCGACTACGGCAAGTTCATCGCCGTGTTCTATCTCGGCCTCGCGGTGCTGTGGGCGCTCCTCATCGGTGCCGGCTGGCTGGTGCTCGGCAACAGCGTGGTGCGGCTGCTGCGCCTGCTGCGCACCCCGATGATCGTCGCCTTCTCGACCGCGAGCAGCGAGGCCGCCTTCCCGCGCACCGTCGAGGTGCTGGAGCGGTTCGGCGTGCGGCCCCGCGTCACCGGCTTCGTGCTGCCGCTCGGCTACTCGTTCAACCTCGACGGCTCGATGATGTACCAGGCGCTGGCCTCGCTGTTCATCGCGCAAGCCTTCGGCATCCATCTCGGCGTCACCGAGCAGCTCACCATGCTCCTCGTGATGATGGTGACCAGCAAGGGCATCGCCGGCGTGCCGCGCGCCTCCCTCGTCGTGGTGGCCGCGACGGTGCCGATGTTCGGCCTGCCCGCCGCCGGCATCCTGCTGATCATGGGCGTCGACCAGATCCTCGACATGGGCCGCACCGTCACCAACGTGCTCGGCAATGGCCTCGCCACCGCCGCGGTCGCCCGCTGGCAGGGCGAGATGCAGGAGGGCGAGGACGAGGCGGCCGAGGCGCCGGCCGACCTGCCTGTGCCGGCCGGCAAGGCGGCGTGAGGTGAGAGGGCCGGCGGTCCCAAAGCCGCCGCCGGCCAAGTGCGAGCTGCAGACTTGACACCCCTCCGCGTCATTCCGGTCTCCGCTACGCGGCCCCGGAATGACGCGGAGGATTCGATTTCCCTCGGTCAGATCAGAGGCACCAGTCGAGTCACATGGGCTCGGCCCTACTCCACCCCCGCCAGCACCTCGACGACCTTCTCTGGATTAGGCACCTCGACGTCGTGCGGCACCGCCAGTTCCCGGTACTCCCAGCCGGATTTGGCCTTCGCGCGCTGCCGGCTCGGCTCGATCGAGGCGAGCGCCGGGGCGGTATAGGCAACGTAGAGCACCGGCAGGCCGGCGCCGGCGGGCTTCGTGAGCCGCACCGGGCTCTCGTAGGTGCCGATCGGGTGCGGCCGCAGGCGCTGCATGAACCAGTCCTTGGCCGGCCCCGCCGGGATCGGGAACGCCTCCGGGCCGGGCACCGGCAGCGCCACGCCCGCGCCCTGCTCCAAAGCCGTCTTGCGCCGGGCATCCGCCATGCCGGCGGGAAGGATGGTGAAGGCGGTGTCGCCGTTCTCGGGGATCAGCGCGTCGAGGTAGACGATGTGGCGGATCCGGTCGGTCATGCGGTCGGCGACCCCGGTGACCGCCATGCCGCCATAGGAATGCCCGACCAGGATGACGTCGCGCAGGTCCTCCGTGGCGATCACGCTCGCCACGTCCTCGATATGGGTCTCGACCGTGATCTGGCGCGACAGCAGGTGGCTGCGCTCGCCGAGCCCGGTCTGCGTCGGCGTGAAGACCCGGTGGCCTCGGCCGCGCAGGCCGGCGGCGACGTCGCGCCAGATCCAGCCGCCGCCATAGGCGCCATGCACCAGCACGTAAGTCTTTGACGCACCTTGCGCCTGCGCGGCGCCCGTCGCGAGGGCGGCGGCACCGAGGGCGGAGACGCCCGCCAGGGCCGTTCTGCGGTTGACCGTCACGCTCGTTTTCCTCCGGTTGTTCGTTCTTGAGAGCGTTGTAGCGGTCCTCCGGCCCAGGTCCACCGGCAAAGGTCCGGCGGTCGAGGTCCATCGGCAGGAACCCGAGCGACATATGCGTGGAGTGCGGCTCGCGCGCCGCCCCGCCGATGCTATGGAGGAACCACCGACACGCTTGCCACCATCGATCCCGCCACCGAGACGCTGGCACCACACGAGGGCACGAGCCACCGATGACCCACGCGGAGACCACCACGCCGGACCTCGCCGCCACGCTGTCGCCGCGGATGCGCGGCATCGGCACGAGCCAGATCGGCCTCGTCGCCGACCGCGGCCGGGACGATCCCGAGGTGGTCAAGCTGTGGATCGGCGAGGGCGACCTGCCGACGCCGCCCTTCATCGTCGAGGCCGCCCACCAGGCGATGGTGGCGGGCCACACCCGCTACGCCACCTCGCTCGGCCTGCCGCGCCTGCGCGAGGCGTTGAGCGCCTACCACGCCCGGCACTGGGACGTGGCGATCCCGCCGGAGCGCTTCGCCGTCACCGCCGGCGGCATGAACGCGATCATGCAGGCGGCCCAGGCCCTGCTGGAGCCCGGCGACGAGATCATCATCCCCTCTCCGGCCTGGCCGAACCTGGCGGAGGCGGTGCGCATCACCGGCGGCGTGCCGGTGACGGTGCCCTACCGGGTGCAGGCCGACGGGCGCTTCGCCCTGCCGCTCGCCGACATCGAGGCGGCGATCACCCCGCGCACCCGCGTGATCGTGGTGAACTCGCCCTCGAACCCGACCGGCTGGATCATGCCGCTCGACGAGATGAAGGCACTGCGCGACCTCGCCCGGGCGCGGGGCCTGTGGATCATCGCCGACGAGGTCTACGCCCATTTCACCTACGGCAACGCCATCGCGCCGTCCTTCCTGCAGATCTGCACCGAGGACGACCGGCTGGTCGTCACCAACACCTTCTCGAAGAACTGGGCGATGACCGGCTGGCGCGCCGGCTGGCTGATCGCCCCGCGCGGGCTCGGGCCCACCTTCGCCAAGCTCGGCCAGTACAACACCACCTCGATCCCGACCTTCATCCAGCACGCCGCCGTGACGGCGCTCGAGGAGGGCGACGGCTTCATCCGCCAGATGGTCGCCCGCTGCGCCGAGAGCCGCGAGATCCTGGTCGCGGGCCTCTCCCGCCTGCCGGGCGTGACCGTGTCGGTGCCGGAGGGCGCCTTCTACCTGATGGCCCGCGTCGCCGGCCCCGGGACCCCGCGCCCCGAGGAGACCAGCCTCGACATCGCCTTCCGGCTCCTCGAGGAGGCGAAGGTCGGCGTCGCGCCGGGCACCGCCTTCGGGCCGGAGGGCGAGGGCTTCATCCGCCTGTGCTTCGCCATCAGCCCGGGCCTCGCCCGGGAGGCGGTTGCCCGCCTCACCCCGGTCCTCGGCCGCTGAGCAGAGCTGCATGGCGCAACTCTGCTTGGCTTAGTGTTTGTGCATCATTCGCCGAACCGGCAGCCACTCCGGCGAATGATGCTCAGAGGGAGTGTCAGATGTCCGAGCCGATCGCCTTCCTGGGCAACCTCGACGCGGAGGAGGAGGCCGACTTCCTGGCGGCGCTGTCCGCAGCGCTCCCGGAGGAGACCATCCGGCCGTTCCGACGGTTAAGCGCGGCGGAGCGCGCCGGCATCCGGATCGCCATCGTCGCCAATCCCGATCCCGCCGAGGTGGCGCTCCTGCCGAACCTCGCCTGGATCCAGAGCCTGTGGGCCGGGGTCGAGCGGCTGGTGCGCGATCTCGGGCAGAACGGCGTGCCGATCGTCCGCCTGATCGATCCCGAGCTTGCCCGCACCATGGCCGAGGCGGTGCTGGCCTGGACCTACTACCTGCAGCGCGACATGCCGGCCTATCGGCGCCAGCAGGAAGCCGGAACTTGGCGGCAGCTCGCCTACCGGCCGCCGTCCGAGGTCACCGTGGGGCTCCTGGGCCTCGGGGCGCTCGGGAGCGCAGCGGCCGAACGCCTGACGGGGGCGGGCTTCCGGGTCGCGGCCTGGAGCCGCTCGCCCAAGGAGGTGCCGCCGGGGGTGACGGGCTTCTCCGGGTCCGAGGGTCTGGCCGACCTGCTCGCGGCGAGCGACATCGCCGTCTGCCTGCTGCCGCTGACCGGGGAGACGCGCGGCCTCCTCGATGCCGGGCGGCTCGCCGGGATGAAGCCGGGGGCGGCACTGATCAATTTCGGTCGCGGGCCGATCGTCGCGACCGACGCGCTCATCGCCGCCCTCGATGCGGGGCAGCTCTCCCATGCGGTGCTGGACGTGTTCGAGGTCGAGCCGCTGCCGCCGGAGTCACCCCTGTGGCGCCATCCCGGCGTGACCGTGCTGCCGCACATCTCCGGGCCGACCACCCCGGCCAGCGCGGCCGCGGTCGTTGCCGGCAACCTGCGCGCCTATCGCGCGTCGGGGCGGATCCCGGCGGCCGTGGACGTGATTCGCGGATATTAGGGGGGCGCGTCCGCTCAGGCGACGCGCCGGAGACGAAGGCCGGGGAGCGGCGCCACGGCGGACCCTCCGTGGAGATCCGTCGGTCCCGCCTGCCGCAGGCGCTGCAGCCAGTCCAGGGCGCTGCGGGCGGCCTCCTCGGCCCGGCGCGCGCGAGCCTCGGCCGCCTCGATCGTCGCGGCCGCCCGCTCCTCCGCGGCGCGGGCGGCATCCTCCGCCGCACGCACTCTTGCCTCGGCGGCACGCACCCGCGCCTCGGCCTGCGCCTCGCGCGCGGCGGCCTCGTCGAGGCGCTTGTGCGCGCTGCGGAGCAGGGTCTGGGCCTGAAGCTCGCGATCCCGGTTCGGTGTCCCGTTCTCGCCGGGCCCGCGCGCGGCTCTCCGCACATGCGCGATCAGCGCGTCCCAGTCCCGCGGCGGCGAGCTGCCGTCGACCGGCGGCAGGCCCTCACGCTCGTTCATGGCACCGATCGACCGGAGCACATCGGCGAGATTCGTGACGAAGCTCCGCTCGAGCTGTTCGCATTCGCTGCCTGGTCGTGTCGCGCGAGTGCTCTCGAAGACGTCGAGTCCCATGACGTATGTCCCGTGGGCCTTGTCGGGCCATTGATGAGCGTTGAGTCCGACAATCGCGTACCATGGTTAATTCGCAGTTAAGCATGAAACATCCCGGTGAGCCCCAAGGCTCGCCACGACGGACAAGCGTTCGCCGTTGCGACCGGTTCGTCGTCGCAAATACACGCATGGGGCATGACGCCGGCACAATGCGGCTGATACTGTACTGGACCACCACTCCGCATCAGGACAGGCGACGAGACCACCATCCGCGGCCCGCTCCGTTGATTCGCAGCGATCGGCCGCCGGTCATTTCGCTGCCTGAGCCAGGTCGTCGAGGCAGACTTTCGCTGTCACGCGTGCAGCGCACAAGCCGAGCGGCCGGACAACCAACCATCGAACGGCGTGTCGGATCTTGCTGAAGGCCGGATCGTCCTATAAACTGACAGAATATTGGTCACATATCTTTCGTGAACGCTCGCACAAGGATGCCGTGCGGCTTGTTTCTGAATTTGTGCAAATCATGTTGGCAGAGTTAGCAAAACTCAAGTCTTTTTGACGGTCAGGTCATCATCAGAATCCCATTGATCGTCGATGATGGCGGGCACAAAGAAGAATTCCTTGATCCAACATCGATCGTTTCGCGCCGTCCGACACGGGAGGAAGACAGCATGGCGGACGAGATCCTGGCCCAGGACGAGATCAACCGGCGCATCGAGCGGGACATCGCCCAGCGCGTCGCCGTCCACAAGGCGAACATCGCCCGACTCGCGACCGCCCAGGCGAGCGCGAGCCTGCTGCGCGCCCCGATCCTCAACCGCCCCCTGGTTCTTCTCGCGCAGGGCGACAGCTGGTTCGACTATCCCCTGACGGGGAACGGGCTGCCGCTGGTCGATACCGACGTCATCGCCCAGCTGCGCCGGATCGGCCCGATGCCGCCCACCATCCTCAACCTCGCCCATCACGGCGACGCCGCGGTCGGGATGATGTCCCTGGAGAAGCAGTCGCGGATGATCGCTGCCCTGCGCGATCCCGCGAACTGGATCGACGGCAAGCCGGACGCGATCCTGTTCTCGGCCGGCGGCAACGACATCGCCGGGGAGCAGTTCTGCATCTTCCTCGATTTCAACGACGGGCGGAACCGCGGCCTCAACGCGGCGCGGTTCGATGGTGCGCTCGGCATGGTCGAGGCCTGCTACCTCGCCCTCTTCGCCATGCGCGACCGGGTATCGCCCGGCGTCCCGATCCTCGCCCATTGCTACGACTTTCCGATCCCGAACGGGGCGCACCCGCCCTGCGCCGGCCCCTGGCTCAAGCCATCGCTCGACTTCTGCAACTGGTCCACCGCGGCGGGAACCGCCATCGTTCGGGAAGCGCTCGTCGCCTTCAGGGCCATGCTCGCGCGGCTCGCGTCCAACGCAGCCTACAACTTCCACCTGATCGATACGCAGGGCACGCTTTCGGCCGCCGAATGGGCGAACGAGCTTCATCCCACCCCTGCGGGCTTCGCCAAGATCGCGAAAGCCGTCTCGGCGGCCCTGGACGAGCTCCCGCCGCCTCCGGCGAGGGCCGAGGCGCTCGCCGCCCTCGCGGCGCCGGCCGCGGGACAGGGCGCGCTGCCCGCCGAGCCGAACGGCGGCGGGGTGCCCGGTCGCGGCAAACGTCCAGCGAAGCCCTAAATCCGAAGTCCTAAGTCCTCAGGCGGCATCACCCGTCGGAAATCCGCCCGCGACCCAACCTTCGTCATTGACGCTCCCGGCCGGACCTGCCTACCCAAGCTCATGCGCGTGAGCCTGCCGACACGGTCGATCGGACGCGCGACCATCGCGGTGGTCGCGCTCTACGCGCTGTGCCTGCAGATGCTGCTCGGCGCCCTCGCCCCCGTGCCGGCCAACGCGGCTGCGGGCGCGGTGATCTGTCATTACGACGGGGCGGAGGATGCGCCGCAGGGCGTCCATCATTGTGCCCTCGCCTGCTGCGTCGCGGCCCACCACCTCGCCTTCGCGGCGCCGGCCCTCCTCGCGTTCCATCTCGCCTGGGATCGCCCGAGCACGGCGGACCGCTTCCCGCCCGCCGCCGACGAGAGCCCGGCGCGGGCCCCACCCGACACGCATGCCAGCCCACGGGGACCGCCGCAGGCCTGATCGATCGCATCGCCAGCCTCGATCAGCCGCCTCCCGGATCCTCGCTCCATGCCTGCCCCCTCCTCCGCCCCCGCCCCGGGGCGCGCGCGCCTGCGTGATGCCGTGCATCGTGCGGTGTGGCGCTGGCACTTCTATGCCGGCCTCCTCTGCCTGCCGTTCCTGATCCTCCTGTCGGTCACCGGCTCGGTCTACCTGTTCAAGGACGAGATCAACCGCACGCTGTTTTCCCACCGCACCCTCGTGCCGGTGCGCGCCACGCCGCCGCTGTCGCCGGAGCGGCTGGTCTTCATCGCCGCCGACGCTGTGCCGGACGCTCAGCCGACGACCTATGCGAGCCCGGAGGGCCCCGACCGCACGGCGGTCGTCACCATGGCGGGCCCGTCCGGCAAGACCCTCGTCTACCTCGATCCCTATGACGGCGCCGTCCTCGACCGGGTCGGGCGAACCGACGAGGCGATGATGGTGGTGCGCCGGCTTCACAGCCTGGCGTATTTCGGGCCGGTGGCGAACGGCCTGATCGAGGTCGTGGCCGGCTTCACGCTGATCCTGGTCCTGAGCGGGCTCTATCTCTGGTGGCCGCGCCGCCAGGGTGGTGGGGTCGTCTCGGTGCACGGCACGCCGGCGCGGCGGGTGTGGTGGCGCGACCTGCACGCCGTCACCGGCTTCGTCGCCGGGGCCGGCCTGTTCTTCCTCGCCGCCACCGGCCTGCCGTGGTCGATCCTGTGGGGCGACCAGCTCCGCGCGGCGTCGAACCGGGCCGGGCTCGGCCAGCCGAACGCGCTCTGGGCCGGGGTGCCGGTCTCGACGGTGCCGATGGGCGCAGTGCTCGACCAGACCGGCTGGGCGCTCGAGGCCGCGCCGCTGCCGCGCTCAGGTAGCCGCGACGGGGTGCCGATCGGCATCGACCGGGCGACCGAGATCCTGACCGGTCTCGGCATGCCGGCGGGCTACGAACTGGCGCTGCCGGAGGGACCGGCGGGCGTCTACGCGGCGGCCGCCTATCCGCGCGACGTCACGCGCCAGCGGATGATCTCCCTCGACCAGTATAGCGGCCAACCGCTGGTGAACGTGCGGTTCGGCGATATCGGCTTCGTCGGGCGCGGGATCCAGTACGGGATCGGGCTGCACAAGGGCGAGGTCGCCGGACGCGTCAACCAGCTCCTGATGCTCGCCTTCTGTCTCGCCACGCTCCTGCTCGCCGTCACCGCCGCGGTGATGTGGTGGAAGCGCCGCCCCGCGGGCCGCCTCGGCGTGCCGGCCTGGCCCGACGACCGCCGGGCGGTTGGGGCCGTCACCGGCCTCGTCGTCGCGTTCGGGATCGCCTTCCCCCTCACCGGGCTGGCGATCCTGGCGATGATCGCCGTCGACGCCGCCTGGCTCGGTTTGCGGCGCGGCCTCCGGCGGCCTGCGACGGCCTGACGCGAATTCTTCGTCGGCGCTTCCGCGCCGCCTCAACCGCCTTCGACGAGACTTCCGATGCCGCCCCTCCCCGGTCCCGGCCTGCGCCCCCGCGCGCTCGCCCTTCTCCTCGCCTTGGTCCCCGGCGCCGCCCTGGCGCAGGGCGCCTCGGAGACC
Organism: Methylobacterium frigidaeris; assembly: GCF_022179185.1. Classification (GTDB taxonomy): domain Bacteria; phylum Pseudomonadota; class Alphaproteobacteria; order Rhizobiales; family Beijerinckiaceae; genus Methylobacterium; species Methylobacterium frigidaeris. The sequence goes on along the minus strand of NZ_BPQJ01000015.1, from coordinate 50,731 downwards.
ATCGCCCTCGACGAGATCTCCGTGGCGGGGTTCGGCGCGCCGTCCGGACCGGCCTTCGGCGTCGCCGCCCCTCCAGGCTCGAGCCCGAGCGTGATCGAGCACCCGGTCGGCGAGGTCGTGACGGCCATCGGCCGGCAGGACGTGATCGCCAATCGCCCTGCGACCAGCATCGGCCAGGTGCTCGTCAACAGCCCGGGCGTCACCGTGCGCCAGGGCAACGGCCCGCGCGACGTGGTGGTGTCGATCCGCGGCAACAACGCCCGCTCGACCGGCGTCATCAAGAACATGGTGGTGCTGGAGGACGGCTTCGTCGTCACCCAGTCCGACGGGGCGTCGCGCTTCGACATCACCGATCCGCGAGCCTATTCCCGCATCGACGTCTTTCGTGGGCCACAATCGCCCCTGTTCGGCAACTACGCCACCGGCGGCGCGATCGCGTTCCGGACCCGCACCGGCCGCGAGATCGACGGCTACGAGATCGGCGTCGATGCCGGCAGCTTCGGGTATCTGAATCACTACTTCACGGTTGGTGGCGCGAGCGGTCCCTACGAGGTCAGCCTGTTCGCCAGCGATTTCCGCCTGAACGGCTTCCAGGACCACGCCAGCGCCAACACCCAGACGGTCAACCTGCTGGCGAGCTACACCCCGACGCCGGACAACCGCTTCACCCTGAAGGTCGTCAACAACCTCGTCGACGTCGACCTACCGGCCCGCTCGTCGCTGGCGCAGTACCGGATCAACCCCTACCAGCGCGGCTGCGCGGCGACCGCGACCGCGGCGGCGGGCTGCACCACCTTCAACCTCTTCCGCAACGGCGCGTTCGGCGCCACCGTGCCGGTGACGGCGACCGAGGGCGCCTTCGGCCGCAACGACCGGCGCACGATCATCGCCGGGCGCTGGGAGCACGACATCGACGCCAACACGACCTGGCGCACGCAAGTCGGCTTCGACGAGCGCAACTTCAACCAGCCGTTCTACACGACCTCCTCGCGCGGCAGCTATCCGTCCTACAACGTCCTCTCCGACATCACCCATCGCGGTGAGGTGTTCGGCCTGCCGGCAATCGGCTACGCGGCACTCTCCTACAATGCCATCGACAACCACATCGCCCTCTACAACCGGGCGCCCTATGGCGGCCCGCGTCTCGGCGCGCTGGCGAGCAACCAGGAGGCGGTGCAGTCGAATCTCGGCGGCCGAGCCCGGGCGGAGGTCGCGCTCTCGGACCAGTGGACCGGAATCGTCGGCGTATCGGCCGAGAATACCTGGCTCAAGGGGCGCACCCTCACCTACGCCTATTCGGCCAGCGGCGTGACGCAGGCCTTGGCCGATATCGACCGCAGCTTCCTCAACGTGGCACCGGAACTGGCGCTGGTCTACAGGCCCGATCCGGCATGGGCGTTCCGGGGCCGCGTCGCCACCGGCTACGCCACCCCGGCGGCGAGCGTGCTGTTCGTGACGCCGGCGGGCGTGCCGGGCAACAACACCGATTTGCGCACCCAGACCAATCTCGGCTTCGATCTCGGCGCCGACTGGTCGCCCCTGCCCGACCTGCGCCTGAGCCTGACCGGCTTCTACGAGTTCTTCCGCAACGAGTTCGTCACCCAGTCGCCGGGGGCGGGCCTGCTCAGCTACACCTTCAACGCCCCCGCCTCCGAGCATCGCGGCATCGAGGCCGGGGCCGAGTGGGCCTTCTCGCCCGGCTGGCGGGCCTTCGCGGCCTACGGCCTCAACGACCAGTTCTACACCCGCTACGTCGAGCAGCTGAGCGCCGGCAGCCTGACCGCCCGGTTCGACCGGGCCGGGCGCCTGATCCCGGGCGTGCCGGCCCACCAGCTCCTCGCCCGCATCGGCTACGACCAGCCGTCGGGACCGCTCAAGGGCCTCGGCGCCTTCGTCGAGGCGGTCTACCAGGACGGATTCTACCTCGACAACGCCAACCTGCTGCGGGCGCCGGGCTACACGATCCTCAACGCCAACATCCACTACGACACCGACCTGATCGGATCGTATGCCAAGCGCCTCAGCCTCTATCTCGAGGTGCGCAACCTGCTCGACACGACCTACATCGCCTCGGCCCAGCCGCTCGCGAACTCGATCAGCGCCGTGACCGGCCTGCAGAACGGGGCTGGTGTGCTCGCGACCACTACCGGCTCGATCTTCGCCGGCGCGCCGCGCAGTTTCATCGGGGGGATGAAGCTGACGTTCTGACGATGCGGTCGATCTGCTCGATGAAATCGATATCCTTCATCACTTGAGATCCATTGTCAGCCGCCACCTCTTTTCCGCACGACGGGAGCGTCAGCAGAAGGAGATCCGGGGTCCAGCGGAAAATGCCGTGACGCGGCTCTGCATATTGCAAAACTGCAGACAAGCGGACGCTTCGCGAGTTCTTGTGCCTGATCCCGGAACTGCTTCCACTCCGCTTCAGCCGTTCGGGAAATGGCGGTGGCAACTGAATAATGACGGCGCGGCGAACGCCGCCGCGAGCGCACAGGGTGAAGGCGCCTACCCGACCATCCGCCCCCGAACGGGCAAGCACCCCCTGCAATCCGCGCATATCGCGCATTTCACGATTGACCCTCGCCGGTTTTTGCGTTCTTCAAGCAATAACAGCCGGACATTCGCGCAACATCCTGCGCGATCCGCGCAGGGAGGAACGTATGGGCGAGGTGCGGATCAAGCGCGCGATCGAGCGCGTGCCGGGTGGGATGATGGTGGTGCCGCTGCTCGTCGGCGCGGTGATCGCCACCCTGTTCCCCACGACCCCGAAGGTGTTCGGTTCGTTCACCGGGGCCCTGTTCACCGGCGCATTGCCGATTCTGGCGGTGTTCTACGTCTGCATGGGTGCCAGCATCGACTTCCGTGCGACGCCCTACATCGTCAAGAAGGGCGGCGCGCTGCTCGTCGTGAAGGTCGGCATCGCGATGATCCTCGGGGTGATTTTCGGCCGCCTGATCGGCGAGGCGCCGATCGGCGCCGGGCTCTTCGCAGGTCTCTCGACGCTGGCGATCGTCGCGGCCATGAACGACACCAATGGCGGCCTCTACATGGCGCTGATGGGCCAGTACGGTCGGCCGCGGGACGTCGGTGCCTACACGATCATGTGCCTCGAATCTGGTCCCTTCCTCACCATGGTGACGCTCGGCGTCGCCGGCCTGTCGGCCTTCCCGTGGCAGACGATGGTCGGTAGCATCCTGCCGCTCCTCGTCGGCATGATCCTCGGCAACCTCGACCGGGAGATGCGCGACTTCCTCGGCCGCGCCGTGCCGGTGATGATCCCGTTCTTCGCCTTCGCCCTCGGCACCGGGCTCGACCTGACCAAGATCTGGCAGGCGGGGCTGCTCGGGCTCGGACTCGGCGTCGCGGTGGTGGTCGTGACGGGCATCCCGCTCTTCTTCGCCGACCGGCTCACCGGGGGCACGGGGGTGGCCGGCGTCGCCGCCTCCTCGACCGCCGGCAACGCCGCCGCGGTCCCGGCGATCATCGCCGCCGCCAATCCGGCCTATGCCGACGCCGCCGCCCCCGCGACGGTGCTGGTGGCGGCAACCGTGGTGGTGACCGCGATCCTCACCCCGCTCGCCACCGCCTGGACCGCCCGGCATTTCGGCGAGCGGCCGGAGGAGGCCACCCCGCCGGCAGCCGCTTCCGAGGCGCCGCACGCGGCCCCGCAGCTCGCGAAGCAGGCGTGATCGTGACGCGCCGCTGGCTCATCCTCGCCGACGACCTCACCGGCGCGGCCGATTGCGCCATCGCCTTCGCTCGGCGCGGCCGCTCGGCCTGCGTGCAGTGGGGCGAGGCGGGATCCGTGGCGCGAAAGTCCGGGGAGCAAGAGTCTGGGGTCCAAGAGGACGTCGTCTCGCACGATGCCGACAGCCGCCAGCTCGACCCGGCCGCCGCCGCGTCGCGCCACGCCGCCCTCTTCGACCGTCTGCACCACCCGGACCGGCCAAATCCCGGCCAGGCCGTGTTCAAGAAGATCGACTCGACCCTGCGCGGCCAGCCGGCGGCCGAGCTCGCCGCCACCCTCGACCGCTTGCGCCGACGCACGGGCGCGGCCTTCGCGATCCTGGCACCGGCCTTCCCGGCCACCGGCCGCACCACGATGGCGGGCCGGATCGTGGTCGAGGGCCGGCCGCTGGAGGAGACCGAACTCTGGCGCCGGGACCACACCTACGCGACCGGCGCGCTCTGCGCGATGCTGGAGGGGGCGGGCCTGCGGAGCGCACCGATCGCCCTCGCGACCGTGCGGGCCGGCGGTGACGCGTTGCGCAAGGCGCTGACCAAGGCGGCGCGGGAGGAGTCGGTCGCGGTGCTCGACGCCGAGCACGACGACGACCTCGCGCGGATCGCCGAAGCCGGCCTCGCACTCGACGCACAGGAGAGCCTGGTCTGGGTCGGCAGCGCCGGCCTCGCCCACGCACTGGCGGCGCAGGAGGCGCTGCCGCCCGCCCCGCCTCGCGGGATCCCGTGCGGCACCGGCGGCACCCTCGTGGTGGTCGGAAGCCTCGCCGCTACCTCGCGCGCCGCCGCGCGCCGGCTCGTGGGCGAGCCGCATCTGCGCCACGTCCCGGTGACTCCGGAACTGCTGCTCGACGGGAGCGAGCCCGGGCGGGCAGGCCTGCGCGACGCCGTGACGTCGGGGCTGACCGCCGGGGACGACGTGCTGGTCGAGCTCGCGATGGGCGAGGCGCCGGACCTCGCCCTGGGGTCCCGCCTCGCCGACGCCCTCGGCGCGCTGCTGGCGCCCGTCGCGCCCCATCTCGGCGGGCTGGTAGCGACGGGCGGCGAGACCGCGGCGGCGCTCCTGGCGCATCTCGGGGTCGACGGATTGCGGCTGATCGACGAGATCGAGCCCGGCGTGTCCCTCGGCCTGACGCGCGGCGCCCTCGCCGTGCCGATCGTCACCAAGGCCGGCGCCTTCGGCAACGCCGACACGCTGGCGCGCGCCGTCCACCACCTCCGGGCCATCCGAAACCAGGGTTCTCCGACATGAGCCGACCGACCGTCGCGATCACCATGGGCGATGCCTCCGGCATCGGCCCCGAGATCATCATGAAGGCGCTGGCCCTGCCCGAGGTCGCGGCACTATGCCGGCCGCTGGTCGTCGGCGACGCCGAGCGCCTGCGGGAAGCGGGAAGAATCGTCGGCTCGGACCTCGCGGTCCAGGCGATCGCCTCGCCCGAGGAAGCGTCCGGCGCCCCCGGCACCGTCGCGTGCATCGACTTAGCGCTGATCCCGCCGGGCCACCCATTCGGCCGTGTCTCGCCGGTCTCCGGCGAGGCGGCGTTCCGCTACATCGAGCGGGCGGTCGAGATCGTCCAGGCCGGCCAGGCCGCCGCGATCTGCACGGCCCCCCTGAGCAAGGAGGCCCTGCACGCCGCCGGCCACAAGTATCCCGGCCATACGGAACTCCTCGCCGAGCTGACCGGTACGCCGGAAGTCTCGATGATGCTGGTCTCGCCCAAGCTCCGGGTGATCCACGTGACGACGCATATCGGGCTGATCGACGCCATCGCGCGGATCGAGCCGGGCCTGGTCGAGCGGGTGATCGCGCGGGGCCACGACACCCTGGTCAAGGCCGGGATCACCGATCCGCGGATCGGCGTCTGCGCCATCAACCCCCATGCCGGCGAGAACGGACTGTTCGGCCGCGGCGAGGAGGCGGAGAAGATCACCCCGGCGGTCGAGGCCTGCCGCGCCAAGGGCTGGCGGGTGGAGGGGCCGCTCCCCGCCGACACCCTGTTCTTTCTCGCCGGCCGTGGCGACTACGACATCGTGGTGGCGATGTATCACGACCAGGGCCACGGCCCGATCAAGGTGCTGGGGCTGGAGGCCGGGGTGAACATCACCGTCGGGCTGCCGGTGATCCGCACCTCGGTCGATCACGGCACCGCCTTCGACATCGCCGGCAAGGGCGTCGCCGATGCGGGCTCGCTGGTCGAGGCCCTGCGCCAGGCGGTCGACCTCGCCCCCCGCCGGGCGGTCTGACGACCGTGACCCGCGGCCGGCATCGGCACCCGCTGCTGCTCGAGGCGCTGCAGGCGGGCGAGGTCGTGGTCGAGGAACTGGCGGAGCGCTTCGGCGTCTCCGCCTCGACGATCCGGCGCGATCTCCAGCAACTGGCGAGCGAGAAGACGATCCGGCGCACCTATGGCGGCGCCGTGATCGCCCATCCTCTCCCTGAGACGAGCCTGCCGGAGCGCGAGGCGCAAGCGCGGCCCGAGAAGGCCGCCATCGCCCGCGCCGCCCTGACCCTGCTGGCCGAGGACGACATCCTGATCCTCGACGGAGGCTCGACCGTGGCGGCCTTCGGGGCCGGCCTCGCCGGGCGGCGCCACCCTATCATCACCAACAACCTGCCCCTCGTCGGTGTTCTCGCCGGCGCGCCGGGCCTCACCCTGACGGTGCTCGGCGGCGCGGTGCGGCCCGGGAGCATGAGCACGATGGGGCCGCTGGCCGAGGCCGCCCTGCGCCGGCTCACCGCCGACAAGGCGGTGGTGAGCGGCGACGGTTTCGTGGCCGGCCGCGGCCTGTGCGAGGCGGCCATCGAGCAGGTCGCCCTCAAGTCGCTGATGATCGAGCAGGCGGGCGAGGTCGTGGTGCTGATGGATTCCTCGAAGCTCGGCCGTGCGACGCAAGGGGCCTGGGCACCGCTGCCCCGCCGCTGGACCCTGGTGACCGATGCCGGCGCCACGCAGGCGCAGTGCGCGGAAGCCGAGGCGGCCGGGGCGCGGGTGGTGCGGGCGGGGAGTTGAGGCGGTGCCGATCGGTCGTGGTGGTGCGGGTCGGCGGCAGGTCGGAAGGGGTTTTCGCCAGCACGGACCTCTCGAGGGTGGTCAGGGCGGAGGGATGCGGCCCGGCGGCGTGCCGCGGATCAGGGCCATGACGGCCTCGTCGCGCTCGGAAATCAGGCGGGCGCCGCGCTGGAAGCTCAAATAGGCCCAGAGCCAGCGCAGGGTCACGACGATGCGGTTCTGGAAGCCGACCAGCAGGTAGACGTGGGCCACGCCCCAGACCACCCAGGCCAGGAATCCCTTGAGCTTGACGTGGTCCCATTGCACCACGCCGGAATTGTGCCCGATGATCGCCAGGTTGCCGCGGCTGCGGAAGCGGAACGGCTTCGGGGCCTTGCCGTGCAGGATGCGGTCGCGCAGGGCGCGGCCGAGGTAGCGGCCCTGCTGGTCGGCCACCTGGGCGAGGCCCGGCAGGGGCTTGCCGTCCTCGGCCTTGGCCATGGCGAGGTCGCCGAGCGCGTAGATCCCGGGGCGGCCGATGACCGCGAGATCCGGCCCGACCGGGACGTGGCCCTGGCGCGTCGTCTCGACCCCGAGCCATTCCCCCGCCGGCGAGGCGCGCACGCCCGCCCCCCAGACGATCGTGGCGGCCGGGATCAGCTTGCCCGCCACGGTGACGCCCTCCTCCGACACGTCCTCGACGGCGTGCTCGGTCAGCACCGTGACGCCGAGATGCTCCAGCGCCCGCTTGCTGTAGGCCGAGAGGTCCTCCGAGAAGGTGCCGAGCACCCGGGGCGCCGCCTCGATCAGCAGGATCCGGGCCTGTTTCGGGTCGATGCGGCGGAAATCCTGCGACAGGGCGTGGTGGGCGAGGCCCGCGATGGCGCCGGCCATCTCGACCCCGGTCGGACCGCCGCCGATCACCGCGAAGGTCATCAGCCGCTCGCGGGCGGCCGGGTCGTCCTCGCGCTCGGCCGCCTCGAAAGCGAGGAGCACCCGGGCGCGGATCCGGCGCGCATCGTCGAGGGTCTTGAGGCCCGGGGCGTAGCGCTCCCATTCCGGGTGGCCGAAATAGCTGTGCGTGGCCCCCGTGGCGAGGACCAGCGTGTCGTAGGGGATGCGGGTGCCGTCGCGCAGACCGACCGTGCGCCCCTCCGTGTCGACGCCCTCGACCTCGCCCATCAGCACGCTGACATTGCGGTCCCAGCGCAGGATCGCCCGGATCGGCTCGGCGATCTCGCCCGGCGCGATCACCGCGGTGGCGACCTGGTAGAGCAGCGGCTGGAAGAGGTGGTGGTTGCGCCGGTCGATCAGCGTGACCGCGATGCCGTCGGCGCCCCCGAGGCCCCGGGCCGTGGTGAGGCCGCCGAAGCCGCCGCCGACGATCACCACCCGGTGCGGTCCCGCGGCCGGAAGCGGCGCCTGGTGCGCACCCTCGAGGGGAGCGGGTTCGAGAGTGGTGCGGTGCAGGGTCTCGGACATGCGGTTCTCCCGGGCGGATGAGGCTGCCGGATCGGGGGCTCGCCTCGACGGGACTGACCGAGGTGGGGCTTGCCGGAGAGACATTCTGACCCAAGGTTACGAGACTGGCGAGGGCTGCGGAGTCGCCTTCATGGCCCCTTGTCGCGACGCCAGGAATGGTGCCCGTCGACCCAGCGGCGCTGGCACCGTTCCGGCGAGAGCCGAACGTCGGCCGAACGCTATTCTACAGTCCAAAACTGTATAAATCGGCATACCTCGACGGCAGGGCGGATTTCCGCTACCCGTGCGGCGGACGACGCGCCCTTGAGGGAGAGACACTATGGCCGACGCCACCGCCACCTCGGAATCCGGCCGCCGGATCGGCCACGGCCGGGTCTACGACTCGATCACCGAGACCATCGGCAACACCCCGCTGGTGCGCCTGAACCGCCTCGCCAAGGAGCGCGGGATCGACGCCGAGATCCTCTTGAAGCTCGAGTTCTTCAATCCGATCGCCTCGGTGAAGGACCGCATCGGCGTCAACATGATCGACGCCATGGAGGCCGCTGGCGTGCTGAAGCCCGGCGGGACCCTGGTGGAGCCGACCTCCGGCAATACCGGCATCGCGCTGGCCTTCGTGGCCGCGGCCCGGGGCTACCGGCTGATCCTGGTCATGCCCGAGACGATGTCGCTCGAGCGGCGCAAGATGCTGGCCTATCTCGGGGCCGAGCTCGCCCTCACCCCCGGCCCACAGGGCATGAAGGGCGCGATCGCCAAGGCCGAGGAACTCCTGAAGGAGATCCCGGGCGCGATCATGCCCCAGCAGTTCAACAACCCGGCCAACCCCGAGATCCACCGCAAGACCACCGCGGAGGAGATCTGGAACGACACGCAGGGGCAGCTCGACGCCTTCGTGGCGGGCGTGGGCACCGGCGGCACCATCACGGGCGTCGGCCAGGTGATCAAGCCGCGCCTGCCGAACCTCCGCGTCATCGCGGTCGAGCCGGAGGATTCTCCGGTCCTGTCGGGCGGCCAGCCCGGCCCGCACAAGATCCAGGGCATCGGCGCCGGCTTCGTGCCGAACGTGCTCGACCGCGGCGTGATCGACGAGGTGGTGACGGTCTCCAACCAGACCGCCTTCGACACCGCACGCCTGCTCGCCCGGATCGAGGGCATCCCCGGCGGCATCTCGACCGGCGGCAACGTCGCGGCGGCCCTCGAGGTCGCGGCCCGGCCGGAGTTCAAGGGCAAGCGGATCGTGACGGTCGCCTGCTCCTTCGCCGAGCGCTACATCTCGTCGGCTCTGTTCGAGGGGCTGTAAGGTGCTTCGGGGCGGGGCCTTCCGGGGTCCCGCCGTCGCCGTTGCGCGACGCCATTCCCTCTCCGCGTCATCCCGGCGCTCGCCGCGGGCGAGAACCCGGGACGACACTGAGGGTTGGAAGACCGGTCGCGAGACGCGACGGGGCGCTCAGGCCACAAGTTCGGGCCGGCGCTCCTCCTGGCGTTCTTCGTGGCAGGCGCCCCGGCGGAACAACGCCGCGCAGCGCGATTCGCGGTGGACGCTCAGGATCGAAGCCCGGTCGATATCCGGGTTGTCGGCCAGGATGCGGCGCACATCCTCGACCAGGCGGCCGTAACGGCCGGCATCATAGCCGCTCTCCAGCGGAGAGACCGCGATATAGGCCTCGACCACCAGGACCTTCTCGGACTTCTCGCGCGAGACTTCGGCAGCGATCCAGGCGGATTTCACCAGGCGGTTCGGATTGACCATCGGCGTACCTCCATTCGTGGCGGGCCGCTCTTCGGCGGCTTGATGACTGCGAGACTGCGACACGCTGCGCCCTCTGCCAACTCCGCAGCCGCTGCAAAGCTCCGTTATGTCGCAGCCGAATCATGCACCGGGCGCATGGAACGCGGGATTAGAGCGGCAGCACGCCGTCGCTCTTCACCTCCTCCATCACCGCGTAGGTGCGGGTGTTGTTCACCCCCGGGAGCGACAGCAAGCCTTCGCCGAGGAAGCGCCGGTAGGCCGGCATGTCGGCGACCCGGGCCTTGACCAGGTAGTCGAACCCGCCCCCGACCATGTGGCATTCCAGAACCTCCGGTGCCCGCCGCACGGCCGCCGCGAAGCGCGCGAAGGCGTCGGGCGTGGTCTTGTCGAGCGAGACCTCGACGAAGACGAGCAGGCTCAAGCCCAGACGCTGCGGGTCGAGCCGGGCGCCGAAACCCGTGATCACCCCGTCCTTCTGCAGCCGGCGCAGGCGCTCGCCGGTGGCGGTCGGCGACAGCCCAACCCGCTCCGCCAGCTCCACGTTCGGGATGCGTCCCTCGCGTTGAAGGATCTTCAGGATCTGCCGATCGACCCGGTCGAGCCCGTCCGTCATTGTCTCTCTCAAACCCCGGTTTCACCGCCGATCCTGCGGCAAACCGGCGATAAGCGCCATCGAAGCACGGCGGAAGGCGATTTAAGCTGAGGATCGTCACCAGCGCCTCGCCCGGATCCGCCCCGATGCCCGCCCCGCTCCCCGTCTTTCACGCGCCCTACGCGGCAGACGATGCCGCCCTCGCCCGCCTCTTCCTGGAGCGGGGCGGCCTGCCGCCCGAGCGCGAGGCCAAGGTCGATGCGCTGGCCCGCGACCTCGTCGGGGCGATCCGGCAGGAGAGCGGGGGTCTCGGCGGCGTCGAGGCGATGCTGCGCGAATACTCGCTCTCGACCAAGGAGGGCCTCGCCCTGATGGTGCTGGCCGAGGCCCTGCTGCGGGTGCCGGACGCCGCCACCGCCGACCGGCTGATCGAGGACAAGCTGCGCTTCGGCGGGTTCGAGCAGCACGCCACCCGCTCCGACGCCCTGCTGGTGCGCTCGTCGGCCTGGGCGCTCGGCCTCTCGGCCCGGATCATCCAGCCCGGCGACACGCCGGAGGGGATCCTCGCCGGCCTCGCCAAGCGCCTCGGGCTGCCCGCCGTCCGCCAGGCCGCCCGCCAGGCGATGCGGGTGATGGGCGGGCATTTCGTGCTCGGCGAGACGATCGAGGCCGCGCTCAAGCGCTCGGCGAGCGGGCAAGGGCGCCTCTACCGCTACTCCTTCGACATGCTGGGCGAGGGAGCCCGCACGGCGGAGGACGCCCGCGCCTACGCGGCGTCCTACGCGAGTGCCATCGAGGCGATCGGCCGGGCCGCCGGCAACCGGCCGCTGCCGGACCGGCCGGGCATCTCGGTCAAGCTCTCGGCGCTGCATCCGCGCTACGAGGCGCTCAGTCGCGAGCGGGTGATGGCGGAGCTGGTGCCGGTGCTCCTCGACCTCGCGAAGGCGGCGAAGAGCTACGACCTCAACTTCACGGTCGATGCCGAGGAGGCGGACCGGCTCGAACTCTCCCTCGACGTCGTCGCGGCGGTGCTCGGCGATCCTGCGCTCGCCGGCTGGGACGGGTTCGGCCTCGCGGTCCAGGCCTACCAGAAGCGCTGCCTCACCGTCATCGATCACGTCGCAGACCTCGCCGCCCGCCTCGACCGGCGGCTGATGGTGCGCCTCGTCAAGGGGGCCTACTGGGACACGGAGGTGAAGCGGGCGCAGGAGCGCGGCCTGCCCGACTACCCCGTCTTCACCCGCAAGAGCATGACCGACCTGAGCTACCTGGCGGCGGCCGAGCGGATGCTGGCGCACCGGCCGCGGCTCTTCCCGCAATTCGCCACCCACAACGCGCTCACCGTCGCGGCGATCGTCGAGCGGGCCGGGCCGGAAGCCGGGACTTACGAGTTCCAGCGCCTGCACGGCATGGGCGAGGCGCTCTACGCGCGGCTGCTCGCCGCCGTGCCGGGTGCGGCCTGCCGCACCTACGCGCCGGTCGGCGGCCATCGCGACCTCCTCGCCTACCTAGTGCGGCGGCTCCTCGAGAACGGCGCCAACTCCTCCTTCGTCTCCCAGGCGGCCGACCCGGCGGTGCCGGTCGAGACCCTGCTGCGCCGCCCGGCCGAGAGCGTCGGCAATCCCGACCGCGCCCGGCACCCGAAGCTCCGGCGTCCCGCCGAGCTGTTCGCGCCGGAGCGGATCAATTCCGCCGGCGTCGAGTTCGGCGACCGGGCTGGCCTGGAGCGCCTGACCGACGCGGTCGCAGCCAGCCGCGGCCCCGCCGAGGCGGCGCCGGTGATCGACGGCATCGTGCAAGCCGGCACGCCGCGCGACGTGGTGAGCCCGAGCGATGCCCGTACGGTCGTCGGCACCGTCGCGGAGGCCTCGCCCGAGACCGCGATGGCGGCGATGCTGGCGGCCCGCAAAGGTGCCGTTGCCTGGGGCCGGATCCCGGCGGAGCGGCGCGCCGCGGCCTTGGAACGGGCCGCCGACGCGATGGAGGCCTCGACCGGCCGGTTGATCCACCTGCTCCAGGCCGAGGCCGGCAAGACCCTCGACGACGCGGTGGCGGAGCTGCGCGAGGCGGTGGATTTCTGCCGCTACTACGCGGCGCAGGGGCGCACGCTCTTCGGCGCTCCGCAGGCCCTGCCGGGCCCGACCGGCGAGAGCAACCGGCTGACCTTGCGCAGCCGCGGCGTGTTCGTGGCGATCTCGCCGTGGAACTTCCCGCTCGCGATCTTCGTCGGCCAGATCGCCGCGGCGCTGATGGCCGGCAACGCGGTGGTGGCGAAGCCCGCCGAGCAGACGCCGCTGGTCGCGGCCGAGGCCGTGCGCCTGCTGCACCGGGCCGGCATCGCGCCCTCCGCCCTCCATTTCGTGCCGGGCGACGGTGCGGTCGGGGCGGCGCTGGTGGCGCATCCCGCGGTGGCGGGCGTGGTCTTCACGGGCTCGACCGAGGTGGCGCGCCACATCAACCGGGCCCTCGCCGCCAAGGACGGTCCGATCGTGCCGCTGATCGCCGAGACCGGCGGCATCAACGCCATGCTGGTCGACGCCACCGCCCTCCCCGAGCAGGTCGCCGACGACGTCGTGACCTCGGCCTTCCGCTCCGCCGGCCAGCGCTGCTCGGCCCTGCGCCTGCTGCTGGTGCAGGAGGACGTGGCCGACAAGGTGATCGGGATGGTGGCGGGTGCCGCCAAGGAGCTCCGCCTCGGCGATCCGCGCGACCCTGCGACCCATGTCGGCCCGGTGATCGACGCCGAGGCGCGCACCCGCCTCGACCAGCACGGCGCCGCGATGCGCCGCAGCGCGACGACGCATTACGCCGGCGAGGTGCCGGGCGAGGGCCATTTCGTGGCGCCGCAGATCTACGAGATCGCCGGCCCCGAGGCCCTGACCGAGGAGGTGTTCGGGCCGATCCTGCACGTCGCCCGCTACAAGGCCGCCGATCTGGACCGGGAGCTCGACCGGATCGAGGCCACCGGCTACGGCCTGACGCTCGGCGTGCATTCCCGCATCGACGCCACGGTGGAGCGGGTGGTGTCGCGGCTCTCCACCGGCAACGTCTACGTCAACCGCAACATGATCGGCGCGGTGGTCGGCGTGCAGCCCTTCGGCGGCCACGGCCTCTCCGGCACCGGCCCGAAGGCCGGCGGGCCGCACTACCTCACCCGCTTCGCCACCGAGCAGACCGTGACGGTCAACACCGCGGCGGCGGGGGGTGACGCGGCATTGATCGCGATGGAGGGGTGAGAGGGGGGTGCCGGCCTCCCGGCGAGGAGGCCCTGGCGCGCTACGTCACTCCACTGATGGACTGACCACGGTACACGACAGTGGCACGTCCCCGTCCCCATTGGGCGCATCGCCTTCTGTCAGCTCCCCCTTTCCCGGACGACTGGCGCGTCCGGGAAAGGGAAGATGATCCGGACGGGCTTGCCTACGCGGTCATCCAACGCCGTCTTTGCGCTATCTGGTCACCGCGCGGCAGCGCCAAGCGCGGTTGTCCGAGAGGGAGTGCGTCCTGCACGCGGTGAACGGCTCCGCTTCCCGCACGTCCAGGTCCACCTCACAGATATTTAATCCATTACGCCGCGTGCGCCGGAACACGGCGTGGCGATTTTCCATCGAGTATATTCTAATCATCGAGAAACCTACAGGCCGACGATACGGTCATTCGCAGTCAATAGGGATTAACATTATATGAAAACGCGCATCGCCACCATCCTCACGGCGCTCGTCCTCGGCACTGCCCCGCTCTCGTCCGCCATGGCCGTCAGCGCCCACTCCCCCGCCAACCCGTTCTGGAGCCAGGATGTCGAGACCACGGGCTCGATCGGCGGCCGTGCCAATACCAGCGTACCGTTCTACGGCGCCTGCCCGATGAGCTCGGCCTCCGAGGGCAACGCCAAGCAGCAGAACTTCCCGGTCAAGCAGTACGGCCAGACCGCCGGCGGCTACCGCTGCTGACCTCAAGGAGATGGAAATGAGCGAGATGAAGCTTCTGCGCGCCGTGTCCTACGGCATGATCGGCGTCCTGGCCGGCGGCCTCGCCATGACGGTCGTGGGCACCGCCAACGCGCTGATCAACATGTAACGCGAGAAGGGCCGCCGTGATGGCGGCTCTTCTCGCGTCCGGGGACGCTCTCGTCGACGCGACCGTCACCCGAAATACACACCACAGCCGGAACCGTGGGCATACCCGGAAATCGCCGCAAACCGGCACCACAGCTTGAGCCCGACGGCGCGAGGCTTTCGTCGGCCCCGGGCCGTGCCGTTCGACTGATCGGTCGGGCGGCAAGTTTGGCACTTCGTTAAGCAGTCCCTCGCATTCTCGCGCCAACACCTTCGGGAGACCCTCAGCGTGCGCGCTCCGACCTCTTACGGCCTTCCGCGCCTCGGCGCGGGCGCGGCGCTCGTCGCCGCCCTCTTCGTCACCGCCGCACCCCAGGCCCAGGCCCGCGACAATGTCGGCGCGGCGATCATCGGCGGCGCGGCGGCCGGCGTGCTCGGCGGCGTCGCGGCCGGCGCGATCATGAACGGCATGCAGCCGCCCCCCCCGCCGCCGGCCTATGTCGTGCCGCCGCCGCGCCGGGTCTATGTCGAGGAGCCCGAGACCGTGATCGTGCGCCCGCGCCGCGGCCCGATCTGCCACTTCGAGCGCCGCAAGGTGTGGCTCGACGACGAGTCCTTCACCTACAAGCGCGTCGAGGTCTGCGAGTAAGCCTCGCAGGCGTCGCCAAGCGTCAGGGGCCGGCACCCGGGAACGGGGCCGGCCCGTCTCACATCTTCACCCCATCCTTCACCAGGATCCAGTCCTCGATCACCACGGCGTCGAGGCCGGTGGTGGCGAACATCAGGATCGCGTCCTCGGCGGTGTGGAGGATCGGCTTGCCCATCACGTTGAAGCTGGTGTTGAGCAGGATCGGCACGCCGGTCCGCCCGGCGAAGGCCCGGATCAGGGCGGCGTAGGCCGGGTTGCGCTCCTCCGTCACGCTCTGGAGGCGTCCGGTACCGTCCTCGTGCACCACCGCCGGCACCCGCGCCCTCACTTCGGGCCGCCAGACCAGGGTACGCTCCATGTAGGGGCTGTCCTGGTAATCCTCGAACCAGTCCGGCCCGGCCTCGGCCAGGATCGAGGGCGCGAACGGCCGGAAGGCCTCGCGGTACTTCACCTTGCCGTTCAGGATCGCCTTGGCGTCGACCGGGCGCGGATCGGCCAGGATCGAGCGGTTGCCGAGCGCCCGCGGCCCGAACTCCGCCCGCCCCTGCACCCAGCCGACGAGCCCGCCCGCCGCCAGGATATCGGCCGCGGCTTCCGTCACCCCGTCATGGCCGAGATGCCTGAGCCGCGGCTCCCAGCCGACCATCCGCTCCAGCGGCTCGGTCGAGACGAGCGAGCCGAGATAGGGCGTGGCGAGCCGCCCCGGCCCGGTCCAGTCCGGGTTGTCCTCCTGGAAGGCGAGCCAGGCCGCACCGAGCGCGTTGCCGTCATCGGCGGGTGCGGAGGGCACGTGGAGGTGCTGGAACTCGCAGCGCCCGAGCAGGCGGCCGTTATAGGACGAGTTGAGCGCGCAGCCGCCGGTGACGACGAGGTTCTCGTGCGGCGCCAGCCGCCACGCCTCGGCGACCAGCACGTCCATCATCTCGGAAAAAATCGCCTGGCCGCAGGCCGAGAGGTCGGCCCAGCCCTCAATCTCGGACTCCGCCGGGCGCCGGGCGCGGATCTCGTCGGCCACCGCCTGCACGGTGGTGGCATCGGAGAAGCGCAGTCGGCCGTCCTCGATCCGGTAGAGCCGGCGGAGCGCGGCCATCAGGTCGGGGTCCTGGCGGCCGTAGGGGGCGAGCCCCATGATCTTCCATTCCTCGCCCTTGGTCTGGTCGAACCCGGCGAGGTCGGTGACGAGGCCGAAGAAGAAGCCGACCGATTCGCGGCCGCGATGGCGCTTCACCTCGATGAGACGCCCCGCCTCCATCCGGTAGATCGCCGAGGCGCCGGTCTCGCCCATGCCGTCGACGACGAGGCAGGTGGCGTCCCGGAACGGCGAGCCCCACAACCCGTAGGCCGCATGCGTCAGGTGGTGGGGATAGCGCCGCAGGGCCGCGATGGTCGAGCGGCCACCATGGGCCCGGTCGAGGCCGAGCAGCGTGCCATAGCCGGCTCTCCCTTGAGCCAGCGCCAGTTCGGCGATGAAGGTGCGCTCGGCCCGCTCCGGCACCAGGGAGCGGTTGAGGGCGGGGGAATGCGCGCGCAACGCCTCGAGCCCGAACGCCCCGGCCCCCGCCTGACCGGCGAGGTAGCGGCTGAATTCAGGCCCCCAGGTGGCGGCGACGACGAGCTCGGCGCCGGGCGGCAGGTAGGCCTTGAGCAGGCCCGCCATGCGGGGCGCCGAATCCGGCTCGCAGTTCGGGGCGCGCTTGTATTGCAGGTAGCGCTCCGTCGCCTCGGCGAAGAGCACCGTGCCGTCCGGCCCGACCAGGGCGAGGGCCGGGTCGTGGAAGGTGGTGGCGAGGCCGAGATAGTAGCGCATCGGATCCGTCGATCTGGTCACGTCGCCGCTCTAACAGCGTCGGCCCACCCTGTCAGGCGGGCGACAA
Source organism: Methylobacterium frigidaeris (assembly GCF_022179185.1). Taxonomy (GTDB): domain Bacteria; phylum Pseudomonadota; class Alphaproteobacteria; order Rhizobiales; family Beijerinckiaceae; genus Methylobacterium; species Methylobacterium frigidaeris. The sequence continues at coordinate 33,595 of NZ_BPQJ01000015.1, read as the reverse complement.
GCGTTGCGCGGGTGCATCGGGGGGCCGCTCTCGCGGTGCGATCCCTCCGGATTTCGCCCGCGTTTCCGGTGCCGATATGCTAGCGCTGTCATCGGGGTACGGCCCGTCGGGCCGTCGGACGAACATGAGGCGGCGCTCTCCTCGCGGGGCGGCACGGACAGCACGGTGCGCGACATCCTGACCGCCCTGGCGGGCCTCGTCATCCTGATCCTCGCCGCGGCCCTGATCGCGCCGCCCTTCATCCCGTGGGATTCCTACCGCACCGCCTTCGACGCCGCGCTCGGCCGCTCGCTCGGGGTCGAGGCTCGCAGCGACGGGCGCCTCGAGGTCCGCCTCCTGCCCTCGCCGCGCCTGCGGGTCGACCACCTGAGGCTCGCGACTGGGCGGGACCGGCCCTCCCTCGACGCGCGCTTCGTCAAGGCGGAAATCGCGCTCACCCCGCTCCTCTCCGGCGAGATCCGCTTCACCGAGACCCGGATCGGCCGCGGCGAGGTGACCCTGCCGATGACCGAGGCCGGCAGCTTCCTGACGCCGCCGGGCGTCGGCGAGGCGCGCGATCTCGCTGTCGAGGACCTGCGCGTGGCCCAGCTCCTCGTCACCACCCGGGTGGCGGCGACCGGGCGGACCGACCAGGTCTATGCCGAGAATGTCCGGCTCTCCGCGCCGCGCCTCGCCGGCCCGTGGCGAGCGGAGGGCACCGTCGAGGCGGTCCCGTTCCGCCTCACCACCGGCGCGCCGGGCCCGGACGGGACGGTGCCGGTGAAGCTCGGTACCGGGGGCGACACGGTGCCCCGGCTCGACCTCGACGCCCGGGTGAGCCTGGCGGCCGGTCCGGAGGGCGGCGGGGTGCCGGAGGCGACCGGCACGGCCCGCCTGGTGGTGGGGCCGCCGGCCCAGGCCGCGGGCGCCGCCCTGCCCGTCTCGGTGCAGGGCGGGTTCAGGGCGAAGGGCCGGCTCGCCACCTTCGAGTCCCTGAACGTCGAGGTGCCGGGCGAGGCGCCCCTGCGCTTCACCGGCCGCGGCAGCCTCGACCTCGCGACGGCCCGGGCGACGATGAACCTGGAGGCCCGCCGCCTCGACCTCGACGGCTTCCTGATGAGCGCCACCGGCCAGGCTCTCCTCGGCCGGGGCCTGTCGCCCGCCTCCCTCCCCGGCACCCTGGCGCTCGACGTTGCGGTCGACAGCCTGACGCTCGCCCGCGAGGAATGGAGCGGCGCGGCTCTGAGTGCCGTGCTGCGCCCGTCCGGCGCCGTGACCCTGCGGCGGCTCGCCGGCACGGCCGCCGGCGGCTTGGCGCTGGCGCTCGGCGGCGACGTCACGCCGAGCGGCGGCTTCTCGGGCCACGCGGCGGTCGACGCTCCCAGCTCGGACCGGCTCGCCCGCCTCCTCGACCGGCTCGGCCTCGGCGGCTCGCTCACCGGGCTCCTCGACGGCCGTCCCTTCTCGGCGGAGGCTGACGTGGCGGCGGCGCTGCCGGTGCTCTCGCTGCACAACGCCCGGGTGGCTCTGGGCCCCGCGACGATCACCGGCAGCGCCCGCTACAGCCCGGCCGGGCCGGACCAGGCCCGCCCGCGCTTCGACGCTCAAATCATCGCCGATGGGCTCGACGTGGCGGAGTTGCCGCCGATGCGCGGTGCCATCGCGGCCTTGCAGGACCACGATGTCGGCCTGACCCTGCTCGCCCGCGACCTGCACTACGGCCCGACCGGGACCCGCACCGGGGAGATCGCCGCCAGCCTGCAATCCGAGGGCGCCGCGCTTCGCCTCGACAGCCTGGAGGTGCGCGACCTCGCCGGGGCACGGGCCAGCCTCTCGGGCCGGATCGGCGCCGACGGCGCCGGGCGCATCATCGGGCGGGTAAGCGCCCCGGTGGCCGCCCCCCTGATCGACCTCGTGTCGCGCACCTTCGTGGACGAGGCGCGGCGGCTGCCGGGCTTCCTGCGCGACGGCCCGGTCGCCGTCGACGTGGTGCTGGAGCGGGAGTCCGGGGCTGAGGAAGGTCGCCTGCGCGGCCAGGCCCGCGGCAGCGCCGCCGGCGGCCGCCTCGGCCTGTCGCTGGCCGCCCGGGCCGGACGGCTCGACGACCTCGACGCGCGCCTCGACGGCGTGGCCTCCGGCCGCTGGCTCGGCCGGCCCACCGATCCGGCCCTGGCGATGCCGGCGAGCCTGCACCTCGCCGGGCGCCGGGCCGGGGTGAGCGGACCGTTGAGCCTGACCCTCGACGCCGAGATCGCCGGAGCCGCCATCGCCACCGCACGGCCGCTGCTGCTGCCGGCCGCCGGCCCGCTCCAGGACGGCGCCCTGACCCTCGCCACGCCCGACCTGCGGCCGCTGGCCGGCCTTCTCGGCGCCGGCCCGGCCCTGCCGGACCCGGTGCCGGCGCGGTTGAATTTCGGCTTCGGCCGCGCCGGCGACGTTCCGCGCATGGTCGTGACCGGGACCCTCGCCGGATCGGCGATCGACGCGACACTGACCCGGCCGGCCGGCGGCGAGGTCGCCGGCAGCATCTCGCTCGAACGGCTCTCCCTGCCCTGGCTCGCCGGGGCGCTGGTGCTGAATCCCGGGGCGCCGCCGGGCGGCGGCCCCGGGGTCTGGTCCGCCGCCCGCTTCGGCTCGGGCCCGGCGCCGCCGGTCGCCGGACAGGTCGCGATGACGGTGCGGCGGCTCGATCTCGGCCGCGGCCTCGCGGCGGAATGGGCGCGGTTCGATCTCGGGCTCGGGCCCGAGGGCTTGAGCCTGCGCGACTTCGCCGCCGGCCTGGCGGGCGGGCAGCTCGCCGGCAGCGCCACCCTGGCGCGCCAGGGCGCCCAGGCGACGGTCGCGGCGGAGGGCCGCCTGACGGCGGCCTCGCTCCAGGCTCTCACCGGCGGCGACGCGGTCAAAGGCCAGGTGACCGTGCGGCTGCGCCTCGGGGCGGCGGGCGACAGCCCGGCCGCCCTCGTCGGCAACCTCGCCGGCAGCGGCGGGCTGGAACTCGCCGGGCTGTCCCTGCGCGACCTCGACCCGGCGGCGGTGCAGCGCGCCCTGACCCGGCTCCTCGCCGAGGAGGACCCGCTGCGCGCCGGCCGGGTCGAGCGGGTGGTGTCGGAGGAGTTCGACCGCGGGCCCCTGGTGCTGGCGGGCCCCGTCTCGGTGCCGGCCTCGATGGTCGGCGGAGTCTTGCGCACCGGGAGCCTGTCTCTCGACCTCGGCCCCGCCGCCTGGACCGGGCTGGTGCAGGTCGACGCGAAGAGCTGGCGCCTCGACGTTCGCGGCACGCTCACCACCACCGCGACGCCCCGGGCCTGGACGGCCCCGGCGCCGACCCTGGGCCTGGCCCTCGTCGGCCCGCTGGCCCGGCCGCAGCGCGAGCTCGACCTCGTCCCGCTCAGCAACGTCCTGGCGGCGGTGGTGCTGCAGCGCGAACTCGACAAGATCGAGACCGTCGAGGCCGACCGCAACGAGCTTGCCCGCCGCCGCAGCCGCCTGGAGATGGACCGTGCGCGGGCGGTCGAGGAGGCCCGGCAAGCCAGGCAGCGGGCGGAGGAGAAGCAGCGGGCGGAGGAGGCGGCCAGGGCGGCCGAGGCCGCGAGGGCCGCGGAAGCGGCGCGCGCGGCGGAAGCGGCGCGCCGGAAGGCCGAGGAGGATGCGAGGCGGCAGAGCGGCACGGTGCCGGAGACGGGCAATCCGTGACGAGCACGGCACCGCCGCTGTCCCGCACGGGGTGGGCGATGCGCGCGGTCCGGTGCGGCAGCCTGCACGGCCCGACGATGCCGTGGGGCCGGTCTGCGCTCAGCTCGCCGCCGCCATCGCTTCGCCGAAGGACTGCACCAGGCGCGCCTCCAGCTTGCCCTCCATGGCGGCGAGGATGGCCATCGCGTCGGCCATCGGCATCGGGGACTTGTAGGGGCGGCGCTCGGTGAGGGCGGCGTAGATGTCGCAGATGGTGAGCAGACGGACCATGTCGCCGATCTGACCGCCGGCGAGGCCGTCGGGATAGCCGGAGCCGTCGAGCATCTCGTGGTGGTGGCGGACGGCCGAGAGGGTGACAGGGTCGCGCTCGCCGCCCGCCCGCAGCACCTCGTGGCCGATGGCCGCGTGGGTGCGCATCACCGCCAGTTCGCCTGGGTCGAGGCGGCCGGGCTTGTTGAGGATCTCGAGGGGGATGCGGGCCTTGCCGACATCGTGGATCAGCGCGGCGCGCACGAAGCGGAACTGGTCCTCGTGCCGGAAGCCGAGATGCAGGGCGAATTGCGCGGCGAGGCCGGCCACCAGCAGGCAATGCTGGTAGGTGGCGTCGTCGTGGGTCCAGACCGTGTCGAGCCAGCGGGCGAGGCCGCCCTCCTGCACCGCGGTCAGGATCGGGCCGAGCCCGGCCTCAACGGCGCCTATGCGGACCGGCTGGCCGGCGCGGGCCTCGGCCATGAGGCCGTTCAGCGCCTCCCCGGCCCGGACCACGCCCTGGCTCACCGCCTGCTCGGCCCGGCCAGCGATGATGCCGACCTGGTTGGCCAGGGCCGCCACGACGGTCTCGGGCGGCAGGTAGGCGGGCATGCACGCCGTCGCCCCGAGGGTCTTGGCGTGGCGCAGAGTGTCCTGGGTCGCCTTGCGCAGGAGGCAGATCAACGGCAGGTGCCGGTCGGCGAAGCGGCGCTGGAGCGCGCGCAGGCAATGGTCGGCCTCCGGCCGCGACAACGTCAGGTCGGAGACGACGCCGGCCAGCGCCCGGCGGTCCCGCCACGTCTCCTCGGGGCCGACGACATCGCAGATCCCGATTCCCCGCAGGGCCGCGCTGATCGCGGCGCTGCGGTCCGGCCTGTCGGTCACGAGGACGAAGGTCCTCTCGTCGGGCATCGCATCCCTCCCGGCGGCCGCACGGCCCCCATTGCATCCATCGATTACGGGTCACTCCCGAACAAATGCTTACGGCGAGGAAGGGCGACGAGTTGAAGTGACGACAGTCAGGAAATAAAATCGTGCATTGCCCACGACCGCCGCCGGCCGCGCATCCCTCCTTGTGTCATGGCGGCCCGGGTCCGCCGCCCTGCCCCCGGCCATCCGACCTGTGCCGCCGGAGGTTGCTCGGCACGATCTGCGGACAGTTGCACGATGCGAGCAGATGACCTTGCGTCGTCATCGTCGTAACAGTTAGGCCGTCTTGCTGTGCAGCCATCGCGTGACCGGGACACTCTCTCGGCTCGACCGGTCGCGCGGGTCCGATCCTCTGCCTGCTGTCCGTCCGGGATGCCGGTGAGATCGCTGCTGTCGGCCTCTTCCGACCTGTCGCACCAGTCCGAGCCCCTGGGCACCGAGGCCCATCGCGTCCCGACAACATCAGGGCGACGCTCCCGCCATCGACCCGCTTGAACGCCCGCAGCGCGACGACGAACAGGGCCCGGCCTCTCGACCCGCGACACCGCGGGTCTGGTGGTGCCGGCCCACCTGTCGACCGCCTCCGTCCCAGCGAACAGCCGACGGCGCGATCGATCCTGACTGTCGCTCGGCAAGGTGTCGATGGTTCCTGGACGAGGTAGCGGGGCGTGCAGGCGCCGCCCGCACCGCGGCGGGCTCCAGACGCCTTGGGGCCGACCTGTCAATCCTCTTTCACAGGGCAGCCCACCGGCTATTGACGCCCTCTGCGCAGGGCCGGGATGAGGCTGCGGGCAGGTGCGGCGGGCGCGGCTTTGGGCTACGCCTCCGGGGGCGGCGAGGGGCGTGGACGAGGAGCGCGGGACGGATGACGGGAGCGGTGGAGCCGGTGGCGGCGGAGGTGGCCGACGGCCTGCCGACCCGGGAGAGGTTGTGGGCGATGCTGGCGATCGGCATCGCCATGTCGATGGCGGTGCTCGACGGCGCCATCGTGAACGTCGCCCTGCCGGTGATGGCCAGGGACCTGCAAGTCAGCCCGGGCGCCGCGATCTTCGTCACCAACGGCTACCAGCTCGCGGTCACCGCCGCCCTGCTGCCGCTCGCGTCCCTGGGCGACATCCTCGGCTACAAGCGGGTCTACTGCACCGGCCTCGCCCTGTTCGCCGCCGCGTCGCTGGCCTGCGCGCTGGCCGGCTCGCTGCCGGTGCTGGTCGCGGCCCGCATCGTCCAGGGGCTCGGCGCCGCCGGGATCATGAGCGTCAACATCGCGCTCGTGCGCTTCATCTACCCGCATCGGATGATCGGGCGCGGTGTCGGCACCATGGCGCTCATCGTGGCGATCGCCTCGGCGGCAGGTCCGAGCGTCGCGGCGGCGGTGTTGTCGGTGGCGAGCTGGCCGTGGCTCTTCCTCGTCAACGTGCCGCTCGGGCTGGCGGCGCTGACGCTTGCCACCCGGATGCTGCCGGTGACGCCGCGCAGCGGCGCGCGCTTCGACGCCCTCAGCGCGCTCCTCAACGCGCTGTTCTTCGGCCTGCTGATCACCGGCGTCGACGGGCTCGGCGAGCCGGGCCGGAGCGGCACGGCGCTTGCCCTGCTCGCCGGGGCGGTCCTCGTCGGCACCGCCTTCGTGTGGATGCAGGCCCGCCTGCCGGCGCCGCTCCTGCCGATCGACCTCCTGCGCATCCCGGTCTTCGCGCTGTCGATGGTGAGCTCGGTCTGCTCGTTCTCGGCCCAGATGATGGCCTACGTGGCGCTGCCGTTCTACTTCCAGGACGTCCTCCACCTCACGAGCACCCAGACCGGGGTGCTGATGACGCCCTGGCCGATCGCCATCGCGGTGATCGCCCCCTTCGCGGGGCGGCTGGCCGACCGCTACCCGCCGGGGCTGCTCGGCGGCATCGGCCTCGTCGCCCTGTCGGCCGGCCTCGCCCTGATGGCGAGCGCCCCCCCGGACGCCTCGCCCCTCGCGATCGCCCTGCGGCTGACTTTGTGCGGCCTCGGCTTCGGACTGTTCCAGTCGCCCAACAACAAGGTCATCATCACCAGCGCCCCGCGGGAGCGCAGCGGCGGCGCGAGCGGCATGCAATCGACCGCCCGCCTCCTCGGCCAGTCCCTCGGCGCCGCCGTGGTGGCGGTGATCTTCGGCTATCTTCACACCGGCGGCACCGCGACGGTGCTGTGGCTGGCGAGCGCGCTGGCGCTGACCGGGGCCGTCGCGAGCGGGCTTCGGGTGCGGCGCTGACGCACCCGGACGGCTCGCCCGCGAGCGCATCGTCGCGCGGGCCGGCTTCAACCGCTCTGGATCACGCTCGCGAAGGTGCTGATCTTGTCCCGATAGCGGGACGTGGCTCCCTGGCGCGGTCGGGGCGGCGAGATCGGAAACCGGGATCGGTTCGTCCCGCCCGCGACCTCGTCCTGAGGCGCCGCGAAGCGGCCTCGAAGGAGGGCTCCAGGAATCACGTAGACGTCTGGAGCCCTCCTTCGAGGCTGCGTGATCTTCGATCGCCCCGCACCTCAGGACGAGGTCGCGAGTGGGGTAACCCGTACGAAACGACCAGATAGCGGCCTGCATCCTTCCATCGATCAAGGATCCGACCGAAGCACCGCGCAATCCCGCCGGCCGCTCGCCAGGCAATCCTCGCGCGCCGCTTCCCGGCGCAGCGCATCGGCGAGCCAGACGCCGCCGGCCACCAGGACGATCAGGAACAGGAGGGCGGCGATCGCGCGCCGTCGGCCGGACTCGTCCGGATCGCGGGCCTGGGGCATCGGATCACCCGGCAGGGATCGTTCGGCAAGCCGGGAAAGACACGGGGCGCGTCGGGCCGGTCCGTGCGAGCGTCGGTGCATAGCCCGATCCCGCGCCTGCCCCGGCAGGGGACGGATGGCCGCGGCGCGCGACCATCCGGACGGGAGGAGCCCGGCCGCCTTACTTCAGGTGCTGGGCGAGGTACTTGTTCATCTCGAACATCGTCGCCTTGTCCTTGCCGAAGACCTTCTTCAGCTTGTCGTCGGCGAGGATCTCGCGCTTGTTCTCCGGGTTCTGGAGCGAGTGGGTGCGTATGTAGTCCCACACCTTGCTCACCACTTCGCCACGCGGGATCGGGCTGTCGCCCACGATGGCGGCGAGCTCGGGCGTCGGCTGCAGCGGCTTCTGCAGGGCGTTCGGCTTGTCGCCGGATTTCGGAGCGGCGACCTTCTTGCCCTTGCCGGCGTCCTTGCCCTCATCCTTGGCGTCGTCCTTCTTGGCGGCGGCCTTCGGGGCGGCCTTGGCGGCCTTCGGGGCGGCTTCGGGCTCGGCTTTCGTCTCGGCCTTCTTGGTGGTCTTGATCGCCATCGGTCTCCTCCGGTCTGCAACCCGTCTCCCAGGGTCGAACAGTGGACATGCCTGGGCACATAGCGTCAACAACTAAGCCGTGCGCGGCGCGTTCCAAGAGGAAATCGCCGTCGGACCGGCGTCATCCACACCGGATGTGCCGTTAGCCTGACGACGAAGAGCGTGGCTCAGTCGCGGGCGGCCGTCCAGGTGGTCCGGCCCTCGAGCGGATAGGCCGGATCGGTGTAGCCCGGCGTCGAGGGATGGCCCGCCGGCACCAAGCCGTCGACCAGGGCCTCGTCCTCCGGGGTGAAGCGGTAGTCGAGCGCCTTCGCGTAGGACCGCCATTGGTCGAAGGTGCGGGGTCCGGCGATCACCGCGGTGACGGCGCGGTTGTTGAGCACCCAGCCCACCGCGAAGTCGATCACCGAGGCGCCCTTCGCCTCCGCGTGGGCCTTCAGCTGCTCGGCGATGCGCAGGCTCTCGGGCCGCCACTCGGTCTGCATCATCCGGGTGTCGCCGCGGCCCGCGCGGGTGCCCTCGGGCGGGGCCTCGCCGGGGCGGTACTTCGCCGTCAGCACGCCGCGGGCGAGCGGCGAGTAGGGCACGACGCCGAGACCGTAATGGGCGCAGGCCGGCAGGTGCTCGACCTCCGGCATCCGGTTGAGGGCGTTGTAATAGGGCTGGCTCGCCGCCGGCCGGTCGATGCCGTGCTCGTCGCACAGGCGGCAGATCTCGGCGACGCGCCAGGCGCGGTGGTTGGAGACCCCGAAATACCGCACCTTGCCGGCCCGGATCAGATCGGCCATCGCCCGCACGGTCTCAGGCAGCGGCGTCTCGTGATCCTCCTTGTGGAGGTAGTAGAGGTCGATCCGGTCGGTGTTGAGCCGCCGCAGGCTGGCCTCGCAGGCCTGCACGATGTGGGCCCGGGACAGGCCGCGGTCGTTCGGCCCCTTCCCCATCGGGTTCGCCACCTTTGTGGCGAGCACCCAGGCGTCGCGGTCGCGGGCGATGGCCCGGCCCACCACCTCCTCCGAGCGCCCCTCGGTATAGGCGTTCGCCGTATCGATGAAGGTGATCCCCTGCTCGCGGGCATCCGCGACGATGCGCTCGGCCTCGTCGTCGGGGGTCGGCCCGCCGAACATCATCGTGCCGAGGCAGAGGGGAGAGACCTTCAGGCCGGACTTTCCGAGCGTGCGGTATTCCACAGGCGTTCCTCCAGCGATGATGGCGTTTGCGTGACCGTGGCGGCGTCGCCGCACCCACTCGCCGACATGGTGTGGATGCTGGGGTTTTCCCTCTCTTCACCCTGTTCGGCAAGCTCGCGTTAAGCACGGAATCGCGAAGCTCACGCCCATGATCATCGCCGCCCTCTCCCTCGCCTTCTGCGCCGCCGGCGCCCTCGTTCTCGGCCTCGGGGCCATCGTCACGGTCGAGCCACCGCGGGACCATCCGCACGGCGCCGGCCTGCTCTGACCGGCCGCGCGACAGACCGGACATCCGGGTAGACTTGCGCGATGCAAGTCGGAACCGTGCTGCCGCGCTTCCTCCTCGTCTACGCCGCGCTCTATGCCGGTTACGGCCTGACCACGCCGTTCCTGCCCGCGCTCCTCAGCGAGCGCGGGCTCTCGCCCACCGAGGTCGGGCTGGTGCTCGCCGCCGGCACCGGCATCCGGCTCGCCGCCGGCCCCATCGCCGGTCGCCTCGCCGACGGGCTCGCCGCCGGAAGGGGCGTGCTCGCGGCCTGCGCCGCCCTGTCGGCCGCCAGCGCCCTCCTGTACCTCGCCGGTCACGGATTCTCCGGGCTCATGCTGGCCGGCCTCGCCCACGCTGCTGCGACGGCGCCGCTCGCACCGCTCGCCGACGCCCTGGCGCTGACCGCCACCGAGACCACCGCCAAGGCCGCCCGCTTCGCCTACGGCACCGTGCGGGGCGCGGGCTCCGCCGCCTTCATCGCCGGCACCCTGGCGGCCGGTCAGGTCACGGCGCTGCTCGGCCTCGCGGCCCTGCCGGTCGCGGGCGCCGCCGCCTTCGCGGCCCTCGCCGGCGCGACGCTCCGCCTGCCGGCAGCAGCGACCGGGACCGGGGCGCCGGTCACGGCCGGGGCCGGGTTGCTCTTGCGCGCGCCGGGCTTCCGCCGCCTCGTCGCGGTGGCGGCCCTGGTGATCGGCAGCCACGCGGTGCACGACGCGTTCGCGGTGATCCGCTGGGGCGCGGCGGGCTTGAGCCCGGCGACCGCGAGCCTGCTCTGGGCCGAGGCGGTGGCAGCAGAGGTGCTGGTCTTCCTCGTCCTCGGCCCACCGCTCCTCGCCCGCCTCGGCCCCGCCGGCGCCCTGGCCCTGGCGGCCGGCGCCGGAATGGTGCGCTGGTCGGTGGCGGCGCTCACCGTCGCGTTGCCGGCCCTCGTCGGCATCCAGGCCCTGCACGGGCTGACCTTCGCGCTCCTGCATCTCGCGGCGATGCGGATCCTCGGCCGGACCGTGCCTCCCGCCCTCGCGGCGACGGCCCAGACCCTCTACGGCACCCTGGGCCTCGGTCTCGCCACCACCCTCGCGACGCTGGCGGCCGGTCCGCTCTACGGTGCCCTTGGGGCGGGGGCGTTCTGGATCATGGCGGGATTTTGCGCGGTGGCCCTGTCCCTGGTGCGGGGTCTGGGGGATCGGGCGATGGCCGTCCCGGATGACCGGAAGGACTAGTACGCCAGGATCATTGTAATGGTACGACTGGGCATGCCTTAAGCGTCGGTCACCGGAGACCGCACGATGGCGTCGTCGCCCAACACCAATTCGGACCGGACCGACCCTGGGTGCGCCGAGGCGCCTTCCCTGCCGGCCGGCATCCAGGCCCATCTCGGGGCAGCCCTGCGCGCCGCCTACGACGATGCCGCCCTCCCAACCTCCGCGCATCTGCAAGCGCTGGTCGCCCGTCTCGCCGCGGCCCTCGCCGGGCTCGACACCGCCCCGGCAGAGACCTTCCGCCACGACCTCCTCGCGGAAGTGCCGCGGCTGCGGCGCCGGGCCCTGACCCTGTGCAACGACCGCACCCGCGCCGACGACCTGGTGCAGGAGACCCTGCTCAAGGCCTGGGCGGCGCAAGCTCGGTTCGTCCCCGGCACCCACCTGTCGGCCTGGCTCTACACCATCCTGCGCAACAGCTTCTATTCCGAGCACCAGAAGCGAGCGCGCGAGGTCGGCGATCCCGACGGACTGTTCGCCGCGAGCCTGGTCTCGCTGCCGGCGCAGTACGGCCATCTCGACCTGCGCGACGTGCAGGGCGCCCTCGACCGTCTGGTGCCGGACCAGCGCGAGGCACTGCTGCTCTCCGCCGTGCACGACCTCTCCTACGAGGACATCGCGACGGCAATGGAGTGCCAGGTCGGTACCGTGAAGAGCCGGATCAACCGCGCCCGGGCGCGGCTCGCCGAGATGCTCGGCTGACGATCAGCCTATCGGTTGCAGCCGATGCAGATGCCGGTGTCGATCCGGTCGTCGACCCGCTCCTGGCGGGTACGATCGTCGATCCGGCGCTCCAGGCGCTGATCGACCGCGCTGGGATGCGGCACGGTCTGACCGACCGAGCTGGTATTCGGCGCCGTGATGGTGGAGCGCGGCCCGCCCCCGGTGCCGGTCTGGTCGGGAAGGCCCTGCGCCTGCGTGAGGGAGCCGGCGGAGACGAGCGCGCCGATGAGAAGCGCGCGGGTGAGCGAACGCGATGCGGGCATGATGGGCTCCTGTCGCAGGAGAACCTGACTCCGTGGGGCCGGTTGCGCGGCCGCCCGCAAACTCTAACGCGGCAGGGACGCGACCGTTGCGCCGCGTGCTGTCCGCTCAGGTGCGCCGCCGGGGAACCGGATCCTCACGGGTATCGGGATGATGACCGAACACGCCGACGGCGACCAGGACGGCAACGAGCCCCAGGGCGATCAGGAACACCTGCATCTCAACTCCTTTGCACGGGACGGATCGCGACCGGACCCCGCGCACTCCCTTTCAAGATCCGCGCCACCTTCTGCCGGGTGGCGATAGCCGCCGTTCCGTGACGGCCGGACGACAGCCCGCATACTCTGCATGCAGAGCGGTCAGGATGCCAAGACATTCTGCCAAGCTATTCTGCCAAGCCATCGTGCCGGCTTGTTAGGCCAGGCCGTTCGCACAACGGGCGGCCCCATGCGTCGGCCCTGAGCCCGCTTTCGCGCGACGCCGGCGCCGGCGCCCGGACGGGAACGGAGGCCCGCTCCTGCCGTTGCCCCGGTCCGATCGCATCCCGAACCACGGACAACGCCCCATGCCGATTCGCGCTTCCCTCCTCGCCCTCTCCTTCGCATTCGCGGCCGGCACCGCCTCTGCCCAGGGCATCAACAACGGCGCCGGCACCGCCCCGCCCTCGAGCGGCAATACCGGCTCGGGCATGTCGAGCCAGCCGCCGGGCACCGGCATCGGCGGCAACAACCCGGGCAGCATGGGCTCCACGGGCTCGCAAGGGTCGAGCGGCGGCAATATGGGCCCCGGCCCCACCGTGCAGCGCGACGGCCCGACCGGTAGCGGTTCGCCCGGCACCGGCCCCGGAGCGCAGAAGAACGGCACGGCGCGCTGACGCCGCGCGCGTCCCTCGCATTTGCCAGCGCGGGCATGCGCCCCTACGAGACGACCCTCAGGCTCGTGAGGGATCCGCCATGCGCATCACCGCCATCCGCGACGTCGTCGCGCCGATCAAGTCGGACATCGCCAACGCCTGGATCGACTTCTCGACCATGACGGTGAGCGTGGTCGCGGTGGTGACCGATCTGGTGGTCGACGGCCGCCCGGTCGTCGGCCTCGGCTTCAACTCGAACGGCCGCTACGCGCCGCAAGGGCTGCTGCGCGAGCGCTTCATCCCGCGCCTGCTCGCCGCAGCACCCGAGGACATCCAGGGCGAGGACGGGCTCATCGATCCGCACCGGGCCTGGGCGGCGATGATGAAGAACGAGAAGCCCGGCGGTCACGGCGAGCGCTCGGTGGCGGTCGGCGTGCTCGACATGGCCCTGTGGGATGCGCTGGCCAAGGCGAAGGGCGTGCCGCTGTGGCGACTGCTCGCCGACCGCTACCGCGGCGGCGACGCCGATGCCAGGGCCTGGGTCTACGCCGCCGGCGGGTATTATTATCCGGGCAAGGGCCTCGACGCCCTCAAGGACGAGATGCGCTCCTATCTCGACCGCGGCTACAGCACCGTGAAGATGAAGGTCGGGCTGGTGCCGCTCGAGGAGGACATCGCCCGGATCGAGGCGGTGCTCAGCGTGCTAGGCGGCGACGGCTCCCGCCTCTGCGTCGACGTCAATGGCCGCTTCACGCTGGAGGAGGCGATCCGCTTCGGCCGGGCGGTCGCTCCTTACGGCCTGCGCTGGTACGAAGAGCCCGTCGATCCCCTCGACTGCCTGGCGCATGCGGCGCTCGCCACGACCTATGACGGCTCGCTCGCCACCGGCGAGAACCTGTTCTCGCACCAGGATGCCCGCAACCTGATCCGCCACGGGGGCTTGAGGCCGGACCGGGACATCCTGCAATTCGACCCCGCCCTGTCGTACGGGCTGGTCGAGTACCTGCGCACCCTCGAGGTTCTTCGCTCTCACGGCTGGTCCCCGCGGCGCTGCGTGCCCCATGGCGGCCACCAGTTCGCCCTCAACATCGCGGTGGGGTTGGGGCTCGGCGGCAACGAGAGCTATCCGGACGTCTTCGCCCCCTTCGGCGGTTTCGCCGATGCGGTCCCGGTGGAGGACAGCCGGGTCGCGATGCCGGACGTGCCCGGCATCGGCTTCGAGGCGAAGAACGCGCTCTACGCGGTGATGCGGCCGCTGGAGCGGGAGTGACCGCCCGGCCCGCCCTCCCCTCCGACCTGCCGTCGCTCCTGGCGCTCTTCGCCGCGTCCAAGGTCAGTGCCGTCGCCGAGCCACCGGCGCGGGCCGAGCGCCTGTGGCAGGAGACGCTGGCGCATCCGGGGGTCACCGTCTTCGTCTCGGACGGGGACGGAGGCATCGCGGCCACCTGCATGCTCGTCACCGCGCCCAACCTCCTGCGCGGTGGGCGCTCCCACGGCTTCCTGGAGAACGTCGTCACCCATCCCGACCACCGGGGGCGCGGGCATGGCCGCGCCGTCGTCCGGGCGGCCCTCGCCCATGCCTGGGCGAGCGGCTGCCACCACGTCCTGATGCAGAGCGGGCGGGCCGATCCGCGGGTGCACGCCTTCTACGAGAGCGTGGGCTTCGTGCCGGGTCGGCGGACGGCCTACGTCGCGCAACGCCCCGCGGCGGTGGCCGGCTGAGCGCGCAACCGGCTACGACACCGCCCCAGCGAACTTCTCCAGGTGGCTCCAGGCCTCGGCCCCGTACTTGCCCTTCCACTCGGTGTAGAAGCCCGCCTTGCGCAGACGGTCCTGGAAGGGCGCGGCCGGCGCGTCGTTGATCGCGAAGCCGGCCTTCCCCAGCGCCTCGCGCATCGCCACGCCCTGGCTCTCGATGTCCCGGCGCTGGTCGAGGGCGGCCTGGTTGAAGTGGCGGGCGGGCACCGCCTTCGCGTCCTCGGGCAGGCGCGACCAGGTCCGATGGCCGGACATCAGCCAGAACCCGTCCCAGATGTGGTTGGTGAAGGAGAGGTACTTCTGCACCTCGGCGAGCTTGAAGCTCGTGATGATGGCGAGCGGGTTCTCCTGGCCGTCCACCACCTTCGTCTGCAGGGCCGAGTAGGCCTCCGAGAAGTTGAGCGCCACCGGTGCGGCGCCGAGCGCCCGGAAGGCGGAGGTGAACAGGGCGCTGTTCGGCACCCGGAGCTTCAGGCCGTCGAAATCGGCCGGGCTCGTGATCGGGCGGGTGCTGGTCGTGGTCTGGCGGAACCCATTGTCCCACATCCGCTCGAACGGGACGAGGCCGGCCTTCGTGATCTCGGATCGGATATAGGCGCCGAGCTCACCGTCGACCGCCGGCCAGACCTTGTCGTAGCCGCTCCACGCGAAGGCGATGTTGATGAGCGAGGCGCGCGGCACCAGCGTCGCCAGATTCGAGGACGACTGCGCGAACATCTCGAGCGCGCCCGAGCGCAGCTGGCTCAGCATGTCGGAATCCGAGCCGAGCTGGCCGTTGGGGAAGACCGCGACCTCGACCGCCCCGTTCGTCTCCGTGGCGACCCGCTCTGCCGCCTCGCGCAGGCGGATCGTCGCCGGGTGGGTGTCGGGCGTGACCACGCCGCATTTGAGCCGGAGCGGTCCCGCCTGCGCCCGGACCCACGGGGCGGGAAGGATCGCGGCGGCAGCGCCGGCGAGCAGGCTGCGGCGCGTGATGGGGTGCATGGTTGTTTCCTCGGTATATCCCGCGCATCCGCGCTCCGGCGCCGGTGCGAAACGGGGCGGTGTTCTTCGGCGGCACCCTATGCGGGTCCACGATCCCGCGCCACCGCGCGGACCGCCGACCCGTCCGGACCGAATTCACTCAGTATCAGATCGACGAAGCGGCGCAGCTTGGCGGTCGGGCGCCGGTCGCGCATCGTCAGGAGATGCATCGGTCGCGACGGTGCGTCCCAGTCCGGCAGGATCTGGACGAGACGGCCGGCGGCGAGGTCGTCGCGCAGGGCGGTCTCGACGCCGAGCACGATCCCGAACCCATCGAGGGCGGCTTCGAGCAGGGCGCGAAAGTCGTTGATGCGCAACCGCCCGGCCGCGGGCGCCTCGACAGTGGTCCCCGCCCGGCTGAAGCGCCACAGCGACTCGCGGCCGCGCGGCCAATGGGAGAAGTCGAGACATTGGTGCCCGGCAAGGGCGTCGGGTGAGTCCGGCACGCCGTGCGCCGCGAGGTAGGCCGGCGCCGCACAGGCGACCAGCCGGTAGGGTGCGAGAGGGCGCGCGACCAGGCTCGACTCGACGAGCGGCCCCAAGCGGATCACCGCCTCGAACCCCTCCTCGACGGGATCGACCATGCGATCGGTGAGGCTGAGATCCACCTCCACCTCCGGACACTCCCGCAGGTAGCGGGTCAGAAGCGGCACCAGGCTGTGGCTGCCGAAGGTCACCGGTGCGTTGATCCGCAGCGTGCCCCGAGGATGGGCCCGGACCGCCTCGGCGAGCGCGTCGGCCGCCTCGGCCTCCGCGAGAACCAGCCGGCAGCGCTCGTGATAGGCGCGACCGAACTCGGTCAGGCTCTGGCGGCGGGTGGTGCGGTTGATGAGCCGCGTGCCGAGCCGGCTCTCCAGGGACGCCACGTGCTTGGCCACCATCTGGGGCGACATCCCGAGGGCGATCGCCGCGGCCGCGAAGGAGCCGAGATCCGCAGCAGCGACGAACACCGCCATGCTGGTGAGCCGATCCACCATTGCCTCCTGGTGGTTGGGAATGCCACGCCGGAAGTGCGATTTATCGTCAGACGTCGCCCAGTTACGCAAGACGCATCGCCGACAGCGCGAGGAGAGACGTCATGCGGATCGGAATCATCGGGGCCGGGTACGTCGGCCGGGCTGTCGCCCGCCACGCCGTCGACCGGGGGCACGCGGTCATGGTGGCCAATTCCCGCGGGACGCGGAGCCTGTTCAGCCTGGGTGTCGATCTCGGCTGCCGCACCGGGACGGCGGCGGAGGCGGCGGCGTTCGGCGAGGTCGTGGTGGTGGCGATCCCGCTCCACGCCTACCGGGCCCTGCCGGAGGCGGAGTTGGCCGGCACGATCGTCCTCGACGCCATGAACTACTATCCCGAGCGGGACGGGCCCATCGCGGCGCTCGATGCAAGACAGGCAACGACGAGCGGGCTTCTGGCCGATCATCTTCCGGCGGCCCGGATCGTCAAGGCGTTCAACGCCATCAGGGCGGAGGACCTGGAGAAGGACGGAAAGCCCGTGGGAATGCCGGGGCGGCGGGCCCTGCCGCTCGCCGGCGACGATCCCGCCGCCAAGGCGGTCGCGGCGGAGCTGATCGACCAGTTCGGCTTCGATCCGGTCGATGCCGGGAGCCTTGCGGAGAGCTGGCGCTTCGAGCGGGCGAAGCCCGCCTATTGCGTTCCCCTCGACCGCGACGGCCTGCTTCGGGCCCTCGCGGCGGCCGAGCGGGACGGCGAGGTCGCCCACGGCTCCTGGCGCAGGGCGGCGTCCGCCGTCGGCTGACCCCTCACTGCCCCCCGAGCGCCCGCGCCGGCGCGGTGGCGAGGTCCACCGCCCCCTCCGCCGTGTCGCCGAGACCCTGGCCGAGGTTGCGCAGGTGCTCGCCGTAGGTCTCGCGGCTCTGGGCGTCGATCACCGCGACCGGCGCCGAGACCGCGAGGCCGGCGGCGGTGCCGACGGTGGCGGCGGCGCCCGCGGTCATCTGGACGATGCGGTCGCTCAAGCCGACGCGGGAATCCGTGATGGTCTGGCCTTGCGCCAGGCGGTTGCCGAGCAGCGCCACGAGCTGCGGGCTGCCGGCGAACTTGCCGTGGTTGAGGGCGTCGCTCCCCTTCAGGGTGGTGAGGTTCAGCACCGCGATGTTCTCGCGGGCGAGCTCGGTGCGGTAGGGCTCGGTCGACGGGTCGATGGCGCCAAGCCGCGCGCCGGAATTGCCCCAGACCAGGCGCGACACCGCGAGCGCGTTGTCGTCCTGCGACACGAACAGGCTCAGGCGCGGCCGGGTCGGGCCCATATCGCGAAACGCCTCGCGGGCGAGGTCGACGTCGACGTCGGGGGCGGCCAGCACCACGTCGCGGATCTTCTGGGCGACGCGCCCGTCGCGGATCGCCATCTGGCGCAGGGATTCGAGGACCAGCCAGTTGCCCATCGAGTGGGCGAGCACCGTGATCTCGGCCACCTCCGGGTTCCGGGCGAGGCGCCGCAGCACGCCCTCGAGGGCGTTGCGCGAGTAGTTGGTGCTCTCCCGGTCGTAGCCGTAGGCGAGCACGCTGCCGCGCGACGGCCAGGTGAACAGTACCGGTACCACGTCCGCTTTGGTGTCGTGCACGATCTGGGCGAAGCGGTAGACCGCGTCCTCGAAGCGGTTGTTGAAACCGTGGACGAAGACCAGCACGTGGCGCTTGCCCGTGCGCGCGGTGCGCTGCAGGCGCGCGGCCGCCTCCGGCCGATCCAGGGTCTCGGCCTTGAGGGTCACGAAATCGGTGGCGGGATTGCCGGGCAGTTCCTTCGGCCACTGCACCGTGCCGGGCTGGCGCACCGCATCCGGCGGGATCGAGACCGTGATGTCGGCGTAGGACAGGGCCGGCCCGCGATCGCCCGAATACATCTCGCCCGGATTGGCGGCGGTCTTGCGCGTGGTCGCCACCAGCATGTCGACCGTCGAGGCCCCGGGCGCCGTGGCGGCCACCGGCGCCAGCACGCCCTTCGGCGTGCCCGCGCAGGCGCCGAGCCCGGCCGCGACCAGGAGGATGCCCAGGCACCGACTCCGCACGAGAACCCCCATCACCAATGACCGCTCCCCGCCCGCCGCTCCGCGAGAACCCTGCGGCAGACGGCGATTCCTCGCGCCCGATCCTCCCGGGCACTTCTTAAAGATGAGCCAAACCGATGCGGCGCCAATGGGGCGGCGGGGCAGGGCCGTCCTTCTGCGGACGGCCGTTGCCGTGAGGGCACGCTCCCGAGCGCCGACGGGCTTCCCCGGCCCGGGCCGGTTTCCAGAACTCCGACAAGATGCTCTAGAGGCTGCCTCGACATTCCCCGGCGCTTCCTCGAGCGGGCCGGGATCTTCCGTCTCGGTCCATGGTCGCCCCCCTCCCCCTCTCGATCTTCCTCATCGCCCACAACGAGGCCGACCGGATCGGCGCCACCCTGGCGGCGGTGCGCGATCTCACCGACGACCTGATCGTGGTCGATTCCGGCTCCACCGACGGCACGCGGGAGCTCGCCGCGTCCTTCGGCGCGCGGGTGATCGAGCGGGGCTGGCCCGGCTACGGGCCGCAGAAGCGCTTCGCCGAGGAGCAGTGCCGGCACGTCTGGATGCTGAACCTCGACGCCGACGAGGTGGTGCCGCCGGAGCTCTCCGCCGAGATCCGCCGGCTGTTCTCGGCCGGCGAGCCGTCGCACCCGGCCTACGCCATCGGCATCGCCGAGGTATTTCCCGGCGAGACGCGGCCGCATCGCCTCGCCTACACGCTGTGGCCGGTGCGGCTCTACCGGCGCGACCGCGGCCGCTACTCGCCCTCGCCGGTGCACGACCGGGTCGATCTCGGACCGGGCGTCACGGTCGGGCGCCTGCGGGCGGTGATCCACCACTTCTCGGTCCGCTCGCTCGGCGACCAGCTCGACAAGCTCAACCGCTACTCCGACCAGCAGGCCGACGACCTCGAGGCCCGGGGCGTCAGGATCCCGACCTGGCGCCTGTTCGTCGAGCTGCCGGGCAACTTCCTCAAGGCCTATATCGGCCGGCGCCACTGCGTGCGCGGCGCCTACGGCTTCCTTACGGCGATGAACTACGCGATCTCGCGCCACCTGCGGGTCGCCAAGCACTACGAGCGCCGGATCGGCGGCCGGCCCGGATCGCGCGGCCGCTGAGGCACCGGGCGGCCTCACCTCGGCGGCTGAACCTGTGTCGGCCCGGGGCGCCCGAGGTGGATGCGAGGCTGCGGAGCCGGAATCCGAAGGAAAACCCGGGATCATCGCCGCTCGGCCTGACAGCGCTTCGCCGGGCGCGTATGCTCGCAGGTGGTGGATTGCGACCCTCATCCAGCATCGCGCACCGGAGGCGGCGACCCTTGGCGAGAAAGACCCGTGCGGAACCGGGCACCGATGGCGCGGGCAGCCGGTCGCCGGAGCGGCCGGTGGTGATCGGCGTCGGCGCGTCGGGGACCGCCATCGATTCCCTGGAGCGCTTCCTCGCCCATGCGCCGGAGATGCCGGGCGTCGCCGTCGTGGTGGCGCTTCAGCAACGCGAGGTGATCGACGAGGCGCGCTGGCGCACGGTGCTGGCGCGGGCGCTCGCCTTGCCGCAGGCTCCGGTCGAGGAGGGCGCCCCGGTCGCGGCCGGGCACCTCTACCTGCTGCCCGAGGGCGGCACCGCCACCCTGGCGCAGGGACGGTTCCGCCTCGAGGCGGAGACGGACGATCCGGGCGGGCGGGGTGGCCTCGACACCTTCCTCGTCGCGTTGGGCGAGGATCAGGGCGCGAATGCCGTGGCGGTGGTGCTCGCCGGCACCGGCAGCGACGGGACGCTCGGCGTCACGGCCATCAAGGCGGCGGGCGGCCTGACCCTGGCCGAGCCGCACGGCGAGGAGGCACACTCGGGCAGCACCGCCGCCTCCCTCGCCGACCACGTCGTGCTCCCCGAGCAGATGCCGGACCGGATCCTGTCCTACGCCCGCCACCTGCGCCGCGGCGCCGAGGCCCGGCCGGCGGAGGCCGAGGCCGCGAGCGATTCCCTGATCCGCATCGCCACCATCCTGCGCAACAAGACCGGGCACGACTTCCACGGCTACAAGCAGAACACCTTCCTGCGCCGCGTCCATCGCCGGATGCAGGTGGTGCAGGTCGAGACGATCGAAGCTTACGTCGAGCACCTGCGAGCCGACCCGGACGAAGTGCAGAACCTGTTCAACGACCTGTTGATCGGGGTGACGCAGTTCTTCCGCGATCATCGCGAGTTCGAGCTGCTCGAAGCCGAGGTCGTCCCGCGACTGTTCGCCGGCAAGGGCTCGGGCGATCAGGTGCGGATCTGGGTACTCGGTTGCGCCACCGGCGAAGAGGCCTACTCGATCGGCATCCTCCTGCGCGAGCACATGGCCAAGCTCGACACGGTGCCGCAGGTGCAGATCTTCGCCACGGACATCGACGGACGGGCGCTGGCGACCGCCCGGGTCGGGCGCTACACCGAGGCGGTCGCCCGCCAGATCCGGCCGGACCGCCTCGCCCGCTGGTTCGTCAAGGAAGGCTCGACCTACTGCATCGTCAAGGAGCTGCGGGAGATGTGCATCTTCTCGCAGCACAACGTGATCAAGGACGCCCCGTTCTCGCGCCTCGATCTCGTCTCGTGCCGCAACCTGCTGATCTACCTCAACGGCGACCTGCAGAACCGGGTGATCCCGCTGTTCCACTTCGCCCTGCGGCCGGGCGGGTTCCTGTTCCTGGGCAATTCCGAGAACGTCACCCGGCATGCCAAGCTGTTCGCCCCCGTTGACCGGCGCTACCGCATCTTCCGCCGCCTCGAGAGCGCCACCCGGGTCCTGCCGGAATTCCCCCTGACCGTGACGGCCGACCGGCGCCAGGAAGGCGGCGGGCTCCTGCGGCCGCGCACGATCGAGGGTGGCCTCGCCCGCCGGGCCGAGCGGGTGGCCGAGCGCTACGCCCCGGCCTACGTGGTGGTCGACGAGGCCTACGACGTGCTGCACTTCTCCGGCCGGACCGGGCGATACATCGACCCGGCCACGGGCGCGGCGAGCCTCAACCTGCTCAACCTCGTCCACCGCGACCTGCGCCTCGACCTGCGCGCCGCCCTGCTGAAGGCGGGGGCCGAGCACCGCACCGTCAAGGCCGAGCGCACCGCCATGGGCTCGGACGGCGAGCGGCGCCTCGTCACCCTGGTGATCGAGCCGGTGCCCGGCGGCGACGGCCCGCCGAGCTTCGTCGTCCTGTTCCAGGAGGGCGACACGCTCGACGGCGACGGCACCGAGGAGCCGGCCCCGTCCTTCCTGCGCGACGAGCACGTCCAGCGCCTCGAGAGCGAGCTGCGCCTCACTCGCGAGCGCCTCCAGGCCACGATCGAAGAGCTGGAGAGCACCAACGAGGAGCTGAAATCCTCCAACGAGGAATATCAGTCGATCAACGAGGAGCTACAATCCGCCAACGAAGAGCTCGAAACGTCGAAGGAGGAGCTGCAATCCGTCAACGAGGAATTGCAGACCGTCAACGGCGAGCTCGGCCATCGTGTCAACGACCTCGGCCGGGCCAACAGCGACCTCAAGAACCTGCTCGAGAGCACCCAGATCGCCACGGTGTTCCTCGACAACGAGTTCCGGGTGAAGAACTTTACTCCGGCGGTGACCGATATCTTCCACCTGATCGATTCCGATCTCGGGCGGCCGATCATCCATATCGCGGCGCGCATCAACTATCCGGAGCTGCCCGAGGACGTGCGCAAGGTGCTGCGCACCCTCGGCACCATCGAGCGCGAGGTCGGCAGCCCGGAGAGCGGCGCGCGCTACCTCGCCCGGGTGCTGCCCTACCGCTCGATCGACAACTTCATCGCCGGCGTGGTCATCACCTTCCTGGACATCACCGCCACCGCCCGGGCCGAGCGGGCCCTGCGCGAGAGCCAGGAGCGCTTCCGGCGGATGGAGCGCGTCGTCCCGGCCTTCCTGTTCACCGCCGATGCCGAGCTGAACTGGATCTACGTCAATCCGCGCTTCTACGAGCATACGGGGCTGGAGGACGGCAAGGCGCTCGGCCTCGGCTGGCTCACGGTGATGCATCCCGAGGACGTCGAGGAGAACCAGCGCCGCTGGCGGCGGGCGGTCGCGAACCGCGAGACCTTCGAGCACGAGTTCCGCATCCGGGCTGCCGCCGGCACCTATCGCTGGTTCACCGTCCGGGCCGAGCCGATGGCCGATCCGGATGGCGGCGCCGTCACCTGGTTCGGCTCCTGCACGGACAGCCACGAGCGGCGGATGGCCGAGGACCGCCAGCGCCTGCTGCTCACCGAGCTGCAGCACCGGGTGAAGAACATCCTGGCGGTGGTGCGCTCGGTGGCCAACCGCACCGCCGAGGGCCAGACCTCGCTCGCCGACTTCGTGATGCATTTCGACGGCCGGCTCGGAGCGCTCGCCCGCACCCAGAACATCCTGACCCGCAGCCCCGACGCCGCCACCGACCTCGCCGAGCTGATCGGCGAGGAGGTCCTGTCCCACGCGGTGCGGGACGGCGGCCAAGTGACCCTCACCGGCCCCGAGGTGCGCCTACCGCAGAAGACCGCCGAGACCCTCGGCCTAGTGCTGCACGAACTCGCCACCAACGCCATCAAGTACGGGGCGCTCGCCCGGCCGGACGGACGGATCGCCATCGGCTGGCACGTCTATGGCGGCGGGCCGGAGCGCCGCCTGCGGCTCGAATGGCAGGAGAGCGGCGTCACCCTGCTCTCGACCGCGCCGACCCGCCGCGGCTTCGGGCGCGAGCTGATCGAGCAGGGCCTGGTCTACGAGTTCGGCGCCACGACAGCCCTGGAATACCGCCCGGGCGGGGTGCGCTGCGTCATCGAGCTGCCAGTCCAGGCGCCGGGCAGCGGGTTGCAGGCCGCAGGCTCGCGATTGCAGGGCTCGGGGTCGCTGGCACCGGCCGGAGACGCGCTCGCGGAGGCTGACGATGCCGGTTGAATCCCTCGCCCGCTCTCCCGCCGCGCCGGACGCGGCCCTGCGGCGCCTCTCCGGCTACGCCCCGCTGGCGCCCGAGGAAGCGGCGCTGCTGCGCCAGGTCACCGCCCGCCCGGTCCTGGTGCCGGCCCGCACCGAGCTGGTGCGCGACGGCGAGGCCGCGCCGCGGCCGCAGGTGCTGCTGGAGGGCTGGGCCTGCCGCCAGCGGCTGCTCGCCGATGGCCGGCGCCAGATCGTCGTCGTGCTGCTGCCCGGCGACCTGATCGGCCTCGAAACGCGCCGGCGCCCGCTGCCCTTCGGCTCCGTCGCCACCCTGACGCCGGCCCAGATCTGCGAGGCGGGCGCCCTGCGCGCCGCCGCGGGCGGGCGCGAGGCCGGCGGAGAGACGGGGAACGGAGAGGCGGGTGGCAGGGAGACGGGTGGCAGGGAGACGGGTTTGGCGGCGGCCCTGCGGCAGGCGCGGGAGATGGAGGAGATCTGGCTCGTCAACCAGGTGGTGCGCCTCGGACGCCAGACCGCCTACGAGCGCGTCGCGCATTTCCTGCTGGAGCTGCGCGAACGGCTGGCGGCGGTGGACCGGGTGCAGGAGAACCGCTTCTCGTTCCCGATCACCCAGGAAGTCCTGGCCGATGCCCTCGGCCTCAGCGTCGTGCACATGAACCGCACGATGCAGCAGTTGCGCCGGGACGGCCTGATCGAGCAGCGCGCCACCGCCATCACCCTGCGCGACGTGCCGTCCCTCGTCTCGATCGCGGATTATGCCGGTGCCCACGGCACATGACCGCCGGCGGCACTCCACGTGCGGTGGATCTTCACATAAGTGATGGAACGGGCTGAAAAAGACCAGCAACATCACAAGTGTTGCGGCAATTCTTGCCCGACCGTCCCTGTTGGCCCGGTCTCGACCGGGTGGACGACCATCAGGGATGTTGCTGAGGCCCCCAAGTCGACTTCACCGCCCTGCTCGCTCCCGCCGGCAGGGCCTCTTTTTGTGCGCGCGATACGCCTTTTGCCGGCGGGCGACGATGCCGCGTTGCCACCATCGGCCAACCCTCCCATCCTGCTTTCGCCAGAACGAGAAGCGGCGTCTCCTTCAAACGGACGAACGAGGGGGGATCGGGCGTGGAGGATTACCGGGCCGAATTGCGGCGCCAGGTCCGCCTCGGCGACATCGCCACCGGCGAGGCGGCGGGCGCCTGCCTGCCGGGCCTGCTGCGCCGCCTGAGCCATCACGAGGTCCGGGCCGGCACCGCCCCGCGCCTCTTGCGCCTGTACCATCTCTGGCGCCGCAACAGCCTGCGCCGGCAGGTAGCCGATGCGCGCTGGCACGTCGAGCAGGGCCGTGCCGCCCGGATGGGCGAACTCGCCTCGCGGCGCTGACGCCTCGTCGCGGTGCACGACCCTGCGCTCAAGTCATGAGGCTCACGCGGGGCCACTGGCCCGCGTGAGCCGATCCTATCGGGCTTTCGCACCGATCTCGGTTCGCTCCCGGTAGCGTCCCGCCAAGATGATCAATGCAGGTAGCCCAGGAAGAACAGGATCAGGATGATCGGCAGCGGTATGCCGATCAACCAGAGCAGCCCACCTTTCATCATCGTCGCCTCCATGACTCCACGAATACTCTCGTGGGGCATTAACGGAGCTTGACGCAATCCGGTTCCGCCGGGCCGGAAACGCTCCGACGACGGCGGGATGCGGTGCGGGAAGCGACTCTCGGGCGGTCGATCCTCTCGACAGCGCGACAGTCGCATCGCTAAGCTCGCCGAAACGCCGAAGACGGGGGCACGGGATCGCGGCCCTCGGTTTCGTCCGCCGATCCGTGCGCCTCGAGCGAGGGTGAGGGGCCCTCACGCCGCCCGCTCGATCTCCTCGGTCTCCACCGCGACGCTGACCCGGTCCCGGCCCCGCGCCTTGGCCTCGTAGAGGGCCGCGTCGGCGCGGGCGATCGCCGCCTGGATGTCCGGGTCGCGCGCCGACACCGTCGCGACCCCGATGCTGACCGTGACGGCGATGGCGCGGCCGCCATGCGCGATCTCCGCGCCCCGCGCGGCGACGCAGAGTCGCTCGGCGATGAGCCCCGCCTCGGACCCGCCAAGGCCGAGGAGCAGCACCACGAATTCCTCGCCGCCGAAGCGGGCGACGGTGTCGGAGCCGCGCACGGTCTCCGCCAGCAGGGCACCGACATGGCGGATCACCGCGTCGCCGGCATCGTGTCCGTGTTGGTCGTTGACGCGCTTGAAGTGGTCGATGTCGACGACCAGCACGGCGACCCCGCAGCGGCCGCCCCTCGCCTGCGCGAAGGCCTCCTCCGCCGGCCCAGCGAAACCGCGCCGGTTGAGGAGCCCGGTGAGCACGTCGGTACCGGCGACCTGGCGCAGGTCCTCGATCTGGCGCCGGTAGAAGGCGGCGACGCGGGTCGAGCGGGTCGTGGCATCGTTGAGCTCGCGCTCGACGGTGCCGATCCGCCGCAGCAGCGAGCGCAGGGCGGCCGAGAGGGCCACGAATTCCCGGGCGCCATCGAGGCGCGGCAGCGTGGTCGCCTCGGCCTCGCGACCGATCCGGTCCGCTGCGGCGGTCATCCGCCGGAGCGGTGCCGCCGCCCGGCGACCGAGGCACCAGGCGAGCGCGATGCCGATCACCGCCGCGGCGGCGCCGAGGGCGAGCAGCGCCTGTACCGAGCGCCGCACCGGCGCGAGGGCCTGCGCCTCCGGCCGGGTCGCCACCACGATCCAGCCGAGGCCGGGATCGCCGCCCGCGATCCCGCTCCGCTCGCCCGTCGCCGCCGAGGCGAAGCCCGCGAGCACCGTCTCGGTGCCGAGCGCGGCGGTGAAGCGGCCGCTGCCCTGCTCGACCATGGCGCCGATTCGGGCCGGTCCGAACGGCATCGTGCCGAGGCGCGGCCCCAGGATCACGTGGCCGCGCCGGTCGAGCACCCACAGGTCGGTGCCCGGCAGATCCTCGTCGAGGAGGCGCCGCCGAGCCCGGATCGCCCAGTCCCAGCTCAGGTGGCCGGCGAGCACCCCGATGACGCCGCCCGCGGCATCGCGCACCGGCGCCGCGACGTCGACGAGGCGCAGGGGCTCGGGCTCGGCGCGGACGAGGAGGCGGCTCAGCAGCACCGCCTCGTGCACGTCGCCGACATTGGGCCTGGCGAGCCCGGTCTCGAACCAGGCTCTCCCGTTCATCGCCATCCCTTCGAGCAGGCCGTCCGTGCCGACCCGGATGCGGCCGTCCGCCGAGACGAAGCCGAGCCAGGCATAGTCCGGCGCCGTCGTCCGCATGGCGGCGAGGACGCCGCGGACCATCGTCGCGTCGCTGCTCCAGCGCTCGCGCAGCGGTTCGAGGCCGGCGACGACCTGGATCTCGCGGAAGCGCTCGCGCAAGGTGACGTCGAGGGTCTCGGCCATGCCGGTGGCGAGGCGGGCGAGGCGCGCCTCGGCGAGCTGGATGGCGCTCCTCCGCTCGAGCCAGACGGCGCCGCCCACCGTCGCCCCCACCAGGGCAAGGCAGAGCAAGCCGACCAGCGCGGCGAGCTGGTGCTCGAAGCGGAGCCGATTCCTGAACGACACGATGCACCTCCGCGACCGGAGGCCCGTTCTCCGCCCGTCTCCCGCAACGATCGGTTCAGCCGACCACTCGCATTCGAACGATCGCGCTCAGCAGGAGGACTCGGATCCTACGTTCCCGGGACGGGGCGGCGTCCCTGGCTGTGGAGACGCCGCTCCTGCGCCCCGCGCTCGGCGGCGTCGGTGAGCTGGGTGATCAGGGCACCGGCGGCCCCGAGGGGAATCAGCAGGAACACCGTGCCGCCATCCGGCCCGCTCACTTCGGCCGCCAGGGTATCGCCGCCGTCGATCGTGCTGACGGCGGTGACACTGGTGATCGAGAGGACCCGGGGTCGTGCATCGTCGCTCATGCCTGCCACTCCTGCGGCACAGATGCCACGAAAGCGGCCCTGAACAATTGCTAACACGTTACACTATAGGAAAATTCCGGCCGCCGTGGAGAGGCTGTCGCCTTAGGCCGACCGACCGAGGCCGGGCGGTCGAGGTCGCCCTCACGGCGCCGCACAGCTGAGGCCGGCGCCGTCGGGGCGGGGGACCTGCGGGTAGGCGCAGACCGGCCGCGACCACAGCACCGCCCCGCCGGCGTCGCGCTTCGTCGCGACGAGCTCGCGCGGCGCCTCCCCGGCCTCGACCCAGCGTTCCAGCGCCGTCAGCGGATCGATGCCGGTGTCGCTGATGCCCGGCCCCTCGGTGCCGATGCCGCAATGGTCCATGCCCGGCACCATGAACAGGCGCGCGGTCTTGGCCAGGGCGTCGAAGCCGCCCGGGCCCTGTCCGCCGGCTCCTTTGCCATCGGTTCCTTTGGCCAACGCCTCGTAGAAGGCGACGCTCATGAACGGCGTGACCAGCGGATCGCCCCAGCCGTGATAGATCAGGAGCTTGCCGCCCGCATCGCGAAAGGGTGCGAGATCGGCCGCCGGCCGCACCGTCGCGGCCACGGGATCGTAGGTGGCGGCGTTGTAGACCTGCGCCTGCGGTGCCATCCGGGCCGGATCGGCGGAGAAATCGAAATCCGCGACGCGGTAGGCCGGCCCGGGCGAGGGCCAGAACGCCATGTAGCGCAGGAAGTCGGCGGAGAAGAGCGGCAGGATCGCCGGTGCGTTGCCGAGGCCCGTGAGCCAGCGCGGCCAATGTGCCTCGGAGCCGAGCGGGATGCCGCCGGGATAGAGCGCCCGGCCGCCGGTATCGGCCGGGCCGGCGTACCACTTCTCCAGCACCCCGATCTCGGCCTCGCTCAGGCACTTGTCGGAGGTGTCGCCGGAGCAGCGCAGCGACGACGGCTTGAAGCTGCATTGCCGCGGGTCGGCGACGAGGCCTCCGGTCTCCTTCGCCCCGCAGGCCGCCGCCACCGCATCCGCCACGAGCTTGACCCGCGGCGTCGTCAGGATCGGCTTGCCGTCCGCGCCCGTATTCGCCTTCGTCACCCAGGCGAAGGTCGTGGCGACGAGGCCGGTATAGTCGAGGGCAGGCGCTCCGCTGATGATCCCGTCGAAGTCCTTCGGGTATTTCAGCGCCTCCATCGCCGCCATGCGGCCGCCGGTGGAGCAGCCGGCGAAGTAGGACTTGTGTTGCGGCCGGTCGTAGAAGGCCCGCACCAGCGCCTTGCTGACCCGGGCGGTCTCGGTCACGGCGCGCTGGCCCCAATCCATCCGGGCGACGAGGTCGCCGACGGCCCAGCGCCCGTCGACCGAGCCGGTGCCCCAGTGGCCCGAATCCATCGTCGAGGCGGCGTAGCCCCGGCGCAGGCCGTAATTCATCGCGTTGGTGAAGCCGGGCGCGTCCGCATTGAGGGTGCCGCAGAAGCCGCCGCAGCCGGTACCGTAATATTTGCCGTTCCAGTTCTGCAGCGGCAGCCGCACCTCGACGCTGATCGCCGGCCGCACCGTGCCGAGCACCCGGCAATAGGCCGGCAGGTCACCCGAGGCCGGGACCTCGGCGGCGGAGTGGAGGTTCACCGCCTCGATCTTCAGGGCGGCGAGCGCACCGCACTCGCCGGCGAGCGCCGGCGCCGCCATCAGGCCGGCGGCGAGACCCGCCGCGATTCCGATTGTCCGCCCCATCGTCCCCTCCCGGATGTTTCGGCGGAGCTTAACTGGTACCCCTTGCGCCGTCGCCAGAGGAATGCGCTAAACCCGCCGGAACGACAGATCAGGGCGGGGAAACGCGATGGCGGGCAGCACGGCCGGCGGGGCTTTCGAGGATTTCGGCACCTACGACGACATCGTGGTCGGGGCGGGCTCGGCGGGCTGCGTGCTCGCCAACCGCCTCTCGGCCGATCCGCGCCGGCGCGTGCTGGTGCTGGAGGCGGGTGGGCGCGACAACTGGATCTGGTTCCACATCCCGGCCGGCTATCTCTTCGCGATCGGCAACAAGCGGGCGGACTGGCTCTTCACCACCCAGGCCGAGGCGGGGCTGAACGGGCGCCAGCTGGCCTACCCGCGCGGCAAGGTCATCGGCGGCTCGTCCGCCATCAACGCGATGATCTACATGCGCGGCCAGGCCGCCGATTACGACGGCTGGCGCCAGCTCGGCCTCGAGGGCTGGGGCTGGGACGACGTGCTGCCCTACTTCCTCAAGCACGAGGACCACATCGCGCCGCCGAACAGCTTCCACCGCTCCGGCGGCGAGTGGCGGGTCGAGCCGCCGCGGATCCGCTGGGCGATCCTCGACGCGATCCGCGACGCCGCGGAGGCCGCCGGCATCCCCAAGATTCCGGACTTCAATACCGGCGATAACGAGGGCTCGTCCTACTTCCAGGTCAACCAGCGTCGCGGCCGGCGCTGGAGCGCGGCCCGCGGCTTCCTCAAGCCGGCCCTGAACCGCCCCAACCTGCGGCTCGAGACCGGGGTGCATGTCGAGCGGGTGCTGATCGAGGACGGCCGCGCCGCCGGCGTGGTGTTCGGCCGCGGCGGGCAGCGCTACCTGGCGCGGGCGAACGGCGAGGTCGTGCTCTCGGCCGGCGCCGTCGCGACGCCGAAACTCCTCGAACTCTCCGGGATCGGCGACGGGGCGCGGCTCCAGGCCCTCGGGATCGAGGTCGCGCATCACGCCCCCGGCGTCGGCGAGAACCTGCAGGACCACCTGCAGATCCGGCCGGTCTACAAGGTGACGGGCGTGCCGACGCTCAACCTCACCTATGCCAACCTGATCAAGCGCGGCTGGATGGGGGTGGAATACGCGCTGTTCCGCACCGGGCCGCTCACCATGGCACCGAGCCAAGTCGGGGTGTTCACCCGCTCCTCGCCCGATTACGCCACCGCGAACCTCGAATACCACTTCCAGCCGCTCTCCCTCGACAAGTGGGGCGAGGGCCTGCACCCGTTCGGGGCCTTCACGGCGAGCGTGTGCAACCTGCGCCCCTCGAGCCGCGGCAGCGTGCATGCGGCGAGCCCCGACCCGCTGGCGCCGCCGGAGATCCGGCCGAACTATCTCTCGACCGAGGAGGACCGCCGGGTGGCGGTCGATTCGCTGAAATTGACCCGCCGCATCGTCGCCCAGGCGCCACTCGCCCGCTATCGGCCGGAGGAGCACCTGCCGGGACCCTCGATCGCGAGCGACGCCGACCTGCTCAAGGCCGCAGGCGATCTCGGCACCACGATCTTCCATCCCGTCGGCACCGCCCGGATGGGGGCCGACCACGAGGCCGGCGCGGTGCTCGATGCGCGCCTGCGGGTGCGCGGGGTGCGGGGCCTGCGGGTCGCGGACGCCTCGGCGATGCCGCGCATCACCTCGGGCAACACCAACTCGCCGACGATCATGCTGGCCGAGAAGGGCGCGGCGATGATCCTGGAGGATGCCAGATAGGCTTACTCTGCCGCCATCAGCACCGGCGCAGCCGCCCGGTGGCCCCCGGACAGGTAGATCAGGCAGGAGCAGCGCAGGAGCGAGGCGAAGTTGCGCACCGCGCCGTGCCGCTCCAGCACCTCGTCATGGAGCTTGGTGGCGAACTTCGCGACGCTCAGCCCCTCCTGACGGGCGATCTCCTCCAGGATGGTCCAGAACGCGGTCTCAAGGCGCAGAGAGGTGCAGTGCCCGCCGATCCGCAGCGAACGCGTCTCATAGGCGTAGCGCTCCGGCGTCTGCTCGGCGAAGATCCGGCACATGGGGGCTCCTCCTGTGTCTGCGGGCGAATACTATTGAAGCGGGGGACGCTTCGGCAAGCGGCCGATGCGTCGCGGGCGAGACGATTGCGGTGCAGCAACTCCCTTCCGAGAGAGGACGATCATCACGGTGCAGCTTTGGCGATGACGCTGCGTTCTAGTCCTTGACGACCCTCGGAGAACGCACGATGGCACAGGAGAGCGTAGCGGACGGGCTGATGCGGACGAAGCCGATCGATCGCCTCCGAGAGGATGCGGAGGGCGGCAGCCACACCCTCGAGCGCACCCTGGGGCCCTGGAGCCTGGTTGGGCTCGGCATCGGGGCGATCATCGGCGCCGGGCTGTTCTCGCTCACCGGCATCGCGGCGGCCGAGAATGCCGGGCCGGCGGTCGTCATCTCCTTCGCCATCGCGGCCATCGGCTGCGCGCTCGCAGGCATGTGCTACAGCGAGCTCGCCAGCATGATCCCGGTCTCGGGCAGCGCCTACACCTACGCCTACGCGACGATGGGCGAGTTCGTCGCCTGGATCATCGGCTGGGATCTGGTGCTCGAATACGCGGTCGGCGCCGCCACCGTGTCGGTGAGCTGGTCGAAATACGTCGCCAGCCTGTTGCAGGATTGGGGGATCACGCTGCCGCCGCGCCTCCTGCACTCGCCGTTCGAGACGGTGCAGCTGGCCGACGGCTCGAGCGTCCATGGCCTCGTCAACCTGCCGGCAGTCCTGATCCTGTGCCTGATTTCGCTGCTCCTGATGCGCGGCGTGCGTGAATCGACCCGGGTCAACAGCGTGATCGTGGTGGTGAAGGTCGCGGTGGTGCTGGTCGTGGTCGGGGTCGGCCTGTTCTACATCAAGGCGCAGAACTACGTGCCGTTCATCCCGGAGAATACCGGCACCTTCGGCGAGTACGGCTGGAGCGGCATCATGCGGGCGGCCGGCGTAGTGTTCTTCGCCTATATCGGCTTCGACGCGGTCTCGACGGCGGCGCAGGAGGTGAAGAACCCTCAGCGCACGATGATGGTCGGCATCCTCGGCTCGCTGGCGATCTGCACGGTGCTCTACATCGCCTTCGCGGCGGTGCTCACCGGCCTCGTTCCCTACGCGTCGATGAAGGGCGACGCGGCCCCGGTCGCCACCGCCATCAAGCAGACGCCGTTCCCGTGGCTCCAGACCCTGGTGACGCTCGGTGTCATCGCGGGCTTCACGACCGTGATGCTGGTGCTGCTCTACGGCCAGTCGCGGGTCTTCTTCTCCATGGCGAACGACCGGCTGCTGCCGAAATTCTTCGCGGCCATTCACCCGACCTGGCGCACGCCGTACCGCTCGAACCTGTTCTTCATGGTGTTCGCGGCGCTCCTGGGCGGTCTGACTCCGATCAGCACGCTGGGTCACATGACCAGCATCGGCACGCTGCTCGCCTTCATCATCGTCTGCGCCGGCGTCGTCATTATGCGGCGCACCCACCCGGACGAGCCGCGGGGCTACCGCGTGCCGCTGGTGCCGCTGATACCGGTGGCCGGCATCCTGGTCTGTCTGGCGATGATGCTCTCCCTCGACGGGGAGACCTGGCTGCGCCTGGTGGTCTGGCTCGGGATCGGGCTCGCGATCTATTTCGGCTATGGCCGGCGCCACAGCCGGGTCGGCCGCGAGGCGGCACGCTGATCTTTCCCCCTCCCTGGCGGCGCCGGTGGGACCTGGGCTAAGGCAGTCCGGTCCCACGCGGCGCGCCAGGAGGGAGTTTGTCATGGAAATCCATAGGAGCGGGTCCCGTCCGTCGCAGACGGGCTCGGCGGAGTACTTCACCGGCCGGGTGCGGATCGACCCGCTCATGGGCCCGCCGGATCCGGCGCGCGTCACCGGCGCCCACGTCACCTTCGAGCCGGGCGCGCGGACGGCCTGGCACACCCATCCCCTCGGCCAAACCCTGATCGTCACGGTCGGCCTGGGCTGGGCGCAGAGGGAGGGTGGCCCGATCGAGGAGATACGGCCCGGCGATGTGGTGTGGTTCCCGCCCGGCGAGAAGCACTGGCACGGCGCGACCGCCGCCACCGGCATGAGCCACATCGCCATCCAGGAGAAGCAGGACGGCAGCGCCGTGACCTGGCTCGATCCCGTGACCGACGCCGAGTACGGCGGGCGCTAAGAAAGAGAGAACCCGACCCCATGCCACACGTCATCGTGAAGCTCTATTCCGGCCGGAGCGACGAGCAGAAGCAGCGCATCACCGACGAGATCACCAAGGCTGTGATGACCGCGACCGGCTGCTCCGAAGGCTCGGTCTCGGTTGGCGTCGAGGACGTGGAGCCGAGCGCCTGGATAGCCACCGTCTACGAGCCCGACATCGTCGCCAAGACGGACACGATCTTCAAGAAGCCCGGCTACACGCTGGCCTGAATGCGACAAACCCCGCCGGCATCGCCGAGCGGGGTTTGTCATGATCTTGGTTGCGGGGACAGGATTTGAACCTGTGACCTTCAGGTTATGAGC
>NZ_BPQJ01000014.1:98243-172940 GCF_022179185.1 Methylobacterium frigidaeris | reverse complement strand
TTCAACGGCTTCTAGTCGTCACACTCCGTCCCCGCGGCGGAGCGGAGCCCGGCCTCACGGCCGGGCTCTTTTTCATGTCCCGGTCGGCACTTTCACGCTGAACTTCACCTCGCGCAGGGCGAAGTTCGAATGGATCTGCTGCACCGCCGGGCAGGAGAACACCGCCTCCTGCAGGAAGCGCTCGTAGTGCTGCGCGTCCCGCACCACGACCCGCAGCAGGTAATCGGCCTGCCCGGTCGTCGAGAAACATTCCAGCACCTCGTCCCGGCGCCCGATCACGCGCTCGAACTCCGCCACGCCCACCCGATCGTGCTTGGCGAGCGTCACGTGGGCGAAGACGCATTGGCCGTGGTCGAGCGCTGCCGCGTCGACGAGCGCGACGTAGCCGCGGATGATTCCCCGCTCCTCCAGCGCCTTCAGGCGCCGCCAGGTCGGCGAGGTCGAGAGACCGATCCGTTGCGCGAGGTCCTGCACCGAGAGGCGCGCATCGTCCTGCAGCGCGTCCAGGATCGCCCGCTCGAAGCGGTCCGGCGCGTCTCCCCGTTCAGGCATGGGCATGTCCCGTTTCGGCGTTTCCGGTACCATTCGTACCTGTGCGAGCGCTCTTGCGAAAGCAGAGAGGCAGATTTTGCCTTGAAGAGCGGCATAGCCTGACGGCGAGGAGATCCCGCCGATGCCCGAGCTCGACCGCGCCTACCGCCTCGACGACCGTTTCGACCGCTCGACCGGGCGGGTCTACATGACCGGCACGCAGGCCCTGGTCCGGCTCCTCCTGGCTCAAAGCCAGATCGACCGCCGCGACGGGCTCAACACCGCCGGCCTCGTCTCCGGCTATCGCGGCTCGCCTTTGGGCGCCGTCGACCAGGAATTGTGGCGGGCGAAGGATCGCCTCGCGCAGGCCGGAATCCGCTTCCAGCCCGGCATCAACGAGGATCTGGCGGCGGCGGCGCTCCTCGGCAGCCAGCGCGTCGCCCTCGATCCGGCCGCCACCGTCGAGGGCGTGTTCGGCCTCTGGTACGGCAAGGGCCCGGGGGTCGACCGCTCCGGCGACGCCCTCAAGCACGGCAACGCCTATGGCTCGTCACCGAAGGGCGGCGTGCTGGTCGTCGCCGGCGACGACCATGGCTGCGTCTCCTCCTCAATGTCGCACCAGAGCGACTTGGCGCTCGCGGCCTGGCACATGCCGGTGATCCACCCGGCCTCCATCGCCGAGTACGAGGCCTTCGGCCTCTGGGGCTTCGCCGCCTCACGGGTCTCCGGCGCCTGGGTCGGCTTCAAGGCGATCTCCGAAGTGGTGGAGGGCGCGGCCTCGGTCGAGCTCTCGCCGCTGCCGTCCTTCGCGGTGCCCGATTTCACCCCGCCGCAAGGCGGCCTGCACATCCGCTGGCCCGACCTGCCGAGCCTCGCCATCGAGGCCCGCGCGCTGCAGAAGCTCGAGGCGATCCGCGCCTTCGCCCGGGCCAACCCCCTCGACCGGCTGGTGGTGGCGCCGCAGCGGCCCCGCCTCCTCGTCGTCACCGTCGGCAAGGCCCATGGCGATGCGATGGAGGCCTTCCGGCTCCTCGGCCACGATCCGGCTTCGCTGAGCGCCGCCGGGATCGCCATCATGAAGGTCGGGCTCGTCCATCCCCTCGACGTAGCGGGCCTCTCAGGCGCCGCGGCGGGCGTCGAGACCGTGCTGGTGATCGAGGAGAAGGCGCCGCTGGTCGAGCGGCAATTGCGCGACGGGCTCTACGATCTCCCCAGCCCATACCGCCCCCGCATCCTCGGCAAGCGCGGTGCGGAGGGCCGACCCCTCGTCCCGGAGGTCGAGGAGCTGCGTCCCTCGCGCCTCGTCGGGATCCTGGCGGAGGCCCTGCGCGCTCTCGGCCTCGCCGTCGCCGAGCCGGAGACGATGCCCGCGCAACCCGCCTCCGGGCCGCTGCCGGTGCGCACGCCGTATTTCTGCTCCGGCTGCCCGCACAACACCTCGACCCGGGTGCCCGAGGGCTCGCAGGGCCGGGCCGGCATCGGTTGCCACTTCATGGCGAACTGGATGGACCGCGACACCACCGGCATCGTGCCGATGGGGGTCGAGGGGGTCGACTGGACCGGCCAGGCGCCCTTCACCCGCCAAGCCCACGTCTTCCAGAATCTCGGCGACGGGACCTACTTCCATTCCGGCCACGCGGCGATCCGGCAGGCGGTCGCGAGCGGGGCCAACATCACCTACAAGATCCTCTACAACGACGCCGTGGCGATGACCGGTGGCCAGCCGGTCGACGGCGTGCTCACCGTGCCGCAGATCACCCGCCTGGTGACCGCGGAGGGGGCACGCCGGGTCGTCGTGGTATCGGACGATCCGGGCCGGGTGGCGCAGGCTGCCGTCCGCGACCCCCTCGGCCCCGGCGTCACGGTGCATCATCGCGACGACCTCGACGCCGTGCAGCGGGAGCTGCGCGAGACCTCCGGCGTGACGGTCCTGGTCTACGACCAGACCTGCGCCACCGAGGCGCGCCGGCGGCGCAAGCGGGGTCTCGCCGCGCCGCCGGCTCGGCGCGCGGTCATCAACCCGCTCGTCTGCGAGGGCTGCGGCGACTGCCAGCAGAAATCGAACTGCCTCTCGGTGGTGCCGGTCGAGACCGAGTTCGGCCGGAAGCGCGCCATCGACCAGACCGGCTGCAACAGCGATCTCTCCTGCCTCAAGGGCTTCTGCCCGTCCTTCGTCACGCTTGCGGGTGCGACGCCGCGGCGCCGGCCCGGCGTCGCGGTCGACCCCGAGACCGTCGCGTCCCGCGCCGCCGCGCTGCCGGAGCCCGACACCGTCCTCGGCGCTGCCCCCTACGAGATCCTGGTCGCCGGCGTCGGCGGCACCGGCGTGGTGACGGTGGGCGCCCTCATCACCATGGCGGCCCATCTCGAAGGACGCGGCGCCAGCGTGCTCGACTTCATGGGCTTCGCCCAGAAGGGCGGGCAGGTGCTCTCGTTCGTGCGGCTCGCGGCAGATCCGGGCGCGCTCCACCAGGTGCGGATCGACCGCGGCCGGGCCGACGCGATTCTGGCTTGCGACCTCGTCGTGGCGGCGAGTGCCGACGCGGCGGCGGTGATCGATCCCGCCCGCACCCGCATCGTCGCCAACACCCACGAGATCCCGACCGGCACGACCCTGCGCGACCCGAAGGCCCGCATCGACACGCGGATGCTGGAAAACCTGCTCGCCCGCCGGGTCCGCGCCGGGGCGCTGCGCGGCCTCGACGCGCAGGCCATGGCCGCGCGCCTGATCGGCGACGCGCAAGCCGCCAACGTGCTGCTCTTGGGCTTTGCCTGGCAATGCGGGCTGGTGCCGGTCTCGCGCGAGGCCCTCGACCAGGCGGTGACGCTGAACGGCGTCGCGGTGGCGGGCAACCGGCTGGCGCTCGCCTGGGGCCGGCTGCTCGCCGCCGATCCGGCCTTCGTCACATCGCATCTCGCGCCGGACGCCGTGCCGGCGCAGGACCTCGATGCCGTGGTGGCGCGCCGGGCCGAGTACCTCGCCGCCTACCAGGACGACGCGTACGCCGCGCGCTACCGCGCCCGGGTCGCGGCGGTGCGGGCGCGGGGCGGCGACGCGCTGGCCGAGGCGGTCGCCCGCTCCCTGTTCAAGCTGATGGCGATCAAGGACGAGTACGAGGTGGCCCGCCTCCAGTCCGATCCAGCCTTCCTGGCGCGTCTCGCCGACGAGTTCGACGGCAAGGTGCGGCCGACCTTCCATCTCGCGCCCCCGTTCCTCGCCCGGACGCGACCCGGCGAAGCCGAGCCGCGCAAGATGGCCTTCGGTCCGTGGCTGCTGCCGGTGCTGCGCGGGCTCGCCGCTCTGAAAACCTTGCGTGGCCGGCGCCTCGATCCGCTGCGGCTGATCGCCGAACGGCGGGAGGAGCGGGCGGTGCTGGCGGATTACGAGACCCAGATCGATGCCGCCCTCGCCCTCGTCGGCCAGGCCGATCCGGCGGCGCTTCGCGACCTCCTCGCCGCGCCCGAGGAGATCCGCGGCTTCGGCCCGGTCAAGGCGCGGGCAATCGCGGCCTGGCGGGCGCGGAGCGACGCGCTGCTGGCGGCGGCCCGGGCCGGTAACGATTCCGGGGCGCCGCTGTCGCAGGCGGGGTAGTTCGGCATCCGCCTGCGTCGGCGGGCCGGATTGCGGCCGGGCGGGGCCTCGCGTAGGCGGGGTCCAACACCTCGCCACCGCTCCAGGTCGCCCCATCAAGGTTTCCCGCCATGCGCCGCCGCACCCGCTCCTTCGTCGGGGCGATCGTGATGATCGCCTTCGTGTTCATCTACGCGCCCCTCGCCATGGCGCTCGCCGACAGCCGCATCGCCCAGACGCCGCCGCTGGTGCAGTCCGTGCTCTACGCGATCCTCGGGCTCGCCTGGATCTTCCCGTTGATGCCGCTGATCCGCTGGATGGAACGGCCCGACCGCGACCCGGCCTGACGCCTTTCCGATGTCCGGGATGGTGCAGAGGCCGGGTTTTCGCCAAAATGGGCTGCGAAACTCTCGCGTCGCGGCCGTCCGGCCCGCGCTCTCCCGCTTCGCCATCCTCTCGATACCCGCAAGGCAGCCCCAGGCCCATGCGCCACGCGCTCGCGTTCCTCCTCCTTCTCGGTCCCCTCGCCGGTGCCGCCCTGGCGCAGGGCGCGCCACGCTCCGTCGGCGATTGCGAGCGCATCAAGGGTGACCTCGCCTATAACCAGTGCCTCTCGCTGTTCGGCCCTGCCGCGAAGGGCGTCGCCGCCGCGGCCGCGGCAGTCTCCGCAGCGATTCCGCGCCTGCCGGAGCCCCCGAGCCTCGCCGAGGCGGTGGAGCCCGCCCCCCGCGGCCGCCGCGGCTGGACCGGGCGCCTGCGCGGCGGACGCCAGAGCGCGAGCTTTGCGGTGATCAGCGGCGGTGAGCGCCGTCATTACCGCCGCCGGCGCCACCGCTGAGCCTCACCCGACATTGAGCCGCCGCCCCCGGTTCCAGACCAGGAACGGCACGCCGGAGAGCAGCGCGCGCAGGGCCGCGTCGGTCTGGAAGCAGCCGTTGACCGAGACCCGCGGCAGGGCGTGCAGATGCGCGGCATGGCCCGGGAAGAGGTGGCCGGGCCGGGTCGTCACGGCGGTACGGTAGCCCGCCTCGCGGGCGAGCGCGAATTCTCTCGCACCCGCAGAGCCCGGATCGCCGACCGGGTAGGAGAAATGCTCCGGCACGCGGCCGAGCAGGTCGCCGAGGCGCGCCCGCCCGTCGACGATCTCCCGGCGGGCGGCGGCGGCCTCGTGCTTGGCCAGCATCGGGTGGGACAGGGTGTGAGCGGCGAGCGTCACCGCCTCGTCCCGGACAAGCTCGCGCAACTCGCTCCCCGACAGGCACAGTTCGCCGGCGATTTTCGCCGCATCGATCCCGGCCTCGACGCACAGGCGCAGGGCCGCGGCGCGTAACGCCTCCTCCGGCCCGGCCCGCAGGGCGCGGTAGGCCTCTGCGAACGCGGCGGATTTCTGCGCGTCGTCCCGGGCGGGCAGGTCGAGCCCGACCTCCGGCAGCCGTACCCGATCGAGGATCCGGATCGCCCGCTCCAGCTCGATCCACCACAGCCGGCCGATCCCGGTGGCGTAGTCGTGGGTCACGAACAGCGTCCAGGGTGCGCCGTGGCGGCGCAACACCGGGGCCGCGTGTTCCAGGTTGTCGCGGTAGCCGTCGTCGAAGGTCAGCACGGCGAAGGGCTCCCCGTCCTCGGCCAGCCGCCGCGGCAGGTCCGACAGGGGGACGATCGCGAAACCCCGCGCCCGCAGGGCCGTCAGCGTGCGGTCGAGGAAGGCCGGGGTGATGGCGAGCAGCCGGTTCGGCGCGTAGGCGCCCGGCGGCGCCTCGTCCGGGCGGACGTGGTGGAAGGTCAGGATCACGCCGCGGCCGCGGGCGGCGGGGGCGAGCCAGCGGTCGGCCCCGGTGGCCGCGATGGCGGCGAAGCCGGCATGGAACAGGCGGTGGCGGGCGCGGACGGACAACATGACCGCAGGATGGCCGCGATCGGCCAAAGCTTCGTTACGGCGTTTGCGGATTCTGCACGCTTGCCCGCTAGGTCATGACGGGATGGGCGAGGTGGAGCGATGGGCGGTACGATGCAACTCGCGGCGGAGGGCGTGGCGGCCGGACCGGCGCCGTCCCTCTCCCTGACGCCCGAGATTTTTCCGAGCCTCGCAGCGGCCGAGGCGCCCTGGCGCGCGCTCGAGGCGGCGCCCGGCGTGGTCATGACGCCCTATCAGCGCTTCGACTGGGTGGCGGCCTGCGCCCGCCTGCTGCCGGAGGGGGCGCGCGCCTGCCCGGTGCTGCTGCGCGATCCCGCCGGGCGGCCCGTCGCGCTGCTGCCGCTGTTCACGCACCGCGAGGCCGGCATCCGCGTCGCGCGGGTGATCGGCGGCCGGCACGCCAACTACCACATGCCGCTCTTCGCCGGCCCGGAGGCGATGGCCCTGCCGGACGAGGCCTATGCCCGTGCCCTGCGCCGCGCAGGCGTGGAGGCCGGCATCGACGTGATCCACCTGCCAGACCAGCCCAGGCTTTGGAACGGCGTGCCGAACCCGCTGGCGAAAGGATCCGCCTCGCCGAGCGACGCCTACGGCCTGGCGCTGGAGGCCGACCCGGAGGCCGTGCTGAAGCGGTGCTTGAGCGGCGACGCCAGGCGCAAGCTGCGCCAGAAGGAGAAGTGGCTGGTCGCAGCGCATGGGCCGGTCGCGCACCGGGTCGCGGCGGACGAGGCCGACGGCGAGGCGATCCTGTCGGCCTATCTCGCCCAGAAGGCGGTGCGTTTCGCGAGAAGCGGCATCCGCGATCCCTACGCTGATCCGGCGGCGCGCGACTTCCTCAAAGGGGCACACCGGGCCGGAGCCCTGGAACTGCACGCCCTGCGCACGGAGGGCGGGCGCATCCTCGCCACCTTCGTGGGCGCGGTCGACGCGACGCGCTTCAGCGGCATGCTGACCTCGTTCGACCCGGATCCGACCCTCGCCCGCTTCAGCCCCGGCGACCTGCTGCTCCAGGCCCTGATCCGCGACCAATCCTTGCGCGGCCGCACCGCCCTCGATCTCGGCGTCGGCGAGGCGCGCTACAAGGCCAGCATCTGCGACGAGACCATCGCGCTCGTCGATGCGGTGATCCCGGTGAGCCTGCGCGGCCGGGCCTACGGAGCGGTGGCCGGGGCGGGCGGGCGCCTGAAGCGGCGGATCAAGCGCGATCCGCGGCTCTGGGCGCTGGTCGGGCGGGTCCGCAAGGCGATGGCGCGGTCGGCCTGACGCGTCAGGACACCGGCCCCGACACGCCCGCCTGCGCGAAGGTCGCCATCTCGCGGTGGCAGGCCACCGCCGCCTTGACGATCCCGAGCGCGAGCGCCGCGCCGCTGCCCTCGCCGAGGCGCAGGCCCAGATCGACGAGCGGGCGCATCCCTAAGCGCTCCAGCACCGCGGCGTGGTCTCCCTCCGCCGAGACGTGACCGGCGAGGCAATGGTCGAGGGCGCGGGGATCGACGGCGTGGAGGAGCGCGGCAGCGGCGGTCGAGACGTAGCCGTCGATCACCACCGGCACCCGCTGAAGCCGCGCCGCCAGGATCGCGCCGGCCATGGCGGCGATCTCGCGGCCGCCCAGCCGCGCCATCACCGCGAGCGGATCGTCGAGCTGGCCCTGGTGACATGTCAGCGCCGCCTCGACCGCCGCGACCTTGCGGGCGTAGCCCGCCTCGTCGACACCGGTGCCGCGGCCGACCCATCGGGCCGGCTCGCCGCCGTAGAGCGCGGCGTAGATCGCTGCGGCCACCGTGGTGTTGCCGATGCCCATCTCGCCGACGGCGAGCCCGTCGGTGCCCGCCGCAACCGCCTCCATGCCGAACGCCATCGTGGCGACGCAGGCCTTCTCGGTCATCGCCGGCTCGGTCGTGATGTCGCCGGTCGGCATGTCGATGGCGAGGTCGAAGACCTTGAAGCCGAGCCCGTAGGCGGCGCAGATCTGGTTGATCGCCGCGCCCCCGGCGGCGAAATTGTCGAGCATCTGGCGGTTGACCGCGGACGGGTAGGCCGAGACGCCCTGCGCCGCCACGCCATGGCTGCCGGCGAAGACGCAGACCAGCGGCCGGTCGAGGCTCGGCGGCGCCTTGCCCTGCCAGGCCGCCATCCAGGCGGCGAGGAATTCGAGCCGGCCGAGGCTGCCGGGGGGCTTGGTCAGCAGCGAATCGCGGGCCGAGACCTCGGCGGCGGCGGCCTCGTCCGGCCCCGGCATGGTGGCGATCAGGCGGCGGATGTCGTCGAACGGGGCGGCGTCGGTCGGGGTGTCGGCCATGGGTCGGTTGTCCTGCGGGAGCGCCCCCCTCGCGGGGGGAAATCCGCCTGCGGGGCTATCGTGAGGCGTGCAGATACAGCAAAATGGTGGCCAGGGGCGAATCCGCAGGTTCAGGGTGCCTTCATCGAGGTGTGTCGAGGGATGGCGACGGAATCGAGTGCGGGGTCGGACCGATCCGACGATCTCGGCGACGACGAGTTCGAGCCGCCTGCGCCTCCGTCCGGACCGTGGCCGCCCCTCGCCGATCTCGCAGCCTGCCTGCGCTTCTACAGCCGCCTGCCGGTCCCGGCCCTGCCGGGCGAGATCGACGCTCATGCCGCGCCCGACTTCCGCACCGTGCCCCGGATGCTGCCGCTCGCCGGCCTGGTGATCGGACTGGCGGGTGCCATCGCGCTCGCGGCGTCCCTGGCGCTGGGGCTCGGCCCGTTCCTCGCCGCGACCCTGGCGCTCGCCTTCACCACCCTGGTGACCGGGGCCCTGCACGAGGACGGCCTCGCCGATGTGGCAGACGGGTTCGGGGGCGGCACCACGGTGGCCCGGCGCCTCGAGATCATGCGCGACAGCCGCATCGGCGCCTACGGGGCCGCTGCCCTGGTCCTCTCCTACGCGCTGCGCATCGGGGCGCTGGCGACCCTCGCCGACCGGATCGGCTGGCGCGTCGCCGTAGCCTTCCTGATGGCGGCGGCGCTCTCTCGCACTGCCGCCCTGTGGCCGCTCTGCCACCTGCCCCCGGCCCGGCCGGACGGCGCCGCCCACGCGGTCGGCCGGCCGACGGGAGCGACCCACGCCACCGCCTGGGCGCTCTGCCTCGCCGTCCTGGTGGCCGCCGCTCTCATCGGCCTGCCCTGGCTGGGCCTGTGCCTCGCCGGCCTGCTGGCGTTCCTCGCCGCCTGGACCCTGACCCGCATGGCCGCGCGCCTCGTCGGCGGCCAGACCGGCGACGTCATCGGGGCTTGCCAGCAACTGGCCGAGATCGCCGCCCTCCTCGCCCTCGTGATCGCGATTCCCGCCTGATGCCCGCTTCCTCTCCCTGCATCCGCCTCTGCGTCCTCGATCCCGTCACCGGCCTGTGCGAGGGCTGCGGCCGCAACCGTGACGAGATCGCCGCCTGGGGCAGCCTGTCCGAGCCGGAGCGGCTGCGCATCATGGCGGGGCTGCCGGCGCGGCTGGCGGCCGCCACCCCCGAGCCGGAGTCCGAGCCGGCCCCGGCCCTGGCGTGATCCCATGCCGGGCGCCGTCGGCATCGGGCTCCTGCTCCTCGCCTGTGCCTACGCGCTGAACGCCGTCGGCGGGCGCGAGGTGGCGGGGCTGCGCCCGGACGAGGCGGCCGGGCTCGCCGCCGCCGGTGGCGCCGCCCTGATGGTGCTGAACGGCATCGGCCACCGCTTCCGGTCGGGATTCGGCGAGGGGCTCGTGGCGCTCCTGCTCTGGTGCGGCATCGGTGCCGGGGCCGCGGGCCTCTACGCCTATCGCGACGCGGCCCGGGACATGGCGTTCCGGGCGCTGGCTGAGATGAACCCGGGCGAGCCGGTGCCGGGGCGCGGCGACGAGGTGGTGATCGCCCGGAGGATCGATGGCGGCTTCACGGTGCAGGCCAAGGTCAACGGCCGCCTGCAGGCCTTCGCCTTCGATACCGGCGCGAGCGCGGTGGTGCTCACCGCCGAGAGCGCGGCCCATCTCGGCCTCCACCCGGGCCCGGGCGCCTACCGGATCCAGGTCCAGACCGCCAACGGCCGCACCGCCGCGGCCCCGGTGGTGCTCGACACGGTGGCGATCGGGTCGATCACCGAGACGCGCGTCGCTGCCCTGGTGACCCGGCCGGGGGCCCTGAGCGTGAACCTGCTCGGGATGAGCTTCCTGGAGCGGCTGAACTCGTACGAGGTGCGGGGCAGCCGGTTGATCCTGCGCGGGGCACGGGGGTGAGCGGCACCCTCCCCCTTGCATTACGCCGGCGAGGCCAGCGGCTTGCCCTTCTCGACGATGTAGGTGCTGACGAGGCGCACCGGCTTCGCTCCGCTCTTCGAGCCGGCATGGGGCACGCCCGCCGGGACCTGGAAGCCGTCGCCGGCCTTGAGGACGCGGGTCGGCTGGCCCTCGATCGGCAGCTCGATCTCGCCCTCCAGG
This sequence comes from Methylobacterium frigidaeris, assembly GCF_022179185.1. GTDB lineage: Bacteria > Pseudomonadota > Alphaproteobacteria > Rhizobiales > Beijerinckiaceae > Methylobacterium > Methylobacterium frigidaeris. The sequence continues at coordinate 162,500 of NZ_BPQJ01000014.1, read as the reverse complement.
ATGTAGCCCGACTCGATGCCCGGATGGGTGTGGCGACCGACGAGCACGCCGGGCTCGATCTCCACCTCGGCGGTGATGGTGACGTAGCCGGGAGCCGGCCCCTCGGTCTGGCCCAGCACCCGGCGTTTCACCCCCGGCGTCGCCGCGGGCGGCGTCTGCGCCTCGGCCTCGATGGCGAGAATGCCGGTCAGGCTGCAGAGCGCGCACGAGGCGAACCCCGCGAAACCGCGGCGCGTCAGCATGGTGTTCCTCCCGTCAGTCGCGCTCTCTTCGGTCGGCGCGGTCGGGGGAGTTTGCGCGCGTGCGGATGACAGTCAAGGGAGGGCGATAGACTGCGATCCGCATGCCCAGCGAAGCAACGCGCGGATGCGAGCCTGCCGTAACATTATAACGCCGACAATTACGAGGTCGTCCCGGCGCCGCAGGGCGGAACCGGGACAGCCTGAGTTGTACAGGTTGTCGGCGCCGTCCTCAGCGCTTGCCGAGCATCTCCATCGGCGTCCGATAGGTCTCCCGCGCCGTGAAGATCGAGACCGCCGCGATCCCCGCCGTGGCGGTGACGAAGAGCGCTACCGGGACCCAGCCGGTCGGGCCGGTGCCGAGCAGGGCGGCGCTGATCACCGGGGCGAAGCCGCCCAGCGCGAAGCCGATCTGCGTGCCGATCGCCATGCCCGACAGGCGTACCTTGGTGTCGAACATTTCGCCGTAGAGCGACGGCCACACCCCGTTGGCGGCGCTGTAGACCACGCCCGAGAGCAGGATGCCGAAGCAGAAGATCAGCGGCAGGTTGCCCTGGCTGATCGCCCACATGTAGGGCCAGATCAGCGCCGCGGAGCCGAGCGCGCCGAAGATGAAGACCGGGCGGCGGCCGACCCGGTCGGAGAGCGCCGCGAAGGCCGGGATTGCGCCGAGCGCCACGACATTCGCCAGGATCAGCACCGTCAGCATCGTCGAGCGGTCGATCTGCATCGTGTTGACGGCGTAGGACAGGGTGAAGACGCTGAAGATCGTGCTCACCACCGAGACGAGCGCCGCGAAGATCACCCGCAGCACGTCGGCCCACTGGGTGCGGAACAGGATCGCGACCGGCAGGCCCGCCTTCTCGTGGGTGTGCTCCTCCTGCTCCTTCTCGAAGACCGGGGTCTCCGGCAGGGTGCGGCGGACCCAGAAGCCGACCGCGACCACGACGGCGCTGAGGAAGAACGGGATGCGCCAGCCCCAGGACATCATCTGCGCCTCGGGCATCTGGGTGATCGGCAGGAAGACAAGCGTCGCGAGGATCAACCCGGCCTGGGTGCCGCTCAGGGTGAAGCTGGTGAAGAAGGCGCGCTTGTTGGCGGGCGCGTGCTCGAGGGTCATCGAGTTGGCGCCGGCCTGCTCGCCCGCGGCCGAGATGCCCTGGAGCAGGCGGGCGATGACGAGCAGGATCGGCGACAGGATGCCGATCTGGTCGTAGGTCGGCAGGCAGCCGATCATGAAGGTCGAGATGCCCATCAGGAGCAGCGTGAAGGTGAGCACCTTCTTGCGGCCGAAGCGGTCGCCGACATGGCCGAGGGCCACCGCGCCGAGCGGCCGGGTGATGTAGGCGACGCCGAAGGTCGCGAATGAGGCGATCGCCGCCGCCTGCGGGTTGTTCGGCGCGAAGAACAGCTTCGGGAAGATCAGCGCCGCAGCCGTGCCGTAGATGAAGAAGTCGTAGTATTCGACTGCGCTGCCGATCCAGCTTGCGAGCGCGGCCTTATTCGGAGTCTTCACGGCCTCGGGCTCGGCGACCGCGGCAGCGGCCCCCGGAAAGATGGAGGAGGACATCGGGCGTTTCCTGTGAGGAGAGGGAGAGGGCGGGCCCGTTGGCTCGGGCCGCATGGTTGCGGATGGGAGACGTCTCAGGCGGCCCGCCCGAGCTCGGCGAAGTGGCGGAGCATCCGCTCCGGATCCGGGGTCAGGCCGGTGATGAGCCGGAACGCCTCGACCGCCTGGAACACCGCCATGCCGCCGCCGTCGAGGGTGCGGCAGCCGATCCGCCGCGCCTCGCGCAGGAGCGCGGTCTCGAGCGGGAAGTAGACGATCTCGGCGACGAACAAGCCGGGATGGAGGTATTCGACCGGCAGCGGCAGGCCCGGATACTTGTCCATGCCGGTCGGCGTGCAGTGGACGAGGCCGTCCGCCGCCGCGACGTCCGCCGCGAGGTCGGTGCAGGCCCGCGCCCGGCCGGCGCCGAAGCGCTCGCACAGGGAGGCGGCGACCGAGGCGGCCCGGGCCGGATCGATGTCGTTGAGGACGAGGTCCTTGACCCCGAGGGTGAGGAGCGCGTGGGCCACCGCCGCGCCGGCGCCGCCGGCGCCGAGCTGCACCACCTGGGTAAGGGCCACGTCCGGCAGGCCGCGCCGGAACGCCTCGGCGAAGCCCCACCAGTCGGTGTTGTGGCCGACGCGCTTGCCGTCGCGCAGCACGACGGTGTTGACGGCGCCCAGCGCCGCGGCGTCGGGCGACAGCTCGTCGAGATGGGCGAGCACCGCCTGCTTGCACGGATGGGTGATGTTGAGACCGGAGAAGCCCATCCGCTCGGCGGCCTGCAGCAGCTCGGGCAGGGCATCGGCGCCTAGCCCTAAGCGCTCGAGGTCGATCTTCTGGTAGAGGAGGCGCAGGCCCTGCGCGTCGCCCTCGTGCTCGTGCATCGAAGGCGTGCGGGAGGCTTGGATGCCGTTGCCGATCAGGCCGGCCAGGACGGATTTCGGGGCTGTGCCCATCACGGGCTCCTCTCTCGTCGCGTTCCTCAGGTGGCGCGATTGCGACGCGCTTGAATTCAAATGTACGAACCAGTACGTTCATGTCAACCCCGAAAGACGGCGAGCCGCTCGGCTGCCGCTTCGGTCTCGACGGAGCCGGCCCCGTTTGCGATGGAGAGCCGGCAGAGAACGGGAGAGCGCGCGATGAGGAAGGCGATCGCCACGGTGTCGCTGAGCGGCACGCTGATCGAGAAGCTGGAGGCGATCGCGGCGGCGCGCTTCGACGGGGTCGAGATCTTCGAGAACGATCTTCTGTTCCATACCGGCGCCGCCCGCGACGTGCGCCGCTACGCCTCCGACCTCGGCCTCTCGATCGACCTGTTCCAGCCCTTCCGCGATTTCGAGGGCGTCTCGGACGAGCAGCTGAAGCGCAACCTCGACCGGGCCGAGCGCAAGTTCGACCTGATGGAGGAGCTGGGCGCGCCTCTGATCCTGGTCTGCTCCAATGTCGGCACCGAGGTCTCGGACGACGACGCGAGGATGGCCGACCAGCTCTACCAGCTCGCCGAGCGCGCGGCGAAGCGAGGCCTGAAGATCGGCTTCGAGGCCCTGTCCTGGGGCACCAAGGTGCGCACCTTCGACCGCGCCTGGGGCATCGTCGAGCGGGCGAACCACCCGCATCTCGGCCTGATCCTCGACAGCTTCCACACGCTCGCGCTCCCCGACGACTGGTCGGGCATCGCGAGCCTGCCGGGCCAGCGGGTGTTCTTCGTCCAGCTCGCCGACGCGCCGCGCATCGGCATGAACCCGCTGACGCTCAGCCGCCACTTCCGCTGCCTGCCGGGCCAGGGCGACCTCGACGTGCCGGGATTCCTCCAGGCGGTCCTGGCCTGCGGCTACACGGGCACGATCTCGCTCGAGATCTTCAACGACGAGATGCGGGCCGCCCCGCCGCGCCAGACCGCGGCCGACGGCCACCGCTCGCTGCTGTTCCTTGAGGAGCGGGTGCGCCGCACCGAGGAATCCGCCGCGCAGGTTTCGCCCCAAACGGGCCCCTCCCCCGCCAAGCGGCCCCGCCGCCGGGTCGAGCTGTTCGATCCGCCGCTGCCCCCGGCCATCGCCGGCCACCGCTTCCTCGAGGTGGCGGTGGACGAGCGCTGCGAGGGCGCGCTCGCGCGGTTCCTCGGCCAGCTCGGCTTCACCCGGATGGGCCAGCACCGCAGCAAGGCGGTGACCCTCTACGGCCAGGGCGAGATCCGCATCGTGCTCAACCGCGAGCCGGATTCCTTCGCCTCGTCCTACTTCCTGATGCACGGTCCCTCGGTCTGCGCCCAGGCGATCGCCACCGACGACGCGCTCGCCGCCCTCGGCCGGGCCGAATCCTACGGCGCCACCCGCTTCGGCGGCCGGATCGGGCCGGACGAGAACACGTTCCCGTCGATCCGCGCGCCGGACGGCAGCCTGATCATCCTCACCGACCCGCAGACCGGGGGCGATTTCGAGCGCGACTTCGTGATGGACGAGGGCGCCGAGCCGTCAGGCCTGCTGACCCGGGTCGACCACGTAGCGCAGGCCCTGCCCGAGGGCCAGCTCGATTCCTGGGTGCTGTTCTACCGCGCGGTGCTCGGCCTGGAGCCCGAGGATTCGGTGGTGCTGCCCGACCCCTACGGGCTGGTGCGCAGCAAGGCGATGTCGAATGCCGAGCGCACCATGCGCCTGCCGCTCAACATCTCGGAGAGCCGCAACACCGCCACCGCCCGCCTCGTGACGAGCTTCGCGGGCGCCGGCGTGCACCATATCGCGCTGTCCACCGACGACATCGTCGCGGCCGCCGAAGGCCTGAAGGCCGCTGGCGTGACGCTGCTGCCGATCCCGGCCAACTACTACGACGACGTCGCGGCCCGCTTCGGCCTCGACGACGCCCTGATCGCCCGGATGCAATCGTTGAGCATCCTCTACGACCGGGTCGGCGACGGCGAGTTCCTGCAGCTCTACACGACGCCGTTCGAGGAGCGGTTCTACTTCGAGATCGTGCAGCGGAAGGGCGGCTACGACCTGTACGGGGCGCCGAACGCCCCGGTGCGGATGGCGGCGCTGGCGGCGTTGCGCGGGCCGAACCTGTCGCAGGTGCTGCGGTAGAACTTGGTCCCGGCCTTCGAAGACGTATCGCGGTCCCCCTCTCCCACTCGGGAGAGGGGATCCCGCGACTTTCTGGACTTGCCTGTTAGCCAGAACGAATTGACCTGCTCAGTTCTTCTTCTCGTCCGCCTTCGGCGCCGCCGCAGGGGCGGCAGTCGCCGCCGCGGTCTTCTCGATCTTGGCGCTCTCGCGCAGCTTGGTGATGATGTCCTGCTGCGTCTTGCGGGTCAGGTAGGCCTCGACCTGCTCCTTCATCTCGTCGAAGCTCGGCACCGGCTTGGTGCGCTTCTCCTCGACCTTGATGACGTGCCAGCCGAACTGGGTCTTGATCGGGTCGGAGATCTTGCCGGCCTCGAGCTTGAACGCCGCGTCGGCGAAGGGCGCGACCATCCGCTCCTTGGTGAACCAGCCGAGATCGCCGCCCTCGGCCTTCGAGCCCGGATCCTTCGAGGTCTCGGCCGCGACCTTGGCGAAGTCCTCGCCGCCCTTCAGGCGCGCGGCGATCTTCTTGGCCTCGGCCTCGTTGTCGACGAGGATGTGGCGGGCATGCACCTCCTCCTCGGGCTTCATCGCCTTGACGGTCTCGTCGTAGAGCGCCCGCTCGGCCTGCGGCGTCACCGCCTTCCTGGCCTCGCGCTCCAGGTACTCGTCGAGGAGGAGCTTGTCGCGGAAATAGGCGAGCTTGCGGACGAAGTCCGGGTTGTCGCCGATCTTGGCCTTCTCGGCCGCCTGAGCGCCGATCTTCAGGTCGACCATGTAGTCGACGAGGAGGCCCTTCTTCTGCGCCTCGTCGACGCCCGGGAGCGACAGGGCCGGGTCGTCGGCCGCCACCGCGAGGTCGCCGGCGGTGATCGGGGCGCCGTTCACTTTGGCCACGACCGTGTCGGGCGACGGGGTGGGGGCAGCGGCCGCGGGCGGCGCGGCGGGCGCAGGCTGCTGGGCGAGCGCGACGCCCGGCAAGAAGAGCCCGAGGGCGAGCGCGCCGCTGCGCCAGAGGGGGGAGAGGGTCGGCATGGCGTGATCCTTGGGGCCCGTGCGCGATGTCGGTTCTGGACCGGCGGACAGGTGGCAAAGATCGGCCGACAAGACAAGCGCCGCGCGCGCCGCAGCGGCAGGGCGACGGCCGGGCCCGGGATGTGCAGCGCCCCCGCGGATCCTCGTGATCCGCGGGGATGCGGGAGCGTGAGGGCTCAGTAGCCGGTCGAGGCGACCTCGACCCGGTCGCCGCGGCGGGCGAAGGCCACCGAGGCGGCGGCACCGTCCTGGGTGCCGGGCACCGAGAAGCTGACCACCTGATCGGAGCCGAGGGTGGTGATGACCCGCAGCGGGGTGGCCGCCGCGGCATCCGTCGGCGCCAGGGTGGCGACGACGCGCAGGCCGTCCTTCTCGACGGTGTAGTAGGCCGAGCCGCGCACCGGGCCGAGATCGAGGCTGTGGGCCTGGCGCGGATTCAGCTCGGCCGCGCCGGCGGCCGTCGCGAGGACGAGGCCGAGGGCGGTGAGGGACAGGAGACGCATCGGTGGTCCTGGGGTTCTGTCCGGCGCGAGGAGCGCGTCCGGAAAGCCGGGATTCGCCGGGAGCCCGCAGCTAAGCATTCATCATGATGCGGCGCAATAGAATTATGTTGCAATGCACAATGGGGTACCTGCACTTCCGGTCATCCGGTCGGGACCCTCCGGACCGTCCGGAGAGATGCCAAGAGCAAAACTGGTGTCGACCGCAATAGAACGCGCATCATCCCGTCTTCCATGTAGAGAGAAGGGGACCCTGCACCTGTTCCTGTCACGGACAGTCCTGCTTGCCCTCACAAGGGATGCGTCGGACCGTCCCCGGGCGCCGTGATCGGGGGATTACGTGACCTTCTGGCCACGCCGCCCTACCTGCCGACGGGCAGAAACCGCCATCCAGCCGATCGCCGCCGATCTCGGACGCCCATGAGACGCCCATGAGCACCTACCGCTTCGACAGGCTCCTCGCCCCGCGCTCCGTGGCGCTGGTGGGCGCGAGCGAGCGGCCGAACGCGTTCGGCGCGGCAATCCTGCGCAACCTGCGCGAGGCGGGCTTCGCCGGCCCGATCTGGCCGGTGAACCCGCGCCACGACAGCGTCGACGGGGTGCAGGCCTTCGCCGACCTCGCCGACCTGCCCGAGCCCGCCGACCTCGTGGTGATCGTCACGCCGCCGGAAACGGTGCCGGAGGTGGTGGCGACAGCGGGACGCCGGGGCTGCGGCGCGGCGGTGATCATCACCACCGGCCTCGGCAGCGGGCCGGGGTCGCTCGCCGAGGCGGCGCGGACGGCGGCGCGGCAGCATTCCCTGCGCCTCGTCGGCCCCGACAGCATGGGGCTCGCGGTGCCAGGGAGCGCCCTCAATGCCAGCCTGCTCGCCCGGGCACCGCTCCCCGGCGACCTGGCGCTGATCTCGCAGTCGCGCACGGTGGCGGCCGGCATCGTCGCCTGGGCGCAAGCGCGCGGCACCGGTTTTTCGGGGATCGTCTCGCTCGGCAACGCGATCGACGTCGACATCGCCGATTGCCTCGACCACTTCGCCGCCGACCTCCGCACCCGGGCGATCCTGCTCTCGATCGACAGCGTGACCGACGCGCCGAAATTCATGTCGGCGGCGCGGGCCGCCGCGCGGGCGAAGCCCGTGGTGGTCCTGCGCTCCGGCCGGCACGACACTACCCGGACGATCGACGGCCGTGCCGCCACCCATACGGGCATCCTCGCGCGCACCGACGCGGTCTACGACGCCGCCTTCCGGCGGGCCGGGCTCCTGCGGGTGCAGGACCTCGACGAGATGTTCTCGGCGGTCGAGACGCTGGGCCGCCAGCGTCCCTTCCCGGGGCGGCGCCTCGCCATCCTGACCAATGGCCGCGGCGTCGGCGCCATCGCGGTCGACCGGCTGCTGGACCTCGGCGGTACCCTGGCGGGCCTCTCGGACGAGACGCGGACGCGGCTCGCGGCGGCGGTGCCGGGGACGCACCCGAAGGCCTGGCGCAACCCGGTCGATATCGGGGCCGATGCCGACGGGCCGCGCTACGCCGCGGCGCTGGAGGCGCTGATCGCCGACCGGGACAACGACGCCGTGCTGGTCATCAACGTGCCCACCGCCCTCTCGGGCGGCTGCGCGGTGGCAACCGAGATCGTCGAGGCGGTGCGCCGCGGCCGCAAGGGCAGTTTCCGCGCCCGGCCGGTCTTCGCCGTCACCGTCGGCGACGACGTCGCCGGCGAGATCCTGAGCCGGGCCGGCATCCCGCGCTTCGCCACCGATGCCGACGCGGTCGAGGGCTTCACGCATCTCGTGCGCTACCGCGCGGCGCAGGACGATCTCACCACCACCCCGGCGGTGCTGCCCGACGACCTCGTGCCGGATGCGGGCGCCGCCCGGATGATCGTCGATCGCGTGCTCGCCGAAGGGCGCACCTGGCTCGACCCGCGCGAGATGGCGGATCTCCTCTCCGCCTACGGCATCCCGGTCCAGCCGGTGGCGCTCGCCCCCGACGCCGACGCCGCGGCGGAGGCCGCCTGGCCGATCATCGCCGCGGGCGGCACGGTGGCGCTCAAGCTCGCCTCGCCCGACGTCGTGCACAAATCCGATGTCGGCGGCGTGCGGCTTGGGCTGACCAGCGAGGCGGCGGTGCGGGAGGCGGCCGCCGAGATGCTGGCCCGGGTGGCGCTGGAGCGGCCCGGAGCCCAGATCACCGGCTTCGTCGTCCAGGCGATGCTGCGGCGCACGCAGGCGCGCGAGCTGATCGCCGGCCTCGTCGACGACCCGGTCTTCGGCCCGGTGGTGGTGTTCGGCCGCGGCGGCACCGCCGTCGAGGTGATCGACGACCGGGCGCTGGCGCTCCCGCCCCTCGACCGGCGGCTCGCCGCCGACCTCATCGGCCGCACCCGGGTGGCGCGCCGGCTCAAAGCCTATCGCGACGTGGCGGCGGCGGACGAGGCGGCGGTCGCCCTGGTGCTGGTCAAGCTCGGACAGCTCGCCGCCGACCTGCCGGAATTGCGCGAGCTCGACATCAACCCGCTGCTCGCCGACCGCGACGGCGTCATCGCGCTCGATGCCCGCGCCGCCGTGGCGCCGCTGCCGCCGGAGCGCCGGCGCGACGCGGGTACCGGCCCGAGCCATGCCCGCTTCGCCGTGCGGCCCTACCCGCGCGCCTGGGAGCGCCGCATCGTGCTGGACGGCCAGGCGATCCTGGTGCGGCCGGTCCGGGCGGAGGACGAGGGACTGTTCGAGGCCTTCTTCCGGCAGGTCAGCGCCGAGGATCTGCGCCTGCGCTTCTTCGCGCCGGTACGAGATTTCAGCCACGCCTTCCTGGCCCGCCTGACCCAGCTCGACTACGCCCGCGCGATCGCCTTCGTGGCGATCGAGGAGGCGAACGGCACGATGATGGGGGCGGTGCGCCTCCACGCCGACGCCAACCACGAGACCGGCGAGTACGCAATCCTGGTCCGCTCCGACCTCAAGGGCCTCGGCCTCGGCTGGGCCCTGATGGGCCTGATGCTCGACTGGGCGAGAGCCGAGGGATTGAGGGTCGTCGAGGGCCAGGTCCTGCGCGAGAACACCACCATGCTGGCGATGTGCCGCAAGCTCGGCTTTAGGTTGAGGACGGATCCCTCCGATCCCGACCTGATGCTGGTGCGGCGCGCGCTGACGGAGGAGAGTGCCGCGCCCGCCCCTTGAGACCCTGCTCCCGCATGCGCGACACCCCTCCCCTCGACATCGCCGGCGGCCTGCTGCTCACCGCCGCCGCGGGCTACGTCGATGCCGTCGGCTTCCTGCGGCTCGACGGGCTCTACACCTCGTTCATGAGCGGCAACTCGACCCAGTTCGCGGTCTCGCTGGCGCAGACGGGGCACCCGGTCGCCTGGGAGATCGGCCTCCTGTTCGTGTCCTTCCTGGCCGGCGGGTTCTGCGGCAGCCTGGTCTCGCTGCGCGTGCCCGGGCGCTGGGGCCCGGCCGCCGTGCTCGCCGTCGAGGCCGGGCTCCTGGCGGTGGCGCTCTCGCTGGCCCTCAGCCCGGTCCAGGGGCCGGTGGCGCCGCTCCTCGCCGCCGCCATGGGGGCGCAGAACGCGGCCCTGCGCCGGAGCGCGGGCTTTCGCCCCGGCGTCACCTTCGTGACCGGCACCCTGTTCAGCCTCAGCCACACCCTGGCCCAGGCGGCGACGCGGGCAGGTCCGGCCTTCGGGTGGGTGCCGGATGCCTGCACCTGGCTCGCCCTCGTCGGCGGGGCCGTGGCGGGGGGCCTAGCCTACCGGGGCTACGGGCTGGAGGCGCTGGTCGTGCCGGTCACGGGCGTCGGGCTGGTGCTGGCGCTCGCGGTCGGTCGAGCGGTCCGAGGCGGCGCGGCCGCGTGACGGGACGAGATCCGCACAGCGTCCGGCACGCGCACAGCAGAGCCGAGTCCTCAATCCCCCTGCCGGCGGCGGGGCGTGAGATTCAGGTGGCCGAGAGGCCAACGCCCATGGCGTGCTGTCCCGGGCTGCGCTAGAGCCGGGCGCGTGCCCACGAGCATGATTCGAGCCTCATCCCCGCATTGGCGGGCCCTTCGAGGCCGTCAGCGCCGCGCCTGTATTCGTCGGATATCGAACAGATAGTTCGATCGCAGCGTCAAGCATCGAACGATCATCTCAGATCAGCGGGACGAAATCGGAGGCACTCTCCGGCGTGATCAACCGTTGTGCGAGATACAGCCCGCGCCTGCGCCGCTTGCGTGTAGGCACTCAAAGTCTTCCTTACATCTTGCCGCTGACTTTCAGCCGTGTCAGCCGCATCACGGCCAGCTCGGCCGAATCATCCCGCCGCATCTCCTGCTCCCATTCTTCGATCATCGTCGGCCGGGACCGCAGAGTTTGCCGCAAGGTTTCTACCTGGTCTCGCAGGATGGTGTTGCGCGGAACCGTTTCGTGCTTCGGGATCGGGGGTGATTTGCGGGGGATCGACATGCCGGGCATGCTCTGACGGCATCGTTAACAGATGGTGAATTTCCGTCAGTTCCACCCGGTGCGCCGCCCCAGCTCACCCGATGGTGATGAGCGGCCTTGAAGCGGAGGGCTCCGGGCCGATAAGTCCGAGAGATAACATCCGATCCCGGGAGGCGGTCAGCATGGCGATCCAGGCCCTCATCTTCGACGTCTTCGGCACCTTGCTCGACTGGCACGGCGGCGTCGCCCGGGAGGCGGCGCGGATCCTGGCGCCGTTCCGGCCCGACCTCGACGGGGGCGCCTTCGCGCGGGCCTGGCGCGACCGCTACCAGCCCGGCATGGAGCCGATCCGCCAGGGCGCCCGCGCGTACGCCGACCTCGACACCCTGCACGGCGAGAGCCTGGAGGGCGTGCTCTCCGGCCTGGGCCTCGCCGAGGCGGTGCCGCTGGAGGCGCGCCGCGAGCTGGTCCTCGCCTGGCACCGGCTCGACGCCTGGCCGGACGTGCCGGACGCCTTGGCGCGTCTCCGCGAACGCTACCTGCTGGCGCCCTGCTCCAACGCGCATGTGCGCCTCGCCATCGCGCATGCCCGCCGCAACCGCCTGCCCTGGGACGCGGTGCTCGGGGCCGAGTTCGCTCAGGACTACAAGCCGAAGCCCGCCGTCTATCTTCGCGCCGTCGAGGCGCTGCGGCTCCAGCCGGGCGAGGTGATGATGGTGGCGGCCCATTCGTCCGACCTCGCGGCGGCGGCCGCCTGCGGCCTCGCCACCGCCCATGTCGCGCGGCCCGACGAGAGCGGCCCGGGCACCGGCGAGCCGGCGCCTCTGGTGCCGGTGGATCATGCGGCGTCCGATCTCTCCGATCTCGCCCGCCGGCTCGGCTGCTGACGAAGAAAGGGCCCGCCTCCGGTCGGAAGGCGGGCCCCTTGAGGGACGCCCTTAATTCAGCAGGGCGTTCGCCGGCCGGCGCTCGGTGGCGACCGCCTGGTCGCCGATGAACAGCCCGGCGGGGCCGAGGCGCACCGGCACCGTCTCGCCATCATGGACCCGGCCGGCCAGGATCTGCTCGGCGAGCGGATCCTGCACCGCCTTCTGGATCACCCGCTTGAGCGGGCGCGCGCCATAGGCCGAGTCGTAGCCCTTCTCGGCGAGCCAGGCGCGGGCGTCGGGCTCGATCTCGAGGGTGATCTTGCGGTCCTCGAGCAGCTTGGCGAGGCGCCCAAGCTGGATGTCGACGATCGCCCCCATCTCCTGCCGCTGCAGGCGGTGGAACAGGATGATCTCGTCGACGCGGTTCAGGAACTCGGGCCGGAAGTGCGACCGCACCACGTTCATCACGTCGTCGCGCACCACGTCGGTGTCCTGGCCCTCCGGCTGGTTGACGAGGTACTCGGAGCCGAGATTCGACGTCATGACGATCAGCGTGTTGCGGAAATCGACCGTCCGCCCCTGCCCGTCGGTGAGCCGACCGTCATCGAGAACCTGCAACAGGACGTTGAACACGTCCGGATGCGCCTTCTCGATCTCGTCGAACAGCACGACCTGGTAGGGCCGGCGCCGCACGGCTTCCGTCAGCGCGCCGCCCTCCTCGTAGCCGACATAGCCCGGAGGCGCGCCGATCAGGCGGGCCACCGCGTGCTTCTCCATGTACTCCGACATGTCGATGCGCACGAGGGCGGTGTCGTCGTCGAACAGGAAGCCGGCGAGCGCCTTGGTCAGCTCGGTCTTGCCGACGCCGGTGGGGCCGAGGAACATGAACGAGCCGATCGGCCGGTGCGGGTCCTGCAACCCGGCGCGGGCGCGCCGCACGGCGGTGGCCACCGCCACCACCGCCTCGTGCTGGCCGACGACGCGCTTACCCAGCGCCGCCTCCATCCCGAGCAGCTTCTCGCGCTCGCCCTCCAGCATCTTGTCGACCGGCACGCCGGTCCAGCGCGAGACCACGCCGGCGATGTGGCTCGGCGTCACCGCCTCCTCCATCATCCCCGAGCCGTTGCCGCGGGTGCCGTCGGCGCCCCTGGCCTCGATCTCGGCGAGCTCGCGCTCGAGCCCCGGGATGATGCCGTAGGCGAGTTCGCCCGCCTTCTGGTACTGGCCCTGGCGCTGCGCCGCCGCGAGGTCGTTCCTGGCCTCGTCGAGCTTCTTCTTCAGCTCCGCAGCGCGGCCGAGCTTGTCCTTCTCGGCCTTCCAGCGCGCGGTGATCGCGGCCGACTGCTCCTCGAGGTCGCCGAGTTCCTTCTCCAGACGCACCAGACGGTCGCGGGAAGCGGAATCGGTCTCCTTCTTCAGGGCCTCGGCCTCGATCTTCAGCCGCACGATCTCGCGGTCGATGCTGTCAAGTTCCTCCGGCTTCGAATCGACCTGCATGCGCAGGCGCGAGGCCGCTTCGTCGACGAGGTCGATCGCCTTGTCGGGCAGGAAGCGGTCGGTGATGTAGCGGTTCGACAGGGTCGCCGCCGCCACCAGCGCCGAATCCTGGATCCGCACGCCGTGATGCTGCTCGTACTTCTCCTTGATGCCGCGCAGGATCGAGACCGTGTCCTCGACGGTCGGTTCGGAGACGAAGACCGGCTGGAAGCGCCGGGCGAGGGCCGCGTCCTTCTCGACGTGCTTGCGGTACTCGTCGAGGGTGGTCGCGCCGACGCAGTGCAGCTCGCCGCGGGCGAGCGCGGGCTTGAGCAGGTTCGAGGCGTCCATCGCCCCGTCCGCCTTGCCGGCCCCGACCAGCGTGTGCATCTCGTCGATGAACAGCACGATCTGGCCTTCGGCCGCCGTGACCTCGGAGAGCACGCCCTTCAGGCGCTCCTCGAACTCGCCGCGATACTTCGCGCCGGCGATCAGCGCGCCCATGTCGAGGGCGAGGAGCTGCTTGTCGCGAAGTGATTCCGGCACGTCGCCGTTGACGATGCGCAGGGCCAGGCCCTCGACGATGGCGGTCTTGCCGACGCCGGGCTCGCCGATGAGGACGGGATTGTTCTTGGTGCGCCGCGACAGCACCTGGATGGTGCGGCGGATCTCCTCGTCGCGGCCGATCACCGGGTCGAGCTTGCCCTCGCGGGCCGCCTCGGTGAGGTCGCGGGCGTATTTCTTCAGCGCGTCGTAGGCGTTCTCGGCCGTGGCGTTGTCGGCGGTGCGGCCCTTGCGGAGGGCATTGATGGCGCCGTTGAGCGAGGCCGCGGTGACGCCCGCCGCCGCCAGGATCTTGCCGGCGTCGGTGTCCTTCTCGACGGCGAGCGCCAGCAGCAGGCGCTCCACCGTGACGTAGGAATCGCCCGCCTTCTCGGCGGCCTTCTCGGCGGTGTCGAACAGGCGCATCAGCTCGCGGGTCGCCTGCGGTTGCGACGCGCCGCCCGACACCTTCGGCTGCTTGGACAGCCACGCCTCGGTCTGCGCGAGCGCCACGCGCGACTGGCCGCCGGCGCGGTCGATCAGGCCTGCGCACAGGCCCTCGGGATCGTCGAGCAGCACCTTCAGCACGTGGGCGGGCGCCAGCTGCGGATGGCCCTCGCGCAGGGCCAGCGCCTGCGCCGCCTGCACGAAGCCCCGCGCCCGCTCGGTGTATTTTTCGAAATTCATGCGTTCGCTCCTCCTTGGCCGGTCCTCCCGCCCTCGCGAAGAGGCGATGGGGGACCGGGGGGTTGCCCTCGCGCGTCGATCGCGCGCCAGGCGCCGGTCCTTCCAGGAAGCAACCGGCCCACCCCATGTGGTGTGACATATCGGTAACACAAGGGGCGGGCGCCGCGATTTGCAGGTCGGAGGCATGCGGCCGAGGGATGGCTTGGCGGGGCACTTGGCGGGGGCACTTGGCAGGGGACTCGGCAGGGGACTCGGCAGGAACCTCGGCGGCCGCTCGCCCAAGTCCGTCGCACCCGATTTTCAGGGGGCCGGAATTCCGTTACCCAAGGGCCATGACGCAGGCTGCTCTCACCGTCACCGCCCTCCACCGCTACCCCGTGAAGGGTCTCTCGCCCGAGCCCCTGGCCTCGGCTTCGCTCAAGGCCGGCGGCTATTTCCCGGGCGACCGGCTGTTCGCGGTCGAGAACGGCCCGAGCGGCTTCGACCCCGCCGCCCCGGTGCATCAGCCCAAGATCAAGTACCTGATGCTGATGCGCAACGAGGCCCTGGCCCGCCTGCGGACTGTCTACGACGATGCCACCGGCGTCCTCGTCATCCGCGAGGGCGAGCGCGAGGTGGCGCGCGGCGATCTCGCGACGCCGGAGGGGCGGCTCGCCATCGAGGCGTTCTTCCGTCGCTTCGTCCCGAAGGAGCTGCGCGGCCCGCCCAAGGTGCTGGCCGCGCGCGAGGGCTACCGCTTCACCGACTCACCCCGCGGCTTCGTCTCGCTCATCAACCTGGCGAGCGTGGCGGCGGTCGAGGGCATGGTCGGGGCGGCGGTGGACCCGCTGCGCTTCCGCGGCAACCTGCACGTCACCGGCCTTCCCGCCTTCGCCGAACTCGACCTCGTCGGGACGGAGTTCGTCACCGATGCGGGCCTGCGCCTGAAGGTGACCAAGCGCATCGTGCGCTGCGCCGCCACCAACGTCGACCCCGTCACCGGCCAGCGCGATCTCGCGATCCCGGAGGCCCTGCAGAAGACCCTCGGCCACGCCGATTGCGGCATCTATGCCGAGGTTGTCGCGGGCGGCGAGGTGCGGGCCGGGGATGTGCTGCGAGTGATGCGCTGACCGAGGCCGACGACCGGCTCAGCGCTTCGACGGCAGCCAGGCCGGCTCCGGCTCCTGGCGCGGCAGCACCGCGGCCACTTCATCGAGGTCGACCGTGTAGCTGTCGGTGAGCAGGCGCCAGAGGTCCTGGCGGCTGGCGGCGCGGTGGCTCAGCGAGGTGACCGTCGCGGCCAGCAGCGACGGGTTGGTGAGGGCGGGACGCGGCAGGAGCGAATCGGCGAGGCGCATCGTCAGGAGATCCGGTGGACCATCCCCAGAATGTTCCGAACGTGGTTAAGCATGGGTAAAACGACGCCGACCCGGACGCGTGCCGGCGACCGTCATCGAACCGTCGCGTCCCGCCGCCAGAACCCGGCGGCCTGAGGGAACGCGGCCATCGCATCGGGCATCCGCCGGCGAGGTCTCACGCGCGAGATCTCGCGAGATTTCGGTGTGACACGCCGCGCGATGATGCGTAGAACCCCGCGCCATCCTCGGCCTCGCGCCGCGGCCCGACCTTGCGAGAGGATACCCGCCACGATGAGCGATACCGGAGCGGACAAAGCGCCCAACGTCCAGCTGCCCGACGTCCAGCTACCCAACGTTCACGTGCGGGCCGAGGTCCTGGTCCAGGCGCTGCCGCACATGCAGCGCTATGACGAGGAGGTCGTGGTCATCAAGTATGGCGGCCATGCCATGGGCGACCGCGCCGCGGCGGAGGACTTCGCCGAGGACATCGTGCTCCTCGAGCAGTCGGGCCTCAAGCCCGTGGTGGTCCATGGCGGCGGGCCGCAGATCGGCCGCATGCTCGACCGGCTCGGCATCAAGTCCGAGTTCCGCGAGGGCCTGCGCGTCACCGACGAGGCCACCGTCGAGGTCGTCGAGATGGTGCTCGCCGGCTCGATCAACAAGCAGATCGTCGGCTGGATCTCGGCCGAGGGCGGCAAGGCGATCGGCCTGTGCGGCAAGGACGGCAACATGGTGCGGGCCCGCCGCGCCGCCCGCACGGTGATGGATCCCGATTCGAACATCGAGCGCCACGTCGATCTCGGCCTCGTCGGCGAGCCCGAGCATGTCGACCGCACGGTGCTCGACGCGGTGCTCAAGGCGGAGCTGATCCCGGTCCTCGCCCCCGTGGCGGTGGGCGGCGACGGCCAGACCTACAACGTCAACGCCGACACCTTCGCGGGCGCCATCGCCGGGGCGATGCGGGCCAAGCGCCTCCTGCTCCTCACCGACGTGCCGGGCGTGCTCGACAAGAACAAGAAGCTGATCCCGGAACTGTCGATCGAGGATTGCCGCCGGCTGATCGCCGACGGCACCATCACGGCCGGGATGATCCCGAAGATCGAGACCTGCATCTACGCCCTGGAGCAGGGCGTCGAGGCCGTGGTCATCCTCGACGGCAAGGTGCCGCACGCGGTGCTGCTCGAGCTGTTCACCGATTACGGCGCCGGCACGCTGATCCGGCGGTCCTGACGGCGACGAACCGGGCGGCCGACCTGACGGCCGCCCGGTCTGTGAGATCTTTCTTTCATCTTCCCTTCCGGCCCGCCTCGCCTATCTTGGGCGTCCGGGGCCATGGGGCCCCCGTCGCCGGATCGTCCCTTGCTCCTGCCAGGCGAGAGCCACCTCACCGCGCCTGAGGCGCGCGGCTTCTCCGGGATCGACACCTGGGTGTTCGACCTCGACAACACGCTCTATCCCCACGACGCCCGCGTCTGGCCGCAGGTCGACGAGCGCATCACCCTCTACGTGATGAACCTGTTCGGGCTTGACGGGATCTCGGCGCGGGCCCTGCAGAAATACTTCTACCACCGCTACGGCACGACGCTCCGCGCGCTGATGGCCGAGTGGAAGATCGACCCTTACGACTTCCTCGACTTCGCCCACGACATCGACCATTCGAGCATCGCGCTGAACCCAGGCCTCGGCGTCGCGATCGAGGGCCTGCCCGGCCGCAAGCTGATCCTCACCAACGGCTCGCGCCGGCACGCCGAGAACGTGGCGAAGAAGCTCGGCATCCTCGACCATTTCGAGGACGTGTTCGACATCGCGGCAGCCGACTTCGTGCCCAAGCCCGAGCGCTCGGCCTACGAGAAGTTCCTCGGTCGCCACGGCGTCGACCCGACCCGCTCGGCCCTGTTCGAGGACATCGCCAAGAATCTCGTCGTCCCGCACGATCTCGGCATGGCGACGGTGCTGGTGGTGCCGCGCACCATCGATCCGTTCCGCGAGAGCTTCGAGCAGGAGGCGGTGCGCGCCCCTCATATCGACCACATCACCAACGACCTCGCGGGATTCCTGACCGACCGGGTCGCCCCGGCGCTGGCGGCGTGAGCGGGCGCGACCCGCATGGGCAGGACCAGCCGGACGGGCACGACCCGGCCGAGATCTGGGGCCGGCGCATCGGCCGCGGCCTCGGCGCCGTGGCGCTCCTGGTCCTGGCCTGGCTGCTCGGCCGGCAGTTGCACCTGTGGTGATTCTCGAACCAGGAATGCGCATGTCCGAGACCGACTGGAACTCGCTCAGGGCCCCCGACCTCGCCGCCATCGAGGCCCTGGCCGAGGCCGCTTTCGCGCGCCTGCCGGAGGAGTTCCGCGCCCTGTGCGAGGGCGTGGTGATCCGGGTGGAGGAGTTTCCCGACGAGGAGACCCTCAACGAGATGGGATGCGAGAGCGAGTTCGACCTCCTCGGCCTGTTTCGCGGTACCGGCCTGGCGCAGGGGGGCGGCGCCCTGAACCTCGCCACAGGCCAGTTCCCCAACATGGTCTGGCTCTACCGCCGGCCCCTGCTCGACTACTGGGCCGAGCACGACGAGACGCTCGGCCACCTCGTCGCCCACGTGCTGGTGCATGAGATCGGCCACCATTTCGGGCTCTCCGACGACGACATGGCGGCGATCGAGGCGGCGGCCGAGGCGTGACGCGGTTTCCTGAGAACGGACATCGGAACGCCGTTTCGTGATCCCGCGGCGGCGGATCGCCGCCCCGCTCGATCGACGCCGCAGCGACAAGGCCGGGCTCACCCGAAGCGGGCGCCGAGACATCGGCCAGCCTCCTTCGAAATGTCCATACCCTTCGAGAGGCAATAAATTTGGATGGGGCGGGGCATAGTCCTGAAGAGCTAGGGCGACGGGCGATCGCGGCGCTATCCTGTGGTGCCCTAAGGTATTGACTGCATGGCAGTTTCTGCGACCGATCGGCGCCGCGCCGACGAAATATGACCCCGGATAGTATAACCGTGATGCGATTGCCGGTGCGGCACGGTCTTCGTATCGGCGGCGACCGATGACCGGCCCGCCTGCCACGATGAATCAGACATGTCCGCACGCATCACCCTCGACCACGTCCTCGTCGATACCGGCAGCGCCGACAGCGAGGGCCGCCTGGCCTATCTCGACGGCCGCCTGATCGGCGTCCTGACCCGTCTCGACCCGGACTTGCACAGGGAGCTGAGCTTCGGCCGGCACTGGTACCTCGAAGCGGGGTTCGGGCGGATCGCCTCCGAGCCGCGACCGCCCGTTTTCCCGAGCCTCGACGCGGCCCGCGCCTGGCTCGATGGCCGGACGGCCGGCTCTACGCCGGGCTGCGCGGCGGCAGGGCACTTGCCTTCGGACGGCTGGTCCGGAACTGGCCTCGCTCGGCGGCGATGAACACCAGCACGACCACAGTCACGCTGGTGAACCACCAGCTCGCCGTGGTGCCGATGCCGAGGCAGGTGGAGGCGAAGGCGGTGGCGGCGGTGGCCATCGCGCCGGGGGTCAGCACCGGGTGCTCGCGGCCGGAATGGCGGATGCCGTTCCACAGCACGAAGGCCGCCGCGAAGGCGCCGACGATCCCGAGTTCGTACCAGATCTCGAACAGCAGCGAGGCCGGGGCGTTGACCGGCAGCATGCCGATCGCCTTGCCGCGGATCGCCGTCTCGAGGCCGTGGCCGGTGATGAGCCGCAGGGGCTCGCTCGTCACCACCCGCTGCCAGGCCTTCAGGGCCAGGATCGTCGGGTGAAGCGGCCCGAGCATCGGGGTCAGCACCGGCCGCAGCAGGAAGGGCAGCAGGGGCGCCAGGGCGACGAGGCCCGCCGCGACCCCCGCCGTGACCCGCACGCCGAGGCTCTGGCGCCAGGCCGAGAGCGCGAAGGTCGCCGCTCCGAAGCCGAGGGCGAGCAGCGGCACCGGCCCGGGGGCCAGCACCAGCGCGAGCGCCACCACCACGGCGAGGCCGAGGGCCTCCATGTCGCGGCGGCGCGAGCGGAGCCAGGCGGCGGCCGGCCAGAGCAGCAGGGCGAGCAGCATCGCGCCGCGCTCCAGCGCGCTGTCATCCTCGAAGCCGCCCCGCAGGGACGCGCCGCTGAACAGCCCGAGCAGCACCGCCCCGATCGCCGCGATCCCGACTCCGAGGGGCAGGAGGTAGAGGTTGGCCGAGCGCATCCGGTCCGGCAGCGCGAGGTAGCCCGCCACCGTCAGCCCCACCGTGGCGGCGAGGTTGAGCAGGCGCTCGCTCGCCGGGCCCGGGAACGGCGTCCAGACCAGCGACAGGGCGCACCAGCCGAGGAGCAGGGCGCCGGCCAGGATCGCCCGGGCGCCGCCGAGGCGCGACAGCCCCGCCCCCAGGGGCCGCTGCGCCCCGTCGAGGGCGGCGGCGATGATCAGGAGCACGATGCCGATCGGCGCCAGGATCACCACGCTGCGCCGCGACACCAGGGCGGTGACCGGGATCACCACCGTCAGGCCGAAGAAGGCGAGGCGGCGCAGAAGCGCCGCCGCATCGACGGCGGGATCGGGAGTGTGCGACGTCGCGCGCGGCATGGCGGCCAATCCGGATGACGGCGCCGAAACGGGGCCGTTCTTCCTCCTAGTCGAGAGGGTGGCCCGTGGGCTGTAGATGGGGCGCAACACTGAGGACGGGTGCTGGCTAAGAGCGCAGTGCAGCGCGCGAAATCAGCATTCCAGCGCCGCCGCCACATCCTCCTCCGTCACCGCCTCCAGTGGCTTGCCCACCTTGCAGGCGCGCGAGCGCGCGCCCGGGGGCATGACCAGAATCACCGTCTCGGTGCCCGGGCAGGCCGGATCGGCGCAGACGATCTCGTTGACCGTGAGCGCGACCTCCGGGCTGAAGCCGCCGAGGCGGCGGGCGATGTCCGCCACCCGGGCCCGCGCACCGGTCTCCGCCGCCGGACGCTTCCGGAAGGCGCCGAGAAGGCTCATGGTCTCAGCGCGGCAGGCTGAGGAGGCCGGCCTGGCCGTCGGCGCAGCCGAAGGCGAGGTGCTCGCCGCCGGCATGCCAGCTCAACGCCGTCACGGCGCTGCCCCTCACCGCCGGGCGCACCAGGAGCTCGGAGGCGTCGGTGAAGCGGATGAGCAGCACGCAGCCATCCTCGTAGCCCGCGGCCAGGACCGGGGCCTTGGGGTGGAACGCCACCCGCGAGACCCGGGCCGGACGCACGCCGCATTCCCGCGGCGCCTTGCCGGTCGGTCCTTCCTTCGAATCGAACGGCCACACGATCACGGCCTCCGCGCCGCTCGTCGCCAGCCAGTCCCCGTCCGAGGACCAGGCATACGAGCGCACCTTGGCCGGGTAGCCGGTCATCCGCATGTGGCCGCGGTCGGGCTGGAGGCGCCAGCCGTGCAGGGCGTTCTCCTGCATCGTGGTGATGACGAAGCGCCCGTCCGTCGACCAGGTCACGTCGATGTGGGAGCCCTTCCAGGTCAGGGCCTCGGGCGCCGTGTCGAGGTTCGGGTACCACAGGGTGGCGCCGCCGTAATGCGACACCGCCAGCCGGTACCCCTTGGGCGCGAAGGCGAGGCCGCGGGCGGTGGAGGGCGCCTCGAACACCTTCTCGCGGCCCTTGCCGTCGCGGGCGACGACGCGCTTGCCCGCGGCGAACGCGACGCCGCCATCGGCGTGAAGCGCCAGCGCGTCGATCCAGGCGCCGCCCTTGGCGGCCGCGATCTCCTCGATGCCGCCATCCGCCTTGACGGCGACGATCCGGCCGTCGTCGCCGCCCGTGACGAGGCGCTTGCCGTCGCCGACCGCGACCAGGAGGCCGGCCTCCGGATGGGCCTCGACCCGGGTGGTCTCAGCCCCTTCCGCGACGAGGAGCACCGCCCCGTCGCCCAGGGCCAGGGCGAGCTGCCGGCCGAGCCAGTGCGCCGCGATGACGTGGGCGCCGGCCGCGATCTCGGTGACCTGCTGGGTGAGGGAGGGGGCGGCGGTGGCGCTCATCGCTCTTCCTGTGAACCTCGGATCTGGGCCGGGCCTGTCACATGGGGGCTTCCCGCGCAAGGGCGGGCCCGGTTCCGCCCCGGATTAACGCCCTTCCCGCAGGGTTAAGGCTTCGCTCACCAAACCGCGTCAATTCGAGGGATCGGGCCCGAACACTGCCCAGGTTCCGGTGGTTCTTCATGCGAACCGTCGCCGGAGCGCCCAAGGCGGTCCGGCGGCCCCTCATCGTCCTGGAGCGAGTTGCGTCATGATCCAGTTTGCCTTTGCGGCGATGGTGCCGCCCGCTGCCCTCCCCTGGGAGACGGTGCTGGTGGTCGAGGACGAGGCGATGGTCTGCGAGATCGCCGCCGAGGCCCTGGCGGACGAGGGCTACCGCGTGCTCACCGCGGCCGACGCGGTCGAGGCCGGCCGCATCCTGCAAGCCGAGCGGATCGACATGCTGTTCACCGACATCGACCTCGCCCGCAACACCAACGGGATGGCGCTGGCCCGCGACGCGCGGCGCCACTGCCCGCGCCTGCCGGTGGTCTACACCTCGGGCGGCCGCCAGACCCTCGGCGACGGCGAGGCGGTGACCGGCTCGGTCTTCGTGCCCAAGCCCTACCGCCCGAGCCAGATCGTGGCGCTCGCCAACCGCATCCTCGGACACTGACAATCCCTTTCCTCCCGGAGCCCTGAAACCGATGCGCCCGCCCTTCGTCCTGTCCGGCCTCCTCGCCCTCGTCCTCGCCGGCCACGCCCTCACGGCGGGAGCCAAGGACGCGCAGGCGCCGGCTCCCGCCGCTCCGGTGGCGGCTCCTGCTCCGAGCGCGACCTGCGACGTCGTCGGCCTGCGTCTCGAGGACGTGATCGCCAAATCTGCCGAGCTGCAGCGGTCGGCCAACGAGCAGACGGTGCGCGACCTGCGCACCCTGCGCGACGCCGCCGTCGTGCTGGACGCCTACAAGCACCCGGAGGTCTGCGCCCAGGTTCTGGCCGTCCTGCGCGGATTGACCGCCAACCCCGAGCAGGCCATCGACCAGAGCGGCGATACCGACGAGG
This sequence comes from Methylobacterium frigidaeris, assembly GCF_022179185.1. Classification (GTDB taxonomy): domain Bacteria; phylum Pseudomonadota; class Alphaproteobacteria; order Rhizobiales; family Beijerinckiaceae; genus Methylobacterium; species Methylobacterium frigidaeris. The sequence goes on along the minus strand of NZ_BPQJ01000014.1, from coordinate 139,778 downwards.
AGAAGGCCGAGGCCGTCGAGAAGGCCCGTACACCCAAAGCGCCCGAGAAGTCTCCCGAGAAGGCACCGGAGACGAAGGCAAAGTAGAGAACAGGACAGAAGACGGGATGAAGACGGGATAATGTGGCAAGGCGGTCCGCCCGCCTCGCCCAGCACGCCGGTAACAGATTGGAATTCCTCTGAGTTTCGCGGGTGGCCTTGATCCTGCCCGGCCACCTCGCTAGTTCGTTCCTGCCGGCGGTCCGGGATCGTCTCGGGTCGATGCCGGCTTTGTCCGACGAACAGGAGCGAGAGCCGGGACAGCGTCGCGCCGACGCCCGCGAGGGGCGGCCGGTCCGCGCGCGGATGGCCGTTTGGCGCTCGCCGTCCCAGAGGAGTCGCACGACGTGCTCATGCAAGGGTTGCCCCGGTCCCGGGCCCGCATCGGCCGCGCCATGACCCAGCGCGTCACGACTCGGCGGGTCCTGGCCCTCTGCCTCGCCCTGTCGCCGATGCCGCTCGCCGCCGCGACGGCCCAGGCCACCCCCGCCGAGGCTCAGGCCGCCGTGACGCCCGCCGCCGTGAGCCAGCCCGCCGCCCCGCCGCTGCGGGTGGAGCTGAACAAGCTCGAGACCGCCGGCGAGACCTGCAAGGCGGTGCTGATCGTCGAGAACGGCAAGGGCGGCCCGATCCGGTCGCTGCGCCTCGACCTCTACGCCTTCGATCCGGACGGCATCGTACAGAAGCGCAGCATGGTCGAGCTCGGCCCCGTGCCGGCGCGCAAGACGGCCCTCCGCCAGTTCGAGATCTCCCCCACCCCGTGCGCGCAGGTCGGCCGGGTGCTGCTCAACGACGTGGCGGCGTGTGAAGGTCAGGACCTGACCCGCGAAGCCTGCCTGGAGCGCATCGAGCCCGCCTCCGCCAAGGGCGCCGCGCCGTTCGTGCGCTGACCGCCCCTCTTCTTTCCTTATCTTCCGGAGACCGCCGAGATGGATCCGACCACCGCGCCCGCCGCGGCCGCAGGCCACGACTTCTCCTTCCTCGGCCTCTTCCTGCAGGCCGACCCGATCGTGAAGGGGGTGATGATCCTCCTGGTCCTGGCCTCGCTGGTCTCCTGGACGATCATCATCGAGAAGCTGGTGCGCCTCGCCGGCGCCCGGCGCCAGGCCAAGGCCTTCGGCCGGCTCGTCGCCACCGGCGGCATGCCGGAGGCGCGCTCCGGCATCTCCGCCCGGGTGGTGGCCGCCGCCCAGGAGGCCTGGCGCGACCAGGACCCCAGCGAGACACGGGCCGAGCGGCGCGAGCGCATCGAGCGCGCCATGCGGGCCGCCCTCACCCTCGACATCAAGCGGCTGCAGGTCGGCCTGCCGTTCCTGGCGAGCTCCGGCTCGGCGGCGCCCTTCATCGGCCTGTTCGGCACGGTCTGGGGCATCATGAACTCGTTCTCGTCGATCGCGAAGAGCCAGGACACCAGCCTCGCGGTGGTGGCGCCGGGCATCGCCGAGGCGCTGTTCGCCACCGCGATCGGCCTCGTCGTCGCGATCCCGGCGGTGCTCGCCTACAACAAGTTCTCGAGCGACCTCGCCAAGGTGCAATCGGCCTTCGTCGCCGGCATCGGCACCCTGGGCAACCGGCTGGCGCGCGACCGCAGCCACCATGCCCGCAGCGCCGCCGCCGAGTAAGCCTTTTCCTTCACGCGTAGAGAGCCCCTGCCCCGCCGGGCAGGCGGCCGGAGGCCCGCCAGATGGGTATGGGACCGGTGCAGGCCGGCGCCGGCGACGAGGATGGCTTCGACGCCGCGCCGATGTCCGAGATCAACGTCACCCCGATGGTCGACGTGATGCTGGTGCTGCTGATCATCTTCATGGTCGCGGCCCCGCTGATGACCGTCGGAGTGCCGGTTCAGCTGCCGAAGACCGCCGCCGCCAAGACGTCCGAATCGAAGAAGCCGGTGGTGGTCTCGGTCGACAAGGACGGCCAGGCCTTCCTCGCCAAGGAGCCGCTGCCGGCCGACACCGCCCTCGCGCGCCTGAAGGCGGCCGCCGCCGAGGATCCGGGCCAGACCGTGCTGGTGCGCGGCGACAAGGACGTGCCGTACGGCAAGGTCATGGAGGTGATGGGCCTCGTCGGCCAGGCCGGCTTCGCCAAGGTCTCGCTGATCGCCAATGCGCCCTCAGGGGCACCCTCTGGCGGGGCGGTCCCCGCGCCGGCGGCCCCCCGGTAAGACGATGAGCCACACCGTGACGACCGACGCGCCGGAGCCGCGGGAACCGGGGACGGGCCTCGGCCTCGCCTTCCTGGTGGCGCTCGCCCTGCACGCGGGCGGCCTCTTCGCCCTGACCTACTGGCGCGGCCCCCCGGCGCCGCCCGGCGAGAACGAGATCGCCATCGATCTCGCGCCGGACATGGCGGCGGTCGACGTGCCGAACCAGGCGAACGACATCGAGACCGCGCCGACGCCCACCGACGTCACCGAGCCGACGACGGTGCCGACCGCCGAACCACCGTCCGACACCGTGCCGGTCGAGACCCCGCCGCCGCCGGACACCAAGGTCGAGGAGACGCCGCAGGAGACCCCGGTCGAGCAGGTCCCGGCCGAGGCTGTGCCGATGGAGAAGCCGCCCGAGGCGGTGGAAGCGGTGCAGGAGCCCGAGGAGCAGGTCGTCACCTCGACCAACCCTGAGGCCCCGGCCGCGGTGGTGGCGAAGCCGGTGCAGGAGCCGAAGCCGGTTCCAAAGCCCGTGCCGAAGCCTGTGGCCAAGCCGAAGCCGGTCGAGAAGCCGAAGCCGGTCGAGAAGCCGGTCGAGGCGAGGAAGCCGCCGCCGAAGCCCGTGCGCGACGTCAAGCGCGAGGCTCCGAGAGCGGCCGAGCGCAATGCCGAGGCTGCCCGCCAGCGCCGCGCCGCGGCCTCCGCCTCGCAGATGAACCAGGGCGGCGCGTCCGCCGCCGCGAGCGCCAACGCCGCCCGGGCCTGGGGCGCGATGGTACGCGGAGTGATCCAGAGCCGGGCCCGCGGCGCCGGCGGGGCGAGCGGAACTGCCACGGTTCGCTTCACGGTGTCCCGGTCCGGCCGGGTCCTCGGCGCCTCGCTCGCCGGCAGCAGCGGCAACGGCAGCCTCGACGCCGCGGCCGTGGCGGCGGCCTCCGGCAGCCTGCCGCCGGCCCCGGCGGAGTTCACGGGCGCGCAGCAGAGCTTCACCCTGCCGGTGCGGTTCAACTGACGGGGTGGCGAAGTCTGTCGGCGACAGCTTTGAATAAGCGGAAGGCGCGCCTCCCCTCTCCCGCACGGGAGAGGGGATCCCGCGATTATCGTTATTTCCGGAGTAGGTCGGGAAACCGTCTCACCCCTCCCGCCGCATGAAATCGAAGTCGCAGCCCTGGTCGGCTTGCGTGACGGTGTCGTGGAACAGGCGGGCATAGCCGCGGGCCGCCCAGGCGGGCCGCTCCGGGAGCGTCAGGGCAGCGGCCCGGGCGGCCAGCTCGGCCTCGTCGACCAGGAGGTCGATGCGTCGGCCCTCCACGTCGAGCCGGATGCGGTCGCCGGTGCGCACCAGGGCGAGCGGCCCGCCGACCGCCGATTCCGGCGTGACGTGCAGCACGATCGTGCCGAAGGCGGTGCCGCTCATCCGGGCATCCGAGATCCGCACCATGTCCTTGACGCCGGCCCGGGCGAGCTTCTTCGGGATCGGCAGGTAGCCGGCCTCCGGCATGCCCGGTGCCCCCTTCGGCCCGGCATTGCGCAGGACCAGCACGTCGTTGGCCGTCACGTCGAGGTCGGGATCGTCGATCCGCGCCGCCATGTCGGGGATCGACTCGAACACCACCGCCCGGCCCTCGTGCTGGAGCAGGCGCGGCGTCGCCGCCGAATGCTTGATGAGCGCGCCGCGGGGCGCGAGGTTGCCGGTGAGCACCGCCATGGCGCCGACCGGCTTGATCGGTGAGGCCGGCGTACGGATCACGGTCTGGCCCGGCACGTCCTCGGCACCGGCCACCACGTCGCGCAGGGTCGCGCCCGTCACGGTCGGGGCGTCGAGGTCGATCAGGTCGCCGAGCTCGCGCAGCAGCTTCGGCACGCCGCCGGCATGGTGGAAATGCTCCATGTAGTGGTCGCCCGAGGGCTTGAGATCGACCAGCACCGGCACCTCGCGGCCGATCTCGTCGAGGCTCGCGAGGTCGAGGTCGATGCCGGCGCGGTTCGCCATGGCGGTGAGGTGGATCACCCCGTTGGTCGAGCCGCCGATCGCCTGCATGACCACTTGCGCGTTGCGGATCGAGGCCGGGGTCAGGATCTCGCTCGGGCGCGGGCCCCCGGTCTTCGCCATCGCGGCGGCGCAGGCGCCGCTCGCCTCGGCGAGGCGGATCCGCTCGGCGTGGGGCGCCGGGATGGTGCCGGCCATCGGCAGGGCGAGGCCCATCGCCTCGATCATGCAGGCCATGGTCGAGGCGGTGCCCATCACCATGCAGGTGCCGACGGAGGGGGCGAGCCGCCCGTTGACGGTCTCGATCTCCTGCTCGTCGATCTCGCCGGCCCGGTGCGCCCCCCAGAGGCGCCGGCAATCGGTGCAGGCGCCGAGCACCTCGCCGCGGTGATGGCCGACCACCATCGGGCCGACCGGGATCACCACCGTCGGCAGGTCGACCGAGGCCGCCGCCATCACCTGGGCCGGCAGGGTCTTGTCGCAGCCGCCGATGACGATCACCGCGTCCATCGGCTGGGCGCGGATCATCTCCTCGGTGTCCATCGCCATCAGGTTGCGCAGGTACATCGAGGTCGGGTGGGCGAAGCTCTCGTGGATCGAGATCGTCGGAAACACCATCGGCATTGCGCCGGCCAGCATCACCCCGCGCTTGGCGGCCTCGATCAGCTGCGCGGCGTTGCCGTGGCAGGGATTGTAGTCGGAGGCGGTGTTGGTGATGCCGACGATCGGCCGGTCGAGGGCGTCGTCGGAATAGCCCGCCGCCTTGATGAAGGCCTTGCGCAGGAACAGCGAGAAACCCGCATCCCCGTAGCTGGTCAGTCCCTTGCGCAGCCCCTTGCCCATCGCGTGCTCCTCCCGCCGGCGTTTTGTCCGGTTCTACGGGCGGGTGGGTCGTTGTCAACGAAGCGCGCGGTGAGGGTAGAGAGCCGTCATGGGAACGACGAGCCGACGGTGCGGTCGATCATCATCGGCGTATCGCAGCTGGAGCGTGCGGCACATTGCAATATTGCTTCGTGGGCAATACGCCAGTCGCGTGTCTCGCGCGAGCCTTTGATAGGGTATCTATGGGAGATGGCACTCGCGGTCGGGTGCCTGAGAGCTATTCGACTATCTCCGATAGTCTTGCCGCCCACGGGATCATTCCGGGGCCGCGCAGCGGAGCCCGGAATTCAGACGCTCCGGCCGTGCAGAATGACGCGGATGGCCGTCCGCCCTATCCTGTACGATACGCGTTTCTGGATCCTGGGCTCCGCTGCGCGGCCCCGGAACGACCCGGTGGGCATGACGTCTTCAGGCGCCCGTCAAAAAGCTCGGGTAACGCCTCGAGGACTTCTCACAGTTCCGGATCCTCCGCCGCCTCCAGACGCCCGGCCGCGATCGCTTCCAGGAACAGCCGATGGTCCTCGGCGTTGCGATCGCCGCAGGCCCGTGCCCAGTCGGCCACGGCCTCGCGGAAATCGGCGTGGCGATCGCGGCCGCAATAGCCGGCGATGGCCGCAGCGTCGCCGGTGCGGGCATGGGCCCGGGCGAGCAGCGCACCGTAGGCCCAGGAGAAGTAGACGAGCGGCTGCCCGCGCATGCAGGTGACCGGGATCTCCCCCTTCATGTTCTTCATCTGGCGGACGTAGAACGGCCGACCGTCGATGCTGGTCCAGCCGAGCAGCGGGTCGCCGACCGCCTGGAGCAGGCGCTGGCCGTAGATCACCCGCTCGCCCTCGTGCGAGGCGTAGGGCTCGGGCATGCCGGCGACGTACGGCGCGTGGGCCGGGCGCACCGCCTCCTTCACCTGGAGGAAGAGCACGTCCTGGTCCGAATTGCCGCAGAGCAGCGCGACGTAGGCCCGGGTACCGACGCTGCCGACGCCGACGACCCGGTGGGCGACGTCGACGACGTGGTAGCGGCTCAGCATGAACCGGCGCTCCCGCGGCAGGGTCTCGGCGTAGCGCTCGAGCCCGGCGGTCACCGCCTCGCGGGCGTCGGCATCGACCCAGGTCAGGATCGGCGGGTCGTTGCGGAAGCGCCAGCCGCCATCGACCCGGCGCTCGCCGATCTGCGCGAGCAGGCTCTTGTTGTGGCGCTTGCGCGCCTTCTCGACCGCACGCTGCACCACGGCGCGGGATTCGTCATCGATCGCGATGCCGCTGATGTTCAGCTCCTCGGCCCGCGCCGCCCGGTGCCAGACGTCGAGGGGGCCCTGCGGCGCCAGCTCGGTCATGGTGTGCTGGTAGCCGTAGGACGCGGCGATCACCGCCTCGCGGCGCTCCGCCTCCGGCACGGCGAGGTCGCGGGAGGCGACCTCGATGCTGGCGCACAGCCGCTTCAGGTCCCATTCCCAGGGGCCGATCGTGACCTCGTCGAAGTCGTTGAGATCCAGCACGATGTCGCGCTGGGGCGTGCCGAACAGGCCGAAATTCGAGATGTGGGCGTCGCCGTTCATCACCACGTCGATCCCGCTCGTCGACGTCCGGGCGAGGTCCCAGGCCATCACGGTCGCAGCGCCACGCAGGAAGGCGAAGGGCGAACTCGCCATCCGGGCGACGCGCAGCGGGATCAGCCACTCCTGACGCCCGCCTTGAGCCTTCTCGATCAGCCTCACCGGGTCGGGCCGGTCCTGCGGCACGGGCACCGGTCCGTGGCTGTCGTGCGGGACCTTGGCACGCAGGCCCTTGCCGGCGGCGCGGCGCTTTTCCCACGGCTCGCCTGGCGTGCGCAGGTCGATGTGGGGGAAGTCGGCCAGGGGCTCCAGCACGATGTCCTCGGCCGGCGCCGCGACCGCATCGGCCGCCTCGCTCTCGTGCTCCCTGTCGGGGTTGGCTCTGTCCATGGGGCGCAGCTCGTCGGCGGCCTCGATCCGGTCCCGAGGTCAACCTTGGCCTTGGCCGATCGTTCCGGGCGCGGGATGACGCTCCCGCCCCGAAACGTGTCGTCGCCTCAGCCCTGCTGGTCGCGGGCCTCCTGGATCAGGTGCAAGAACTCGGCCGCCAGCTCGCCGCGCCGGTCCGGATCGTCGCACGCGCGGCGCAGGATCAGGCGCCCGTCGCGGGCGGTCACCTCGTCGGTCAGCGGCATCGCGGCCGGCGTGCAGCCGGGGCGGAAATCGACCGCGAGCCCCTGCGGCCCGCCGGTGAGGCGGGCGATGCCGAGTGCGAGGCAGGCGACCCGCAGGCGGCCCAAGGCGAACAGCGCCCGCACGCCCACTGGCAGCGGCCCGAACCGGTCCTCGACCTCGCCACGCAGGGCCTCGACCTCCTCCGCGCTTCCGAGGCGCAGGAGACGGGTGTAGAGGCTCAGGCGGACCTCGGGCTCGGGCACGTAATCCTCCGGCACGTCGCCGGCGAGGCCGAGATTGATCTCCGGCGCCCAATCCTCCGCCGGCTCGCCCTTGGCGGCACGCAAGGCCAGCTGGAGCAGGTGCTGATAGAGGCCGAGGCCGATGAGCTTGACGTGGCCGGCCTGGTTCTCGCCGACGAGGTCTCCGGCGCCGCGAAGATCCAGGTCGCGCGCACTGATGGCGAAACCCGCGCCGAGGCGGTCGAGGGCCTCCAGCGTGCGCAGGCGCTTCTCCGCCGCCGGGGCCAAGTCGCGGTCGGGCCGGGTCAGCAGGTAGGTGACGCCCCGGCGCTGGCCGCGGCCGACGCGGCCGCGGAGCTGGTGCAGCTGGGCGAGGCCGAAGCGCTCGGCATCGTGGACCAGCATCGTGTTGGCCCGCGGCACGTCGAGCCCGCTCTCGATGATCGAGGTGGCGAGCAATACGTCGCCCTCGCCGTCGGCGAAGCGCACCATGATCTCGTCGAGGGCCGCCGGCTTCATCTCGCCGTGGGCGACGACGGTCTCGAGCTCGGGCACCAGCCGCTTCAGGCGCTCGGCCATCGGGCCGATCTCCTCGATGCGGGGGCAGACGACGAAGCTCTGGCCGCCGCGGCCCTTCTCGCGCATCAGCGCCGCCCGCAGGGTGTCGTCGTGGAGCGGGGTCAGCATGGTGCGGATCGGCTGGCGCACCGCCGGCGGCGTCGCGATGACGCTGAGCGACTTCAGGCCGACGAGCGCCGATTGCAGGGTGCGGGGGATCGGCGTCGCGGTGAGCGTCAGCACGTGGGCGTCGCCCGCCATGACCCGCAGACGCTCCTTCAGGGCGGCGCCGAAGCGCTGCTCCTCGTCGATCACCACGAGGCCGAGATCGGCGAATTGCACGCCGCGCCCGGCCAGGGCGTGGGTGCCGATCACGAGGCGGATCGAGCCGTCGGCGAGGCCCTGGCGCACGCGCTTGGCCTCAGCCGGGTTCGCGAGGCGCGAGAGCTGCGCCACACCGATGCCGAAGCGGGAAAAGCGCCGCTCGAAGGTGCGCAGGTGCTGGCGCACCAGCACGGTCGTCGGCGCCACCACCGCGACCTGCTTGCCGGCCAGCAGCGCCGCCGCGGCGGCGCGGAGCGCCACCTCGGTCTTGCCGAAGCCGACATCGCCGCAGACCAGCCGGTCCATCGGCCGCTCGCCGGCGAGATCGGTGAGCGCCCCGTCGACGGCCTTCGCCTGATCGGGGGTGAGCGGGAAGCCGAAGCCGGCGCCGAAGCGCTCCATCTCGCGCTCCGGCGGCACCAGGGCGGGGGCCCTGGCGGTGCTGCGGATCTCCGCCGCCTCCAGCATGGCGCGGGCGGCCCGGGCCAGTCCCGCCTCGGTGGTGAGCCGGCGCTTCGGCCAGGTGCCGCCCTCGAGCTTGTCGAGGGTGACGGCCTCCTCCTCCGAGCCGTAGCGCCAGATCCGGTCGGCCTGGGCCACCGGCACCATCAGGATCGCGTCGTGGGCGAAGCGCAGGCGCAGGGCCTCGGTGCTGCCGCCGTCGCCGGTGGCGACGCGCTCCAGCCCCTCGAACACGCACAGGCCATGGTCGCGGTCCACCGCGACGTCGCCGACCCGGAGATCGACCTCGCCCATCGGCAGGATCACCGGCTGGCCGGCGCTGGGCCTGACGGAGGTGCCGCCATAGACGTCCGGCGCGGCGATCACCGTGGCGCCGAGGTCCGGCACCCGGAACCCCGCATCGAGGGGGGCGGGCAGGGCCACGATCTCGCCGGCCTTGGCGGCGACGGCCTCGGACCAGGCGGGCACCGGGCGGACGCTGCGCTCCGCCGCCCGGGCGGCTTGGCGCGACAAGCGCTTGAGCGCGGCCCCGTCTCCAGCGAGCACGACCCGCTCGCCGGCCTTCAGGCGCTCGCGCAGGTAGGCCGAGAAGGCCGGACCCGGCCGGCGCTCGCGCAGGAAGGCCGGCACCGCGATGGACTGGGCATCCGCGTCGTTGGCGACGGCGGCCTTGCGGGCGTCGCGGGTCTCCCGCCACTCGGCGGGCGAGAGGTAGAGCGGCGCCGCCTTGCCGCGGGTCGCGGCCTCCGAGGTTCGCCCCTCGGCAATCTGCTCGAAGAAGGCCTCGGCGCGGCCTTCCGCCCCCGCCTCGACCACCAGGCGGGCCTCCGGCACGTAATCCAGGACCGTGACGAGGCGGCCGTAGAGGGTCGGGAGCTGGTGCTCCTGGCCGGTGAAGGGGCGCAGGCACACGGGCGAATCCGGCGCCAGGACGATCTCGGTCGCCGGGTCGACCACCAGGGTCCCGACCTCGTCGAGGGAGCGCTGCGAGACCGGATCGTAGGTGCGGATCGCCGTGACCTTGCCGCCGGCATGCTCGATGCGGCAGGGCCGCGGTGCGGCGGCCGGAAACACGTCGATGGTCCGGCCGCGCACCGCCACCTCGCCGGGCTCGTCGACCCGGTCGTCGAGGATGTAGCCGAGGCGCTGCAGCTCCGCCGTGAAGCGGCCGGGCTCGAGGGCGTCGCCGGCGGTGATCTCGACCCGGGCCTCGGCCCAGGTCTCGGGCGGGGGGACCCGCTGGATCAGAGCCGGCGCGGTGGTGAGCAGGATGTCCGGCAGATGGTCGGCATCGGTGAGCCAGCGCAGCACGCCGGCCCGTGCCCCCATCGTGCCGCGGGAGGGCGAGGCGCGGTCGAAGGGCAGGCAGTCCCATTCCGGATAGACCGCGACGCCGAGGCCGGGCGCCAGCCCGCGCAGCAGGGCGGCGATCTCCTCCAGCCGGCGGGCATCGCGGGCGACGTGGACGAGGGGGCGGCCCCGGTCGCGCAGGCCGAGCAGCGCCACCGCGAGGGCCCCGGGCGGCACCAGCGGCGCCACGCCCTCCTCGGCCCCCACCTTCGCGCGCCGGCTTACCTTGCGCTTCGCCATCGGCCCCCCTCCTGTTCTCTGGACCGGGAAACGCCCGTCGGCTGCCGTGGGTCCGGGCCAGGGCTGTCGCATGCACAGGAAGGCTGTCGCATGCACAGGAATGATGTGGGGGAGTACGGGGCGGCCGAACCGGATCGCTGTTCCCGGCTCCGGGATGGCCGCCCGATGCCGCCTACACCGCCAGCCCACCCACCGGCCGCAACAGCTCCGTCCCCGGGAAGACGCTGCGGGCGAGCACTGCCGGAGACAGGCCGAACAGGTCCGCCGCCAGGCCCTTGGCGACCGCCCGCACGTCGGTGGTCGGGGCGAGGTCGCGGCCCTCCCCGGCCGGCAGGGCCGCGACGAGGCGGTTGAGCCAGCCGCTCGCGGTGTGGCCGGGGCCGGGCTGGCTGCTCTCGAGCACGTCCTGCCCGTCGAAGTAGGAGCGCTCGCGGCAGCCGGTGGCGGCGGCATGCACCACCAGGGCCTACCGGGCGGCGTAGAGCCGGGCGAAGGTCGGCAGCGCCGGATGCAGAGCGAAGAAGCCGTCGAGGGGCGGAGCCGCCCCGGACCCGTCGCCGGTGAGCGCGATGCCGGGGCGCAAGGAGGCATAGGACGGGTCGCCGAGCGGCGGCGCCGCCGAGAGCCCGTCGAGGGCGCCGCGCAGGATCACCACGACGAGGCGGGCGTCGCGGCTGCCCGGCGCCGCGGTGGCGGTGCGGGGAAGCGCGCCCCAGGCGAACAGCGCCCCGGCGGTGCCGAGAATCGCCCGGCGGGTCGGATGGGATTCGCAGACATCGGCCATGGGGGTCACCGTCGCTGGAACTCGGGGGCCATCAGAACGAGGGCGATACCTTGCGCCCGGCTCTCGGCCCGGCGGAGCGCCGTGCGGGTCTCGTCGGTCGCGAGAGGCCCCAGCACCGCCTCGGCGAACGCCATCGGATCGGCACCGGTGGCGAGCTGGCCCATCCGGGCGGCGAGGTCGATCCGCGCGCGCAGGCCCTCCGGCGAGGCCCAGGCCCCGGCCTCGTCGGGATAGCCGTTCGGCGCCGGGGCGGACCAGAACGGCTGGCCGAGCGCGGTGAGGCCGCCCATCACCATCCGCGGATCCGGCGCGAGGGCGAGCCCGCGCAAAGCCGCGACCAGGAATTCCTGCGGCGAGCGGATCTTGCGCTGGACCGAGTCCCAGGCCTCCGGCGCCTCGATCAGCGCCAGCGCCAAGCGCGACAGGTCGCCATCCTGGTCGAGGAAGGTCCGGGCGAGCTTGCGGCTGTGCTCCTCGACCTGGAGGGCGGTGAGCAGCGTCGGCGCGGAGGACAGGTCCGCCCCGCCCGGCAGGGGGACGGTGCCGGCCAGGACGGAGGCCCGCCGCTGAAACGGCGCACGGGCGGTCTCACCGCCCGTCGGCCCGGATCGCGAGCCTGAGCATCATTCGCCGGAGCGGTCGCCGGTTCGGCGGCAGAAACGACGCGAAAACAGGAGACCAAGCAAAATTGCGTGCCGCAATCTTGCTTAGTCCGCCAAAGCGAGCAGCCGGTCGCAATCGACATGCGCCTCTAGGTGGTCGGCGAAGCGGTCGAGCACGCGCTCGATCACCGCCTCGTAGGCCTCCGGCCCCGGTACGGCGCCGAGGCGGTCGAGCCAGAGGGCGCGCTGGCCCTCGTCGGAGAACAGGCCGTGCACGTAGGTGCCGCAGACGAGGCCGTCGGCCGAGACCGCACCATCGGCGCGGCCGTCGGCGAGGCGAAGCAGCGGCCGGGCCGCGTCGGGCCCTTCGGTCTCGCCGACATGCATCTCGTAGCCGGTGAACGGCGTCTCGTCCGGCAGGCTGACGCCGCGCGCCGCCGCCAGCCGCTTCTCGGCGGTGAGCACCGTCGCGACGTCGAGGAGGCCCAAGCCCGCCACCGTGCCGGACGGTCCCTCGATGCCCTGCGGGTCGCTCACGGTCGTGCCGAGCATCTGGTAGCCGCCGCACAGGCCGAGCACCCGTCCGCCGCGGCGGCGATGGGCGAGGATGTCGATGTCCCAGCCCTGCTCGCGCAGGAAGGCGAGGTCGGGGATCGTGGTCTTGGAGCCCGGCAGCAGCACGAGATCCGCCTCGGCCGGGATCGGCCGGCCCGGCTCGACCAGCACCACGCTCACCCCGGGCTCGGCTCTCAACGGGTCGAGGTCGTCGAAATTGGCGATGCGGGGCAGGACCGGCACCGCCACGACCTTCCCGCCCGGGCGCTCGGCGCCCTTGAGACCCAGCACGTCCTCCGCCGGCAGCCGTGCGGCGTCCGGGAAGTGCGGGATCAGCCCCAGCGCCTCCCAGCCAGTGCGGGCGGCGATCAGGCTCATGCCGTCGGCGAAGAGCGCCGGATCGCCGCGGAAGCGGTTGACGAGGAAGCCCCGCACCATCGCGGCATCCTCCGGGTCGATCACCGCCTTGGTGCCGACGAGGCTCGCGATCACCCCGCCGCGGTCGATGTCGCCGAGGAGCACCACCGGCGTGCCGGTGGCACGGGCGAACCCCATATTGGCGATGTCGCCCCGGCGCAGGTTCACCTCCGACGCCGAGCCCGCGCCCTCGACCAGCACCAGATCGGATTCCGCCTGCAAGCGTCCGAAGCTCTCGACGACGGCCGCGAGCAGCCGCGGCTTCCAGGCCTGAAACTCCCGGGCCCGCGCCGTGCCGACCATCCGCCCCTGCACCACCACCTGCGAGCCGGTCTCGCTCTGGGGCTTCAGGAGCACCGGGTTCATGTGCACGGAAGGAGCGACACCCGCCGCCCGGGCCTGGAGCGCCTGGGCCCGGCCGATCTCGCCGCCGTCGGCCGTGACGGCGGCGTTGTTCGACATGTTCTGCGGCTTGAACGGCCGCACCCGCAGGCCCCTGCGCGCATAGGCGCGGGCGAGCCCGGCGACGATCAGCGACTTGCCGACATCCGAGCCGGTGCCCTGGATCATCAGGGCCCTCGCGCCCTCTCGTGCGGGAAGGTCTCCTGCGGGGAAGTCTCCTGCGGGCATGGCTCCTCGCGGGTCGCCGGCCGCCCTGTGCGGCAGCACACGGAAAAAAAATGGAAACCCGGTCGGTCAACCGCCGGGTGTGGCACGGCGGTCATAGGCGCCGGGCCACGCCCAAGCTAGCCTGCGGCCATAATTTCGCTCAACCGGGGCGTACTCCAGTGCTCAAGAAGTTCATGCTCGCCGGCGCCGCGACGTCGCTCCTCGCCGGAGCGGCCTCCGCCGCGGACCTGCCGCGCCGCGTCGCCCCGCCGCCGGTCTTCACGCCGGTGCCGGTCTTCACCTGGACCGGCTTCTATGCCGGCCTGCACACCGACTACACCTTCACCGACCGCCAGCGCATCACCACGCTCGGCAACGACCTCGTGCCGACCAACACGATCGGCAACGTCGCGACCCTGCGTCGCCCGCCGTCGGTGCGCAACGAGCAGGACGGCCTCGCCAATATCGGCGGCGGCTTCGGCTACAACTACCAGTTCACGCCGGGCTCGGGCTTCGTGGTCGGCGTCCAGGCCGACTGGGCCTGGACCGACATCCACAAGAACACCTTCTATCTCGGCCCGCAGCTCGCCGCGAATGGCGGCTTCCCCGACCCGAGCGCCTTCCGTCAGGAGCTGTCCTGGCTCGGCACCGTCGTCGGCCGCGCCGGCTACGCCTTCGACCGCCTCTTCGTCTATGGCATGGGCGGCTTCGCCTATGGCGGCGTCGATTACCGCGCCAACTTCTACACCACGGCCGGTGCCACCCCGCCGCTGGCCCTGGCCTATACCGGCCGCTACAACGACCTCGCGACCGGCTACGCCTATGGCGGCGGTATCGAGTACGCCCTGCCGACCGATTCGTTCCTGGCGCGCTTCAGCCTGCTGAGCCTGCTCGGCGTGCAATCCCAGGCCGTGACGATCAAGGCCGAGTACCTGCACTACGACCTCGGCAGCCGCAACGTGCTCGTCAACAACACCGCGCTGGCGGTGAATGGCGGCGTCGGCCCCCAGCCCCGCGGCTCCTACACCTCGCGCTTCCACACCGAGGGCAACCTGGTCCGCGCCGGGTTCAGCTACAAGTTCAACGGCCTCTGATTCAACGGCCTCTGATCGACAGATCGGCTGAGCCGCTTTGGCGGGCCTGCTGAGGACCGCCCGTCTCTACGGCCGCTGGGTGATTGCCCGGCGGCCGTTTTTGTTGCGTGTCGGCTCGAGGTGCGATCAGCGGATCGAACGAACCCCACTCGTCATCCCAGGGCCGCTCAGCGGAACCCTGAGTAACGCAGAGAGATGTCCGCCTGAGTGCCAGGTTGATCGACGCAGCGGATCAAACAAACTTTCACGCTGCGGCGCCTATCATCACAAGGCGATGCTCATGCTGGACAACCCTTCCCGGATGCGGACCGCCATCGTCATCCGTCACGCCGTCCCGGACGATGCCGAGGCGCTGGCCGGGCTGATCTGTCAGCTGGCCGCGCATCACGGCGACCGCGCGACCACCGACGCCGAAACCCTTCGGTCAGATCTCTTTGCCTCGCCGCCCTGGGCGACGGCGCTGGTTGTAGAGCGAGAGCAGGGCTTGACCGGCTATGCTCTTCTCATCCGCTTGTATCGTGCCCAATATGCGGCTCGCGCCATGGACCTTCACCATCTCTTCGTCGCCCCTGCGGCCAGAGGCTCCGGAGCCGGACGGTCATTGGTGAACGCGGCGAGAACCGAGGCTGAGGCACAAGGGTGCGCCCGGCTCGTGGTCGGGACCCACCCCGACAACCATCGCGCGCAATCATTCTACCGGATGCTCGGCTTCGCGGCTCTCTCGCCTGGTGGTCCACGCTTCGAGCTTCCGCTCGCGGGGTGTTAGCCTGCCCCGTGCGAGCTGGGCGCAGGTCTGCGGCATCGTCACATCGGAGAATCCCGAACCACCGCCGTCCCAGTGTGGCGAGACGGATCGACGGCCGAGTATCGCCGCCGGACGGGCTCGCCTGGAGCCCGGTACCGCCTACCCCAGCAACGCCCGCACCACCTGCTCCGCCACCACGGGCTTGTTGCAGACGCGGGCACCCGCGAAGCGTGGCGGCAGAACCTCGCGGTCGTAGCCGGTGGCGAAGACGAACGGCACCTTGCGCGCCTCCAGCACGTCGGCGACGTCGTAGGCCATCTCGCCGTGCAGGTTGATGTCGAGCACGGCACCGTCGAGCCGTGAGGTCGCGGCGATGAGGTCGAGCGCCTGGTCGACCGTCGGTACCGGTCCCAGCACCTCGGCGCCCCGGCGCCGGAAGAGGTCGGCCAGTTCCATGGCGATGAAGTACTCGTCCTCCACCAGCAGCACCCGGTAGCCGCGAGGCGTGTCCAGCCTGGTCATGATCGGGCTCCCTCGCGTCGAGGTCGTTTGGCGAGGGGCAGATATATGGAGCAATGCACGCCGCCCTCGCTCAGGGTGTAGTGCGTCCGGTCCTTGAGCGCGTGGGGGAGCTCCGGCTCGATCAGCTCGCGGCCGAAGCCGCGCTGTTCCGGCTCCGCTCCGGCCGCGACCGGAGTGCCCTCGTGCTCGGTTCAGTCCACGACCGGCCGCGGGCCCTCGCCCGCCTCGTGGACCGATCACGTCACCGCGAGGCGCCCCCGCCCGGTCGCGAGGGCGCCGCCCTTGCGGGCATTGGTGGCCAGCTCGTGCAGCGACAGGGCCAGGGTCTGGATGACCGAGCTGCGCAGCTTCACCTCGGGCCCGTCGAGCCGGATGCGCGCGCCGCGCGCCCCCCGTGTCCCGCTCCTCCGTGATGTCCCGGCCGCCGAGCCAGCGCACTGCGCCGGCCGCATCGTGCATGGGAAAGTCGGTGTTGCGCACCTCGCCGTCGCTAGGTCGCCGGACGCGGACCTCGACATCGACGCGCTCGCCCGCGAGTACCCGCCGGATGCGGGCGAGCGCGTGCCCGCGATCCTCGGGCAGGATCAGGTTGAGCCAGCCCGCGTTGTTGTCGCTGCGCATAGCCGCCCGGCGGTCGAGCCCGTCGGTCGTCTCGGAGCTGGGGGTGATGACCGGCTCTCGCCGCGCGGCCGCGAAACCGCAGGCGAGCGAGTCGAGGGAGATCGAGACATCGTCCACGCACCGGGCATACGCGCCCGGCATGCCGCAATCGTGGGTACGGATGCGCCGGGCCCTCTCGCCGACGCCGAAAGGATAGGCATCCGAAGGCCAAGTATCTGACGACGAGACATCGAGATGCGCTGCGGCAGGCGGCCGAGCACGAAGCAGCCTCTTCTCGTCTCCACCCATCGACGCGCTTTCGCCCGATCCGATGCGATCGGCCCTACACCGAAAGCGAGTTAGGATCTTTGTCTTCTGTTAAGCGCCCACGCGCCGCAAGGTGCCCCCAGGCCTCGCATCCGATCGTGAACGGATGGAGAGGCTGCCCGGGAGCCTCGACTTGCGAGGGGGAGGCCGCCGCGGGAGAGGCCGCCGCGATCGACCTTTCGATCTCGTCCTCGGCGGCGCTTAGGGAGCGGGCCTGAGCATCATTTGCCGACGCGGTCACCCGCTCGGCAATGGAAGCGACGCAAAGACAAGAGTCCAAGCAACATAGCGCCCTGCAATGTTGCTTAGTCCCGCCCGGCCTCGCGCAGGTGTCGGATGATGCCGGAGAAGTCGGCGCCGCCCTGCCCTGCCGCTTCGAACGCGGCGTAGATCGCCTCCGCGTGGGCGCCGAGCGGCGTCGCGGCGCCGGAGCCCGCGGCGGCCTCCTGCGCCAGGCGCAGGTCCTTCAGCATCAGGGCGGCGGCGAAGCCCGGCTTGTAATCGTTGTTGGCGGGCGAGGCCGGCACCGGGCCGGGGACCGGACAATAGGTGGTGAGCGACCAGCACTGGCCCGACGAGGTCGAGGCGACGTCGAACAGCGCCTGATGCGACAGGCCGAGCTTTTCCGCGAGCACGAAGGCTTCGGCGACGCCGATCATCGAGATGCCGAGGATCATGTTGTTGCAGATCTTGGCCGCCTGGCCGGCGCCGGCCTCGCCGCAATGCACCACCTTGCGGCCCATCTTCGCGAGAATCGGCTCGGCCCGGGCGAAAGCGTCCGGCGTCCCCCCCGCCATGAAGGTCAGGGTCGCCGCCTTGGCGCCGCCGACGCCGCCGGAGACCGGGGCGTCGAGGCCGGCAAGGCCGCGCTCCTGCGCCTTCTCGTGCGCCCCCCGGGCGCTGGCGACGTCGATGGTCGAGCAGTCGATCATCAGGGCGCCGCTTGCCACGTGCGGCAGCACCGCGTCGTAGACCGCCAGCACGTGCTTGCCCGCCGGCAGCATGGTGACAACGACCTCGGCCCCCTTCACCGCCGCCTCGGCGCTCGAAGCCACGGCGATCCCGGCGGTGCGGGCGGCGTCGAGCGCCTCCGGCACCAGGTCGAAGCCCGTCACCGCGTGCCCGGCCGCGACGAGGTTGGCGGCCATCGGGCCACCCATGTTGCCGAGGCCCAGGAAGGCGATCTGCGTCATGGCTCAGCGTTTCCTCTGCTGATGTCTGCTTTCGTGATGAGCTGAAGGCCTGATCGTCAGCCCGCAACAAGCCCCCGCGCCACGATCACCCGCATGATCTCGTTGGTGCCCTCCAGAATCTGGTGCACGCGCAGGTCGCGGACGATCTTCTCAACCCCATATTCCGATAGGTAGCCGTAGCCGCCGTGGAGCTGCAGCGCCTCGTTGGCGACCCGGAATCCGGTATCGGTGGCGAAGCGCTTGGCCATGGCGGAGCGCTGGGTGGCGTCCGGATCGCCCCGGTCGAGGCTGGCTGCGGCGCCGTAGAGGAGGGCGCGGGCGGCCTCGAGCTCCGTCGCCATGTCGGCGAGGCGGAATTGCAGGGCCTGGAACGCGTCGAGGGACTTCCCGAAGGCCTTGCGCTCGGCCATGTAGGCGAGGCTCTTGTCGAGGGCGGCTTGCGCGCCGCCGAGCGAGCAGGCGCCGATGTTGAGCCGGCCGCCGTCGAGCCCCGCCATGGCGATGCGAAAGCCGATGCCCTCCTCACCGAGGCGGTTCGCGACCGGGACCCGGCACTCCTCGAAGATCACCGCCCGGGTCGGCTGGGCGTTCCAGCCCATCTTGCGCTCGTTCGGCCCGAAGGACAGGCCCGGCGCATCGGCCGGCACCACCAGGGTCGAGATGCCCTTCGGCCCCGCCTCGCCGGTGCGGACCATCGTGACGTAGAGGTCGGCCGCGCCGGCCCCCGAGATGAACTGCTTGGCGCCGTTGAGGACGTAATGGTCGCCCTCGCGCCGGGCGGTGGTGCGCAGCGAGGCGGCGTCCGAGCCCGAGCCCGGCTCGGTCAGGCAGTAGGCCGCCACGGCGTCCATGCGGCAGAGCGAGGGCAGGAACCGCTCGCGCTGAGCCGCCGAGCCGAACTTGTCGATCATCCACGCGGCCATGTTGTGGATCGACAGGAAGGCCGCGACCGTCGGGCAGCCGAGGCTCAGCGCCTCGAAGATCAGCGCGGCGTCGAGCCGGGTGAGCCCCGACCCGCCATGTTCCTCGGAGATATAGATGCCGCCCATGCCGAGCCCTGCGGCTTCCCGCAGCACGTCGAGGGGGAAGTGCTTGCGCTCGTCCCAGTCGAGGGCGTGCGGCGCGATCCGCTCGGCCGCGAAGCTGCGCGCCATCTCGCGGATGGCGACCTGGTCCTCGGGGAGGGTGAACAGGGTCATGGCGGCGGTTCTCCTGTTCGGATTTGGTCTTTGCCCGGCCGGAGAGGCGCGGGTGTCCCCTCTCCCCGCGGGCGGGGAGAGGAGGAAATCTGCGCGTCGGGGTGCGCTTACTGCATCACCGGCATCGAGAACTGCGCGCCTTCCTTCACCCCCGACGGCCAGCGCTGGGTGACCGTCTTGGTCTTGGTGTAGAAGCGCACGGCGTCGGGCCCGTGCTGGTTGAGGTCACCGAAGCCCGAGCGCTTCCAGCCGCCGAAGGTGTAGTACGCGAGCGGCACCGGGATCGGCACGTTGATGCCGACCATCCCGACCTGGACCTTGGCGGCGAAGTCGCGGGCTGCGTCGCCGTCGCGGGTGAAGATCGCGACGCCGTTGCCGTATTCGTGCTCGTTGGGCAGCCGCAGCGCCTCGGCGTAGTCCTTGGCCCGCACCACCGACAGCACGGGCCCAAAAATCTCCTCCTTGTAGATCCGCATCTCCGGCGTCACGTGGTCGAACAGGCAGCCGCCCATGTAGAAGCCGTTCTCGTAGCCCTGCATCTTGAAGGCCCGGCCGTCGACCGCGAGCTTGGCGCCTTCCCTCACGCCGATCTCGACGTAGTTGCGCACCCGCTCCAGGGCGGCCTTCGTCACCAGCGGGCCGTAATCGGCGCTCGGGTCGGTCGAGGGGCCGATCTTCAGGCTCTCGACCCGCGGGATCAGCTTGCTCATCAGGGCGTCGGCGGTCTTCTCGCCGACCGGCACCGCCACCGAGACCGCCATGCAGCGCTCGCCGGCCGAGCCGTAGCCGGCGCCCATCAGAGCGTCGACGGCCTGGTCCATGTCGGCGTCTGGCATGATGATCATGTGGTTCTTGGCGCCGCCGAAGCACTGGGCGCGCTTGCCGCTCGCGGTCGCCCGGGCATAGACGTACTGGGCGATGTCGGACGAGCCGACGAAGCCGACCGCCTGGATGATGTCGTCGTCGAGGATCGCGTCGACGGCCTCCTTGTCGCCGTTGACGACGTTGAGGATGCCGGCCGGGAGCCCTGCCTCGATCATCAGCTCGGCGAGCCGCATCGGCACGCCCGGATCGCGCTCCGAGGGCTTGAGGATGAAGGCGTTGCCGCAGGCGATGGCGGGGGCGAACTTCCACATCGGGATCATCGCCGGGAAGTTGAACGGCGTGATGCCGGCCACGACGCCGAGCGGCTGGCGCATCGAGTAGATGTCGATGCCGGGGCCCGCGCCCTCCGTGTACTCGCCCTTCTGCAGGTGCGGGATGCCGCAGGCGAACTCCACCACCTCGACGCCGCGCTGGATGTCGCCCTTGGCGTCGGGGATGGTCTTGCCGTGCTCGCGGGCGAGCAGGTCGGCGAGGCTGTCCATCTCGCGCGCCACGAGGTCGAGGAAGCGCATCATGACGCGGGCGCGACGCTGCGGGTTGGTGGCGGCCCACGTCACCTGCGCCTTGGCGGCGTTCTCGATGGCAGTGCGCATCTCGGCCTGGCTCGCCAGCGCCAAGCGCCCGACCACCTCGCCGGTCATCGGCTGGTAGATGTCGGAATACCGGCCCGAGCGGCCGGGAACGTGCTCGCCGCCGATGAAGTGCCCGACTTCGCGCGCCATGAGGGATCCTCCCTGGATCGATCGTGTGTTGGGGCCACCTTGCCCTGGCGATCCCCATAGCGGAAGGGGCGGGAGAGCGGAACGGGTGTGCGCAGATGCGGGAACGAGATGGGCCCAAAGGGGACGTGTGGGACGATTACCGCTTCGTGCTCGCGGTGCACCGGGCCGGCACGGTCTCGGCGGCGGCGCGCCGGCTCGGGGTCGACCACGCCACGGTGATCCGGCGGATCGACCGACTCGAGCGGCGCCTCGGCGAGAAGCTCTTTCACCGCCGCGCCTCGGGCTACACCGCGACGCAAGCCGGCCTGGCGCTGGTGGCGACCGCCGATGCGATCGAATCGGAGATCATCCACGGCGAGGCGACGATCGGCCGGGCGGCGTCGCAGCTCGTCGGGACGGTGCGGATCGGCGCGCCGGACGGCTTCGGCAGCGCCTTCCTGGCGCCCCGCCTCACCGCCCTCATCGAGCGCCACCCCGAGCTCGACATCGAACTCGTCGCCACCGCCCGGCTGTTCAGCCTGTCGAAGCGCGAGGCCGATATCGCCATCGGCCTGAGCCTGCCGCCGGAGGGCCGCATCGTCGGGCGCAAGCTCACCGATTACGCGCTCAAGCTCTACGCCGCCCCCGCCTACCTCGCGACGCATCCGCCGATCCGGGAGCGCCGCGACCTCGAGGGCCACCGCTTCATCGGCTACATCGACGAATTGCTCTACTCGCCGGAACTCGACTACCTGCACCAGGTCGCGCCGGGGGCCAGCGCGCGCCTGCGCAGCGCCAACCTCAACGCCCAATTGCAGGCGACGGTGGCGGGTCTCGGCCTCGCGGTGCTGCCCTGCTTCATGGCCGCCCGGCGCCCTGACCTTGCCTGCGTGCTGCCGGACGCGGTGTCGCTCACTCGCAGCTTCTGGCTGATGATGCACGCCGACAGCCGCGACCTCGCCCGCATCCGCGCGGTCGCCGAGCACATCTACGCGGTGGTGGAGGCGGAGCGGGAGCTGTTCGCGCCTGGGGGGTGAGGCGTTTCAGGCCCTCACACCGGATGCCACCACCGCCCGCGCAGCACCACGCCCTCCGAGGTGATCCGCCGGTCCCCGGTCATGTGCTCGCCCAGCACGTCGACGTAGTCGAACTCCCCCTCCCGCACGGCCAGGACGGTCGCGTCGCCGAGCGACCCGACCTTCAGGCTGCCGTATTCCATGCGCTGGAGCGCCACGGCGGCATTCACCGTCGAGGCGGCGACGACCTCGGTCAGGCTCATGCCGAGGCAGAGCATCTTCGACATCGTGGTGACCTGGTCGAAGGCCGGACCGTCGATGCAGAGCGCGTGGACGTCCGAGGAGATCGTGTCGGGCTGGAAGCCGCCGGCCAGCATGGCGCGGGCGGTCTTGAAGGCGAAGGAGCCCTTGCCGTGACCGATATCGAACAGGATGCCGCGCTCGCGCGCCTCGCGCACCGCCGGCTTCACGGCTCCTTGCGCCGTCACCGGTGAATTCGGGAACGGCCGGAAGGCGTGGGTGAGCACGTCGCCGGGGCGCAGCATCGCCAGCACCGCCTCGTAGCTCGGCGGCGGCTCGTCGATATGGGCCATCAGCGGCAGGCCGGTCTCCTCGGCGACCTGGAGGGCGATCTCGAGGGGGGCCGTCCCCTGCGTGCCCGAGGCGTGGGCGCCGACCCGCACCTTGATGCCGACGATCACGTCGCGGTTGGCCTCGGCCACCGCGACCGCCTCCCGAGGCGCCATCAGGCGCATGTCCTGGCTCTCGCCGACCATCACGGTCTTGGAGAAGCCGTAGATGCCCGCGAACGAGACATGCAGGTAGGCGAGGATGCGGGCCTCGGAGCGCTCGATCACGTGCTTGCGAAAGCCCGGGAAATTGCCGGGCCCGGCGCTGCCGGTATCGACCGAGGTAGTGACGCCGGAGACCCGGCAGAATTCGTCGGCGTCGATGCCGAGCGAGGTGCCGCCCCAGTAGACATGGGTGTGCAGGTCGATGAGGCCCGGGGTGACGATCGCCCCGTTCATCTCGCGCACAACCGTCCCCTCCCCCGCCGGCAGGTCGCGGCCGAAGCCCGAGACGCGGCCGTCGCGGAAGGCGACGTCGGCGAGGCCGTCGTGGTTCTGCGAGGGATCGATGATGCGGGCGCCCCGCAGGATCAGCTCGTGCTGCACGTTTTCTTCCTTCTCGAGCAGGGGCGATGGACCGGTCACGCGGCCTGCGCCGGCATGGCGGCGCCGTCGAGGTGGCAGGCCGCGAAATGGTCGCCGCCGACCTTGTCGAGTTGCGGCTCCTCGGTGCGGCAGCGCGCGAAGGCGTGCGGGCAGCGGGTGTGGAAACGGCAGCCGCTCGGCGGGTTGATCGGGCTCGGCACGTCGCCGCGCAGGACGATGCGGGTGCGCCCGGCATCGGGCTCCGGCACCGGCACGGCGGAGAGCAGCGCCTGGGTGTAGGGGTGCTTCGGCGCCAGGAAGATCGCCCGGCGCGGGCCGATCTCGACGATCTTGCCGAGATACATCACGGCCACCCGGTGGGTCATGTGCTCGACGATGGCGAGGTCGTGCGAGATGAACAGCAACGCCAGATCCAGTTCCCGCTGCAGGTCCTGCAGCAGGTTGACGATCTGCGCCTTGACCGAGACGTCGAGGGCCGAGACCGCCTCGTCGCAGATGATCAGGTCCGGCTCGGCGGCCAGCGCCCGGGCGATCCCGATGCGCTGACGCTGGCCGCCGGAGAATTCGTGCGGAAAGCGCGACAAGGCCTCTCGCGGCAGGCCGACCCGCTCCATCAGGGCGGCGAGGCGCCCGTCGAGATCGGCGCGATTCCGGGCAAGGCCGAAATTGCGGATCGGCTCGGCCAGGATGTCGCGCACCCGCATCCGGGGATTGAGCGAGGAGAACGGGTCCTGGAACACCATCTGGATCCGCCGGCGCAGGGGCCGGAGCGCCCCGGCGGACAGGTCGTCGATGCGCTGTCCTCCGAGTACCACCTGGCCGGAGGTCGGCGGGAACAGCCGCATCAAGCTGCGGGCGACCGTGGACTTGCCGCAGCCGGACTCGCCGACGAGGGACAGGGTCTCCCCCTTCTCCAGGGTGAACGAGACGCCGTCCACGGCTTTCAGGCTGCGGGCGCCGCGGCCCAGCAGGCCGCCGCCGAGCAGGAAGTGCTTGCGCAGGTCGTTGACGGCGAGGAGGGGCTGACTCACGCGGCGAGCGCGTCCTTCGGCGCGTAGTGGCAGGCGGCGAGGTGGCCCGGCGCCTTCGGCTCCAGGGCCGGGGCGTGGCTGCGGCAGAGATCGGTGACGGAGGGGCAGCGGCCGGCGAAGACGCAGCCGTCGATGCGGGTCTTCAGGCTCGGCACCATGCCGGGGATCTCCGCCAGGCGCTGGGGCGCGCCCGGTCTCTCGGCGGCGCCGAGGCGCGGCACCGCGCCCATCAGGCCGCGCGTGTAGGGGTGGCGGGGCGTACGGAAGAGGTCGCGCACCGCCGCCTCCTCGACCTTGCGACCGGCATACATCACCACTACCCGGTCGGCGACCTCCGCCACGACGCCGAGATCGTGGGTGATCAGCATGATGGCGGCTCCGACCCGGCGCTTGAGGTCGCGCATCAGGTCGAGGATCTGGGCCTGGATCGTGACGTCGAGCGCCGTGGTCGGCTCGTCGGCGATGAGGAGCTTGGGCGAGCAGGCGAGCGCGATGGCGATCATCACCCGCTGGCGCATGCCGCCGGAGAGCTGGTGCGGGTATTCCCGCACCCGCCGCCGCGGCTCCGGGATCCCGACGAGGGCCAGCATCTCGACCGCCCGCTCCTCGGCGTCCTTCCGCGACAGGCCCTGGTGCAGGCGCAGGGTCTCGCCGATCTGGCGGCCCACGCTCAGCACCGGGTTGAGCGAGGTCATCGGCTCCTGGAAGATCACGCTGATGGCGTTGCCGCGGATGCGGCGCATCTCGCGCTCGGGCAGGCTCAGGAGGTCGCGCCCCTCGAACCGGATGGCGCCGGCGAGCCGGGCCGGCGGCTCGGGCAGGAGCCGCAGGATCGACATCGAGGTCACCGACTTGCCGCAGCCGGATTCACCGACGATCGCCAGGGTCTCGCCCGACTGAATCGAGAACGACACGCCGTCGACGGCGCGGTTGACCCCGTCGGGCGTGCGGAAATGGACCTGGAGGTTCTCGACGGAGAGGAGGGCCGATTCCTTGAGATCAGGCATCTTTGGCCATCCGCGGATCGAGGGCATCGCGCAGCCCGTCGCCGACGAGGTTCACGGCGAGCACGGTGAGCGACAGGAAGATCGCCGGGAAGAGGATGATGTAGAACTTCACCTGCCAGAGCGCCCGGCCCTCGGCCATGATGTTGCCCCAGGACGGGGTCGAGGGCGGCACGCCGGCCCCGATGAACGACAGGATCGACTCGGCGATCATGGCGGAGGCGCAGATATAGGTCGCCTGCACGGTCATCGGCGCCAGCGTGTTCGGCAGGATGTGGCGCCAGATGATCATCGGCATGCGGGTGCCGGTGGTCACCGCCGCCTCGACGTAGGGCTGCTCGCGCAAGGACAGGACGACGCCGCGCACCAGCCGCGCGACACGGGGAATCTCCGCCACGGTGATCGCCAGGATCACGTTCTCGATCGAGCCGCGGGTCAGCGCCATCAGGGCGATGGCCAGGAGAATGGGCGGGATCGACATCAGGCCGTCGACGATCCGCATGATGATTCCGTCGGCCCAGCGCACCATGCCGGAGACGAGGCCGATCGCGAGGCCGGCGAGGGAAGCCAGCAGCGCGACCGCGAAGCCGACGAGGAGCGAGACCCGGGCGCCGTAGACGACGCGGGAATAGACGTCGCGCCCGAGCATGTCGGTGCCGAACCAGTACTGGGCCGAGGGCACCCGCGTGCGGCGCGACGTGCTGATCGCGGTGGGATCGACTGTCCAGAGGTAGGGCGCGAGGATCGCCATCAGGGCGACGATCACCAGGATGGCGCCGCCGATCATGATGGTCGGGTGGCGCCGCCAAGTCCGGTGGATCCGCCCATAGGCTTTTCGCGGCGGGTAGAGGTCGGGCAGCGGCTGGGCGACCGCGAGGCCGGCAGGCACCTCGGGCGCCAAGGGATGGGCGGCGCTCAATAGCGGATCCTCGGGTCGATGAGGGTGTAGAGGAGGTCGATCGCCAGGTTCACCAGCACGTAGGTGAAGCTGAACAGGAGCACGACGCCCTGGATCACCGGATAGTCGCGCCGCAGGATCGCATCGACCGTGAGGCGGCCGAGGCCCGGAATCGCGAACACCGTCTCGGTGACGACGGCGCCGCCGATGAGGAGCGCGATGCCGATGCCGATCACCGTGACGATCGGCACCGCGGCGTTCTTCAAGGCGTGGACGAACAGCACGCTCCCTTGCGCCACGCCCTTGGCCCGCGCCGTGCGGACGTAATCCTGCTGCAGGACGTCGAGCATCGTCGCCCGGGTCACCCGGGCGATCAGCGCGATATAGACGAGGCCGAGGGTGAGCGCCGGCAGGACGAGGTTGGCGAGCCAGGGGCCCACCCCCTGCTCGATCGGCGTGTAGCCCTGCGCCGGCAGCCAGCCGAGTTCGAGGGCGAAGACGTAGGCCAGAAGGTAGCCGACGACGAAGACCGGCACCGAGAAGCCGAGCACCGCCGCCCCCATCACCAGCCGGTCGACGAGCCGCCCCGCCTTCCAGGCCGCGACGACGCCGAGCGGCACCGCGACCAGGACGGCGAAGATCAGCGTGACGAGCATCAGGGAGACGGTCGGCTGCACCCTTTGCCCGATCATGGTGGTGACCGGCAGGTTGGTGAAGATCGACGTGCCGAGATCCCCGTGCAGGATGCGCCAGGCCCACTCGCCGAAGCGGACCAGGAACGGCCGGTCGAGGCCGAGCGAGGCGCGGATGCGCTCGATATCGGCCGGCGAGGCCTGGTCGCCGGCGATGAGCGCCGCCGGGTCGCCGGGGGCCAACGAGAGCAGGCTGAACACGAACAGCCCGACCACCGCCATCACCGGGATGACGGCAAGGACGCGCCTGACGAGGAAGCCGAACACGGGATCGTCCTCAGGCCTTGGACACCCCCCAGGTGAAGGGCAGCGGCCCCTTGCCGACGCCGGTGATGGTCTTGCGCCAGGCCTGGTAGCCGAGGAAGTAGCCCGTCGGCACGTAGACACCCCCGGCGACCGCCGCGGCGTTCACCTTGTCGATCGCCGCCTTCTCGGCCGCGGGATCGGCCGCGTCGAACCACTCGGTGATGCCGGCCTCGACCGGCGGCAGGTCCGGCCAGCCGAACCAGGCCTTGTCGCCGTTGGCGCGGATCGCCGGGTAGACCGCCGGGTTGATGCAGTCGGCGCCGGCATGCCAGGTGTGGAACATGTTCCAGCCGCCTTGCGACGGCGGCGCCTTCGAGGCGCGGCGCGTGCCGACGGTGCCCCAGTCGGTGGCGACGAAATCGACCTTCATGCCCATCTGCTTGAGCAGGTCGGCGGTGACGTCGCCCATGTTCTTGGTGATCGGCTGGTCCTGCGCCACCACGCAGACCACCGGCTCGCCCTTGTAGCCGGCCTCCGCCAGGAGCTTCTTCGCCGCCGCGATGTCGCCCTTACCGATCTTGGCGCCGCCCGCCTCGCTGTAGAGCGGGGTGCCCGGCGTGAAGAAGCCGGGCAGCGGCTTCCACAGCTTGTCGTCGTCACCGATCAGCGCCCGCATGTAATCCTCCTGGTTCATGCCCATGAGGACGGCCTGGCGGATCTTCGGGTTGTCGAAGGGCGGATGCAGGTGGTTCATCCGGAACGAGCCGATATTGCCGAGGGGGTCGGCGATGTCGACGTTGATGTTGGCATTCTTGCGCAGGAGCGGGACGAGGTCGGGGATCGGGTTCTCCCACCAATCGACCTCGCCGTTCTGGAGCGCCGCCGACGCGGTAGCGGGATCGGGCATGATCACCCACTCGACCCGGTCGAGCAGCATGCGCTTGCCGCCGGCCAGCCACGAGGAGGGCTCGTCGCGCGGCTTGTAATCGGCGAATTTCTCGAACACCGCGCGGGCGCCGGGCACCCACTCGGCTCGGGCGAACTTCATCGGTCCCGAGCCGACATACTCGGTGATCTGCGTGAACGGATCGGTCTTGGCGATCCGTTCCGGCATGATGAAGGCGCACGGGGCGTTGTTCTTGCCCAGGGCCAGCAGGAGCTTGGGGAAGGGCTTCTTGAGCTGCCAGCGGAAGGTGCGATCGTCGACGGGGCTGAGTTCGACCTGCACTGCCCGGATCATGAGACCCATCGGGTCGCGGGCCATCCAGCGGGTGAGGCTCGCCACCACGTCCTTCGACAGGACGGGCTCGCCGTCGTGGAACTTGAGGCCGGGCCGCAACCGGAAGGTCCAGGTCAGGCCGTCGGCCGAGACCTCCTCCGACTCCACCATCTGGCGCTGGGGCTTCAGTTGCGCATCGACGCCGTAGAGCATGTCCCAGACGAGGGCGGCGGCGTTGCGGACGACGTACTGCGTCCCCCAGATCGGATCGAAATTCGCCAGGTTGGCTTGCGGCACGAAGCGCAGCACCTTCGCCGGCTGCGCGAGCGCCGGGGCGGCCAGTTGAGGCGCCATGCCGGCGGCACCGAGGGCGGCCGAGCCTTTCAGAAACGTCCTGCGGTCCATGGCGTATCCTGCCTGCGGGGCCTCTGGTCGTGAGCCGTGCCCGAGCCCCGAAAGGGCCGGCTCTCCCGCGAGGTTCGCCCCGGTCCGATCTCTCGGTCAAGGCGGAATGCGGGGGTCGTCACGGTCACGCTCGCCGAGGGAGCAAGCTTCGCGCCAGAGCCTGCAGGGTGGAGGCGCGCGGCGGGGCCGGATCCATGCGCCCTAAGCCCTCGTGTCTATCGCCTCTGGTCGATTTCCTGCGCGAACAATCGGCAATTTTGAGCGATCATTGCTCTTCGTGCGAGCGTTCGGACCTGACGATGAACGTGTCGTCGGCATCGAGGGACGGGCCGATGGGATCCTACGGTGAGATCATTTTCGATTCGCCGTCGCCCGCAGTCGATTGCCGGGTCTCGAACCTTACGGCATTCGCCGCCACGCTCACGGTCCCGGCCGGCCTCGTGGTACCGGACGGGTTCACGCTGGCGATCGCCGGCGAGGTCGTGATGCGCCGCTGCCGCGTGGTGTGGCGTCGGCGCGGCCGCGTCGGCGTGGCGTTCGAGATGCCAGCCTGACCCAGCGTGAGATGTCTTCAAGCGCGCTGCAGGCGAACCCCCTCAGGATCCGCACGTTGAGGCCGGCAAGTCCGACCGTCTCCGCAGGATGATCACCTGATGTCCGGCGGGGTTCGAACGACGCATGGGCGCAGAGACCTTCGATTTATCGTGAGCATGACCGTATCTCACGCACGAAGATCCGGCCGGGTGCGGCGTGCTCGCGACCCGATGCCGTTCGCACCGGGTGCCGCGTCCGGGCGCGCCGGTCCGACGCGGAGCACGCCCCGATGCTGAGCCAATCCGACGACACCGCGACCGAGATCCGGACCTTTCCGGTGTTCGAGCGGCGCTGGAACTGGTTCCAGACGGGCGTTCAGAGCGCGATCGGCGTGGTGATCGCGGCGGGCCTCGCCGGTTTGTTCGGCGACGGCCCCCTGGCGCATGCCGAACGCGCCGTGCCGGACACGCCGATCGTGCTGCGCTACGACCGCTTCCTGCGCGCCGGCCTGCCCTCGCAGATGCGGGTCGCGATCACCCGGCCGCTCGACGCGGAGCACCTCGACGGGGAACACTTGGCGATCGGCCTCAACGCCGCTTTCCTCGAGCATGTCTCGGTGACCGCGACCCAGCCCCGGGCCGAGGCGGTGGACGCGACGCCCGGTGGCGTCACCTACCGCTTCCGCCTCGGGCCCGAGCGCCGCGGCGACATCACCCTGATGCTGTCGCCGCGCGAGGCCGGCACCGTCGCGGCCAGGGTCTCGGCCCTCGGCCGGCCGGTCGATCTGCCTCTCCTGATCTATCCGTGACCGCTTCTTCGGAAGATGCGAGCCCCCGATGCGCACCGTCCTCACTGCCGCCCTGATGTACGGGATCATCCTGATCCTGCTGCGGGTCACCACGCGGCGCATCATGCGCTCGGCCACGCCCCTCGACATGGCGGTGGTCTTTCTGTTCGGCGGCATGGCGGTGCAGCCGATCCTCGGCGCCGATCGCTCGATCACCGGAGCGGTGCTCGCCGCCTGCACGGTCGCGGGGATGCATCTCGCGGCATCGCGGCTGAAGCTGTGGTGGCCGGTGGTCGGGCAGGTGGCGGAAGGCACGCCGGTCGTGATCTATTCCAACGGCACCTGGGACTGGCACCAGATGCACCGCCTGCGCATCGACGAGCGCGACGTGGTCGCGGAGATGCGCCAGAACGGCGTCCGCAGCTTCGCGGAGGTGCAGTCGGCGATCATCGAGCATACCGGCGGCATCACCATCGTGACCAAGCAGAAATGATGCGAGATCGAGCCGGTCTCTCTCGGCGATGGGTGCCATGAAGTCTGCCTGGCTTACCTAACTTTCTCGACACTATGAACGCCCTCCTGGTCGTTCCGGGCCGCGCTTTCGCTGCCCGGAACGACCAGGAGGGCGTGAAATCTCTTGGAGTCAAACGAACGGGCTCCCAATCATGAGAGGCCGGCCAACATTGCCCTATCGGCTGACTCGCAACCGCCGCTCCGACCTCAGATCGACCGGATCTTCTCCTCGATCCGCTTCGCCTCCTCCTCGTCGATCGTGACCGGGGCGCTGCTGTCGTTCGGCAGGCCCGGGCCAGTCTGGGCGATCGTCTCGTCGCGCGGACGGGCGTTGGGGCCGTTCGAGATCTTCGCCGGCCGGTCTTCGTCGTCCTTGGCCATCGATGCCTCCTTGTCAGCACATGTGCCGCTGCAGGGGGCAATCGGGAGGCCGGCGCATCGTTCCGAGAGAGCGTCAGATGACCTCGACCTTCGTGCCGACGGGCACGAAGCCGTAGAGTTCGATCACGTCCTCGTTCAGCATCCGGAAGCAGCCGGCCGACGCGGCCCGGCCGATCGAGCCCGGATCGGTGGTGCCGTGGATGCGGTAGAGCGTGGAGCCGAGATAGAGCGCCCGCGCCCCGAGCGGATTGCGCGGGCCGCCGGCGACGGTGCGCGGCAGGCCGGGCCGGCTGCGCCGCATCTCCGGCGTCGGCGTCCATTGCGGCCATTCCTGCTTGGCGGTGACCGTCTGGACCCCCTTCCAGGTCGTGCCGGGGCGCCCGACCGCCACCCGGTAGCGGACCGCCGTGCCGTCGCCGCGCACGAGATAGAGGAGGCGCGCCGCCGTATCGACCACGATGGTGCCGGGAGCCTGGGAGCCCGGGTAGCCGACCACCTTGCCGCGCCGCAAAGCCGGCAAGGCGACGGGCGGCGCGAGGCGTGGCGCTGAGGGCACCGGCAGTGGCTCGGCGGGCAGCGCGGCCAAGCGCGCGGGTGCGTCCGGCGCGAGACCAGGAGTCGTGAGAGGCAGCGTGGCGAGAGGCGGCGCCGCAGGAGGCGGCACGGCGGGGGGTGGTGCCGCAGGAAGCGGGGTGGCGAGAATTGGCGTGGCGAGAATTGGCGTGGCGAGAATTGGCGTGGAAGGAGCCGGCTCGGGGGCGAGCGCGGCCAGGCGCATGGGCGCGTCCGGCAGAGGCAGGGCCGGAACGGTGGCCGGCGCCTCGTCCGCGACGGGGCTGCGCAGCGCCTCGATGGCGGCGGCCGGGCGCGAGCGGCAGCGATAGACGCGCTGCCCGTCCGCCCGCATGGTCACCGGGCCGATCGCATCGACGACGATCTGCCGAGGCTCGGCATGGGCCTCCGCCCGCAGATCCTCGGCCGAGCGGAAGCAGCGCATGTGCAGGCGGTAGCCGATCGCCGTGTCGGAGACCCTGTCGATCCGGCAGCGCAGGTCGTGCGCCTCGAGCCGCGCCGCGCCGGCCGGCTTCAGCCGGATCTCGAACACCCGCGGGCTCGCCGGATCGGCGCAATCCCGCAGGGTCGGCGCCCACCAGCCCGCCGGCGACTCGTCGGCGCTCATCGCCTGGGCGGCGCTCGCGCTGCAGAGAAGAAGGGCGGGCAGGAGCCGGCCGAGACGTCGCATCGTGAAGGCTTTCCGGAGAGGGGCTTGACGGGGAAAGGGCTGGCTCGACGCGGCAGGGCTCATCGCGCGGGCGGGCGTCCCGCCTCGGCGACGGCGCGGAAGCCCCCGGCCTGCGGGGCCGTGCCGATCACCACGAACCCGCTCCAGCCGTCCCGGGGCGCGGGACCGCCGCCCGGCCCGGCATCGGCGACGAGGGCGACGCGCACCGCCTCGCCGGACCGGGTCTGGTCGCGGGCCGGCGGCGTGGACGGCACCTCCGCCTCCTCGAACAGGCCCGCCCGCAGCAGGAGCGGCGCGTCCTCGGCGACGGAGGCCGGCGCGCCCTCCGGGGTGCGGGCGGCCACGCGCATGGACGCCATGCGGGCGCCGAGCCGGTCGAGGGCGAGGCGGATCGGGCGCCCCTGCGGGGCGTCGAGCGCCGCCAGGGCGGCTCTCGTATCAGCTTGCGCCGGTACGACGTGGACGACGCGGTAATGGCGCGCCTTCAGCTGGCGCAGCAGCTCGGGCAGGATCGCGACGGTCCGGGGCTGGATGTCGTGGAGCAGGATGATCCCCCGCCCCGCCGCGTCGAGGCGCTTGAGCACGCGTTCCATCACCGCGGCCGGGGTGATCTTCTTCCAGTCGTCGCCGTCGACGTCGATGCTGAACGGCACCAGCCTCTGCGCCGTCGCGTAACGGTCGAGGGCGGGGCTGTGCCCGAGGCCGGGGAAGCGGAAGAACGGCGACAGGGTCGGCTCGTCGTCGGTGAGGACCGTGCGGACGGCCTCGAGTCCGCCATTGATCTGGTCGCGCCGCACCTCCGGGCTGCGGACCCGGTCGAGATAGCGGTGCGACCAGGTGTGGCTCGCGATGGTGTGGCCCTCGGCGGCGGTCCGGCGCAGGGTGTCGGGGAACTGCGCCACCATGCTGCCGATGACGAAGAACGTCGCCTTGACGCATTCCGCCTTGAGGGCGTCGAGCACGGCGTTGGTGCGCCGGGGTAGCGGCCCGTCGTCGAAGGTCAGCACCACCTCGCCGCGCTCGAGCGGCAGGGTGCGGCCGTAGCTCGCCCTGCCGACCGGCCCTTGCGTGAACGGCACTTCGAGGGTGCGCGCGGTGCCGAGCGCTCCGGGCCGGCACTCCTCCGCCGCGGCGAGGGCCGGCGGCAGGCACAGGATTCCGGACAGCAGCAGGAGCTTGAAGCAACGCACGAACTAACTCCGCCACGCCGAACGACCATCCCAGACAATTTCCCACGCAAACCTGAGTCACAGGTAAACGCGCCATCTTTCCGCCGCAGTCGCTTCGGGACCTGACTGTGTGACTCGCCTCTCACGGAGCAGCCGGCGATCACGCGGCCGGCATGGTTAATCACGATTAATACCGACACAGCCGGCCTGTTCGCCAGGAAAGACCTGTATAGATCGGGCATCGACGGGTCGCACCAACGGCATCGCGCCCGTCTCTTCAGCGGTCGACCCGGAAGAAGAAGGCGGGCAGGATGGTCGCGCCGTCGCGGCGCATCGCGGCGACGCGCCCCTTAACCCGACGCTAACCACGGCCGTCGTTCCGTCGCCGGAGGGCAGCGGAATCTCGGGCGGATGGCACGGCGCGGACACACCCTTCGGGCGGAGACCCCGCCGCACGGCGCCGTCCCGGCGGGCCTTGCGCCGCTCGCGCCCGGTCTCCTGAGGCTGGCGCGCTGGCGACTGCTCGCCATGCACCGGACGGCCGGCGTCGGCCATGTCGGCGGCAACCTCTCGGCCCTCGACGCGATGATGCTGGTGCATCACGAGATGCTGGCTGACGCGGACCGCTTCGTCCTCTCGAAGGGCCACGCGGCGGGCGCGCTCTACGTCACCCTGTGGAGCCGGGGCCTGATCACTGACGCCGAGCTCGACAGCTTCCACACCGACGGTACCCGGCTTCCCGGCCATCCTCCCGCCCGCGGCCTCCCCGGAATCCGCTTCGGCACCGGCAGCCTCGGACACGGCCTCTCGCTGGCCGGCGGGCTCGCCCTCGCGGCCCGGCTGCAGGGCCGGGAGGGCCGGGTCTTCTGCCTGACCTCCGACGGCGAGTGGCAGGAGGGCTCGACCCTCGAAGCGCTGATCTTCTGCGCCCACCGGCGGCTGTCCAACCTGACGATCCTGATCGACCACAACCGGCTCCAGGGCTTCGGCACGACCGACGAGGTCGCCTCCCTCGACCCGATCGGGCGGGTTCTGGCCGGCTTTTCCGTCGAGATCCGCGAGGCGGACGGGCACGACCTTCCCGCCATGCGCCGTGCCCTCGCGCCCGGAACCGACCGGCCGGTGGTCGTCGTCCTGCACACCGTGAAGGGACACGGCGTGCCCGCCATCGAGGGGCGCCTGGACAGCCACTACCTGCCGCTCACCGAGGAGCAGGTGCAAGCTGCGATCCTCGGCGACGCGGTCCTCGGCACCGGGGAGAATGCCTGATGCGGCGCGAACTCTGCGCGGCGCTCGTCGCCCGGGCGGCGCGCCCCGACCTCGTCTTCCTCACCGGCGATCTCGGCTTCGGCGCCCTGGAGCCGCTGCGCGACGCGCTCGGCGCGCGCTTCCTCAACGCCGGCATCGCCGAGCAGAACATGATCGGGGTGGCGGCGGCCCTCGCCAGCGAGGGGCTCGAGCCCTGGACCTACACCATCGCGCCGTTCTGCTATGCCCGTGCCTTCGAGCAGATCCGCAACGACGTCTGCCTTCACCGCCTGCCGGTGCGCCTGCTCGCCAATGGCGGCGGCTACGCCTACGGGGTGATGGGCCCGACCCATCACGCGCTGGAAGATTACGGCATCCTCTCGACGCTGCCGTCCTTGCGCATCTTCGTGCCCGCCTTCGACACCGATGTCGCTGCCGTGGTGGAGGCGGCCGGGGGCGATCCTGGGCCCGCTTACGTCCGGCTCGGGCGCGGCGAGGTGCCGGCGGGGTGCACCGCGCCTCCCTACGCGCCTTGGCGCCGCCTGCGCGCGGGACGCGGGCCGATCGTGGTGGCGGTGGGGCCGATGGCCGGCCTCGCCTGGTCGGCCTTCGCGGACGGTACGGAGGACGGGCCGGAAGTGTGGGCCGTGAGCGAACTGCCCCTGTCGATGAGCCCGCCGCCGCGGGCCTTCGTGGAGGCGCTGTCCGGCCGCACGCTCTGTGTCGTCGAGGAGCACGTCGCGCAAGGCGGCCTCGGCCAGAGCCTCGCCACCTGGTGCCTGGAGGGCGGCATCGCGGTGGCGGGCTTCCGCCCGGTCGCCGCCGCCGGCTACCCGTCCGGCACCTACGGCTCGCAAAGCTTCCACCGGCGCGAGAGCGGCCTCGATCCGGAGTCGCTCCGCCAGAGGCT
Source organism: Methylobacterium frigidaeris (assembly GCF_022179185.1). Classification (GTDB taxonomy): domain Bacteria; phylum Pseudomonadota; class Alphaproteobacteria; order Rhizobiales; family Beijerinckiaceae; genus Methylobacterium; species Methylobacterium frigidaeris. The sequence continues at coordinate 104,672 of NZ_BPQJ01000014.1, read as the reverse complement.
CTCGGCATGAACGGCTCCGCCGCCGACTGGATCGACACCCTCAAGGGTCCCATCGCCGTGCTCGGCGCGGGGGGCTTCGTCGGGTGCAACCTGTTCCGCCACATCCTGGCGCGGCGCCGCGACGTCTACGCCGTCGCCCGCGTCCTGCCGGCGCCGCGCCTGCGCGGCATCGACCCCTCGCACCTGGTCGCGGTCGATTTCACCGACAAGGCGGCCACCGCCAACTTCGTCGAGGCGATCCGCCCGGCGACGGTGTTCGACTGCATCGCCTACGGCGCCTATTCCTTCGAGACCGACGCCGACCTGATCTACGCCACCAACTTCACCGCCCTCGTCGGGCGCGTCGAGCGGCTGGCCCAGGGTGGCACCCTCGCGGCCTACGTCCATGCCGGCTCGTCGTCCGAGTACGGCCTGAACTCCGCCGCCCCGGCGGAAGACGCGGCCCTCGTCCCCAACAGCGCCTACGCGGTCTCCAAGGCGGCGGCCGCGCAGTACCTCGCCTATGCGGGGAAGACGCGGCGCTGGCCGGTGGTCAACCTGCGGCTCTACTCGGTCTACGGCCCGTACGAGGATGCCGGCCGCCTGATCCCGGCCGTGGTGTCGCGCGGGATGGACGGGGGCTATCCCGACCTCGTCGACCCGACGATCGCGCGCGACTTCGTCTACGTCGAGGATGTCTGCCAGGCCTTCGTGCGCGCGGCGGCCAAGATGTCGCTCGACCTCTACGGCGAATCGCTCAACATCGGCACCGGCATCGAGACGACGATCGGCGACCTGGCGCTGACGGCGAAGGACCTGTTCGGCATCGCCGAGCCCCCTCGCTTCGGCGCGATGGCGCCCCGCGCCTGGGACCTCGCGCGCTGGCAGGCGAACCCCGAGAAAGCCGAGCGCCTGCTCGGCTGGCGCCCTGAGACCTCGCTCGCGGAGGGGCTCGCGCGCACCGCCGCCTGGATGCGCGAGGCCGGGGCGGACCTGTCCGGGCTCACCAAGGCCGGCGCGACGCGGCGCAGGAGCATCGCCGCCATCATCGCCTGCTACAAGGACGAGGAGGCGGTGCCGATCATGCATGCCCGCCTGACGGCGGTGTTCCGCAAGATCGACGTCGATTACGAGATCATCTTCGTCAACGACGCGAGCCCGGACGGGTGCGGCGAGCGGATCCGCGAATTGTCGGCCTCCGACCCGCACGTGCTCGGCATCACGCATTCACGCAATTTCGGCTCGCAGATGGCGTTCCGCAGCGGCATGGAGCTGGCGACCGCCCAGGCCTGCGTGCTCCTCGACGGCGACCTGCAGGACCCGCCCGAGCTGATCGCGCCGTTCTACGAGGCCTGGGTCGCGGGCCACGACGTGGTCTATGGCCGCCGCGTCAAGCGCGAGATGCCGCTGGTCTGGGGCCTGCTCTACAAGGCGTTCTACCGGGTCTTCGCCGCCTTCAGCTACGTGCGGATCCCGCACGATGCCGGCGACTTCTCGCTGATGGACCGGCGCGTCGTCGGCTGGCTGCTGAACTGCCCGGAGCGCGACCTGTTCATGCGGGGGCTTCGCGCCTATGTCGGCTTCCGCCAGACCGGGGTGGATTACGTGCGCCCGAAGCGGATGTTCGGCACGAGCACGAACAATCTTCTCTCCAACCTCGAATGGGCCAAGCGCGGCATCTTCTCGTTCAGCAACACGCCGCTGAAGATGCTCACCGCCGCAGGGATCGTGCTGCTCGGCCTCGCCGGCCTCATCGGGACGATCCTTGTCGCCGCCCATCTGCTCGTGCCGGACATCGCCCCGCGCGGTGCGGTCTCGACCCAATTGGCGATCCTGTTCTTCGGCGCCCTGAACCTGTTCGCGATCGGGCTGATCGGCGAGTACGTGGCGAAGATCATGGAGGAGGTGAAGGGACGCCCGCGCCTGATCCGAGCGGCGCTGATCCGCGGCGGCGTCGCGACCGACCTGCCGCCCGAGGGGAGAGCACGTCCATGACCCGCGCGCTCGCACAGGACGCCCCCGCCCTGCACCGCGACCGCGCCGCACCGGACGCGGTCAGGGACGATGGCGGAATCCGGCCCTCCACCCGGAGCGCGGCGGGGGCCGGCCTCGGCCACCTGCCCTTCGCGATCGTGCTGGTGCTCGCGGCCGCCCCCAACCTCCTGTTCCTCGCCACCCATCTGGCGAGCGCGCCGCTCGCGGCGGGCACGGTCGCCCTCCTGTCGGCGGCGCTGCTCCTCGTCCTGCGCGACCTCGCGCGGACCCGCGCGCCCATCGACGGGCCGCTCCTCACGGCCGCCCTCGCGGCGGGGATCGGGCTCTGCCTGCTCGGCGGCCAGACCCACCTGTTCTTCGCCAACGACGACTGGCTGATCCGCGACGCGGTGTTGCGCGACCTCGTCGCCGAGCCCTGGCCGGTCGGCTACCTCTATGCCGGCGACCCGACGATGCTGCGCGCGCCGCTCGGGCTCTACCTGCTGCCGGCGGCCATCGGCAAGGTCGCCGGCCTGTACGGGGCGCACGGCGCGCTGCTCGCACAGAACGCGCTCCTGTTCGGCTGCCTGTTCTACGGCTTCGCCCGCCTCGCCCCGTCGCACCGGCAGGGCCTCGCGCTGCTCGCGGTCTTCGTCGCGTTCAGCGGCTGGGACGTCGTCGGCGCGTGGAAGCTCGGCGGTCCGACCACGCCCGGCATCCATCTCGAGCAATGGCTCGGGAACCTGCAATTCTCGTCCCACGTGACGCAACTCTTCTGGGTACCGAACCACGCGGCCTCGGGCTGGATCTTCGTCGGAGCCTACTGCCTCTGGCGCGCCTCGGCCCTGCGGGCCTCCTCGCTGGCGGTGGTGTTCGGCCTGTGCGTATTCTGGTCGCCGCTGAGCGCCATCGGCGCCCTGCCCTTCCTGATCGTCGCGCTCCTCGTCGACCGGGCCGCGGGCCGGCTCACGCCCGGCGCCGTCGCGACCGTGGGCCTCGCCGGACTCGGGCTCCTGCCGGTCGCGATCTATCTCGGAGCGGATGCCGGCCGCGTCCCGCACGGATTCCAGGATATGACCGGGGAGTTCGCCTCCCGGTACGTCCTCTTCCTCACGATCGAGATCGTCCCGGCCCTGGTCGTCCTCGGCCTCGGGCCGGGGTCGATCCTCGGTGCCGACCGCTGGACGAGGCGGGAGACCGGACTCGTCCTCGGCCTCCTGCTGCTGGCGCCGCTCTACCGGCTCGGCGGGGCGGATTTCGTCATGCGCGCCTCGATCCCGGCCCTTGCCCTCATGGCTTTGCGGGTCGGCACGGCGGTGCCGAGGCTCCACGGCCGGTCCGCGGCGCTCGCCGTGGCGATCCTCGGCATCGGCGCGGTCACGCCCCTCTACGAGGTGACCCGCGCCATGGTCGTCCCGGCCTTCTCGATCAGCGCCTGCAACCTCCTGGCCGCCGCCCGGACCCCACCCAATGACGGGCCGCTCTTCCACTACATCGCCCGGATCGACGCCCTGGAGGGACGCCTCGCCGGCCGCGTCCTCGCCAGGCCCGGGGCGCTGGTGCGGCTCGTGCCGCAGGGCCCGTGCTGGCCCGATCACCCGGCGCACCAGGAGCGTGCCGGGGAGGCGTTCTAGGGTCGAGAACCCGATCGCCTCACCAGGCGAAGGACGGCTTGCGACGCCCTCCAGGCGTTCACGCGGCGCTGGGGGCACTATGGTGCCGCAATGACATACTCCTTGGGCACAGAGGGACAGCACCGCGCATCGTTCGGGCCCAAGGTCGTCAGCGTCATCCTGATCCGGCCGCGACTGAACTTCGCGGCCCGTGGCGACTGGCCGTACACATCGGGAACCGTCCTGATGAATCGAAATCCGTTGCTCGTTCCCTGGTAGAGGCTCACCTCGATCGAATCCGAATTGCCGCCATCCTTGGGATGATAATAGGAAACGGTGAGCGCATCCTCCTGTCGATCTCCTGTGAAGTCGCCAAAGAACGGATGGACTTGAACGTAATCCGCTCCCTTGATCCTTTTTTTCTCGAGAGCGATCAACGCTTTTCGACCAGCACCCTCAGCGCGCGCTTGCCCGACCAGAGGGGTGAGACAAAAAACTGATAAGCATGCCGAAACCAGGATGGAGTTCGTTCGCAGGCGCCTTCCGTAACCGGTCATACGTCCCACCCAGCCTTTGCTTGAAAGACAAGACCGTAGAAGAATTCAACGTCAAATACAATAATTATTCTGGCATTGAATCGCTTCAAACTACGCCTCAAGTCGAAGAGTGAGGCGAGGATGTTCGACAGGCGGTCGCTGAACGGTGGCCGCCCCCTCACCGATCGTTCGCCGGGTCGCGCTGGCCGGGTTTCGACCCGATGGTCGTCGCATGAGCCGGGATGTCATGAGCCGAGACAGGGCGCGGGCCGGCACCGCCCGGATCTTTTAAGGATCCGCTAACCAAGAATACCGTTTCATCGACCTTACCATGCGGAAGACGGACGAACGGGCAGAGGATCAACGGGGCGCGGGCGGCGAGCCGCCGCGTCCCGCGTCCGCCATCGTGCCGCGATCCCGATCGTGAGGACGTCGCCTGTGACCCCGAACAGCCAGACCATCACTGCCCCGGCCGCGATCCTGGACGGACTCCAGGGCCGCGACTGCCCGGTCTGCGGGGCGCCCGAGCACGCCGCGCGGGCCTTCCTGTCGGCCTCGATCGACCCCGCCCGGATCGGCGCGCTCAGCTTCGCCTCGCGAAAAGTCCCCGAATTCATGACGTTCCGCCTGGTCCGCTGCGAGACCTGCGAGACCGTGTTCGCCGCCGAGGCACCGGGGGCCGAGGCCCTGGCGCGTGCCTATCGGGATGCCGGCTACGACAGCGCCGAGGAGGCCCGCTACGCGGCGCGCACCTATGCGCAGGCTCTGGCGCCCCGGCTCGGCGCGGAGCATCGCGGCGGCACGGCTCTCGAGATCGGTGCGGGCAGCGGGGTCTTCCTGCAGGAGTTGCTGGATCTCGGGTTTGCCGAGGTCATCGGTGTCGAGCCCTCGCACGACGCCGTCGCGGCGGCCCCCGCCGCGCTCCGCCCGCACCTGCGGGTCGGGGTGTTCGAGCCCGGCGCGCACCGGCCGGGCAGCCTGTCGCTGGTGTGCTGCTTCCAGACCCTGGAGCACGTCCCCGATCCGCGCGGCCTGACGCAGGCTGCCTATGACCTGCTGCGGCCCGGCGGGCTGATCGCCTTCGTCACCCACGATTACCGGGCGCCGATCAACCGGCTCCTCGGCCGCCGCTCGCCGATCATCGACATCGAGCACATGCAGCTGTTCTGCCCGGCGAGCCTGCGCCGCCTCCTCGACGAGGCGGGGTTCGGAGAGATCGCGACCGGCGCCATCCGGAATCGATACCCACTGCGCTACTGGCTGCGCCTGCTGCCCCTGCCGGGACCGCTCAAGCCGTCCGCCCTGGCCGCCGCGGAGGCCCTGGGCCTGGGTCGGCGGAGCGTCGGCCTGAATGTCGGCAATCTCCTCAGCGTGGCGCGCAAGCCGCTGTGACCGAGCCGCTATGAGCCCGCGTCGGGCCGGCGCGCCGTGACGGTGTAGCCGAGGCAATCCTCGCCCCAGTCCGAGCGAAGCGACAGGGTGCCGATCACGGCGAGCCCGCCGAGGAGTGGCAGCAGGGCCGCGCCGAGGAGCCGGCGCGCCGGGTGGCCGCCCTCGCCCATGAGCGGGATCAGGCACAGGGCCATCGCCTTGTAGCAGGCGACGGTGACCGGATTGCCGCGGGCCGTGACGCGGACGTCGCGAAACCCCGCCTGGCGCAGCAGCAGGTCCAGCGAGGACGGCGTGTAGCGCCAGTAATCGTAGGGGACGAAGTGCCAGCGGGCCGCGAACGGCACCGTGATGACGAGGCGGCCGCCGGGCCGCAGGCAGCGGAAGAGGTTGTCGACGAAGGGCGCCGGCGTCTCGATATGCTCGAGGACCTCGGTGCAGAGGACGACGTCGACGGATTCGGGCGGGACGTTCCAGTCGGTCCCCTCGAAATACTCGGTGTCCGGCACCGCGTAGCCGAACCGGTCGAGGGCGTCGCGGGTGTCGATGCCGCGGTAGCGCGCCGCCGGAGGCAGGAGCGAGCGGAAGACCTGGGCGCCGCAGCCGACATCGAGCACGATGCCGGAGGCTTTGGACAGCTCCACCCGCATGTCGCGCCAGGCCGACCCGGCCTGGAGATCGAGGAAGCGCCGTCCCGCCGCGAGCAGGTCGTCCCACCGGGAGCGCCGGGGGCGGAAGACCGGCGGCTTGAAGCGTTCCGCCTCCTGCTCGACCAGGTTGCGGCGCGTGGCGTGCGTGCTCATCCGGCGAGTTCCTGATCGGTGAGGCCGCTCGTGCGCCGAGCCAGCCTGCCGGGAGTGTCGGCCGGAGGCACAAGCGGCCCGGCATTTTGAGTGTGAGTGAAGAAGTGAAGTGGCGCGCCCGAAAGGATTCGAAAG
>NZ_BPQJ01000014.1:0-98145 GCF_022179185.1 Methylobacterium frigidaeris | reverse complement strand
CCTCTGACCCCCAGATTCGTAGTCTGGTGCTCTATCCAGCTGAGCTACGGGCGCCCGATCGAAGAGTTAACCTTCGACTATAGTGCAGCGGATCAGGGCATAAGCCCCACCACACCGCGACGTCACAAGTTTGAAATGGCGCGCCCGAAAGGATTCGAACCTCTGACCCCCAGATTCGTAGTCTGGTGCTCTATCCAGCTGAGCTACGGGCGCCTGACCGGGGGGAGCGGTGCGCCCCGCCGGTGGAGGTGGGATCTAAGGGGTTCGCCCCGGCTTGGCAACCCCTATTTCGCCAGCGGAAGAGGGGCCGCCTCACGGTCGGCCCCTCCCCCGTTCAGAAGCCCGCCTGGGTGACGAACTTGGTGTTGAGGTAGGCCTCGATCGCCTCCGAGCCGCCCTCGCTGCCGTAGCCGGAATCCTTCACGCCGCCGAAGGGCGTCTCCGGCAGGGCGATGCCGTGGTGGTTGATCGACATCATGCCGCTCTCCACCCGCGTGGCGAGCTTGGTGGCGGTCTCGGCCGAGCGGGTATAGGCGTAGGCGGCCAGGCCGTAGGGCAGGCGGTTGGCCTCGGTGAAGGCCTCCTCGTCGTCCGAGAAGCGCTGGATCGCGGCGATCGGCCCGAAGGGCTCCTCGTTCATGATCCGGGCGTCGAGGGGCACGTCGGTGAAGACGGTCGGCTCGAAGAAGTTGCCCTGGTTGCCGATGCGCTTGCCGCCGGTGCGCAAGTGCGCGCCCTTCTGCTCGGCATCGGCGACGAAGCCCTCCATCGCCTCGATGCGGCGGCCATGGGCGAGCGGGCCCATCTTCACCCCCTCCTCCAGGCCGTTGCCGACCTTGAGGTCGCGGGAGAAGCCCACGAAGCCGTCCACGAAGGCGTCGAACACCGAATCGTGGACGAGGAAGCGGGTCGGCGCGACGCAGACCTGGCCGGCGTTGCGGAACTTGTTGGCGCCGAGCACCTGCACGGCCTTGTTCACGTCGGCATCGCGGAAGACGATCGCCGGGGCGTGGCCGCCGAGCTCCATCGTGGCGCGCTTCATGTGCTTGCCGGCGAGGGCGGCGAGTTCCTTGCCGATCGCGGTCGAGCCCGTGAAGGTGATCTTGCGGATGATCGGGTGGGGGATGAGGTACGACGAGATCTCAGCCGGGTCGCCGTAGACGAGGCCGAGCACGTCGCCGGGCACGCCGGCGTCCAGCAGGGCCTGGATCAGGGCGGTGCAGCTCGCCGGCGTGTCCTCGGGGCCCTTGAGGATCACCGAGCAGCCGGTGCAGAGCGCCGCCGAGACCTTGCGCACCGCCTGGTTGATCGGGAAGTTCCAGGGCGTGAAGGCCGCGACCGGGCCGACCGGCTCGCGGATGACGAGCTGCATCACCCCCTCGGCCCGGGGCGGGATCACCCGGCCGTAGGCGCGCCGGCCTTCCTCGGCGAACCAGTCCATGGTGTCGGCGGCGCCGAGCACCTCCATCTTGGCTTCCGCCACCGGCTTGCCCTGCTCCAGGGTCATGATCCGGGCGATCTCGTCGGCGCGCTCGCGCATCAGGTTGGCGGCCTTGCGCAGCACCTTGCTGCGCTCGAAGGCCGAGACCTTGCGCCAGGCCTTGAAGCCGCGGTCGGCCGCCTCGAGGGCCTGGTCGAGGTCCTGGCGGGTCGCGACGGCGAGCTGGCTCAGGGTCTCGCCGGTGGCCGGGTTGAGGATCGGAATCGTCTGGCCGGCGCTGCCTGCGCGCCACTCGCCGGCGATGTGAAGCTTCACGTCTGGGAACATCGGGGGCTCATCCTCGTTCCGGAGGGGACGGGCCCTAACTAAGGCAATCCCCTCCGGCCGGACAGGCACCGCCGCGCAAGGCCTCGTGCCTGCGCGCACCTTGTCTGTCAGTGCATCACCTGACAGAGTCCCGAGCCTCGCCCCCGTCAGCGTCCACCGATGGCGCGGGCGATGTCCTCGAACCGCTTCTGGGTGGCACCGATCTGGCCGTAGACGTTCTGGCGCGTGCAGGCTGTGACCGTCATGCCGTAATAGAACAGGCCGGAATCCCGCTGGCCGCGGCAATCGAGGTAGTTCGGCAGCACGAAGACGGCGAGCAGCCCGGCGACGACCAGCCCGAGCTTGAGGACGAGCTTCACCGGCCAGGGCAGGTAAGAGGAGACACGCTCCTTCTTATGCTCCGCCGGGGCGGCCGTGACGACGATGCGGACGTCACCGCGCTCGTAGTCGCGGTCGAAGCCCCGATCTCCACCGCGGTTCATTCCGCGATCGAGGCGCTCGATCCCGCTGCTCCGGTATTGTCCGTGCATCCCTCGTCCCCTCTGGCACCGACCGCCGCGTCGACGATGCGGAAGACTTAGCCGCAACCGGATTAAATTTCCGTACGGTGCGTCGGTTGCACTCTCCGTACCTCGGCGATTGGCAGAGCGGATCTTCACAGCGTGCGGTAATCGCTCGGACGCGATACGATCCGGCCCGGGCGTGGCTCCATCGTCGCCGGGCGCTCATGTGCGCGCACGCACGTCGGCGGCATGCGGCGGCGCGTAGAAAGAAGGGGCCCTGACGGGCGTTCCTCCAAGACTTCGGGCCGCCCGCGAGGGCGGCCTTCTTCTGTGCAGACGTCGTACGGGAGGGCCAGTCAGAGCACCACGTGCCGGCCGAAGGTCTCGGGCCGGAACGGCAGCCGGAAAGTGACGGCGAAGCCGTTCTCGAGGTGGCGCACCACCGTGGCTCGGCGCTTGCCGACGGTCACCGCCTCGCCTACCGGCGGGACGTCGCTCACCGCGACGGCCACGCCGGTCATCGACAGGTCGATGATCGTTGCCGGCAGAACCCGGCCGTCGGCGCGACGGACCTCGACGGTGCGGGTATTCGGCACGATGCGCGGGTCGCTTCGCTGGTCGGCCTTTCCGTTCGCCTGGCCGGCGAGCCAGTCGAGGCGAGCGGCGAAGCGGGCGCGGCGCTCGGGTCCCACCTCCACCGCGAGGGTGAAGCCGTCCGGCGCGATCGTCTGGATCACCCCCGTCACCGGGCCGACATCGTCGAGGTAGAGGGTGACGGGGTCGCCCGGCAGGCCGCTCTCCGGCGCCAGCACGTCGATCGTCGCGAGGGAGAGGCTGCGGGTCTCGCAGACATGCTCCACCCCGCCCGGCAGCAGGTAGCGGCCACCGACCCGGATCTGGATCGACCGGAGACCTGGTTCGGGCTCGGGCTGGAGATGCAACTTCAAGGTATCCGCCAAGATCTTACAAACGCGATGGTAGCATCGCGCGACGCTCGGCCAGCCGCAAGGCCGCTTGCCGCTCGGCATCCACAATCCACCACGAGGCTTAATGCAGGGTGCATGGGATCGCGGCGATCGAGGATCGCGGCGATCGCAGGTCCGGAGCGCGGGCCGACGCCTATCGGCGGGCCGACCGGCCGCCCTGCCGGGAGCCGGCCCTCCTCGGCCCGATCTCGAACCCGGCGAGAATCCAGTCCTCGGGACGAGAATAGCCTGATGCGACGACACACGGCACGAAATCACGAGGCAATCCCGCAGCCCTACTCAAGCGTCACGGCCGCAGAGCCGGAACGACAACAACCAAGCGGGATCTGGACCATGGCACCGACATCGACAGGGCCGCATTTCGGCAGCCTTCTGCTGCGCGGTCTGCTCACCGCCGTCTTCGTGACCGCCGCCGGAATGAAGTTCCTCGCCGTGCCGTTCGAGGTCGCGGGCTTCGCGCGCTTCGGCTACCCGCTCTGGTTCATGTACGCGGTCGGGGCGGCGCAATTGCTCGGCGCCGTGCTGCTGTGGGGCCGCGGCACCGTGGCCTACGGCGCGCTCCTCATCGCCGCCGTGATGATCGGAGCGGCGTTCAGCCACCTGCGCGCCGGCGACCCGGTGGTGATGGCGGTGCCCGCCCTGGTGCTGCTCGGCGCAAGCGCCGGTCTCGCCTTCGCGCGCCGGGGCGAACTGGTGCCCGCGAGCCTTCAGGCCTCGCGGGCCTGAAAGCCCCTATTCCGCCGCGAACAGGCCGGCGGGCTCCTCCGCGCCGCCCTTCGGGTTGCCGGGCGCGGTCTCGCAGCCCAAGCCCGGCAGGGCGACGACGCGATTGCCGCGGAAATCGGTGCGGCACACCGCGGCGCCGCGACTCTCGACATAGGCGAGCAGCCGCCGCGCCCGGCCCGGGGAGCGCGAGCCGATGGCGCGGGCGAGCGCGTCGTCGGAGGGGCACGGCGCACCGGCGCGAGCGGCGCGGGCGAGCAGCAGGAACAGGCCTTGCACCTCCTCCGGCAGGCCGGCGCAGGCCGCCATCACGGCCTCGGCCTCGTCGCCCTCCGCCGCCTCCCCGTCGACGCCAGCCCGCGCGATGGCGAGGCGTCGGCGGAAACGCCCGAGATCGAGGGGCTCGCCCGGCAGCCGGCGCATCCGGCAGCGCACGAGGAAGTCCTGGTAGAGCACCGCGATCGGGTGGTGGGCAGCGTCCGGATCAGCGGCGATCTCGCGCAGGATGTCGGACAGGGCCGCGTCCCGCTCCGCCTCGCTCATGCTCGGCGCCACCTCGACCGGCTCCGGCGGCCGATACTGGGCGAGCTGCTGCAAGAGGTCGGTCGGGGTCGCCCGCGGGGTCGGGGCCGGGCGGGGCGCCGGGGTCCAGACCGGCTCGTTCTCGGCGGGCGTCAGGATCAGCTCGCGCAAGGAGTCGCCGGCGGCCGGACTCGGCAGCGGCACGAGCTTGGGGCTCGACGAGCGGGCGGAGGTCGCCACCGGCCCGATGGCGATCGGCAGCGGGCGCTTCGACAAGGCGGGGCCGAGCGCGATGAAGTGGCCGCGCTCGAGATCGCGAAAGCTCTCGGCCTGGCGCCGCTCGAGGCCCAGGAGGTCGGCGGCCCGGGCCATGTCGATGTCGAGGAAAGTGCGGCCCATCAGGAAGTTCGACGCCTCGGCGGCGACGTTCTTGGCGAGCTTGGCGAGGCGCTGCGTCGCGATGATGCCGGCGAGCCCGCGCTTGCGGCCGCGGCACATCAGGTTGGTCATCGCGCCGAGGGACGCCTTGCGGGCCTCGTCCGAGACCTCGCCGGCGGCGGCCGGGGCGAAGAGCTGCGCCTCGTCGACCACCACCAGCACCGGGTACCAGTGGTCGCGCTCGGCCTCGAACAAACCGCCGAGGAAGGCCGCGGCGGCGCGCATCTGCGCCTCGACGTCGAGGCTCTCCAGGGTCAGGACCACCGAGACCCGGTGCGCCCGCACCCTCGCGGCGATGCGCTGCAGGTCGGCCTCGCCGTGGTCGCCCTCCACCACCACGTGGCCGTGGGCGTCGGCCAGGGTGACGAAATCGCCCTCGGGGTCGATCACCACCTGCTGCACGTGCGGCGCGCTCTGCTCGAGCAGCCGGCGCAGGAGGTGCGACTTGCCCGAGCCGGAATTGCCCTGCACCAGCAGGCGCGTCGCCAGCAGCTCCTCCAGGTCGAGGGCGGCCGGCCGGCCGCTCGCCACCCCCATCTCGACGCTGATCGTCATCTCGGCTCCCTGCGATGGCCCGACTCGTAACACGGCCGGAGCGGCCCCGATCCGCACCCCGGACCGGGGTCCACAGGGAGTTCGCGTCAGCCGAAGGTGAGCGCCCGGGACCCCTCCCCCATCCGGTCGAGCATCCGCTTCCGCCACTCCTCGACGGGATCGTCGGCTTCGAGGAGCGCCAGCGCGCTGACGCCGCGGGCCCACAGGAAGGCGCCCATCACCACGTGATCGGCGTAGAGCGGCGCGTCGCCGCCGAGGAAGGGCTGATGCCGCAGAACGGCGCGGACCGGCGCGAGCGTCCGCCGCAGGGTCGCGAGCTGCGCCTCCGGGTCGGGACAGACCGCCTCCAGCGGCTTGCCGAAGCGCGCCTCGCGGCTCCGGCGGAAATAGGCCCGGTCTGCGTCGTCGAGGTGGCGGTGGATGTCGAGGAGGAGGAGCGGCACCAGGGCGAGGTGCAGCACCCCATCGGTCCAGGCGACGTGGAACCGGGTCAGCGCCAGCCCCGCCGTACCACCGAACAGCGACGGCCGGTCCGGATAGGCCGCCTCCAGGTGGGCGGCGATGGCCGAGGATTCGGCGATCGCCCGCCCGTCCTCGACCAGCACCGGCACCTTGTCCGAGCCCGAGAAGGCGAGCGCGTCCCGCTCCGTGAAGCGCCACGGCCGGCCGTCGAAGGCGAGGCCCTTGTGCTCGAGGGCGAGGCGGATGCGCCAGCAGAACGGGCTGAAGCGGCGGTCCGGATCGGCGGCGGCGAGTTCGTAGAGCACGCGGGACAAGGGTGTTTCCTCCGGCGGCGCCCTGGTGAGCCGGGCGGCTTGGCGGGGCGGATCATGGCCGGTGCTGGCGAAGGGGGCAACGCGGCGCCGTCTTCTCCCGGAAGAACGGCCGATCCGTCGCCCCACGGCTGCCGCTGGCCAGAACCCGCCCCGGGCTGAGGCAGGGCTTCCGGGGGGAATCGAGGCGCTGGGTCCCTCCTGTCTCCGCGGGCGGCGGGACCGAGAAGGGACGCAGGGCCCTCTCCTCCCCCCGTCAGATCCCGGGCTTCCCGCTCGCACGACGAGATGGTGGGATCGTTCCGATCCCCGGAGCCCTCTCCCCGCCCGCAGGGAGAGGAGCAAGCCCGCGCTGCTTCTTTCCCCGGCCAGCCCTTCAGCCGACAAGAAGGGAATTCCATCGCGATCCCGCACCGGAGAAATCATGTTTCTCCACACGTCCGAGTTTGGTTTTCCCATTTATTGACGATGGAGCGGAGGAATGGGACCTTCTCCGGACTTCCGGAAGACCCGCGACGACTGCCGCGTGGTGCCGGATCACCTCTGCTGGAGTCGATACGATGCATCCGACACGCCGCTCCGTCCTCGCGGGGCTGATGACGGCGGGCGCCTTGGCGGCGGGGTCGGCCCGCGCCGCCGAGGAGACTGCCCCGAAGGAATTCCGGATCGGCTATCAGAAGATCGGTCTGATCGTCGTCACCCGCCAGCAGCAGCTGATCGAGAAGCAGCTCGCCGATCGCGGCGTCAAGGTGCGCTGGTTCGAGTTCCAGGCCGGCCCACCCCTGCTCGAGGCGCTCAATGCCGGCAGCATCGATTTCGGCTATACCGGCGACGCACCGCCGATCTTCTCCCAGGCCGCCGGCGGCAACCTCGTCTATACGGCCGCCGCGGCGCCCTCCGGCGAGGGCGAGGCGATCCTCGTCAAGGACTCGTCGCCGATCCGCACCGTCGCCGATCTCAAGGGCCGCAAGGTGGCGGTGGCCCGCGGCACCTCCTCGCACAACCTGCTGGTCGCTGCCCTGGAGAAGGCCGGCCTGAGCTTCACCGACATCACGCCCGTCTACCTCTCGCCGGCCGATGCCGGATCGGCCTTCACGGGAGGCAGCGTCGAGGCCTGGGCGATCTGGGATCCGTTCTTCGCCATCGCACAGGCGCGCGACGCGACCCGGGTGCTCACCACCTCGGGTCAGGTTCTCGACGTCTCCGGCTACTTCCTGGCCAACAAGACCTTCGCGCATAACCATCCGGCGGTCGTCGGCGCGGCCCTGCGGGCGCTGGAGCAGGGCGCGGTCTGGGCCGAGGGTCACCGCGCGCAGGTGGCGCAGGCGCTCGCCGAAGTCACCGGCATCCCGCTCCCGATCCAGAAGGCGGCGGCCGACCGCACGCAGTTCGCCGTCCGCCCGCTGACGGATCGGATCCTCGACGGACAGCAGGCCACCGCCGACCGCTTCCACCGCCTCGGCCTGATCCCGCGGGCGATCACCGTGCGCGACGCGGTGTGGACGCCACCTCCGGCGTGAGGGAGGCAGCGACACGGGGATAACGTACCGGACCGCCGCAGCAACCGACAGACTCCGAGCGGCATCCGGGTCTGCCGAGCGCAGGCCGCCACGGCCCGGGACGGCGCAGTCGAGGATCCGGGATCCCTAACCGCCGACATCGGAGAAAGAGACGGATCGCGGTCGGACTCGTCCTGCACCATCGCCGGTGAGGGATCCCGGGCTCCGCTTTCGTGGCCCCGTGAGGTCGAGGAGGGTTTCCATTCGGTCGGCCAACTCGAACAAGCCCTGAAGCGAAGCGAGAGATCCAGGGGACGGGAGCGTGCCATCGAGGGACGAGGTCGGCCCCAAACCTCGCGATCCTTCGGTCACATCGCGGACGCCGCCACCTGCGGATGCGCGGCCTTCCCACCACCCGGTTTCTCGGCCGCCTTCGTTGCCTTCCAGGTGTTGTGCTGGGACATGGAGGCGCGCAGCGCCGCCACGTTCTGCGCGGCTTGCGCCGGGCCGAGGTCGCGGGTGAGCACCTGCTCGGCCTCGCCGAAGCGGCCCTGCAGGCCGAGCACCAGGGCGAGGTTCTGGCGCACCCGCCCATCGGCGCGGGGATCGGCGCTCGCCTGGCGGAGCGTGGATTCCGCCTCGGGCAGGCGCTTGGCAAGGGCGTAGGAGAGGCCGAGATTCGACAGCACCGCCGGCTCGCCGGGCACAATCTTGAGCGCCGCCTCGTAGTAGCGCTGGGCCTGGACGTGGTCGCCCATCTGGTCGGCCACGGCGCCCTGCGCGGAGAGCACGCGCCAATCGGGGTTCGCCGGCGAGTGGGCGTTGCGCAGCACCTCGGCCGCCTCGCCGAAGCGGCCAACCTCGGCCAGGCTCTTGCCGTAGGCCGCGAGCACCGCCGGGTTCTTCGGGTTGCGCAGGGCGGTCTGCTGCAGCACCGCCGCGGCCTGGGCGCCCTGGTCGGTCGCCCGGAGGGCCTGGGCGTAGGCCATCGCCGTGCCGATATCGGCCGGGTCCCGCTCGTAGCGTGCGGCGAGGCGCCCGACATCGCGCCGGGCGGTGTCCGCCGGGGCGCTGGCATCGATCGAGCCGGTGGTCAGGGGCTGGCGCGACAGGCAACCCGACGCCATCAAGGCCATCACGCCGGCGACGGCGAGCCGCCGCAGGGGATTCGAGCGGACGGGACGGGTCTCGACGGTCGCGGGCATCGGCCACTCCAGGGGCGGGCCTGGGATGTGGCAACCCCGCTCCCACGGCCCTCGTGACCGTGGTGATATGTCGTTAACCCTAATCCGCCGTTAACGCTGCGGCGTGTCCGACGGGGTCGCCTTCGGGGCCGGCTGCGGCGCCTTCGCCCCGCCCCGGTCGGTGCCGACGCCGTGGCGGCTCGGGGTCACCGGCTCGCCGTCATGGCGGTTGCCGTCCTCGACGCCGATGGTCTCGCGCCGCTCCAGCGGGTTGATGGGCTTCTGCTCCTCGGCCATGGGGGTCTCCTTCGCGCATTGCCGTCTCGTCCGGGGTGACGCCGCAGAGCCGCCGGGGTTCCCCGGAACCGGCCGGCTCGCGAGCATTGACAAGAGCGGCGTCTTGGCTCCCCCTCCGGCCTTTCGAAGGAAGGGATGCCCCGCGTGACCACGCTCCTGCCCGCGACCGAGGACGCCATCCCGATCCGCTGCGTCGACGCCGCCGGCTGGCCGGCGCTGGCGGCGGAGCTGCCGCCGCTCGCCGCCGCCTTCGCGCGCGCCTCCGGCTTCGAGGCCAAGCCCGGCCGGACCGCCCTGCTGCCGGGGCAGGACGGGGCGCTGTCCCTGGTGCTGTTCGGGGTCGAGGCGGGCGGCCGGTCCGATCCGTTCGCGGTCGGGCGCCTGCCCGAGGCCCTGCCCGAGGGGACCTATCGTCTCGAGGGCCTGCCCGGCGATCCGGCCCTCGCGGCGCTCGCCTGGCGGCTCTCGGGCTACCGCTTCGGCCGCTACCGCGAACGGGCGGCGCCGAAGGCCCGGCTGGTCGCGCCGGAGGGCGTCGACGCCGCCGAGATCGACCGTATCGCCGATGCGGTAGCGGCGGGCCGGGACCTCGTCAACACGCCGGCAAACGACCTCGGTCCGGCGGAGATCGAGGCGGCGGCACGGGCGCTCGCCGCACGTTTCGGCGCCGCCTGCACCGTGATCTCCGGCGAGGCGCTGGAGCAGGGATTTCCGCTCATCGCCGCGGTCGGCCGGGCCTCGCCGCGGGCGCCGCGCCTGATCGACCTGACCTGGGGCGCTTCCGACGCGCCGCGCGTGACCCTCGTCGGCAAGGGCGTGGTGTTCGATACGGGCGGCCTCGACATCAAGCCCTCCGCCGCGATGCTTCTGATGAAGAAGGACATGGCCGGGGCCGCGGTGGCGCTCGCCGCCGCCGAGATGGTCATGGGAGCGGGCTTACCCCTCCGCCTGCGGGTGCTGATCCCGACGGTCGAGAACGCGGTCGCCGGCGACGCCTTCCGCCCCGGCGACGTGCTGGCGAGCCGGCGCGGGCTCACCGTCGAGATCGGCAACACCGACGCGGAGGGGCGGCTGATCCTCGCCGACGCGCTCTCCCTCGCCGACGAGGAGGCGCCCGAGCTGGTCTTCGACTTCGCCACCCTGACGGGGGCGGCCCGTGTGGCGCTCGGCCCCGACCTGCCGGCTTTGTTCACCGAGGACGACGCGCTCGCGGCGGAACTCGCCGCCACCGGTCTCGTCGTCCACGATCCGGTCTGGCGCATGCCGCTCTGGGCGCCCTACGCCTCCCTGCTCGATTCGAAGGTCGCCGACCTCAACAACGTCTCGGGCGGCCCCTTCGCCGGGGCGGTGACGGCGGCCCTGTTCCTGCGCCGCTTCGCGCCGGCGGCCAAGACCCATGTCCATCTCGACCTCTACGGCTGGAACCCGAGCACCAAGCCCGGCCGGCCGGAAGGCGGCGAGGTGCAGACCGCGCGCCTCGTCTACGCCCTTCTCAAGAGCCGCTACGCGGTGCCGAGCGCCGCGCGCTCCGCCTCGTAGGCCTCCCGCACCACCGCCTTGCCGTAGCGGCGCTCCAGCCGCCGCACGGTGAAGTGGCCGCGGGCGATGGCCTGGAAGTGGTCCATGAAGGCGGTGTTGACGGCCGCCCCCCCGAGGGCGCCCAGCACCGGCACCGCCTGGGCGGCGAGCTTCTGCGAGACCACGCCCCCGAAGCGGGCACCGACCTGGCCGGCGAAGCGCATCAGCGCCGGCGCGCTCTCGTCGACGAGGCCGCGCCCGGCGGCGTAGCGGGCCGCCTCCGACATCGCCTTGGCGAGCGCACCGCGCACCGCGAAGTAGCCGCTCTCGGCCGCGCTGCCGGTCGCCCCCTCGGCCTGGCTCGAACCGCGGCCGCCGAGCGCGAAGACCTGCATGCAGGCGAGCGCGGCTTCCGGATCGCCCAAGTCCTCGCCCTCGCGCTGGGCGATCTCGGCGATCGAGCGCAGCATCAGGGTGGTGGAGAGCGGCAGTTCGACGGCGAGCGTGGTGATGCCGAAGGCGCCCCCGATGGCGCCGGAAACGGCCGCCAGCGCCTTGTGGCCACGGTCGCCGGGCGGGAAGCGCTCCAGCAGCTCCATCGCCCGGGCACGCCAGGAGGGCGAGAGGTCGGGACCGAGCGGGGCCAGGGCACTGGCCTCCGCCCTCGGCTCCGACGGCGCCTCCGCCGCCTTCGGCAGGGTCGCCAGAGCCACGTGCAGCGCGCCGCGCATCGCCGTCTCGGTGGCGTGGCCGACTGCGTCGACGACGGGGGTCGGGAGGGCGCGGGTGATGAGGTCGAGGGGCGCGCCCGCCATGGCGGAGAGCCGGCCGGCGAGGCTCGGGCGTTCCAGCGCTGCGACCGCACGGCGTAAGGCGCCCCGGTCCTCGGCGCTCAACGGCTCCGGCGCCCCGACCGGGACGGGGGACGGGGCGGGCTCGACGGCGACGATCTCGGACACGGGCGCTCCCTCGCGGATGACGGGCGATTCGCCGGATAAAGCTGGGACGCCGGGGGCGGGTTCCGCAAGGGGCGGGCAGCTGGGGCGGGCAGCTTGGGCGGGCGCCCCGGCCGTCACGCCCGGGCCGGCAGTTCCTCCGGCGACGCCGGCTCCGTCTCGCCGGGCAGCATCCGCAAGCCCAGGCACAGCAGGGTCACCGGGATGCCGACGGCGGCGGTCATGACGAAGAAGGCCGGGTAGCCGAGCGACTCGACGGCGAAGCCCGAGAGGCCGCCGACGAACTTGCCTGGCAGGGCGTAGAGCGAGGAGAGCAGCGCGTATTGCGTCGCCGCGAAGGCCGGCGAGGTCAGGCTCGACATGTAGGCGATGAGCGCCGTGCCCGCGAAGGCGCCGGCGAAGTTGTCGATGCTGATGCTGGCGACGAGGAGCGGCAGGTCGTGGCCGGCAAGCGCCAGCCAGGCGAACATCAGGTTCGAGGCGGAGGCCGCGATCCCGCCGATCAGCAGTGCCGGGTAGAGGCCGAGGCGGCTCACCGCGATGCCCCCCGCGAAGGCCCCGGCGATGCCGACCCAGACGCCGTAGACCTTCGAGACCGTGGCGATCTCCGACAGGGAGAACTTCATGTCGATGTAGAGCGGGTTCGCCATGATGCCCGACACGATGTCGGGCAGGCGGTAGACGGTGATCAGCGCCAGGATCAGCACCAGCCCCGAGCCCTTGCGGCGCACGAGGTCCGCGAAGGGATCGACCACCGCCTCGCGCAGGGCGTGCCGCCAGCCGCGCCGCGGCCCCGGATCCCGCGCCTGCACCTTCGGTGCGGCGAGGGTGCCGACGATGGCGACGAGCATCAGCAGCGCCATGCTGCCATAGGCCGGCGCCCAGCCGAAGGCGTCGGCGACGAACAGCGCGCCGGCCCCGGCGCAGATGCGCGCGAGGCTGTAGCCGAGCTGGTAGGAGGCCAGCATCATGCCCTGCCGCTCGGTCGGGGCGGAATCGATGCGCCAGCCGTCGACCACGATGTCCTGCGTCGCCGAGGCGAAGGCGATCACGAGGGCACAGACCACGGTGTAGCCGAGGGATCCCGCCGGGTCGCCGCGGCTCATCGCCAGGAGACCCACCGCCACGGCGATCTGGGAGAGAAGCATCCAGGCCCGGCGCCGGCCGAGGAGCCGCGACAGCACCGGCAGGTCGATCCGGTCGATGACGGGGGCCCAGAGGAACTTCAGCGTGTAGGCGAGCGACACGTAGCTGAGGAGCCCGATGCTCGAGCGCTCGATCCCGGCGCTGCGCAGCCAGGCCGACAGGGTGGCGAAGACGAGGAGGATCGGCAGCCCGGCGCCGAAGCCGAGCACCAGCATCAGGGCCATCCGCCGATCCGCCGCCACGTCCCGCAGGGTGGCGCCGGTGCGGGCGAGCCAGCCCGTGCCCTCTCTCCCGGCCGTCTTGGTCATCGTGATCGTCGTCCTCCAGGCGTGAGGCACCGCATGCGGCAACCATCGCGCAGTCGACCCCAGCATGTGGGCGGGATCATGATGGATGAAGAATTAATATTGCGTCCACCGCAGCTTACGTGACCATCGGGAACCCAGCCCCCGGTCGCGGGTTCGCTGAGGAGAGGGGGCCACGGCCCCGCTCCGCCGCGGATCGGCCGCGCGGGGCTGAGCCGCGGACGGGCGGGTTGCGGATGATCGGGTTCAATGCTCCGAGGGAGGCCGGAACGAGGACGACGCGCGCGGACGAGGCGCCGCTCCCGGAGGCGTCAGCCTCCGATGCGCCGTTCCTGGCCGCCTTCCGCGCTAGCGCGGCGCCGATGGTGATGACCGACCCTGCCCTGCCCGACAACCCGATCGTGTTCACGAACGACGCGTTCTGCCGGCTCACCGGCTACGCGGCCGACGAGGTGATCGGCCGCAACTGCCGCTTCCTGCAGGGCCCCGACACCGACCCCTCGGTCATCGCCCGGGTGCGGGACGCGGTGACCCGGGGCGAGCCCCTGCGGGTCGACCTCCTGAACTACCGCAAGGACGGCCATCCGTTCTGGAACGACATGACCCTCACCCCGGTGCGGGACGAGGCCGGGATCGTCCGCTCCTACTTCGCGGTGCTCACCGACGTCACCCGGACCCGCCAAGCCGAGCGGGCGCTGGCGCGGGAGAAGGACGGCCTCGCCCACGATCTCGAGGCGCGCAACCGGTCGCTCCAGGCCGCCCTCGACCAGCAGACGGCTCTGCTGCACGAGGTCGACCACCGGGTGAAGAACAACCTCCAGGTCATCTCCTCCCTGGTGCTGCTCAAGGCGCGACGCGCCCGCGACCCCGCCTGCCGCGACGTCTTGCGTAGCATGGCCGACCGGATCGGCGCGCTCGCCACCGCCCACCGCCTGCTCTACTCGGTGAGCGACGTCGCCCGGTTCGACCTGCGCGACTTCGCGACAGACTTCGCGGCCGACCTCGAAGCCGGGCTCGATTCGGACCGCATCGCCCTTTCGGTCGATGTCGCGGCGGTGGCGGTGCCGGCCTCGATGGCCGCGCCCCTGGCGCTCCTGGTGCACGAGCTCGCCGTCAACGCGGTCCGGCACGGCTTCCCGGGCGAGCGCAGCGGCCGGGTCGCCATCACGGCGCGGGCGGAGGACGAGCGCCTGATCCTCGACATCCGCGACGACGGCGTCGGCATGCCGGCGGAACCCGACAACCCGGAGGGCTTCGGCCGCGACCTCGTCGGCATGCTGGTGCGCCAGCTGCGCGGCAGCCTCACCTTCGAGGACCTCAGCCCCGGCACCCGCGCCTACGTCGTCCTGCCCTTGGGAACCGGTCATTCGGGAAGCAGGCGTTGAGCGGGGGCGGCCTGCGGGTCATGATCGTCGAGGACGAAGCGTTCATCGCCCTCGAGCTCGAATGCCTGCTGGAGGAGGCCGGTTACGTGCCGGTCGGCGTCGCGGCCCGCTCGGGCGAGGCGATCGCGCTCGCTCGCGACCTCGCCCCCGACATCGCGCTCGTCGACATCCACCTCGCCGACGGCCCGACCGGCGTCGCGGTGGCGCAGGCCCTGAGCGCCCGGCCCGGGACCACGGTGCTGTTCACCACCGCCAACGCCAAGCGCGTCCCGCCGGATTTCGCCGGGGCCGTCGGGATCATCGCCAAGCCCTATTCCGAGCGGGTGATCCGCGCGGCTTTGGCCTACGTGGCGGGGCGGTATCACGGTGGCGTGCCGGCGGAGGTGCCGGACGGGGTGGTGCTGGCGCCGGCACCTTAGAACGAACAGCGATGCGCTGTGTGCCAACGATCAGACATTCGATCGTTGTGGCAAGATCAGCGGTTTTATTATATATTATACACCAATATCACTGACTAATTGCAGCCTGCATTTGATCATACGGAAATAATACCACAGCATAAATCTTAGATCATTCCACTTGAGAACTGTAAATTCGATGTGATATCGATTCTCTTGCAAATCTACCGACGCAAGAGATGGCATCGTGATTTCGAAAAAATTCTTTCCGGAACCGCCGCGGCCGCAGGCGACGGGACGTTACATCGTGAAGTTCGCACCCGAGATTGAAGCCGCACAAGCGCAAGCGCTCATTGCGGATCGGACCGGGATCCGCGCGCTCGACGTGCGCGAGGTCGGGAACGCGTCGCTGCCAGCTCCGAGTCCGAACGCGCCGGAGGGCGGTATCGTCATCGACCGATTCAAGGTTGCGATCATTCAGCCGCAGCAGGATGCCGGTGCGCGCGTCGCAAGCCTCCAGGCGGAGGGAGGCGTGATCGTGCGGCCAGAATTCTACCTCTTCGCCATCAGCGAACTCGAGAGGCGCTACGCCGCTTGGGTGCGGGAGGGGCTCTCGATCCTGGCCAACGGCTATCCCGGTGCGGTGACGTCGCCCGCGGTCGTGGCAGCGGCGAGCATGCCCGCCGCGACAGTGGCGGTCTACGCCGACAACGATCGGTTCACCTGGGGACTCCAGGCCATCGGAGCCGACCTCACGCCCTATGGCGGCAAGGGGATCAGAGTCGCGGTCCTCGATACCGGCCTCGATTTCGACCATCCCGACTTCAACGGACGCAGGATCGTCAGCCGGAGTTTCGTGCCGGACGGGTCGGTGCAGGATGTCCAAGGGCACGGCACCCACACGGCCGGCACGCTCGCCGGCCCGGCGGCGTCGAGGATCGGCCGGCGCTACGGCGTCGCACCGGATGTCGACCTCTACATTGGCAAGGTTCTGGACGATCGCGGGGCCGGAACCGAGGGGGACATCATCCGAGGCATGAACTGGGCGATCGAGGAGAAATGCGCCGTCATCTCGATGTCCCTCGGCCGACCGACCCGGCCGGACGAGCCCCATGACCCGCTCTACGAGGAGGCTGGCCTCGCCGCCCTCGACGAGGATTGCCTGATCGTCGCGGCGGCCGGCAACGAGAGCGGACGCGACTACGGCTACATCGCCCCAATCGGCGCTCCGGCCAACTCGCCCTCGATCATGGCGGTCGGAGCGGTCGATCCAAAGCTGAAGGTGGCGCCGTTCTCCTGCGGCGCGGTGAACGAGGACGGGACGACGCTTGACATCGCCGGTCCGGGCGTGTCGGTCTACTCGTCCTTCCCCCGCCCCCGGCTGTCGCGCGTGCTCCAGGGCACCAGCATGGCCTGCCCGCACGTGGCCGGCGTCGCCGCCCTGCTCGCCTGCATGGATCCATCCCTGCGCGGGCGGCGCCTGTGGGAGGCACTGACCGCCGCGGCTCGCGAGACCGGCTCGGCGCGGGACCACGGCAGCGGCCTCGTTCAGTGCCCCCAGGGCGCGGGCGTCTGATCTGCGCGGCGCCGCCGAATGACTTCGCTCCGGGAGTCACGCGCCGGGGGCGGACGAGTTCGTGCGAGCCCGGCGCGAAGGCGCCGGTCACCCGAGCAGAGCTGTCGCGCGTAACACTGCCTCGCGTCCCGCGGCGGCGTCACTCTCGTAGCCGAACCGGCAACCATTTCGATGAATGATACTGCGCGATGACGAGAGGCCCCGCCTTCCGTGTGCCCCCGATAGGGCGCGGTGATCACGAGCCGCGTCCGTATCATCGGACGGCGCACATGATGGCAGCGGACAAAGCGAACCTGTGTCCCCGTAGCGGCTTGCGTACGGGATCGAATCACCCGACATTACGCTTATACACTTATGAATCTTGTCAAGATGGGGAAACACCATGGCTGACGTTGGAATGATAATTATGGTGGAAAAAGATAAGCGCGCCGATATACAAAATGTTGCAAAGTCTCTTGAAGAAAAGGGCTTGCACATTCAGGAAACGATTCCGCGCTTTCGCACAATTGTCGGGACGAGCGACAGCGGACTTATCGGCACCTTCAAGTCGGTTGCCGGCGTCGAGACGGTTCGGCCGCAGGCAACATTCCAATTGCCGGACATGGACGAGAAAGTACCGCAGTGAGATGGTGGTGGACGAACGGACGCCGGCTCACAATGGACGATGCGGCACGATCGATGACCGTGCTAGGATTGCCTCTTCGCCCGGCCGCAGCGCGGCCGGGCGATTGTCGTGACGGCCACGAGGTAGCAGCCGAGCGTATCATGGGGCTGGGGTCTCACCCCTCCGCCCGCGCCGCCTTGAGCCGATAGAGCGCATCCAGCGCCTCCCGCGGACTCAACGAATCCGGATCGATCCCGTCGAGCAGCAAGCCGATCGGGTCAGGCTTCTCCACCGGAGGCGCTGGCGGCGGAGCAGCCGGCATCGCGGCAAAGAGCGGCAATTCGGCGGGGGCCTTGCGCCGGCCCGGACCGCCCTCCCCCCGCTCCAGTTCGGCCAGCAGCGCCTTGGCGCGGGCGATCACCGGGGCGGGCAGGCCGGCCAGCCGCGCGACCTGGAGACCGTAGGAGCGGTCGGCCGCGCCGGGCACCACCTCGTGCAGAAAGACCACGTCGCCCTTCCACTCCGTCACCTTGAGGGTGGCGTTGGAGAGCCGATCGAGGCGCTGCGCCAAGCCGGTCAGCTCGTGGAAGTGGGTGGCGAAGAGCGCCCGGCAGCCATTGGCGCCGTGCAGGTGCTCGAGGCAGGCCCAGGCGATCGACAGGCCGTCGAAGGTCGCGGTGCCGCGGCCGATCTCGTCGAGCACGACGAGCGAGCGGCGGGTCGCCTGGTTCAGGATCGCGGCGGTCTCGACCATCTCGACCATGAAGGTCGAGTGGCCCCGCGCCAGGTCGTCGGCAGCACCCACGCGGGAGAACAGCCGGTCGACGAGGCCGAGATGGGCGTGAGCCGCCGGCACGTAGGCGCCCATCTGGGCCAGCACCGCGATGAGCGCGTTCTGGCGCAGGAAGGTCGACTTGCCGCCCATGTTCGGGCCGGTGACGAGGAGGATCTGGCCTGCCTTGTCGCCGGAGAGGTCGCAGGCATTGGCGATGAAGGCCTCGCCCGTCTTGGTCAACGCCGCCTCGACCACGGGGTGGCGCCCGCCCTCGATCCGGAAGGCGAGGCTGTCGTCGACGGTGGGACGGGTCCAGTTCAGCTCGACGGCGAGTTCCGCGTGCGAGGCCGCGACGTCGAGGGCGGCGAGCGCGCTCGCCGCCGCCACGATCGAGTCGGATTCCGCCATCACCGCCCGTGACAGGTTCTCGAAGATCTCGAGTTCGAGGGCGAGGCCGCGCCCGGCGGCGTTGGCGATCTTGGTCTCCAGCTCGCCCAGCTCGACGCTGGTGAAGCGCATCGCGTCCACCATGGTCTGGCGGTGGACGAAGGTGGCCCGCCAGGGATCCTTCAGCAGGGTCTCGCCGAAGGCCTGCGGCACCTCGATGTAGTAGCCGAGCAGGTTGTTGTGCTTGATCCTGAGCGTGCGGCAGCCGGTGTCGGACGCGTAGCGGGCCTGGAGCCCGGCCACGACCTGGCGCGAGTCGCGCTGGAGCGTGCGGGATTCATCCAGCTCAGGCCGGTAGCCCTCGCGCACGAAGCCGCCGTCCCGGCGCTGCAAGGGCAGGTCGTCGGCGAGGGCGCCGGCGAGGTCGTCGGCGAGGCTCTCGTCGAGCCCGGCCAGGATGCGGGCGGCCTTGCCGATCTCGCCCGGGAGCGCGCCCGCCCCGGCCAGCGCCGTGGCGATGCCGCGGGCGGCGAGCAGCCCGTCGCGCAGCGCCGCGAGGTCGCGGGGCCCGGCCCGGCCGAGGCCGATCCGGGTGAGCGCCCGGGCCATGTCGGGGGCGCGGGCCAGCTCGGCCCGGAGTTCCGCCCGCAAGGCCCCCTCGCTCACCAGGAATTCCACCGCGTCGTGCCGGCGCCGGATCAGCGTGAGATCCGTCGAGGGACCGGCAAGCCGCTCGGCGAGCAGCCGGGCACCGGCTCCGCCGACCGTCCGGTCGATGGCGGCGAGCAGGCTCCCGGCCCGCTCGCCCGACAGGGTGCGGGTCAGTTCGAGGTTCGCCCGCGTCGCCGCGTCGATCATCAGGCTCGCGCCCGCCGCCTGGCGGGTCGGCGGGCTCAGGGTCACCTTGGCGCCGAGCTGGGTGCGGGCAATGTAGTGCAGGACCGCGCCCGCCGCCGCGACCTCGACCCGGCTGAAGGCGCCGAACCCGTCGAGGGTCTGGACGCCGAACTGCTCCTTCAGCGCCCGCTCGGCGGAGGCGGGATCGACGTCGCCGCGCCCGACCGGCGTGACCGCGGACCGGGAGTCGCGCCACAGCCGGGCGAGGTCGGGATCCTGGTGGATGGCCTCCGCCATCACGATCTCGCGGGGATCGAGCCGGGCGATCTCGGCGGCGAGCCCGGTGCCCTCGACCTCGCCCAGCGAGAACCGCCCGGTCGAGATGTCGACGGCGGCGAGCCCGTACAGCCACGCGGAGTCCGAGGCGCGCCGGCGCGCGAGCGCCAGCAGCACGTTGGCCCGGCCGGGATCGAGCAGGCGATCCTCCGTGATGGTGCCGGGGGTCACGAGGCGCACCACCTCGCGCCGCACCACCGATTTCGAGCCGCGCTTCTTCGCCTCGGCCGGGTCCTCGGTCTGCTCGCAGACCGCGACCCGGTGGCCGAGCCCGATCAGCCGCTGGAGGTAGTCGTCGGAGCGCTCCACCGGCACGCCGCACATCGGAATGTCGGCGCCGCCATGCTTGCCGCGGCGGGTGAGCACGATGCCGAGCGCGCGCGAGGCGATCTCGGCATCCTCGAAGAACAGCTCGTAGAAATCCCCCATGCGGTAGAACAGCAGGGAATCGGGGTTCGCCGCCTTGATCTCGATGTACTGCGCCATCATCGGCGAGATCTTGGTCTCGTCGTCGGCGGACGCGGCGCGCCGGCCGCGGGCGGGCGGCGGGGGGCCTGCATCGGCCGGTTCGTAGGCCTCGTCGCGCAGGAGGCGGCCGGTGTCGCTGTCCATCGTCATGAGATCTCGGGCCGTAGACCTTGGGCTGTGGTCGGATCCGCGGCGATCCTGGTCCGCCAGACTACCAGAAGCCCGCGGCCACGCTCTAGACCGGCACAACGGGGAAGATGGGGATGGTCATCCCCGCCGCAAAATGGCGCGCAAGCGGGTGTTAGCGCCGCCGCGCCGCTTGAGCCGGCCGGATCATGGCCCTAAGGGACGGATCCCCCAGAGTATGATCCTGGTCGCACGAGAAGAGCTTGGCATGAGCGAGTCCCGCCCCGTCACCCGCCGCAAGCGCCCGACCTTCACCGACCAGGAGGCGCTGCAGTTCCACCAGCACGGCCGCCCGGGCAAGCTGGAGGTGGTGGCGACGAAGCCGATGGCGACGCAGCGCGACCTGTCGCTCGCCTACTCGCCCGGCGTCGCCGTGCCGGTGCTCGCTATCGCGGACGATCCGGCGCTGGCCTACGACTACACCGCCAAGGGCAACCTCGTGGCGGTGATCTCGAACGGCACCGCGATCCTCGGCCTCGGCAACCGCGGCGCGCTGGCTTCCAAGCCCGTGATGGAGGGCAAGGCGGTCCTGTTCAAGCGCTTTGCCGACATCGATTCCTTCGACCTCGAGGTCGGCACGGAAGATGCCGACGCGTTCATCAACTGCGTGCGCTATCTCGGCCCGACCTTCGGCGGCATCAACCTGGAGGACATCAAGGCCCCCGAGTGCTTCATCATCGAGGAGCGCCTGCGGGAACTGATGGACATCCCGGTCTTCCACGACGACCAGCACGGCACCGCGATCATCTCGGCGGCGGGCATGATCAACGCCCTGCACCTGACCGGTCGCGACATTGCGGAGGCGCGCCTCGTCGTCAACGGTGCGGGGGCGGCCGGCATCGCCTGCATCGAGCTCGTCAAGGCGCTCGGCTTCCGCTCCGAGAACGTGATCCTTTGCGACACCAAGGGCGTGGTGTTCCAGGGCCGCACCGAGGGCATGAACCAGTGGAAGTCGGCCCACGCGGTCGCGACCTCGAAGCGGACCCTCGAGGAGGCGATGGAGGGCGCTGACATCGCGTTCGGCCTCTCGGTCAAGGGCGCGTTCACGCCCGAGATGATCGCCTCGATGGCGCCGCAGCCGATCATCTTCGCGATGGCGAACCCCAACCCGGAGATCACCCCCGAGGAGGTGGCCCAGGTCCGCGACGACGCCATCGTGGCGACCGGGCGCTCGGACTACCCGAACCAGGTCAACAACGTCCTGGGCTTCCCCTACATCTTCCGCGGCGCGCTCGACGTGCACGCCACCACGATCAACATGGAGATGAAGATCGCGGCGGCGCAGGCGCTGGCGGCGCTCGCCCGCGAGGATGTGCCGGACGAGGTGGCGGCGGCCTACCAGGGCACGCGCCCGCGCTTCGGGCGCGAATACATCATCCCGGTGCCGTTCGATCCGCGCCTGATCCACACCATCCCGCCGGCGGTGGCGAAGGCCGCGATGGAGACCGGCGTCGCCCGCAAGCCGATCGACAACATGGACCGCTACCGGGCCCAGCTCTCGGCGCGGCGCGACCCCGTCGCCGGCACGCTGAACCGGGTGTTCGAGCGGGTGCGCAAGTTCCCCAAGCGCGTCGTCTTCGCCGAGGGCGAGGAGGAGGTGGTGATCCGCGCCGCGATCTCCTTCGTCAACCAGGGCCTCGGCACCGCGATCCTGGTCGGGCGCGAGGACCGGGTGATGGCCAATGCCGAGGCCGCCGGCATCGATCTCTCGGGCCGCGACAACATCGAGATCCACAACGCCGCGAAGTCGCACCGCAACAGCGTCTACGCGCAGTTCCTCTATGCCCGGATGCAGCGCAAGGGCTTCCTGTTCCGCGACTGCCAGCGCCTGATCAACCAGGACCGCAACCACTTCGCGGCCTCGATGGTGGCGCTCGGCGACGCCGACGCGATGGTGACCGGCACCACCCGCAACTACTCGATCGCGCTGGAGGACGTGCGCCGGGTCATCGACCACAAGCCCGGCCACCGGGTGATCGGCGTCTCGCTCTGCCTCGCCCGCGGCCGCGTGGTGCTGGTCGCCGACACGGCGATCCACGAGATGCCGAGCGCCGAGGAGCTGGCTGGCATTGCCATCGAGGCCGCCGGCGTCGCCCGCCGCCTCGGCTACGAGCCGCGGGTGGCGATGCTCTCCTTCTCCACCTTCGGCTTCCCCAAGGCCGAGCGGGCCGAGAAGGTGCAGGAGGCGGTGCGGATCCTCGACGGGATGCGGGTCGATTTCGAGTATGACGGCGAGA
The DNA here is from genome assembly GCF_022179185.1 of Methylobacterium frigidaeris. Classification (GTDB taxonomy): domain Bacteria; phylum Pseudomonadota; class Alphaproteobacteria; order Rhizobiales; family Beijerinckiaceae; genus Methylobacterium; species Methylobacterium frigidaeris. The sequence goes on along the minus strand of NZ_BPQJ01000014.1, from coordinate 75,783 downwards.
TGTCGGCCGACGTCGCGCTCAACAAGGACCTGCTCGCCCAGTACCCGTTCAGTCGCCTGAAGCAGCCGGCCAACGTCTTGGTGATGCCGGCCTTCCACTCGGCCTCGATCTCTACCAAGATGCTGCAGGAACTCGGCGGCGCACAGGTGCTCGGGCCGCTGATCGTCGGCCTCGACAAGGCGGTGCAGATCGTCCCGCTCGGGGCGACGGATTCCGACCTCGTCAACATGGCGGCGCTCGCGGCCTATAATATCGGGGGCTGATCCCGAGCCTCAGGCGCCGCCCGCCTCGCGGGCGGCGTCCTCCCTTGCCAAGCCTTTTCCCACCATGTTCCCTTTGCCCACTACGTTCCCTTTTCCGACCATGTCCCGGGCCAGTTCCTCCGGCACCAGGGCGGCTTCGTCCTGGCGGGCCGCCAGGGCTGCCAGGCGCACCGGCCGGTAGTCCCAGGCATCGACCCCGACATCGCAGGAGCGGGTGGTGTCGGGCAGCGTGCCGTGGGTATGGCCGTAGAGGTGGCGGGTGCCGCGCCACAGGCCTGGCCAGGCCCGGTGGGCGTAATGCGCGAGGAAGAGCCGCCACTCGCGGCCCTCCTCCCGCAGGGTGAGGCGGGCGCTTTCGACCGGCGGGTCGGCCCAGGGCAGGGCGAGGACCCGGTTGCTGTCGTGGTTGCCGCGCACCAGGCGCTTGATGCCGTTCAACCGGGCGAAGACCGCTGCGCAATAGGCGCGGTCGGCATGGGCCGCGAAATCGCCGACGTGCCAGACCTCGTCGTCCGGCCCCACGGTCGCGTTCCAGTTGGCGACCAGGGTCTCGTCGTGCTGGTCGAGCGAGGGGAAGAGGCGGCCGCGCTGGCGCAGGATATGGCTGTCGCCGAAATGCGTGTCGGCGGTGAAGAAGACGGCCATGCGTACCCGGTTCGCCCGCGTGACGGATGCGGGATCAGATGGGGCGGCCGGGCCGGCCGGCACGGGACGGATCGCCGCGTCGGGACCATGAGCGGAGCGGCTGACCGGGCGACCGCTCCGCCATCCTCTGGTCTCGTTTCAGTAATTGTAGTTCTGGCGCGGTCCGTAGCCGTCGCGCGGGCGCACGCGGGCGCCGTAATCGACGTCGCGCGCAGCGCGGCGCTTGGCGAGCGCCCGGCCGGCGAGGCAGCCCGCCACGGCGCCGACGACGCCGCGCTCGGCCAGGTAGTGCCCGGCGATGCCGCCGATGATCGCCCCCTTGATGCAGCCCTTCGCCTCGGCTGCGCCGACGCCCATCAGCGTCACGACCGCCACCACAGCCGCCTTCGCCACGTTCCGCATGATGCCTCCTCGCGCTCTGCGATCCATTCAACGGCCAGGCTCGGCCACCGTTCCGTGGCGGCAGAGCCCCCAAAGGGCGGCGATGACGGCCGGCTCGGTCGGGCCATGCCCGCCCGGCATGAGCTTGGCCGGCATGAGCTTGGCCGGCATGAGCTTGGCCGGCATGAGCTTGGCCGGCTTGACCTGGAGCGTGGTCAACGATTCTTTACCAACCGCCGTTATGGCAGCAGGGCTGACCCGCCGAGGTGACATGTCAGGACCAGGTAGCGAGCGACCAGGCTCCGACATGCCGCCGGATCGTGGCGACCCGGATCTGCGCGCCTCGATCCGGCGCGACCAGCTCGAGGCGGTGCGCCGCAGCGTGCAGCACGCCATGCCGGTCAACGCGATCCTCGGCGCCACGGGCGCCCTGGTCGCCGCGCAGGCCGGATACGGCGGCGCCGGCCTCGCCTGGTTCGCCGTCTCGTCGTCCGTGAATCTCGTCCGGTTCGGCCTGTGCCGGGCGCCCTGCCCCGGCCTCGCCTCGCCCGAGGCCGGGCAGCCCGAGCAGGCCCGGGCCGCCGCCCGCTCGGTCGACAGGCACCTGCGCCTCGCCACCCTGGCGGCGTTCCTGTCGGGCCTCGTCTGGTCCCTGGTGGCGCTCCTGTGCGACGGCTACACCGCCCCCCAGACGCTGTTCTACCTTGTCGTCACCTGCGGCATCACCGCCGGCGCCGTCACGCACGGTATGGCCTATGCGGCGATTCCGGCGAGCTTCATCACGCCGCCGCTGCTGACGGTGGCCGGCTGCCTGTTCTGGGCCGGCGGGTTCGACCGCGCGTGCCTCGCCGTGACGGTGCTGCTCTACCTCGCGGCGCTCCTGCGCAGCGCCGTCGAGACCGAGCAGGGCTTTCGCCGCACCTCCCGGCTGAAGAACGAAGCCACGGCGCTCGCCCGCGCGCGCCAGGAGGCGCACGAGGCGGCAAGCGCGCTCGCCGATGAGATGCGCCGGCGCGCCACCCACGACGGCCTCACCGGACTGATGAACCGGGCCGGCTTCGCGCAAGCGGCGGAGGCGCGCATCCTGCGTCCGGGACCGGCGCCCTGCCTGATGCTGCTCGACCTCGACGGCTTCAAGTCGGTCAACGACGTCTACGGCCATTCGACCGGGGACCGGGTTCTGATCGAGGTGGCGCGGCGCCTGCGCCGGACCCTGCCGCCGGAGGCGCTGGCGGCCCGCTTCGGCGGCGACGAGTTCGCGGTCCTGTACGATCCGTCCGCCGGCCCGTCGCCGGCCGATCTCGCATCGGCGCTGATCCGGGTCGTGATCGAGCCGTTCGAGAGCTTCGATACCGGTCGCCTCGGCATGAGCATCGGCCTGTGCCACGCCCACGGGCCCAGCCTGACCCAGATGCTGACCTGTGCCGACGAGGCGCTCTACGCTGCCAAGGCCGCCGGCCGGAACCGGTTCCGGATCTTCGACGAGAACCTGCGCGGGCGCCTGGAGATGCGGCGCGACAGCGAGCGCGACCTCTCCCACGCGCTGGCCGAGAACGGCCTCGCGGTCTGGTTCCAGCCGATCTTCGGCGAGGGCGGCGGCCGCGCCGCCGGACTCGAGGCCCTGGTGCGCTGGAACCACCCGGTCCATGGCTGGGTCCCGCCCGGCGAGATCGTCGCCGCCGCCGCCCGGGCCGGCCTGACCGAATCGCTGCTGCGCTTCATTCTGGAGCAGGTCTGCGGCGCGATGCAGGCCCTGCGGGCCGGCGGCGTCACCGACATCCGGGTGGCGATGAACGTCTCGCCGCGAGAGATGGCGCAGATCCCGGTCGACGAGATCGTGCTCGACCGCCTGCGGGCGCTGGGGCTGCCCCCGTCGCTCCTCGAGATCGAGATCACCGAGGAGACCGCCCTCGACATCGAGGCGGTTCAGGACAAGCTCCTCGCGCTGTCCCGCGCCGGGATCCGGGTCGCGCTCGATGATTTCGGCATCGGCTACTCGTCCCTGGCGTCCTTGCGCCAGTTGCGGGCGGGGCGGGTCAAGATCGATCGCAGCCTCGTCACCGGCCTGTCGACCTCCGACGACAAGTACGGGCTGGTCCAGGCGGTGCTCGGCCTCGGCCGGGCGCTCGGCCTCGAAGTGGTGGCCGAGGGCGTCGAGACCGCCGAGGACCTCGCCACCCTGCGGGCCCTCGGCTGCCCGTTCCTGCAGGGCTATCACCTCGGTCGCCCGGTCCCTGCCGACCAGGCGCTGTGGCACGCCCTGGCCTGCCGCCCGGATGCGGCCTGACCCCCCGATCGCTCATCCGCCCCTTTCGGATCACCTGTGCCCGGGCATCGTTCGGGCTAGTGTCCGAGCATCCGGCACTCACTCCTCTCGCCACGCAAGAAGACCGACCATGTTCCCCAAGCCCCACGCCGCGCTCACGCCGAACACCTTCGCGTTCGAGGCCCTGCCGCTCGTCGCGCCGACCGGCTTTCGCGAGTACGACGCCCGCTGGCTCTTCCCGAAGGACCTCAACCTGATGGGCGTGCAGGCGCTCGGCCTCGGCCTGGGCACCCTCGTCCACGAGCTCGGCGTGCGCCCCGACATCGTCACCGGCCACGATTTCCGCGCCTATTCCGCCTCGATCAAGCTCGCGCTGATCGCCGGCATGCAGGCTGCCGGCCTGCGGGTGAAGGATATCGGCCTCTGCCTGTCGCCGATGGCCTATTTCGGCCAGTTCGCCCTCGACTGCCCCTGCGTGGCGATGGTCACCGCCTCGCACAACGACAACGGCTGGACCGGCGTGAAGATGGGCGCCGAGCGGCCGATGACCTTCGGCCCCGCCGAGATGGGCCGGCTCAAGGAGATCGTGCTCTCGGGCGCCTTCCAGTACCGGGACGGCGGCGCCTACCAGTTCGTGCCCGACTTCTCGACGGTCTATCTCGACGACCTCGTCTCCCGCGCCAAGCCGCTGACGCGGCGCCTCAAGGTCGTGGCCGCCTGCGGCAACGGCACGGCGGGCGCCTTCGCGCCGGCCCTGCTGGAGCGCCTCGGCTGCGAGGTGGTGCCGCTGGATGTCGAGGCCGACGCCACCTTCCCGCGCTACAATCCCAACCCCGAGGACATGGCGATGCTGCACGCCATCGCCGACACCGTGAAGGCGACGGGCGCCGATGTGGGCCTCGGCTTCGACGGCGACGGCGACCGCTGCGGCGTGGTCGACGAGCAGGGCCACGAGATCTTCGCCGACAAGGTCGGGGTGATGCTCGCCCGCGACCTCTCGCTCCAGCACCCCAACGCCCGCTTCGTCGTCGACGTGAAGTCGACGGGGCTCTTCGCCTCCGACCCGGAGCTGAAGGCGCGCAACGTCGAGACCGACTACTGGAAGACCGGGCATTCCTACATCAAGCGCCGGGTCAACGAGCTGAACGCGCTGGCCGGGTTCGAGAAGTCGGGCCACTTCTTCTTCAACGCCCCGGTCGGGCGCGGCTACGACGACGGCCTGCTGACGGCGATCGCGGTGATCGAGATGCTCGACCGCAACCCGGGCAAGAGCCTGTCCGAGCTCTACGCGGCCCTTCCCACCACCTTCGGCTCGCCCACCATGTCGCCGCACTGCGCCGACGAGGAGAAGTACGGCGTGGTCGAGCGGGTGACGGCGCGCTTCCGGGAGATGCACGAGCGCGGCGAGAGCTTGGGCGGTGCGGCGATCACCGACCTCGTCACGGTGAACGGCGTGCGGGTGTCGACCGCGGACGGGACCTGGGGCCTGGTGCGGGCCTCGTCGAACAAGCCGGAACTGGTGGTGGTGGTCGAGAGCCCGGTCTCGCGGGCGCGGCTGGAAGAGATGTTCCGGGCCGTCGACGGTGTGCTGCGGGAGAATCCCCAGGTCGGGGCATACAACCAGACGATCTGACGGCTTGGCGCTTCCCCGCCGCACCCGATCGGCTTAGGTCTCACCCGACGCCGCGCGCCCGCCGAACGGGCGCCGGCCCCGGGAGGAGATCCGACATGCAACCGATTCTCGACACCTTCGATGCCCGCGCCATCCTGCCGGAGGATGGCTTGGCCGGGGCGCTCGCCGGCCGCATCTGGCGGCCGGAGCTGAACGGGCCGAGCACCGTCGCGGTGCGGCCGGGCGCCGACGGCCAGCCGCACCTCGTCGACATCACCCGCGCCTTCCCGACGATCCGCGACCTGTGCGAGGCGGGCGACCCGGCGGGCGCCCTGCAGGGGGCCGCGGGCGAGACGGTCGGCCCCCTCGACGTGGTGCTGGCCAACACGCCGCCGGACAGCCGCGACCCGTCGCGGCCCTGGCTCCTCGCGCCGATCGACCTCCAGGCGGTCAAGGCCGCCGGCGTCACCTTCGCGGTCTCGATGCTCGAGCGGGTGATCGAGGAGCGGGCGCGCGGCAACCCGGACGCCGCGGCGGCGATCCGCCTCGAGGTCGGGCGCCTCGTCGGCAACGACCTGCGCCAGCTCAAGCCCGGCTCGGCCGAGGCGATGGCGCTGAAGAGCGTGCTGGTGGCTCAGGGAGCGTGGAGCCAGTACCTCGAGGTCGGCATCGGCCCCGACGCCGAGATCTTCACCAAGGCGCAGCCCCTCTCCTCCGTCGGTTGCGGCCAGGAGGCCGGCCTGCATCCGGGCTCGCAATGGAACAACCCGGAGCCCGAGGTGGCCCTGGTGGTGGCCTCCGACCAGCGCATCGTCGGGGCGACGCTCGGCAACGACGTCAACCTGCGCGATTTCGAGGGCCGCTCGGCCCTGCTCCTCGGCAAGGCCAAGGACAACGCCGCCTCCTGCGCCCTCGGGCCGTTCCTGCGCCTGTTCGATGACGGCTTCACCCTCGACCATGTCCGCCGTACGGTGGTGAGCCTGGAAGTGACGGGCGAGGACGGGTTCCGGCTGTCAGGCACCTCGCCCCTCTCCGAGATCAGCCGCGACCCGGCCGACCTCGTCGAGGCGATGATGGGCGGAACCCACCAGTACCCGGACGGCGCGGTGCTGTTCCTCGGCACGATGTTCGCGCCGGTCGAGGACCGGGGCGCTCCGGGCCAGGGCTTCACCCACAAGGTCGGCGACCGGGTGGTGATCCGCAGCCCGTCCTTGGGCGCCCTCGTCAACCGCATGCGCCACTGCCAGGATTGCGAACCCTGGACCTTCGGCGCGGCGGCGCTGATGCGCAACCTCGCGGCCCGCGGGCTCCTCGGAGCCTGACGCGTCGCCGGACGCTCCGCGCTGTGACATTGCCGTCACGGAAATCGGAGAGGTCTCTCCGGGGCAAGCGTGGCCGGTTGCCAGGAATATAGCATTGGCTATACCTGGCTGCCGGAACGACACGGGGCGCGGCGATGCGGCGGACGGGCGGAGCGGGGATCGGGGTGGCTTTGGGCCTGTGCGCCGGCCTGGCGAACGCGGCCGACCTGCGCCCTCCCGTCCCCGGCGCACCGGCCGCGCCCACCTTCGTCGACTGGTCCGGCCCCTATCTCGGGATCGAGGGCAGCGCCGGCGCCTCGTTCGGCAATTACAGCTTCGGGCCGAGCACCGTCGGCGGCCGGCCGATCCCGGCCTTCCAGAGCGGCGACTCGACGCGGCGCTCGGATGCCGGCCGCACCGCCACCACGGCGGTGGGCGGCCTGTTCGGCGGCTACAACTGGCAGACGGGCCCGTATCTCTACGGCCTGGAGGCCGACATCTACGGCGCCAACCTCAAGCGCCCGGTGCCCTCGACCGCCCTCGGCTTCGGCTACGAGGACGTCGATCCGCCCTTCACCCTGATCCGGGACAAGACCAACCTCTACGGCGCCGTGCGCGGCCGCCTCGGCTACTCGTTCGAGAGCTATCTCGTCTACGCCACCTTCGGGCTCGCCGGAGCCAATGCGCGGGTGCTCGCGACCTATCCGGACCTCGCCACCGGCGCGGTGGCGGCGGCGCGGCGCAACCTGTCGTTCCTCGGCTTCACCCTCGGGGCCGGCGTGCAATACGCCATCACCCCGAACCTGGCGCTCGGCCTCGACTACCGCTACATCGATCTCGGCCGCTCCGGCCGCTTCGGCTTAGGGACCGTGCCGGGCCTCGGCCCGGTCTCGACGGAGGCCGCGTTCTCGTCGCACCAGATGATGGCGCGGCTGTCCTGGTACCCTGACGGCCTCAAGCTGCCGGCGGAGGTGGCCGAGGACGCGCCGGGAAGCCGCGACACCGGCCGCTATTCCTTCCACGGCCAGACCACCTTCGTCAGCCAAGGCGTGCCCGGCTTCCGCGCGCCCTATCGCGGCGAGAACAGCCTGGTGCCGAACCAGGTCCAGTCCACCACCACCGCGACCCTGTTCCTCGGCGTGAAGCTGACCGACAGCACCGAGCTCTACTACAACCCGGAATTCTCCCAAGGCTTCGGCCTGTCGCGCACGCTCGGCGTCGCCGGCTTCGTCAACGGCGAGGCCCAGAAGGCCGGTGCCCCGTTCCCGAAGCTGCGTTCGAACCGCTACTTCGTCCGCCAGACCTTCGGCCTCGGCGGCGCCACCGAGGACGTGCCGGACGGCGTCAACCAGGTGGCGATGACCCGCGACATCGAGCGGATCACGGTGGTGGCCGGCAAGTTCGCCCTCGGCGACTTCTTCGACGGCAACGTCTACGCCCACGACCCCCGCGTCGACTTCATGAACTGGTCGATCTGGGGCTCCTCGGCCTGGGACTTCCCGGCAAACCTCCCGGGATTCACGCAAGGCGTGATGGTCGAGTACAACCGGCCGGAATTCGCGATCCGGGCCGCCTACACCCAGGTGCCGAAGCAGCCCTCGAACGACGTGCTCGACCCGCGTGTCTTCGAACGCGCCGGCACCAACATCGAGTTCGAGGAGCGCCACGTCCTCCCGGGCCTCGACCAGCCGGGCAAGCTGCGCATCGGCCTGTTCAGCAACGTCGGCAACACCGCCAATTACCGCCAGGTAGTCGACCTGACGCAGAGCGGCGCCTTCGACGACATCAACGACGCCGCGGCGGCGACGCGCCGGCCCCGGCGCAAGACCGGCGCCTACATCAACCTGGAGCAGGCTCTGACACCGGATCTCGGCCTGTTCGCCCGGGCCAGCGTCTCCGACGGACGCAACGAGAGCCTGTCCTTCACCGACATCGACCGCAGTCTCTCGGGCGGCCTCTCGCTCAAGGGCACCGCCTGGGAGCGGCCGAGCGACACGGTCGGCATCGGCGCGGCGATCAACGGGCTGTCCCCGTCGCACCGGGCGTTCTTCGCCAATGGGGGCTTGGGCCTGCTGATCGGCGACGGGCGCCTGAACTACGCCCCGGAGCGCGCCTTCGAGACCTATTACGCGCTCAGCCTGACCAAGGCGGTGACGGTGTCGTTCAACTATCAGCTGGTGGTGAACCCCGCCTATAACCGCGACCGCGGCCCGGCCAACTTCTTCGGCACGCGCCTGCACGCCGATTTCTGAGGCGTGCCGGGGCATCATGCGACTTTCGGACGATGACCCCTCGGATGGTGTGCCCTTTCTGCCCGGCGCCGGGATTCCGTCCCGATTCACGTCCGTCAGGCAGCAACACGGATCCAACCTTTCGCGATCAGGACAAGTTGCAGGATCCCCTCTCCCGAGTGGGAGAGGGATCGGGGCGGGGGTCGGGTGCTTCCGGGAGTAGCGCTTGGGGCAGAGCTGCCGGCACGACGACTTGAGCTTTGCTGCGAAAACGTCCCGTTCCGAAATCCGGCTACTCTCCGATCGGGGAGCTGGAAGGCGAGCTTCGTTGCGACGGCGGCGGCATCGGCCGTTGGAATGCTCGGACCACCGGATGCGGATGGGAGGGCCGGCAGTTGGGGACAATCCTGCAACACCTGGGGTAACGACCGCCGCGAACAGGCCGGACTCTAAGGACAAAGGCTGTGCTGTATCCCGTCTGGTGTCTTCCTACACTGGGATTGCAGAAGGACGAACAAACGTCCGTGCGCGACAGTGATCCGAGCGACAACAGCGGGCCTTCGTCCGGGGGCGCGAACCATGCAATCTGGCATGAACGGATCGGCGATGGCTTCCGGCTATCGGCCCGACATCGACGGCCTGCGCGCCGTCGCCGTGCTGGCGGTGATCTTCTATCATGTGGGTCTCGTCTGGATGCCGGGCGGCTTCGTCGGGGTCGACGTGTTCTTCGTCATCTCCGGCTACGTCATCACGCGCGGGCTGATGCGGGAAGCGTCCGGCGGCGGCATCGCCCTTTCGGACTTCTACGCGCGGCGCATCCGGCGCATCCTGCCGGCCCTGGTCGCGACCCTCGCCCTCACCTCGCTCGCCGCCATCTGGCTCCTGCTGCCGCCGCAGCTCGAGGATTATGCCGGCAGCGCGGCGGCCTCGGCGCTCTCGGTGGCGAACCTCTATTTCTGGCGCGCCTCGGGCTATTTCGACGCCGCGGCGCTCTATCGGCCGCTCCTGCACACCTGGTCGCTCTCGGTCGAGGAGCAATTCTACTTCGTCCTGCCGGTGTCGCTGCTGCTGGCGATCCGCCTGCGCCTGCGGCCGCTCTGGCTTCCCTTCGGCCTGGTCGCGCTGCTCTCGTTCGGACTCAGTCTCTATGCCGGCCGTTACGCGCCGACGGCGAATTTCTACCTGCTGCCGACCCGGGCCTGGGAACTCCTCGTTGGCGCCCTGCTGACGATGATGCCGAGCGGTGCGGCCCGCCCGCTGCCGCCCTTCCTCCGCGCGATCGCCGGGCTCGCCGGGCTCGCCGGCATCCTCGCGCCGTCCCTCCTCTACACCGACGCCACGCCCTTCCCCGGCATCGGCGCCGTGCCGCCCTGCCTCGGCGCCGCCCTGCTGATCCGCCTCGGCGAACAGCAGGGGCACCGCGCGGCGGCGACGCGCCTGCTGGCGGCCCCTCCCCTCGTCGCCGTCGGGCTGATCTCCTACTCGGCCTATCTCGTGCACTGGCCGCTGATCGTGCTCGGCCGGATCGCCCTGATGCGGGACTTCACCACCCCCGAGACCGCCGCGGTGATCGGCGCGACGCTCGTCCTCGCCACCCTCTCGTACCGCTTCATCGAGCAGCCCTTCCGGCGCTGGCATCCGCACTCGCCTCAGACGACGGGACAGGCGCGGCCGCGGCGCCTGCGCCCGGTCTTCGCCGCCGGCATGCTCGCCACGCTGGCGATGGCGGGCCTCGGCTGGGCCGGGGTGACGAGCGGCGGCCTGCCCGGCCGCTTCCCGGATTTCCGCCTCCGGCCGGTGCCCGGCACCGAGACCTGGAACCACCGCACCTGCTTCCTGTTCGCCGACCAGACCTGGCAGGCCTGGAATCCGGAGGCCTGCATCCGCGCCGGGGCCGGGGACGGGATGGTGCTGCTCTGGGGCGACAGCTTCGCGGCGCATTACGTGCCCGGCCTGATGCGGCACGCCGACAAGCTGCCTGGCCGCCTCGTCCAGTACACGGCGGCGGGGTGCCAACCGACCCTCGGCACCGCCTCGCACGTCGTGCCGCATTGCCGCGCCTTCAACGACAACGCCCTGGCGCTGATCCGCCGGCTCGGGATCCGCGACGTGGTCCTGGCGGCCCGCTGGGGGGCGCAGCGCGACCACGGCGTCCCCGAGCGCCTGCGCGAGACCGTGGCGCAGGTGAGCGCCCTCGGCGCCCGCGTCCACGTCATCGGACAATCGCCGGAATTCCCTCTCGATCCGGCCTTCCTGGCCTATCACCAGCGCCAAGCCCCGCCGGAGACCGCCGGCCGCTGGCGCCCGGTCGACGGCCTGCGCCTGAACGACGCCCTGCGGGCGGTGCTGCCCGCGACCATGACCTTCATCGACCCGGCCGCACTCCTCTGCGCGGACGAAACCTGCCCCTACGCCCGCGGCGAGACCTTCCTGTACGCCGATACCGGCCACTTTTCGTCGGCCGGCGCGGCGCTGGCCGTGGAGCGCTTCCTCGAGGCCGGGCTGTTCGCCCATCCGCGCTCCGCCGCGGCCATCCCCTGAACCGGGTTCAGGTGCGGGCGACGGCCACCCCGCCGTCATCCAGGATGATGAAACGGATGCCGGCGCAGCGCAGGGCCGCGATCGCCCTGTGGCGGGAGCGGGCGCCCTGCCCGTCGGCATTCTCCTCGAGGCGCCGCACCGTCGAGAGCGACAGGCCGCTCGCCCCCGCCAGCGTGGTCATCGACCAGTCGAGCAGCGCCCGGGCGGCGCGCAGGTGGTGGCCCTTCACCGCCTGCTCCAGGCCCTCGCGCACCAGGTCGTCCGCCGCCAGCGGAGCGGCGAGCGCGGCGGGGTAGACGAGCCCGCTGCGCTCGACCAGGCGGCCGCGCTCGTCATGGACCGGGACCGACAGGATCCGGTAACGCTCCGGCTCCCGGTCACGGTGTCGGATCAGCGGCGCAGCCTGGAACACCCCGCCGACGTCGCGCCGGGCGACACTGTCGCGGAAGGCCGCGCGCTCCTCCGGCACCACATCGGCGAAGGGATCGGCATTGATCTCCTCGATGGGGCGTCCGGCGAACTGCGCCGTCTCGGGCGGGAAGTGGAAGCGCCCGTCGAGGTCGACGGGGACGAACAGCATGCGGACCGCGGCGAACCAGGCGCTGCGCTGGCGCTGGTTGACCCGGCGCAGCCGCAGCAGGGCCGCCGTATCGGACACGTCGAGGACGATGCCGGCGGCGGCCCGCGGCCGACCCTGCGGCGTCACGTGCAGTTCGGTGCGCATCGTGAAGGTGCGCAGGGTCCCGTCCGGCCGCACGACCCGGACCTCGCATGCCGGCAAGGCATGGCCCTGCACCAGGTCGGGGGCACTCGCCAGGTGCAGCCGGTCGTCGGGGTGGACGAGGTCGGTGAGCAGGCCGTAGCTCGGCTGCGTCCGCGCAGGATCGAGCCCGAGCAGGCGGAACAGGCCGGGCGACCAGATCTGCTGGTCGGAGGCGAAGATCCAGGCCCAGTTGCCCACCAGCCCGATGCCCTCGATCAGTCGGAGGAAATCCGCGGGAGCGAAGGACGGGCCGGCCGCACGCATGAAGCCTCGACGGTGGGAACCTCTGCGTCCGAAACCCGCTCCGGCACGGAGTGACGGGACGGCGATCCGGATCATGCCACGCGCCGGGGAAGGCCGCACGGCCTCTTCCATGATAGCAGACACCCCGCACGCGGCCGCCGATGGTGTAGCCTCGCGTCCGAACCGACAACGAGACGCGGCGCCCGCGCCGGCGCCGCGGCAGGATGGAGACGCCCGATGACCGAGACCGACGCCCTCCGGCACCCCGAGATCCGCGAGGAGGTCGCCAAGCTCTGCGCCCGCTTCCCCGACGAGTACTGGCGCCGGCTCGACACTGATCGCGCCTATCCGACCGACTTCGTGAACGCGCTCACCGAATCCGGCTACCTCTCGGTGCTGATCCCCGAGGAGTATGGCGGCTCCGGCCTGCCGCTCTCGGCCGCCGCGGCGATCCTCGAGGAGGTGCAGCGCTCCGGCTGCAACGGTGCGGCCTGCCACGCCCAGATGTACACGATGGGCACGGTCCTGCGGCACGGCACCCAGGCGCAGAAGGAACGCTACCTGCCGGAGATCGCCGCCGGGCGCCTGCGCCTGCAGGCCTTCGGCGTCACCGAGCCGACGAGCGGCACCGACACCACGGCGCTCCGCACCACCGCGCGGCGCGAGGGCGATAAGTTCATCGTCAATGGCCAGAAGATCTGGACCAGCCGGGCCGAGCATTCCGACCTGATGCTGCTCCTCGCCCGCACCACGCCCCGCGACCAGGTGGCGAAGAAGACCGATGGCCTCTCGACCTTCATCGTCGACATGCGCACCGTGCTCGGCCGCGGCCTGACCATCCGGCCGATCCGCACGATGATGAACCACAATTCCTGCGAGGTCTTCTTCGACAACATGGAGGTGCCGGCCGAGAACCTGGTCGGCGAGGAGGGCAAGGGGTTCCGCTATATCCTGTCGGGCATGAACGCCGAGCGGCTGCTCATCGCCGCCGAATGCATCGGCGACGCCAAGTGGTTCATCGCCAAGGCGTCCGGATACGCCCGCGAGCGCCAGGTCTTCGGCCGGCCGATCGGCCAGAACCAGGGTATCCAGTTCCCGATCGCCAAGGCCTACGCCAACATGCGCGCCGCCGAGCTGATGGTGCAGGAGGGGCTTCGCCTCTACGAGGCCGGCGCCAATCCGGGGGCGGAGGCCAACATGGCCAAGATGCTCGCGGCCGACGCCTCGTTCGAGGCGGCCAATGCCTGCATCCAGACCTTCGGCGGCTTCGGCTTCGCGGAGGAATATGACGTCGAGCGCAAGTTCCGCGAGACCCGGCTCTACCAGGTGGCGCCGATCTCCACCAACCTGATCCTGTCCTACATCGCCGAGCACGTGCTCGGCATGCCGCGCTCGTACTGACGCCTGCTCCATGACCCCGGCGCCTCTGGCGCCGGAGCTTCTGCCCGGCCATAGGGGCGGCATCGACGACAGGCCTGCCCCCACCATGACCACGGATCTCGCCCCGCTGCTGTTCCTGCCCGGGCTCCTCAACGACGCGGTGCTGTGGCGCGCGTCCATCGACGCGCTCGCCGACCGGGCCGCCGCTTCGGTGGCGGACCTGACCCTCGACGACAGCGTCGCGGCGATGGCGCGGCGGACGCTCGCGGTGGCGCCGCCGCGTTTCGGCCTCGTCGCCCTGTCGATGGGCGGCTACGTCGCCTTCGAGATCCTGCGCCAGGCGCCCGAGCGCGTGACCCGCCTCGCCCTGTTCGACACCGCCGCTGCCCCGGAGACCACCGAGCGCGCCGCCACGCGGCGCCAGGGCATGGACCAGCTCAAGGTCGGCCGCTTCGCCGGGGTCACGACCCGCCTGCTGCCGAAGCTCGTCCATGCCTCGCACGTGCACGGGCCGGTGGGCGAGGGCGTGAAGGCGATGGCCGAGCGGGTCGGCGGCGCGGCCTTCCTGCGCCAGCAGCGCGCGATCCTCGACCGGCCCGACAGCCGCCCGACCCTGGCGACGATCCGCGTGCCGACCCTGGTCGCGGTGGGCGCGGACGACGTCCTGACGCCGCCGGCGCTCGCCCGCGAGATCCACCAGGGCATCGCCGGCTCGTGCCTGCATGTCCTGGACAAATGCGGCCACCTACCGCCGCTGGAGCGGCCCGAGGCGACGGGCGCGCTCCTGAGGGAATGGCTGGAGGCGTGACGCGCGTGGTCCGGCCCGGCATTCCGGGCCGTCGGTCTCGTGCCGGTCTCAGCGGTTTCCCGCTGCCGGCCCGCCCGCGGTGCCGCCGCTACCGGGCGGGCCCGCGGTCGGGCTGCCGCCGATCCAGACCCCCGGATTGGTCCCGGGCACGGAGGCGCCGCTGGGATTGCCCGGCAGGTTGCGGGTCGGGCGCGAGGGCGGCGGCGTCTCGGTGCCGGGGCCGGGCGCGCCGACGGCGTCGCTCGCGGGCGGCACCCGGGCGGTCTGGGCCTCGGCGGCGCCCACGGCGCCCAGCGTGAGGGCGAGGGCGAGGGTGAGTCTGATCATCGGCCTGTCCGTGCGGAAGCAACCGGCGGTCAACATCCGAAACGCGCCCGGGTTCGGCCGGCCGCGGTCGTGATGGGACGGTTCCGTCGGCGAAGACCGATCAACGGTCCGCGCCCCGGCTCCCGTTGCGCGCGACGCCGCTTCGGCAGCTACGCCACCAAACCGGGAGGTGTGTCGCCGTCGATTCACGGCAAGATCGAACATGTCTTTGCAAATTTTCCTATGTATTTCGTCCAATTCTTCAATAACTCTACGGAGTTTACCAAATTTTCAACAATCATTGCGAATAACGACGTCGATCACGAAGGCCTAACGATGAAAATCAGACTGTCCCATGCCCTCGGCGGGCTGATTGCCTTGCTCGCGGCAGGCCTCCTGACCCAGGGCATGTTGAGCGTGACGCAGCTGCGCAGCGTCAACGCCAATACTCTCGAGATGTCGGAGAACTGGTTGCCGAGCGTGCGCGAAATTGGCGAACTCAAGTACAAGGTCACGCGCCTGCGCCTCGTCGATGCCCGCTATGTCACGGCGATCGAGCCCGTGACCGAACTCGACACCGTCGCGGGCCGTCGCCTCGAGGACGTGGAAGCCGTCGCGCGCCGCTATGAGCCGCTGATCTCGACCGCCGAGGAGCGCGCCCTCTGGACCGCGTTCCGGCAGCACTGGGCGGACTACCTGACCATCCGCGGCAAGATCGTCGCCGCGGCCCGGGAGAAGAACGTGGCCGCTCTCAACGAGCTCTTCTGGGCCTCGCGCCGGCCGTTCGAGGCGGCGCTGGACAGTCTCGATCGCGATACGGTGCTGAACGTGGCCGGCAGCGACCGGGCGCGGCTCGCGGCCGCCGGAATCTATGCCAACGCCCTCTGGCTGACCGGCCTGCTCTGCGCCGTCGCGCTGGCCATCGGTCTTACCGGCATCGTCTACGTCGTGGCCGCCGTGGCGCGGCCGATCGAGCGCCTGGTCCGGCGGATGCACGGCCTGTCCTCCGGCGACCTCGCCGCCCCGGTGCCCTATACCGACCGCACCAACGAGATCGGCGCCATCGCGGCCGCGGTCGACGCGTCCCGGGCGACCCTGATCCGGACGCGGCAGCTGGAGGAGGAGACGGCGCACGCCCGGGCCTCCGCCGAGGAGCAGCGCAAGGCCGGCATGCGCCAGATGGCCGAGGGGTTCGAGGCGGCAATCGGCGGCATCGTCACCCTGGTCTCGTCGGCGGCGACGGAGCTGCAGGCCACCGCCGCGCAGATGACCACGACCGCGGCCGACACCGCGACGCGATCGGGCACGGTCGCCGCCGCGGCGGAGGAAGCCGCCGCGAACGTGACCACCGTGGCGGCGGCGACCGAGGAACTCGGCGCGTCGGTCGGCGAGATCGGCCGGCAGATCCAGGGCTCGGCCGGGCTCGCCCGGTACGCCGTCGCGGAGGCCGACCAGACCGCGCAGCTCGTGCAGGTGATGAGGACGGCGTCGGGGCGGATCGGCGAGATGGTCGGCATGATCTCGACCATCGCGCGGCAGACCAATCTCCTGGCGCTCAACGCCACGATCGAGGCCGCCCGCGCCGGCGAGGCCGGCCGCGGCTTCGCGGTGGTCGCCGCCGAGGTGAAGGGACTGGCCGACCAGACGGCGCGCGCCACCGAGGAGATCGCCGGACAGATCGGCGAGATCCAGGGGGTGACCGATCAGGCCGTCGCGGCGATCGGCACGATCACCGCGCGCATCCGCGAGATCGACGCGGTGACGGCAGGCATCGCGGGCGCGGTCGAGCAGCAGGGCGGGGCGACGCGGGAGATCGTGCGCAACGTCGCCGAGGCCGCGACCGGCGCGAGCGCGGTGACGCACACCATCGCGGGCGTGGCGCAGGCCTCCGAGGAGACGGGCGCGGCAGCACACCAGGTCCTCGCCTCGTCGGCGGAGCTGTCACGGCAATCCGAGCATCTCTCGTCCGAGGTGCGCCGCTTTCTCGCCACGGTACGGGCCGCCTGAGCGCCGAATACGAAACACGGACCCGAGCCGGTGGCCCGCCGCCGGCTCAGATCGCGCCCTCCGCCACGTCCCGCATCAGGCCCGGCACCTCCCCGGGCAGCTCCCGCGCCAGGAAGCCGATCGGGCCGCAGCCCTCGCCCAGGCGCCGACCCGCTTCGCCGTGCAGGAACACGCCCCAGGCCGCCGCCTCGGCGGGCTTCGTGCCGCGGGCGAGCAGTCCGACGATGATTCCGGCGAGCACGTCGCCCGAGCCGGAGGTGGCGAGGCCGGCGCCGCCGCCGCGGTAATGCCAGACCTCGCCCCCTGGCTCGACGATCCAGGTCTCCGCCCCCTTCATCACCACGACGGCGCCCAGCATCTCGACCGCGCGGCGCGCCGCCGCCAGGGGATCGGCCTCGACCGCGTCGCGCTCGCAGCCGAGGCAGCGGGCCATCTCGCCGGCATGCGGCGTGAGCACCACCCGGCCCGCCCGGGCTCGCACCGCGTCGGCGTGGTCGCGCAGCCCGTCGATGCTCGCCGCGTCGAGGACGAACGGCGCCTCGGACGGGCCGGAGAGCAGGGCGGCGGTGAGCGCCTTGGTCGGCTCGCCCGAGGCCATGCCGGCGCCGATCAGCACGGCGGCGGCCCGCTCGGTGCGTGGCAGCAGCACCTCGGCGGCGACGCGATGGTCGACGTGCCCGCCCTCGCCTTCCGGCAGGCGCACCACCAGGGCCTCGGGCACCGCGAGGGCGGCGTGCGGCGCCGTGCCGGCGGCGATCGACATCTGCAGCTTGCCGGCGCCGGCCCGGAGCGCCGCGGTACCGGCCAGGATCGCGGCACCCGGCACCTCGACCGAGCCGGCGATGACGAGAGCGCTGCCGCGCGCCTCCTTGCTGCCTCCCGCGGGGTCCGGCAGGGGAACGCCGCGCAGGGTCTCGGCAGTGATGTTCTTCGTCATCGGGGCGCTCCCGTGGCATCGGGCTCGGCCGTCACCGGGGCCCCGGCCTGGGTCAGCGGCGCCACGAAATTGTAGCGCTGCAGGACGAGCTTGCCGCTGCTGCCGCGGTGCGGGTCGAAGGCGTACTCGGTCACCGAGCAATTGGCGACGTCGCCCTCGCGGTCGATGCCGAGGATCTCGTCCTCGGTCATGCCCTCGATGAGGTAGCGCAGGCACAGGACCACGACCTGATGCCCGACCACCAGCACGCGCCGCCCGCCGTAATGCAGCGAGACGGTGTCGAGGGCGCTGCGCAGCCGCAGGATCACGTCGCACCAGCTCTCGCCGCCCGGCGGCCGGTGATAGAACTTGCCGAGCAGCCGCCGCAGCTCGGCCTGCTCGGGATGGAGCTGGGTGATGCCCTCGCGGGTGAGCCGGTCGAGGATGCCGAACTCCTTCTCGCGCAGGCGCTCGTCGGCGACGTAGTCGAGCAGGGGATCGGCGACGCCGCCGGCATCGCGGATCAGCCGGGCGGTGGCGTCGGCCCGGCGATAGGGCGAGGTGAGCACCACGTCGGGCCGCTCCGACACCGGTTTCTCGGCAAACCAGCGCCCGACCGCCGCGGCCTGGCGCTCGCCGAGGGCGCTCAACGGCACGTCGACGTCGCGCTCGGCGATGTCGATATGGGTGTGCCCGGCCGCCTGCGCGGCGTCCCTGGCGACGTTGCCGGCGCTCTCGCCGTGCCGCACGATCCAGATCCGGTCCGGCCAGCGCTGCTGCATGAATCACCCCCCAAAGTCACCGGGGAGCTAGCGGAGGCGGGGCGCTCCGCAAGCGCTCGGGGCCTGCGGCGTCTTTCATGCGCGGGGAGACCACTGGAGGGACCACATTGTCGCGGCGGCGATCTCCCCGCTCCTCGCCTCCACGGCGAGGAGCGGGGCCGGATCGGAACGCGGGAGCTTCAGACGTCCTCGCCGACCGCCAGGCTGACCTCGTCGCACAGGCAGACCTCGTCATGCGTCGGATCGAGGCCGTAAGCGGCGCCGACCTCCGACGGGTTGCCCGACCACATCGCGGCCCGGTCGCCGAACAGGTTGGTGCCGTCGCTCAGAACCTCCGTCGGCGCGACGGTCGGGGTGCCGCCTTCCGCCTCGGCGGTGGGCGTCGTCGTGTCGTCGGTCTCCCCCTGGTCCGACGGGCCGAGGATCAGGGCCTGGTCGGCCGCCGCGTCCGGGTCGGTGAAGGGCGCGGTCGCGTCGCCGGACTCGTCCGGCATCATCGGCCGCGGCTTGACGGTCATGCCGGTCTCCGAGGCGGAGGCGTCGACGTCGCGCATGGTCGGACGGAACATGCTCGGGGGTGCGGTATCGGAGACGGTCTCGGCCTGCGCGATCGAGACCGAGGCGCCGTCCTCGCCGACGGCGATGCTGCCCGTTCCGGCGCCGGCCTCGTCGGCCGCCGCGACCTCGGGCGCGCCGTCCGGCGTACCGCTTTGGGTGAGTTCGCTGGACACTCTTCATCCTCCAATATCATGATTATTGATTGCTTTTTGCGAAATATTACATTGGTTTAACTGTAAATCATTAACAAATTTAAGTCATACCATAAAGCCAAAACTACCGTAAATTTAAGCTTGGCGTTATCCAGGTCAGCGGACGCACGGTTGGGTCGAGCATCACCGACGAGACCGTGCGCTCCGACGGCTCACGTATTGCCGCCACAGGATGCGGACGGTAGGGCGCTCTGCTTCACCAGACGCGGGTGACGATGCCATCGAAGATCGCGTCGGCCGAGACGAGCGGAAGGCGATGATGCTGCGCCGTTGCGGCGAGCAGCCGGTCGAACGGATCGCGGTGGATCCATTCGATCAGGCCGGCCGCGATGCACATCTCAGGATCGCGCGCGATCACCAGACCGCCCTGCTGGCTGGGAAGCCCGGCCAATCGCGCGGCATGGGATTCCATCTCGGGCCATTTCCCGATCCGGACCTTCTGGGCGATCTCGAAGAAACTGACGGGGCTTACGAAGACTTGATCTGCCGCCGTGATCGCAGCAGCGGCTCGGCTCGACAGGCGGTCATCCTTGGATAGCCTCCAGACCCACGCGTGCGTGTCGAGCAGGACCGCATTCATTGCCCCCTTCCCAGAGATCCAGTTCGTCGTCCGGCGTCGGCTCGAGGAAATCCGGACCGCGCCCGAGCTGGCCCTCGTGCAGGCCGATCTTGAACGGTTGCCGGGCGATGGGAACCAGGTGGACGACCGGCTTATGCCCCTTCGCGATCACGACCTCCTCGCCGCCGAGCGCGCCCCCGATGAGCTTCGAGAGATGGGTCTTGGCCGCGTGGTTGGTCACCTGCTTCATGTCGACGATCCTGATCCGAGTTCGGATCCTCATCGAGCGACCGAGTTGGCCAAGGTAGCTAAGGATGCGTCGGCCCTCACGCCGGCGGGGTCCTTTCATGCCCGAACCCACATCTCTCCCGCCCGGCCGTGCCTGTGTGGCCAAGTTCTTGCTCGCCAAGCTCTTGCTGGCCAAGCTCTTGCAAGCCACGACAATCGCGGCGGGGTTCCGGTCCCCGCCGAAATCTGTGAGAACTAGCGGCAGCCGGCGGAACAGCCGGGGCCGGGGCGGGACAGGGACCACATGCAGGACGATCGGCGGCCGATCGCCAACGACGTGCGGCTGGCGGCTCTCCGCCACGTGCTCACGGTCAACGGCCGGAGCGTGGCGGTGGAGGCCGCGCCCGGCACCCGCCTCCTCTACGTTCTGCGCAACGACCTGGCGTTGAATGGCCCGAAATACGGCTGCGGACTCGGCCAGTGCGGCAGCTGCACGGTGCTGGTCGACGGCCGGGCCCTGCGCTCCTGCGCGATTCCCTTGCGCGCCGCGGTCGGGCGCCGGATCACCACCCTGGAGGGCTTGGCCGAGGGCGGGCGGCTGCACCCGGTGCAGGAGGCCTTCATCGCCGAGAACGCCGCGCAATGCGGCTACTGCCTGAACGGCATGATCATGACCACGGTGGCGCTGCTCGCGGCCAACCCGGACCCGAGCGAGGCCGAGATCCGGGCCGGCCTTCAGGCCAACCTGTGCCGGTGCGGCACCCATGTCGAGATCCTGCGCGCCGTGCGGGCCGCCGCGGCGCGGATGCGCACCGATGCCGGTGCCGGGTCCTTCGGAGGCGAGGCATGACCCGGGATCCGGCCGCGCACCGCCGGCACTGGCAGAAGGCGGGCGACCTGCTGCTCGTCTACCGCGAGACGATGGGCCGCCCGCCGCGCCTCGGCGATGCGCCGGGCGCCGCCCTGGCGACGGGGCCGCAGCGCGCGCTCTACCTCGCGGTCGACGGCGAGGGCCGGGTCACCGCCTTCAACGGCCATGTCGACCTCGGCACCGGCATCCGCACGGCGCTCGCCCAGATCGTCGCCGAGGAGCTGGACGTGCCGCTGGCCCACGTCGCGATGGAACTCGGCAGCACCGCGACCGCCCCCGACCAGGGCGGCACCATCGCGAGCGAGACGATCCAGATCGCGGCCATTCCCTTGCGCCAGGCTGCCGCCACCGCCCGCCGCCACCTGGTCGAGGCGGCCTCGCTGCGGCTCAACCGCGGCACCGCGGAGCTGGTCGTCGAAGCCGGCACCGTCCGGGTCGCGGCGGAGCCGGAATTGGAGCTGGCCTATGGCGAGCTGGTGCGGGGAAGCCGCACCGAGCTGACCCTCGATCCCGACGCATCGTTGAAGCCAGTTGCGGATTACACGCTGGTCGGCCGGCCGGTGCCGCGGGTCGACATTCCGGCCAAGACCGTCGGCGCCTGGACCTACATCCACGACGTGCGGGTGCCCGGCATGGTGCATGGCCGCGTGGTCCGGCCGCCGTATCCCGGCGTCGAGTCCGCCCTCGGCAACGCCCTCGTGGCGGTGGACGAGGCCTCGGTCGCCCACATCCCCGGCCTCGTCGCGGTGGTGGTCGTCGGCGACTTCGTCGGCGTGGTCGCCGAGCGCGAGGAGAACGCCGCCGAGGCGGCGCGGTGCCTGTCCGTGACGTGGCGGCCCGGGCAGGAGCTGCCCGACCTCAACCGGCCCGAGGCGGCGCTCCGCGACAACCCCGCGACCGCGCGCCGCCTCCTCGACCGCGGCGACGTCGACCGGGCACTCGGCCACGCCGAGGCGCGGCTCGACCGCACCTACGTCTGGCCCTACCAGATGCACGGCTCGATCGGGCCGTCCTGCGCCGTGGCCGAGTTCCGCGACGGCGACGTGGTGGTGTGGTCCGGCACCCAGAACCCGCACGTCCTGCGGAGCGACCTCGCGCTCCTCCTCGACCTGCCCGAGGACAGGATCGCGGTCGAACGCCACGAGGCGGCCGGCTGCTACGGCCGCAACTGCGCCGACGACGTCGCGGCCGATGCCGCCCTGCTCGCCCGGGCGGTCGGCCGGCCGGTGCGGGTGCAGCTCACCCGCGAGCAGGAGCATGCCTGGGAGCCGAAGGGGGCGGCGCAGGTCATGGACGTGCGCGGCGGCCTCGATTCCGAGGGGGGACCCGCGGCCTACGATTTCGAGACCCGCTACCCCTCGAACGGCGCCCCGACCCTGGCGCTGATCCTAACCGGCAAGGTGGCGGCGACGCCCGCCGTGTACCCGATGGGCGACCGTACGGCGGTCCCGCCCTACGCCTTCGGCCACGCCCGGGTGACGGTGCACGACATGCCGCCGATCGCCCGCGCCTCCTGGCTGCGCGGCGTCTCGGCTCTGCCCAACACCTTCGCGCACGAATCCTACATCGACGAGCTCGCCACCGCGGCCGGCGTCGACCCGATCGCGTACCGCCTGCGCTACCTGCCCGATCCCCGCGCCGCCGACCTCGTCCGGGCGGTGGCGGAGCGGGCCGCCTGGGTGCCGCACACCGGGCCCGGCACCCATGGCCGTTCCGGCGACGTCCTGTACGGGCGCGGCTTCGCCTATGCGGTCTATGTCCACGGCCCGTTTCCGGGCAAGGCCGCCGCCTGGGCCGCCTGGGTGGCGGACGTGGCGGTCAACCGGGTCACCGGCGAGGTCGCGGTCACCCGGGTGGTGGTGGGCCAGGATTCCGGCCTGACGATCAACCCGGACGGGGTGCGCCACCAGATCCACGGCAACGTCATCCAGTCGACGAGCCGGGTCTTGAGGGAATCGGTCGGCTTCGACGCCACCGGGGTGACGAGCCGCGAATGGGGCAGCTACCCGATCCTCGCCTTCCCGCAGATCCCCGAGATCGACGTGCTGATGCTGCCGCGCCAGGACCAGCCGCCGCTGGGGGCCGGCGAATCGGCCTCGGTGCCGAGCGCGGCGGCGATCACCAACGCGCTGTTCGACGCCACCGGCATCCGCTTCCGCGAACTCCCGCTCACCGCCGAGGCCGTGCGCGCCGCCCTCAACCCGCCGCGGATCGCCGGGCCCGACGAGACGCCGCGGCGGCGCCGCGGCTTCCTCGCCGGTTTGTTCGGCGCCGGCGCCGGGGCGCTGGCGCTCGCCACCACCCTCCTGCCCTGGCGCCCGGCCTACCCGTCGATCGAGCGGCCGGACCCTGCAGCCTATTCGGCCGCCACGATCGCGCAGGGGCGCCTCGTCGCGGCGGCCGGGGCCTGCCTCGTCTGCCACGTGGGACCGGACGGCCGGTCCTTCGCCGGCGGGCGCGGGCTCGCGACGCCGTTCGGCACCGTCTACGCCTCGAACATCACGCCGGAGGCGGGCGCCGGCATCGGCGCCTGGTCCTACCCCGCCTTCGCCCGGGCGATGCGCGAGGGCGTGTCGCGGGACGGGCACCATCTCTACCCCGCCCATCCCTATACGAGCTTCGCCGGCGTCTCGGAGCGCGACCTGCAGGCGCTCTACGCCTACCTGATGACGCAAGCGCCGGTGGCGAACCCGGTCCCGGAGACCGGCCTGCGCGCTCCGTTCAACGTCCGGCCGCTGATGGCGGGCTGGAACGCCCTCTTCCACCGCCCGACGGCCTTCGCCGATCCGGACCGCGGCCCGGACTGGAACCGCGGCGCCTACCTCGTCGAGGCACTCGGCCATTGCGGCGCCTGCCATACCCCGCGCAACGCGCTGGGCGCCGAGCGCCGGGGCGAGGCCCGCCTCGCCGGCGGCTTCGCCGACGGCTGGGAGGCGCCGGCGCTCGCGGGCCTGTCCCGCTCTCCTCTGCCCTGGACCGAGGACGACCTCTTCGCCTACCTGCGCAGCGGGCGATCGCCCCGCCACGGCAGCGCCGCCGGCCCCATGGCAGACGTGGTCGCCTCCTTGGGGCCGCTGCCGGATGCCGATATCCGCGCCATGGCGGTCTACCTCGCGAGCCTCGCCCGCGAGGCGCCGGCCCCCCGGCCGGCCAGCGCCGCGGCAGTTGCGGCTCCGCCCGGATCCGCCGCCCTGTTCCAGGGCGCCTGCGCCTCCTGCCACGAGGGCGGGGCCGGCGGGGAGCTGGTGCCGCTCGGCCTCGTCACCGCCGTGCACAGCGCGCACCCGGACAACATGATCCAGGCCGTGCTCAACGGCGTCGCGGCCGCCGCGGAGCGCTTTCCGAACCCCGACCCCTCGGCGCCGCCCGCCGCGATGCCGGCCTTCCGCGACACCCTCACCGATCGGCAGGTCGCGGAGGTCGTGGCCTATACCCGCGCCCGCTACGCGCCCGATGCGCCGGCCTGGGCGGGGCTGGAGGCGGCGGTGGCGCGGGTGCGCGGATTGAAGGCGCATGCGGGGTGGTGAGGGCGGTTCTCACCACCGGTAGATCAGGCTCCCCAGGATCTGCCGCGGCTGGCCGCGGTAGCAGGCGCCGGCTTGGCAGTTGAAGTAGTTGCGGTCGAGCAGGTTCGAGACGTTGACCTGGAGCCGCATGCCCTTCAGCCGCGGATCGACGCGCGCGAAGTCGTAGGCCGCCACCGCGTCGAACAGGGTCACGGTGGAGTTGCGGTAGCTGCCGATCACGTCGTTGGCCGGGCTGGTCCCGGCGTAGCGCACGCCGCCGCCGAAGCTGAAGCCGCTCAAGGGCGACGCGGTCGGGAACGCGTAGGTGGCAAACAGCCGGAAGGTGTTGCCGGGAATGCCCGAGAGCGCGAGGCCGACTGTCTCCGGGCTGCCTGGATTCTTCGTCGTACGGATGTCGACGTGGCTGTAGGCGGCCGTCACGTTGATGCCGGGGCCCAGATTGGCGGTCGCCTCGAGCTCGGCGCCACGTGAGTTCACCTCGCCGACCGCCGCCGTGTAGAGGATCGGGTTGACCGGGTCGGGCACCAGGACGTTGGTCTGGGCGATGTCGAACACCGCCATGTTGAGGAAGACGCTGGTTCCCGGCACGTTGAACTTCACGCCGCCCTCGAGCTGGTTGCCCTTGGTCGGCTGGAACGCCTGACCGAGCCGGTCGAGGCCGAGCTGCGGCGCGAAGGTGGTGGCGTAGCTCACATACGGCACCAGCTCGTCGGTGAGCAGGTAGTTGAGGCCGACGCGGCCGCTGAACGCCCGGTCGGAACTCGCGGTCCGGCTCGTCGGGTCGCCCGCACTCTCGTTCACGGTCGCGACGCTGTCGTGCCGGCCGGTGAGCGTGAGGATGAAGCGGCCGAACCTCGCCTGGTCCTGCACGTAGGTGCCGAGCTGCGATTGCGTCAGCCGCGAGGCCGTGCCGAGGGTCGGCGCGGTGATGAATTGCGCCCCGTAGTTCGGTCGCACCAGGCCGCCGATCTGCAGGTCCGGCGCCGCGCCGAAGCCCATGCGCTGGCCGTAGGTGGAATACGTATAGTCGAGACCGGCGATGAAATCGTGCTGCACCGGGCCGGTGGCGCCGCGGATCTCGAGCTGGTTGTCGAGCGAGATCGTGTCGAGGACGTTGGTGATGCGCCCGGTGCTGCGTGACGCGCGGACGAGATCGGCGCTCAGAGCATCGATCTGCGTGTACCGCAGGTCCGCGTCGACGTGGTAGTAGCGGAAATTCTGTCGGAAGACGATGTCGGGCGTGAGCTTGTGCTCGAAGGCGTAGCCGATCCGGTACTGCTCGGTGTTGAAGTTCTGGAACGCCGGATCACCGGAGAATAGCTTGGTCTTCTGGAAGCGCGGATCGGCGTAGTTGGAGTAGAACGAGCTGTTTCCCGGCACCGTGTTGTTCAGGTACTCGGTCAACAGCGTGAAGCTGGTATCCGCCGAGGGCCGCCAGGTCAGCGCCGGGGCGATGAAGGCCCGGTCGTCGATGCTGCCGGGCAGGAAGGTGCTGCTCTGCCGCACGAGGCCGGTCAGGCGGTAGAACAACTGGCCGTCGCTGCCCTCCACGGGACCGCCGAGATCGAAATTGCCCTGGGCGCGGTCATAGTTGCCGCCCTGCAGCCAGACCTCGCCGAACGGCACCGCAGTCGGGCGCTTCGAGGTCAGGTCGACGATGCCGCCGGGCGAGCCGAGACCGTAGAGCCCGCCCGCCGGCCCGCGCAGGATGGTGATCGCCTCGAGGCCGTAGGGCTCGACCCGCGGGATGCCGAACGGCGAGGAGGGCTGGCGCAGGCCGTCGCGGTAGATGCCGATGTTGGTGACGCTGAAGCCGCGGATGTAGAACGCGTCGAAGCGCGGGTCGTAGCCGAACACGTTCGAGGCGACGCCGGGCGTGTAGTTGATCGCCTCGTTGAGCGTCTGGACGTTGCGGTCGTTGAGCTGCTCGCGGGTGACGACCGAGACCGATTGCGGCGTCTCGATCAGCGGCGTGTTGGTCTTGGTGGCGGTGGGCGATACCCGGGCGGTGTAGCCCTGCACCCCGCTCGGGCCCCCGCCGCCGCCGCTGGTGGCCGAGCCATCGGCCGGGGCGCCGACGCCCCGCGGCGCCTGCGGCGCGCTCACCGAGATCTCGTCGAGCTTGATCGTCTCCGGCTGCTGGGCGAGCGCCGGTGCGGCGGCGAGCCCGGTCGCCAGACCGGACAGGACCAGGGACCGCGCCATGGGCCGGCGCGACGGACGGGGGGGATTGGGGAAGCTTGCTCATGCCTGACGCAACACGGGTGGGGAAGGTGCAAGAACTTACGTCACGTCGGGTGACGCGGTAAGTTTCCATTCTGTTTTGTTTAGACTCCCTCGAAAGAATGAAACGTTTTGCAGACCGGCGATGCGTCAATACAACAGCATCGCCGCGACTGAATAAGATTAGAATTATGAAAAACAAAGATTGGGCGTTTGAACCTCGGCGCGTCCTCGCCTAAGAGGGCGGCGGACGGGGTGCGACGGCGCCCGATCGGACGATGCCAAGCGAGGAGCCCCCCATGGCCGACGGATCCACCTTCGTGCAGGCCTTCACCATCCTGTTCCGCGAGGGATTGGAGGCGCTGCTGGTGGTGGCGGCGCTCGCGGCGTTCCTGCGCCGAGCCGGGGCCGCCGAGCGCATCCGCCCGGTCTATGCCGGGGCCTGCCTCGCGGTGCTGGCGAGCTTCGGCATGGCCTGGGTGTTCGAGGCCTTCTTCGACGGCAACCACAACGACCTGATCGAGGCCGGCGTCATCGTGGTCGCCGCCGGCCTGATGTTCACGATGAGCGGCTGGCTGTTCCTGCGCCAGGACCCGGCGGCCTGGAAGGCCGAGATCAACCGCATGGCCGAGCGGGCGATGGGCGCCGGCACGCTTCTGTCGCTCGCCGGCATCGCCTTCCTGGCGGTGTTCCGGGAGGGCGCCGAGACGGTGCTGTTCCTGCACGCTCTCGCCCGCAGCGCCGGCGGCTTCGACGCGTCGCTCCTCGGCGGGCTCGCGGTCGCGGCCGTCGCACTCGCGGTGGTGTTCGTGGCGATGCAGTGGCTCGCCCTGCGGCTGCCGCTGCGGCCGGTCTTCCTGCTCACCTCGGCCTTCCTGTTCGTGATGGGCCTGCGCCTCGTCGGCGCGGCGATCCAGGAATTGCAGGAGCAGGTGATCGTGCCGGTGCACAATGACGGCGTGCCGGATCTCGTCACCGCGCTCGGCTTCAACGGCAGCTGGGAGGCCCTGGGCGTGCAGGGCGCGATCGTGCTCTGCGCCCTTGCCTGGCTGGCGATGCAGCGCTCGCGCTCCGGCGCGGGGGCGGCGGCGCGCCCGCAAGTCTCGGCCTGAGGAACGGCGCGCGAAGCGGTACCACCCGGAACCCGGTTCGCGCTAAGGGATGAGGGCGCCACCCTGCACGGCCGGGGCGGCGGCGACCGCGCCGGGAGGCCCCCTTGTCCGACACCCTCACGCTCTACTACTCGCCGGGCGCGTGCTCGCTCGCGCCCCACATCGCCCTGGAGGAGACCGGCGCAGCCTTCGAGGCGGTGAAGGTGGATTTCGCCACTGCCGAGCAGCGCGGCGGCCGCTACCTCGCCATCAACCAGAAGGGCCGGGTGCCGGCGCTCGCCGAGGGCGAGTGGGTGCTGACCGAGAATCCGGCGATCCTGCGCTACATCGCCAGGCGGCATCCTGAGGCCGGTTTGTGGCCGGAGGATCCGCGGGAGGAGGCGCGCTGCGCCGAGTGGCTGGCCTGGATCTCCTCCACCATCCACCCGGCCTACGCCCATATCCGCCGGGCCGAGCGCTACGCCACCGACGAGGCGGCGATCGAGAGCGTGAAGGCCAAGGGCCACGAGACCTGTGCCGACCTGTGGACGATGATCGAGGTCGGCCTGTCGCGCGGCGGCTGGGCGGCGGGCGAGCATTACAGCGTCGCCGATCCCTACCTGCTGGTGTTCTGGCACTGGGGCCGCGGCCAGGTGCTCGGCTACGACATGGCCCGCCAGTTCCCCTCCTGGACCGACCACGCCCGCCGCATGGCCGAGCGCCCGGCGGTGCAGCGCGCCTTCGCCCGCGAGGGGCTGCCGCTTCCGGCGTGATTCAGCCTCGGCGCACGTCTCAACCCCGGAACGCATCCTCGCGCGCCAGGTAGTCCCGCTCGGCCGCCGTCTCGGGGCGGCCGAGCACTGCGTTGCGGTGGGGAAAGCGGCCGAAGCGGCGGATCAGGTCGCGGTGCTCGATCGCGGCCGCGAGATGCACGGGGAGGCCGAGTTCGGCGAACAGCGCGACGCTGCGCTCCTGCAAGCTCAAGTTCTCGGCATGCGTCAGCGGCAGGTAGAGGAAGATGCGCAAGGCCGGCTCGATCGCCCGGTCGTGGCGGCGGCCGAGCGCGCGCTCGGCCGCCGCCAGCGCCAGAGCATCGGTTGCCCAGGCGCGAGGCGTGCCGCGAAACAGGTTGCGCGGGAACTGGTCGAGGAGGAGCACCAGGGCGAGCGCACCCTCCGGCGTCTCCTCCCATGCGCGAAGCTCGCCCCGCGCCGCCGCCTCGTGCAGCGGCCGATAAGCCTGGCAGGCGGCGTCGAAGGCCGGATCGGCGGTGAACCAGCGGTCGAACCCGGCCTTGCGCCAGAACGCGACCAGTTCGGCGGGCGTCGCCCGTTGCGTCATGCCCCTCCCCTGTCGATGCGAATCGGCGCTGCCGGCGCCCGGAACCTAGCAGGCATGTGCGCGTCCGCGCGCATCCCCTATTCCCTGACGCGAATCACGCCGCTACAAGCCGGCCGTCGCACGGCCGCTCCAGCGCCCGGAGCGTTCGCAATTCTCGCCATCTGCACAAGGGGGAGCCGCCATGCGGGTCTATTACGATCGTGACGCCGACATCAATCTGATCAAGGGCAAGAAGGTCGTCATCGTCGGCTACGGCAGCCAGGGCCACGCCCACGCGCTGAACCTGCGCGATTCGGGCGTGAAGGACGTGGTGATCGCGCTCCGCAAGGGCTCGGCCAGCGCCAAGAAGGCCGAGGCCGAGGGCTTCAAGGTCATGGAGGTCGCCGACGCCGCCAAGCAGGCGGACGTCGTCATGATGCTGACCCCCGACGAGTTGCAGGGCGAGATCTACCGCGACTCGCTCCAGGCCAACATGAAGCAAGGCGCCGCCCTGCTGTTCGCCCACGGCCTGAACGTCCACTTCAACCTGATCGAGCCGCGCGCCGACCTCGACGTGCTGATGGTCGCCCCGAAGGGCCCCGGCCACACCGTGCGCTCGGAGTACCTGCGCGGCGGCGGCGTGCC
Organism: Methylobacterium frigidaeris; assembly: GCF_022179185.1. Classification (GTDB taxonomy): domain Bacteria; phylum Pseudomonadota; class Alphaproteobacteria; order Rhizobiales; family Beijerinckiaceae; genus Methylobacterium; species Methylobacterium frigidaeris. The sequence goes on along the minus strand of NZ_BPQJ01000014.1, from coordinate 46,104 downwards.
GACCCTGATCGCCATCGCTCAGGACGCCTCGGGCAATGCCCACGACCTCGGCCTGTCCTACGCCTCGGCCAATGGCGGCGGCCGCGCCGGCATCATCGAGACCACCTTCAAGGAAGAGTGCGAGACCGACCTGTTCGGCGAGCAGGTCGTGCTCTGCGGCGGCCTCGTCGAGCTGATCAAGGCCGGCTTCGAGACCCTGGTCGAGGGCGGCTACGCCCCCGAGATGGCCTATTTCGAGTGCCTCCACGAGGTGAAGCTGATCGTCGACCTCATCTACGAGGGCGGCATCGCCAACATGAACTACTCGATCTCGAACACCGCCGAGTACGGCGAGTACGTCACCGGCCCGCGCATCATCACGCCCGAGACCAAGGCCGAGATGAAGCGCGTCCTGACCGACATCCAGAACGGCACCTTCACCCGCAACTGGATGCTCGAGAACAAGGTCAACCAGACCTCGTTCAAGGCCACCCGCGCCCGCAACGCCGCCCACCCGATCGAGGAGGTCGGCGAGCGACTCCGCGGCATGATGCCGTGGATCAAGGAGAAGGCCCTGGTCGACAAGGCCAAGAACTAAAGTTTCAGCGCCGCGGCCCCCTCGGGCGGGCCGCGGCTCCTCGGGGGAACGCCGCGCGGAAAATGCTTCCGCGCGGCGTTCCGCGTTCTCGGGAGATGTCACGGCGCCGAATGGATTCGGCGGATCGATGCAGATCCAGAGATGCCTTTAGCGGCCGGGAAGAGATCTAACGCTCCCTGCGAGGCTCTTCCCGCTTGCCACTCAGGATCAGGCCGTGGTGCGGACGTCATCAATAGAAAGATTTAACATAGGTAAAATTTGCCGTCGGCGCCGCGAATGCTGTCGGCGCCGTCCGCCGAGCGGGATGACCAGATCAAATATTACCATCGTCGAGGAATGACGATCGAGCGTCGAGGCGAGCCTTCGCCGCGGTCGTGACCGTATCAGGACCGTCCGCGGAGCCGCCCGATCCGTCAACAACTCGACAGATCCTCCCGGGGTGCTGCAAGGCGCCGCGGGCCGCCCGCCGTTGACGCAGGGCAGGGCCGCGCGATCTCGCCGGCATGACTGACGATCCCGTCCTCTTCTGCCTGCACTTCCTCGGGGGCAGCGCCCGCGAGTGGCGCCCGCTCGCCGAGCATCTCGGGCCCACCATGCGATGCGTCGCCATCGACCTGCCGGGCTTCGGCGACGAAGCGCACCGGCCGGGCGGCGACGTCGCCGCCATGGCCGACCATGTCGCGGCCCGCATCGAAGCCGAGGTCCCGCGCGGGCCCTGGTTCGTCGCCGGCAACAGCATGGGGGCGAAGGTCGCCCTGGCGCTGGCGCGACGCAGCGAGGACGGGGATCCCGCGCTCGCCGGCCTCGCCGGGCTCGTGCTGCTGGCGGGCTCGCCGCCGGCGCCGGAGCCGATGGCGGAGGAGCGCCGGCGGGCGATGATCGCCTGGATCGACGCCGATCCGGAGACCCGCCAGCGCGAGGCGGAGGCCTTCGTGGCGGCCAATATCGGGGCGCCGCTCTCCCCCGACGACCACGCCCGGACGGTCGAGGACGTGCTGCGGGCGAACCCCGACGCGTGGAAGGCCTGGCTCGCTGGCGGCGCCAACGAGGATTGGCGCGGGCGCATCGGCACGCTCGCGACCCCGGCGCTGGTGGTGAGCGGGGCGGAGGACGGCGATCTCGGGCCGGAGGCGCAGGCCGCCCTCACCCTGCCGCACCTCGCCCGTCACCGCCACGAGGTCCTGCTCGGGGCCGGCCACCTGCTGCCGCTGGAGCGGCCGGACGCCCTGGCGGCGCTGATCCGCGACGTCGTCGCGGCGCCGCCGGAGACCGCAGAGGCGCCGGCCCTGCCGCCGGCCTTCGCGGCGCTGATGGGGTCGGACCGGGTCAATTCCCGCCTGCGCGCGGCGCTCCGCGCACGGATGCGCGAGCCGGAGGGGCCGTTCTGCCTCGAGCCGGAGGAGCGCGCGACGCTCGCAGCCTGCCTCGACCGGGTATTGCCGCAGGACGGTCCCGGCAAGATCGACCTTGCCCGCCGCATCGACGCGCGGCTGGCGAGCGGCACCGGCGACGGCTGGCGCTACGCCGCCTTGCCGCCTGACGCGGACGCCTATTCCCGCGCCCTGCGGACCCTCGATGCCGCCGCCCGCGAGACGCAAGGCCGGTCCTTCGCGGAACTCGACGGGCCCGGCCAGGACGCGCTCCTCGGCCGCGCCGCCTCAGGCCGGCTGCCCACGATTCGGGACGGCATCGCCCCCGAGCAGATGACCTGCTGGTTCGAGGAACTGCGCGGCGAGGCAGTGCGGACCTGGCTCGCCCACCCCGCCAGCCTCGCGGCGGTCGGCTTCACCGGGATCGGCGCGGGGGGCGACGACGCCGACGCGCTGCCGGGCTACCGACTGACCGGCCTGAACGAGCGCGAGGCCTGGGAAGCCGGCATCCGCGAAGCCCCGATCACCACGGGAGACGTCCGATGAACCTCGCGGGACAACGCCGCTACGGCACCGACGAGGTCGTCGACGTCGTGGTGGTCGGGACGGGGGCGGGGGGCGCCCCGCTTCTCGCGGAACTCGCCGCGTCGGGCCTCAAGGTCGTGGCGCTCGAGGCCGGGCCGAACTTCGAGCCCGCCGGATACGGCTTCGACGAGACGCTCGCCGACGAGATCTACTGGACCGAGGAGCGCCTGAGCGGGGGCTCGACCCCGGAGGCGTTCGGGGCCAACAACAGCGGGACCGGGATCGGCGGCTCGACCCTGCATTGGGGCGCCTTCGTGCCCCGGGCCGATCCGCGCGACTTCCGCCTCCGGACCGAGAGCGGCGAAGGCTGCGACTGGCCGATCGACCACGCCGAGCTGGTGCCGTTCTACGACCGCGTCGAGGCCTTCATCGGCACGTCCGGCCCGACGCCCTATCCGTGGGACGAGGCCCGCCGCTTCCCGCTGCCGCCGGTCCTGCGCAACGGCCCGGCGCAGCTGATGGCGGCGGCCTGCGACCGGCTCGGCATCACCGCGACCGACGCGCCCGCGGCGGTGGTCTCGCGCGACTTCACCCCCGATGCAGCGGTGCCGGAGCGCAAGGCCTGCATCCATTGCGGCTATTGCCACCAGGGCTGCCGCACCCGCGCCAAGGCCAGCATGGACGTGACCTACCTGCCGCTGGCGGTGGCGCAGGGGGCCGAGATCCGGGCGGAGGCCCGGATGCACGGGGTCGAGCGCGACAGGGCCGGGCGGATCACGGGCGTGATCTACCGCAGCGGCGGGCGCGACCACCGCCAGCGTTGCGCCAACCTGATCCTGTGCGCTGGCGCCGTCGAGACGCCGCGGCTGCTCCTCCACCTCGATCTCGCCACCGGCAGCGGTCAGGTCGGCCGCAACTATATCGGCCATGTCGCGACGCAGGTTTGGGGAACCTTCGCGGACGAGGTCGCGATGAACCGCGGCTACCCGTCCTCGCTCATCACCGAGGACTACACCCGGCCGACGAACGCCGATTTCGCCGGCGGCTACCTGGTGCAGAGCCTCGGCGTCGAGCCGCTGACCTGGGCGAACTCCGTCGCCCGCGGCCGCGGCCTGTGGGGCAGGGCCCTGACCGACTACCTCAAGCAGTACAACCGCGTCGCCGGCATCGGCATCAACGGGGAGACGCTGCCCTGCGACGCGAACATCCTGACCCTGGCGGACGAGACCGACGCGCTCGGGATGCGAAAGGCGCATATCAGCTTCGGCTACGGCTCGAACGAGGACAGGCTCAACGTCCACGCCACGAAGGTGATGCGCGAGATCTGGGAGGCGGCGGGCGCCCGCGACATCTGGGTGCTGGAGCGGGTCGCCCACACGCTGGGTACCTGCCGGATGGGGCGGAACCCCGACGCATCCGTGGTCGATTCCTTCGGGCGCAGCCACGAGGTCGAGAACCTGTGGATCTGCGACGGCTCGGTCTTCCCGAGTTCGCTCGCGGCGAACCCGGCACTGACCATCATGGCGTTGTCCCTGCGCACCGCCGGCGCGTTCCTGAAGGGCTCCCCATGAAAGGCCATCTCCCCATGAAAGGCCATCCATGAGCGACGATCCCCGCGAGGCCGGCCCCCGGCCGCCGTTTCCGGGCGCGCAGCAGCAGCCGCGCCCCGGCCTCACCGGCCCGATGGACCCAGCCCCCGACCACGGCGAGGACTCTTACGTCGGCAAGGGCCTGCTGACGGACAAGGTCGCCCTCGTCACCGGGGGCGATTCCGGCATCGGCCGGGCGGTCGCCATCGCCTATGCCCGCGAGGGGGCCGACCTCGCGATCTCCTACCTCGAATCCGAGGAGGTGGACGCGCAAGCCACGAAGGCCTGGGTCGAGAAGGCGGGCCGGCGCTGCCTCCTCATCCCCGGCGACCTGCGCGACGAGGCGCATTGCCGGGCGGTGGTGGCCAGGACCGTGGCGGAGTTCGGCCGCATCGACGTGCTGGTCAACAACGCCGCCGCGCAGGTGGTCAACGAGGGCCTCGACGACGTCACCGCCCACGACGTCGAGGGCTCGTTCCGCGCCAACGTCTTCGCGATGATCTACCTGGCACAAGCCGCCGTGCCGCATATGCGGCCGGGCTCTGCGATCGTGAACTCGACGAGCCAGCAGGCCAAGGTCGCGGATGCCAGCATGCTGGTCTACGCCGCCACCAAGGGGGCGATCAGCACCCTGACCGTCGGGCTGTCGAACCTGCTGGCGCCGAAGGGCATCCGGGTGAACTGCGTCGCCCCCGGCCCGGTCTGGACGCCGATCCAGCCGATCGTGAAGTCGCCGGAGCAGATCGAGACGCTGGGCGCCGACACCCCGCTCGGCCGCGCCGGGCAGCCGGCGGAGCTGGCCCCGGCCTACGTGCTGCTCGCCTCGCGGGAGGGCAGCTACATGACCGGTGCGCTGGTGCCGGTGACCGGCGGCCAGCCGATGCTCTGACGGAAGGGCAGGGTTTCGGCCTGCGGGGTGTCCGTCCGGGTAGCCCGCCCTAGCTCTCTCGTCATCGGACGGGCCCGGTGCGGGACCGTCCCGCCGCCCCGGCCCTGACGGTCGGGGATGGCTATCGAAACCCTCCCGCTGCATCGGAACGGCCGCCCTCCGGCCCCGTTGTTGCGAGAAATCCACGGAGTGACCGACATGACGGATTCCCAGGGCAAGGCCGGGTCCCCGCGCCAGCACCGCACCCGCAACAACACCGACTCGAACGCCAAGCGCGTCTCGATCGAGACCCTGAATGCACGGCTGGCCGATGGCATCGACCTCGCGCTCAACATCAAGCAGGCGCACTGGAACCTGAAGGGTCCGCAATTCATCGGCATCCACGAGATGCTCGACGGCTTCCGCACCGAGATCGACGACCTCAACGACAAGGTCGCGGAACGTGCGGTGCAGCTCGGCGGCACGGCGCTCGGCACCGCCACGGTGGTGTCCGCCTCCTCGAAGCTGTCGCCCTACCCGACCGACATCTACGCCATCGCCGACCACCTCTCGGCCCTGATCGACCGCTACGCGGCCTACGCCAACGCCGTGCGCGAGAACATCGACCAGACCGACGAGGCCGGCGACCCGGACACCGCCGACCTGTTCACCGAGGTCTCCCGCGCGGTCGACAAGCAGCTGTGGTTCCTTGAGGCCCACGTGCAGGAGCCGACCGGCGCGATGCGCGACGGTGACGGCAAGGGCGCGCGCTGAGGCGGGGGTTCGAGAGCTGGGGCTCGCGGTCGAGCGGGCCCCGGCTCCGAATTCCACCGCTGTTCTGCTCACGCTGAGGAACGGCAGCATAGTTCGCCTCTCCCGTCATCGGGGGAGGCGCTTTCATTCGTGGGAAAGAGATATCGACGACGGAGGGTCGTTCTCTTACCCTGGGTCATGAGGCGGTGAGGATCCCCCCGTGACCGTGGCAGCCCCCGATGCGACGGAGACCGCTGCGCGTCGCAAGCACGTGGCGAAGCGCCTGAACGAGCATGTCAAGCTGGCGGCAGCCTATGTGAATGCCACGGCGATCGCGGTCGCCGGGGCGGCCATCATCGTACGCTTGGTCAGCAATCCGAATGCGACCTTGGGCCGGACAAACCTCTCTTGGTTCGCGGCCTCTCTCGCCTTACATTCTGTCGGTCATGCGGTGATCCGACTTCTACGCCAGGGGGAGTGACTATGCCCTGGGACGCCACCCTCGCGATGCTCGGCTTCGCCCTGTTCATCTCGGTGACGATTCCTGCCATCTTGAGTTTCGCCGTCTACCGCTTCGAGCGGAAGTACGGCAAGGCGGGGCAGACCGGCGCCCCCCCGCCGAGTAGCTGAAGCCCTACATCGCCTCCGGCCCGCGCCCCATCGCAGCGACGCCGGTGCGCGAGACCTCGACCAGCCCCACCGACGCCATCAGCTTGACGAAGCGGTCGATCTCGTCGGTCGTGCCGGTGAGTTCGAACACGAACGAGGTCAGCGTCGCATCGACGGTGCGGGCACCGAAGGCAGCGGCGAGCCGCATCGCCTCGACCCGGTGCTCGCCCTTGCCGGCCACCTTCACCAGCGCCAGCTCCCGCTCGAGCGAATCGCCCTGGAGCGTGAGATCCACCACCCGGTGCACCGGCACCAGGCGGTCGAGCTGCGCCTTGATCTGGTCGATCACCGCGTTGGTGCCCGCGGTCACGATGGTGATGCGGGAGATGTGCCGGGCGTGCTCGGTCTCCGACACGGTCAGGCTCTCGATGTTGTAGCCGCGGCCGGAGAACAGGCCGGCGATGCGGGCGAGCACGCCGGGCTCGTTGTCGACGATGACCGCGAGCGTGTGGCGGTTCACCGGCTCGACGCGGACCGGATCGGGGTAGTGGGTGTTCATGGCGTTCATCGTCCTCAAACCCTCGCCCGGTCAGACCAGCATCTTGCCTTCGTCGGAGATGACGTCCCCCAGATCCGCCCCGGTCTCGCCGAGGTAGTCCGAGAGCAGCATCTCGTTATGCGCCTTGCCCGACGGGATCATCGGGAAGCAGTTCTCGGTCTTGTCGACGATGCAGTCGAAGATCACCGGGCCGTCATAATCCAGCATCTCGGCGATCGCCGCGTCGAGGCTGCCGGGATCCTGGCAGCGGATGCCCTTGGCGCCGTAGGCCTCGGCCAGCTTCACGAAGTCGGGCAGGCTCTCCGAATAGCTCTCGGAGTAGCGCGAGCCGTGCAGCAGCTGCTGCCACTGGCGCACCATGCCCATGTACTCGTTGTTCAGGATGAAGATCTTGACCGGCAGGCGGTACTGCACGGCGGTCGACATCTCCTGAATGTTCATCTGGATCGAGGCCTCGCCGGCGATGTCGATCACCAGGGCGCCGCGATGGGCGAGCTGGGCGCCGATCGCCGCCGGCAGGCCGTAACCCATCGTGCCGAGGCCGCCCGAGGTCATCCAGCGGTTCGGCTCGTCGAACTTGTAGTACTGCGCCGCCCACATCTGGTGCTGGCCGACCTCCGTGGTGACGTAGGTCTCGCGCCCCTTGGTCGCCTCGTAGAGGCGCTGGACCGCGTATTGCGGCTTGATGGTGGTGCCGGACGGCCAGTAGCCGAGGCATTCCCGCGCCTTCCAGCCGCGGATCTTCGACAGCCACTCGGTCAGGCGGCCCTTGTCGGGCTCCGGCGTCACCGCGCGCCATTCGCGCAGCATGTCGGCGAGCACCGAGCCGCAATCGCCGACGATGCCGATATCCGCCTTGACGGTCTTGTTGATCGAGGAGGCGTCGATGTCGACGTGGATCTTCTTGGAGAAGGGCGAGAAGGCGTCGAGCCGGCCGGTGATGCGGTCGTCGAAGCGCGCGCCGATGCAGACCATCACGTCGCATTCGTGCATCGCCAGGTTCGCCTCGTAGGTCCCGTGCATGCCGAGCATGCCGAGGAACTGCGGGTCCGAGCCCGGAAAGGCCCCGAGGCCCATCAGCGTCGAGGTGACCGGGAAGCCGGTGGCGCGAGCGAGATCCCGCAGCAGTTGCGAGGCCTCGGGGCCGGAGTTGATGACGCCGCCACCGGTATAGAAGACCGGCCGGCGCGCGCCCGCCATCAGCGCCACGGCGGCGCGGATCTTCTCCGGGTCGCCTTGAGTCTGCGGGTTGTAGGTCTTGTGGCTGTTGTCGACCGGGCGGCGGTAGAGGCCGCTGGCGAACTGGATGTCCTTCGGCAGGTCGATGACCACCGGGCCGGGCCGGCCGTGCGAGGCGACGTAGAACGCCTCGTGCAGGATCCGCGGCAGGTCCTCGATCGATTTGACCAGGTAATTGTGCTTGGTGCAGCTGCGGGTGATGCCGACCGTGTCGCATTCCTGGAACGCGTCGGAGCCGATGAGGTGCGTCGGCACCTGGCCGGTGATGCAGACGAGCGGGATCGAATCGAGCAGCGCGTCGGTGAGTCCGGTGACGATGTTGGTGGCGCCCGGCCCCGAGGTGACGAGCACGCAGCCGACCTTGCCCGACGAGCGGGCATAGCCCTCGGCCGCGTGCACCGCGCCCTGCTCGTGCCGGACCAGGATGTGCTTCACCGTGTCCTGGTGGAAGAGCGCGTCGTAGATCGGCAGCACCGCGCCGCCCGGATAGCCGAACAGGGTGTCGACACCCTGATCCTGAAACGCCCGGATCACCATCTCGGCGCCCGTCATGACCTCGCCCGCACTCATCGCCGCGCTCCGTTCCTTGGTCTCGTCCGCGCTCTCGGGTCCGTTTTACGCAACAAAAAAGGGCCCCGAAGGACCCTGCACGCGCCACCCTTGGGATACCGAGCCTGTTAAGCTCGCCCCGTCGGTGGCGCCTCCGCTACAATAAGGACCGTACGCATGCCGTCGAAAGCCTGCCCTTTAGAGAGTGGCGCGGACCCTACGCGCGTCGCCCGGCAGGGTCAACCGGTTTCGGGCCGCGCGTTAACGATGCGACTCAGCGCGGCTGGAGCGTCGGATAGGCCCGCCGCACGGCGCGGGCGATCAGCACGACGAGGACCACCTTCGCGGCGTCGCCGGGCAGGAACCAGGCCGAGCCGATCGCCGCCTTCGCGAGGTCGACCCGCGCCACCACGGCGATCCACGGGATGCCGACCGCGTAGGTGAGCACGATGCCGCCGAGGACGAGGATCAGCGCCTCCTTCCAGACGGTGAGGGTCTTCAGGCTGCGCTCGTACAGGAACCCGATCACGAAGGCGGCGACCGGCCACATCAGCACGAAGCCGCCCCCCGGACCCATGACGATGCCGAGCCCGCCGCGCCCGCCGGCCATGAGCGGCAGCCCGGCACAGACGAGGAGGACGAACAGGGCCAGGGCCGCGCCGCCGCGCGTCGCCCCCGCGATCGCCCCGGCGAGCATCGCCCCCATCGACTGCGCGGTGATCGGCACGCCGACCACCGGCAGGGTCACGGGCGGGAACAGGCCGAGGGCGGCGGTCAGGGCGGCGAAGAGCGCGACGAAGACGATGTCCCGGGTCGACATGGGAGTCCTTTGACGTGAGAGAAGAGTGTGTCAGTGGCCCGCCCGGTCCGGATCGTAGGAGCGCGCGTCGATCGCCGCCGCGATGTCGTCGCTCATCTTCAGCATCCGCACCACGACCGGCACCGTCAGCGCCACCAGGCTGCTTTCCAGGCCCCGGGCCCGCTGTGCCTCGCGCACCTCGGCGGCGATGGCGGCGAGCACGGGTATGAAGCGCAGGGTGAGCGCGATGGCGAGGCCGGCCTTGGCGGGATTGACCCCCAGAGGCTTGAGCCAGGCGAGGCCGCGTTGCAGCGCCTCGATCAGGTCGGCGCTGCGGGTCGTGAGCGTCACGAGGCCGGCGAGCAGCACCAGGGCCGACAGGCGGGCCGCGACCAGCAGGCCGGCGAGCCAGCCGTCGAGAGCGAGCTGGACCAGGACCAGCACGGCGAGGATCCAGGCGAGGGGCCGCAGTTGCGCCAGCACGAGGCGGGCCGGGATGCGGGCGATCCAGTAGAGGAGGCCCGTGACGGCGAGCGCCGCGAGCGCCAGGACGACGGCCATGTCGAGCCGCGGCAGCGCGAACAGGGCCGTCCCGGTGGCGATCAGCGCGAGGATCTTCGCCCCCGGCGGACAACGATGGACCGGGCTCTCGCCCGGAACGTAGGGCGTCACGACATCATCGCCACGTAGGCCGGCAGGGCGACCGAGGGGCGATCGTCGATCACGACGCGGCCGTCCTCGAACACCAGCACCCGGTCGAAGTGTTCGAGAAAGGCGAGGTCGTGCGAGACCACGACGGCGCGCTGCGCCAGGCCGTCGATGGCCTGCGCGATCCGGCGCTTGTTGCGCAGGTCGAGCAGCGTCGTCGGCTCGTCGAACACGATCACGTCTGGCGCCATCGCGAGCACGCCGGCGATGGCGAGGAGCTGCTTCTGGCCGCCGCTCAGGAGGTGGGCCGGGTGGTCGCGCAGGTCGAAGAGGTCGTAGCGGCGCAAGGCCTCGTCCGTCCGCCGGGCGATCTCGTCCCTGCGTAGGCCGAGGTTCCTGAGCCCGAAGGCGAGGTCCTCGGCGACCACCGGCAGCACGATCTGGTTGTCGGGGTTCTGGAACACGAAGCCGACCTTGCGGCGCACCGCCTTGCCGTCGCGGCGGGTGTCGAGCCCGTCGACCCGCACCGTTCCCTGCGTGGGCAGCAGCAGGCCGTTCAGCAGGCGCGCGAAGGTGCTCTTGCCGCTGCCGTTGCCGCCCACCACCGCGATGCGCCGCTCCGTCAGGTCGAGGCTGAGGTCGCGCAGCACCACGCGCTCCCCGAAGGCATGGCCGACATGCCTGATCTCGATCATGACGCAACCGCTCCTCTCGCGCCGGGCGGCGCCTCATAGCACCTCCGGCGCAGGCCGACAGGGCGCAAGTTGAGACGTTTCGGACACCCGGGCGGTTTGGAAACTTCCCCCGCCTCCCCTATCTGTGGCGCGGGCGGATGGGTCCGCGGGGGTGCGCAGGATGACGACCGGGACGGCTTACCTCTTGGTCGCTATCGCCGGGACGGAGTGCGCCCTGCCGCGCCGGGCGGTGCGGGAGATCCTGCCCCTGCCCCGCCTGTGGCGCCCGCCCGGGGCGCCGGGGGCGCTCGCGGGCTTCCTCAACCTCGCGGGATCCGCCGTGCCGGTCCTCGACCTCGCGGTCCTGTTCGGCCTCGGCCGCCCGGTTTCGGCTCAGGCGGCGCTCTACCGCCACCTCGTTTTGCTTCACGGCGAAGAGCCGCTAGCCCTGCTCGTCGACCGGGTCGCGGATTTCGTGCGGGTCGACCAGGCTCACATTCGGCCGGTCGCCGACGAGGCCACCCTGAACGGCTGCGTGTCCGCCGCGATCCGCCTGGGCGAGCGGCTGGTGCACGGGCTCGCCATCGACCGCATCCTGCTGGCCGAGGAGCGCGACCGGCTCGCGGCGCGGACCCGGGACGCGCAGGCGCGGCTCGCCGAGTGGGCGGCCTGAGCCGGACATGCGGACCCTGCGGGGCACGGCCCCCACCGGCGATCCGGCTTTCGCGGCGCTGAAGGCGCGCCTCGTCGCCCGCACCGGCCACCATTACTACGCCGACAAGGACGACCTCCTGTGGGAGCGGGTCGGCCGGCGCATGCGCGCCCGGGGCGTGCCCGATCCCGCAGGCTACCTGGCGCTGCTGGAAGAATCGGAGGGCGAGTGGGCGGCACTCGAATCCGAGATCACCATCGGGGAGACGTTCTTCTTCCGCTACGCCGAGCAGTTCGCGGCCCTGCGCGGCACGATCCTGCCGGAGCGCATCGCGGCCCGGGGCGAGGAGCGGCGCCTGCGGATCTGGAGCGCCGGCTGCTCCACTGGCCCGGAAACCTACTCTGTCGGAATCGTGCTGCACGAACTCCTCGGGGAGCGCCTGCCCGAGTGGCGGATCGGGCTCACCGGCACCGACATCAACCGCGACGTGCTGGCGGTGGCGCGGCGCGCGGTCTACGGCACCTGGGCCCTGCGCACCCTCGGGGCGGAGGAGCGCGGGCGCTACTTCCGGCCGGGGCCGCGGGAAGGCACCTTCGCCCTGCGTCCCGAGTTCCGCGGCCTCGCCCGGTTCGAGCCGCAGAACCTGATGAGCCTGCTCGACGGCACCGCGTCCCTGGCGCTGACCGATTACGACCTTATCCTGTGCCGCAACGTCCTGATCTATTTCCACCCGGACGTGGTGCAGGCCCTGGTGCGGGCGCTGGCGCAGCGTCTGCGACCCGGGGGCTGGCTGCTGCTCGGCCACGCCGAGCCGAACCCGGCCTTCGCGGAGTTCCTTCAGGCCGTCTCCCTGCCGGGCACCGCCGCCTATCGCCGGCCGGACGAGGGCGAGGTGCCGGACTTCACCCCACCCCCATCGCCCCCGGAGCCGCTCACGGACTGGGTGCCGCTTCTGCCCCCGGCGCTGCCGGCCCCGGAGACGCCGCCTCCCCGGCTCGTCCCGGCGAAACCCGAACCCGCCCCGGTCGCGACGGACGGCCCGCTCGCGACCGTCCGGGCGCTCGCCGATGCGGGCGACCTCGAGGCGAGCTGGCGGGCCTGCCGGGCCGCCCTCGGGCAGGATCCGGCCGATCCGCGCCTGCGCTACTACGAAGGCCTGCTCGCCCGGGCCCGGGCAAGGCCGGACGAGGCGGAACGCGCCTTTCGCGGCGCGCTCTACCTCGATAAGGGGTTCATCATGGCCCATTACCATCTCGGGTTGACCCTGATCGCCGCCGGCCGCGCCGAGGCCGGGCGGCGCGCCGTGGCCAATGCCCTGCGGCTCGCAGCAGCCCTGCCAGCCGAGGCGGAGCTGCCGGAGGGCGACGGGCTCACGGCGGCCGAGCTTCGCGGCGCGGCCCGGCCGTTCCTCGGTGACGAGGCCGCCTGATGCCGCAATCCGTCCTCGCCGCCGGGCCGCAGCTGCCCGGCGAAGCCTCGTTGAGCGCCGCCCGCATCGAGGAGATCCTGGAGGCCCGCACGCGGAGCCTCGCGGCCCGTGGGGCGGCACAGGAGGCGCGGCCGACCCGATCCCTGCTCGTCTGCCGCGCCGGCACCGAGGTGGTCGGCCTGCCCCTCGAGAGCGTCGCCGAGGTCTTTCCGTTCCGGCCCTGCACGCCGGTGCCGGGGGCGCCCGCTTCGCTCATCGGCCTCACCGGGCGGGGCGGAATCCTCGTCAGCGTGGTCGATCTCGCGGTAGCCCTGGGCACCGCGCCGGTGCCCCCGGAGGGAGCCGCCGGCCATGTCGTGACCCTGCGGCGCGACGGGCCGCGGATCGGCCTCAGGGTCGAGCGCGTCCTGTCCGTGGCCGAGGCCGCGGTCGAGCCTTTGGCCGAGACCTTGGCCGAGACCTTGGCCGAGACGGGGGGCCTGGGCAGGCGGGCGGTGGCAGGCTATGCCCACGCCGCATCGCCGGGCTCCCGCCGGGAAGCGGACGAGTCCGGATCCGGCTTCGCGGTGATCGATGCGGCCGCTCTCCTGGCGCCGCTCCTCGCGGCCGGCCGTCCCGGGCCGGCCTGACCTCGCCCTCCAGCCAAAGAGAACCCCACGCGTGTCGCTCTCGATCGGGAACCGCATCCTCCTCGGCTTCTCCGCCGTCGTCCTGGTGATCGTGGCGCTCGGCGTCTACGCGGTCGGGCAGATCGGCGAGGTGCGCAACGCCACCGATATCATCGTCACCCGAGACCTGACGGTGATGCACCAGCTGGAGAACATCCGCGAGGCGCAGCGCCGGATGAGCGACCTGCGCGACGAGGCGACCACCCGCTACTACCTGCGCGCGCTCGGCCGCGAGCCCGGGGCCAAGGAGGAGCCGACGGTGACCTGGCGGCGCAACGCCGCCGCCGCCGAGACCGCGCTCGCCGGCGCGATCACCACCGCCAACGACTACCGGGCGCAGTCGCTCTCGCCCGACCGCGCCGCCGCCTGGCAGCGCATCGCCGAGCTGCTGGTCGCGGCGGGCGCCGAGCTGCGCACCACCCGCACCGCCACCGAGCGCCAGTTCGAGGCGATCACCGCCAACGACGTGCCCGGCATCCAGGCGGCCGAGACCGCCCTCGACCAGTCCGGCGACAACTTCGTGCGCACCATGGGCTCGGCGCGGGACGCCCTCGACGGGGCCATCGCGGCCGGCCAGCGCCGGGTCGGGGCGATCTACGAGGAGAGCCGGCTATCGACCATCGCGGCGCTCGTGGTCTGCGTCGTGATGGCGCTCGTCATCACGGTGCTGATCCGCCGCTCGGTGGTGCAGCCCCTCGACGCGGTGATGGCCTTCGTCGGCAAGGTCGGCAGCGGCGACCTCACCGGGCGTATCGCCGAGACGAGCCGCGACGAGCTCGGGCGCCTCGGGGCCGTCCTCAACCAGATGGTCGAGGGCCTGCGCCAGCTCGCGAGCCAGAATCGCGCCTCGACCTCGAACCTCAACGCGGCGGCGGCCGAGATCCGCGCCTCGGCCCAGGAGCAGGCCGCGAGCGTCGAGGAGCAGTTCGCTGCCGTGCAGGAGACCGCCGCGACCGTCGACGAGATCACCCATGCGGGCGCCCAGATCGGCAAGCGCGCGCAGGAGGTCATCGCGACGGCCCAGGCCACCGCCCAGACCTCGAGCGCGGGGCTTCGCGCCGTCGACGAGACCGCGCGGGCCATGGACGCGATCCGCGAGCAGAGCGAGGCGGTGGCGGAGAACATCGTGGCGCTCAGCGAGAAGACGCAAGCCATCGGCGAGATCATCGCCACGGTGAACGACGTCTCGGAGCGCACGCATCTCCTCGCGCTCAACGCCGCCATCGAGGCGGCGGCGGCGGGCGAGAGCGGACGCAGCTTCGCGGTGGTGGCCTCGGAGATGAAGGCGCTGGCCGACCAGGCCAAGGAGGCGACCACCCAGGTCCGCGCGATCCTCGGCGACATCCAGCGCGGCATCAACGCCTCGGTGATGCTGACGGAGGAGGCGGTCAAGCGCGTCGCCGTCGGCAAGGAGCGCACCGACACTACCCATGCGACGATCGAGGAGATCACCGCCCGGGTGCAGGAGAGCGTCCAGACCTTCCAGCAGATCGTCGCCTCGACCAACCAGCAGCAGCTCGGCATCGAGCAGGTGATGGGCGCGCTCCAGAACATCCGCCAGGCGAGCCAGCAGACCGCGGCCGGCACCCGCCAGGTCGAGGCCGCCGCCGCCAACCTGAGCGAGCTCGCCGGCGCCCTCCTGGCGCTCGCCGAGCGCTACCGGCTCTGACGGACGCGAGGCGCGCCCAGCCCCGATGGACGATATCCGCCAGCTCCTCCTCGCCGCCTTCGATGCCGAGCACCGCGAGCACCTCGCGGCGATCCGGGCGGCCCTCGCCGAGGCCGAGGCGGGCCGGCCCGCGGACTGGAACGACGTCTTCCGCCGCGCCCACAGCCTGAAGGGGGCGGCCCGGGCCGTCGACCTGCCGGCGGTGGAGGAGGTGGCGCACCGGCTGGAGGCCCTGTTCGACCGGGTGGTGCAGGGCCGCGCCGGCCTCGACCGGGCCACCGCCGGCGTGGTCGACCTCGCCCTCGACCGGATCGAGGGGCTGGTCGCGGGCCTGCCCGAGACGCCCGAGCCGGCCGCGCCCGCGGACGCCATCGCGGCCCTCGACGCCTGCCTGTCCGAGGCGCCGATCCCGGAGGCCAGACCGGAAGCCAAGCGGGGACCCGAACCGGACGCCAGGCCCGAGCCGGCACCCGAGCCCGCACCGCCGCAGCAGGACCACACCGTCGCCTATCTCCGCATTGCCAGCGACCAGGTCGAGAGCCTGTCGAAGGCCGTGCACGACCTGACGGCCGTGCTCCAGGGCCAGGAGGCGATCGGCGGCGCGGTGGCAGGTCTAGAGTCCGGGGCGCGGGGCTTGCGCCGCAGCGTCGACACGGTGCAGGGGCGCACCGGCGAGATGGTGGCTCTGGCCCGCCGCCTGCGCGAGGCCGGCGATCCGGCGGGCCTCGCCCTCGACGGCTTCGTCGACCGGGTGCGCCGCCTCGACGGCGACCTCAGGGCCGTGATCCGCGGCATCTCGGGCCTCGCCCGGGTGCAGAGCCGCAGCACCGGCGCGGTCGACACCGCGCTCCGGCGCCTGCGCGACGATGCCGACCGCCTGCTGCTGGTCCCGGCCGAGACGGTGTTCGGCGGCTACGGCCGGATGGTGCGGGAGATCGCCCGCGAGGCGGGCCTGGCCGTCGAGGTGCGGCTCCACGGCCTCGACCTCCAGGTCGATCGCGGCCTGCTCCAGGCCCTCAAGGACCCGGTGCTGCACGCCCTGCGCAACACGATCAGCCACGGTGCCGAAACTCCGGAGGCGCGCCGGGCGGCGGCCAAGCCGGAGGCTCTGTCCGTCACCCTGTCGGTCGCCTCGAAGGGCAGCCAGCTCGTGGTGACGATCCGCGACGACGGCCGCGGCCCGGACCTCGCCCGCATCCTCGAGACCGGACGGCGCCAGGGGCTGGTGCCGGCGGGGGCCGAGCCCGGGCGGCACGAGATCCTCGACCTCGTCTTCGCGCCGGGCTTCTCCACGGCTGCCTCCGTCGACAGGATCGCGGGGCGCGGCATGGGCCTGTCGGTGGTGGCGGAAGCCGCGCGGTCCCTGCGCGGCCGGGCCTCCTTGCGGCCGGCGGAGCCCTACGGCGCGGAGGTGACCATCACCGTGCCGCTCTCCGCCGCGCGACAGCCGGTGCTGCTCGTCGAGGCGGTCCTGAGGCCGGGAGAGGGGCCGCAGACCTTCGGCCTGCCGAGCGGCGCCGTGGCTCAACTCCTGCGCCTCACCGAGCGCGACCTTACGTCAGTGGCGGGCGAGCCGGCGGTACGGATCAAGCAGGGGGGACGGGACGTTGTCGTGCCGCTCGTTCCCCTCGCGTCGCTCCTCGGATCCGGTGTCGCCCCCCTTCCCCTCCGTGACGGCCTGGTCCGCGCCGTCCTCCTGCGCTGCGGCGCTTACCCGTGCGCCGTCGCCGTCGATCGGCTGCTCGACGTGCGGGTGCTCCTCGTCGGCCCGGCCCCGCCCTTCGGCGGGGACCCTCAGCTGATGTCCGGCACCGTCATGCTCGCCGACGAGACCCCGGCGCTCGTGCTCGACCCCGAGGGCCTGGGCGCCCGCGCCAGGATCGGCGGGCTGGTGGCGGCCGCGCCCGCGAGCGCGCCCGAGCGCCGGGCGAAGCGCGTGCCCACCGTCCTGGTCGTCGACGATTCGATCACCACCCGGACCCTCGAGAAGAGCATCCTGGAGGCGCATGGCTACCGGGTCTTCGTCTGCGTCGACGGTCAGGATGCCCTCGACCGTCTGCGCCGGGACGGCGCCGACGTCGATCTCGTGGTCGCCGACGTCGAGATGCCGCGCCTCGACGGGTTCGGCCTGCTCCAGGCGGTGAAGGCCGATCCGGGGTTGACGCGGCTGCCGGTGATCCTGATGACCTCCCGCGGCGATCCCGCCGACATCCGCCGGGGCCTCGATCTCGGGGCCGACGCCTACATCACCAAGCAGAAGTTCGACCAGCGCGAGCTTCTCGACACGATCGGTCAGCTGCTGTGAGCCCCCCCGTCCGCGTCATGCTGGTGGAGGATTCGCTGGTGGTGCGCCAGCTCCTCGCCCACATCGTCAGCCGCGATCCGCGCCTGGCCCTCGTCGCCGCGGTCGATTCCGGCGAGGAGGCCCTGCGGGAGATCCACCGGGTCCAGCCCGACGTGATCTCGATGGATATCCGCCTGCCGGGCATCGACGGGCTGGAGACCACGCGGCGGATCATGGCCGAGCGCCCGACCCCGATCGTGGTCGTGGCCGACGCGGTCGAGGATTCCTCGCTCAAGATCTCGATGAACGCCCTGCGGGCCGGCGCGCTCAGCGTGGTCGAGAAGCCGGTCGGCACCGGGCACCGCGCCTACGAGGCGATCGCCGACCAGATCTGCACCCAGCTGCGCATCATGAGTCAGGTGCCGGTGATCCGGCGCCGGCCGATCGGCGCCGAGCGCCTCTCCCGCACCGATGCGCCGCGGGAGGAGGTCCGCGGGACGCTTCCCGCAACCCAGTCGCCGAGCGTGCTGGCGGTGGCCGCCTCGACCGGCGGGCCGCCGGCCTTCGCCAAGCTGCTCGGCGCCCTGCCGGCGGATTTTTCGCTTCCCGTGCTCCTCGTCCAGCACATGGGCGCGGCCTTCATGGAGGGCTTCGCCGACTGGCTGAACGGCGTCGTGCCGCTCACCGTCGTCGTCGCCGGCGAGGGCGTGCGGCCCCAGCCCGGCCACGTCTACGTCGCGCCGGGCGACCGGCATCTGGCGCTCGGGCCCAGCGGGCTCCTGACGCTCCTCGACGAGGCGCCGGTCGGCGGCCAGCGCCCCTCGGCCACCGTGCTGTTCCGCTCCATCGCCCGCCATGCCGGGCCGCGGGGCTTCGGCGTGCTACTCACCGGCATGGGCGAGGACGGCGCCGCCGGCCTCCTCGACATGCACCTCGCCGGCGCCGCCACCATCGCCGAGCACGAGAGCTCGGCCGTCGTCTACGGCATGCCGGCAGCGGCGGTGCGCCTCAAGGCCGCCGGCAGCGTGCTCCCCCTCGACCTGATCGCGCCGCGGATCCTACGGGCGGTGCAGACGGGCCTCTCGGCGTGACGGCGGCCCCCGCGAACCCGCCCCGCATCCTGCTGGTCGAGGATTCCGAGACCCAGGCGCTGCAGCTGCGGCTCTTCCTGGAGCGCAACGGCTTCGCGGTCACGCGCCACGCCACCGCCGAGGCGGCGCTGGAGGCGATGAACCACGGCCTGCCCGACCTGGTGGTGGCCGACTACCACCTGCCGGGCATGAACGGCGACGAGCTGACCCGGCAGATGCGGCTCGCGATGCGCACCCGGGCGACGCCGGTGCTGATGCTGACCGAGGCGAGCGGCCGCGACATCGAGCGCCAGGGCCTCGAGAGCGGCGCCGACGCCTACGTGCCGAAATCCGCCGACCGCGACCTCCTGCTCCTGCGCATCCGCGCGCTCCTGCGCGAGCGCGCCGCCGTGCCGGCGGACGAGCCGGGCCAGCCCGCGAGCTTCCGCCGCGCCCGCATCCTCGTCGTCGACGGCAGCGCCACCTTCCGGGCCTATCTCGCGGCCCTGCTGGCGCAGGAAGGCCACGAGGTGGTCACCGCCGACGGGCCCGACCAGGCGATGGCGGCCCTGGAGGCATCGGGCCAAGGTTTCGCGGGCGAGGGTTTCGACTGCGTCACGGTCGACCTCCTGGGCACCGGCTTCGACGCCATCGCGCTCTGCCGCCGGATCGACGGCTTTCGCGGCGCCGCCACGGGGGCCGGGGCGCCCGGTTTCTACCTCGTCGGCATCGGCTCCGCGGCGTCCTCCAGCAAGGACCTCCTGGTCGAAGCGTTCTCGGCCGGGGCCGACGACGTGGTGGCGAAAGGGGCGGACGCCGACCTCCTGGCGATCCGGGTGCGCACGCTGGTGCGCCGCAAGCTCCTGGAGGAGGACGATCGCCGGGTGGCCGACGAGGTGCGGCGCCACGCCCTCGCCGCCGAGCGCGCCAAGGCCGAGGCCACCGCCGCCGAGGCGAAGGCGGCGCTCGCCGGCGCGCTCGCCCAGGCCAACCACGACCTCGAACAGGCCAACCACCGCCTCAAGGACACCCAGGCGAAGCTCGTCCAGGCCGCCAAGATGGCCTCGCTCGGCGAATTGGTCGCCGGCATCGCCCACGAGATCAACAACCCGCTGGCCTTCATCCTCGCCCATCAGGGTACGGTCGAGCGGCTGATCGGCGAGGTCGCCGGCGCGGTGCCGGAGGGCACCCCCTCCCGGCGCGCCCTCGATAAGGCCCGGGACCGGGTCGGGTCGATGCGCCTCGGGCTGTCCCGGATCCAGGATCTCGTCGTCAACCTGCGCAAGTTCTCGCGCCTCGACGAGGGCGAGATGCAGACCGTCAACGTGCCGGACGCGATCGAGAACGTGCTGGCGCTGATCCAGCACAAGCTCGGCACCCGCATCGCGGTGCGCAAGGACTTTTCCGGCGCGGCCGAGATCCGCTGCTCGCCGGCCCTGCTCAACCAAGTGGTGATGAACATCCTCGGCAACGCCGCCGACGCGATTCCCGGCGAAGGCACCATCACCGTCGAGACGACGATCCGCGACGACCACGACGTGATCCGGATCTGCGACACCGGCCCGGGCGTGCCGGAGGCCTTGCGCGAGCGGATCTTCGAGCCGTTCTTCACGACGAAGCCCGTCGGATCCGGCACCGGGCTCGGTCTCGCCATTGCGTACAGCGTCGTGCAGGCGCATAGCGGACAACTATCCGTGGAATCGTCGCCGGAGGGAGGGGCCTGCTTCGTGATCAGCATTCCGAGGCAGGCCGCATGACCATGGGCGTGACGGACGACGCGATGAATCCGATTCCGCGCGGCACGATCCTGGCGGTCGACGACGAGCCGGACATCCTGGTCGCCCTCGAGGATCTGTTCGAGGACGAGTACCGGGTGCTCACCACCAGCCGGCCGGCCGAGGCCCTGGAGCTGATCGCCGCCGAGCCCGACATCGACGTCATCCTGTCCGACCAGCGCATGCCGGGCCTGACCGGCGACGCCCTGCTGGCCCGGGCGCGGGAGATCTCCGACGCGCAGGCGATCCTGCTCACCGGCTACGCCGACATCTCGGCGGTGGTCTCGGCTCTCAACCGCGGCGGCATCACCGGCTACGTCACCAAGCCGTGGGACCCTGCGCTCCTGCGCAACGCGGTGCGCAGCGCCTACGAGCGCCACCGCCTCGCCCGCGAGCTCGCCACCGAGCGCGCCCTCCTACGCGGCCTCCTCGACCATTCGGGCGACGCGATCGCCTTCAAGGACACCGAGGGGCGCTTCCTGCGCCTCAACGCCCGCATGGCGGCGCGCCTGAGCGCCCCCTCGGTCGAGGCCTGCCTCGGCCGCACCGAGGCGGCGATCCTGGGTCAGGCGGCCGAGGTCGCCGAGGCCGCGGACCGGGCCGCGATCGAATCGGGCGCACCGGCCGAGATCGTGGTCGGCACGGGGCCGGAGGCGGCCCAGACCTGGAACCAGGTCACCCGGGTGCCGATCCGCGACCCCGCCGGGGCGGTGGTCCACCTCGCGGTGATCGAGCGCGACATCACCGAGCAGCGCCTGCTGGAGGCGCGCCTGCGCCAGGCCGACAAGATGCAGGCCCTGGGCACCCTGGCGGGCGGTGTCGCGCACGACTTCAACAACCTGCTCACCGCGATCCTCGGCAGCCTGGAACTCGCCCTGCCGAAGGTGGCGGGCGATGCCCGCCTGTCGCGACTGATGAACAACGCCGCCCAGGCGGCGCAGCGTGGGGCGGCGCTGACCAAGCGCCTCCTGACCTTCAGCCACCGCCGCGACCTCCAGGCCCGCACCGTCGATCTCAACGGGGTGATCCGCGGCATGGACGACCTGCTCGGACGCAGCCTCGGCGGCTTCGTGCAGGTCGAGCGCTCCTTGAGCGACGACCTGTGGCCCGCCAGGGTCGATCCCGACCAGCTCGAACTCGCGATCCTCAACCTCTGCATCAACGGCCGCGACGCGATGCCGGAGGGCGGCGTCGTCGCCCTCTCGACCCGCAACGAGACGGTCCGGGACAGCACCGACCCGAACCTGAAGGACGGCGACTACGCGGTGATCGCGATCCGCGACACCGGCACCGGCATCCCGCCGGAGATCCTCGGCCGGGTGTTCGAGCCGTTCTTCACCACCAAGGGCGTCGGCCAGGGAACGGGCCTCGGCCTCGCCATGGTGTTCGGCCTCGTCCAGCAATCCGGCGGCACGATCCGGATCGACAGCGCGGTCGGGCGCGGCACCACGGTGCTGCTCTACCTGCCGCGCTCCCGCGAGGCGGTCGAGGCGGCGCCGGCGGCGGCGAGCGCCCCGGCCCCGGCGCCGCGCCGGGCCCGGATCCTCGTGGTCGACGACGACCCGCAGGTCCGGCACGTCACCGCCTCGTTCCTCAACGGCTTCGGCTACGACGAGGCCGAGGTGCCGAGCGGCGAGGCGGCGCTCGAACGGCTCGCGGCGGAGCGGTTCGACCTCGTCGTCGCCGACCTGGCGATGCCGGGCATGAGCGGCCTCGACCTCGCCGAGGCGGTGCGGCTGCGCTGGCCCGACCTGCCCTTCCTGCTCGTCACCGGCCACGTCGAGGCCGCCCGCATCCCGGCGGATTTCTCCGTGCTGGAAAAACCCTTCCCCTCCGCCGATCTGGCCACCCGGGTCGCGTCCCTGCTCGCGCCGAAGGGGTGAGGCGCGTCGGGGACCGACCGGCAATTCCCGCGGCATCACTTGGCGCGGGTCATCCGGTACGGCCGATCTAGTACAATCGACCTAATGCGGCCGAGTGTATCGCCGACGGCACAGCTGGCCCGGAACTGTTCGGGCTCGATATTCATTCACGCTTGCGTCAGCAAAATTCGTTAAGTGTTGCCCGCGCGTTGCCGATCGGTCATCCCGTCGTGCCACAACAGCGCGCCAGCCGACAACGAGTGTGATGAACATGCCCCGGACGCTGAGACCGATCAGCCAAGTCGTCGTCCTGGCCGTCGTGGCCGCCGGCGCGGTCTTCGCTTACTCCACCTTGCGTCCGAGCCACCGCCAGGAGCCGATCACCGCCTTCGCGGACGTGCCGGCCCGGCCACCGGCCGGCAAGGGCTTCACCCTCACCGCGTCCCAGCTCGCCACGGTATCGAGCGAGCCGGTGGTCAAGCGCCAGTTCTTCGAGGAGATCGCCACGGAGGGCAAGATCGGCGTCGACGAGTACCAGGCCACGCCGGTCTTCTCGCCCTATCCCGGCCGCGTCATCGCGATCTTCGCCCGCGCCGGGGAGCAGGTGAAGCGCGGCGAGGCGCTGTTCTCGGTCCAGGCGAACGAGATGGTGCAGGCCCAGAACGACTACCTGGCCGCCCTCAACGTGCTGAACAAGAGCCGCTCGCAGCTCACCTTCGCGCAGGCCGCCGAGAAGCGGCAGCGCGACCTGTTCGAGACCCGCGCCACGACCTTGCGCGATCTCCAGGTCGCCCAGAACGACCTCACCACGGCCACCAACGACAACCGCACCGCCGAGGTCGGGCTGGAGGCGGCCAGAAACCGCCTGCGCATCCTGGGCCTGCGCGACGAGGAGATGGCGGCCCTGCAGAAGGGCTCGGCGATCAACCCCAACACCCCGATCAACGCGCCGCTCAGCGGCACCATCATCCAGCGCAAGATCGGCCCCGGCCAGTATGTCGGCTCGAGCGGCGAGCCGTCCTACATCATCGGCGACCTGTCGAAGGTCTGGCTGGTGGCGCAGCTGCGCGAGGCCGATGCCGGCAAGGTCGAGATGGACGAGAAGGTCACCTTCCGCGTGCCGGCCCATCCGGAGCGCACGTTCGAGGGCCGGATCAACTTCATCGGTACCTCGGTCGACCCGACGACCCGGCGCATCACCGTGCGGGCCGAGATCGACAACCGCCAAGGCCTGCTCAAGCCCGAGATGTATGCCAGCGTCCGCATCATCAACGAGCGCGAGAGCCTGTCCCACGCCGTGCCCCGCGCCGCCGTGATCCTGGAGGGCAACAAGGCGAGCGTCTGGGTGCTCCGGCCCGACAACTCGGTCGAGAACCGGCCGATCAGGCCCGGCATCGTCGATGGTTCCACCGTCGAGATCCTCGACGGGTTGAAGGAGGGCGAGCGGGTGATCTCCCGCGGTTCGCTCTTCATCGACCGGATGTCGACCCAGAGCTGACGCGCTCCTCACCTTGTCCGATTCAGCAGTTCCGGAACAACGGCCATGACCGGCATCGTCGGCCTCGCCCTGCGCCAGCGCGCCCTCGTCGTCCTGGCCTTCGTGGCCCTGATGGTCGGCGGCCTCGCGGCGTTCCAAAGCCTCAACATCGAGGCCTATCCCGACCCGACGCCGCCGATGGTGAACGTCATCACCCAGGCGCCAGGCCTCTCGGGCGAGGAGATCGAGCGCTACATCACGGTGCCGATCGAGGTGATCACCTCAGGCCTGCCCGACCTCAAGCAGGTCCGCACCGTCTCGCTCTACGGCCTGTCCGACGTGAAGCTGCAATTCGGCTTCGCCAACAGCTACCGCGAGGCCGAGCAGCAGGTGCTCAACCGGCTGGCCCAGCTCGATACCCTGCCGAACGGCGCGAAGCCCACGATCTCGCCGGTGAGCCCGATCGGCGAGATCTTCCGCTACAAGCTCGTCGCGCCGGACGGCTACAGCGTGCTCGACCTGAAGACGCTTCAGGACTGGGTGCTGCGCAAGCGCTTCCGCGCCGTTCCGGGCGTCATCGACGTGATCGGCTGGGGCGGCAAGACCAAGACCTTCGAGATCGGCGTCGACCTCGACCGGCTGATGGCCCACGGCCTGACCCTGTCGGGCGTGGTCAAGACCCTCAACGACAGCAACCTCAATGTCGGCGGCAACCGCATCACCTTGGGGAGCCAGTCCGCGGTGGTGCGCGGCGTCGGCCTGATCCGCTCCGTCGACGATATCGGCGAGACGGTGCTGGCCCAGTCCGGCGGTGCCCCGGTGCTGGTGAAGGACGTCGCCACCATCACCATCGGCCACCAGCCGCGGCTCGGCATCGCCGGCATGAACGAGGACGACGACATCGTCCAGGGCATCGTGCTGATGCGCCGCGGCGAGCGCTCGACCCCGTCGATCGAGGCGGTGAAGGCGGAGGTCGCCCGGATCGAGGCGGCCGGCATCCTGCCGCCGGGCGTGCGGATCGAGCGCATCTACGACCGCGCCGACCTCATCGCCGTCACCACCCACACCGTGCTGCACAACATGATGGTCGGGATCCTGCTGATCCTGGTGGTGCAGTGGCTGTTCCTCGGCAACCTGAGAAGCGCGCTGATCGTCGTGGCGACGATTCCCTTCGCGCTGTTCTTCGCCGTCATCATCCTGGTGGTGCGGGGCGAATCGGCCAACCTGCTGTCGGTCGGCGCCCTCGATTTCGGCCTGATCGTCGACGGTACGGTCATCATGGTCGAGGCGATCTTCCGTCGCCTCTCGGGCCACGGCCCGCCGCTGTCGCCCGGTCTCGCCGGCGCAAAGGGCATGCCGCGCAAGCTCGGCCTGATCTCGCTCGCCTCCTCCGACGTCAGCCGCTCGATCGTCTTCGCGGCGGTGATCATCGTCACCGGCTTCCTGCCGCTGTTCACGCTGTCCGGCGTCGAGGGCAACATCTTCGGGCCGATGGCCCAGACCTACGCCTATGCGCTGCTCGGCGGCCTCGTCGCAACCTTCACGGTGACGCCGGTCCTCTCGGCCTACCTGCTGCCGGAGCACATCCACGAGGTCGAGACGATCCTGGTCCGGGCTCTCGACCGGCTCTACCGGCCGGTGATCCGCGCGGCGCTCGCCCACCGCACCCTGACGCTCGGATTGGCCGCCCTGCTGGGCCTCGGCGTGGCGGTGGAGGGCCGCAATCTCGGTCTCGAATTCCTGCCGAAGCTCGAGGAGGGCAACCTCTGGATCCGCGCCACCATGCCGGCGACGATCTCGCTGGAAGAGGGCAACCTCTACGTCAACCGCATCCGCCGGATGATCGCCGAGGTGCCGGAGGTCGAGCGGGTGGTCTCGCAGCACGGACGACCCGACGACGGCACCGACGCCGCCGGCTTCTTCAACGGCGAGTTCTTCGCGCCCCTGAAGCCCGCCGAGCAATGGCGCGAGGGCGTGACCAAGGACGCGATGACCGGCGCCCTGCTGGAGCGGCTGCGGACCGAGTTCCCGGGCGTCGAGTTCAACCTGTCGCAGTACCTGCAGGACAACGTCGCCGAGGCGGTCTCCGGCATCAAGGGCGAGAACTCGTTCAAGGTGTTCGGCCCCGACCTGCAGACGCTCACCGACGTGGCGCGCCAGGTCGAGGCGGTCCTGAAGCGCGTGCCCGGCGTCACCGATCTCGGCGTCTTCACCTCGCTCGGCCAGCCGACGGTGCAGATCAACGTCGACCGGGTGCGCGCCGCCCGCTACGGCCTGACCCCCGGCGACATCAACACCACGGTGCGCACCGCCATCGGCGGCGACGCGGCGGGCGAGCTCTACGATACCGGCAGCGAGCGCCACTACCCGATCGTCGTGCGCCTCGCCTCGCAGTACCGCCAGAGCGTGCGTGCCATCCGCGAGTTGCGCATCGCCGGGCAGAACCAGAACGGGGTGACGGTCCAGATCCCGCTGAGCGCGGTTGCCGATGTCGAGGTGGTGTCGGGCCCGGCCTACATCTACCGCGAGGGCCAGGAGCGCTACCTGCCGGTGAAGTTCAGCGTCCGCGACCGCGACCTCGGCAGCACCATCATCGAGGCCCGCGAGCGCGTCGCCCAGGAGGTGAAGCTGCCGCCGGATTACCGCCTGGAGCTCGTCGGCGAGTTCAACAACATGCAGGGGGCGCTCGCCCGCCTCTCCGTCACGGTGCCGCTGGCGATCCTGCTCATCGCGGTGCTGTTGTTCGTCAATTTCGGCTCCCTCGTCGACACGCTGCTGGCGCTCAGCGTGATTCCGATGGCGGTGGCCGGCGGCGTCGTGGCCCTCGCCGTCACCGAGACGCCGTTCTCGGTCTCGGCGGCGATCGGCTTCATCGCGCTGCTCGGCATCGCCGTCATGGACGGCATCATCGTGCTGACCCACTACAACGGGCTGATCGCCCGCGGCGAGGAGCGGGGCGAGGCGATGCTGCGTACCTGCTACACCCAGATGCGTCCGGTGGTGATGACCTGCGTCGTCGCCGGGGTCGGCCTCCTGCCGGCCGCCTTCTCGGCCGGCGTCGGCTCGCAGGTGCAGAAGCCCCTCGCCCTCGTGGTGGTCGGCGGCATGAGCCTGGCGCCCTTCCTGATCCTCATCATCCTTCCGGTTCTGATCCTGCTCTTCTCCCGTCGCCGCCCTGCGCCGGTTCACGTGCCGGCGGATCCGGGTGCTGCGGCGCCGGCGGGGGCGGCGACGCATTGACGGGGCACGACGGGCAACGGGTGTTCGTCGACCGTGTCCCGAATGAGACTGGCCAGCGACGCGGCAACAGCTAACATCATTCGAAATCTCGATTGAGCCGACTTGCCGTGAGCGTCGTATCCCGGTCCCTCTTCACGACAGACAACCTGCCCGAGCGCGACCGTTTCGAGGCGTGGCGCACCCTGTTCTCCGCCCACACCCTCGACGCTGACCCGACCGGCTTCTCGGGCAGCATCGAGACGACCCTGATCGGCTCGATGGCTCTGCGCGTGATGAACGCGGCGCCCCAGGGACCCGCGCGGTCCAGATCGCAGATCCGGCGCGACGGCCAGGACGGCTTCGTCCTGCATCTGAGCCGGCACGCCTACAGCGTGGAAACCGAGCGCGGCGTCACGCACGTTCCGGCCGGCGCGATCAGCCTCAACGACCTGTCGCAGCCCTATCGCCGCAGCCGGGTACCGGAGACGGGCTCTCTGATCCTGGCGCTGCCGCGTTCATCCGTCGCCTCCGTGCTGTCCGACGAGGACGCGTTGCACGGATTGATCCTGCACGGCGGTGCGGGCCGCCTCCTCGCGGATCACCTGCAGAGTTTGGCCGCGCATAGCCACGCGATCGCACCGGCGGATGCGGCTCACATCGCCCAGGCCACGCTCCACATGGTCGCGGCCTGCGCACGCCCGAGCCTGGAGGCGGCCGCGCGCGCGAGCACGCCGCTCGACGCCGCCCGGCTCAAGAGCGCGAAACAGTTCATCCGCGGCCATCTCTGCACGCCGCTGCGGATCGACGCGATGGCGAAGGCACTCGGCACGTCGCGCTCGCAGCTCTACCGCCTGTTCGAGCCGGAGGGCGGGATCGCGCGCTACGTCGCGCGTCAGCGCCTGGCGGCGGTCCGGGCCGCCCTCGACGATCCGCTCGAGCGACGGTCGATCAGCGAGATCGGAGAGGCCTGCGGCTTCGGCAGCAGCTCTCTCGTCAGCCGTGCGTTCCGGCAGGCCTACGGCATGACACCGCGCGACTACCGGGCGTCCGTCAGGGGGACCTGAAGCAACCAGGAAAACTGCCGACGACGAGCGTCGCCGTCACCGGCGATCCGGCGGCCTATCCGGGGCCGGGGCGGACCGAGCTGGCGCCGGGCTGCTGTAAGCTGCGTGCCACGCCGCCCGGAGCGACCGAATCGTGCCCCGGGTCGGCCTGACGCGTCGGCGGCGATGGTGATTCCGGAATCCGTTGCACGGCCCCGGGATCGCCCCTTGGTTCGAATGTGACAAGAAACACCATCAACAAGAGCGTCAGGGATGCCACCGGCATCCCCAAGGCATGCTCACGCCGCCACGCGCCCGCTCCCCCCGGCCTCCCGGCTCTCCTCCGCCGCCAGCAGCACGCAGGTCGCCACCACCTCCGCCGCGGCCTCGACCTCGGCGAGCTTCGGATAGGACGGGGCGAGGCGCAGCAACCGGTCCTGCGGGTCGCGGCCGTAGGGGTGGGTGGCACCGGCAGGCGTCAGCGCCAGGCCGCAGGCGGCGGCGAGCGTGACCACGCGGGTGGCGCAGCCCTCCGGCACTTCGAGCAGGACGAAGTAGCCGCCCTCCGGCTCGCTCCAGCGCGCGACGCCGGTGCCGCCGAGATGGCGGGCCAGGGTCTCGGTGACGGCCCGGAACTTCGGCGCCAGCAGCCGGCGGTGGCCGTCCATCAGGGCGTCGATCCCGGTCTGGTCGCGCAGGAAGCGGATGTGGCGCAGCTGGTTGA
The DNA here is from genome assembly GCF_022179185.1 of Methylobacterium frigidaeris. GTDB lineage: Bacteria > Pseudomonadota > Alphaproteobacteria > Rhizobiales > Beijerinckiaceae > Methylobacterium > Methylobacterium frigidaeris. Next base: position 17,473 of record NZ_BPQJ01000014.1, on the reverse strand, counting down.
GCTTGTCCGGCCCGATGCTGCGCTTGCCCGCATTGGCGAGGTACCAGCGGACATTCGCCTCGGAGGAGGCCAGCATCGCGAGGCCCGCACCCGCAAGCGTCACCTTGGAGGTCGAGGCGAAGACGATCGCCCGGTCGGGGTTTCCGGCCTCGGCGCAGGCCTCGAGGATGTTCCGCAGGACCGGCCGCCGCTCGGTCAGGTGGTGCAGCGCGTAGGCGTTGTCCCAGAACAGCCGGAAGTCCGGCGCGCCGGTCTCCATCCGGGCGAGGCGCGAGACGGTGGCGTCGCTGTAGGTCTCCCCGCCGGGGTTGGAATATTGTGGCACCGCCCACATCCCCCTCACCCTGGGATCTCGGGCTTCCCGCTCCACCACGTCCATGTCCGGGCCCTCGGCAGTCATCGGCACCGGGACCATGCCGATGCCGTAGGTCTCGCACAGGGCGAAGTGACGATCGTAGCCCGGCACCGGGCAGAGGAAGCGGATCTCCTCCTCCTTCGACCAGGGCCGCGCGGACCCGGGCACGCCCTTGAGAAGGGCATAGGCGATGCAGTCGTGCATCAGCGCGAGGCTCGAATTGTTGCCGACGACGATCCGCTCCGGCGGGGCGCCGAGCACGGCGGCGAACAAGGCCCGCACCTCGGCGAGGCCCTGCACGCCGCCATAGTTGCGGGCATCCTCGCCGGTCTCGGTGCGGTGGTCGCGGTTGCCCGGCAGGGTCACCAAGCCTTCCGACAGGTCGAGCTGCTCGGGCGAGGGCTTGCCCCGGGTCATGTCGAGCTTGAGGCCACGCCCCTGCAGCGCGGCGTAGCGGGCCTGGAGGTCGGCGAGCGCAGGAATGGCAGTCATGGGAAGATCGCTGGTGGTACGGAAGGCGCGCCACCTTTGCGCCTCCCGCGCCCCGGAATCCAGCGGCCGACGACGAAGGCCCCCGGCCGGAGCGCGATTTTTTTAAGGGTTTCCTACTTGCTTCAGGGCTTCCTACTTGCCGGGCTTCTCGGACACGATGGCACCGGTGCGCGGATCGGCCTTGAACTTCATCGGCTTGCCGTCCTTCATCCCCTCCCCTTCCCAGTGACCGTCATCGGCCTCGATCTCGGAAATCTGGGTGTAGCCGGCGGCCTCGACCTTCTGGATCACCTGCCCGATCGGCATCCAGTCGGCCCCGACCTTGTCGGCGAGCGCAGCCGTGCCGGTGCCGGCGAGGAGGATGGCGGCGAGGGCCGGGATGCTCAGCTTGGTCATGGATCACGTCTCCCTTGAACGGCAGGTGCCGTCGGGAGATCGCTCATCCTGCGGCGCGGTTCCCGCGCAACGAAAAAGGCGGCCCTCGCGGGCCGCCTTCAAGGGCATTGTTAGGACACCTTGCGGATCGACCGCGGCGTTACGCCGAGGCGGTCTCGTCGGAGACCTGGACCGGGCCGGAATCCTTGCCGCGGGCGTCGACGTCGCGGTCGACGAACTCGATCACCGCCATTGGGGCGTTGTCGCCGTAGCGGAAGCCCGCCTTCATGATGCGGCAATAGCCGCCCGGGCGGCCCTGGTAGCGGGGGCCGAGCACGTCGAACAGCTTCTTGACCATCACCTCGTCGCCGCGCAGAGCCGCGATCGCCTGACGGCGGGCATGCAGGTCGCCGCGCTTGCCGAGGGTGATCAGCTTCTCGACCACGGGACGCAGGTCCTTGGCCTTCGGCAAGGTGGTGATGATCTGCTCGTGCTTGATCAGCGCGGCGGACATGTTCGAGAACATCGCCTTGCGATGCTCGACGGTGCGGTTGAAACGGCGACCCCGGAAACCGTGACGCATGGCTCTCTCCTATTGGTTCTCGGCCGCCGTGCCACGGGTCGGCCGTCCTTTGTGGTGCGAGTGCGGAGTCCCGCCACTCCGGATGCGCCGTCCGTCGAGGGCGCATCCGGAGTGGCGGCGCAAGGACGAATCCCGCGCCGCCGCTTGCGGCCTAGTAGTGCTCCTCGAAGCGCTTGGCCAGGTCCTCGATGTTCTCCGGCGGCCAACCGGGCACGTCCATGCCGAGATGCAGGCCCATCGCGGCCAGCACTTCCTTGATCTCGTTGAGCGACTTGCGACCGAAGTTCGGCGTGCGCAGCATCTCGGCTTCGGTCTTCTGGATGAGGTCGCCGATATAGACGATGTTGTCGTTCTTGAGGCAGTTGGCCGAGCGGACCGACAGCTCGAGCTCGTCGACCTTCTTGAGCAGGGCCGGGTTGAAGGGCAGCTGCGGCGCCAGCGGCGCGGCCTCCTCCTTGCGGGGCTCCTCGAAGTTCACGAAGATCTGGAGCTGGTCCTGGATGATGCGGGCGGCATAGGCCAGCGCATCCTCGGGCGAGACCGCGCCGTTGGTCTCGACCGTCATGGTCAGCTTGTCCTTGTCGAGATCCTGGCCCTCGCGGGTGTTCTCGATGCGGTAGGACACCTTGGTGACCGGCGAGAACAGCGCGTCGACCGGGATCAGGCCGATCGGCGCGTCCTCGGGCCGGTTGCGCTCGGCCGGGACGTAGCCCTTGCCCGCCGAGACGGTGAACTCCATGCGGATCTCGGCGCCGTCGTCCAGGGTGCAGAGCACCAGGTCGGGGTTGAGGATCTGCACGTCGCCGATGGTGGCGATGTCGCCGGCGGTGACCAGGCCCGGGCCGGTCTTGCGCAGGGTCATGCGCTTCGGGGTGTCACTCGACGAGCGGATCGCGATCGTCTTGATGTTGAGGACGATGTCGGTGACGTCCTCGCGCACGCCCGGGATCGAGGAGAACTCGTGCAGCACGCCGTCGATATGGACCGAGGTGACGGCCGCGCCCTGGAGCGACGAGAGGAGAACCCGGCGCAGGGCGTTGCCGAGGGTGGTGCCGAAGCCGCGCTCCAGCGGCTCGGCCACCACGGTGGCGATCCGCTTCGGATCGTGCCCGGGGGTGACCTCGAGCTTGTTCGGCTTGATCAGCTCTTGCCAGTTCTTCTGAATGACCACGTTCGCACCTCTCGCCAACTTACACCGGGGCGGCCCGAAAGGCCCTCCCCTCGCGGTCTCCCCCGCGCCCGGGAGACACCGCCGTCCTGATCTCTCACGCGTTCGAAGCAGGGGCGGTCAGGACGCCGCGCTCCACTGCTCCGGGACCCAGGCGAAGCCGGCGCCGTCGCGCCGGACCGAACCGAGGGCCGGAAACTCGAGATGCATCCCGGCGACCAGGCTGCGATCCGCAGCCGCCTGATCGAGGATGCGCTTGCGCGTGGCGGCGGCCATCGCGCCGTCCACGTCGAAGGACAGGAACGCCTCCGGACGAGCGAACTGGATCGCCGGCAGGTGCACCACGTCGCCCCAGATCAGCAGCGAGCGGTCGCCCGACTGGACCCGGTAGGCGGTGTGACCGGGGGTGTGGCCGGGCGCCAGGATCGCCTCGATCCCGGGCAGAACCTCGCCCTCGCCGGCCCGGCGGATCCGCTCGCCGTAGGCCGCGACGAGTGCGTGCGCCCGTCGGAAACCCGCCTTCGCTCCCTCCGGCGCCCGCGCCTCGGCCCCGTCGGCGAGCCAGTAGGCGGCCTCCGCCTCCGGGATCACCACCTCGGCCTTCGGATACAGAGCGGCGCCGTCCGGTCCCATCAGCCCGCCGATATGGTCGGAATGCAGGTGGGTCACCAGCACGGTGCCGATCGCCTCCGGCGCCACGCCGCAGGCGCGAAGTGCATCTGGCAGGTGCCCGAGGCTCGCAGGACCGCCCGCGCCCATCCCGGCATCGACCAGGACCGGGGCGGCTCCGCCGAGGACCAGGAAGGCGTTGACGGAGATCCGAGGCACTTCGGCTGAGCGGAAACCCTCCGCCTGGAGCCGGCCGGCCTCGTCGCCGGGGATGCCCTGCACCAGCCCGATCGCGACGTCGAGATGACCGTCGTTGAGGGCGACCACAACGCGATCGCCCAGCGTCCAGGGGAGGACGCCGGGCCGGACGATGTCGGCGGTGAAGGGTGTCGACACGCAATCCTCTTCGCGGGCCGTCGGCCGGGAGGCCTCTGGCGAAGCCTCCCGGGACTAGTGGATGATCAGACGCGGCGGCGCTTGCGCGGGCGGCAGCCGTTATGCGGGATCGGCGTCACGTCGCGGATCGACGTCACCGTGAAGCCCGCCGCCTGGAGCGCGCGCAGGGCCGATTCGCGGCCCGAGCCGGGGCCCGAGACCTCGACCTCGAGGGTGCGCATGCCGTGCTCGGCGGCCTTGCGACCGGCATCCTCGGCCGCGACCTGGGCGGCGTAGGGGGTCGACTTGCGGGAGCCCTTGAAGCCCATGGCGCCGGCGGACGACCACGAGATCGTGTTGCCCTGGGCGTCCGTGATGGTGATCATCGTGTTGTTGAACGAGGCGTTCACGTGGGCGACGCCCGACACGATGTTCTTGCGTTCGCGACGACGGACGCGGGTTGCTTCCTTGGCCATACTGTCTTTCGATCCTTCAGGCGCGCCCGTGGTGCCAGGCGCTCGGGACGTCTCTCACGAGTAGCGGTGACGGCGCTCGCGCGCCGCCGGTGTCGGGCGAGACCGGAACGCCGGCCCCGCCGATCTTTCAACGGATCGCGGCTTACTTCTTCTTGCCGGCGATCGGCTTCGCCTTGCCCTTGCGGGTGCGGGCGTTGGTGTGGGTGCGCTGGCCGCGCACCGGCAGGTTGCGGCGGTGACGCAGGCCGCGGTAGCAGCCGAGATCCATCAGGCGCTTGATGTTCATCGCAACTTCGCGGCGCAGGTCGCCCTCGACGACGTAGTCGCGGTCGATCGTCTCGCGGATCTGCAGCACCTCGGCGTCGGTGAGCTGGTTCACGCGGCGCTCGGCCGGGATACCGACCTTCTCGGTGATCTCCTCGGCCTTCTTGGCACCGATGCCGTGGATGTACTGGAGCGCGATGACGACGCGCTTGTTGGTCGGGATGTTGACGCCGGCGATACGGGCCATGGTGTTCCTGCTCTCCATCGCGCCCGGGACGTCTGCCCAGGCGGCTGTTCTTCTGGTCTCACGCGCGTCCGGTGGAGCCCGGCCCCTGCGCGTCGTCCCGACGGCAAATCGGCCCGGAGCGGCCTTCCAGAGAGGCACGCCGGGCCGTCCGGGTCTGAACGAAGGAGCGCCCACTAGCGCGGGCGCGAACTGTTGTCAACCGGACTGCCGCGTCACGCCGACACGGTCTGAAACGGGGCGAGCAGCTTTTCGAGCTGCTTCGTCACCTCGTCGATCGGCGCCATGCCGTCGACCTGGCGCAAGAGGCCGGTGCCGGCGTAATGCGCCGAGAGCGGCGCGGTCTGGGTGCGGTAGGCTTCGAGCCGGGTCTTGAACACCTCCGGCGTGTCGTCCTTGCGCACCGGCTCGCCGCGGGCCTCGGTCTCGGCGGCGCGCTTGGCGATGCGCCCGACCAGCGCGTCCTCGTCGACCTTGAACTCGATCACCCCGTCGAGGCGCAGGCCCTTCTCGGCCAGCATCTTTTCGAGCGCGACGGCCTGCGCCACCGTGCGGGGAAAGCCATCGAGGATGAAGCCGCTGCGGGCATCGGCCTCCTCGATCCGGTCGGCGACGATGCCGATCACGATGTCGTCGGAGACGAGCGCGCCGCTCTCCATCAGGGCCTTGGCCTTGAGGCCGACCGGGGTGCCGGCCGCCACCGCGGCGCGCAGCATGTCGCCGGTCGAGAGCTGCGGGATTCCGTACCGCTCGACGATCCGCGCCGATTGGGTGCCTTTCCCGGCTCCGGGCGGGCCGAGCAGAATGATCCGCATAACCTATCTCTCCCCTCCACCGCTCCCGCACGGGATCCTTCGTCCCGGGGCACGGCCTGTCTGCTTGTTCTAGCCCGAGGCCCTGTCCGGGCGGAATCCGACCATGCGCCAAGGCCCCGCCCCGGCGCAAGGGTGCCGAGCCGGGCCGGTTGTACCGGCCCGGTCGGCTTGCCGTCGCGAGAGCGTCAGCGCCGGCGCGCGCCGCGCAGCTTCGCCTTCTTCACAAGGCCCTCGTACTGGTGCGCCAGCAGGTGGCCGTGGACCTGCGCCACCGTGTCCATGGTCACCGAGACCACGATCAGGAGCGAGGTGCCGCCGAAGTAGAACGGCAGCGAGGCGTAGGAGACCAGGATCTCAGGGATCAGGCAGATCACCGTCAGGTACGCGGCGCCGATCACGGTGATGCGCGACAGCACCTTGTCGATGAACTCGGCGGTGCGCTCGCCCGGACGGATGCCCGGGATGAAGCCGCCATGCTTCTTCAGGTTGTCCGCCGTCTCCTGCGGGTTGAACACCACCGCGGTGTAGAAGAAGGCGAAGAAGATGATCAGCGCCGCGTAGAGCAGCATGTAGAGCGGCCGGCCGTGGCCGAGATAGGTCGCCATGGTGGCGATGATGCCGGTGCCGTTCGGGTCGGTCTGGAAGCTCGCGGCGGTAGCCGGCAGCAGCAGCAGCGACGAGGCGAAGATCGGCGGGATGACGCCGGAGGTGTTGAGCTTGAGCGGCAGGAACGAGGTCTGGCCCTCGTACATCCGGTTGCCGACCTGGCGCTTGGGGTAGTTGATCAGGAGCCGGCGCTGCGCGCGCTCCATGAACACGATGAAGTAGACGACGGCCGCGGCCATCACCACCACGCCGAGGATCACCACGGTCGAGAGCGCGCCCTGCCGCCCGAGTTCGAGGGTGCCGGCGATCGCCGAGGGCAGGTGCGCGACGATGCCCGCGAAGATGATGAGCGAGGAGCCGTTGCCGATGCCGCGCGAGGTGATCTGCTCGCCGATCCACATCAGGAACAGCGTGCCGCCGGTGAGCGTGATCACGGTCGAGATCAGGAAGAAGGGTCCGGGATCCTGCACGATGCCGCCGGAGCTCTGCAGGCCGACCGCGATGCCCCAGGCCTGGAAGATCGCCAGCACCACCGTGAGGTAGCGGGTGTACTGGTTGAGCACCTTGCGGCCGGACTCGCCCTCCTTCTTCAGCGCCTCGAGAGACGGCACAACCGAGGTGAGCAGCTGCACGATGATCGATGCCGAGATGTACGGCATGATGTTGAGCGCGAAGATCGCCATGCGCTCGACGGCACCGCCGGAGAACATGTTGAACAGGCCGAGCACGCCGCCTTGCGCGTTGGCGAAGCTCTGGCGGAGCGCATCGGGATCGATGCCGGGCAGCGGGATGTAGGTCCCGAGCCGGTAGACGATCAGGGCGCCCAGGGTGAACCAGATCCGCTTCTTGAGCTCTTCGGCCTTGGCGATGGCGCCGAAGTTGAGGTTGGCGGCGAGCTGCTCGGCTGCAGAGGCCATGGGTTACGTGTCCTCAGGGTCGGGGTCCGCGGCGCGCGCGGTCAGGGATGCGCGAGCATCCCCCAAAACACGAGCGGCGGCCTCGCGCTGGTCGCACGGGCCGCCGCCGATGATCGGTGACTTAAAGTGTGCCTCAGGCCGACGCAACCGCGTCGTCGGCGGTGGCGAGCGACTGGGTCACCGAGCCGCCGGCCTTCTCGATCGCCTCGACCGCCGACTTCGACGCCCGGGAGACCTGGAAGGTCAGCTTGGCGGTCAGCTCGCCGACGCCGAGGATCTTCACGCCGTCGCGGGCCTTGGAGACCACGCCGGCGGCGATCAGCGCCTCGAGGGTCACCGGAGCCGAGGCATCGAGCTTGCCGGCATCGACCGCCTGCTGGATGCGACCGATATTGACCTCGTTGAGGTCGGTCGCGCCCGGGTTGTTGAAGCCGCGCTTGGGCAGGCGACGGTGGAGCGGCATCTGGCCGCCCTCGAAGCCCTTGATGGCAACGCCGGAGCGCGCCTTCTGGCCCTTCACACCGCGGCCGGCGGTCTTGCCCTTGCCGGAGCCGATACCCCGGCCGACGCGCATCCGCTTCTTGGTCGCGCCTTCGTTGTCACGGATTTCGTTGAGCTTCATCGTGCCCTCCTCACGCCGCGTCGTCGAGAACGCGCACGAGGTGATGCACCTTCGCGATCATGCCGCGCACCGAGGGGGTGTCGGGCAGGACGGCGATGCGGTGCATCTTGTTCAGCTTCAGGCCGATCAGCGTCTGGCGCTGGCTGGCCTCGCGGCGGATCGGCGAGCCGATCTGCTGCACGCGGACGGTCTTCTCAGTCATCCCGAGCCTCCTTACGCCGCGTCGGCGGAATCGGCCGAGGCGGCCGAGTCGGCGTCGCGACGGCGGGCCTGGAGGGCCGAGACCTTGAGACCGCGGCGCGCCGCGACCGAGCGGGGCGAATCCTCGTTCTTGAGCGCGTCGAAGGTGGCGCGCACGAGGTTGTAGGGGTTCGACGAGCCGAGCGACTTCGCCACCACGTCCTGCATGCCGAGCGTCTCGAAGACGGCGCGCATCGGGCCGCCCGCGATGATGCCGGTACCGGCCGGAGCAGCGCGCAGGATGACCTTGCCGGCGCCGTGACGGCCCTGCACGTCGTGGTGCAGGGTGCGGCCCTCGCGAAGCGCCACGCGGACGAGACCGCGCTTGGCCGCCTCGGTGGCCTTGCGGATGGCCTCGGGAACCTCACGGGCCTTGCCGTGTCCGAAACCGACGCGACCTTTCTGGTCGCCGACAACGACGAGGGCCGCGAAGCCGAAGCGACGGCCGCCCTTTACCACCTTGGCGACGCGGTTGATGTGGACGAGCTTGTCCACGAACTCGCTGTCGCGCTCCTCGCGGTCGTCGCGGCGACGACCCTCACGCTCACGTGCCATGTGTGTTGTCCATCGACTGACGCGGGCGACGGTCCCGCTCGCTGCTGTGTCATCCGCCGTAATGAGAGAGGGAGCCTCTCAAGGCCCCCTCGCCTCATGGGACATCGTGCCGATCCAGGGAGCGGAGGGGCGCGAGACGCGCCCTCCCCTCTCGCGGGATCAGAAGTCCAGGCCGCCCTCGCGGGCCGCGTCGGCCAGGGCCTTGACCCGGCCGTGATAGAGGTAGCCCGAGCGGTCGAAGATGACCTGGCTCACGCCGGCAGCCTTGGCGCGCTCCGCCACCAGCTTGCCGACTTCGGTCGCGGCGGCCTTGTCGGCGCCGGTCTTGAGGCGGGCGCGCAGGTCCTTGTCGAGGCTCGAGGCGGCGGCCAGGGTGTGGCCGGTCGCATCGTCGATGACCTGGACGTAGATCTGCTTGGAGGAGCGGAACACCGAGAGCCGCGGACGGCCGTTGGCCGCCTTGCGGATCGCCCGCCGGACGCGCGCGCGGCGCCGATCGAGCAGTTCGATTTTGCGAGACATCGGCCGTCCTTACTTCTTCTTGCCTTCCTTGCGGAAGATGAACTCGCCGGCGTACTTCACACCCTTGCCCTTGTAGGGCTCGGGGCCGCGATAATCGCGGATCTCCGCCGCGACCTGGCCGACGCGCTGCTTGTCGATGCCGGTGACGATGATCTCGACCGGCCGCGGGGTGGCGATCGTGATCCCCTCCGGGATCGGGTACTCGACGTCGTGGCTGTAGCCGAGCGACAGCTTCAGCACCTTGCCGGCGACCGCGGCGCGGTAACCGACGCCGTTGATCTCCAGCTTCTTCTCGTAGCCCTTGGTCACGCCCTCGACCAGGTTCGACACCTGGGCGCGGGAGAGGCCCCACATCGCGCGGGCCTCCTTGGTCTGCGACCGGGGCTGGACCGAGATCGCGCCGTTCTCGTGCGACACCGACACCTGGTCGGGCACGCGGAACTGCAGCTCGCCCTTCTGGCCCTTGATCTTGACGTTCTGGCCGTCGACGGTGGCGGTCACGCCGGCCGGGACGGTCACAGGCTTCTTGCCTACGCGGGACATGCTCGTCTCTCCTTTTCGGCTGTCAGGGTCCGAAGGTCAGAAGACCTTGCAGAGCACCTCGCCGCCGACGTTGCGCTCGCGCGCCTCGTGGTCGGCCATGACGCCCTGAGGGGTGGAGACGATGGTGATGCCCAGGCCGTCGGCGACGCGCGGCAGGGTATCGACCGACGAGTAGACCCGGCGGCCGGGCTTGGAGACGCGCTCGATCGAGCGGATCACCGGCTGGCCGTCGAAGTACTTGAGCTCGATCGCGAACTCGGTGCGCCCGTTGCCGTAATCAGTCGTGGCGTAGTCGCGGATGTAGCCCTCGGACTTCAGCACGTCGAGGACGCGGGCCCGCAGCTTGGAGCCGGGGGTCTGCACGACGTTGCGACGACGCATCTGGCCGTTGCGGATGCGGGTGAGCATATCGCCCACGGGATCGTTGATCATCTGTGGCGCCCTCCCCTTACCAGCTGGACTTGACCAGGCCCGGGATCATGCCCCGGGATCCCAGGTCGCGGAGCGCGACGCGGGAGATGCCGAGCTTGCGGTAGTAAGCCCGGGGACGGCCGGTCATCTCGCAGCGGTTGCGGATGCGGGTCGGGCTGGAGTTGCGGGGCAGCTCCGCCAGCTTGAGGCGCGCCTCGAAGCGCTCCTCCATCGACAGCGACTCGTCGTTGGCGGTGGCCAGCAGCGCCTCGCGCTTCGGCGCGTAGCGCTTCACCAGCTCCCGCCGCTGCTTGTTCTTCTCGATCTTGCTCGTCTTAGCCATGTCTTAAGCTCTCCGGTGTCCGCGTATGGGGGCGGTCAGCCCTCACTGCCGGAACGGGAAGTTGAAGTGCTTCAGGAGCGCCCGGGCCTCGGCATCGGTCTTGGCGGTGGTCGCCACGACGATGTCCATGCCCCAGGTGTTCTGGGCCTTGTCGTAGTTGATCTCGGGGAACACCAGGTGCTCCTTGATCCCGAGGGCGTAGTTGCCGCGGCCGTCGAACGATTTCGGATTCAGGCCGCGGAAGTCACGCACGCGCGGCAGCGCGATGGTGATCAGGCGGTCCATGAACTCATACATGCGCTGCTTGCGCAGCGTGACCTTGCAACCGATCGGCATGTTCTCGCGGACCTTGAAGGTCGCGATCGCCTTGCGGGCCCGGGTGATCACCGGCTTCTGACCGACGATCAGGCCGAGGTCCTCGGCCGCCACGGTGGCCTTCTTCGAGTCCTGGGTCGACTCGCCGACGCCCATGTTGACGACGATCTTCTCGATCGCCGGCACCTGCATCGGGTTGGTATAGCCGAACTCCTCGATCAGCTTCGGACGCACCACTTCCTCGTAGTGCTTCTTCAGCCGCGGCGTGTAGCCGTCCTTCAGCGCCTCAGCCATCGATCAGATCTCCCGAGCGCTTCGCGAAGCGAACCTTGCGCCCGTCTTCCAGAATGCGAAAACCGACCCGGGTGGGCTTGCCGTCTTTGGGGTCGGCGACCGCCAGGTTCGACAGGTGGATCGCCGCCTCCTTGGAGATGATCCCGCCCTCGGAGGTCTGGGTCTGGCGCGTGTGGCGCTTCACCAGGTTGATCCCCCGCACCAGGGCCCGATCTTCCTTCGGCATCACCTGGATGACCTCGCCGGTGCGACCCTTGTCGCGGCCGGTCAGGACGACGACCTTGTCGCCCTTCTTCACCTTCGCAGCCATCACAGCACCTCCGGCGCCAGCGAGATGATCTTCATGTGATTGCGAGCACGCAGCTCGCGCGGCACGGGCCCGAAGATACGGGTGCCGATCGGCTCCTTCTGGTTGTTGATCAGCACGGCCGCGTTGCGGTCGAAGCGGATCACCGAACCGTCGGCCCGACGGACGTCCTTGGCAGTGCGCACGACGACCGCCTTCATGACGTCGCCCTTCTTCACGCGGCCCCGCGGAATCGCCTCCTTCACCGACACCACGATGATGTCGCCGACACCGGCATACTTGCGCTTGGAACCGCCGAGCACCTTGATGCACATCACGCGACGTGCGCCGGAATTGTCGGCGACGTCCAGATTCGTCTGCATCTGGATCACGGCCTAACGCCCTTTCCTTGTTTCAGGCAGGTCTCCGCAGGGCAGGATTGCCCGGCGGACGGCAGCCTGATGGGGATCTCGCGTCCCCGTCCATTAAAAGACCGCGCAGCAGCGCGATTGCTCGCGCTGGCGCGGTCAACGAACGCGATGAGGAGCGCGTCACACGCCCTTCATGTTTCGGTGGAGGCCGGCCGTCTACACCGGATCGGCCCCGTTGACAAGGCCAAACGGGCGCCGGATGGCGCCATGTTTGGAGAGGCGACCGGGGGCGCCGGGAAAGCGCCCCCGTCTTACGCCTCTGCAGTCGCGACGGCCTCGCCCTCGACCAGCTTCCAGGTCTTGAGCTTGGAATAGGGCCGCGACTCCTCGATGAACACCTGCTGGCCGACCTTGGCCACGTTGTTCTCGTCGTGAGCGTGGTAGTTCTTCGACCGGCGGATGGTCTTCTTCATCACCGGATGGGTGAAGCGACGCTCCACCTTCACGACGATGGTCTTGTCCTGCTTGTCGCTGACGACGACGCCCTGCAGCACGCGCTTCGGCATGGTCCTAGACTCCCTTAGCCCTGCGCCGCCTGCAGCGTCTTCTGGCGCTGCAGGGTGCGGACGCGGGCGATGTCGCGGCGCACTTCGCGCACCCGGGCGACGTTCTCGAGCTGACCCGTGGCCCGCTGGAAGCGCAGGTTGAACTGCTCCTTCTTCAGGTTCAGGAGCTCTTCGCCGAGCTGATCCGGCGACAGCGCGCGCAGGTCAGACAGCCTCTGGCTCGACTTCATCTCGAATATTCTCCTCAGTCGGCGATGCGCTGGATGAAGCGCGTGCGGACCGGCAGCTTGGCGGCACCCAGGCGCAGCGCCTCGCGGGCGATGTCCTCGGCCACGCCGTCGATCTCGAACATGATGCGGCCCGGATGCACGCGGGCCGCCCAGTACTCGGGCGCACCCTTGCCGGAGCCCATGCGGACCTCGGTCGGCTTCGCGGTCACGGGGACGTCGGGGAAGATCCGGATCCAGACCCGGCCCTGACGCTTCATCTCGCGGGTGATCGCGCGGCGCGCCGCCTCGATCTGACGCGCGGTGACCCGCTCCGGCTCCATGGCCTTGAGGCCGTAGGAGCCGAAGTTCAGGTCGGTTCCGCCCTTCGCGAAGCCGTGGATGCGGCCCTTGAACTGCTTGCGGAACTTCGTCTTCTTGGGTTGCAGCATGGCAGCCTCTCAAAACTGAAGGGCGGGAGACGGGCGGCCCTCAGGCCGCCGCGTCCCGTCCGCCGCGCTCGCCGCGCTCGCGGTCACGACGCCCGCCGGAACGGCCGCCCTCCTCGTGCGCGCGCTTGTCCTGCGCCATCGGGTCGTGCTCGAGGATCTCGCCCTTGAACACCCACACCTTGATGCCACAGGTGCCGTAGGTGGTGAACGCCGTGGCCGTGCCGTAATCGACGTCGGCGCGCAGGGTGTGCAGGGGCACGCGGCCCTCGCGGTACCACTCGAGCCGGGCGATCTCGGCGCCGCCGAGGCGGCCGGAGCAGTTGATGCGGATGCCCTCGGCGCCGAGACGCATCGCCGACTGCACGGCCCGCTTCATGGCGCGACGGAAGGCGACGCGACGCTCGAGCTGCTGCGCGATCGAGTCGGCCACCAGGGTGGCGTCGATCTCGGGCTTGCGCACCTCGACGATGTTGATCGTCACGTCGGCCTTGGTCATCGAGTTGACCAGCTTGCGCAGCTTCTCGATGTCCGCACCCTTCTTGCCGATCACCACACCCGGGCGGCCCGAGTGGATGGTGACGCGGCACTTCTTGTGCGGACGCTCGATGACGATCTTGGAGACGGCGGCCTGCTTGAGCTGCTTGAGCAGCGCTTTGCGGATCGCGACGTCTTCGTGCATCAGGCGAGCGTACTCGCCCTTGTTGGCGTACCAGCGCGAGTCCCAGGTCCGGTTGATGCCGAGCCGGAGACCGATCGGGTTGACTTTCTGGCCCATCGATTCCTCCTCAGGCGGCTTCGGCCGGGACTTCCCGCACCACGATGGTGAGGTTCGCGAACGGCTTCAGGATGCGGGCGCCACGGCCGCGGGCGCGGGCGTGGAAGCGCTTGAGAACCAGCGCCTTGCCGACATAGGCCTCCTTCACGACGAGATCGTCGACGTCGAGGTCGTGGTTGTTCTCGGCGTTGGCGATCGCGCTCTCGAGGCACTTGCGCACGTCGACGGCGATGCGCTTGCGCGAGAACTGGAGGTCGGCGAGCGCGGTCGAGACCTTCTTGCCGCGGATGAGCTGAGCCACGAGGTTCAGCTTCTGCGGGCTGACGCGCAGCATGCGCGCCACGGCCTTGGCCTCGTTCTCGGGGAGCGCGCGGGGTGCAGCTGCCTTGCCCATCTTAGCGCCTCTTCGCCTTCTTGTCGGCCGCGTGACCGTGGAAGGTGCGGGTCGGCGAGAACTCGCCGAACTTGTGCCCGACCATCTCCTCGGAGACGTAGACCGGAATGTGCTTCTGCCCGTTGTAGACCCCGAAGGTCAGACCAACGAAATGCGGAAGGATCGTGGAGCGACGGCTCCAGATCTTGATCACCTCGTTGCGGCTCGCGCCGCGCGCGGCGTCCGCCTTCTTGAGGAGGTAGCCGTCGACGAACGGCCCCTTCCAGATTGAACGTGCCATGGGACGAAGCCCTTACTTCTTGCGGTTGTGGCGGCTCGACACGATGAACGTGTCGGTGCGCTTGTTCGAGCGGGTCTTCTTGCCCTTGGTGGGGATACCCCACGGGGTGACCGGATGACGACCGCCCGAGGTGCGACCCTCGCCGCCGCCGTGCGGGTGGTCGATCGGGTTCATGGCGACGCCGCGGTTGTGCGGACGCTTGCCGAGCCAGCGGTTGCGGCCCGCCTTGCCGAGCGAGATGTTCATGTGGTCGGGGTTCGAGACCGCGCCCACCGTGGCGTAGCACTGGCCGTGCACCAGGCGCTGCTCGCCCGAGTTCAGGCGCAGCGTGACGTAGCCCTGGTCGCGGCCGACGATCTGGGCGTAGTTGCCCGCGGACCGGGCGATCGCCCCGCCCTTGCCGATCTTCAGCTCGACGTTGTGCACGATCGTGCCGACCGGCATGTTGCCGAGCGGCATGGCGTTGCCGGGCTTGATGTCGACCGACTCGCCCGACACCACCTTGTCGCCGGCCTTCACGCGCTGCGGCGCCAGGATGTAGCTCTGCGCGCCACCCTCGTAGGTCACCAGCGCGATGAACGCCGTGCGGTTCGGATCATACTCGATCCGCTCCACGGTGCCGACCTTGCCGGCGTGCTCACGCCGTTTGAAGTCGACGTTGCGCAGCGTCCGCTTGTGGCCACCGCCGCGGAAGCGGACGGTGATGCGGCCGAGATTGTTGCGGCCGCCGGTGGACGACTTGCCCACCGTCAGCGACTTGACCGGCTTGCCCTTGTAGAGCTCCGAACGGTCCACGATCACGAGCTGGCGAAGGCTCGGCGTGACCGGCTTGAATGTCTTCAAAGCCATTGGCTTGTTCCCTTACGCCGTTCCCCTCAGAGCCCGGTCGTGACGTCGATGGTCTGGCCCTCTTCGAGGGTGACGATCGCCTTCTTCACGTCCGAACGCTGGCCGCGCTGACCGCGGAACATCTTGGTCTTGCCCTTGGTGACGAGCGTGTTGACGCTCTTCACCTTGACCTCGAACAGCTTCTCGACCGCTTCCTTGATCTGCGGCTTGGTCGCCTTCGGGGCCACCCGGAACACAACCTTGTTGAGTTCCGAGAGGTTCGTCGCCTTCTCGGTGATGACCGGGGAGACGATCACGTCGTAGTGGCGCGGATCAGCGCTCATTTGAATCGCGCCTCCAGCGCATCGACGGCGGCGCGCGTCAGCACGAGCTTCTCGCGGCGCAGGATGTCGTAGACGTTGATGCCCTGCACCGGCAGGACGTCGATCTGCGGCAGGTTGCGGGCCGCACGGGCGAAGTTCTGGTCGAGTTCGGCGCCGCCGATGATCAGGGCGTTCGAGAGCGACAGCTTGCCGAACCGCTCCTTGAGCGCCTTGGTCTTGCCCTCCTCGAGGCGGGCGTCGTCCATGACGATCAGGGCTGCGCTCTTGGCCTTGGCCGAGAGGGCGTGGCGGAGCGCGAGCGCCCGGACCTTCTTGGGCAGGTCGTGGGCGTGCGAGCGGGTGACCGGGCCGTGGGCACGGGCGCCGCCACGGAACTGCGGAGCGGAGGCCGCGCCGTGACGGGCGTTACCGGTGCCCTTCTGCTTGTACAGCTTCTTGGTCGTGCGGGCGATCTCGCCGCGCTGCTTGGTCTGGTGAGTTCCGGCCTGGCGCTTGGCGAGCTGCCAGCGGACGCAGCGCTGCAGCAGGTCGGCGCGCGGCTCGAGGCCGAAGATGGCCTCGTCGAGCTCGACCGAGCCGGCCTCGGCACCGTCGAGCGTGGTGATCTCGAACTTCATCACGCGTTCTCCTCGGTGGCCGGAGCCGCGGGAGCCTCGACCTGGCCCTCAGCCGGAGCAGCAGCCTGCTCGCGGAACTTGCCCGGCATCGGGGCATCGGCCGGCAGCTTGCGCTTCACGGCGTCACGGACGAAGATCCAGCCGCCGTCGACGCCCGGGACCGAGCCTTCGACCAGGATCAGGCCGCGCTCGACATCGGTGCGCACGACGCGCAGGTTCTGGGTCGTCACCCGCTCGACACCGAGATGGCCCGGCATCTTCTTGTTCTTGAAGGTCTTGCCCGGATCCTGACGGCCGCCGGTCGAACCGATCGAGCGGTGCGAGATCGACACGCCGTGGGTGGCGCGCAGACCGCCGAAGTTCCAGCGCTTCATGCCGCCGGCGAAACCCTTACCGGTGGTCGTGCCCGTCACGTCGACGAACTGACCGGCCAGGAAGTGGTCCGCGGTGATCTCGGCGCCGACCGGGATGATCGCGTCCTCGCTCACGCGGAACTCAGCCAGCTTGCGCTTCGGCTCGACCTTCGCGACGGCGAAATGGCCGCGCTGGGCCTTCGTGACGTTCTTGACCTTGGCCTTGCCGACGCCCACCTGGAGCGCGACGTAGCCGTTCTTCTCGATCGTGCGGTGGGCGACCACCTGGCACTGATCGACCTTGAGCACCGTGACCGGAACATGCTCGCCGGCGTCCGTGAAGACGCGGGTCATGCCGACCTTCTGTGCGATGACTCCTGAGCGCATGGTTCTCCCCCGCGCGGCCTAGTGAAGCTCCAAGAACCCGCGGGTCCTCAGAGCTTGATCTCCACGTCGACGCCAGCGGCGAGGTCGAGCTTCATCAGCGCGTCCACGGTCTGGGGCGTCGGATCGACGATGTCGAGCACGCGCTTGTGGGTGCGCATCTCGAACTGCTCGCGCGACTTCTTGTCGATGTGGGGCGAGCGGTTGACGGTGAAGCGCTCGATCCGGGTCGGCAGCGGGATCGGCCCGCGGACCTGGGCCCCGGTCCGCTTCGCCGTCGAGACGATCTCGCGGGTCGACGAATCCAGGATGCGATGATCGAACGCCTTGAGGCGAATACGGATGTTCTGGCCGTTCATGTGATGTCTACCTCGCGACGGGATGGGGCGGGCACGAGGCCCGCCCCGTCACCTGTCCGCTCGTGGAAGCGCCTGGACGCTTACTCGGTGATGGAGGCGACGACGCCGGCGCCGACGGTGCGGCCGCCCTCGCG